>NZ_CP094375.1:3262500-3916087 GCF_056341075.1 Devosia sp. Micro-HW1 | reverse complement strand
GATCGACGGTCCCGCCAGGACCCCGAGTATGACGAGAAGAGTAACTGCCGCTGCCCCGATTGTCAGAGCCAGAGGTCGTTTCGGAGCGGTTTCGGCCAGTTTGCCCTCCCGATGATTGCGCTCAGACGGCGAAGACTTTCGACCGGTCTATAGTTTGCCCCGCTGCCGAATCCGAAGAAGCCCCGGTCTTCAACAGCTTGTATGTGATTGATTCATACAGAGCTTCAAAGGACGCATCAATGATATTGGGCGAAACGCCGATGGTTCCCCAGCGCTCGCCGCTGCCATCGCGGCTCTCGACCAGTACACGGGTGACCGCGCCCGTGCCGCCGTCCAGGATACGCACCTTGAAATCGGCCAGTTCCAGGTCTTCGATCTGCGCCGAATACTTGCCCAGATCCTTGCGCAACGCCGAGTCCAAGGCATTGACCGGACCATTGCCCTCGGCCACCGACATCAGCAATTCGCCATCAATGCGGATCTTGACCACGGCTTCGGTCACGGTGACGACTTCGCCCTGCGCATTGTGGCGCTGTTCAACCATGGCGCGATAGTGCTCGACATCGAAGAAGTCCGGCAGCGTGCCGAGCACGCGGCGCGCCAGGATGGCAAACGAGGCGTCGGCGCCATCATAGGAATAGCCCCGCGCCTCCCGCTCCTTGACCGTAGCCAGCAGCTTTTCAAGGCGCGGATCGTCCTTTTCGAGCACGATGCCGTGGCGCGCCAGCGCCGTCAGCAGGTTGGACTTGCCCGCCTGTTGGGAAACCATGATGGCGCGCTCATTGCCGACGCTTTCGGGGGGCACGTGCTCGTAGGTGGAAAAGTCCTTGAGCAGGGCCGAGGCATGGATGCCCGCCTTGGTGGCAAAGGCCGAGGCGCCGACATAGGGCGCCTGCCGCGCCGGAGCCCGATTGAGGCGATCATCGAAAGCGCGGGAAATATGCGTGAGCTTCAGCAGCTGATCTGGAGTCACGCCAGTTTCGAAGCGCTCGGCATAGAAGGGCTTCAACACCAGGGTCGGGATCAGGGTGACGAGGTTGGCATTGCCGCAGCGCTCGCCGAGGCCATTGAGCGTGCCCTGGATCTGGCGCACACCGGCCTCTATGGCGGCCAGCGCATTGGCGACGGCCTGGCCGGTATCGTCATGGGGGTGGATGCCCAACCTGTCGCCAGGGGCGTGCTCGGTCGCCTCACCCACGATCCGGCGGACTTCGGACGGCATGGTGCCGCCATTGGTGTCGCAGAGGACAACCCAGCGGGCGCCCGCTTCAAGGGCCGTGGTGACGCAGGAGAGCGCATAGGTGGGGTTGGCCTTAAAGCCATCGAAGAAGTGTTCGAGATCGATCAGCACTTCCTTGCCTGACGCAGCGGCGGTGCGCACCGTATCAGCAAGCGCCTCAAGGTTCTCCTCCGTTGAGATGCCGAGTGCCAGTTCGACCTGATAGTCCCAGGCCTTGCATACAAAACAGGTGGCGTCTGCCGCGGAATTGACCAGCCCCTGCACGCCCGGATCGTTGGCGGCGGAGCGCCCTGCCCTTTTGGTCATGCCGAAGGCGGTGAATGTGGCCTTCCTGGTGCGCTTCTCTTCGAAAAAGGCCGTGTCGACCGGGTTGGCGCCGGGGTAGCCGCCTTCGACATAGTCGACGCCAATCTCTTCGAGCATGCGCGCAATGGCGATCTTGTCCTCCAGCGAGAACTCGATGCCGGCGGTCTGGGCGCCATCGCGGAGGGTCGTGTCGAAGAGATAGAGGCGGTCGCGGGACATTTTTGGGGGCCTAACTCGGATTACTGCTTTGGGGGCCAGGTCGTGGTGTCGTGGTCGGGATGCTGGTTGTTGCTGGCCTTGATGCCGCTCCACCAGGCCTGGCGATCCGGATCTTCGGTCGGGCCACCATTCTCGATTGAGAGGAGCGTCGTGAACCAGGGCACCTGACCTTCCTGTCCGGTATTGGCGCCGGGCGGGAAGAGTTCGGGATGGTCGAGCGAGCCGATGGTGAAGTTGACACGGTTGCCCGTCGTGTCGTCGTAAAAGAGCGGCGTGCCGCACTGAGCGCAGAAGCCGCGATCGACATGTTCGGAGCTGCGGAAACGGGCCGGCTCGCCACGCGTCCAGGTGATGGCCTCGCGTGGCGCGGCGACGAGGGCCGCGAAGACATTCCCCACCGCCTTCTGGCACATGCGGCAGTGGCAGATATGGGAATTGTCGAACATTTCGGTGGCGTGGTAGCGCACGGCGCCGCACTGGCAGCCGCCGCTCACTTCCATTCTGTAGCGCTCCATCAGGTTTCCTCCCGGGGTGGCCAATCGGCCGTGTCGTGGTCGGGATGCTGGTTGGAATGGATACCGGCCATGAAGTCGCGCCATTCGTCGCTCACCTCATGCCGCTCGGGCAGGCTGGTGAGGCCGGCGAAAAAGGGCTGGCGGTCGGTGAGGTTCACCTGGATTTCCGGCGCCGCGACGGACGGATCGTCGAATGCGCCAATGGCCAGTTCAAGCCCGAACCGGGTTTCATAGGCGAGCGGAGTGCCGCAATCGCCACAAAAGGCGCGGCGGGCGGCGTTGGAGCTCTGGAACCATTTGGGCTCGCCGCGGGTCCAGGTGGCGTTGTGCGCCGTAACAAGCGGACCGAAGAACCCGCCAAATGCCTTCTGGCACATGCGGCAATGGCAGATGGAGGGGCGACCGAGCCGTGTGACGCGGAATCGCACCGCGCCACACTGACAGCCACCGGTATGGGATTCAGCCTGGGGCATGACACACTGCTTCTATGTTGTTGCCGTCCGGATCGATGACGAAGGCGGCATAGTAATTGGCACTATAGTGCTCGCGCAGGCCGGGCGCGCCATTGTCGATTCCGCCCGAGGCCATGGCGGCTGCATAGAAGGCATCGACTTCGGCCCGCGTCTCGGTACGGAAGGCATAGTGCCGCCCCGGACCGACTTCCCGGCTTTCGGTCAGCCAGAAATCGGGATGGTCCTTGCCATAGCCGCCGACCTTGACGCCGCCGGTGAATTCCTCCGGCACCTGATTGAGCAGGCTTATGCCGAGCGGGGCAAAGGCGGCGTCGTAGAAGCCCTTGGTCTTGTTCCAGTCCGCGACGAGAATTCCAACGTGATCAAGCATATGAGCGACTCCGGTTTGTGGAGCGGTGATGGGATGCCAGTCGGGTGTCAGAGGATGGCAGGATGGCAGGATGGTCAAATCCCCCTCATCCGCCCTTCGGGCACCTTCTCCCACGAGGGGAGAAGGGCGGCACCGCATTTGATCGCGGTGCACGGCAGACCACCGGCTTTCCTTCTCCCCTTGTGGGAGAAGGTGGCGCGAAGCGACGGATGAGGGGGGCCGCATCATGACTGCCCCTCGTGCAATTTCGTCCATATGACGTCGGCTACAGAATGGGGACGGGCGAGGATGTCGTTGTTCCACAGGCGCAGGAGGCGGAAGCCACGGCGATTCAATTCCGCGTCGCGGGTCATGTCGTGTGCGTTGTCGGCGTATTGCGATCCATCCGCCTCGATGATCAGCATCTCCTCGTAGCAGACGAAGTCTGCGATATAGGGACCGATCGGAACCTGACGGCGGAACTTGAAACCAATGAAGCGACGGTCTCTCAACAAAGACCAGAGTTTGCGCTCCGCAAGGGTTGGCTCCCGTCGCATGGTTCTCGCATAACCCAGCAGCCTGTGGTCATCAGACATCCTGTCCCCCTCATCCGCCCTTCGGGCACCTTCTCCCACAAGGGGAGAAGGGTGGCATCGAGTTTGACCACGATGCAAGGCAGACCACCGGCTCCCCTTCTCCCCTTGCGGGAGAAGGTGGCGCGGAGCGCCGGATGAGGGGGCTTGCGACATCACCGCTTCACCTCCCACTTGGTCTGGCGCGCGCCGGTTTCGTCCTTGTAGTCCATCAGCACGATGCCCTGTGACGCGAGCGCGTTGCGGATCACGTCGGCCTGGGCGAAGTCCCTGGCGTTGAGGGCGGCGAGGCGGGCGGCGATCTGGCCTTCGACAGCCGCGTCGACGCCCACTTCGCGCTTGATGTTTATGCCCATGAGACCGGCCAGGGCTAGGGCATCGTCTGCCCTGCCCTCGTCCATGATCAGGGCGTGGATGCGGGCAATGGCGCCCGGCGTGTCGAGGTCGTCGGCGAGACGCTCGACAAGATCGGCGGATATACCGGTGGAAGGTTCGGCGTCGCCGACGGCGCGCTCCCACTTTTCGAGCATGTGGACAGCCTCCTCCAGCCGGCGCTGCGAAAAGTCGATCGGCTCGCGGTAATGCGTCATCAGCATGGCCAGCCGCAGGACTTCGCCGGGCCATTTGCGGCCGCCGAAGGCTTCGGTTTCGAGGAGGTCGTGGATGGTGAAGAAGTTGCCCAGGCTCTTGGACATCTTCTGGCCTTCGACCTGAAGAAAGCCGTTGTGCATCCAGACATTGGCCATGGCGTGCGAGCCATGGGCGCAGCGCGACTGCGCGATTTCGTTTTCGTGGTGGGGGAAGATGAGGTCGAGCCCGCCGCCATGGATGTCGAAGGTTTGCCCGAGATAGCGCTCGGACATGGCCGAGCATTCGATATGCCAGCCGGGGCGGCCGCGGCCCCAGGGGCTGTCCCAGCCGGGTTCCTCGGCGCTGGACTGTTTCCAGAGCACGAAATCGGCCGGGTCTTCCTTGTGCGGATCGACGGCAACGCGAGCACCGGCCAGATTGTCTTCGAGATTGCGGCCGGACAGCTGGCCGTAGTCGGGCATAGAGCGCGTGCGGAACAGCACTTCGCCGCCGGCCTCATAGGCGTGGCTGCGCTGGATCAGCGTACCGATCAGGCGCTGCATCTCGTCGATATTGTCGGTGGCGCGCGGCTGGACCGTGGGCTCGAGGCAGCCGAGGGCAGCAACGTCCTTCTGATATTGGGCTGCCGTGGTCTCCGTGACCTTGCGGATAGCCTCGTTCAGCGGCAGATCGGGATGATCGCGCAGGGCGCGGGCGTTGATCTTGTCATCGACGTCGGTGATGTTGCGCACATAGGTGACGTGCTCGGCGCCGAAGGTGTGGCGCAGGACGCGGAACAAGAGGTCGAAGACGATGGCGGCGCGGCCATTGCCGATATGGGCGAAATCATAAACCGTCGGGCCGCAGGCATAGAGACGCACATTATTCGCATCCATGGGCGCGAACGGCGCCTTGGTGCGGGTGAGCGTGTTGTAGAACGAGAGCTGCGGCTTTGCCGTTGTCATCGAGTGGTCCTGTGGCCAGACATGAAAATGCCCTGGCGGGAGAGCCTCTATCCGTTCGAACCTATCGGGATGAAGAAGACCGCTCCGCCAACGCTTGGGTTAGCAGGTAATAATGCAGCAGGTAATGGTGCACGAGGTCTTCATGGCGCGAAGATTGGCCGGGCGCCCCAAGGAAATCAAGCCCCCAACGTCCTTTTCGGTACGGGCCACGAAAATGGGCGGCCCGGAGGCCGCCCTATCGCTTTGGAGGCGAAGTCATCCGGCCTCAGGAGGCCCGGAACTTGTCGTGGCATGTGCCGCATTGACCCATGACGGTCTGAAGGCCTGCCTTGTAGGCTTCAACATCGCCAGCCTGGGCACCTGCGAGGGCGGCTTCCGCGCCACCCTTGGCCGTGTCCATGAGCCCGGCAAACTCTTCCCAGTTTTCCCAGATCACCGGCAGAGCCCTTGAACCATCAATGGCGGAGCCTTCGGGGAAAAGGTCGGGAAGCTGCGTAAAATTGTCAACCAATGTCTGCGCGGCGGCTATAGCTTCGTCGCCGGTCTTGTCCATGGCACCACCCTGAAGGACGGCGCCATTCGACTTCATGAGGTCCTGGCGCATGGCCACGGCCTCTTCGGGGCTGAGAGCATCCTGGGCTGTAACAGCGAATGCGCCAACCGCGACCAAGGCAACGACTGCCAGGGCCGTAATGCTACGGATGACCATATCTGCACCTTGCTTGGTTATGCGTCGGATTCCTCAATCCGACCCTTCTACAGTCGCACGCAACGGGGTGCCGACCCAACGAGAACACGGGAATGTTACCAAGCAGCGAGATGGGCCGGCCGCAGCCCTGCCGGACAGGAAAACAGCCCCCGATTCAGGCGTGAAAACTGCTGGTCATGCTGGCGACAGGCTGCCCTTTAGCGTGCAATCAGCCGGGCAGCACTGTCACGGCCTGCTCGATGTCTCCGAAGACGGACCTGCCGCCCCCATCGACCGCCCGGATGCGCACCTTGTCGCCAGCCTTGAGGAAGGGGGTGCGCGCCCGGCCAAACTTGGCTTTCTCGGCGGTCCGCGCCTCGGCAATGCAGCCAAAGCCGATACCATCGGCCTTGATCGGGAGGGTCTGATCATGCGGATTGGAGACGGTGCCGCCCCCGATAATCGTTCCGGCAGCAAGATTGCGGGTCCGTGCCGCCTCGACGATCAGATCGGCGAAATCGAAATGCATTCCAATGCCGGCATTGGGCTGGCCGTATAGCGTGCCATTGACCTCGACCCGCAGCGGCAAGTGCAGGCGATTGTTGGACCAGGCCGTGCCGAGCTGGTCAGGCGTCACGACGACCGGCGCGAAGCTGGTGGATGGCTTGGAGTGGAAAAAGCCAAATCCGTTCTGCAGGTCATCGGCCACGAGGCGACGCAGCGAGACGTCATTGAGGATGGTCACCAGGCGGATGGCGTCGGAGGCCTGCCAATAGGCCGCGCCCATGGGCACAGCACCAATGATGACGCCCACCTCGGCTTCGTAGTCGAGGGCGAGGTCATCGCTGGGCACGACGATCGGCGCGTGGCAGCCCGAGAGCGAATCGGACGCGCCCTGGTAGAGCAGCGGCCGGATGGACTGCAATTCGGCATCCTTGCTGCCCTTGAGGGAGCGGACACGCTCGAGGTGGCTCAGATAGGCAGAGCCGTCGATCCACTGGAAAGCGCGCGGCAGCGGAGCCTTGGCCGAGCCCGGTTCGAAGGGCTGACCCGCGATCTGCCCCGCGTCGAGCTGGCGTGAGAGGTCCGCCAGCGCTGGAGCCACATGCTCCCAATCATCAAGGGCGAGCTGCATGGTGGCGGCGATCCGGCCGGCGGACACACAGCGTGTCAGGTCTTCGGAAACCAATACAAGCTGGCCATCCGGGCGGTGATTGCGCAGGGTGGCGAGTTTCATACAGTGGTCTCCTTTGGTCCGGTGTTGTCCCCAGGCGATACCGATGGGACAAATCACGCGCTATAATGTTGCCATGAGCCCTAGCGATATCTTAAGGACCGAGATGCTCGGGCGGTTGCGGATCACGGAGCATGTGTCGCGTTTCGACGCTCCAGACGGGATTTAGGCGTGAAGTTCAGTTTGACCGGAATGAGACCCTTTTTCCTGCTTGCCATGGCGATGGTCACGATGGCCCTCGACGTACAGTCCGCGCATGCCCAGGCTGCGCAATGTGCCCAGTTGCAGGCGGCCTTGTCGCAGTTCGATCGCAATAGTGATTTCCGTCAAATGGGTGGCAATTCCAACGCCGGAGAGCAATTGCGCCGCCAGGTTCAGCAGGCAGAAAGCCGCTATATCAGAGAAGGTTGCAACGACGATGCGCGCGCCGGACGGGTGCTGACGCAAAGCTGCCAGTTGATCGCCCGCGACGTGCTCGACCTGCGCGACCAGTATGCCCAGGTCAGCCAGCAGGTGGAAACCGCCAATGCCGTGGCCCAGCAACGCGAGGCCATCCTACAGGAAATGGCCCGCTTCGGCTGCAATGCCGGCTCCAGCGCCACCTTTACCCAGGACCGCCAGAACATTTTCGACCGCATCTTCGGCACCACGTCGGAAGGTGATTTCACCAATGGCGACTTCATCGATGGCGGCGACTATTGGGGCTATAGCGGCTACAACACCGTGCGCACCGTCTGCGTGCGCATGAGCGACGGCTATTTCTGGCCGATCAGCTACGCCACCCTGCCCGATTACGTGGGCAATGACCTGATGACCTGCCAGCAGATGTGCCCCAATACGGCGGTGGACCTTTATTACTATGCCAATCCGGGCGAAGAACCCGAGCAGATGCGCAATATCAGCGGCTCGTCCTATATTTCGCTGCCGACGGCCTTTGCCTATCGCAATGATTTCGACAAGACAGCCACATGCCAGGCCACACCGGTTGCCGACGGCGCGGTATCGGTCGTCGCCAGCGCCGATGGCACGAGCCGCACCATGCTCGACATCAACGGCCTGCGCATTCCCATGCCGCTGCGCGATCCGCGCGGAGTCGTGCCGGTGCAGGCAGCGCCCGTGGAAGCGGTGATGGATGTCGCGCTGGTCGATGTCCCCCTGCCCCGCCCGCGCCCGGCTGCGCCGGGCCAGGTGGCGCGCACGCCGACCGCACCTGCAGAGCCGGACCTGCGGATCGTTCAGTTCGGTGACAAGGCCGTCAGGGTAGTCGGTCCAGACACGCCTTACGCCCAATCAGGACAAGCAGGGACTTGAGCTCCGGGCCGTCGTGGCGGCCGGTCAGCGCCATGCGCAACGGGAGGAACAGGGCCTTGCCCTTGCGTCCCGTCGTGATCTTGAGTGCGTCGGTCCACTGAGCCCAGGTGGTCTCGTCCCAGGGTTCGGGCGGCAGCAGAGACTTGGCCAGAGCCAGGAAGTCGCGGTCCTCGTGAGCGACGACGGGCTCCACCGGCCCGGTCACCAGCTTCGACCATTCCGCAATATCGGGGAACCTGACAAGGTTTTCGCGCAGCAGCAGCCACATCGCCTCGCCTTCGAGGCCCATGGCGGACAGGCGCGAGGAGGCTTCGGCATAGGGCATGGCATGGAGCAGGCGGGCATTGAGTGTGTCGAGCTCGGCCGGATCGAAGCGCGCGGAGCCATGCGAAATCATCGAAAAGTCGAGCCTTTCCGCGATGGCGTCGAGGCTGGCATAGGGCTCGACCGAGAGACTGGTGCCAGTCAGCGTGGCAACGATCGCAATGGCCAGAGGCTCGTAGCCTTCGGCGCGGAAATCACTGATCGACTGGCTGCCCAGACGCTTGGAAAAGCCCTGCCCCTGCGCGTCGGTAAGGAGATTATGATGGCCGAAGACCGGCACAGTGCCGCCCAGGGCCTCGAAAATCTCGATCTGCGTGCCGGTGTTGGACACGTGGTCCTCGCCGCGGATCACATGGGTGATACCCAGGTCGATGTCGTCGACCACCGAGGGCAAGGTGTAGAGGTAGGAGCCATCGGCCCGGATCAGCACGGGATCAGACATGGAGGCGGTGTTGACCGTCTGCGGTCCCTTGATCAGGTCGTCGAACTGTACCGGACGGCCATCGAGCTTGAAGCGCCAATGCGGCGCGCGGCCCTCGGCTTCGAGGCGGGCACGGTCTTCGGCACTGAGGTCGAGCGCGGCGCGGTCATAGATCGGCGGCTTGCCGAGGAGCCGGGCGCGTGCTCGCTTGCGGTCGAGCTCCTCCTCGGTTTCGTAGCAGGCGTAGAGCCGGCCGGCGGCGATGAGCTTGTCACGGGCCGCATCATAGAGCGCTGATCGTTCGGACTGGCGGACCAGCAGGTCGGGCTGGACCCCGAGCCAGGCCAGGTCGGCCTCGATACCATCGGCAAATTCACGCGTGGAGCGTGCGAGGTCGGTATCGTCCATGCGCAGCACATAGCGGCCGCCGTGGCGACGGGCGAAATACCAGTTGAGCAAGGCCGGACGGGCATTGCCGAGGTGGATGCGGCCGGTGGGGGACGGTGCCCAGCGAACGGTTACGCTCATCCGACTGTCGGGTCCTTGTAGCCATTGGTAATGGGGTATTTGCGGCCCTGCCCAAAAGCGCGCGGGGTCAGCTTGGGGCCGGGCGCGGACTGGCGGCGCTTGTATTCGGCGATGTTGAGCAGGCGCTCGATACGCTTGACCAGCGCCGCGTCGTGCCCGCGCTTGACGATGTCGCCCAGCGCCATTTCTTCCTCGACGATGCAGGTGAGGATGTCATCGAGGACCGGATAGGGCGGCAGGCTGTCCTGGTCGGTCTGGTCGGGGCGGAGTTCGGCGCTGGGCGCCTTGTCGATGATCGACTGGGGAATGACTTCCCCTGCCCGTCCGAGGCAGTCGCCGGGCATGTGCTTGTTCCGCCAGTCGGCGAGCTTGTAGACATCCATCTTGAACATGTCCTTGAGCGGATTGTAGCCGCCATTCATGTCGCCATAGATGGTGGCATAGCCCACGCCCATTTCGCTCTTGTTGCCGGTCGTGAGCAGCATGGAGCCGAGCTTGTTCGACACCGCCATGAGGATGGTGCCGCGCATGCGCGACTGGATGTTTTCCTCGGCGGTATCGAGCGGGCGATTGCCGAAAATGGGTTGCAACTCGGCCAGCGCATTGTCGACCGGATCGCCAATGGCCACGACGTCATAGCGCACGCCGAGGCGTTCGGCGCAGTCCCTGGCGTCCTTGAGGCTCGCCTCGGACGTGTAGCGATAGGGCAGCATGATGGCATGGACCTTTTCGGGCCCGAAGGCATCGGCGGCCATGGCGGCGACCACGGCGCTGTCAATGCCGCCCGAAAGCCCGAGCGCGACATGGGAGAAGCCATTCTTGAGAACGTAGTCGCGCAGCCCCAGCACGCAGGCGCGCCAGGGCGCTTCCTCGACAGAGGTCAGCTCGGTGACATGGCCATTGGTACAGGTCCAACCGGCGTCGGTACGGGTCCAGTCCGAGAGAATGAAATCGGGCTCGAAGCTCTTGCCCTGCAGAACCAGCTTGTCACCCGGCTCCATGGCAAAGGAAGCGCCGTCGAAGACCAGCTCGTCCTGGCCGCCCACCTGATTGAGATAGAGCATGGGCACGCCATCCTCGGCGACGCGGGCGCGCACCAGATCCTTTCGGATATGCTGCTTGTTGGTCCAGTAGGGCGAGCCATTGGGACAGAGCATGATCTCGGCGCCGCGCATGGCCAGATGCTCGCAGACCGCCGTGTGCCACACGTCTTCGCAGATCGGGATGCCGACCTCGACGCCCTTTATGGTGACCGGCAGCGGCAAGGGGCCGGGCTGGAAGTAGCGCGGCTCATAGAAGACATCGCTATCGGGCAGCTCGCGCTTGTAGCGGATGGCCGTGATCTCGCCCTTCTCGGCCACGAGAACGGCATTGTGCAGGCCAGCGACATCGAGCCAGATCGAGGGCAGGATCAGTGCAACATCTCTGCCCTTCGTATCGGCGACGAGCGCCCGGGCGGCCGCCAGGGCGTCCTTGATGAACTGCTGCTTGAACAGAAGGTCATCCGGGAAATAGCCGGTCAGGAACAGCTCGGAGAACATCAGGATGTCCGCGCCAGCCGTCGTGGCATCCTCCAGCGCCTTGCGGGCCAGCGCCAGATTTCCGGTAAGGTCGCCAACCTTGGGATTGAGCTGGGCGAGCGCGATGCGGAGCTGATCGGTCACAAGGAAGAACCTGGAATGCGGACATGAGGACGAACCGGCGCGGCGGCCGGATGCGGCGCCAGACTTAGCTTCTCACCCCGGCGAGGGCAAGCACTGCTGGCGGGACCGCAGGACTGGCCAAGGCATTCGGGGTTTGGTAACGGATACATATCACTTTCGATCACATTATTGCCCATTGGACCCGAAGACCGGGAACTTCGTCCGTCCGCCCCAGTTTCAAGTCTATCCCGAAAATGCTGTACGTGCCGCTTTATGAATTATCGCATCCTCATCGTTGAAGACGAATATATCGTAGCCGCCGAGATCGAGGACGTGGTCGCAGATATGGGCCACCGTCCCATCGGTATTGCCGGAGATCAGCGATCCGCGCTGGCCCTGGCGAGCCAGGCCGATATTGCCCTCGTCGACCTCAACCTGCTCGATGGCCCAACCGGGACCACCATCGGCAAAATTCTTGCTCAGACACACGGGGTCACTGTCGTGTTCATCACGGCTAACCCGTCGCAGCTCGGAGATGGGGTGCCTGGAACCATCGGCGTGCTGCCAAAGCCAGCGACTGAAGCCGACATTCGCGAAGCCATCAACTTCGCCGTGGCGCGCCGCGTCTCTGAAGCGGCGGCTGCACCGCGCCGGATGAAACTGTTCAACTGGGGCGACGATACCACCAGCTTCGCCGGCTGATCATTGGTCCCCGCTGGCCGGGGCGGTGAGCTTCGACGACCGCGACAGCGCATCGCGCGGAACCAGGGCAGTTACCTCCAGGCCCGCTTCCTTCCACGACCGGGACAGCGTCCCACGCATCTGGCCCTCAACGGACATGCCGAGCAGGCGTGTGCCAAAACCCCTCAGTTCCGTTGGTTCAACCACGGTTGGGCCGCCGAATTCGCGCCAGTTGATCCGGTACTGGTCACCCAGAATTTCGCCAGTGACTTCCACCTTCCCGTTCGGCTGGGAGAGCGCACCATATTTGGCCGCGTTGGTGGCCAGTTCGTGGAACAGCAGGGCCAGTGGCGTAGCGGCCGCATCATCGATGGCAATGTCGTCGCCGATGAAACGCACGCGCTGCGCCTCGCCACCGCCTTCGTTATACGGACGCATCAGCCGCTCCAGGAAAGCCGACAGCTTCCCCTGCCCCAGATGCACTGCCGAAAGATGGCTGTGCGGCCGCACAAAGTCATGGGCTTCGCCAAGGGCGAAGATGCGCCGACGCAACTGGTCGGCGAACTCCCTGGCTTCCGGCCGGCTGCGAGCCGAGAGACCGATAATGCCGGAGAGCACAGCAAAGATGTTCTTGATCCGGTGGCTCAGCTCCTGAGCCACCAGCTCACGTTCTTCAGCCGCGAGACGCGCTTCATGGATATCGGTACACGTGCCAATCCAGCGAACGATGGTGCCCTGCGCGTCCCGGATCGGCAGTGCACGGCCAAGGGTCCAGCGATACTGGCCGGTATGGTGCCGCAGCCGGTATTCGATCTGATAGGGCTCACCCGTTTCCAGCGACTGGCGCCAGGCAGCCCAGGCGCGGTCCTGGTCGTCGGGATGGAACATGCCGTTCCAGCCCTCGCCGTCGGTCGAGCCGACGGGAACGCCGGTAAACTCGTACCAGCGTGCATTGTAATAGTCGTGGAAGCCGTCCGGCAGGGTCGACCAAACCATCTGCGGCATGGTGTCGGCCAGGGTTCGGAACTGCAATTCGCTCTTCGCCAGCGCCTCGGCAACATGCTTCTGATGGGTGATGTCGACGACAACGCCGGGGAAGCGCACAGGCTTGCCTTCGGAATCAAGGCGCGGCCGCCCGGAGGCAACAACCCACACTACCTCCCCGTCGGCACCGAGAAGCCGGTATTCGGACCGGAAGGGCGATGCGTCGCGCAATGACGCGGCAATCTCGGCGGTCACCCGTTCAACGTCACCGGGGTGAATGGCAGACAGAAACTGCTCCACGGGGACTCCCAGACCGGCCTGCAGGGAATCGAGATTGTAGAGCGCGGCGAAGCGGTCATCGGAGGTGACGCGATTGGTGGCAACGTCCCAATCCCAGGTCCCGACGAGATCCGAGCCGGAAATGGCGAGGGACAGACGCTCCTCGGATCGGGCCAAAGCCCGCTCCGCCAGGATGCGGTCGGTAATTTCATGGACGATGCAGAGGGTTCCCATGGACTGGCCATCGTCGCCCACCACCGGGCTGTAGTGCAGGTCCATCCAGGCCGACTCCATGTGGCCATGGCGGTTGAGCACCAGTTCCTGATTGTGAAAGGCCCAGGACTCTCCGGCGAGACCACGCGCGATATTGGCACTATTGAAGTCGGCGATCTCGGGCCAGGCATCGAGCGCGGGCATGCCGAAAATGTCGGGGTGGCGGTTGCCGGCAAAGCGCGCATAGGCGTCATTGTAGAGAAGAACGCCGCGTTCCCCGATCAGCATGACCATCGGCGTCGAAGCCACCAGCATGGTGCGGACCGCGCCCTTGAGGCTTTCGGACCAATCCGGAATGATGCCCAGTGGATTGGCGGCCCAGTCGTAGGTGTTGAAAAGTTTGACGGTGGGGTCCTGCTCGAGACGTGCTCGGGTCTCAGGGGCAGCATTGGGAAAAAGCGACTTTGGCATGGCCTACTCGTCGGACGCAATCAAGATGGCTGGTTCCGCCGACAGTTAAGACCCCACGCCACGGCAAATAACGGCGCCGCGGCCGTTTGGTTCACATCTTTGCGAGGCTTATTTGACCCTCGACGCGCTTACTCGCCCGCCGCAGCCACGCGGCGCGGCGGCTTCTGGGCATGGACTTCCTCGGCGACGAGGAAGGCCAGTTCCAATGCCTGGCTGGCATTGAGGCGCGGGTCGCAATAGGTGTTGTAGCGATCCGACAGGGTCGCCTCGGTGACGGCCGATACACCACCGACGCATTCGGTGACGTCGTCGCCGGTCATCTCGATATGCACGCCGCCGGCATAGGTGCCCATTTCGCGGTGCACTTCGAAGAAGTTCTTCACTTCCCCCAGGACGCGATCGAAGGGACGGGTCTTGAAGCCCGTGGAGGCCTTTACCGTGTTGCCATGCATCGGGTCGCAGCACCAGACGACGGTGCGGCCGGCCTTCTGCACGGTCTCGATGAGGCGCGGCAGGTGCTCGTGAACCTTGTCGACGCCGAAGCGCGAAATCAGGGTGATGCGGCCGGCTTCGTCGGTGGGGTTGAGCCGGTCGAGCAGGCGCAGCAGGTCGTCATTGGCGAGGCTCGGGCCGCACTTGATGCCGATGGGATTGTGGATGCCGGCAAAATACTCGACATGCGCCTCATCGGGATTGCGGGTGCGGTCACCGATCCAGAGCATGTGGCCGGAAGTGGCGTACCAGTTGTTGGTGATCGAATCCCGGCGGGTCAGCGACTCCTCGTAGCCGAGCAGCAGCGCTTCGTGGCTGGTGTAGAAGCTGGTCTGCTTGAGGGCCGGGGTATTTTCCGGATTGAGGCCAAGCGCACCCATGAAGGTGATGGCGTCGTCGATGCGGCGGGCCACTTCCTCGAAACGGGCATCCCAGCTCGAGCCCTTCATGAAGCCCATGGTCCATTCGTGGATGCGGGTCAGCTCGGCATAGCCGCCCATGGAGAAGGCACGCAGCAGGTTGAGCGTCGCCGCCGACTGGCGATAGGCCTGGAGCAGGCGGTCGGGATTGGGGACGCGAGCGGCTTCGGTGAAGGCGATGTCGTTGATGATGTCGCCACGATAGGAGGGCAGCTCGACGCCGTCGATGACCTCGGTATCGGCCGAACGCGGCTTGGCGAACTGACCGGCGACGCGGCCGACCTTGACCACGGGCTTACTGGAGCCATGGGTCAGCACCACCGCCATCTGCAGGAAGACGCGGAAGAAGTCGCGGATGTGGTCCGCGCCATGTTCGGCGAAGCTTTCGGCGCAGTCGCCACCCTGCAACAGGAAGGCCTCGCCACGGGCAACAGCGGCCAGGCGCGTCTTCAACTCGCGTGCTTCGCCGGCAAAGACCAGCGGCGGGAAGGAAGCGAGCTGGCGCTCGGCATCGGCCAGGGCGGCGGGATCGGGATAGGCCGGCACCTGCCGGATCGGCTTGTCACGCCAGGAGCTGGGGGTCCAGGTGGTCATCTTCAATCTCGCTCAGGCGCGGTACTGCGCGTTACGGCGTCCTATCAAGACCCACACGCCATGCCAAGGGGAAAGGGGTGGGAATGGCCCGACAGTCAGCGCCAAACTCCGATGTCATCCCGGCGAAGGCCGGGATCCATGTCGCGATATCTCAACATGGACCCCGGCCTTCGCCGGGGTGACGCCGGTGATGGGGTGTATTGAGGACTAGTTGTCAGGCTTGCGCCGTTAGCCCACAACCTTCTCGCCCCCGCGATAGATGTAGGTCGGCGCCTTGAAGGTCACGAGCTCTTCGGCCGCGCTTGGATGCAGCGCAATGGTGCGATCGAAATCGGCCTTGGTGGCACCCATGCCCACGGCAATGCCGACAAGCTGGATCATTTCGGCAGCACCCGGCCCAAGAATGTGGACGCCCAGCACCCTGCCCTCATCCTTCTCGGTGATGAGCTTCAAAACCATGCGCTCGGTGCGTGTCGAGAGCGTGTTCTGCATTGGCCGGAATTTTGCGACATAGACGTCGATGTCGCCATGGGTGACGGCTTCCGCCTCGGTAAGGCCGATGACGCCGATTTCGGGCTCGGCAAAGACTGCCGTCGGGATCAGCGAGTGATCGACCTTGAGCTTGTTGTTGTTGAACACGGTCTCGGCAAAATACCAGCCCTCGCGGATGGCCACCGGGGTCAGCTGAGCGCGGCCGGTGACGTCGCCCACGGCATAGATGTTGGGCGCGGAGGTCTGCGAATATTCATCAACAAGGATATTGCCGCTGTCGGTCAGCTTGACCCCTGCCGTTTCGAGGCCAAGGCCATCCACATTGGCGCGGCGGCCGGTGGCGAACATGACCGCACCAAAGGGGGCAGAGACGCCGTCACTGAATGTGGCGGTGATGTCGTCACCCGTCTGGGCCAGCGACTTGATTGTGGTCTGGTAGATGAGGCGAATGCCGCGCTCGATGAGCCCGGCCTCGAGGCCACGCCGCATATCCTCGTCAAAACCGCGCAGGATGCAGTCGCCACGATAGATGATCGTGGTGTTGACGCCCAGGCCCGCGAAAATGGTGGCAAATTCCACCGCGATATAGCCACCACCCTCGATGAGGATGGAGTGCGGGAGCGCCGGCAGGTCAAAAGCCTCGTTGGAGGTGATGGCCAGCTCCTTGCCCGGTATATCGGGAATGAACGGATGCGCGCCGGTTGCCACCAACAGATACTTTGCGCTCAGCTCGCGGCCATCGCCGACAAGGCGCACGCCGTTGGGTCCGGTGACCACGGCCCGGTCGCGAATGATCTCGACGCCCGGCTTTTCGAGATTGCTCGTGTAGGCGTGTTCGAGCCGGGTGATTTCCTTTTCCTTGGCGGCGACCAGCGTCGGCCAGTCAAAACTGGCATCGACCTGCCAGCCGAAGCTTCCGGCGATGTCGAACTGGTCCTTGAAGCGCGCGGCATAGACATAGAGCTTCTTGGGCACGCAGCCGCGGATAACGCAGGTGCCGCCGACCCGGAATTCTTCGACAATGGCAACCCTGGCACCATAGGTCGCTGCCATGCGCGCGGCACGGACGCCGCCGGAACCAGCACCAATGACGATCAGGTCGTAGTCGAAGTCCATTTCATCCCCCAGTCTGGGTGTCGCGTCGCATTCATCGTCTAACGCCGATGAATATATCGGCTTAGCACCAAAAAAAGACCCCGCACAAGGCGGGGTCGGTATTCAGCAGGCCGGAGCGATCAGAGCTCGATACCCTGTTCGCGCAGTTCGGCGCGCACCTTGGCGAAGAACTCGGTGCGCAGGTTGTTGGTATAGACCTGCAGCACGCGCCGGATGTCGGCGTTGAGGTCGGAATTGGCCTGGGCCAGCTTCTGGCCGGTGGGCGATTCATAGAATGCCACGATCTCGGCCAGCTCTTCGAGCGAGAAATAGATGGCATAGACGCGGGCAAACTGGTCGAGCAGCTCACCCTTGCGGCCATTGTAATCCTTCATGACCTCGCCAATGGCGGTATTGGTCTGCTCCTGGATTTCAGGGTTCTGGGTCACGATCTGGCGCATGGTGTCGATGCCCAGCTCGACCACAGTGGTCTCGAAGATCGCGCCACGGTCGGTGAGGTCGATATACTTGCGCGCCATGGCCAACTGCTCGGGCGCAACTTCTTGCGCGGCAGCAGGAGCAACGGCCACCATGGCCGCAAGCGCTGCAAAGCCAAGGCTGCGCGCGAAGTTACGAATATTCCAGTTAGCCATCTTGTCCCGTTCCAACGTGATCAGTTGCCCTTGAGAAGTGTTTCTACGCCATTTGGCGTCGCCACATAAGCCTTGCGGCACATTTTGAGGAACAGTCCATGCTGGACCACGCCCGGAATGTCCAGAAGCTCGTTTGACAGCGCTTCTGGCCGCGAAATGCGGCCAAAAAAAGCATCGAGAATGAGATGTCCACCGTCCGTCTGAAACGCCTCGCCGGCGGCGGTCTCGCGCAGTTTGAGCTCGCCCTCGGCGCCATAACGCGCCATGATGCCGGCAAGCGCCCGGCGGGTCGCACCCAGGCCAAACCGATTGACCTCGATCGGCAAGGGAAAACGGCCAAGCGTTTCAACGAGTTTGGAGCCGTCGGCGATGACGATCATCGCATCGGAGGCGGCTGCCACGATCTTCTCGCGCAGCAGCGCGCCGCCGCCACCCTTGATCAGATTGAGCGCAGCATCGAGCTCGTCAGCGCCATCGACGGTGACATCAAGCCGGTCCAGTGTATCGAGATCCGACAGCGGGATGCCGCATTCGCGCGCCTGCTGCGCGGTCACCTCGGAGGTCGGGACGCCGACAATGTCGAGGCCCGCGCGAACCTTCTCACCTAGGAGGTCGACGAAGTGACGGGCGGTCGACCCCGTGCCCAGGCCCACTTTCATGCCCGAGGTAATCTCGGCAACGGCCCTTGCGGCCGCTTCGCGTTTGAGCGCCTCGCTCATGGCAAATGCTCCTGTTCCTGCTTGCGGGGGTTTGCAGGCCCGGGAGGCCGCTGTCAAGCCGACCGGAAGGCTGCGATCACGCTTTGGTGAGTAGCAAGTGTAACCGGCTAGCAACACAATAAGGCGATGATACCGCACATGAGGCGGAAAAATGGCGGAACTCTTCCTGCATTGCCGCATTCACAGTAATTAGCGCAGCGTCGCGGGCACGAATCATGCCAGCGCTTTCAGAGGCCAAGTAACAGCATGAGCATCATCAGAACTGCAGTAGCGATCGCCATGTCGATCCTGCTCACGGCAAGCATTGTTGCGCCGGCGAGCGCAGCGATCTGGTACAATCCGGATACGAACACATTCGAAGAGCGTGCGTCCGCAATGAATCGCGGCGGCAGCCCGATCAAGAAGCAGGTTGTCGACTACGAGACCAACCAGCGTCCCGGCACCATCATCATCGAGACCGGCGAGCGTCGCCTTTATCTTGTGCTCGAAGGCGGCAAGGCCATGAAGTATGGTATCGGCGTCGGCCGTGACGGCTTCACCTGGGCCGGTACGCACCGCATCACCCGCAAGGCCGAGTGGCCCGGCTGGACCCCGCCCCCGGCCATGCGCAAGCGCGTCCCCGACCTGCCGGCCTACATGCCCGGCGGCCCGGACAATCCGCTTGGTGCCCGCGCCCTCTATATCGGCTCGACCCTTTACCGCGTGCACGGCACGTCGGAACCGTGGTCCATCGGCCAGGCCGTCTCCTCGGGCTGCATCCGCCTCACCAATGACGACATCACCGACCTCTACGAACGCGTCCAGGTCGGCGCCCGCATCATCGTCAATCACTAAGACTTTCGCCTTTCAGGTGAAGCTGGCCTGCAAACGGCCAGTTTCTCCGCTTCCGGTCCTCACGTACGAATGTACGCTCCGGTCCGGTTCTCGAAACCAGCCATTTTCGGCTCAGCTTGACCTGACAGGCTAGGTCTTAGCGCGAATACGGGTCGCCATGTGGTGGCCCTTTTTTGTTTTCGCGGTCTTTGAAAAGACCCACGGTAGGCTGTAAGTTCACGATATGGACGTTCAAGCCTCCCCTCCGCGCCCCCTGATCGACGGCTTTGGCCGGCGCATCTCCTATCTGCGCATCTCGGTGACTGACCGCTGCGACTTCCGCTGCGTCTATTGTATGGCCGAGGACATGACCTTCCTTCCCAAGAAGGATGTGCTGAGCTTCGAGGAAGTGGAGGCCATTGCAGGCGCCTTCATCGCGCGGGGAACGACCAAGATCCGCCTGACGGGCGGCGAACCGCTGGTGCGCCGGGACATCATGAGCCTGGTCGATAATCTCGGCGCCCGGATCGGCAACGGGTTGGAGGAGCTGACCCTCACCACCAATGGCAGCCAGCTCGGCAAGCATGCCGAGGGCCTCTATGCAGCCGGCGTGCGGCGGATCAACGTGTCGCTCGACACGCTTGACGCGGCCCGCTTTGCCACGATCACACGCCGTGGCCGGCTGGGCGATGTGCTCGGCGGCATTGCAGCGGCGCAGGCGGCGGGCCTTGCCATCAAGATCAACATGGTGGCGATGCGTGGTGTCAATGACGACGAAATCGAGCCAATGATGGACTGGGCCCACGCCCAGGGCATGGGCCTGACCCTGATCGAGGGCATGCCCCTGGGCGAAGTCGGCATCGACCGGGTCGACAGCTACCTGCCGCTGCGCGAGCTGCACGACAAGCTCGCCCGGCGCTACACGTTCACCAAGCTCGACAAGCGCACCGGCGGGCCGGCGCGTTATGTGCATGTCGCCGAGACCGGCGGCACGCTGGGCTTCATCACGCCGATGAGCCACAATTTCTGCGAGAGCTGCAATCGCGTGCGCCTGACGGCCACTGGGCAGCTCTTCCTGTGCCTGGGGCAGGACGACCAGGTGAACCTGCGCGACGCCTGGCGGAACGGCGGCGCCGAGGGGCTGGATGCGGCGCTCGACCACGCCATGATGATCAAGCCCAAGGGCCACGACTTCGTGCTCGACCGGACGCGGGAGACGCCCGCCGTCGCCCGGCACATGAGCGTGACGGGTGGTTAAGCCACAGGTCGAGACCCCGGCGCTGCTGGCGCAGTTGCGCATGACCTATCCCGACATTGCGGCGCTCCATCCCATCAGCGAGGGCGAGGAGTCGCGAGCCTTTGCCTTTGAAGCATCGGGGTCACCTTATGTACTACGGGTCAATCCTTCCCGAGCGGGCTTCGATAAGGACAGGATTGCGTTCGAGCACTTCGGCAGCCCGGCCTTGCCGATACCGGAGGTCACGCTGGTCGGGGCGCATGGTCCGTATATTTGGCTCTGCGTGTCCCGGCGCGTCGCAGGCACCACCCTGCAAGACTTGCCGGAAGGCGGCGCGTTCGCCTATGGCGCCGCCGTGGGTCGTGTCCTCGATGCAATGGCGAAGTTGCCCCCCGGCCACGATACGGGCCTCATCAATGATGAGAGCTGGCCGACCTTTCTGGCGAAGATCGCCGATCTCGACTGGACCGTGCTCGACCGCGGATCACGCGAGTTCGTTGCGAGGGTCGCTTGGTCCATCGCAGACATGGCCGCCGGCCTGCCGGACCATCGCCAGCTCGTACATGGGGACTTCGGTTCGAACAACGTGATCGTAGCCGACGGCATGGTCACCGGCGTGATCGACTGGTCCGAAGCCATGATCGGGGACCCCGACTATGACGTGGCCAACATCATCTTCTGGCGCCCCTGGCTCGACTGCATGGAGCAGCAATGCCGGCACTTCGAGCAGCACGAGCCCTGGCGACTGGCTGACGCCGAAAAACTTGGCTGCTACCAGCTGCGTATCGGACTTGCCGTGTTGCACGATGCTATCAGGGACGGTGACGAGCACATGATCAACGGGGCGCTTGCCCGCTGCAGGACGATTGCCGGGCAGGGCTAGCGTCCGTCTGCCCGTTCCACCAGCTCGACCAGTATGCCGTCGGGATCGCGGACGAAGGCAACGCGGCGGATCATTTCGCGATGATAGGCATTGCGCGGGCGCTCGACGATTTCCACGCCGGCCGCATCGAGCGTTTCGATCATCCCATCCAAGTCGTCATAGGCAAAAGTGACATGCCGCATGCCGGCTTCGGTCGTGGGGACGTCGCGGAAACGCCCCTCTGGCGCGGGGATCGGGGCCGCCACTTCAAGCATGCCCCCGCCCGCATCGAAGAAAGCCAGCTCGCCACCGGCCGACGACTTGCGCAAGGCGAGCCGCAGTCCAAGCAGGCCGCAATAGAAGCCGACGGCGCGATCCATATCGCTTACCGTCATGCCGACATGTTCGAAGCCAAGCAGCATAAGAGAGCCCTCCCCGGCCTCCACATGCCCCTATTTGTCGTCGTCGACCACGATCGCGAAGTCGAGCGGCAGGGCCGTCGTGTACTTTATCTGCCCCATGGCAAAGGCGGAGCTGACATCGGTCAGATTGATCTTGCCGATCAGGCGCTTGTAGAAGGCATCATAGGCGCCGATGTCGGGCACGACCACACGCATCAGGTAGTCGACGTCACCGCTCATGCGGTAGAATTCCACCACTTCGGGAAACTCGTCCACCACTCCGGCAAACTTGCGCATCCAGGCGTCATTGTGTTCGTTGGTCTTGACCGAGACGAACACGGTGACGCCGACATTGACCTTGGCCGGATCGAGCACAGCGACGCGGCGCTGGATCACCCCATCCTCTTCCATCTTCTGGATACGACGCCAGCACGGCGTGGTCGAAAGCCCGACCTTGCGACCGATTTCGGCCACCGGCATGGTCGCATCCTTCTGCAGAAGCGTGAGAATTTTACGGTCGATCTTGTCCAGCGCCATTCCGGCCCCTTGAAATCAGTTTTCAACTGGGGCGCATTTTTTCGCGCCCGGCGGCACAATGAGTGCCATATCGCCGGAAGATGCGCAATAATATTGCTCACGGAATTTTGTGTCGCACGGCAACGATCCCTTAACCCTGTCCGTGGCCACTAGCGGTTCTGTCGACGGGCTTGGGTGGCAGCAGCCGAGGCGTCATTTCACCAGCTGTTAACCACGGCCGCCTTAGGGTCGCTCAGATAGTCGCGGGCGCGTTTTTGCTCGCATCCTTGTGTAATGAGTAAGACTTTCATGCCGGTTCCCGATGCCGATACCCGTCCAGGGCGTGACGGCAAGCGAGCAGCACAGAAGACGGTGCTTGAAGCGCGCCAGCGGCTGACTTCCAGCTCGGGCACGCGTGCTGATTTCGATTTCGAGCTCCTGCACGACTATGCCGACAGTCGCATCGGCGCGGCTGTGCCGATGGCCGCCATCGTCTGCATCCTGGCCTTCGTTGCGAGCCTCTGGGTTCCCCTGACAGTGGCTGCGCTCTGGGCAGGCCTCGTCATTGCCAGCCTCTTGATCGTCGTCATGACGGCCCGGCAATTCAAGTCCGCCGATCCGGCCAAGTTCAATGCCGCCCGCTGGACCACGCGTTTCGTCGCGGCCGAGAGTATTGGCGGCCTGGCGCTGTCGCTGCTGGCGCTGTTCACCCTGGTGACCGACCCCGAGGCGCTTGCCCCTGTCATGTTCGCCATGGTGCTCGTTACCATCGCCTCGAACGCGGTCGCCACCCATACCCTGCCCCCGGCCACGCTGATGAGCACGCTGCCTGTGACCACCACGGTGTCGATCGCGCTGGTGGCGCTGGGCGGCACGCTCAATTACACGCTGGCGGCCGTCGCCATCTGTGGCGAAATCTTCTTCCTGTTCCTCGCCCGGCAGCTGCATGCCTCCGAGCTCGAGACCATCTCGCACCAGGCCGAGAAGGACACGCTGATTTATGAGCTGGAAGAAGCGCGCAACATGTCGGACGAAGCCCGCCGCCATGCCGAGCAGGCTAATATCGCCAAGAGCCAGTTCCTCGCCACGATGAGCCACGAGCTGCGCACGCCGCTCAATGCCATTATCGGTTTTTCCGAAGTGCTGAAGTCGGAACTGCTGGGCCCGCATCAGGTGCCCCAGTACAAGGAATATGCCGGCGACATCCATTCGAGCGGTCAGCATCTGCTCAATCTCATCAATGAACTGCTCGATTTGAGCCGCATCGAGGCGGGCAAGTATGAGTTGAACGAAGAGGCCGTGTCGCTTGTCGACATCGCCGCCGATTGCCGCCGCATGATGGAACTGCGCGCAAAATCCAAGGGCATCGACCTCGTCTACAGCGTCGGCGACAACCTGCCCAAGCTGTGGGGCGACGAGCGCGCCATCCGCCAGGTGGTGCTGAACCTCTTGAGCAATGCCATCAAGTTCACGCCCCAGCAGGGCAAGGTCATCCTGGTCGTGCAGCGCAGCGCCGATGGCGGGCAGCTGATTTCGGTCAAGGACAACGGCCCCGGCATTCCCGAAAACGAGATCGAGACCGTGCTCTCCTCGTTCGGCCAGGGCTCGTTGGCGCAGAAGACCGCCGAACAGGGAGCGGGCCTCGGACTGCCCATCGTCCAGAAGATCATGGACCTGCATCAGGGCCGGTTCGACCTGTTCTCCAAGCTGCGCTTCGGCACCGAAGTCATCGCCACCTTCCCGCGCGCCCGCGTCATGGACGCATTGGCGCCGGTGGTGGAGCGGCGTAACCGGCTGGAAATCTACTCGGAAGCCGGCTGATCCTTTGTCTCGACGGCGCGCCGAAATTTGGCCGCTTTCTCCATCACCATCGGGGGTCTGGAGTGCCAATGCCAAACAAGACCTTTCTCGCCGCGCTTTTCCTGCTGACCTCGGCGCTCGGGGCCAGCGCGCAGCAGGCCCCTGTAACGACAGGACCGACGACACCCACTGCACCTCCCACCGCAGCGCAGGAAAATTTCGACACCGGCTATCGGCCTTCGCCTTCGGTATCGGCGCGGCTGCAGCGCGAGTTCCTCGACCGCATCCGCTGGTCGGCCGGAGCCAAGGCACGCGACGATCTGGCGGCCGCCTTCGCCGAACGCTCGCCGGTCGAAATCTGGCTCGAACTGGTAAAGGACGACGGGCTCGCAGCCAATAATGTGGCCGACGCGCTGACATCCTACTGGATTCTCAACTGGGTGGCGGCCAATGGCGCCTATACGGCCGAGATCGACTCGGCCCCGGTTCAGAGACAGCTCCGCGCCGCCTTTGCCAATGAGCCGAGTTTTCTCAAGCTCTCCGACACGCAGCGCCAGCAAATGGCCGAGGGCTATATCCTCGACTTCCTGGTCGAGCACGCCGCCCTCAATGCCGCCGTGGCTCAGCGCGATGTCGATACGCTGAACAAGCTGGCCGCCTCCTCCATCCTGCGCTTCCGCCAGAACATGAAGGTGGACCTGCTTTCGGTGCTGCCGGGACCGGACGGCTTTGCCGGCCGCCCCGCCGCTCCCCCGCCGCCACCCTCGCCGGGCCCGGTCTCCGCGCCGACCGGGGACAGTGGCGAGGCGGCCGAGTCGGACTAGGCCGACTTGCCGCTGACCGCGGCGCTCTCGAAGGTCGCCATATTGTTGTGCAGGTGCAGCGCGGTCTTGGCCATGACAGCGGCCAGCGCAGCACCGCTTCCCTCGCCCAGGCGCATGCCCAGGTCGAGCAGGCCGACCTGCCCCATCTTTTCCAGCGCCTTGGCATGGGCCGTCTCGGCCGAGACGTGGCCGAACAAGCAGTGATTGATGGACGCCGGATTGATGGCGTGGGCAATGGCCGCCGCGGTCGTGGCTACATAGCCATCGATGATGACGGGCACCTTCTGATGGCGGGCCGCCACCAGGGCGCCGAGCATGGCGCAGATTTCTCGGCCGCCGAGGCGGGCGAGAATGGCAAGCGGATGGTCCAGCTGACCCGCATGCAGCGCCAGTGCGCGATCGACGGCATCGGCCTTGCGGGCGAGGCCTGCATCATCGACACCCGTGCCGCGACCAACCCAGTCGGCGCCAGTGCCACCATAGAGCGCGGCATTGATGGCCGCCGCAATGGTGGTGTTGCCGATGCCCATTTCCCCCAGGCAGATCAGGTCCGGCTTTCCGGCCACCGCTTCCATGCCATAGGCAATGGTGGCGGCGCACATCTGGTCGTCGAGCGCCGGCTCTTTGGTGATGTCGCCGGTGGGCAATTCGAGCGCCAGTTCGAAGACGCGCAGGTTGAGCTCATGCAGCGCGCAGATCTGCGAGATGGCAGCGCCGCCATTGGTGAAGTTCGCCACCATCTGCGCGGTCACTTCGCGCGGAAAACTCGACACGCCCTGATCGGTCACACCATGGTTGCCGGCAAAAATCGTCACCATCGGGTTGGCGAGGCGCGGCTTTGACCGGTGCTGCCAGCGAGCAAGGAACTCGACCAGTTCCTCGAGCTTGCCGAGCGAGCCCGGCGGCTTGGTCAATTGCGCATCGCGCTGGCGCACGGCCGCGACGGCGGCCTCGTCCCCATCCGGCACGGCAACCAGAAGTTCGACAATATCGGCATAGGCGGGGTTCAGGGCGGGCATGGCAAATCCGGCATGCTATGGTAGGGAGGGCGCGACCTTGTTGCCCATTACGGAGCGAAAAGCAATTGACGGACAGGGCCGAGCCAGACCAGCCGCACGCCGCGATCGATGCCGGTAGCCGCGACGCCTATCGGCCCGATCCGCCGCGTTCCGGCCTTGGCCTCGGAGCCGATCTGGTGATGGCGCTGCGCTTCTTCTCGCGCCTGCCAACCGGCGACACCCCGCATGAACTACCCGACCTCGGCCGCATCGCCCTGGCCCTGCCCTTTGCCTCCGTGGTCATGGGCGTCCTGCCCATGCTGCTGCTGGGCGGTGTGTGGCTGGGCCTGCCGGCCTATTTCGCGGCCGCCCTCGCGGTGGGTGCCATGGTGCTTGTGGGGGGCGGCATGATGGAGGATTCCCTCGCCGACGCCGCCGACGGCCTGTTCGGCGGCGCGACGCGGGAGCGACGGCTCGAAATCCTGAAGGATAGCCGCCACGGCACCTATGGCGTGGCCGCCCTCTGCCTCTTCCTCGTGCTGCGAATCACGGCCCTTGGCAGCGTCGCCATGATCAATCCCATAGCCGCCGCAGGCCTGTGGCTGGCGGCCAATATTGCCGGGCGCTCGGGAGCGCTCTGGGTTGCAGTCGCCCTGCCCGCGGCGCGCGCCGATGGCGCTTCGGCCAGCGCCGGAAGCCTGCCGGTCTCGCGGTTTGCCATCGGCGGCGTCTTCGCGGCGCTGCTGGTTTTCGTGCTGGGCGCACCGGCATCGAGCCTTTTGGGTGTCGTCCTCGCGCTGGTGGCAGTCGCCCTCGTGGCGCTGGGCTGGACGGCGCTCTGCCGGCGCCTGGTCGGGGGACAGACCGGCGACCTTATCGGCGCGGCCGCCGGTCTGGGCGAGATTGCGGCGCTCGCCATCCTGTTCATCTTTATCTGAGCGCCTTGAAATCGCCGCCGCAACTTCCTTAATCGAAGGCATGAGGCGCATGGGACACGAAACAGCATGATCTTTATCGGCATTGCCCTGGTTGTTGCGGCAGGCATCGTCTTGCTGATCAGCGCCGATGCAGGGAGCCTGGTCGGTCTCAGCCAGATGCAGACGGCGCAGCTGGTCCCGCTCGTCATTCTCCTCATCATCTTTGCCGGCGGCCTGTTTGCCCGGCGCTACAGGGCGTCGGAGCTGGTGGGAGGGCTTGTGCTGTGGGCCGGCATCTTCGGGGTGGCCATGGCCACTTATGCCTATCGTGATGAACTGATGGGCGTGGCTGGACGCATTGCGGGCGAGTTGCAGCCGGGCATGGCCATTGTCGATGCCGAAGCCGGCACGGCCACCTTCCGACGCGGCGCGGGCGGGCATTTCGAGGTAAACGCGACCATCAACGGCCATACGACACCGATGATTTTCGATACGGGGGCCAGCGCCGTTGTCCTGACCATCGCCGATGCCCGTGAGGCGGGGGTCAATATCGAGGGCCTGCGCTACACGGTGCCGGTATCGACGGCCAATGGCCAGGGCATGGCGGCCCGCATCCGGCTCGACAGTATCGAGGTGGGAGGAATCACCAGACGCGATCTCACCGCCTTCGTGACCGAAGCGGGGGCACTCGAGACCAGCCTTCTGGGCATGACCTTCCTGGAGACGCTGACGCGGTATTCAGTCACCGCCAATTCTCTGGAGCTGGTGGACTAGGCCGAGGCCGACACACCCCCCGTGCCGCCCTCGGGCTTGACCCGAGGGCCGCTCTCCACAGGCAATACTTCATCATCGGGGCTCCCCTGCTGGCCCTCGGGTCAAGCCCGAGGGCGGAACCGAGTGGTGGGGATTCTTGAGTGTTGAAGGCTAGACCGCTTCGGCGAGCGCCCGCTCTTCCACCACCGCCAGAGCGCGCATGAACACTTCCGGCCCGGCATCGGGGCGGCAGGCGTCGACGCTCATGATCTGGCGGAACTGGCGGGCGCCGGGGCGGCCGTTGCAGAGGCCGAGCATGTGGCGCGCGATGTTGTTGAGGCGCGTGCCGCGCGATCGCTGGGCCTCGGCATAGTCAGCCATGTCAGCCATGATGGCGGCGAGGCCTGGCACCGGGTGGTCGTCACCGAAGATACGGGCGTCGACTTCGGCCAGCAGCATGGGATTGTGATAGGCGGCGCGGCCCAGCATCACCCCATCCATGTGCTCAAGGTGAGCGTCGACCTGCTCGAAGGTTTCAATGCCGCCATTGATCATGGTGGGCAGCGGCGAGAGGCGCCTGGCCAGCCGATGCACGCGCGGATAGTCGAGCGGCGGAATGGTACGGTTTTCCTTGGGGGAGAGTCCCTGCAGCCACGCCTTGCGCGCGTGCACATAGAGGGCATCGACACCGGCCGCGACCATGGCATCGGCAAAACGATCGAGGCTTTCCTCGGTATCCTGATCATCTATGCCGATGCGGCACTTGACCGTCACCGGACGGTCGGTGGCATCTCGCATGGCGCGGACGCAGTCGGCAACCAGGTCCGGCTCGGCCATGAGGCAGGCCCCGAAGCGACCCGACTGCACCCGGTCGGAGGGGCAGCCGACATTGAGGTTGTATTCGGCATAGCCATAGGGCTCGGCAATGCGGATGGCGCTGGCGAGATCAGCCGGATCGGACCCGCCAAGTTGCAGGGCCACGAGGCCTTCGTGCTGGCCAAAAGCCAGGTGGCGCTCGGCGTCGCCATGCACGATGGCGCCAGTGGTGATCATTTCGGTGAACAGCAGCGCATTGCGCGTCAGCAGGCGATGCAGCGTCCGGCAATGCCGATCCGTCCAGTCGATCATGGGCGCCACCGAGAAACGGCGGGCGCGCTCGATCGTCACGGGAAAGGCACTTGCATCGGTCACGGCGGTATTGCTCCGGGGGTCATAGCCAGCGCCTGGTGGACGCCGTGTAGGTGAGATAGTCCTGCCCGAAGGCGCGCTCAAGGCGGCGTTCCTCTACCGGAATGACCAGCCGGTCAAGGGCCAGCCACAGAAGTGGTATGAACAGCAGGCCCCAATCGAGGCTGAAAGCGAGCATGATGCCCGCCACGACCAGCAGTATTCCCAGATAGAACGGATTGCGCGAGCGGCGGAAGATGCCCGACGTCACAAGTGCGCTAGCGGCGCCATTGGGCCGGGTGGAAGCCCCCGCTTGCGTCAGTGTCCGGGCCGCGGCAATTTCAAGCGCGAAGCCCAGAGCCGCAAGGGCAAGGCCGGGCAAGGTCAGAGGCCCAATGGGCGCTGCATCGGGCAGCAAGGCGAGCGGCAACAGCAATTCGCCTGCCACCGCGCCCAGCATTGCCAGGGCAACATAGGCGTCGGGCGAAAGGGCCATGGTGTCTGGGCGCTCAGGATCGAAAGCCATTTCCAAACCTGGAGCCAGCGGACGAAAGATGCAAGCTGGCTGATCTGGATCAAAGCGCTGGGCCGCGCGTTGTTCCAGAGTGGGAACCAATTCAAGCGTCAAAGGAGTTCGCCATGTTTTCAAACATCATCTGCGCCATTGATGGCTCTGAACTCAGCACCAAGGCCCTGCGCTATGCCCTTGAGCTCGCCGTCAAGACCGGGAGCCGGATCACGGCCGTGACGGTCACGGAAACGTCGGTGATCCTTGCCCCGGGCTCGGAAATGATGATGGTCGACACGACCTCGCTCATTGCCGATCTCGATGCCGCCAAGGCTGAATCGGCCAAGGGGATTCTTGCCGAGGCAACCGAGATTGCCCAGGCCGCCGGCATTACCATCCGCGGCATGCATGTCACCAACAGTCCTGCCGCCGAGGGCATCCTGCGCGCCGCGACGGAAGTTGGCGCCAATCTCGTCGTGATGGGCTCGCATGGCCGGCGCGGACTGGGCCGGCTCCTCCTCGGCAGCCAGGCCTCGGAAGTCCTGGCCCATGCCGAAGTGCCGGTTCTGGTGGTCAAATAGGCTAACATGTCAGTTCTGGCGCGGTGCCGGAAAATGGGCTAAACGCCCATGATCTTCCAGCACCGAGCCCGACCATGACCCAGACGCCCCGTAAAATCGCCGTCATCGACATCGGCAAGACCAATGCCAAGGTAGTGCTGATCGACGGGGCGACGGGCGACCAGCTTGCCGTGCGCTCGACCACGAACACAGTGCGCCACGACGGTCCCTATCCGCACGCCGATGTCGAGATGCTGTGGTCTTTCATTGCTGCGGCGTTGCGCGACATCCATGCCGAACATGGCGTGGATGGCATTTCCATCACCACTCATGGCGCCACCGGGGCGCTGCTGTCGGACAAGGGCCTCGTGCTGCCCGTGCTCGACTATGAAAGCGATGCGCCCGACGCGGCCGACGAGGCCTATGCCCGCGTGCGCCCACCCTTCGCCGAGACCCTCTCGCCGCGCCTGCCAGTGGGCCTCAACTGGGGCGCCCAGGTTTTCTGGCAGTCGCGCGCCTTCCCGGAGGACTTCGCGCAGGTCACGGCCATTGTCGCCTATGCGCAATACTGGGCCTGGCGCCTGACCGGCGTGCTGGCCGGCGAGGTGACGTCGCTTGGCTGTCACACCGATCTCTGGGCGCCGGACAAGGGTGACTTCTCCAGCCTCGTTGATGCCCAGGACTGGCGCAAGCTGTTCCCGCCGGTGCGGCCGGCGGCCTCGGTGATCGGGACGCTGCTGCCCGCCATTGCCGCCGAAACCGGCCTGCCCGTGACCACGCCGGTTACGACAGGCATTCACGATTCCAACGCGTCGCTGCTGCCGCATCTTGATAGCAAGGACGCACCCTTCACGATCGTTTCGACCGGAACCTGGTCGATCCTGATGACGGTGGGCGGCGATACCGGGGCGCTCGACCAGACACGGGACAGCCTCGCCAATGTCGACGCCTTTGGCCGCCCGGTGCCCACGGCGCGCTTCATGGGCGGGCGCGAATTCGACATGCTGGTGCCCCACATCACCGAGCCGAGTTCGGAAGACATCGCCTTTGTCATCGGGAAGGATGTGCAGGCCCTGCCCAGTTTCGCGCCTGGTGTCGGTCCCTTCGGTAAGCAGAAGGGCCGCTGGACCGTGGCGCCGGAAAGCCTCACTGCCGGCCAGCGCACCGCCGCCGCCTCGCTCTACCTGGCGCTGGTGGCGCGAGCCTGTCTCGACCTTTGCGGCCTCGGTCGCAGCATCACGCTCGAAGGCCCGCTTGCCCGCAATCGGCTGTTCGGCGAGGCATTGGCGGCGCTCACAGGCGTGCCCGTCTATGCCTCGGGCGATGCGACCGGGACCAGTCTCGGCGCCAGCCTGCTGTTTGGCGGCTCTCTTGCCCAAACGGCTGACAGCCATGCATTGTCTCCCCTGCTCGTGCCCGGCTTTGATGCCTATGTAACGCAATGGCGGCAGCGCACTTCTGGCTGACACCAGAATGGCGGTCGCCCGAAAGGAGACCGCTCATGGCATTGGACAAGCACCGCGTCGTCGTCGTCGGAGGTGGCTTCGGAGGCCTCGCCGCCGCCAAGGCGATGGCCGGCGATGATGTCGAGATCACCCTGATCGACCGCCGCAACCATCACCTGTTCCAGCCCCTGCTCTATCAGGTTGCCACGGCCGCCCTCTCGCCCTCGGAGGTCGCCTGGCCGATCCGGCACCTGCTGCGCAGACAGGGCAATGCGCGCGTACTGATGGGCACGGTCGTCGGGGTCGACACTGCCAGCAAGGCGGTCATCCTCGAAGATGGCGAGCGGCAGGCCTACGACACCCTTATTCTCGCGACCGGCGCCCAGCACGCCTATTTCGGGCATGACGAATGGGAAGAATTCGCCCCCGGCCTCAAGACGGTCGAGGACGCCACCGCCATTCGCCGCAAGTTGCTGCTGGCGCTGGAGGCCGCCGAGCGCGAGACTGACACCGAGCGCAGGAAGGCTCTTCTGACCTTCGCGATCATTGGTGCCGGGCCAACAGGGGTGGAAATGGCCGGGGCCATTGTGGAACTGGGCCATGCCAGCATTCGCGGCCAGTTCAACACGCTTTCTCCCGAGGACCTGCGCGTGGTGCTGATCGAAGGCGGCGCGCGCGTGTTGCCCAATTTCGATCCGGAGCTGTCGGCCTATACGCTCGAAGCCCTCAGACGCATGGGCGTGGATGTGGAACTGGACCAGGCGGTGACCGCCGTGGATGGGGATGGCGTCACCTATGGCGAAAAGCGCCTCGAAACCCGCACCATCATCTGGGCGGCCGGTGTGGCCGCCTCACCGGTGGCCAGGTGGCTGGGCATGGAGGGCGACCGCGTCGGCCGGATCAAGGTCGAGCCGGACCTGACTGCGCCCGGCCTGCCAGACGTGTTCATCATCGGCGACGTGGCCAGCGCCACGCGCGAGAATGGCAAGCCGGTACCCGGCGTGGCGCCAGCAGCCAAGCAGATGGGCCGCCATGTCGCGAGGGCCATCCAGCGGCGCCTCGCCGGCGACACAACGCAACTGCCCTTCGTCTACAAGCATGACGGGGACCTCGCCACCATCGGCAAGAGCTCGGCCGTCATCGACTTCGGCTGGATCAAGCTCAAGGGGTGGTTTGCCTGGTGGGTCTGGGGCCTCGCCCATATCTACTTCCTGGTCGAAACCCGCACCCGCATCTTCATCACCATGAGCTGGCTCTGGATCTACCTCACCGGCCAGCGCAGCGCCCGGCTCATCACCCATGGCGACGCGGCCAAGACCCGGCCGCTGGAAGAAGTGGACGGGGGCTAACGCTCGATCACTTCCACTGCAGTGTTCGCCTTCGCCAGCATGCGTTCGCGCAGCCAGATGTAGAGGCCGCTGGCGACGATGATGCAGACGCCGAGGATGAACCACTGGTCCGGCGGCTGGTTGAAGATCAGCCAGCTGGCGATCGAGAGGTAGATGAGGCTGAGGTAACTGAAGGGGGCCAGGGTCGCGGGTGATGCGAAACGGTGCGCCACGGAATTGAGGTAGTGCCCGCCCAGACCCGCGGCGCCCATGACGAAGAAGGCGACCCATGAAATGGGCAGGCTTGGCCAGGTCCAGTCGGTGAAGGCGATGGGCAGCAGCAGGATGACGGGCGTGGCGCCGGCATAAAATTGCTGGGTCTGGGCCGTGTCGACGCCCGCCAGTTTGCGCGTCAGGATCGAGAATAGCGCGAGGAAAAAGGCGCAGCCGAGGCTCAGCAGCGCCGCCGGCTGGAAGGCCTCGGTGCCCGGCCGGACGATGACCAGGATGCCGCAGAAGCCGACACCGATAGCCAGCCAGCGTCGCCAGCCGACCTTTTCACCCAGGAGCGGGCCGGACATGGCGCAGATCATCAGCGGCGAGGTGAACTGGATGGCGCTGGTCACGGTCAGCGGCAAGAATTTCATGGCGAGGAAGTTGAGCCCGGTCGTGACCAGGAGGCAGGCGCCACGCAGGATCTCGAGCTTGAGGTTGTTGGACCGGAAAAGGTCCTTGCCGCTGACCGGCAGGAAGAGCAGCAGCAGAAGCACCAGATGCATGCCATAGCGCACGAAGACAATTTCCGTCGTCGGCAGGCCTTCGACCGAGAGCCACTTGGCGGAAATGTCGAGAATGAGCAGCACCAGTTGCGAAGCCAGCACGAGCATGATGCCCAGATTGGCCCGACTTTCGATGGGGGAGACGGCAGACATGGACGGTTCCGGCCGCAGGGAGAAGCGGTGGTTCACCGATGACGGAGGGGAGGGGGGCGAGTCAACAGTTCTGGTATGGAGAAAAAGGGCCGGCACAAAGGCCCCCTCACCCGCCGGCTGCGCCGTCGACCTCTCCCCCAGAGGGAGAGGTGAAGAGCGGGCGGCCGCGAAGCGGCACCTCTCCCTCTGGGGGGAGAGGTCGGCCGAAGGCCGGGTGAGGGGGCCTTCGGTTTGCTCGGCACCTTACCGATCACCGGCCCCCTGTTCTTCTCCCCATCGGGGAGAAGGTGGCGCGCAGCGCCGGATGAGGGGGATGGCGGAGACAAGCTCAGGGGCCACCGTGGCACCCCCTCACCCGTCTCGGCCTTCGGCCGATCCACCCTCTCCCCAATGGGGAGAGGAACAGGGATCAAAACGTCTCTGCCAGGTGCCTCACCTTGAGCGAGCCCCACCAAATCCGCCGACGTCACCGGCGCGCCATGCCGTGGAATGAACACCAGCTCCACCGGCTTGCCGGGCAGGAGGGTGATGGCGTTGTCGCTGAAATAGCCCGGGGCATCGACTGTTGCGGTGGCGAAGAAGGCCGGGTTGTCGCTTTCCAGCGTCAACACTGGCGCGCCGTCGCGGTCGGCCCAAGTTGCCGAGACTGTGGCGCCGACCAGTTCGTAGGCCTTGTAGGGCTTGGGGAAATAGTCGTTGGCGCCCAGAACCCTGCCCTGCGCATCCTTCCAGATGAAGTAGAGGAATTCGTCCTCGGCCAGACCACTCATGGCAACCGTGTTGACGGTGATGGCAGCGTCGGCGCCGACAGCGCTATTGCCCGAGAACAGGGCCCGGGTTTCGCCCGTCACCTTCACCGCCAGAACTTCAAGCGCCACCGAGACGGGGCGGCCAGTGTCGTTGATGGCGCGCAGCGCGATCTCGGTATTGTCCTTGTTCGGCACGGCGACGACGTTGACCAGATTGTAGAAGCGGCGTGCCATGTAGTGCATCAGCTTCCACTGCCCGCCGTAGTCGAGGCTCGACCAGGAGGCAACCGGCCAGATGTCGTTGATCTGCCAGTAGAGCGTGCCCATGCAGCGCGGCTTGGTGGAGCGCCAGTATTCGATGGCAGTCTTGATGGCGAGGCCCTGCTGGATCTGGCTCAGAAACACCATCTGGTCAAAGTCGCGCGGGAAGCGGAAATAGCGGTTCATCGTCTCGATGATGCGCGCATTGCCGCCATTGTTGCGCTGGTGGTTTTCCATGACCGGCGAGGACGGATTGCGGTCCTTTTCCTCGGCAAAGGTCTCGATGACATTCATCGAGGTGAAGGACTGGAAGCCGAATTCGGAAGCAAAGCGCGGATTGATGCTGCGATAGGCATCAAAGCTCTTGGCCGAGTGCCAGACATCCCAATAGTGCAGGTCGCCGCGCGTGTCGGAATGCCACCCGTCGGAGAAATCGAGATAGCCGAGCGAGGGCGAGGACGGCCAGAAGCGGCGAACCGGGTCTTCATCCTCGACTATGCGGTGCAGCAGTGAATTGAGGCGGTCATAATTGGCCAGATAGCGGCCCGGATCGGCCTTGGTTTCCGGGTACCAGCCCAGCGAACCGATGACTTCGTTGTCGCCGCACCAGAGGGCGATGCAGGCATGATGCGACAGGCGGCGCACCTGCTGGGTGATTTCGGTCTCGACTGAGGCCAGGAATTTCCGGTCCGACGGATAGCTCATGCAGGAGAACATGAAATCGTGCCAGATGAGGATGCCGAGCTCGTCGCACAGATCGTAGAACCAGTCCGGTTCATACTGGCCGCCGCCCCAGACGCGGAGCATGTTCATGTTGGCGGCCTTGGCACTTTCCAGCAGGTCGCGGACCACCGCCGGCGTGGCGCGGCCCGGAATGGCGTCGGCCGGAATCCAGTTGGCGCCCATCATGGTTATGTCGCGGCCATTGATGCGGCACTTGAAGCTGTGGTCGATCTCGTCCTTCTCGATAACCCACTGCAGATCGCGCAGGCCGATCTTGCGGGTGGTCACTTCGCCTTCGAGATTGGTCACGAGATCGTAGAGCGGCTGGGCGCCCTGCCCTGACGGCCACCAGATTTTCGGATCGCGGATGGTGATATTGTGGGTGAAGACGTTTTCACCCTTCTGCACCGCGACCTTGTCCGTGACGACCTGGCCGTCGATCGTGTGTTCGAGTTCAACCTCGCCATGAGCAAAGGCGAAAAGCCGAGTCTTTATCGAGAGTTCGACCGAAGTCTCACCATGGACCTGATCGACCTGGACGCTCTCCTGACGGGCGAGACGCGATTTCCTGAGGCTCATCGTGCCATAGACGCCGATGGGCATGAGGCAGATGCCCCAGTCCCAGCCGGCATGGCAGGCTGCCTTGCGGATGAAGTTCATGTGGATGCCCTTCAACCCGTTGGTCTGGTAGTTGTAGGTGAAGGGGATCGGGAACGGATGCGCGTCGGCCCGGGCCTTGGCGACATCGGGCGCAATGTCGAAATCGATGCGGAGCGTGTTCTCGCCCTCGCGCACCCTGCCCGTAACGTCGATGTCATTGCGCACAAAGCTGTTGTCGGTGCGGGCCACGACATCGCCATTGAGGCAGATGGTGGCGATGCAATCGACCTCCGCCAGGGTCAGCGTGAGATAGCCGTCGATGTCAGATGCCGAGGCGTCAAAGCGGCGCTCCACGGACCAGGCGGTCTCGTTGACCCACATCACCACCTTTTCGTTTTCGCCGAAATAGGGGTCGGGGATCAGCTTTTCGGCCAGAAGAGCATGGTGGACGTCTCCCGGGAGGGTCATGGTCGTGGCGATGTTCCGCGACGGCGCCGACAGGGAAAACTGGCCGCCCAGATCAAGGGCGGAATTGCGGGCAACGATGGCCATAAATCACTCCTCCGGGGTCGGCCACAGCCGACACGAACTGGCCAATACCAGCCTCCGCAATCGATATCAATGCAACGTTACAACCAGCGCATTCCCGTCCGCGCGGCGGATCGGTCAACAGTAAGGCGCGGCTCAACTGTCGGCAGAACGACAATATTTCCAAGAACGTTTTTCCATTAAATTAGGACTTGCCGCTATAGGTTTGTCAGACGAGGGGTCTGATCTATGTCCGTCTTGCGGCGCATTACTGGGATATTCTCCGAGCCACCCAACGCACCTGAACTCGCGTTGGCACAGTGGCGTGCCCTTAGCCGCCAGGTTCCTCTGATGTATGCGATGTTGGTCTCCAACTCGCTGATCCTGGCCTGGACCCACTACGGCGCCGCACCCATCGAGCTGACAGTCTACGTCCCGGTCGTGCTGGTGACGCTGAGCGTCCTCAGGACCATCGTCTGGTGGTTTGCCCGGCACCGGGAGCCCAGTGTGGCACAGGCACGAGCGAATCTGCGGGCCATGATCTGGGTTGGCGCAGCCCTTGCGCTCGGCTTCACCGCCTGGAGCTTCGCACTCTTCCCGTTCGGCGATGCCTATCTCCAGTCCCAGGTCGCCTTCTACATGGGCATCACCACCATTGGCTGCATGTTCTGTCTCATGCATGTCCGGGCAGCAGCATTGGCCGTCGGCATGTGCGTGCTGGTGCCGTTCACGGTGTTCTTCTTCGCCTCCGGGCAAGGGACGCTGATCGCCATGGCGATCAACATGGCGCTGGCTGTCGCCGTCCTCCTCATCATCCTGCTTGGGAACAACCGCGATTTCGCCGACCTCGTCGCGTCCCGGGTCGAGATGCTGGATCGCCACGCCGAAACCCAGCGGCTGCTCGAGGAAAACCACCGGCTGGCCAGCATCGACAGCCTGACGGGCATTCCCAATCGCCGCAGCTTCGAGCGCACCCTGAACCAGTTGCTGGCAGAGGCCCAAGCCCGCGGCCGATCGATCATGGTGGCGCGCATCGACATCGACAATTTCAGGTCGGTGAACGAGATCTATGGCCAGATCACTGGCGACCTCGTGCTCAAGGAAGTGGCGCGCCGCTACACCCAGATCAAGCGGTCGAGCACCGTTCTCGCCCGGCTCGACGGCGACAATTTTGCCCTGATCATTGACGAGGAAGGCGACGAGGCCACCTTGCTGGCCTGCGGCAAGGTCATTGCCGACACGTTCAAGCAGAGCTTCGACATGCCTCTGGGTGTCGTCCGCATCACCGCCTCGGTGGGCCTGGCGGCGTCCCGGCCCGACGACACGGCCGAGACGCTTTTCGACCACGCCGACTATGCCACATGGGTTGCCAAGCGCGAAAAGCGCGGCGGCTGCGTGCTGTTCTCCGAAACGCATCTGCAGGAGCTGCGCAAGACGCGGTACATGGAAGACCTGCTGCACACGGCCGATCTCGACGAGGAAATCTACATCCTCCTACAGCCGCAATATGACGTGTCGCTGGGCGAAACCACGGGATTCGAGGCCTTGGCGCGCTGGCGCAGTCCGGTCCTGGGCGAGGTGTCGCCGGTGGACTTCATTCCCATGGCCGAGCGTACCGGGCAGATCAGCCGCGTGACCCAGGCCGTGCTGCGCAAGGCCATCGCTGCCAGCGAGGACCTGCCGCGCAGCATTCGCCTGTCGGTCAACCTGTCGGCCAATGACATCGGCTCGACTTCAGCCATCGAGCAGATCGTGGCCATGTTCGGCCGCAGCAAGTCGCCCTGCCGTATCGACTTCGAAATCACCGAAACGGCCGTCCTGCGCGATCTCAAGCAGGCCAATCAGTCGCTGCTGGTCCTGCTGGGCCTGGGCTCCCGCATTGCGCTGGACGATTTCGGTACCGGCCATTCGAGCCTCACGCATGTGCAGAAGCTCCCCCTGCACCGCATCAAGATCGATCGCAGCTTCGTGGCCGAAGTTACCAACGACCCGGCCAGCCGCGCCATCGTCAAGACCATGATCGACCTGTGCCGGAACCTCGGCATTTCCTGCGTCTTCGAAGGCATCGAGACGGAAGAACAGTTGCGGGCGCTGGTCTCCCTGGGGGGCTCGGTGATGCAGGGCTATCTCTTCGGCCGGCCCATGACATCCCAGCAGGTGACGGAGTACCTGAAGCGCGAGCGCGGCATGCGCCGTCTCGAAGGCCGCGCCGCCGGCTGAGCGAAAAGGGGCGGACTTTCGCCCGCCCCATCGTGTTCGCTCGTTCGCCGCTCGGGCATAGCCCTCATGGCCTTTCAGGACGCCCCGCCATTCGAGCATGGCTCTCATGGCCTTGTCGGCTCAAATCGCCCCACCGGGGCGATTTGCCCTAATGGGACGCCTCCAAGTCAAGGAAACCTCCCGACTGCCGCTCCCAGAGCATGGCATAGTGCCCGCCCGAGGCCAGCAGCTGGGCGTGGGTGCCCTCTTCCACGATCCGGCCCTTTTCCAGCACCACCAGCCGGTCCATGGCCGCGATGGTGGAGAGCCGGTGTGCAATGGCAATCACGGTCTTGCCCGCCATCAGCTGGGTCAACTGCTCCTGGATCGCTGCCTCCACCTCGCTGTCGAGCGCCGAGGTGGCTTCGTCGAGCACCAGGATGGGCGCGTTCTTGAGCAGCACCCGGGCAATGGCAACGCGCTGGCGCTGCCCACCCGAAAGCTTCACACCCCGCTCGCCGACATGGGCATCGTAGCCCCTGCGGCCCTGCGGATCGGCCAGGCCCATGATGACATCATGCACATTGGCCTGTTCGGCCGCCCGGATCATCTCCTCGTCCGTCGCTTCATGACGGCCATATTTGAGGTTCTCCCGCACCGAGCGATGCAGCAGCGATGTATCCTGGCTAACCAGGCCAATGGCGGCCCGGAGGCTTTCCTGGGTGACCGAGCGGACGTCATGCCCATCGATACGTATGGACCCTTCCTGCACGTCGAACATGCGCAAAGCCAGGTTCACCAGCGTCGACTTGCCCGAGCCCGACCGACCGACAAGGCCGATCTTCTCGCCCGGCGCGATGGAGAGGCTGAAGTCGTCGATGATCGAGCCTTCCTTGCCGCGCCAGTAGTTGAAGTGGACCTTGTCATAGTCGAGCCCGCCGGCCTTGACCTCCAGCGCCTTGGCCTCCGGCGCGTCCAGCATGGTCAGGGGCTGGGCGATGGTGTCCATCGAGTCCCTGGTCGTGCCGACCTGGCGGAAGATGTTGGAGCCGATTTCGAGGATCCAGCCGCTCATGTTCATGATCTGCAGCGCGAAGGGAATGGCCGTGGCCACGGCCGCCGCACTCAGCGTGCCATTGTTCCAGCCGGTCAGCGCCAGCCAGGTGACCGAGACCACCAGGCCCGCATTGAGCATGAACAGGATAGACCACATGTAGGTGAAGACCCGCATCAGCTTGCGGAACTCGACCGCGTGTTCCATCACGCTGTCGGACACATACTTGTCCTCATGCCCTCCGGTCGCAAAAGTCTTGAGCGTCTGGATATTGGTGTAGCTGTCGACGATCCGGCCCGTCATCACCGACTTGGCTTCCGAGAGCGTCTCGGAATAGCGCGCGATCAGCGGCATGGTGATGGTGAAGAGGATTGCGTAGAGCAAAAGCCACACCCCGATCGGCACCAGCAGGACCGGATCGAGCTGGGCCAGCACCACGATGGCGACAACCACGAAGACCAGCGCATACCAGGCCGCGTCGATGGTCAGGTTCACCCCGATCTCGATGGCTTCACCGGCCTGGATAATCTTGTTGGCGATGCGCCCGGCAAAATCGTTCTGGAAGAAGGTCCAGCTCTGCCGGATGACATGCCAGTGGCTCTGCCAGCGGATCAGGTCGACGAGGTTGGGCACGATGCCGTGGTTGCGGATCAGCGTGTCCAGGAGGAAGGCGAGCGGACGCACCAGCACGACCACGAACACCATCCAGAGCAGTGTCTGGGTGTGCAGGTCGAAGATTTCACCGGGGTTGGTGGTGGCCAGCATGCCCACGATGAGCCCGACGAAGACGGGCATCAGCGCATCGGCGACGGAACCGATGGCAACAAGGACGATGCGAAGGATGAATGCCAGCCGGAACTGGCCGACGAAATAGCCCACGAAGGGCCGAAGGCCCATGGGCGGCTGGCGGTTCTCAGCCAGGGCGATGGGCGAATAGAGATTGTCGAAGAAGTCTACGACGCGGTTGAACATTTGTTCTGCTCTTGTTTGAGCCGCGCCTGACGCAGTCAGTGTGCGATCAGGTTCGGTATCGATCCGATTTGGCTTGCGTGATGGCGGTCAGGCCCACAGCGGGATGGCGATTACGTCGGATCATGATGATGTCACCCATTTGGGTACTCCTCTGGTTGTTAAGTCTCACGGCGAGATCGAGCCCTTGGCTTCACCCCACCCTTGGTCCCTCCCCCTCAAGGGGAGGGAGACGATGAACAGCGGCGACAGTGCCACTGAAGGTCGACCCTGTGCATCCCTCCCCTTGAGGGGGAGGGAATGAGGGTGGGGTGACTCTTGCCCTCCCGCCCACCACTCCCCTCTTCCGCAATGGAAGAGGGGAAGCAAGACTACTGCGCCGCCTCTTCAGGCTCGTCGAGATCGAGGAAGCCGCCGGACTGGCGGGCCCAGAGCTGGCTGTAGATGCCACCGCTGTCGACGAGTTGGGCGTGGCTGCCCTGCTCGACGATGCGGCCCTTATCGAGCACGACAAGCCGGTCCATCATGGCGATGGTCGAGAGACGGTGGGCGATGGCGATCACCGTCTTGCCCTGCATGAGCATCTGCAACTGCCCCTGGATGGCCGCTTCCACTTCTGAGTCCAGCGCCGAGGTCGCTTCGTCCAGCACCAGAATCGGCGCGTTCTTGAGCAGCACCCGGGCGATGGCGATACGCTGGCGCTGCCCGCCAGAGAGCTTCACGCCCCGCTCGCCCACATGGGCGTCGTAGCCCTTGCGGCCCTGCGGGTCGGTGAGGGTCTCGATAAAGTCGGACGCCTCGGCCTGTTCGGCGGCGGCGCGCATCATTTCCTCGGTCGCGTCGGGGCGACCATAGAGGATGTTCTCGCGTACCGAGCGATGCAGCAGCGACGTATCCTGGGTCACCACGCCGATATTGGCGCGCAGGCTATCCTGCGTGACATGGGCAATGTCATGCCCGTCGATCAGGATGCGGCCATCGGCGCGGTCATAGAAGCGCAGCAGCAGGTTGACGATGGTCGACTTGCCTGCGCCGGACCGGCCGACAAGGCCGATCTTTTCGCCAGGGCGGATATGCAGGTCGAGGTCCTCGATCACGCCGGACTTCTTGCCGTAGTGGAACGAGATTTTTTCGAACTTGATGTCCCCATTGACCGCTGGAAGCGTCTCGGCGTCTGGCTTGTCGGAGACGACACGCGGCAGCGAGATGGAGTTGATGCCATCCTTGACCGTGCCGATATTCTCGAACAGCGACGACATTTCCCACATGACCCACTGGCTCATGCCCTGGAAACGCATGACGAGCCCCAGCGACACGGCGAGCGTGCCGGGGGTCATGGCCCCGTCCATCCACAGCCAGATGCCCATGGCGCCGACCGCGAACAGCAGCAGCGCATTGGACCAGAGCACCAGCATGTTGAGCACGGTGAACAGGCGCATCTGCCGGTAGACCGTGTCGAGGAAGCCATCCATGGCCTCCTTGGCATAGGTCTCTTCGCGATTGGAATGACTGAACAGCTTGACCGTGGCGATATTGGTGTAGCTGTCGACGATGCGGCCCGTCATCATCGAGCGCGCATCAGCCTGCGCCTGGGAAATCCTGCCCATGCGCGGGATGAAGTAGAACATCATCGCCACATAGGCGGCCAGCCAGACGAGGAAAGGTATGGCCAGCCGCCAGTCCGCCGAGGCCGCCAGGATCACCGCGCCGGTGAAATACACGGTTACATAGACCAGCATGTCGAGCAGCTTCATGACCACTTCGCGCACGGCGAGCGAGGTCTGCATCAGCTTGGCGCCGATGCGACCGGCGAACTCGTCCTGGAAGTAGGTCATCGACTGCCGGATCAGGTAGCGATGCGCCATCCAGCGGATGCGCTGGGGGAAATTGCCCAGGAGCGTCTGGTGCATGGTCAGCGTCGAGATCAATGCGATGCCGGGCACGATGAAGACGATCATCGCGCCCATCAGGGCCAGCTTCCAGCCGTCATTCTCGAGGAACGTATCCGGGTCGGCGGCAGCCAGCCAGTTCACGACATCCCCGATAAAGCCGAAGACGATGATTTCGCCGGTGGCCACAAGAGCCGCGGCAACGGCCATCAGCGCCAGCCATTTCTTGGCACCGTCGCTGTAATGGAGGCAGAATTCCAGAAGACCCTTGGGCGGCTCGACCGGATCGCTCTTGGGATAGGGATCGAGGCGTGTTTCAAACCAGCGCAACATTGCTAGCACCCTTGCTCAGTCAGACAACGGCAGGCTTGCGGGCCAAGACCATTCACCCACCCTCTCGGCGGAATGATGGCTTTTCTGGCCGCAGGGCGGAGCCGTGCGGAAAATATGGAACCAATGCTCGTGCCGACCGTCTTGGGCGCAGAGGAGCATCGCGCAGGCAGCTTCATAGAGCCTCCTCCCGAAGCCGTCACAGTGACGGCAAGAGACATGCTATGCAGCCGAGAGCCGCATAGGTTACACGAGAGCGACGAGTCGACTGTCACCAGACAGACACAGCCGGGATAGATTGGTGCGTTATTTGTTCACCCATAAGCAAATTTCCTCATCTCCCCCGGTCATCAGTCATTGCCCGGCTTGACCGGGCAAACCATGCAATGGCGAGTTGGCAACTGGACCACCCGGTCAAGCCGGTGGTGACAAAAATAGGGGCACAGTTCACTTAGGAACGGCGCCCTGGCAAAAACCAATGTCCGGCACATATTGTGCGGACCGAAACGACTGGACGGCGGCATGCGTACCGACACCGAATTGACTGTCTACCTCAAAGATTATGCCCCGACCCCGTACCGGATCGTGTCAGTAGAGCTGGACTTCAAGATCCTCGAGGAGAGCACCCGCGTCCGGGCCCAGCTCACCATCGAACCGCGCGAAGGCACCGCGCCGGGCACGCCGCTGGTGCTCGATGGCGACGAACTCAAGCTCGATTCCATCGCCGTCGATGGCGCGCCGCTGATCCTGTCGGCCTATGCCAGCGACGCCAATTCGCTGACCCTGGTCGAGCCGCCAAATCGTCGCTTCGTGCTCGAAACCGAAGTGACGCTCAATCCGGCGGCCAATACCAAGCTCATGGGCCTCTACCGCTCGAGCGGCACCTGGTGCACCCAGTGCGAGCCCCAGGGGTTCCGCCGCATCACCTATTATCTTGACCGCCCCGACGTACTTGCGCCGTTCAAGGTGCGGATGAGCGCGCCGCGTGACCTCGCGCCGGTTCTGCTCGCCAATGGCAATCTCATCGATCAGGGCGACCTGGGCGATGGCATACACTATGCCGTGTGGGAAGATCCGTTCCTCAAGCCCGCCTATCTCTTCGCGCTGGTCGCGGGCGATCTCAGCTCGATCACCGACAGCTTCACTACGATGAGCGGCCGCCAGGTATCGTTGGGCATCTACTGCACCCATGGCAAGGAAAGCGAATGCTTCTACGCCATGGACAGCCTCAAGCGCTCCATGGCCTGGGACGAACGCCGCTTCGGCCGCGAATATGACCTCGACGTGTTCAACATTGTCGCCGTCAGCGATTTCAATTTCGGGGCGATGGAAAACAAGGGTCTCAACATCTTCAATGACCGGCTGGTCTTCGCCAAGCCCGAGACGGCGACCGACGCCAACTACCACGGCATCGAGCGGGTCATTGCCCACGAATATTTCCACAACTGGACCGGCAACCGCATCACCTGCCGCGACTGGTTCCAGCTCTGCCTCAAGGAAGGCCTGACCGTCTTCCGCGACCAGGAGTTCACCTCGGACGAGCGCAGCCGCCCGGTGCAGCGCATCCATGACGTGCAGAACCTGCGCACATCGCAGTTCCCCGAGGATGGCGGTCCGCTGGCCCATCCGCCGCGCCCGGACAGCTTCCGCGAGATCAACAACTTCTACACGACCACGGTCTACGAGAAGGGCGCCGAAATCGTGCGCATGCTGGCGACTCTGCTGGGCGAAGCCGGCTTCCGCAAGGCCATGGACCTCTATTTCGAACGCCATGATGGCGACGCGACCACGATCGAAGCCTTCATCAAGGTGTTCGAGGATGCCAGCGGCCGCGACCTCAGCCAGTTTGCCACCTGGTATCTGCAGGCCGGCACGCCGCAGGTCGGTGTGTCCGACAGCTACGACGCGGCCACCCAGACCTACACGCTGACCCTCACCCAGAAGGTCGATCCGACCCCGGGCGAGCCGACAAAGAAGCCGCTGCTGATCCCTGTGCGCTTCGGCCTCATCGGCCCCAATGGCAGCCCGATGGGCTGGAACGGCGTGTCGGGCGGCACGGTCGACGGCGACCTGATCCTCCTCGACAGCGACAGCGTCACGCTGACCTTTACCGGCGTCGCCAACAAGCCGGTGCCGTCGCTGTTCCGCGGCTTCTCGGCCCCGGTCAGGGTCACGTCCAATCTCGGGCAGAACGACCTGCTGTTCTTGGCCCGCCATGACAGCGATCCATTCAATCGCTGGGATGCCCTGCAGACGGCCTCCACGACGCTGATCGCTAACGCGGCCCAGGGCACGCGCTGGACCGACGGCGAAGTGGATGCCCTGCGCCAGGCGCTGGTCGACACGCTGGAAAATCCCGATCTCGACGACGCCTTCAAGGCCCAGGCGATCGAAATTCCAGCCGAGACCGTCGTCGGCCGCCATATCGGCAAGGATGTCGACCCCGACGCCATCTCGAAGGCGCGGAGCGACCTCATCAAGGCGCTGGTGGGTCCGGTGGGAGACAAGCTCGTCGCGCTCTATGACAGCCTCGCCGTGGACGCGCCCTATAGCCCGGATGCCGGACAGGCCGGGCGGCGCTCGCTGCGCAATGGCCTGCTTTCGCTGCTGGTCGCGGGCACCGATACCGGGGCAGGCCTCGCCAGCCGCCAGTACGACACTGCCACCAACATGACCGACCGCTATGCCGCCATGGCCATTTCGGCGCGCAACTGGACCGAGAGCGCCCCTGCCCTCCTCGGCGATTTCCGCACAAGATTTGCCGGCGACCCGCTGGTCTTCGACAAGTGGCTGACGGCTTCGGCGCAGGCACCGGATGCCGGGGTGATCGAGCGCATGCGCGCGACGCTCACCGCGCCCGACTTTCCCAAGACCAACCCCAATCGCCTGCGCTCGCTGCTGGGCAGTTTCGTCATGTCCAACCCGGTGCAGTTCACCCGCGCCGATGGGCTGGGCTATCGCTTCATCACCGAGGCGGTGGCTGGTATCGACAAGGTCAACCCGCAGGTCGCCTCGCGCATCCTCACCGGCTTCCGCATCCTGCCCACGCTGGAAGCGAGCCGTCGCGATGCCGGTATCGAGGCGCTCAAGGCCCTCAAGGAGCAGCACACCCTGAGCCGCAATGTGGGCGAAATCCTCGACCGCATCCTGGCTGGTTGAGGACCAAAAATTGGGGGGGCACCAGGCGGCCCCCCTTTTTCACCAGGTGACGCCTGACGTTGACAGTCTGCCAACCAATTGCGGGTGGCCTGCCGGGGCCCGGTGTCAGCATTTTGGAAGAATTTTTTCTTCCCCCTAAGTGATTCTGCCGACTCTGCTTTTTCCCATTCGATGGATTTGCGCCTGAAAGGCGCTCTGGACAATCAGGGGCGACCTGATTCATACCTTGTTAAGAGCGGTTCGGCTCGGGGCTAAGTCTTTACAAGAATGGAGAATTTCATGCGGTCGTCGGAGGTTTCCGGCGCCGGCGCACTCGGATTCCGCGTCGGCCTAGGGAAGAACGAAAACCGGACGAAATCTTCAGACGCCACCTGGCGCTTCACGCGCACATCCGCCGTCATCGCGGCCACCGCCTTCCTTTCGGCCACCCTGTTTGTCGCCTATGACGTGGCCCACACCTTCACCGGAATTCGCCAAGACCTTGCAATTATTGGCAAAAGTCTGGCATCCGAGCTTTCCTCGCGCAGCCCGGACCAGGCATCAGAAGCCCTCATTTCCTCGGCAATCCTGCTCGGCGATGTCGCCCAGGCCAGCCTTTCGGGCACCGACAACAGCCACTACGCGCCGCTGGCGTTGACCTTTCCTGCCGGCGCCCATGGTGACCTCACCATTTCAGCGGCACCGCGCGCCGCCCTCGCCGACATTGCCGGGCGTGGCGCCGCAGCCTTCGCTTTGGCGGGCCTGCTCACCCTCGGCTCCTCGCGCCGCCGACGCGGAAGCATGCCGGATTCCCAGCAGCGCGACAGCTACAGCCAGCTCGCGGCCGCTATCCCGATGGGCCTCGCCTGCTGGACCGGCAATGGCCAACTCATTGTCTGCAATGAACAATATCGCCGCCGCCTGGATCTGAGCGATATGAAGCTCAGCTATCATCAGGCCGTCAGCCGGCTCATCTCCGGCGGCTACATGAAGATGGTGCGCGAAGATCACAATATGCGCCTGCTCGAACTCCACTGCGAAGACGGGACGGTACTGCAGATCGACGAGCGGCCGCTGGGCGACGGGGCCTTCATGACACTCGTCTCCGACATTACCGAGACCCGCCGCACCGACGCCCTGCTGCATTCGATCCGCAACGAGCAGCGCCAGCTGGCCCGGCGCTATCACGAGGAAAAACTCAAAGCCGAGGCCGCCAGCCGCGCCAAGACCAATTTCCTCGCCCATCTCAGCCACGATATCCGCACGCCGCTCAACCACATCATCGGCTTTGCCGAATTGATGCAGCACCAGACCTATGGGCCGCTGGGCGACGCGCGCTACGCCGAATACATCGAGACCATCAAGAAATCGGGCGAGCATCTGCTCTCGTCCTTCGCGACGATCCTCGATCTGGCAGAGCTTGAGAACGGCAGCAAGGCGCTGCGCCAGGACCCGGTCCTGCTCGATGAAGTGCTCGGCGCCGTGGCGCAGCGCTTCCAGGGCCAGGCCCAGCGCGCCGGAATCCGCCTCAGGACCGGCAAGCCGACCGGCGCGGTGCTGCGCGGCGACAGGCTGGCGCTGGTGCGCATGGCCGGAAATATCGTGGACAATGCCATGCGCTTCACTCAGGCCGGCGGCCAGGTGACGCTGGCGGGCTTTGCTGCCGAGGATGGTGTCGTCATCGAAGTCACCGATACCGGCATCGGCATGAATGAAGAGCGCCTTGCCAGCCTCAGCCAGCCCTTCGCACTCGGTGACGCCACCTTCACGCGTGAAGGCGCCGGTCCGGGCCTCGGCATATCGATTGCGCGCGCCATTGCCGAACTCAGCGGCGGGCGCATGGCCATCGATTCCAGCCCTGCCTTGGGCACGACGGTCGCCATCACCCTGCCCATCGAACCCGCAGCCGCCGAGCTGATCGCGGCCTAGGGCTAAAGCCCCGCTGCCTTGGCGTACCAGTCCTCGGTTGCGGCCTGCACCTCGAGCTGCATCTGCGCAATGTCGAGTTCCAGCCGCCCGAAATCGGGATAGTTGCAGAGATGTGCCAGGAGGTCCTTGAAGGCCGGGGTCCAGGCCTCTTCCTTGAACGGGCTGACCAGCGCCGAGCTCATCACCTGCAGAGCCGTCGAATAGACATTGTGGATTTCGGCCAGGCGCTGGCCTGATGGCACGAGGCCGACCTGCCCCAGCCGGGCCAGGACCTGTGCCGTGGGCGCCTGCGGCAGGGCGACGGTCGCGCCTGCCACCAGTTGTGCAGACTGGGCGAGAAATTCGAGATCGACCAGGCCACCTGAAGCCAGCTTCAGGTCAAAGGCATGGCGGGGCTTGCGTTCGCGCGCCATCAGGGTGCGCATCGACACCACATCCTCGATGGTCCTGGCGACGTCGCGCGGGCGTGACATAACCTCCGCGATTTCCTCATCCACCTTGCGCCCGAGGTCCCCGGTGGCAGCAATGACCCGTGCGCGGCTCAGGGCCAGGTGTTCCCAGGTCCAGGCATTGTCCTTGTGATAGGCGCGGAAGCCGCCAAGGCTCGTGGCCAGCGGGCCCGAATTGCCCGAAGGCCGCAGGCGCATGTCGGCCTCGTAGAGCACACCCTCTGCCGTCGGCGCCGACACGGCTGACACCAGACGCTGAGTCAGCCGGGCGAAGTAGTGCGAGGTCGAGAGAGGCCGCTCACCATCGGATTCCGTATCCGCCGCATCGTAGAGAAGAATGAAATCGAGATCGGACGTGTAGGTCATCTCCCGGCTCGCCATCTTGCCAAAGGCGAGCAGCGCCACCTCGGCCCCGGGAATGTGACCGTGACGGATGGCAAACTCGGCCTGCACCTTGTCGAACAGCCGGTGCAGCAAGGTCTCGGCCAGGGCGGTGAACTGCTCGGCCGCACCCTGCGCCGAGACCGTGCCGGAAAGCAGGCCCGCCGCGACCAGGAATTTCTGCTCCTGACCGATGATGCGGGCCCGGTCGATCAGCTCTTCATACGAGCGCGCATCGGCCAGGAAGGCATCGACCTTGCCTACCAGCACGTCGCGATGTGTCACATCATTGGCGAAGGCCGGATCGATCAGCCCATCCATGACATGGGCGCGGTGAATGACCGCCTCGGACATGCGCGGCGCCGAGGCCATGAACTGCACGAGCAGCGTGCGCAACTGCTCGTGATTGCGCAGGAGCGCGAAGAGCTGCACGCCGCCTGGCAGGCGCGAGAGGAAGTCGTCAAAATGGGCCATGGCCGCGTCGGCATTGCCGGCACGGCCAAAAGTCAGCAGCAGCGCCGGCAAAAGCTCGGTGAGGTGCGCGCGTGCCGCCGCGGTGCGGGTGGCAGCATAGGAGCCATAGTGCCACTTGCGAACCGTCTCTATGGCCTTGTGCGCATCGGCAAAGCCCATTGCGGTGAGCGTTTCGAGCGTGCCCGGATCGTCGTCGCTGCCGGTAAAGACCAGGTTGCCCTCGCCCGACCCCAGCGTCTCTCCCTCGGTGAAGAGTTCGGCATAGTAGCGGGCCACCCGCTCAAGGGCGGCACGATAGGTTTTTTCGAACGTGGCCAGGTCGGCCTCGCCCATCAGCCTTCCAATGACCGCCACCTCTTCGGGCGTATCGGGCATGATATGGGTCTGCTCGTCGCGCAGCATCTGCAGGCGATTTTCCACGGCGCGGAGGAACCAGTAGGTCTCGGTCAGCTCGCGGGCCGTCTTGTCGCTGATCCAGTTCGCCTCAGCCAGAGCTGCAAGAGCCTGCGAGGTAGGCCGCACGCGCAAGGCCTTGTCGCGCCCACCGGCGATCAATTGCTGGGTCTGGGCGAAGAATTCGATCTCGCGGATGCCGCCGCGCCCGAGCTTCACATTGTGACCCTCGACCCGGATGTCGCCGACCTTCTTGGAGACGTTGATCTGGCGCTTCATCGCCTGGATGTCGGCAATGGTCGCGAAATCAAGGTGCTTGCGCCAGACATAGGGCGCCAGCTCCTTGATGAAGGCCTCACCGACTTGCCTGTCGCCGGCACAGGGGCGCGCCTTGATCCAGGCGGCGCGTTCCCAGTTCTGGCCGCGCACTTCGTAATAGGCCAGGGCTGCATCGAAGGATATGGCGACCGGGGTCGAGCCGGGATCGGGGCGCAGCCGCAGGTCGGTGCGGAACACATAGCCGCCGACCTGCCGGTCCTCCATGAGGCCGACCAGCTTCTGCACCATGCGCGAATAGATTTTCGTCGCTTCGGAGGGATCTGCCAACACCTCCTTCTGCGGATCGAAAAAGGCGACGATGTCGATGTCGGAAGAGTAGTTGAGCTCCCGCCCGCCATGCTTGCCCAGGGCGAAGATGGCGAGCCCACAATTGGCCGCCGTCGCCTGCCCCCGCTCCAGCACCAGTTGCCCCTTGTCGAAGGCCTGCCGCATGAGCAGGTCCATGGCGGCTTCCAGCGCGGCATCTGCGAGGTCGGACAGCGCCTCGGTGGCGCGAGCCGTCGTCCATGCCCCGCCGGTTTCGGCCACCGCGGCAAGAAGCGCTGTGCGGCCCTTGGCCCGGCGCAGCATGGAAGCCACAGCGGGTTCATCAGCAGTCTTGCCGGCATGGGCCACCTCGGCCAGCAAGGCAGCGAAGGCCTCGTCGGGGCCCTGCTCCAAGGCGGCGACCAGCCATTGGCCATGCTCACGCGCCAGGTCGAAGAGGTAGGGCGCCTCCTCCAGCAGCGGCCCCAGCAGGCCCGCCTGCGCTTTCAGCGCCGCGCCCTCGGGAGCCGGCAGCTCGGCTACGAGGCCATCGAAACGGGGATGATCGACTTGCGGCAGGGGCGCGAGAATGGTGCTCATTTTTGAGCCATAGCGCGGCCCCGTGGCCCGGGCAAGGCGGGGGTTCAGGCCAATGGCAACTCGATGACCGCACGCACGCCGGGGCCGTTATCCTCTAGCGTGAGCGTACCGCCATGCAGCCGCGCCACCGCATTGACCAGTGACAGGCCAAGCCCGGAGCCCGGTTCCGAGCGGCTCTTTTCAAGCCGCACGAACCGTTCGAGCACCCGATTGCGATCGACCTCGGGAATGCCCGGACCGTTATCGGCGACCACGATGCGCACCCGGCCGTTGGCACGCCGCAGATCGACATCGACATGACCGCCATCGCCGCTTTCAGGCCTGGCATATTTGACGGCGTTTTCGAGCAGATTGACCATAGCCTGGCCCACCAGCTCCCGATTTGCCCTCAGCATCACACCGGGCTCTACGCGGGTTTCAACCATGATGCCCTCGTCTTCGGCGACCGGGCCGTAGAGTTCGGCAACGTCGGTGACGATATCGCTGACATTGATCTCGGACAGCGCGCCGGAAGGCGCACCCGCCTCGACGCGCGCGATCATCAACAGGGCATTGAAGGTCCGGATCAGGCGGTCGCTCTCGACAATCACGGTTTCAAGCGCATTCTCACGGGTCTCTTCGCTGGCGGTATCACGCAGCGCGGCCTCGGCCTGATTGCGCAATCGGGTCAGCGGCGTCTTGAGATCATGCGCCACATTGTCGGTGACCTCCTTGAGGCCCTGCAACAACTGCTCAATACGGTCGAGCATGGCATTGAGATTTGTGGCCAGCGCGTCAAACTCGTCATTGCGCCGCGTCACTGGCACGCGTTCGCTGAGATTGCCCGACATGATCTTGGTCGAGGTCTGCTGGATCGTGTCGATCCGCTTGAGAACGCGGCGCGCGGTGATGCCGCCAGCGACCAGCGAGAACAGGATGATCCCGACCACGCCCACGAGGAAACTCTGAAGGATGATGGCCGAATAGCCGCGCCGCTCGACGACGTCGCGTCCCACGACGAGGCGCATGCCATTGTCGAGCTCGACGGAACGTACCACGGCAACGCCTTCGCGCTGGCGCTCCGGACGCGGGTCCTCTGCATCGACACTGTCGCCCAGAGGGTTGGGGCGCTCATAGTCGAAGCTGTAGACCCCAGGATTGATCACCACTTCCACGGGGACGTCGGTGACGTTGCCGAGCAGGTACTGGCCGGTCGCATCGCCAAGATAATAGATGCCCGGCCCGGGCTGCGAGGCAGTCCGATTGAAGGCAAAGGCGAGTGCACGCACGCCCTGACGGGCCTCGATGCGCTCGAACTGGCGGATCTCGCGATCGATATCGTCCGCCTGCTGGCGCTGGATCTGTACGCTCGACTGCCAGCCGATAAAGCCCATCAGCAGGATGGCAAAGATAACGAAAATGGCGATGAAGGTGGCGGTCAGGCGGACGGTGGAAGTCCGCCAGACCTGCGCGAAACGGCTCACGACCTACTCCCGGATCATGTAGCCTGCGCCGCGCACGGTATGCAGCAGCGGATTGGCATGACCCTTGTCGATCTTCGAGCGCAGGCGCGACATGTGGACGTCGATGACGTTGGTCTGCGGGTCGAAGTGATAGTCCCAGACATTTTCAAGCAGCATGGTGCGGGTGACGACCTTGCCGGCATTCTTCATGAGATATTCGAGCAGGCGGAATTCGCGTGGCTGGAGCAGGATGTTCTCGCCGTCGCGTTCGACCTTGCGGCTCAATCGGTCCAGCGACAGGTCACCCACGGCATAGCTGGTGGCGGCCTCGGCCGGGCTCGAGCGGCGGGCGAGCACTTCGACGCGGGCCAGAAGCTCGGTAAAGGCATAGGGTTTGGTCAGGTAATCGTCGCCACCGGCGCGCAGGCCGGTCACCCGGTCGTCGACTTCACCGAGGGCAGACAGGATCAGCACCGGGGTCTTGTCGTCTTCGGCCCGCAGGCTCTCGACAATGGACAGGCCATCGCGACGCGGGAGCATGCGGTCGACAATCAAAACGTCATAGTCCATGCCCGAGGCCATGGCGTAGCCCGTTTCGCCGTCGGCGGCATGGTGGGTGACGTGACCGGCTTCGTCGAGGGCCTGGACGAGATAACTCGCCGCTTCGCGGTCGTCTTCGATCAGCAGGATTTTCACGTCTGACGCTCCGTCTTGAAATTGGCCCCGGAGCAATGCCCCGGGGCCGATGCACGTTATTCAGCTTGTTCGATCGGCAGACCAACGAAGCGGGATTCGCCGTCGCGGGACACCTTGATCAGGACCGTATTGAGGCCACGATCCTGCACCGCCTGTACAGCGGCGTCGAAGTCGGCGGCCGACGAAACCGGCTTGTTGTCGACTTCCTCGATCACGTCACCGGTGGCAAAACCGCGCTGGGCAGCGAGGCTATCGCCCTCGACGTCCTGGACCAGGAGACCACCCGAACCGTCACCATTGGGCACGAGCGACATGCCCAGGCTGGTGGCGGCTTCCGGAACGGCTTCCGGCGGGGTCGGCTCGGCGGGTTCTTCGGCGGCAGCGGTCTCGTCGAGCTGCTGGAGCTGAACCGAGATCGTCGTTTCGGCGCCATCACGCCAGATGGTCAGCTCGACGGTCGAGTCGGGCGACTTGCTGGCAATGGTGCGGCTGAGGTCGAGCGCATCGTCAATCGGCTCGCCATCGACTGCGGTGATGATATCGCCCGACTGCACGCCGGCAGCACCGGCAGGACCATCCTCGGTCGGCTCACGAACAATGGCACCCTTGGCGCTGGGCAGGCCCACGCTGTCGGCAATGTCCTTGCTGACGTCCTGGATCGAGACGCCCAGATAGCCGCGGGTCACAGTGCCGTCGCTGACCAGCTGATCGACGATGTTCTTGACCGTATGGGCGGGAATGGCAAAGGCGATGCCGACATTGCCGCCAGTCGGCGAATAGATGGCAGTGTTCACGCCAACCACTTCACCGTTGACGTTGAAGGCCGGTCCGCCGGAATTGCCGGTATTCACGGCAGCGTCGATCTGCAGGAAGTCGCCATAGCTGGAGCCGCCAATATCGCGGCCTGCGCCGGAAATGACGCCGACGGTGACAGTGCCGCCGAGGCCGAAGGGATTGCCCACGGCAACCACCCAGTCGCCCACGCGGCTGGCTTCATCCTCAAAGGTCACGAAGGGCAGGTCTTCACCCTCGATCTTGAGCACGGCAAGGTCGGTGCGCTCGTCGGTACCGACGATTTCAGCAACCTGCTCGGAGCCGTCCTCGAACACCACGGTTACCTTGGTGGCATCGGACACGACGTGGTTGTTGGTGACGACATAGCCGTCAGCCGAAATGATGAAGCCCGAACCGGCTGCCATGAACTGGCGTGGACGTTGGGCGTCGCCGCCCTGCCCGCCCTGGCCACCAGGACCGTTGGGACCGAACTGGTCGAAGAAGTCACGGAAGGGGTGGTTCTCGGGGAGATCAGGGAAATTGAACTCAAAATTGAAGTCTCGGCCGCCACCCTGGATCTGACGGTCCGGCGCCTCGGCTTCCACCAGAATGGACACCACGGCCGGCTTTACGGCTTCGACGAGGTCGGCAAAGCCCTGCTGCACCGAAGTTTGCGGCACCACGATCTGTGCGGCGTTCTGCACCTGGGCATTGGCTGCCTGGCCGGACATGACAAATGCGGTGGAAACGCCACCGATGCCAACCAGCAGGGCCAGGGCGGAAGCGCCCAACCAGCGACTGGTACGCGAAAGAACAGTCGAACGCATGGGAACGTATCTCCTTCGTAAAGCTCTCAACAGCTTGTGGTGATACGTATGGAACGACGCGCCTTTCTATGAAGTTGCGCCAAGATTAAGCTTTGGCAATGTTGCAGGCGGAATTGTGGCGCAAATGGCCGGATTTCCGCCTTAGAACACTCCCGCTACAGCTGTCAGCGGTCTTTCGTGAGGGCGTCCAGGGCCGCCTGTTCTTCCGACGCGAGGCCTGCGGGCGCGACGGGCGCAGGGTTGCGGCGACGCGCCAGGAGCAGCGCCACGAGACCGCCCAGCAACAGGATGGGCGCAGCGGCCCAGAGCAGGATCGTATGGGCGCCGAGCCGCGGGTTGAGCAGCACATATTCGCCATAGCGGTCGACCACATATTGCTCGACCTCGGCATTGCTGTCCCCCGCCACCAGCCGTTCGCGCACCAGGACGCGCAGGTCGCGCGCCAGATCGGCATCGCTGTCATCGATGGACTGGTTCTGGCAGACGAGGCAGCGAAGGCCCGCCGAAATATCGCGCGCCCGCTGTTCCAGAGCCGCGTCGGGCAGAATTTCATCGGGCCCGACGGCCATCGCCACGGGCGACAGCACCAGCAGGACAGAGAGGATCAGGGCGCGCAGATTCATTCGGCGGCCTCCGGCTGAGGCTTGCGGGCGCGTTGCGGCGCGCCGACGCGCAACCGTCGATCGGTCAGCGACAGGACCCCTGCCCCGGCCATGACCAGCGTACCGATCCAGATCAGCAGGATGTAGGGCTTGTACCAGACGCGGATGACGTGGGTGTTTTCCAGCGGCTCGCCGAGCTGCAGGTAGAGCTGGGACAAGCCATAGGTCTGGATGGCCGCTTCGGTCGTCGGCGTACCGCTCGCCACATAGGTGCGGCGTTCGGCATGCAGCGTCGCCGTGCCGCCGCCGGGGCTGGTGACGATGAAGTTGCCGGTATCGGCCATATAATTGGCGCCGGGCACCTGGTCGAAACTGTCAAAACTGATCTTGTAGCCGGAAAGCTCGGCCGTCTCGCCCGGATTGAGCGTGGTGACCAGTTCGGTCTCCCAGGCGGAGACGGCAACAATGCCAAGCACGGTCAGCCCAAGACCCATATGGCCGATGGCCGTGGACCAGATGGAGCGCGGCAGGCCGGCGAGCCGGCGCAGGCTGTCGCCGAACGGGATGCGCCCCAGGCGGCTGCGCTCGATCAGCTCGGCAATCGACCCAAGCGTCACCCAGAAGCCGAGCAGCAGCCCGAAGGGCACCATGGAGATGGAAACGCCGCCAAGGGCAGAAATCAGGATCGCGAGGAACACGGCCAGCGCGGCAAAGCCCATCAGGCGCTGCCCGGCGGCCACCAGATCCGCACGCTTCCAGGCCAGCAGCGGGCCGAAAGGCAGCACCAGCAGCAACGGCGCCATCAGGGCCCCGAAGGTGAAATTGAAGAACGGCGCGCCGACCGAGATGGTGGTGCCGGTCAGGGCGTCGAGGACCAGCGGATAGAGCGTGCCAACCAGCACCGCGCCCACAGCCGTCGCAAGGAACAGGTTGTTGAGGATCAGCGCGCCCTCGCGGCTGATCGGGGCAAACAGGCCGCCCTGCCGCAGGGAGGGAGAGCGGATGGCAAAAAGCAGGAAGGCGCCGCCGATCAGGATGGCCAGCATGGTCAGGATGACGAGGCCGCGCGTAGGGTCGCTGGCAAAGGTATGGACCGATGTCAGGATGCCCGAGCGCACCAGGAATGTGCCCAGCAGCGACAGCGAAAAGGTGATGATCGAAAGGAAGATCGTCCAGATCTTGAGCGCATTGCGCTTTTCCATGACCAGCGCCGAATGCAGGAGCGCCGTGCCCGCCAACCAGGGCATGAAGCTGGCATTTTCGACCGGATCCCAGAACCACCATCCGCCCCAGCCAAGTTCGTAATAGGCCCAGTAGGACCCCATGGCTATGCCCAGGGTCAGGAAGGTCCAGCTCAGCATGGTCCAGGGACGCACCCAGCGCGCCCAGGCCTGATCAATGCGGCCCGAAACCAGCGCCGCGATGGCGAAGGAGAAGCAGATGGAGAAGCCGACATAGCCCGCATAGAGCAGCGGCGGATGAATGGCGAGACCAACATCCTGCAGGATCGGATTCAGGTCCGAACCCTCCAGCGGCGCGGGTATCATGCGCTCGAACGGATTGGAGGTGAACAGGGTGAAGCCGGCAAAGGCGGCGGTCAGCAGGCTCTGCGTGCCCAGCACCAGATTGCTGAGGTCAGCAGGCAGGCGACGGCCGAAAGCGGCAACCAGCGCCCCGAACAGCACCAGGATCAGCACCCAGAGCAGCATCGAGCCTTCGTGATTGCCCCAGACACCGGAAATCTTGAAGATCAGCGGCTTGAGCGAGTGGGAATTGTTGGCCGCCAGCGCCAGGCTGAAATCGGAGGTGACGAAGGCCTGGACGATGGCGATGAAGGCCACTGCGACGAGCACGAATTGCAGGATCGACGCCTGTGCCAGGACTGCGGCCAACTTTTCGCCGCGCTGCCAGAGCAGCAGCCCGCCCAGCGCCGAAACGCAGGCAATGGCAAAAGCAAGTATGAGCGCAAAGTGTCCGAGTTCGATGCTCACTGTGCAGCAGTCTCCGGTCGCCATTCCCCCTGTGCCTTCAGGGCATCAACGACTTCCTTGGGCACATAGTTCTCATCATGCTTGGCCAGCACGGTCTTGGCCTCGAAACGGCCATCCGTTCCCATGCTGCCTTCGGCCACGACGCCCTGCCCTTCCCGGAACAGATCGGGCAGGATGCCGGTATAGTGCGCGACGATTTCGTCACCGCCATCGGTGATGACAAAGGTGTTGTCCTGACCCTGGCGGGTCCAGCTGCCCTCCTTGACCAGGCCACCGAGGCGGATCTGCTGGCCAATGGCGACCTCACGGGTGATCACGTCGCTGGGCGAATAGAAAAACACGATCTGGTCGCGCAGGGCCGTCAGCACGAGCGTCGTGGCGATGGCGAGGACGACGGCGAGACCGGCAATGACGGCGAGACGCTTCTGCTTGCGGTTGAGTCCCTTGCGTCGGGAATTGGCCGGCATTGTCATTGGCTGTCTCCGTTGAGCGTCAGGCCTGCAGCCAGAGCGAGCGTATCGAGTTCACCGCGGTCGAACATGGCCGGATAGGCAGCGACGGCGGCATCATAGGCGCGCTGGGCATTGTCCAGATCATTGAGCACCACATAGGAACGCACAAGCTGGGTCCATTCTTCGACACTTCCGCCATCGGCATAAAGGCGTTCAGCAAGGCCTCCGACCATGCCCTGGATCATGTCCGCCTGGTCCTGAGCCGAGGTATCGACACCGTCATTGAGGGCAACAGCAAGACCCTGCGTGGCGGCCTGCAGCCATGGCTCGTCGCCATTGGCAAGGTCGATGGCCGCCTGCCAATAGACAGCGGCCTCGTCATAGCTTTCAGCACGCATCAGTTCGGCGGCGAGATAGAGGCGCGAAAGCACGTGGTTCGGGTCCGCGTCAGCGGCCTGGCGAAGCAGACCCATGGCCTCGTCGCTGCCAGCGCCGCCGGCCTCGAGCAGGAGAGCCTCGGCAAGTTCCGTCTGCAATTCGGCCGTCGGTTCGGACAGGGAAATCACCTGCCTGTAGGCATTGACCGCATCGGAATAGCGCCCGAGCTCGACATAGGTGGGAGCCACAACCTGCCAACCCCGAAGGTCGTCCGGGGTCTCGGCCAGGCGAGCCTCGATCATGGCGACCGCCTGCTCAAGATCGAGATTCTGCGCGACAATCTCGGGCCGCTCCGCCAGCGGCAGGCTGGGCAAGTCGGGGCGCCCCAGGACCGCATAGAGGCCAAGGCTCAGCGCGGCTACGGCCGCAATCCCGATCAGCAGTTGCGCGCGCCCCAGTTCATTGGGCTTTTCGGGAACGGACTCGGCCTTGCTGCGGAGCAGTTCGCGCGCCAGTTCGCCACGTGCTGCAAGGGCCTGGGCGGAATCGAGCTTGCCCGCCTGCTCGTCGGCCGCGATTCCGGCCAGAAGCAAACGAAAATGCTCATCCCGATCAGTCATTTCGGGAGCAGGCGCGTTGACCGTTCGACCCGCTGCCGCATAGAACAGTGCGGCGCAGGCAATGGCGGTAACGGCAATGGCGATCGACCAGAAAATCATGGGCCCCAAACGCTTGACTGCCAGGCGTGGCAAGGCAAGGTCCTCTATAAGCCGAATGCGGCGAAAAACCACTAAAACCGAGTTGAACGGCAGGGACGCATTGCCACAGGGGCCTGTGGTCGCGGGCCTATTTGCCGCATGAGCGAAAGACCGTTCGACTTTGCCATTTTCGGCGCCACGCCGCTAGCACAGTTGCTGGCCGGGCTCCTGGCGGGCGTCCATGGCCGCAGGATCATCCTCGTTGGCGAAGGCCAGGCAGGCTATCGCCTCGTCCGTGGCATCGACCTTTCGGTCGCCCCGATCACTCGGCCGGAAAGCTGGGCGCTGCTGACCCACACGCTGCCCGAGGCCTCGAAGCTGATCACGCGCGTTGCCGGCCGGAGCGCACTGAGCCATGTCGATCCGATTTTTTTCGCCGGCTCCCCGCATCACCGCATCGCCCTGTCGCATGTCCATCACATGGCGCAAGGCTTTGGTGTCGCGGTCGAGCCGGTCGCGCCGTCGCTGTTGGGTGAGGGCCGCCTTGGCGTGATCATGCGTGATGCCCTGCGCATCAATCGCCCCAATTTCGAGGCGGGGGTCGGCGAGTGGCTTGATCGGCACCGCGTCGTCCGGGTCGGCGCGCAGAAGGTGACGATTGCCGCGGATGGACAGACGGAAATCCTTTTTGGCGGCGTCGCCTATCAGGCCAATCAGGCCGTGCTGGCGGATGACGACGCAGTCATTTCCTGGCTGCCCTTGCGCCAGTGGCCGCCGCTGCTGCGCCGGCAGCACTTTACCAGCATCCTGACCACGCCGACGCAGCCTCTGGCCGCCAGCATCATGATGCAATTCGATTCCGGCACTGTGCTGACACAGCAGACCGAGGGCGGCATTGCGGCCTTCGGCGCGGGCGACATGGGCGATTTCCCGGCCAGGCTGCTGACCCTTTTGGGGCAAAACCGCCGGGTCGAATTCGCCGGGCAGACCGGTTTCCAGGCGCTGCAATCGCTCGATGGCGCCCCCGCCTTCGGGCGCGTCGGAGGCGTTGGCGCCGATGTGGTTGCCGCGACCGGATGCAGCGGCGCCTTTATCGCTCCGGCCCTCGCGCGCTGGCTGTCCGGCACCGCCTCTCCGGCCGAAGTCGCCTGGTTCGGTGCGCGCCTCATCAACCGGACGGGCAAGACGGCGCCGGTGGAAGACTATGCTCCCGGCGCGCAGGGAGTGCCCGCATGAGGCCGCAGCTCAATCGTCTGCCCGCAAATGCAACCAAGGGCATGGCCGGCTCGGCGATCGACCGCAGCCAGCCGATCCGTTTCCGTCTCGATGGACGGATCATTTCCGGCTTTGTGGGCGATACCGTCCTCAGCGCGGCCCTCGCTTCGGGCATCGACACGCTGGGCGTCTATCGCAAAAGCCCCATCGGCCTGACCCTGCGCGCCAATCCGGCCATCAGCCATTCCAGCCTCGCCGGCGACCCGCAACGGGCCCTGCCCATGGCGCGGACCCTGGCGCGGGATGGGGCCGAATACGTGACCCTGGGTGGCCGCCGTCCCGGCCCCCTGGCCCGTCTGTTCCAGCCCGGGCGCAGTCTGGGCCTGTTGCTCGACGACCAGCATGCTCTCGACCGCCCCTGGCGAACGGTAGCCGGCATTCCCGGACCGTCAGCGGACCTGCTGGTGGTGGGCGGCGGCGTCGCGGGGCTTTCGGCAGCGCTGGCCGGCGCCAGAGCCGGCCTTTCGGTCATTCTGGCCGAGGCCAATCCATATCTGGGTGGTCATTCCGGACTCTTCGGCTCGCAGGAAGGCGAGGATCGGCCGGACGAGAGCATGGCACGCCTTGCCGCCGACGTTACCGCCCACGACGCCATCACCACCCTGACCTCGACACGCGTGTTTTCCATCCGGCCTGGCCTGGCCCGCGGCCATCAGGTCGATATGCAGTCGGGCCTTGCGGAAGGCCGCGTCATCGACATCGCCGCGCCACGCATCATCCTGGCCACCGGGACGATCGAACGCCTGCCGATCTTTGCTGGCAATCGCCTGCCGGGCGTCATCGGCACGCTCGATGGCTATGAACTGGCGACCCGATATGGCGTCTGGCCCGGGCAGGCCGCACTGGTCGCGACCACCAGCAGCCCGGCCTATCGCCTTGCCATGCTGGCCAGCGATGCCGGCATTGCCATCGGCCGCATCTTCGACAACAGGGCGCAGCCGGCGTCACGCTTCATCGAATTCTCCCGCGCCTATGGCATCGTGCAGTCACCCGGCACCGCGCCGGTCGCCGCCGAGGTTGCGCGGGCCGGAGGCACCCTGGCGGTCACAGTCAACCGGAGCGACACCGCACCGATGGTTACCGAGCGCCTGCTGGTCTGCGGCGGCTGGCAGCCGGATCTGACTCTCTGGCATATCGCCGGAGGTAGCAGTCAGTGGCATCACGGGCGGCACCGTCTTGAAGCAGTGGGGCAGCTCGAAAGCATCGGCCTGGCGGGCAGCGTCGCCGGCTACCACACGCGCCGTGGCTGCATCCAGAGTGGCGCCGACGCCATCGATGCCATGCTGGGCCGCAACCGCAAGGGTGTCGACGACCCGACGATCGACCCTCTGTTTGAATCGCCCGATACGGCCGCCAGCGTTGCCGGATTGAACGCGGGCTCTGCGCCGACCTTCCTCGACGCCGGACTTGGCCTGTTGCAACGCCCGGCGCCGAGCCGCAGTGGCTGGCGCCTGCCGTTCCGGCATCGGCGCAAGACTGGCCTGCTCGTCCTGTCCGAGGCCCCGCAGCCGCTCGCCGTCTGTGACGTTTCCGCTGGCGTCGATCTTGGTCTGATCCCGCAGTCGGCAGCAGGCATTGTGGCGCAGGAGCGCGTTGCGCTGGTGCCACTGTCGCGGTCGCAGGAGCTGCCGCCAGCCGCCGAAGCCGAGCTCGCCTCTGCCGATGTGCCGCCCTGGTTGCGCGGTCGATATGGGCGGGGGGCCCAGGTCGTGCGCCTGGTGCCGACGGAAACGCGCAGCTTTGCTGCCGGGGCCCTGATCTATCGCAGCGCCGATGCACACCACCCGCGCGATTCCGTGGGCGTGGTGCTGCAGGAAACGGCGGAGGGGACGTATGGCCTTGTAGCAGCACAGGTCTGCTCGGCCGGCATGCCGGTCACCATTCGCGATAAGGGGGTCGCGCAGGCCCGTATCCAGGCGATCTGACGCCGATCAGGCGCGGCGTTCCGCCGTGGCCCGGGCGCGCTTCAGCGTCTCGGCATATTCGGGGTTGAAGCGGATTTCAGCCATCTTGATGGCGGCGTCGAGACGCGCGCCGGTCGTTGGATCGCCCGGATGCTGCCGCATCAGGTCGAGATTGCGCTGGATATGCAATTCCAGCGCCTGCCCCGCCTGACTCCAGGCCTGGTCGAATACGGCGTTGAGCGCCAGGGAATCCCGGCAGTCCCGCACTGCGGAAAGCAGGTAGATGCCATTGATGGCGCCCAGCATCCGATCCTCATCAAGGCGGTCGACCCCTTCACGGGGACGGCGCATTGCCTGGTTGAGGTCGGTCACCACTTCCTTGAGACGCGGCTCCACCCGGTCGGACACGGCCTTGGTGATACCAGCGAGAACCTGCGTGGTCCGGCTGCCACGGGCGAATTCAATATAGCCGGTCAGCGACCGCACGAGCCGGTGGAAGCGGTCGAGACTGCGGCAAACCATGTCGATGTCGGCGAATGGCCCGACAAGCTGCAAGTGGCGCAGCTGGTTCTGGGCCTGCCCCAGAATGGCGTCGATCAGGGGCGCAAAGCCGTTGCGCACAATGGCAGCCTCGGTGGCGTTGCCGGTGAGCTTGACCACGGTGGAAACGAGCCGCGACGGGTTGGCCATCTGCCCAACGGCCGCCTGGAACATCAGCGCTGCCAGCTGCGGATCCTGCAGCGGCATGGCCTGCAGGGCCGTTCCGAGCGCGGCATCATCGGTCATGGTGTTCACGGCCTTGCCGAAGCCCTGCGCCTTGGGCAGCAGGGCGCGGGCCCGCAACGCCGCCATGACCACGCTGGTCTCCTCGCGGGCATTGTCCCGTCCGAACTGGGCGCGCCAGCGGCGCATGGCCTCGGTGTCGCTGTCGACTTTTTCGAGCGCCGCCTTCATGCGGGCCAGCACGTCACCCATCAGGGGCTCGAGATCGGCCGCGCGGAAACTGCCATTGGAGACGCCCTCGGCTGAAATCAGCGTCGGACAGAGGTCGCGAACGACCCAGATCCAGGCGGCATTGGCTGCCTCGACACTCACCGAACCGGAGAGCGCAAACAGCACAGGCTCATTGACCAGAATGGGATCGATCAGGCCGCAAAACGGCCGGCGAACGACCGTGGCGCTACGGGCAGCGGGCCGCGCCGACTGGGGCGCGGCAGCTTGGGAGCTGGTTGCGGGCTGGTTCATATACTCAACAGGCCAGGATGATCGTCATCCATGACCCTATATGGGCCTGGTAAACAATCCTTTGCCCAGGCCCGAAGGTGTGCCTCAGGCTGCGCCCTGCACGACGTTCCAGTTGCCGTTCTGCTCGCGGCAGGCGGTACCCTTCTTCACATAGTCCGTGCCGCCGACCTTGACGGTATGGGTGAAGTCGCGACAGTCGAGATTGTTGACGCGCACATAGGGACCGACAGCCACCGAACCGGTCGTGCCCTTGTCGCCGGCCCACTGGCGCGGAGCGCCCGGGCGGCCGAACTGCAAGGCGTAGAACTGGGCACTGTTGGCTTCGTTGGAATCCTTGGCGGTCATCACGGCCAGGGCGGCCGGGTCGACGAAGCCATTGGCAATGCTGGTGGTCAGCTTGGCCGTCTGCACGGTCTGGGCCGAGGTCGGCACCATGGGCTGTGCGATGACCGGCTGCGTCACCACCGGCGCCTGAGCCACCTGCCCCGTTCCGGTGCTCGAACAACCCGCCAGGAGCAGGGCAATAAGCGGCAGGGCGATAAGCGAAGAGCGAGTCATGGATCTGTTGGCCTCTACATGCAGTCAATCGGTTCTTGTGGTCGCAATGCGGCGAAAGTGCGTCAGTTCCCTTGGGGACGCACAAGCCCACCAAGGCGTGCCGTCGGAAGGCGCAATTCCACCAGGAGCCCGCCAAGCTGCGAGCGTTTCAGCTCCAGGCTCCCGCCGTACACATCGACCAGTTCCTTGACGATATCCAGTCCCAAGCCGGTGCCAGGAGTCTTCTCATCGAGTCTGACGCCCCGGCGCAACACTTTTTGCGCGTCGGCCTCGCTCAATCCGGGCCCATTGTCGTCAATGCGCACCAGAAGCTGGGTGCCCTTGTCGCCGCGCTCAGCCGAAAGGCGCACACCCACCTGGCCCTTGGACCACTTGCAGGCATTGTCGAGAAGGTTGCCGGCCATTTCCTCGAGATCCGCCTCGTCGCCGCGGAACCAGGGCAGCGATGCGTCCGGGCGCTGGAAGGCAATTGTGACATTGGGGTGGATCTTGCGCATTACCCGCGTCAGGCGGAGCATGATCATGGTCGCGTCGGCCTTCTTGCCCACCACCGAGGTGCGGGCCGCCAGCCGCGCCCGCTCGAGATAGTTGGAGACCATGTTGCTCATCTTCTCGGTCTCGGATGAGACGACGTCGGCCAGGGCGCCCTTGCGCGCTGCGGCCTCGTTGCGCAGCACGGCGATCGGCGTCTTGAGGCCGTGGGCCAGGTTGCCCACCTGGTTGCGGGCCCTTTCGATGATCTGCGTGTTGGAGCGCAGAAGTTCGTTGACCTCTTCGGCCAGTGGCGCAATTTCCGTTGGATACGTGCCGGACACTTCGGCGCTGTCGCCTTCGCGCACCGCTTCCACCGCCGCGCTGAGCCGGGCGATCGGGCGCAGGGCGATGCGCGCCACGAAGGCACTCATTGCTGCCAGCATGACCCCCACCGCCCCCAGCACGATGAAGGTCTGGCCGCGGAACTCGGACACCAGTTCCAGTATCTCTGTGAGATTGCCTGAAACCGTGATGCGGTAACGCTGTTCGTCGAGCGTGACGACCCGTTGCACGACCCGCAACTGGGTGCCGAATGCGTCGGTGATAATGGCAGAGCTGCGCCCAAACGCATCGGCCTCGGTATCGAGACCCGGCAGGTCGATACCGACCACAGACGTGGAGAGGTTGATCAGCGCCCCTTCGTCATCGTGAATAATCCAATACCAGCCCGAGCGCGGGCGCTCGAACCGCGGATCGGCAAGGGCAATCTCCGGGGATTGCGGATCACCCGCCTCGAGCAGCGCACCGGTCAGGCTCTCGACGTGGAAGTCGAGTGTTTCGGTGAGGGTCGTGTCGAGCGTGCGGGAATAGAGATCGGTCAGCAGAATGCCTGTTGTCACCAGCGCCAGCACCAGCCAGGCGGCCGACAGCCAGAACATCGAAGCGGCGATCGAGCCCTTGCGCAACATCGCGAAGGGGCCGCGCGCAGTCTCTGCTGCTCCCTGCGCCGGGGTGGCAGAAGCCTGCCCGTTTTCGGGGTTGCCCTTGCCGGGGTCTTTGGTCAGCGCCAAGGTTGTCAGTCGCCGATGATCTGATAACCCAGCCCGCGGACGGTCTGGATACAGTCATCCGGCAGTTTCTTGCGCAGCCGCCCCACGAACACTTCGATCGTGTTGCTATCGCGGTCGAAGTCCTGGTCGTAGAGATGCTCGGTGAGTTCGGTGCGGGAAATGACCTTGCCCTTGTGATGCATCAGGTAGCTCAAGAGCCGCAATTCGTGGCTGGTCAGCTTCACCGATTGCCCATCGACCGTAACCTTGCCCGAGCGGGCGTCGAGCCGCACCGCGCCACAGACAATTTCGTTGCTGGCGTGACCGGCGGCTCGGCGCACGAGGGCGCGCACACGGGCCAGCACTTCTTCCATGTGAAAGGGCTTGGCCACGTAATCGTCGGCGCCCGCGTCGATCCCCTGCACCTTGTCGCTCCAGCGATCACGCGCCGTCAGCAGCAGCACCGGCGTCGTCCGACCGGCGCGGCGCCACTCTTCCAGCACCGACAGGCCATCCATCTGTGGCAGGCCAATGTCGAGGATGATCGTGTCATAGGGCTCGGTATCGCCGAGGAAATGGCCCTCTTCGCCATCGAAGGCAACGTCGACCGCATAGCCGGCCTCCGTGAGCGCATCCTTGAGTTGCCGATTGAGATTGCTGTCGTCTTCAACAACCAGTACGCGCATGAACGCCCCCCACCAAGCCTGCTGCTGTTGCTATTGAGCGTTCAAGGTCAGGTTCTGCGCCTGACCGTCCGGGCTCAACACGCCGATAACATATACCAGCACGCCGCCTTCGTCACACACCTGAACGTTGAGGATTTCGCTCTCGGCAGGCACACCGGCCTGCGCCAGAACGCTGTCGAGCGACATGATCTGTCCGGAGGACACCGCCTCCTGGATCTGCCGCTTGTCGAGGCAAGCCTGGGCCTGGGCTCCGCCAATACCGGCCAGAGCCAGCACGAGAGCCAGGGCAAGGGCCATTACGGCCGAGGGTTTTGGAGCGTTCTTTTTCATGATCCGATCAATAGCGCCTGCAAACTGAATGGGACATGAATGAGGCAGAGCCCATCTGCAATTCACAAGATTGCGCTCACGCCCTGCCGATATCACCCTTCAGCCCCTTGCGCAGGAACAGGATGGCCAGTGCTTCGAGCATCAGATTGCCCGCCGAACCGCCATCGAGCGCCGGCAGGTCCACGCCCAGTATTTGCGCCAGTCCCGCAAGCAGCATGAAGGCGGCGACGATATAGGTCTTGTATCCGGCAAGGATATCCATGGTTTCTTCTCCTCTAGAGGTCAAAACTGTAGTGGGGGCCGCGGCCAGCGCCGCTGCCCGGACTGCAGCGACACGGCTTGTCCAGCCGCGCCCGAAGGTCGGAAATGTCTTGAGCGCCTTCAAAAATCCAAGCCGCCGGTCGCAGATCGCGTTGATTGTCCTTGGGGCATCGGCCCTGCGCGCGGCCGCCAGCGTCAAAGGCCCCACCTGCCCGTCGACGACCACGCCCAGCACAGATTGCAGGGTGCGGATCGCCCGGTCAGGACCGGAATTGACCGCGTAGTCGAAGACCGCGAGATCGATTCCCGGAGGCAGGTCCCCTGCCCGGCAGGCATTCCAGTAGAGCCCCCGGTAAATCCGTCCCGCTTCGCCATGCGTGAGGTCACGCACGGCCGTCTTCGGCAGGTCCCACCAAGGCGACACGTTTCGCCACCGTGCCAGGGTCTTGTGGGTGATCCCCATATTTGTCGCGCCGCCCGGGTCGGCCGGGTGATCCACATAGCCGCCCTCATGTCGCAGGACATGGGCAAGACAGGTCTCAAAGCGTCCATCAGCCATTGAATGCCCCCGTGGCCGCATGCCCCTCACCCAGAATTGGACTGACCTGCCGCACCGAGAAGGTGAAAGCCGGGGCCGGTCCGCCGAAATCCAAGCCTTGTTCTGCGGCGCCATAGCTCAGGGTCGCGCTGCCCGAAGCCAGTGTTCGCACCAGCGTGCTGCCGTCAGAGATCTGCACCCGCCAAGCCTCCGGAACATGCTCCAGCGCCGGCTCGGCCACCCCCCAGCCATCGGCGTCGGAGCGGCTGCGGCGGATCCAGGTGAGCGTGATCGAACCATCGCCCTGGCGCGTCGCCCGCAGATGCGCAGGTGCAAGGGGCAATGCCGGCCCCGGCCCCAGCGCCACCGTAACCACTTGTCCGGCCGCATTGCTTCCTGCAAAGCGCAAGGCCCGGCTTTCTCCGATCCAGTTCACTTCGACCGGCAGCGTCGCTCCCCGCCCGTCCAGCACCAGCACCCTCCGCCCGGCCGATATCGGCCCCATCTCTGCATCAGAACCACTCAGTCCACGCAGCAGGCCGGTCAGACGGTAAGTTCCCGGCGCGATCAGGTCGGCACGGGCAAAGCCAATGACTTCCCAGCCGCCGGCATCGATCTCCACTGCAATGCGATTGGTGCCGGCCAGCGCCGCTGCCGGCTCGACATCGGCCAGGTGCCCGGCAAGGATGCTGATATCCAGCCCCGGTCCACGGCCCCAGCGCGAAAGCGGCCCTGGTGCCAGAGCTGACAGCACTTCGCCCATGGCTGCGGGCCGTGCCAGCGTCGCCAGGGTCGCGCCCGTTGCCTCATCGCTGACACCAATGACGCCCGGCCATGGATGGGCGAAGGCGCCCACGACCAGTCGCGTGCGGCCCGGATCGTCCGGCAGCGGCGGCAGATGCGCCGCCACGACCAGCGGTGTCACCAGGGGGACAGGCGCTTGCGAAGCCCCGCGCGCCGTCTCGACACCGCTGGCCACGGCATCCCCGCGCATGACGGGTCCGGCCGTTATCCGCCGCACCGCGCCATCGCGGATTTCCGTGATCTCAAACGGCCCCTCAGCCACGCCCTCGAGTTCAACCCGGTCACCCGGTTCCAGCGCCATGCTATTGAATGGCAGAGCGAATTCCACCCGGTCGGCACCAGAAGCCAGCCCGTTGAGCAGACGTTCGGCCGCCAGCCGCGCTCCGGCGCCGTCGAGCACCACGGGCAGATTCTGCGTTACCAGCGGCCCGTCGCCGGGTCGCAAGGCAGTGGATGTCGCCGCGAGATAATCGCGCCCACGATCCAGGTGCCTCAGGCCCAGACGGCCAGGCTTCTCGGCGGCAGCACCGCGTCGCCGCGCCACTACCGGCGCATCCGTGTCGGCAAGCTGAGCCTGTTGAAGAAAAGCAGCCGGCCCAGCCCCCTGCGCCACGCCCACCAGCGCCCCTTCGCGCGCCCTGAGCCGCTGCCCCGTCAGCTCCAGCACCGGCTCTATTGCATCGCGCGCCGTGCCTGGTCCCGATACGGTCAGTCCTCCGATCAGCGGCGCCGCCGGCACCGCCTCGACCACACAGCCGTGTTCCGTGGCGATGGCACCGGCGAGCTCGTCAGTGGCCAGTGCCCCCAGCCGCCCCGTCAGCCAATGCCCCGTCGGATGGTTCTTCCCATCCGCCCAGACGTCGGCCAGCGCAGGAAAGGCCGGATAAGGTCGCGCATCCCAGGTCCAGCAATAGAGCCGCTCGGGATCCACCATGCCGGCAGAATTGTTCGCCGGGTTGCTCCAGTAACGGTGATGCGCCCGCAATACCTGCCGCTGGATCAGTGCATCCGGCGTCCCGTTCGAGAAATAGGGCAGCCCGTCCTCGGCGCTCTTGTCGTCGCCAAAGATGTTGGGCTGGTTGGCGCCCTTGTCGACGGCGCCGCAGCCCACTTCCATAAGCCAGACAGGCTTCGAACCCGGCACCCATGCGGTGGGTGTCGCGCTGCGCACCCCGCCCGGCCGGTTGTGATGTGGCAGGCTCCAGAAGCTCGCAATATCCTTGAACCGCCAGACCCAAGGCTCACCATAAGCGCCATCGTTGATCGGCGTCCTGGCCTGCATCCGCCGGTCAGCGTCGCTGGCATAGTACCAGTCGAAGCCCTCGCCCCCCGCAACGTTTCCGGCGAGATAATCCAGTTCATGCCCAGTCGTCGCCAGCGCCACGTCGGCGTGAGCTTCGCCGTCGCGCCAGTCGGCCAATGGGAAATAGCAGTCGATCCCCACCGCCGCGATGTGAGGGGACGCCCAGAGCGGATCGAGGTGGAAGAACTTCCCGGCCGGTCCCTGGCAGCCCGAATATTCGGTCCAGTCAGCCGCATAGGTCAGATTAGTCCCCGCACCGACAATGGCCTTCACATCGGCCGCCAGCGTCACCAGCGCATCGACGAAGGGAAAGCTGTTGGCAGCGCCCCGCACCGTCGTCAGCCCCACCATTTCCGAGCCGACCAGCAGCGTATCGACACCACCGGCCGCCACCGCGAGATTGGCATAGTGCAGCACCATCGCCCGGTACCCGGGCACGAAGCTTGCCACCTGCACCGCCGCTGCCGCCGTCCCGTCCGGTGATCCCGCTCGCCCCGGCGCCGGATGACAGGTCACCCGCCCCCGCCAGGGATAGGCGCCCTGCGCGCTGGCCCCATGCGGGTCCGGCAGCGTGTTCCCGTGGGGCACGTCCATCAGCACGAACGGGTAGAGCGTCACCTTGAGCCCGCGAGCCTTGAGATCGGCAATCGCCGCCAGCACGCTGGCATCGGAGGGCGTGCCGCCATAGGCCGGCCCACCATTGTGCATGGACACGACCTGCGCCGCCCCGCGCGAAATTCCCGCCACGCTCCAGCTCGTGCCCTCAACGGTCCGGTCGCTGCCCTCGACCCTGGGCGCAATGGTACAACTGCCGCAGCGCAGGTCGGAGCCGAACCAGCTGACCACCAGCGCCACATGTTCGAGGTTCGGGCACAGCGCCTGCAACTCGTCCATGGAACAGGTCCAGTTGCTGGCCCCGGCCGTCAGATGCGCATTCTCGCTGACACCTGCACCCGGCCCCAGCACACGCACACGCGGCGTCGGGTCATAGCCAAATTCAGTGGCCCCGGGGATAACGGTAATCGCCTTGATGCCGGGCTCCAGGTCGCCCACCACGCGGCAGAGTTCCGCCGACAGTTGCGGGATGCGGTTGCCGAAACGGCTCAGCGGCAGGTTCTCCACGACCAGGTAGCAAAGCCCCCGACAGGCAGGCGCATTGCCTGCGCCCTGCACTGCCTCGATCAGGCTATCGGGCAGTTGCTCCTCGTCGCCGTTGTAGAACCGCAGCGTCAGTCCGCGCGTATCGAGCAATTGCCCATCGGCCCAGATACGCCCCAGCCGCGCCACCCGCCCTTCGCAGAAGCCGATGGCAAAGCTGGCCAGAACCTCCTCGGTCTCCTCCGCCGGCGCCATGCCCTTGGACCCGGCCGTTTCGCTCACATGGCGCAGCAGCTCGCGCGCCCAGATGATATTGCCGCTGAGGCGCCCCCAGCCATAAAGGCGCGGCACGCCCATGCCCTCGCTCGATGAGCCCAGCCTTACGTCGAACAGTGGCGCCTCGGCCTTTTCGGCACCACCGAAGATCCAGCTATCGACCGCGCTACCCGCCAACGCGCCCAGCGCCCGCCCGACCGTCGCGCCGATGGGCCCGCCCACCATGCCGCCAACAAACTGCCCCGCCACCGAAAGCGCCAGTGTCGCCATTGTTTTGATCCTTGTTTGGAAGCAGCAACACACACGGAGCCGCCCTCGGGCTCGACCCGAGGGCCAGCCACAGCAGGCACCGACGCTTCAATTTGAGCGGAGAATGGCCCTCGGATCAGGTCCGAGGGCGGGCCGGTTTATGTCAACGCATCGAGACCATCCGGAAACCGATACCGCCCGCTGACCCGTCTCGCCCACCCATCGGTCAAATTCGCTTCCACCACGCCCAGATGTTCCTGCGCATGGATGAACCGGGTGTCCGAGATCATGATGCCGCAATGGCGGGGCTCCTCCTGCCCGCCCAGCCGGAACAGCACGACCTGCCCTGCCTCCACCGGCCCGGACGCCGCCACGAGAAACCGCTCCGCCGCCAGGCGCAGGGCCTCGGGATGCTCGTCGCCGCGGCGTCGGTCAGCCCGATAGGCCGGCACTGCCACCGGTTCCTCCCCGTAAAGCCGCCGCCACACGCCGCGCAGCAGCCCGAGGCAATCGCAACCCCCTCCCTTGGTCGACGCCCGATGCCGGTAGGGCGTGCCCAGCCAGTCGCGCGCCGCTGCGACCACAGTTTCCCCATTCATGGCACCACCGCCCGTCCATCCATGGCATCGCCGTTGCGCGGATGGCGCAGCACATAGTCACTGCCCGGAATATGCGGAAACCCACGGAAATTGACCGCATTGCCGAACCGCGCCTTGCAGGTGGCAAAGCGCCGGTCGCAGCCAACGGTCACCGTCAGTCCGTCACCCGGGGCGATCCAGTCGCCCACCCGCGTGGCAAATCCGAGCACGTCGCCATCGGGTCCTCGCCTGTGGGTCAGCACGGCGTCACGCAGGCCGTCGCGCCGCCCGTCCGTCCATGTTCCGACGCCAAATCCGAACCAGCCGGCCGCAAAGCCCGCCAGCCCGCTGACCCTGATCTGGAAAGCATCGATCACTTCGGTCACGACGGCCGTCCCCCGATGCGCCGCCAGGTCGAGATCGACCCCGCAGCGCCCATCGCCCACAACCGCGTCGCAAAGCCCCTGATAGACGCGGCCGCGCGTCACGTTCAGCGCCTGTTGCGGCGAACGCAGTTCCGCCCGGAACACCCCGTCTTCACTGACGATTTCGCCGATCGTATCGACGCGGAGGCGCACGCACTGGCTCGGATCAGCCCAGTTCACCAGCCAGGTTTCCACCACGGCCCCGTCATAACGCCCCAGCACGATGTCGTCCGGGCTGATGGCCGCACTGTCGAGAACACCGAGCACATCGCCGGTCTCCACCTGCTGGCCCAGCCGCGTCGGAAACTCGCCGCCATCGAGCCCGAAAGTCGGCGCGCAATCCGTCCCCTCGACGAGAAGCGCCCGGTCGTGATCGGTAAAGCCCAGCGTCACGCCATCGCTGCGGATGATCCGCCAGCACCTGGCCGTCGTCGTCTCGTCCTGCGACAGATGCGTGGCCAGGGCCGTGGGCAGGTTTCTCATGGCAGGATCTCCACCAGCGGAATGTTAGGCGCCTCGGCGCCGTCAAAACCATTGAGCTCGATATCCAGCCGGTCGCTGTCGAAGCGCACCGGCACGTCGAACAGAAACCCGGCCGTTACCGTCGCGCCAGCGGCCGGAGCGCTGGCAAAGCTCACCACGCCCGTGGTCACATCGACGACCCAGCCGGTCGCTGCCTCGGCGCCATCCACGGCCACTCGCACGCTGCCCGCCACCGGCTTGGCGATGGGGCGCAGATAGGGGTCGAAGGCAGCGCCATATTGCTTTGTCAGCTGAAAACTGGTGCGCACGCCATTACCGGTACCAATGGCCTGGTCTGTCGGCAGCGGCACCACGCCACCTGAGGAGAAATCGAGCCCGTCGCGCCACAGAAAGCCATGCAGCCGTCCGCGTCTTTCCTCGAAGAACGCCAGCACCGCCTGCATATCGGCGCGCGATTTGACGCCATAGCCGGCATTGTAGCGCCGTCGCGAATGCGCCCAGCGCCCATTTCGCTTCTCGCCCCCGCCCGCCAGCTGGGTCACCTCGGTCCGCCGCTCCGGCCCACCCCGCCCCCCCAGCGCAATGTCGAGCGGAAATCGTGTGTGATGAAATGCCATGCTTTGTCCTCGATACTGGCCCCCTCATCCGCCCTTCGGGCACCTTCTCCCGCGAGGGGAGAAGGTCGCGCCGTGCTTGCGGCAGGAGTGGAGCTGCCCCTCGCCCCTTGCGGGAGAGGGTGGATCGGCCGAAGGCCGAGACGGGTGAGGGGTGTGTTGCGGAGTGCTCCACAATCGACGCAAACTCGATCGGTCCCTCCCCCTCCTCCAGGGGGAGGCTAGGTGGGGGTCATCTACTGGCTGACCAACTCGTATGAAGATCAAGCGCCGCGCGTGCCCCGCTTTACCGCCCGCAACAACATGGCGCTCACTTCAGCCTCGCTGGCCGCAAAGCTGCGGGCATCGCTCGCCGTCACGTTGAAGGTCACATTGATCGCCCCGCCGCCCCCTGCCACGCCCAGCCGACCATCGGGCCCGCGCTGCAGCGGCATGATTGCCTCCGGCCCGACTTCCCCGGCCAGGCCCATTCCACGCCCGAGCGGAAAATAGCTGGGGCTCGCGATCACCCCGCCCTTGGCAAATTTCGTCAGCGCCGGATTGGTGGCGGTAAAGATGTTTTCGACCACACCGCTGACCAGCGTACCCAAGGGCCTGAATGCGGCCTTGAGCGCAATGTCGGCAAAGGCCTGGCCAATATCGGACAGCACCGAGCGAAAGCTCTTGCCATCGGTCACCGCGCCGCGAAATGCGCGGCTTACCGCCGCGCCCACGCCATCGGCGAGGTCGCGGATGCGCTCCAGCTCCACTTCCACATCGCTCGTTTCACGGCGAAAGTCTTCGCCAAAGAGATCACGTGCCATCGGGAAACTGCTCCATCATCCTGTCCAGGTCGCTTCGCCCCAATGGGCCGCTTCGCTCGCCCATCAGGGCGCCCCAGGCGGCGGCCAGTTCGCGCGGGCTCATGGCCCAGAAATCGCGCGGTGGCAGCCGCAGCACACCGAGGCCAAAGCGCATGGCCTCCTTCCATGGAAAGGGTGTCATTCGCTGTCTCCAAAAGTGGCTTTGAGCAGGCGTACAACGATGTCTGCCGCCCCGCGCAGCCCGCCTTCGACGCTCATCCGCGCCAGGTCGTCATCGCTGATCGCACTGCCGCCACCGCGCAGCCCCGCGCCCAATATGGCCGTCAGGTCCCGCGCCGAAACGCGCCCCTCGGCAAAGCGATCAGCCAGCCCTGCCAGATCCCCGGCACCCAGCCGCGCCTCCAGCTCCGCCAACGCCCCCAGCGTCAGGCAAAGCGTCCGCATTTCGCCGCCGATCTCGGCGGCTATTTCCCCACGATGAATGTTTGGCATTTTCCCCGTCTCTCATCCCACCACCGGCCCGCCCTCGGGCCTGACCCGAGGGCCACCATCAGCCCGGCACGCGTTGCGAATTGCCCCCTCATCCGCCCTTCGGGCACCTTCTCCCACGAGGGGAGAAGGGACACCGCATTTGAAGGGCCACCGCACTCCCCCTCTCCCCTTGTGGGAGAGGGTGGATCGGCCGCAGGCCGAGACGGGTGAGGGGTTTTCTCCGCCCGCCTAAACCGCCGTAAACGTCACTTCGCCTGCACTCTCGAGCGCCAGGTCGAACGTCACTTCACCCGCATGATCAGCAGAAAACTCCAGCGCCACGATCTGGAACGGGCCCTGTACCGTGCCGAAATCGGGAAGGATCAGCTGCCAGTTGCGGATGGTCCCGCCAAAGAACAGCGACCGCACCTGTGCATCCGAGGTGGTGTCCTTGAACACGCCAGACCCCGAGACCGAAGCGCGCTTCACCCCGCCCCCGGCCAGCAGTTCGCGCCAGCGCCCGGCGCTTTCCTGGTCCGTCGTATCGACGCTCGATGCATTGAAATTGAGACTGCGCGTGCGCAGCCCCGCCACCGTCAGAAAACTCCCCGACCCGCTCTGGTCGAGTTTGAGAAGCATATCCTTGCCACTCTGGGCTGCCATTTCTGTCTCCTGGGAATACCCCTCACCCGTCTCGCGCAACGCGCGATCCACCCTCTCCCACAAGGGGAGAGGGGTGAGCCGGTGGTTGACCAAACTCGGTGCCCCCTTCTCCCCTCGTGGGAGAAGGTGCCCGAAGGGCGGATGAGGGGGCTTTGAGCCGCCCCAGTGGACCGATCTGAGGCGAAAAGGCCATGAGCGCTATGCGCGAATGGTCCTACTCGCTGAAAAACCGCAGCATCACCGCCGCGCGCGCCTGGCCTGTCGCCGTGTCGATGCTGGTTTCCGTCCGCATATGCTCGGCATGCGTCACCATCAGCCCGACCGGCATCAGTCCCGCCAGCGCCACGGCCACGACACGCTCGGCGATCTCCAGCGCCGCCCTGCGGCTGGGCTGGTCGCTCCAGCAATGGAGCAGCAGCCGGTGCTCCTGCCCCGGCGCCTGGTCACCGTCGCGCTGCCTGATGTCGTGCCGATCGATCACCACATAGGGCGCCCGGCGGTTCTGGGGCGGCGCGTCGAAAACGCCCCCTGCCCCGATCAGGGCGGACAGTGCATCGTCAGCGCCCAGCGCCTCGACCAGCGCCGCCTGCAGACTGGCAATGGGATGCATGGCCTACCCCGTAAAGCTGGTTTCGCTGCAGGCGCAGCTGAGATAGGCCCGTCGCCCATTGAGGTCGGCCGTGCTGACGACGTCGAGATTGCGACCGCGATAGACGATGCGGTCGCCAGGCGTTACGTCAGCGCGAAACCGCAGCACGATGCTGTGCGAGATGGCGACCGTGCGGCCGTCGGCGTTGGTGCCCTGGCGCCCCGACAGGCTGCGCACCCGCGCCCAGAGATTGGTCACCGGCACATAGATGCGCTCGTGCCCGCCCCCGCCATCGCCAAGACTCTCGCGGCGCTTCAATTGCACCCGGTCGGTCAGGGTGCCCAGTGGCGGGACCCGGTCCTCGCTCACAGCCGCACCCGTTTATAGCGGGCCACCGCCCGGTCAAAACCTGAGGGCACGATGGCGCCCGATCCGGCGACAATCACCGCGTCTCGGTGTTCATACCAATGCGCCACGAGGCCGATCAGCGCCTGCCGGAGATCAGCCGGCACATCTTCGGGCTCCGTACCAAATCCGGCGACATAGTCGATCTCCAGCCCCTGCCGTTCCTGCAGCACCGGCATGCCCACGACCACGCGCGGCACGATCAGCCGGTCCGGTTCGCTGAGGAATTGCGCCAGCGGAATGTCGTGGCTGCCGCCATGATCATCCACGGCGCTGATGCCAGTGACCGCGATCAGCGGTGAGACCGGCAGTTTCACGACACCGCCCTCGGGCCAGTCGTCGAGCACAATGCGCCAGCTCTGCGCCAGCAGCGCCTTGCCCGTCACACCCTCGACATGCAGCCGCGCCGCGCCGATCAGCGTCGTGATCAGCCCGTCCTCGGCCGTGTCATCGACCTTGAGGAAAGCCTTGGCCTCGGCGAGCGAAACCGGCTCCTCGGCGGGCCCCGCCAGGAGATAGGAAGTCATGTTAGTTTCCTTGTTGGAGGGAACCCCCACCCCGCCTCCCCCTGAAGAAGGGGGAGGGGTCGGCCGGTGGTTCACTGTAATCGAGTCATACTCGATAGGTCCCTCCCCCTGTTTCAGGGGGAGGTTAGCTGGGGGTGCGTTGTCGTGATGCACCGTAGCGCCGAAGCGAGCGCCCTCAGCTCACGCCGAACTTCAGCAGCTTGATCGCATCAAAATCCGCAATGCCGCCGCCGACGCGCTTGGTCGTATAGAACAGCACATAGGGCTTGCTCGAGAACGGGTCGCGCAGCACCGAGACACCCTGGCGGTCGACGATCAGGTAGCCGCGCTTGAAGTCGCCGAAAGCCAGCGAGAAACTATTGGCGCCGATATTGGGCATGTCCTCGGCCTCGACCAGCGAGAAGCCCATGAAGCTGGCTCTGCCATCCGCCGAAGCGGCCGGCTGCCACAGATAATTGCCGTCGGCATCCTTGAGCTTGCGCAGCGCGCCCTGCGTCTTGCGGTTCATTACCCAGGCGGCGTTCTGGCGATAGCCGGCCTTGAGCGAATAGACCAGGTCGATGAGGACATCGCTCGGATTGCTGGCCGGCAGGGCACCGGAAACGCCGGTGGCCAGATAGCCCAGATTGCCCCAGCTCCAGCTGGTATCCGCCACCTTGGTGGCGTTGAGGAAGCCGTTCGGCTTGTTGACGCCGTCGCCGGTGACAAAGGCCGTGGTTTCCTGCGCCGCGAAGGCCGCGTTGACCTCGTCGGCAATCCACTGGCCCACATCCACCGCCGCATCGTCGAGAAAGGCCGTGGTGGCCGCCGGCATGGCATAGAGTTCGGTCGTGGGATAGCTGAGCTCCGCCAGGGTCTGGCTGTTGGTGGTCGGTCGCGCCGCCGCCTCGCCCACCCAGCCCGTGGCCGGGCCGGTCACCGTAATCGGTCGCTTGTAGACCGCGCCCGACACCTGACGCACGCCCGCGATCGAGCGGATCGGCGAGATATGGGTCATGAGGCGGGTGATCTCGCTCTCGGTCTCGGCCGGCACGACGAAGCCGCCATCGGCATTGACGCCGATCTGTAGCGCCTTTTCCTCGCCGCGCTTCACATAGGCCGAGAAGGCCTCCTTGTATTCGCCATCTGGCAGCCGGCCACCCTTGCCTTCAATGGCCGGGCGGGCGCGTTCCGCTGTCAGGCGGTCCATCGCCGCCTTGTGGCCGTCGATGACGCGGTTGAGGCGCTCGAGCTTGCCCTCGAGCAAGCCATCGGCGCTGCCGCGCTTCTCGATTTCCTTGAGGCGCTGGTCATTGGTGCTCTTGAATTCCTCGAATGCCGAGGAAAATTCGGCGAAGAGCGCGGCAATGTCGCCCCCTGCGCCGGCCTTGGTTTCAAGGCCGTCGTCGATCCGATCCATGTCGGTGTCCTTCTATCGGTTGCGGATAGTCTGGGTGGCGGCGGCAATGGCCGCGCCGGCCGAGAGGGGGGAAGCGATGCGCGCATCCTCCATCATCGGAAAGGTCACGATCGAGACCTCGTAGAGGTCGATCTCATGCAAGAGACGATTGCCGTCGCGGCGGCTCGCCCTGACCGTTCGGAAGCCAATGGAGAGCCCATCGAGCGCCCGGTTCTCGATCAGGCGCCTCAGCGCATCCGAGCGTGGCACGCCCGGGACCAGTCGTCCGGTGACGAAGAGGCCATGGCTGTCCTCGCCAAGGCTGTCCCAGGTGCCCACCGGCTCCTTTGGGTCGTGCTGGAACAGGAGACGAATACGCCCGCGCCGCTTGGCAAGGCTCTTCACAAACGCCCCCGGCAGTACGATGTCGCCGCCGCTGTCGAGCTTGTTGAACACACTTGCATAGCCGGCAAACCGCCCCTCGGCGTCTATCGCAATGCCGCTCATCCGCGCTTGGTCCCGCCGCCCTTGGGCCTTGGCGCGCCGCGCTGCTTGTCGGCCAGCGTCCCCGCCAGGTTCCAGGCAAATTGCCGGAACGTCTGCTGTGCGCCCTCGCGATTCTGCTTGTCTGCCATGGATTTAGTCCTCCTTCCGGAAAAGCCGATTCAACTGTGCGATCTCCTGCACGAAGTCGTTGAAGTGTTGATTCACCTTGGCCATTTCGCGCAAAGCCCAAACCAGCAGGGCACTGGCCCCGCTCGCCCAGAGGAACAGCGCCAGATGGGCCAGGTCGCCCCGCTCGATGACGGTTTTTGTCAGTTCGTCCATGGGTTCCTCCAGGCAACAAAAAAGCCCGCCAGAGGCGGGCCCAGTTGCTTCGACACTTGCGACCTCTTCTGGCCCTGCTTTGGTCAGGGCCAACTTTCCCGCAGTTGCACCAAGCCGGCCGCTGCAGCATCGGCTCGATCAAGCACACGAGACGGTCGGTCTCTCAAACCCGCGATCGTCCTCAGAAAGCGGGCAACTTCATTCTCGGAAGCATGAGTGTCCAACAAGGCCAGCAAATCAGAGACATGGTCATCGTACTCGAACACTGACGAGGGATTCTCCGTCGCATTGAACGGATCCCATTCCAGCGTCAGTATGCTTCCGACTGCGCGAAGTTTTTGACCTCGCTTTACCAGCGCTTCCATTCCTGGAAGCAACCGCTCTTCGAAAAACCGAGGATACGTAAGGATCAATTGAATTTCGTCCTCGGTTAGCCGGCTGTCTGGGTATTCAGGCCTTGAGCCCATCCTGCGATCCAAAGCGATCGCAATCTGATACTGCTCGGGCGGCAGAGCGGCGGTCGAGACAATCGTGCATTTCCTACCGTCTTCGATCCTGCGACCTTCTCCATCTCGATCGAACTTGTAGGTCGTCTCATTGGGAATGTTGCGGGCCCAAAAGCTGGTGGCATTCGCATCGTAAACCAGCAGCAAGTCCGTCCGACCATCGTCTCTCAGACCGTATATCAAATCACCGGTCACGATGGCCTGGAGTGCCTGAAACCTCGACATCATTGTTGTCCTTTCGGACCAAAGTGGCCCAGGGTTTCCTGCTGTTCAATGTGCGGCAATTCCTCAATGCCCAAAATCTTCAAGGCGCAGCTTCGGCAAAGGCGCTTTCCCTGAATGGTGTACATTCCCGTGGTCCCAAAACTGCCACCCATGCTGCACCCGCTGGAAAATCCGTCACAGCGCGGCCCTGCAACCTGAACACGGTCGGGCTCGACCTGAACCTGCCCTATGACCGACAGATCATCAATCCACTGCCCGCCTTCCGGCGTCCCTTTCGGTGCTCGCGGCTGGTCCGGCCGATAACGCCGCTCCAGCCCGGCGATCAGCATGTCCAGCTTTAACGATAGCGTGGCGAGCCGGATTTCGTATCCAAGCGCTTTCAGCGCTCGTTGGCCAATCTGTACCATTGCTTAGGCCCCGACCCCGATCCCAGTGAGCTCCCGCTTCTCCGCATCCGTCAGAAAATCCGCCGCCCCGACCCGCGCCCATAGGGTCGCCCGGTCTTCGGCCAGCGCCTCGACGCCGTCGAAATCGGCCACCACTTCCGCGCCGTCAAACGCCGGGCCCAGCCATTCGCTCAGCTCCTGGCTCACCCGCATCACCAGCGGCACCAGCGTCTGGCGCCATAGCGCCCGGTTGGCTTCGGCGAGGTTGGCATAGGTATTGTCGCCCGGGATGCCGAGCAGCATGGGCGGCACGCCAAAGGCCAGGGCAATGTCCCGCGCTGCCGCGTGCCGTGCCTCGATGAAATCCATGTCCTTGGGACTGAGCGCAATCGCCTTCCAGTCCAGCCCGCCATCGAGCACCATGGGCCGCCCGGCATTGGCGGCGCCCGAAAACTGGGCCTCCATCTCCTCCTTGAGCCGATTGAACTGCTCGTCGGTGAGGTTCCCCGCCCCCGCCGAATAGACCAGTGCCCCGGATGGCCGCGCCGCATTGTCGAGCAGCGCCTTGTTCCACTGTGCGCTGGCATTGTGGATATCGAGGCTGGTCTGCGCGGCCTCCAGCGGCGCCATGCCATAATGGTCGTCGAGCGGATGAAACAGCGCCATATGCAGCACGCCCGGAATGGGCAGCGGCTCCTGCGAAATGCGCGTCGCCCTGCCCCCGGCCTTGTAGTCATAGGCCACCGGCCAGCCATCACGCCCGGCAACGACGCTCATCCGGTCTGGCCGCAGCACGAACAGCGTGCGTACCGAGCCATCGACGATTCCGGCCTGCAGATAGGCATTCCCGGCCGTCTGCAGATAGGCATAGACGGCCTCCAGCAGCTCTCCGCCCGATTGGCGCGCATTGGGCCTTGCGAGCAGCAGCGACAGCGGATGCTCGCTCACCCGCTTGCCGTCCACCTGCACCACCAGCGGCACTCGGTTGGCCGCCTCGGCAATCAGCCTGATGCAGCGATAGACCACCGGATTGCGCATGAACCCCTGGTTGACCAGGCTCGCGTAACCCCGCCCGCTCCACTGCGCCGGTCCCAGCTGGCTCAGCGTCAGCATGGTATGGCCGGTGAAGGATTTGCTTTCCTGGGGCGTGTTCGTCCGTCCCCCAAACAGGCGGTTCAGCAGGTTCGGCATGTTTGTTTCCTCAAAGTTAGGACGACCACCGGGCTCCCCCTCGCCCCTTGCGGGAGAGGGTGGATCGGCCGCAGGCCGAGACGGGTGAGGGGTTTCTCCACGCGAGCACAGTTCCCGCGCGAGCCTGAACCTCTCATCCGCCTTTCGGGCACCTTCTCCGACCAGGGGAGAAGGGTTCAAAGTCCGCGCACCCGCGGCCTCTGTTCATTCAGCACCAGTTCCGTCAGCGCCCAGACCAGCGCATCCACCCGGTCGGGCGAATGCCCGTCCGCCTTGCCATCGGGCCCGAAGGCGCAGAGCTCATCTTCCAGCGCCATCAACCCCGCCACATGGCGCACCAGGCCCCGTGCATAGAGCGCCGCCACCGGCTCGGCGCGGACCCATTTGCCGCGGCTGGCCCGCACCGTGCGAACCGGCACCTGGGCATCCACCTGCGCCAGCACATTGCGCACCAGGTCCCCGCCCTGGTTCACCTCCACCACGATGCAGTCGGCCTCATGCGCCCGATAGGCCGCAATGGCCCGCGCCGCCCAGACGTCGGGCCGCACCCCCTGCAGCGTCGCATCTTCCAGCACCACCGCGCCCTCGCCCGAGCGCCCCGCGACAACGATGCCGCAGGCATCCGCCCGCGCCGTGCCCGTCACCGGCGGATCAACCGCCACGACGATCCGCCCGTCGACATCAGCGTCGGGCGGCAAAAACATGCTCCGCTGCCAGAGCGCATCCGGCCGGTCCTCGATCAGTTCGCCGTCGAGTTCCTGCCGCCCCAGCACCGTGCCCTGATAGCGGGCGACCACGGCACTGAGAAAGGCGTCTGCCAGATGTGGGTTCACCTTGCTTGAAGCCCGCGTCACCACCGCCTGCTCGTCGGCGAGCAGCCGTTTGAGTAGTTTCGTCGGCCTCGGCGTCGTCGTCACCAGCTGCTGGGGACGTTGTCCCAGGCGCAGGCCGAACTGGAGCATATCGAAGGCCGCCTCGGCCTTTTTCCATTTGGCTGTCTCGTCACACCAGGCTGCCGCGAATTGCGGTCCGCGAAAGCGCTCCGGCTCGGAGGCCGGCAAGAGGTGCGCCTCGACGCCATTTGGCCATTTCAAGACAGAGCCGATAAGCCTCGGCTGCATCCAGGGCGGGCAGATGCGGAGGACGCCGCTCTCACCCTTGACCATCACGGCTTCCGCCTCGGTCATTGTCTCGCCGACCAGGGCTATGGGGCCAATGCCCCGCTCGGCCAGCATCCGCACCCATTCGGCCCCTGCCCGTGTCTTGCCCGCGCCGCGTCCGCCCAGGAGAAGCCATGTCGTCCAGTCCCCGTCAGGCGGCAGCTGATGGACCATGGCCCAGATCGGCCAGTTATAGGCGATGTCCACCAGCTCACTTTCCGGCAGGCTCTTGGCGAGACGCCGCAATGCAGCGCGCAGGGTGGTCATGGTCTAGGCGCGCCCCTTGGTAATGGCGTCGATGCGAGCTTCGAGTTTCTGCCGCAGGTCCGAAATCTCGCCCCTGTTCCTGCCCGGGCTGGTGTGGTGACTTTCGGCCCGCTCGATTACGATCAGCTTGTCGAGATCTCTCACGAGGTCGCTGATCACCTTGCTCTCCGCCGGTTCGCCCTTGTCCATTTCTGCCTCCAAAATATCGATTTGTCGTTCCAGCAGGCCCTGGACGCGTGCAATCAATATGCGCCGATCAATGTCTTCGGCACTGCCCGGTCGTAGCCATTTGCTGCGGCGGGCTCGCCCTTCGAGTTGTCCCCGTCTCAGCCGGTAGCGATGCGCGATGCCATTGCGGGTAAGCAGACCCGCTTCATAGTCGAGCCGCACAGCCTCCCACGGCACAAAACCGCCATCGCGGTTCCGTTCAGGATCATAGTCATCCATGTCCGATCTTCCCCTTGGGCCGCCCACAGCGCCCCCGTCTGCCCATCACACTGACTCGATTGTGAATCGCCCGCCGGAACTACATATCCGTGGGCGTATTGCTCTCATGCAGCCTAACCGGGAGGGGCGCGATGTCTTCAGTCGTCAAGCAGCACCACTACGACGCCGCGCGCAGTGAGCTAACGCTGTGGTTCGGCCCTGATCTCACCTGCTACAAATATTCACTCATCCCACAGGCCGTGTATGACGGTCTCGTCAACGCCGAGTCCCAGGGGCGCTACGTCAACACGGTCATCAAGGACCGCTACCCCTGCCGCCTGGCCAGTCCATCCGAGCAACGCAACCGCCGCTGGCAGGCCATCCACTCGAGCCGCTGACCCAATTTCGTGATCATGCCTGAACAATAACCCGGCACCGTCACGCGGGGATAACTTTTGAGAAAGGGCCCCCGGCCCGGCCCCCTGAAAAAGGGGCAGAGCAGACTGGTTCCTATAAGGCAAACACAGTTGGGTCCCGCCTCCCCCTCCTTCAGGAGGAAGTTATGTGGGGGTGCCTTCCACCCTCACTCAAGAACCACCCCGCGCGTGAACCCTACTCCACCACTCCTGCCGCCTTCAGCGCCGCCTTGTCGCTTTTGGCGCTCATGGCCGCAGTTCCCCGCTCCACCGCGTCCTTGATCATCCCGAGCGCCGCCGCTTCCAGTTCGGGCCGCGTCCGCGCCAGCGTCTTCAACCCGGCGATCAGGCGCAGCATGACCTCGATACTGCCCGCCCCATCGCGGGCGATGGGCCGGAAGGCGTCAGCCATCAGGTCATCGGGGTCCAGCGGCGCCACCAGCACGCGCTCATGTTTGAGCTCGCCATCGTCCTTGGGTCGCTCAGCCAGCACCCGCACCTGCGTGCTCACCACCGCAATCGCCGTGCCCGGATCGTTGATGCCCGGCGACAGGGCCTTGGAGGCAATTTCGGACAGCACGATCAGCCCAAAGCGCGGATCGCTGTCAAAGGTGCGGGCCTGTCCCACCACGAAGGCCTTTGCCAGTTTCTCCGCCAGCGCGTCGTCGGCGGCTCCCTCGACCAGCAGCAGCGGCCGGTCCGGCGCCGCATAGGCTCCGGGCCGCGCCGTAATGGTCAGTACCAGGTCATGTTCCTCGGCCAGCTCCTCAAGCCGTGGCGTATCGATATGCTGCACGAAACCGATGCTCGGCGCGAAGAGGGGTTCGCCCTTCGGCTCACTTTCCAGCGCCCGGCAGCCCATCAATCCCCGGCCCGGCACCGACTTGAACCCCTTGGCAGCCGCTTCGCCCGCCCTCTCGACCGTTTCTCCCACCCGGCCAATGGCGGACATCTGTCCGATCCAGCGGATCAGTGCCGCGACCACCAGCACGACAACCAACAGTGTCACCACAAACAGCAGCAGCCGTCCGGCTTCGCTGTAGAGACCGGCGGAGAGGCCAATGATCCCGACGATGGAAAAGAGAAAGGCCCCGATAAAGACCGAGATCGATGTCTGGGCGCTGCGGTCCCCGACGATCAGGGGTACGGCCCTTGGGCTCGTTTGCGAAGACGCACTCGCCAGCGCGCTGACGATGGTGGAGAGCGCAAAGACTGCGACGGTCAGCAGGCTCGTGGCGAGGACGGAAAGGATCGACTCGACCGCGTCGGCTGAGAGCGTGAAGGGCAACTGGTCGGGCACAAGCCGCGCCATGCCGAAGGCAACCACCAGCGTCAGAACCGCAACGATGGAGAAGGCCGCCGGCAGGAACCATATGCGCTGCACGATCTGCCGAAACTTGAATGCGATCTGGCTCATCCATGACCTCCCCAGGGGAGACGCGGTCTGACCCAGAAAGGTTGCGCCCGAACACGCCTCAGCCGAAAATTCGCCGCGCCTCCAGCGCCAGGCCCATGCCGACACTGCCGAGCACATCGGTGCGTACCACGTCCGCCTCAGGAAACAGCGCCTGCAACCGCCCCGCCACGGCCGGCACCAGCGTCGAGCCGCCGGTCAGGATCAGGCTGTCCACTGCCCCTGCCCCCAGGCCCGCCTGACGCAGGGTTTCGGCGATGGTCGCTTCCAGCCTTTCGATCGAACCGGCCAGAGCTTCAGCGAGTTGTTCGACCGTTATCGCGGTTGCAATCACCCGCTCGCGCACGGGAAAAGCAAAGTCCACCGCGTCCTTGTCCGACAGTCCGATCTTGGCCTCTTCCACCGCCCCGATCAGCCGGTGGCCAAGCCGTTCCTCGACCAGCATGACAAAGGTTTCGACCCGCTCGGCTTCCTTCGCCTCGCGGATCGTCGAGCGCAGGTCGCGCAGCGCCTTGGCGTCATACAGGCGGTTGATGCGGTGCCAGGTCGAAAGATCGAAATATGGGGCCACCGGCAGGTGCCGCTTTCCGTCAAGAGTCCGCGATCCAAGGCCGAGTTCGGGCATGACCCGGCTCATGGAGAGCAGGCGATCAAAGTCGGTGCCGCCAATATGCACGCCCGCGGTGGCCAGGATGTCGTCGCTGCGGTCGACGCTGCCGGCGCGGTCGGGCGAAACCCGAACCAGTGAAAAGTCCGACGTACCGCCGCCTAGGTCGACGATCAGCGCCAGCTTCTCGCTGCCGGCCTGCCGTTCATAGTCGAGCGCCGCGGCGATGGGCTCGAACTGAAAGGCAATATCCTTGAAACCCTGCGCCCGTACGGCGGCTTCCAGCTGATGCTGGGCCTGGCTGTCGGCAAAGCTGTCGTCATCGACGAAATGCACCGGACGGCCCATCACCACCTGAGTCAGCTCGCGACCCAGTTCGGCCTCGGCGCGCCGCTTCAGCTCGCCTACAAAGGTGCCGATGATTTCACCAAAGCCCAGCCGCCGCGTCTTGACGCGGGTGGTATCGGCAAACAAGGCCGTGCCCAGGACGCTCTTCAGCGAGCGCATCAGCCGTCCGTCGGCACCGGTCACATATTCGGCCACGGCGTCGCGGCCGAAATGGATGGAATCATCCTCGAAACCGAAGAACAGCACGCTGGGGATGGTCTTCTGCCCGTTCTCGAGGCCCAGGAGTTGCGGGTGGCCGCGGCTGTCCACAAGGCCAAGGGTGGAATTGGACGTGCCGAAATCGAGGCCACAAGAGTGTGTCATGGGAAGCCGTCCGCAAAAGGATGAGATCGCGCCGGAAACGCGGGACGGCCGTCTTAGTGGGTAAGGCGCGGCAAGTAAACCGTCAGGCCGCCTGGCGCTGCTTTTCGTCGCGACCGCGCAGGTCGATCACTTCGAGGCGAGCCAGACCCCGGCGCTGGGCCTTCTTGACGGCCTGATGCGCCGCTTCGAGCACGCCACGATCCAGCCGGCCCTGAGGGTTGGCCACGGCGATGCCCATGCTCATGGTCAACTGGCCGGCATGGCTTTCGCGGTTGACGATGCCGGCACGGCGGATTGCCACGGCGATGCGGCTGGCGAGGTCACGGGCCATAAGGGCGGGCATGTCGGGCAGGACCAGCACGAAGCCGGCGCGGCCGTGGCGCAGGCACTGGTCGGTTTCGCGCGGCAAGAGCGCTGCGATCACGCCTTCGAGCGTTTCGATGCTGTCGTCGACCGCTTCGCGGCCATAGGTGGCGAAAAATTCGGCGTAATTGTCCATTTCCAGCGCCAGCACGCAGAGCGACACATTGCGCTCGGCCGAGTGCGACCAGCTCTTGCGTAGCTCTTCGTCGATGCGCTGGGCAAGCCGGGATTTCTTGTTGGGATTCCTGGCGATGGCGGCCTGGCCGTAAGCGGGCACACGAACGTCATCCCGTCCCAGCGCCGCACGGATGCGCGCCCAGAGACCGTCATTGCCGCTCGTGGTCACTTTGTTCATCAAGCCTGTCCTGGGCCAAGTCCGGATCGGGGGCATGAAGGCACGATTATGGTTAACAGGTGGTAAGCGGTTCGGATCAAAGACTTTCCGGCGGCTCCCATTCGGGCCAGAGCACCGCATGCTCCTCCCATTCCTCCGCATCCACCTCCGTCTCGAGAAAGGTGCGGCCTTTCACCGAAACGCCGACATCGACCACCGTCTGCGGATCGCCCGAGACCAGCGGATGCCACCAGGCCAGCCCCTTTCCCTCGGCCAGCCGCCGATAGGCGCAGGTCGTGGGGATCCAAGGTATCTCACGCACATTGTCCGGGGTTAACTTTATGCAGTCGGGAACCTTTTGCTTGCGATTGGGGTAATCGGTGCAGGCGCATGTATCGCCGTCGAGCAGCCGGCAACGCACATCGGAGGTGATCAGGGTGCCCGTGTCCTCGTCTTCCAGCTTGATCAGGCAGCAGCGACCGCAGCCATCGCAGAGGGCTTCCCACTCTGCCGGCGACATCTCTTCGAGCGTTTTTTCTTCCCAGAAGGCCATCTTTATCGTTTGCCGTTCATTGTGATGTCGGTTTGCGCTTGCGGGCGTGGCATTGCAATCATATTCCAGCGATTGTGTTGCCTTGATCCGCAGTTGCGGACAACTCTGGCGACATAAGGGCATCGGGGTTACCGTGCAGGATCCATTCTACACCAAGGAAAAAAAGCAGCGGCCCAAGGGCGGCATGCTGGCGGCTGACGCCTGGCTCGATTCCTCGATGTACGAGTTCTGGCAGGCCCTCGGGCGCGCCTATACGCGCTACCAGGATTTCATGTCCCGCTTCCATGTCACCGGCATCAAGCGCTTCTTCGTCGAGATCCTCTCCGACGCCTTCACCTTCGGCGCCATCGGCTGCGTGCTGATGACGGCGCTGGCCCTGCCCGCCTTCGACATCATCGATCGCGGCGCCTTCAACAAGGCCGAGGACTATTCGGTGGTCTTCCTCGACCGGTTCGGCACCGAGATCGGCCGGCGCGGCATCCGCTCCGACGACTCGGTGGCGCTTGACCAGATGCCGGACTTCCTCATCAAGGCGACCCTCGCCACCGAGGACCGGCGCTTCTACGAGCATTTCGGCATCGACGTGGTCGGAACGCTGCGCGCTCTCGCCAGCAATGCCCAGGGCGAGCGCGGCACCCAGGGCGGATCGTCCATCACCCAGCAGCTGGCGAAAAACCTCTTCCTCTCCTCCGAGCGCACCATCGAGCGCAAGATCGTCGAGGCCTTCCTCTCGGTCTGGCTCGAATGGAACTACTCCAAGGACCAGATCCTGAAGCTCTACTTTGACCGCGCCTATATGGGCGGCGGCAATTATGGGGTGACCGCCGCGTCGGAATTCTATTTCGGCAAGCGCGTGCAGGACATCAACCTGGCTGAAGCCGCCATGCTGGCCGGCATGTTCAAGGCGCCGGGCAATTATGCCCCGCATGTGGACCTCGCGGCCGCCCGCGGCCGCGCCAATCTGGTGCTGACCAATCTCGTGGCGTCCGGCTTCCTCACCGAAGGCCAGGTGACTGCCGCTCGCCGCCATCCGGCCGCGGCCATCGACCGTTCCCAGGACATCAATTCCCCCAACTACTTCCTCGACTGGGCTTTCGAGGAAGCCAAGGCCATGATCGAGCGGGAAAACGCTCCGGGCAACAATTTCATCGTCCGTACCACGATCGACACCACCCTCCAGACCTATGCCGAGGACGCCATTACCTCGGTGATCCGCGAACAGGGTGAACGGTACCGCGTCGAACAGGGCGCCATGGTCGTCACCGACACCCAGGGCGCCATCCGGGCCATGGTCGGGGGCACGGACTATGCCAAGAGCCAGTTCAATCGCGCCATTGTCTCCAATCGCCAACCGGGCTCGTCGTTCAAGCCCTTCGTCTATGCCGAGGCCTTCGAGCAGCTTGGACTGACGCCAACGGATACGGTTTCCGATCACCCGGTCTGCATCGGCGACTGGTGCCCGCAGAATTATGGCCGCTCCTATCGCGGCCAGACCACGCTGATCAGCGCCTTCGCTGCGTCGATCAACACTATTCCGGTGACGCTTTCGATCAAGACCGGGCGCGATTCCATCGCCGAGCTCAGCCATCGCATGGGCCTGCGGCAGGAATATCCGGTCACCCGCTCGCTCGCCCTGGGCGTGGCGTCCGTGTCGGTCATCGACATGACCTCGTCCTACGCGGTCTTTGCCAATCACGGCTACAAGACCCAGGCCTATGGGATCACCCGGATGACGACACTCAACGACCAGCTCGTCTGGGAACTGGAGCCGGACGCACCGCGTGAGCGGGTGCTGTCCGAGCAGACCGTCGCCTACATGAACCAGATGATGTATGCCGTGACCCAGAGCGGCACCGGCACGCGTGCGCGCATCGAGGGCGTGCCCACCCTGGGCAAGACGGGTACGACCACGTCCTATCGCGACGCCTGGTTCTGCGGCTTCACCGGCAATTTCGTCGCCGCCGTGTGGTTCGGCAATGACGACTACCGCACGACCAACGACCTGACGGGCGGCACCCTGCCCACCATCGCGTGGCAGAAATTCATGGCCTATGCCCATACCAATATCGAGGTGAAGCCGGTCTTCGGCATCGACTTCGAGATGCCCGAGCAGATCATCGCCGATGCGGACCCGGACAATATCGAAGAGATCATCGAGCGCCCGCCCAGCCTGAAGCCGGCCGCGGCCCGCAAGCTGCTCGACCTCGCCGACCGGCTCGAAGCCACCATCGACCGCAATCTCCCGCGCGAAACTGCGCAGGTCCCGGCGGCTGGGACGACAGGGCTCTAAGGCAAAGCTTCGTCAGCTCGCCTGCTTGAGCCGATCCAGCAGGGCTATGGCACCAAGGTCATCGCCAGCATTGGCTTCAGCTTCCGCAAGGTCATAGGCGGCCTGCATATTTAGCCAGAACTGCGCCGTCGTGCCGAGGGCACGGGACAACCGGAGCGCCGTGTCGGGGGATACAGGCGTCTCTTCCTTGACGATGCGCTCAATACGCGTGCGCGGCACCGAAAGGCGCTTGGCCAAGGCCCCGGCAGACAGGTTGAGTGGCACCAGGAATTCCTCCCGGAGGATTTCACCCGGATGGATTGCCTCGCCGAACGTCAACGCAGTCATCGATAGTCCCTCCTAGTGGTAATCCGTAATCTCAATGTCCCTTGCCTGTCCCGCCTCCCAGCGGAAGCAGAGGCGCCACTGGTCATTGATGCGCACGGAGTACTGTCCGATCCGGTCACCTTCAAGGCCTCTAGTCGATTGCCCGGCGGAACCAGCAAATCCTTCAACTCCGCCGCGTTCACCAGCATGAACAACTTGCGACGTGCAACCGGCATGAGGGCCGTGGGAAATCCCTTCGGACAAGACCCGTCGGCAATCGCCTGAAGCACTTTGCCCGTAAACGACCTGACCATGTCGCCGCCCCTGTCACACTTGTATCATGACACGATACACAAATGAGATCAAGAACCGCGTGTCATGACACGATACAACGGCCACGCTCCTATTACTCCACCACCCACTCATACTGGCCCGTAAAGCTCACGTTGAGCCCGCCGCACTTGCCGTTGTCGGTCACGTCGATCCAGTTGATGTTCCAGTCCAGCCGCAGGCCGAGCACACAGTCATGTTCGCCCGCCTTCTCGGCCGGCTCCGCCTCGCCATCAGGCCCGATCATGATCTCGATGACATTGTCGGCGCGAATCCAGCGGCTGGGCACCCGCACCGAAAACTCACCTACATTGACCGCCCCAATCGCCACTTTTTCGGGATCATCGGCCCCATAACTGGCAAAGCCCTCGATCTGCAGGCCCTTCTTCTCAGGCATTGTGACGCTGAGGGTGTGCTCGTCGCCGGCCGCCCACTGCCCCACCCATTCCGACAGGTCGAGCCGCGAAACAGTCTGGGCAGCCGCGGGCCCGATGGTCAGGGCAAGGCAAAGTGCAGCGGCGGTAGCGCGGTTCAACATGGCTGGCTCCATCATGACACCATTCTTTCTGGCGACCGCAACTGCGGGATGCAAGGACCTGTTCCGTCTCGCATAATGGGGATTGGCAGAGACATTGCGCTTCCGCCGACCTTCCGCCATTGCTATAGCCATGGGGATGACAAATCAGCCGGTCCAGCAATCCATGTCGCAAATGTCGAGACGCTGATCCGTGCGCTTCGTCCTCCGCCTGCTGATGAGCATTGCCGTCGCCCTCGCCGTAGGGTTTGGCCTCAGCTATTACGCGCTGACAGATGGGCGCCTTTTCGGCGCCGTAACCCTCGGCCCATGGACCGCCTGGCCAGACATCGGGGCACCGAATCCCAATCCTTATACGCGTGGCCACATCACCCGCGAGGCGGCCCTGCAACTGGGACGCAGCGAAGGCCTTCGCTTCGTGGCCACCACCGACAGCGCCGGCAATGTGCTGGATCTCTCCTGCTCGTATCGGCTCGAAGGCCATGTGCCGGTTTCGACCTTCTGGACCCTGGTTGCGATCGATGACGATTGGGTCAATCTCGCCGCGCCGGATACCGAGACCGTGTTGCGCTCGAGCGAAGTCGTGCGCGCCTCGGATGGCGCCCTGCTCATCCATGTCGGTACCCGCCTCAAGCCCGACACCTGGCTGGAGCTTGCCGGTACCGGTCCGTTCAGCCTGGCCCTGACGCTCTATGACACCACCGCCCTGACGAGTTTTTCCTCCTCGGACATCACCATGCCCTCTATCACAATGGAGGATTGCACGTGATCCGCACCCTGCTCTGGTTCATTGGCGGGCTGATGCTGGGCGGCATCATCCATATCATCACCATTCTCACACTGCCGCTGCTCGCCGAAGAAACGACCTGGTCGCGCGTCTCGGCGCTCGATGCCCAGAACCGCATGCTGGTGCTGCCGCGCATCGAGGCCGGCGAGCCAAATCCGCTTCAGCTCGATCCCGAACTGAGCTACGGCATCTGCCAGCTGGACCTCTCCCAGGGACCCGCCTATCTCAGCGGCGTCCTGCCCGATGCATTCTGGTCGGTGGCGCTGTTCAATCCGTCTGGCATCGTCACCTACTCGACCACCAATCGCGACGGCATTGGCCAGACTGTGGATCTTGGCATCTTCAATGCGGCGCAGACCCGGCTCCTGGCGCAGCAGCAGATCGACATTGCCGAAGGTCTCCTCGTGGTGGAATCGACCACCGACGATCTCTTCGTGCTTGTCCGCCTGTCGCCACCCCATGAGGCCATGCGACCCCGTTTCGAACGGGAACTGGCCGCCATCAGTTGCGGGCCACGGTCCCCGTGACGCCAGAAACCTTTGACTCCGCCCTGTCAGCCGTGGTGCGGCGTTATCTGGCAGCGGTCGCGTCCCCACGCGAGTTCCTCTCGCTGCTGCGCTGGCAGATGGATCAGGGGCACCGGCTTGACCGGCGCACGACCTTTCCGGGCCACCTGACGACGAGCGCCGTCATTCTCTCGCCGGACCATCGGCAGACGCTGCTGATCGATCACGCCACCATTGGGCGCTGGTTGCAGCCCGGTGGGCACTATGAGCCCGTCGATGCCTTCCACCTCTCGGCCCGCCGTGAGGCCGAGGAGGAAACCGGTATCCAGGGTCTGGCCCTCCATCCCTGGCATAGTGGTAGTGACCTGCCCTTTGTCATCGACAGCCACGACGTCCCCGGCAAGCCCTCACGCAACGAGCCGCCGCATATCCACCACGACCTGCAGTACCTCTTCATCGCCGACCCGGCCCTGCCGCTGGTCGCCCAGCTCGACGAGGTCCACGCCGCCCGTTGGCATGACGTTTCGCGGCTCGGTGAGTTTGCCCCGAAGGTGCTGGAGCGGCTGAAGGGTGTTGCGGCGCCAGGTTGAGTCGCCGACACAATCCCACTCACAGTTCCGTCCTCGGGCCTGGCCCGAGGACCATTCACAAGAAGCGCGGGCGTGGAGAATGGCTTTCACGCCCGAGGGCGGGACAGTGGTATTTGGGACGACAAGCCCAGCAGGGACCTACCCCAGAAACCGCCGCATCACGCTGGCATGCTGGGCGGCGAACTCAAGCCGCCTGATCCACTGCAGCGGCTCGCGGTCGCCTTTGTCCTCCGCAGCGCCAAAACCCTCGATGGTCCGATAGAACAGCACATCCGATTGCGCATAGCCCAGCCGCATTCCCGCCTGCCGCGCCAGCAGGGGCCATTCGACATCGTTGGCGAGGCTATCGACCCGGCTGTTGCGGGCGATGAGATCGACGGCCGCCGGGGACAGGCGCCGGATGGCGAACATCAGGTCCCAGTGGTCGCCTGTGAGAAGGGCGTGGGTGTGATTGACCAGGTCCTCGGTTTCGCGCAGCCGTCTTGGCTCGGCGGCAAAGGCCTGATCCGAGCGACCAATCACTAGGAGGTCCGCGTCTGGCTCCGCCGCCAGCACGCGCTGCAAGTCGTCCAGGCCAAACTCTACCCAGCGCAACAAGTGGTCAAAATCAGCGTAGAGCACATGCCGTCCGTCGGCGGCCATGGTCACCGCATCGCGCCGGAACCGGCCGATATTGGATTCACTGGCGGGGTGAACCATCGTCCTTGCACCCAAGTCCGCTACAGCGTCAAAGACTTCGGGCCGCGTTGCGTCGGAAACATTAAGCGTCAGGGCAGGAAAGACCGCCTTCAGTCGAGGCGCCATCCGTTGGATGGCTTCGGCCGTTCGTCCCACCGGGTCATGCAGGGTCGCGCCCAATACGATGTCCACGAAAAGTCCCCCGCAGCCCCATGCTGCCTGATCGACATGGAAACTCCACCGGCCAATTTCCAGAGGCGGTCCGGCCTGAAAGCCTTCGGCTAGAGCAGCGCCTGCAGGAGGAGGCCTGCCGCGGCGCAGATGGCCAGGGTCCAGAGCACACCCCAGTGCATCACGAACAGCGTCAGCGCCGCCAGTGCTGTCAGCCCCACCGCCAGCAAGTCGAGGCTTGTCCAGACCGGCAGCGGCAGGCTGATCGGGCCGAGCGTGAACTGGTTCACTGCGCCGAACAGCGTATGCAGCGCAAACCACAGCGCCAGGTTGAAGATCACGCCGACCACGGCAGCGGTAATGGCCGCCAAGGCTCCTGCCAGTGCTACATTGGAACGCAGCCGCTCGATATAGGGCGCACCCAGGAAAATCCACAGGAAGCAGGGCACGAACGTCACCCAGGTGGCAAGCGTCGCTCCCAGTACTCCGCCCCAGACCGGTGACAATCCCAACGGATCACGGAAGCCGGCAAGGTAGCCGACAAAGCTCAGCACCAGTACCAGCGGACCCGGCGCGTCGTTTCGGCCAGGGCCAGTCCGTCGAGCATTTCGCCCGGCCCGAGCCAACCGAACGTGCCGACGGCCTCGGTCGCTACATAGGCTAGAACGGCGTATGCGCCCGAACGTTACCACCGCCATCTGCGAGAAAAAGGCCATGATGGAAACGAAGACATTGTCCCAGCCCCAGATCAGTACGATGGGCACGAGGGGGGCGGCCCAAAGAGCGCCCCAGACACCCGTCACCATCAGGGCCCGACGCCAACTTGGATCGACTTCGGACACGTTCTGGTCGATCACGGCGGCGTCTTGCGGGGCAGCTCCCGACGGGGCCTTGTGCCCACCGCCCGCGAACAGGTCAGGCCGCTGGCGCGCCACGATATAGCCGATCAGCCCTGCCCCCAGCACCACCAACGGAAAGGGCACGGCAAAAGCGAATAGTGCCACGAAGGCGGCGGCGGCCAGTCCATATGACAGGCCATTCTTTAGCGCGCGTCGCGCCACCCGTATCAACGCCTCGACCACGATGGCGAGGACTGCAGCCTTGAGACCGTAAAAAATGGCTTCGACCCAGCTCAGCTCCTGATAGAGCGCGTAACCGGTCGCCAGCGCCAGGATCACGAAAAAGCCGGGCAAAACGAAAAGCACGCCTGCGGTCACCCCGCCGCGCCAGCCATGCAGCAGCCAGCCGATATAGGTCGCCAATTGCTGGGCCTCGGGGCCGGGCAGCAGCATGCAGTAATTGAGCGCGTGCAGGAACCGCGCTTCGGAAATCCAGCGCCGGTCTTCGACCAGTTCCTTGTGCATCAGGGCGATCTGGCCGGCTGGCCCGCCAAAGGAGAGAAACCCGATCTTGGCCCAGACGCGCAGCGCCTCGGCAAAACGGGGATGCGGCGGGGTTGCTTCGATCAGCATTGGAACCTTGAGAATGGAGGCTCTACTTGCTTACCACAACCTCGTCATCACGGACCATGGTCTGGAAGCGTGACGGGATGGTGACACCACCGTGCTTCCCACCTCCGCCGGCCACTGGACAGAAGTCGCGGCGGTTGGCGCGATCGACCCAGGGGCGAAGGCTGCGCAGGTGCTCGTCCACGGCCATGGATTGCTCATGCGGTGTTTCCACCAGCAAATGGTCGAGCGCATAGGCATAGCTGTCATAGCGATAATTGAGGGCCCGCACGAACCAGTCGATATGCCACTGGTTCTCCACCCGCCGCGCCGCGACATTGGCGGCAACACTCTGCTCGATGCCACCAAGCTCAGCCAGCGCAATGGCGCGCTGCCGGTCAACCTCCTCGACCGCGCAGATCGACCGGAATGTGGTGGGCACGGTGTCGAGATCCGCCAGGATATGACGCCCGACCGTGTTGTAGCGGGTCGGCGACGATTGATACTGCGTCGTCCGCAGCCAGGTGTAATAGCGGTAGATGCTGAATTTGAAGTCGCGCGCTGGCCCGATCCTGGTGCGCTGCAGTTCCACCGACGAATCGAACATCCAGTCGCGGCTATGGGCCGCGATCAGGAACCGCCAGGTGCGATCATGCATCTCGCGTTCCTGGTCAGTCTGGTTGAGATTGCTCACCGGCTCGCCACGGCTGCTGGCCGCGACCTCGCCGATGGCGGGCATGACCGTGTCATGCAGTACGCTGGGCTGGGCGCGACCGAAATCACCCACCGGCCGCGCGACGCAGCCGACGACCATTGCGGCCACGAAAATGACGACACCGGTTCGGACCATCGGCCCGGAAATGTTACCCACGCTTGCGTTTGCGCCTTGCGTCGCTGTGTTTGGTTGGTGGCGGCGGCGTTCCGCGTTCATAGCGCACCCCGGTGAAAATCAGGATCTGAGCGTCGCCGGACCCTTGTGGCCCCGTTTTGGCAGATCGCTTCCGCCCGTCGAACTTTAGTAGCTTACCCAAGCTAGCCTCCATGATGCGCCGCTCCCCCGTCCCTAGTGGGGGCAGCGAGTTGAGTAGTCTGTCGTCCCGGCGCGACGCCCCTCGCGCTGATAGCCATTAAGAGATCGTCAAGGTTAACAGTCTGCTAACGAATTGGCGGCAAGAGTTCATAACGCATCAAATTCGATGCATTGTGAGTCGATGGTTCCGCCGGAAATGCTTGGATTTCAGCCCTACGAGACCTTTCAGCTTCTGATCGAGACGGGTGGTGTGGATCGCACCAACACCCTGCTGATCGCCGCTTGCGACGCCTATGCGCGGCGCGGCAAGCCGACAGTTCCCGAAATGGAACAGTTTGAAGCTCTGGCTGCCCGGCTCTTTCCCACGGCGGGTCCGCAGGCGCGAGCCAAGGGTGCCGCCATTCTGGGCCGCGCCGAGGTGCTCTCCCCCGCCCTCGAGCGACTCGTGGTGGAAAACATCGGCGAGGACCTGATCCCCTTCCTCGAAGGCGCCGCGGAACTGTCCGACCAGACCATGCTCGACATCATCGCTCGTTACGATGTGCTTGCCTGCGCCACCCTGGCTACTCGCGCCGACCTGTCCAATGTGGTCCTTGCCAAGCTCTTCCAGATGAATTCGCGCAAGGTCTATCGCGCCCTTGCCGCCAATGTCAGCATCACGCCGCGTGGCGCCTATCTCAGCGCCCTAGCCCGTTCCGCCCAGATGGATCACCTCGTTGCCGAAGCCCTGGGTCGGCGCGATGACTTCGACGCTGCTCTGCTGGCTCCCGCCTTCTTCGACCTCTCCGACGCTCATCGCGTCAAGGTCATCCAATCCTTTGCCAACCGCACCACTCCAACCGCGCCGATCTCTCGCACCATCGAGCAGCTCTCGGTGGCCAGTGGCGAGCTGACCAAGGCGCTGATGAAGCTCTTTTCGGAGAACCGCCGTCCGGAAGTCACGCGTCTCCTCGCCCAGATCACCGGGCTGGACGAAGTGCGCTGCGGCCAGATTGCCCATGACGTGACAGGCGCGTCGCTCTTCGTCATCCTGCGCGCCTTCGGCGCCACAGCCTATGACGGGCTCAAGGTTCTCATTCACGCAACCAGTCATGACAGCGAACGCTCGCGGGCGCTGGCCGATTTCGCCACCCTGTTTGGCGCCGTGTCGTCTGAATCAATGGCATATCTGATGAGCGCCTGGCGTGGTGAAGTGAACCTGCTCGAACTGTCGAAGCCGCAGCACCAGCCGTTCACCCAGACCAGCAGGCGCACAGCGGCCATGAGCCCGGCCCATAACCCGGTCGTGGAACAGGCCATCGAGGCGCTGGCCAAGATAGGCGTTCGCCGCGCCGGCTGATCCCTATTGTCTCAAAACCTAATCCCCGAGGCGTGCCCCGGGGATTACTTCTGCTCGCGCACCAGATCGAGATCGATCTCGTCGCCTCTGATGTCGATGCTCAACACCCAGAGATCGGGGTCAAAGTCGATTTCCTGATCGATGCGTTCGCGCACCTTGGCCGGTTCGACGCGAGCGAATCGTCGTTGAAACACCGGCCCCGCCTCATCGCCCCGGCTCACCACCGGCGCGGGCGTATAAAGAGACCGCGTACCATCGAGGTGGTCCACCTCGATAAAGACCTGTCCGGCGATGGGATCGCCGCGCCGCACAACCACACACATGTCGCCCATGTCATTGTGCCGTCGCACAAAGGCCATGCACCAAAGGTCGCTGCGGAGGCTAGCCACTCTAGATCGTCGCGCCTGCCTTGAGCAGGAGCTCGACCAGATCAGGCTGAACTTGACCGGTCATCTTGTAGCGGTGGAAATTTTCGAATTCACGGATCGCGCGGGCGGTCTCCGGGCCGGGCCTGCCGTCGATCGGGCCGCGGAAGAAACCAAGGCTGGCAAGGCCACTCTGGATCTGGGTGACGAGCGCCGCATCCGTGGCTGGCGGCACGGCGGCGGGGGTGACCGACACCGGCCCCGTGCTGGCAACCTGCACGACCTGTGGCTGCGCAGCGGCAGCCTGCACAGGTTGCGGCATCGGCTGGGATTGAACCTGGGCCGTCAGGCTTGGCAGCGAGGCTGCTGGCGTCGGCGGGTTATTGCTGACCGGAGCCGACCCGCGGGAGCCATCCACCGCGGAGATGATGGAATCGATAGTGCTGGCCGCCGATTGCGCGACATCGTCGAATACCTGCTCGGCCGGCGACAGGGTCGGCAATTGCGCGGTGGCCTGTTGCTGCGCGACGGGGGCCGGCGCAACGACCGGCTGCGGCGTAACCACGGCCGCCTGCTGAACCGGCTGCACCTGTGCCGGGGTGGCTGCCTGGGGCGCAACCGGGGCTGCTGCCCGGCCAGCGGAATCGGCACCCAGAATCACTTCAAACACGGCCGGATCATTGGCCCCAGTCGGCGTCATGCCATTGCGCAGCTCGAAAGCGCGGATCGCCTCGGCGGTCTTGGGGCCGTAATAGCCATCCACTTTGCCGGTGAAGAGTTGCAGCTCGAACAGCTTTTTCTGCACCGCGAACATCTGCGCATTGCCCACCGGCGCATCGGGGACGACGACCGGTGCTGGCGCAACGCTGCCTGTTGTCTCGGTGCTAGCGGCGGGCGCAGGCGCCACGACAGGCAAGGTCTCGACGCTGCCGGTCTGGTTTTCCGGTCGATCCACGACCGGCGTCGGCAGGGGAGCGATCTCGGATCGCGCCGGGGCAAAGAACGGCGAGGGATGCTCCGCCGTTTGGAAGAACAGAGCATTGCTTCCCGCCAGCGCGGTCATGGTCACCATCGCCAAAAGGCCGGTCGATGCCAGGGGCGCGCGCATGTAGCGGGAAAGCGTCCAGAGGCCCGCACGGCTCAGCGTGGCAAACAGGGCGCCGCCCGCCATCAGCGGTAGCTGCGAGAGAGTTGAAGCCGTCATTGCGCTTTTCTTTTTTCGTTTTGCCATGAAGTCGAGGCTGCGGTAGCGGGCTCACGATGAAGGGTTAGAATGTCGGCAGTTTCGCCGGGTTTGGTTGCCGGACCGTTTATGGGCAGCAAAACTGTTATGGTTGTCCCCGACCCGATCTCCGACATGGCCCGCAATGTGCCGCCATGCAGTTCCACGAGACCCTTGACGATGGACAGGCCCAGGCCGGTGCCCTCGTATTTCCGGCTCAGGCCATCCTGCACCTGGAAGAAGGGTTCGCCAATGCGGGCCATCGCCGCCGGCGCCATGCCGATACCGCGATCTCGCACCGAGAAGTTGATCGACTGACCCTGGCGCTTGACGGTCGTGGTTACGAGGCCGCCTTCATGACTGAACTTGATGGCGTTGGAGAGCAGGTTGATCATGATCTGGCGGCAAACGCGCTCATCGGCGATCACCAGCGGCAAGTCGGCTTCGATCTCGGAGACCAGGCGGATGTTCCGTTCCTGCGCCAGGGATTCGACCATGGCGTGGCACGCGGGCACAATGTCCGCTGGATCAAGGGCTTCGGCCTGGATCTCGAACTTGCCCGCCTCGATGCGCGACATGTCGAGCAGCATGCTGACCACTTCAAGTAGGTGCTTGCCGCTCTGCTGGATGAGGCCGGCATATTCCTTGTGCGTCGACGACAGCTCGCCGCCGATTCCGCTGGTCATCATTTCCGAAAAACCGACCACCGCGTTGAGCGGTGTGCGCAGCTCATGGCCAATGGTCGCGAGGAAGCGCGACTTGGCCAGCGAGGCATCCTCGGCGACACGGCGCGCTTCGGCCATGGCCGCTTCGGCATCCTTGCGGGCGCTGATATCGCGAACCAGCGCAATGACCTCGTGGCGAGGGCCGCGCTCACCATCTTCAAGAATCGGCGAGAGCTGCATTTCCACCCAGACGAAACGCGGCACATTGGTTCGGGCACGCGGATCGTCCTGGCGCACACGCAGTTCGATGGTGCGGCTGCGACCGTCTTCCGCGGCGTGGGCAAAGGCGGTCAGAAATGCCGGACGGTCCATGATATGCAGTCGCTCGGCCAGCTTGCCACCGGCAATCTGGTAGCGTGGGCAGCCGAACAGCACTTCCGAGGAGCGCGAGGCGAGCAGCACCGAACCATCGGGCGCAAAGCGCAGTACGGCATCCTGGATATGCTCGATCAGGTGCCGGTAGGCATTGATCTGGGCCTTGTCGTGGACCTCATAGGCCGTGTTGATGCGATGGGCGCTGTGCGCCACAACCGCGAAGGCAATGACAAATCCGGCCGCGGCGGATGAAAGCATGTAGGTCGACGCGACGGGGGTCGCGGGCAGGCCTAGCAAGGCGGAGACGAGACCGACAAGACCGATCATAGCGAGTGCCAACCAGCTCAGGCGCCGCATCACTGAGCGACCGACCAGCGCGGCCAGTACTGGTCCCATGGCACCAACGGCCAGACCGGCGTCGCCGATTCGAGGGTCCGCGAGGGTCAGCACGAGGCCGCAGGCCATAAGGGTGGCGACCTGGGCCGACACTGCGTTTTCAACCTGACCGTTGCGATGCATGGTCAGGCTCACAAGGCCACCCGCAAGCACCAGCGCCGCAAGTAGGAAGGGCAGCGACGTTCCGCTCACCAGCACAAAGACGGCAGGGACCATGCACAGGATGGCCGCAGCAACCAGGATGCGGGCATTGTTGGCGATGGCCTTGCGGCGCAGCAGTTCCGGACGATTGCCAACCCCCATGGGACTGGCATCGGTGGCCTTGCTGGTTCCGAAAACCTCGAAGCTACGCATCAACAATAAACTCACCCACGACGCCTGCAGTTTTCCGGCCGACACGGCCTGGAAGACGAGCCCCAAAGAGGGCCGCCCGCCCGGATGGAACCGGGTCTTTTGATGACCCGAGACTCCGCCAGCAACCGCTAAAACGACCTTAAGTCCCGCACCATTCGCGGCCCTTGGCAGGGGCAAAAGGCGGGTTTCGGGAGTTAGCGTAAACAAGGCGTTGCAGACCTTGCTGCAGCCGCCCGCATTTGTTTCAAATTTTATCGATTTGCCGCAGCGCCGCTTAATCCGGGCGTTTTAGGGTCATGAAATCGGACGGGAAAACCCCGCCGCAATGGACCCGATAATGATGTTTCTGCTGCGTTCCGTGTTCTGGCTCACCCTCGCCTTCCTGGTCATCAGGCCCGGCATTGGCGCCGACATGAGTGATTCTGCCGCCAACCTGTCGCGTGAAGCGATGGCCCGTGGCAGCCAGTTCGTCGCCGAGCAGATCCAGTCCATCGACTGCACCGAAATCCAGTGCATAGGCGGCAAGGCCCTTGTCGCCGCTGCCCTCCAGCCCATCCCGCAAGCCGGCACGCCCATGCATGTCCAGCCGGCAAGCGTCCCGCTGCCCAGACCTCGGCCGGACCGCGCGGGTTGAACGGCGCCTGCCCTGGCGCCCGTGAGTTTACTCCAGGGGTGTGTCACTTCCCCAAGCGACGCTACTCCATAACCCCCTGGCTCCTGCCGCAGATGCGCTGCCCCGCATCTGCGGCCTTCTTTTGCCTGGGGCTGGTACTGGCAATGGCCGCGCCTATCCCCTAGATAGGGCGCATGACCCAGCCTCAGCCGTTCCAGGACATTGCCGAAAACCTCTCCTTCCTCGACGATTGGGAAGATCGGCTCAACTACCTTATCGAGCTCGGCCAGGCGCTGCCGCCGATGGCCGACGCCGACAAGACCGACGAGAACAAGGTCAGAGGCTGTGTTTCCAATGTCTGGCTCGTGTCGAGCGCCGACCAGTCGGGCGACGCACCCGTCCTGTCGTTCCGCGGACAATCCGACGCCATCATCACCAAGGGGCTGGTGGCCGTGCTCATCGCGCTGTATTCGGGTCGCCCTGCAGCCGAAATCGCTGATACCGATGCCATCGAGTGGTTTCGGAAACTGGGGTTGAGCGACCACCTGGGCATGCAGCGTTCCAATGGCCTGGTGGCCATGGTCAATCGCATCCGCAATGAGGCGCGGGCCGCGCTGAACTAGGCGAAGCGCCGCAACCGCGACATCAGCGGCTTTTCAACCAGCGAATAGAGCATCCAGCCAAGCACAAGCCCTCCGGCGATCGCCAGGACGACCGCCCCGGCAATGATCACTTCATTGCGGGGGTCGACCAGGCGCAGCAGCACGCCGCCAACAGCCGCGACGGCGAAAATGTGCACGAGATAGATCGAGTAGGACGCATCCCCGAGCCGCTCGAGCAGCGGAAAACGCGGCAGGCGATCTTCAAGCGCCACGAAAAGCGCAACCGAGGCACAGGCGAAAACCAGGAAACCGAGAAACGCGCTGGCGTCTTCGACAATTCCACGATCAAGCCAGAACCCTTCCGCAAGCCCGGCCAGCGCAACCGCGCTCAGTGTCGCAACCAGTCCCCTGGGAGGCCGGACCAGCCGTCCCTCGATATGGGCAAGGCCAAGCCAGGCTCCGGCCACAAAGGCCAGCGGCATGTAACTGGTGTAAAAAGCAGGGATAGCGCCTTCGGGATGCAGCAGCAGTCCAAGCAGGCTCAGGCTCGCATAAGCCAGAGTCAGCACCATCACGCGCTGGCGCGCCCGAAGCACGGCAAGAAGCGCAAAGCTGAGATAGAAAAACATCTCGTAGTTGAGCGTCCAGCCGAGCTTGTAGAGCGGATGCAGCCCGTGGCTGGCTTCATTGTAGAAGGGAATGCACGCCAGCGAGAGCAATAACTGCTCGCCGTTGAACACCGTGGTCTTGAATATCTGTGGCAGAGCCAGCGCCAGGAGCGCGGCCATCAGCGTAAAGGCCCAATAGAGCGGCACCACACGCAGTACACGGCGCCAGATGAAGCTACGTGCTTCGAACGGCCCCTCGCCTGTCACCGCCACCATGATGAAGCCCGAGACGACGAAGAACAGGATCACGCCCAGCCAACCCAGCCGGCCATAGGCCAGCGACTGCTCGGCCAGTGGATACAGCAGCGCATGCGAGACAAGGACCAGAATGGCCGCACTCGCTCGCAGGGACTGTATGGCGTTGATCTTGGACGACATGGGCGGCATCGCGGGAGATATTGAACTTGTCATATCACTGCGGGCCGGCCGCCGATCATTACCAATGATGACACAGTTAACGTCCTGTGGCCGTTCAGTTCATGGGTAGCCGTTCGGCGAGCCAGTTGCGCATCGCTCCCGATTCGGCGCCCTTCCCCTGAGCGTCGAGCCCCATCCGCGCGGCAACCTGATCGAGGCCAATTCTGAGCACCAGTTTGGCCGCCCGCCGCGGCCAGGCGCGCTCGGTCTCGATGTCTTGCAGGCCCTTGTCGTAGAGGCAGACATCGGTCAGCACGCCCCAGCAGTCACCGGGCAAGTCTGCAGCCAGACCGCTCAGTCGTTTCCGGGCATCGGCGGCGGAGCTTGCAAGGTCGCCCTGTGCGTTGCCGCGCGATTGTCCAACCCGGCCCGGGTCATAGCTCATGGTGACGCGCTGCCGCAGCGCCGCCCGCTCGAAGAGGTGGGCCAGGCGCAGGGCCGCCTCGATGTGGTGGGGGGCGAGAAAGGGCCCCGGTGCGGTGCCGGCCAGGCGCCCGATGGCGTCAGGCAATGCCGAACCTGTCATGGTCAGGCTCCCTCACCCAGCAGGACCAGCTCAAGAGCCGACACTTCGGCGTCAAACGCCGGATCATCGCGCATATCCTCGATCAGGCCGCATGCGTAAGAGACTGTTGTCCTATCCCGTCCAAAGGCCTCGCCGATCGCAGTCAGGCTCTGACCGAGAATCACATGCGAGAGATACATGGCCAGTTGCCGCGCCCGCGCCACACCGATTCGGCAGCGAGAGTGGCTGAAAATCAATGGGATCGGGATTCCCTTGTGGCCTGAAACCAAGGATACCACGGCCTCTACGCCGCCCAGATCAGGGCGGACAGAAGCGGCACGGACCAGGTGGAACGATGTATGTGGCTCGGTATGCATGACGCGCTCCGTCTTGAATAGGATAATATTCCTATCTTCGACGAATAGCTAGCAACCGGGGATAAGTGTGTCTGCCCTGGCTTCAGAAACAAAAATGGCCGCCCGTGGGGCGGCCATTTGGAATGCGGCATCGGGCCGGGAATCAGTCGACCTTGCGGCCCAGACCATTGTCCTTGGCGAGCTTGGAGCGAGTGGCCGAATAGCTCGGCGCCACCATCGGGTAGTCAGCCGGGAGGCCCCACTTTTCGCGGTATTCCTCGGGCGACAGATTGTAGTGGGTACGCAGGTGACGCTTGAGCGACTTGAACTTCTTTCCGTCTTCAAGACAGATGATGTAGTCGTTCGCCACCGACTTCCGCACCGGCACCGCCGGCTTGAGTTCTTCAACGGGAGCGGGCGCTTCATTGGTCTGCAGGGCACGCAGGGCGCCATGCACTTCAGCAATCAGCTTGGGCAGGTCGCCCGGGCTAACAGCGTTGTGGCTAACATAGGCAGAGACAATTTCAGTGCTGAGTTCGATCAAGTCGGATTCAGCAGTTACGAACGCGCCGGTATCGTCGTTCATTTTTCAACCTTCCATATTATTATTGGGTCGCAACAGGGGCCGCTGAGACCGTTGTGTGTTATTAAGATTGTTTATTAACCCACGCAACCCCAGCACCATACCTCAACATGCGGCCAAAGTGCGTTCTATACGGTAGGATTTTGTTCGTTGTTTGATGCGAGCTCATCAATTAAAGTTTGACTGCAAGGCTTATAGCCGGACAGATAACTCGCCCGCGCCAATAGATGTGCAGAAACAGGTGTGGTGAGCAACAGGAAAACCACACCAATAATCGCCCTCATCGAGACTGCGGCATCTTGGCTGACTACCGCAACGGCGAGGAGAATCAGTCCACCGCCGACAGCACCTGCCTTCGATGCTGCATGCATGCGCGTATAGAGATCTGGTAGACGCACCACACCGATTGCCGCGAGCAGCGTGAAGCCTGCGCCGAAGACCAGCACCAGCCCGCCGATATAGAGTTCGATTCCGGCCAGCATCAGACACCCTCCTCAGGCTTTGGTTCGTCGGCGGTACCACGCAGCAGAATGTAACGGGCAAGCGCTACCGTCGCGAGGAAGCCCAGCAAGGCAAGGGCGATGGCGATATCGAGGTAGAGCCAGAGGCCCGTGCGCACCGCAATGGCGCCAACAAAGCCCATGGCCACCACGGTCAGCAGATCAAGCGCCAGCACGCGGTCGGAAAGTGTCGGGCCAACGATGATTCGCGCCAGCGAAACCAGGAGCGCCAGTCCAAGCAGAACCAGGGAGATGAATGTCGCCCAGTCGATGAAGAGCTCGGGGGTCATTCGAACACCTCCCTGACCTTTTTCTCGAAGCCGTTGTTGATATCGGCAATCATCGCCGCGCGATCGCTCATGGCCAGGGCATGCACATAGAGCACGCTTTTGTCGGCCGAGACGTCGACACTGAGAGTGCCGGGCGTCAGCGTGATCAGATTGGCCAGGAGGGTCACTTCGGCATCGGACTTGAGCGTGATGGGGACCGCTACAATGGCGGGCTGAACGGCCTTTGACATATCCGGACGCATGACCACGATGGCGACGCGCACGGCACTGACAATCAGCTCGTAGAGAAACAGGATGGTCAGCGACAGCACGCGCCGCGCCCGACGGGCCGTTCCCGGCCCGGTCAGGGCATCGCGGAGAATAAATACGGCCGCCCCACCGATAAGGCCGCCGAACAGCAGATTGAGGCCTGAGAAATTTCCCGAAATGCTTGCCCAGATCAACGCCAGGATAACGACGAGGAATGCAGGGTTCATAGGCTCTCTCCCGCAAGTCCGGTCGCCGCGACGTAACGGGCCGGATCCGCAATGTCAGCGGCACCCGTGGCGATGCCATCCATCAGCGGCCCCGGCCAAAGACCGACAACCACGATACCGGCCACGAGCACGGCGGTTGCGCCGAAGGCGACTCGCCCCCTTTTGTCGAGCGCGACGAGCGTGGCGCTGGCATGCTCGCTCCCCTCGCCGATCGGCCCGGACCGCCAGAACACATGCGCCCAGAGGCGGCTTCCGGCGATAAGGGTCAGTACGGCATTGACTATCAGAGCGATGACCAGAGCCGCGCCCAGCCAGCCTGGAGCAGCGCCCGTGACACCCTGGTCGAGGCCTGCTTCGAGCAACAGCAATTTGGGCCAGAAGCCGAGGAAGGGCGGTACGCCGGCAGCGGCCAGGATCAGCACCAGGAACAGGATCGAGATCGGCGCGCTGGCGGCGTAGAGGCCGCCCATCATGCGCGTATCGGTGAAGCCGGTGCGCTTCTCGATCAGGCCCGCGACCATATAAAGCGCCGTCATCGTCAGGATGGCGTGGAAGATATAGAGGCCTGAACCGGCAATGCCCGTTATCGAAGGCATGGCGAGGCCGGCCAGCACCGAACCGATGCCACCAATGACCACGAAGCCAATGGCCCGGCGCAGATTGGTTTCGGCAATCGCACCGAAGGGAGCGATAACCAGCGTCAGTATGGCGACGAGGGCCAGAGCGGGCTCCAGCAGGTCACGGCTGGCCGGCAGGACAGCGACCAGGCTCCGCAGCAGGGCATAGGCGCCAACCTTGGTCAACAGACCTGCAAAGAGCGCTGAAACCGCTGCCTGCGGCGTGTGGTAGGACGCTGGCAGCCAGGCATTGACCGGAAAGGCCGCCGCCTTCATGCCGAAGGCCAGCATCAGCAGGGCCGCTACCCCGGCCATGGCCGCAGGATTGGCCAGCGGCGCCACGCGCATGATGTCGGACATGTTGAGAGTACCGAGCAGGCCATAGAGCAGGCCGAGCGCCAGCAGGAACAAGGTCGTGGCCAGGAAGTTGAGAAAACCATACTTGATGGCGCCATCGAGTTGCACGGGCCGGCCGCCCTGCACGATCAGCCCGAACGAGGCAATCAGCATCACCTCGAACCAGACGTAGAGGTTGAATAGGTCGCCAGTCAGGAAAGCGCCCGTCACACCGGCCAGCAGCAGCAGCACCATCGAATGAAATGCGTCGCGCCCGTCGGCTTCGGCGCGGTCGATCTCGGCATAGATCAGAATGACCAGGGTGACGAGTGACGCCGCCAGCGCGAAGCTGGCGCCAAAAATATCGGCGGTCAGACTGATCCCGAAGGGCGGTAGCCACTTGCCCATGGTCATGCTGACAGGGCCATTGGCAATCACCTCGAGCAGCAGGGCGATTTCGCAGGCAATGATGCCGAGCACGACAATGATGGCACCGATAACCGGCGCACCATTGATGCGACGGAACATGAGCAGGCTCGCCGCACCCATCAGGGCCAGCACGATGGGCAGCACAATGACCCAGTCAGCCGCCGGCGTGACGGTATCGATCATGGCAAGTGGCAAATCTGTTGCAGGATTGGAAGTGGCCATGATCAGTAGCTCAGCGGCGGCCGCGGCGAGCCTTCGGGCTCCGCCAGGCGCATGGTGTCGGTATTGTCCGCATCCAGGCTCTGATACGCCCGGAAGGCCAGCACCAGGAGAAAGGCGAACATCGAAAAGCCGATAACGATGGCAGTCAGGATCAGCGCCTGCGGCAGCGGGTTCGCAATCGGACCATCGGGTGTGTCGAGTCCGCCCGGCACGATCGGCGCAATCTCCCGGGTCACGCGACCCGCTGTGAAGATCAGGAGGTTCACGCCATTGCCGAAAATGGTCATGCCGATCAGCATGCGGATCACTGACCGCGATAGCAGCAGGTATACGCCGATGGCGATGAACAGGCCAACAAGGGCAGCAAGCACATAATCCATCAGAGGTCCTCCTCGCGGTCGCTTTCGAGGGAAAGGGCAATGGCCGACAAAGTGCCGAACACCACGCAATAGACCCCGAGATCGAAGAAGAGCGGGGTCGAGAGCGGGATCTCGCTGCCTCCGAACGGAACATAGAGCCAGATGCTGGTCATGAATGGCGAGGCAGTAAACAGGCTGAGCACGCCCGACGCGGCCGCCATGACCACGCCGAAACCGGCAATTGCCATTGGGTCGATGCGCAGGGCGCGGCGCACGGCATTCACGCCCACCGCCATGCCGAAAACGCCGATGGATGCTGCTCCGATCAGGCCGCCGATAAAGCCGCCGCCCGGCTCATTGTGGCCGCGCAGGCAGACATAGATCGAAAAGACCAGCATGATGGCAACGATCAGGGGGGCCAGCGTTCGAAAGATGACCGTGTTCATGATGCGGCCTTTCTGGGCTTGCGGACCCGCTTTGGCGTCGGTTCCGGCTCAACTGGCGCGACGGGCTTCTTCTGCCGGCGCAGCAGGGCGAGAATGGCCATGCCCGCGCCCATCACCACGGCAATTTCGCCCAGCGTATCGAAACCGCGATAGTCGACGAGAATGACGTTGACGATGTTGTGGCCATGCGCAATCGGCACGCTGGTGGCGATGAAGAAATCAGAAAGGCGCGTATCGAGCGTGCCCGTGAGCACCAGCATGAGCAGCAGGCTCACCCCGAGGCCGCAGATTGCGGCCAGTGTGCCGTCGCGGGCCCAGTCTTCGAATGGCCGATGATCACGCTGATCGAGGCGCAGGCGGGTCATCACGAAGGTCAGGATGACCACCGAGAGAATTTCCACCATGAGCTGGGTAAAGGCCAGGTCGGGCGCGCCAAACAGCAGGAAAATCAGCGCCACGGCCGTGCCCTGAACGCCCAGCGACAGAATGGCGATGAGCCGGGACTGCGCCACCAGCACGGCGATCAGGCCCAGAACGGCCAGGAGCAGGATGCCCCACTCGTAAAGTTCAAGCGCCGGCAGAATCAGGCGCTGGCTCCAGTCGCCCAGCTCCGCGGTCGGCATGATCCAGTCCAGCCCGCCCCAGGCGAGCATCGGCCCGAATAGCGCCAGCGCCATCGCAGCAAAGACCACGACCAGATAGAATTCGAGCTGCCCGTGATGCAGGAAACGCGTCACCGCGCCCGAGAAACGGATGAGACCGAACATGACCTTGTCGAACACGGTATCAGCCGTCCAGCCCAGGGCCGAGTCGAAGCGGCGCAGCAGCGTGCGGATGTCATCGGCCTGGCGATAGACCACCACGCCCAGCGCCCAGGTCAAGGCAGAGAGCCAGATCAGCGGCGACGCAAAGTCGATGGCCAGCGTCAGGTGGCTTTCCACCTGCCGACCGAGAACGGCCCCGGCCCCTGGCGCCAGGACATCGTGGCCCAGCCAGTCGGGCAGAATGCCCGCAATGATGCCGGCAGCGCCCAGCAGCATCGGGCCGGCGAGCATGGCGATGGGCGCTTCGTGCGGCGACTTCGGCGTCGGCACGGCTTCACCCAGGAATGGCCGTATCATCACCAACAGCGCCACGCCCGCCAGCATTGCATTGCCGGCGACCAGCACGATCAGCACCAGCCAGGTGGTCACGTCGGCGCCCAGCAGGCCGAGATACATTTCTTCCTTGGCGAAATAACCCACGGTCAGCGGCAGGCCTACCATGGAGAGGGCCGCCAGCGCCGCGCCGATAAAAGTCACCGGCATCTTGTCGGCGAGACCGCCCAGCGCAGTGATTTCTCGCGTCCCGGCCTCGTGATCGACAGCGCCAGCCACCATGAACAGGCCCGCCTTGTAGAAAGCGTGGGCGACGAAATAGACGACCATGGCGGCGATGGAATAGGTGCTGCCCAGCCCGATGAGCAGGACCAACAGGCCGAGCGAGGCGATCGTGGTCTGTGCCAGGATCTGCTTGAGGTCAGTCTGCCTGAGTGCGCCGAGGGCGCCCCAGATCAGCGTGATGCCACCGAAGATGACCAGTACATTGGTCCACACTTCGGTGCCGCCCAGGGACGGGGTCATGCGCGCCAAAAGGTACACACCGGCCTGAACCATGGTCGCCGAGTGCAGGAAGGCCGACACAGGGGTCGGGGCTTCCATCGCATTGGGCAACCAGAAGTGCAGCGGAAAATGTGCCGACTTGGTGAAGGCCGCCCCCAGGAAGCAGATCAGCACGAGAAGATAGAGGTTGCTGTCGCGCAGGACATCGCCCAGCGCACGAACAGCGCTCATCTCCCAGCTTCCGGTCAGTTGCTGCACCAGGATCGCCCCGGCCAGCAGGAACATGCCGCCAATATTGGTGATGACCAGCGCCTGGATGGCGCCGCGCCGTGCCGCCTGCCGTGAGTGATCGAAGCCGATCAGCAGGAACGAGGTGACCGACGTCAGCTCCCAGAAGACAAACAGCGACAACAGGCTGTCGGACAGCACGAGGCCGAGCATCGCGCCCATGAAGGCCAGCATGAAGGAGAGAAAGCGCCCCTGGTGGTGGTGACCGGCAAGATAGGCGCCGGCATAGAGGATGATGAGCGTGCCGACGCCGGAAATGGTCAGAGCGAAGATGAGGCTCAGGCCATCAACGAGGAAAGACAGATTGATGCCGTAGGTGGGAATCCACTCAATCGAGCTGGCGATCACCTCGCCATCGACAACGGGGTTCGCAAATCTCAGCAGGAAAACGAAGATGCTGGCGGGTACCAGGGCCAATATCCACCCGGTCAATGCGCCTGCAAGACGGTGGATGAACGGCGCCAGAACAGCGGCCACGAAAGGTGCGGCGGCGGCAAGACCAATGCCTGCGTCAAGGGACGGCCCCAATGCTGCCTCTCCTCTCTCGCTCTTGAGCGATTCAACTGGATAATGGCGTGCGACCTTAACGATTGAGATCACCGGAACAAGCGGAATCGGACCGTCTGCGACCATAGGGCCATGCGTTTTCAACCATTTCCGGGGCTGGCAATGGCGACGTGGGCGGCCTATGTCCTGTCACACCATCCCTATGGCGCCGTCCGGCCGCCACGCCTGTGGAGAGATCATGACCAAGCCCACCCCGCCCGTCGCCAAGCGCGTCCCCCACAGCCACACGCATCACAACGTCACCCGCGAGGATCCCTATGCGTGGCTGCGCGCCGACAACTGGCAGGAGGTGATGCAGAAGCCCGAGACACTCGATACCGAGATCCGCGCCTATCTCGAAGCCGAGAACGCCTATTACGAGGCCGAGTTCGGCAAGCCGACCGACGTCCTGCAGGACGCGATCTACAAGGAAATCCGCGGCCGCATCAAGGAAGATGATAGCGGCGTTCCCCTGCCCGATGGCCCCTTCGCCTACAATACGCGCATGCTCGAGGGCAAACAGTACCCGCAGATCGTGCGCACCCCGCGCGAAGGCGGCGCCGAAACCGTGCTTCTTGACTGCAATATCGAGGCCGGCGACGGCTATTTCGGCTTTGCCGGGGCCAGCCATGACCCGTCACATCGCACCCTCGCCTGGGCTGCCGACCGCGCCGGTTCGGAATATTTCGACATCGTGCTGCGTGATCTCGCGACGGGCAAGGACAGCGACGAAGTCATCAAGGACACCGCCGGCTCCTATGTCTGGTCCAATGACAGCGCCGCACTCTATTACACCGAGTATGACGACAACCACCGGCCCTACCGCATCCGCCGCCACGTGATCGGTACCGACCAGGCTGCCGACCCGATCATCTACGAAGAGAAGGACCCCGGCTTCTTCGTGGGTGTGGGCAAGACGTTGTCGGACAAGTTCATTATCATTGACGCGCATGACCATCAGACCAGCGAAGTCTGGCTGATCGACGCCGAAAAGGGCGGCGAGCCGCGCCTGGTCGCCCCGCGTCTGGTCGACCGCGAATACGAGATCGATGAGCGTGGTGGCACGCTTTATATCCGCACCAATGCCGATGGGGCGGAGGACTACAAGATCGTTACGGTTTCGGCCGATGCCCCGGACGCCACCAATTGGGTCGACCTCGTGCCGCATCGCGAGGGCGTGCTGATCCTCGACGTATCCCTCCTCGCCAACCACATGCTCCGCCTCGAACGCGAAGATGGCCTGCCGCGCATCGTCGCCCGGGACCTGCGCACGGGCCAGGAAGAGACTGTCAATTTCGCCGAGGAAGCCTACTCGCTCGGCATGTCGACCGGCTACGAGTTCGACACCCCGGTCTTTCGGCTCAGCTATTCCTCGCCGACGACGCCCCAGCAGCTGTTCGACCTGAACCTCGAAACCGGCAAGCGCACCCTGCTCAAGACCCAGGAAGTGCCGTCCGGACATAACCCGGCCGACTATGAAACCCGCCGCCTCTTCGCCACTGCCGAAGATGGCGAGCAGGTGCCGGTGACCCTTCTCTATCGCAAGGGCATCGTGCTCGACGGGTCAAACCCGACCCTGCTCTACGGCTATGGCGCCTATGGCATGTCCATGCCGGCAGCCTTTTCCGTGTCGGTCCTGTCGCTGGTCGATCGGGGCTTCGTCTATGCTACCGCCCATATCCGGGGTGGCATGGAGAAGGGCTACCGCTGGTACAAGCAGGGCCGCCGCGAAAACAAGGCAAACACCTTTACCGACTTCATCGCTGCCGCCGAAATGCTGGTGGCCGAGGGCTATACCCAGCCCGGCAGGATCGTCGCCCAGGGCGGCTCGGCCGGCGGTATGCTGATGGGCGCCATCGCCAACCTCAGACCAGACCTCTGGGGTGGTATCATCGCCCAGGTGCCGTTTGTCGACGTACTCAACACCATGCTCGATGACACGCTGCCGCTGACCCCGCCGGAATGGCCCGAATGGGGCAATCCCATCACCTCAGCTGAGGACTACGCTCGCATTGCCGCCTATGCGCCGTATGAGGCCGTTTCGGCCCAGGACTATCCGCCGATATTCGCTTTGGCCGGCCTCACCGATCCACGCGTCACCTACTGGGAGCCCGCCAAATGGGTGGCCCGCCTACGGGCAACCAAGAGCGGGGATGCGCCATTGTATCTCAAGACCAATATGGGGGCGGGCCATGGTGGCGCGTCTGGCCGCTTCGACCGCCTCAAGGAAACTGCCCAGTGCTACGCCTTTGCAATAAAGTCAGCAGGATTGGACGGTTAGTTCTTCCAGCGACATTGTTGCGACACGGCAATCTGCCTATACATTCCCCCAGTTCCGATCTTGACGCAGCGTCAAACAGTTCCAGAAACGGAGACTAAGCATGTCCACCAAGTTCACCCTGCCGCCCCTGCCCTACGCCTATGACGCGCTGGGCCCTTATATGTCGGCCGAGACCCTCGAATTCCACCACGACAAGCATCACCAGGCCTATGTGACCAACGGCGAAAAGCTGCTTGAGGGTTCGGGTCTGGAAATCCTGCCGCTCGAGGACATCGTCAAGGAAAGCTTTGGCAAGAATGCCGGCCTCTTCAACAATGCCGGCCAGCACTACAACCATGTCCATTTCTGGAATTGGATGAAGCCCAATGGCGGTGGCAAGTCGCTGCCGGGCAAACTGGCGGCCAAGGTCGATGAAGACCTGGGCGGCTTTGACAAGTTCCGCGCTGACTTCATCCAGGCCGGTACCACTCAGTTCGGTTCGGGCTGGGCCTGGCTGTCGCTGAACCAGAAGACCGGCAAGCTCGAAGTCACCAAGACCGCCAATGGCGAATCGCCACTGGTCCATGGCGGCCATCCGCTGCTCGGCGTCGACGTGTGGGAACACTCCTATTACATCGACTACCGCAATGCCCGTCCCAAGTATCTCGAAGCCTGGTTCGACAACCTGGTGAACTGGGAACATGTCGAGCACATGTTCGAGGAAGCCACGGCCTGATCGGCCTGCCTTTGGAAACGACAACGGCGGGAGCAATCCCGCCGTTTTGTTTTGGACGACGCCACGCGCCACCTCTGGCCTCTGCCCGCCGTCATTGCCGGGCTTGTCCCGGCAATCCATCTTCTCCGGATACCGCATGGACCACCGGAACAAGCCCGGTGTGACGAATAAACCTTGAATTGGAACTACTCCGCCGCCCGCCGCTTCGTCGCATTCGGCTGCGAAAGGATATAGCCGGCGCTGCCACCGAGAATGGCTGCGCCGCCCAGCCACAGCCAATATCCGGGCCTGGCGCCGATCCAGAAGAACACAACACCCAGGGCTATGCCGCACAGCGCCGCGATCTTGGCGCGGCGCGGAATGGCGCCCTCTTCGCGCCAGGCACGCAGCAGCGGCCCGAATTTGGGATGCTCGACCAGCCAGCGTTCCAGGCGCGGCGACGAGCGCGCAAAGAACCAGGTCGCCAGGATCAGCAAGGGCGTCGTGGGGACCAGAGGCAGGAAGGCCCCGGCAATGCCAAGGGCCGCGCTGATGAGGCCCAGTATCAGGTAAAGGGAGCGCAACAGTCCCGCTTTCGTCTGTGAACGATTGGCCCAATCAAGCAGGGCCATCGCCCCGACGCAACCGACACACTGACACAGCTCGGCCTGTTCTCACCGGAAAGCTGGAACCGCGCACTTCAATCCCCCGTTGAGACATGTTAACGAAGCCTTAACGACAAGAAGGGTGACTCGTGAGCATTCCGGGCAAGACCATAGCAATTCTGGCCGCAAATCCGGCCCTCAGCTCCCTGCTGAGCATGGTTCTCGCCGGCGACTCAAGGCTGCGGGTTCGCCCTTTCGACAGTGAAGCCGAGCTGTTTGCCTATATGCGCATTGCCCCGCTCGACATGCTGGTTGTGGATTTTGACCGCGAAGGCCGCCCGGCCTATGAAATGGTCGAAGCCATCCGGCTCGATCCCACTTTTGTCTCGCGCGACCTGCCGGTCATCGCCCTCACCCGCGCCATCACCCCGCCCATGCGCCAGCAGGCCATCAGCGCCGGTATCGATGAGGTTGTAGTCAAGCCGATGTCGCCGCGCCACCTGCTGCAGCGGGTGCAGGCCCGCTTGCTCAATCGCAGCGTCGTCGGCGCCCTTGGCTTCGGCTATCGCGGCCCCGAACGTCGCAACCGCGTGCCCACCCGCAAGCCCGAGCCACATCCGGCGCGCCGCTACACCGACAATGTGGTGCCCCTCTTCCCAGACCGCCGCGCCCAGCGACCGGAAATGGGGCCGCTGAGCTAGGGATTTCTCCCTCGCGGATCTCGCCATTCCTTCGACATTGCCGGGCTTGTCCCGGCAATCCATCTTCATCCGGTGTCTGATGGACCACCGGGACAAGCCCGGTGGTGACGATGAACACGAGTGGCAGGCGCGCCCCCTACCGCCGCTGCTCGCTGACCCAGACCACCTTGTTCCAGAGGTCTTCCACGGTGTCTGCAAACTGGATGTTGCGGTCAAAATTCGGCACTGAGGCAGCCAGCACGTCAGCTGCGAACCCGCGTAGCACTTCAAAAGCGCGGTGGCGATTGAGCATGACCACAGGGCGTGCAGTGCCCGTCGACCAGGCGCCGAAAAGCGCGGTCACCGAGGCCAGCGAACCGGGAAGCGCCACAAAGACTGCACTGGCCTGGGCCAGATAGGCATGCCGCTCTGCCGGATCGGGCAGGACTGTGATCGGCACCTCAGCCAGCGCCTGCGGCAGAACGATGCTGGCATCGGCCACCACTTCCACCTGTCCGCCCGCGGTCCGCGCCGCCGTTATCAGCGGTACCGGAATGACCCCCTTTTCCGCCAGGCACAGCATACGCGCGCCCTTGCGGGCAAAGACCCGCCCCACCTCGCCCATGAGGCTGGCGCGCTCCGGGTCGCCCGGTCCCTTGTCGGAAGCAAAGACGGCGATCGTCTTGCCCGCTTGTGTGAGATTGGCCATCAGCGGCGCTTTCCTGTGAGACTACCGAGAATGCCGCGCACCAGTTCGCGGCCAAAGGTGCGCGCCATGGAGTTCATTGCTGCCTCTGCCGGCGTCTGGCGCGTACTGCGACGGGGCGCGGCGGCCTCAGCCCGAGCCCGCTCCTTGGCAAGCCGGTCTTCCTCGGCCTGGCGCACCGCATCATACTGGGCTCGCTCGTCGGCGAGCTGCTTGTCGCGCGCCCGCTTTTGCAGGATTTCGTAGGCCGATTCGCGATCGACAACCGTGTCATAGAGACCGCCTACCGGCGAATTTGCCATCGTGGCATCGCGTTCGGCTGGCGAGATCGGCCCGACCTGCGCCGAAGGCGGCCGGATGAAAGTGCGTCCCACCATGGATGGCACGCCCTTGTCTTCCAGAACCGACACCAGCGCCTCGCCGATCCCAAGCTGGGTAATCACTTCCTCAGTCGAGAAGGCCGGGTTGGGTCGGAAAGTCTCGGCGGCCACCCGCACGGCCTTCTGCTCGCGCGGGGTATAGGCCCGCAGCGCGTGCTGGACGCGGTTCGCCAGCTGGGCCAGCACGCTTTCGGGAATATCGACCGGGTTCTGCGTCACGAAATAGACGCCGACGCCCTTCGAGCGGATCAGTTTTACGACTTGTTCCACCTTGTCGATGAGCGCCTTGGGCGCATCATCGAAAAGCAGATGCGCTTCGTCGAAGAAGAAGACCAGCTTCGGCTTGTCCGGGTCGCCCACCTCGGGCAATTCCTCAAACAGTTCCGACAGCAGCCAGAGCAGGAACGTTCCATAGAGGCGCGGCGCCTGCATCAGCTGGTCTGCCGCAAGGATCGACACGACCCCGCGTCCGTCACTGTCGGTGCGCATCAGGTCGGCGATGTCGAGCGCCCGCTCGCCGAAGAAATTGTCCGCGCCCTGCTGTTCCAGCACCAGCAATGCGCGCTGGATGGCCCCGATCGACGCTGTCGTCACATTGCCGTAGCGCCCCGAAATTTCCTTGGCCCGCTCCTGAATATCAACGAGCAGCGACCGCAGGTCCTTGAGGTCGAGCAGCAGAAGGCCTTCCTCGTCGGCCACGCGAAAGGCGATGTTGAGCACGCCTTCCTGGGTATCGTTGAGGTCGAGGATACGGCTCAGCAGCACCGGCCCCATTTCAGAAATGGTGGCGCGCACCGGGTGACCCTGCTTGCCGAACAGGTCCCAGAAGATCACCGGAAACACGTCATCGACATAGTCGGTAAAGCCGATGTCTTCGGCGCGCCTGGTCTGCCAATCCTGTGCCTTGCCCAGCTTTGAGACGCCTGACAGGTCGCCCTTGATATCGGCAGCGAAGACCGGCACGCCCGCAGCCGAAAAGCCCTCGGCCAGCACCTGCAGACTCACGGTCTTGCCGGTGCCGGTGGCGCCGGTAATCAGGCCATGGCGATTGGCATATTTGAGATTGAGGTATTCCGGCCGGTCGCTCGCACCCAGAAAAATCTTGCCGTCTACGAGCATACCGCACCGCCTATTGGTCTATCACTGCCCTGTTATAGCCAGTGGCCCGGCAGCCGAACAAGCAGACTGACCGGCCAAGCTGTTCATCGGCAGACGCTTTTCTTGCCATTTGGCATATAATCGACTATTTATTGCCAAAAGGAGAAATGCAGTGCTGCATGAATTGCCGCGAACCGAAGCCATCCCGGAGACTGCCGCCCTCACCGAGGCGGAAGCATCGGCCATGGCTCGCGCAGTGGTGCGCCTGTTCGAACACTGGCAATTGAGCGACGCTGAGGGGCGCGAAATCCTCGGGGGTCTGGCGGCCCGCACATTTGCCCGCTGGAAAACCGGAGAAACCGGCCGCATCGACCGCGACCTGGCCACGCGCCTTTCGCTGCTCATGGGCATTCACAAGGCTCTGCGCTACCTCTTCTCCGACGCCGAACGTGGCTACTCCTGGGTCAAAAAGCCCAACGCTGACTTTGACGGACGGACGCCCGCACAGGTCATGAGCGAGGGCAGCATCTTTGCCCTTGCCCGGATACGCCACTATCTCGACGCGGAGCGCGGAGGCTGGTGACCTCAGGCCCTGCCACAACCCACACGCGCTGGCCGAAGGCCCATCGTCTGATCCGCTCGATCCATCCGCCCATCGATCTGTTCGAGGACATTGCCGATCCTCGCGACTGGGAGGCGCTCGCCTCGGCCGAATCCAAGACCAATCCGCGGCTGTGGGACCATCTGGGGCACCTCGACCTCGTGCCGGCTGATCGCCGCATCGGCGGTCCGGGCGCGAGCTATCTCATGGCGCCATTCGTGCATGTCAGTCGCGACCGCCCCGGTCGCTTCACCGATGGCAGCTATGGCGTCTACAGCGCCGGAAATTCCGAGGAAGTGGCCATTCGCGAGGTCGCCTATCATCACGGCCGCTTCATGCGCGCCAGCGCCGAAGGCCCCGGTTGGACATCGCAATTCCGCATGCTGGTCAATCACCTCGACCTCGACCTGCACGATCTCCGAGGCCTCGACGGCATCCACAATCCGCACGACTACACCGCCTCGCAGGCCCTCGCCCGCGACCTGCGGCGATCGGGCAGCAACGGCGTTCTCTATCGCAGCGTCCGCTGTCCCGGCGGTGAATGCGTCGGCATTTTCTGGCCAGACCTGATGCCAATTCCTATCCAGGCCGACCATTTTGATTTCCACTGGGACGGCACGACCGTCGACCGCATCCGCAACTGCCGGACCGGGGCGATATTCGGGCTGTAAGTCATACGCTTCAAGAACACGGTGCCGTCCTCGGCCCGGTGATCGAGACGCGGCTTAAATCCCCACCGCCCGCAATTCTCCCACAACCGCCCCGCGCACATTCTTCGTTGGCTGCCGCGCGAACTGCTCCAGCACAGCCGTTTGCGCCGCGTTCGGCTCGGCATATTTCAGCAGCAGCGCGGCGACCATGGCGTGGCTGGCCGCCATGTTTCCGTCATCGCATTTGAGCGCATAACCCCAGCCCTTGTCCCTGATAGCGCCGCACTGCACGCCTTCGGCCCCGCCCTTCTGCATCACGCGGCCCATGAAACTTTCCATCACCAGCGTGTCGAGATGACCGGTACCGGCTACAAGATGGGGGTGGCTGGTCGCGGCATCGAACAGTTTTTGCGCGCCCGCAGCGTGGCCAGCATCGAGCCCGTTTCCCGTCGCCATCCGCGCGAATCCGTGGGCCCAGACGCGTAGCGGCGCCGCCCAGGTGGGGATCGAGCAACCATCGGTGCCGCAACGGTCCTCGGTCAGGTCTTCGCCGATCACATGTTCCACCGCGGCCCGGACGGCTCTCTGCACATCATGCTCGCGGTTCACATAGCCCGATGTCGGCACCCCCATTGCCAGCGCCACGCTGAGCATGCCCGAATGCTTGCCCGAACAGTTGTTGTGCAGCGCGCTTGGCTCGGCGCCGGCTGCACGCAGCGCTTCGCGCGCCTTCCCGTTGGTGGGCATGTGCGCGCCGCATTCGAGATCGGCGACCGAAAGGCCCATCCGATCAAGGAAGCGCGCGACATTGCCGACATGCTCGTCCTCGCCATGGTGAGAGGCGCAGGCGAGCGCCAGTTCCTCCGCACTGTGATGAAAACGTTCGACCGCATGCCGGTCGAAAATAGCCAGGGCCTGCATGGATTTGATGGCCGAGCGCGGAAATACCGGGCGCTCGGCGTCTCCGCCTGCAGCGATTACCCGGCCCTCGCCGTCGACGATGATGAAGGCGCCACGATGACGGTTTTCAACCCAGTTGCCGCGCACGGCTTCGGCGAGAATGGGGTTGGCGTCCATAAAAATACTCCGGGCTTTGCTGTCCTTGAGGAACAGCAAGAGCACCGGAGAAAGTCAACATGCATGGAAGGGGTACGCAGTACTGAAGTCTGGAGGCACGACATGCCGGTAAGGGTGGAGATCCGAAGCCTGGCGCTTTGCGGCGGTAGCGCCTTGCCCCAGATCTCCGCCGTTACCGGCGCTGACGTCTAAAGGTCCCAGTCATCGACCGGGGTCAGGAAACGGGAATTGACCCATCCCTTGGTGTTGTTGCGGTCGACGAGGCACCAGTCCGAGCTGTTCTGCACTTCGATGCAGCGCTCGACCCAGACATGCACGCCTGGCTGGAACGAACCGACCTTCTGCGAATAGCTCGCAGGCCACTTTCTGACATTGAGCTTGTCCCACTGCGCGACGCCGGTGACTTGTGCCAGGGCATCCACGTTATAACCGGCCGCCATGGCCGGCTGCGCGGCAAATCCTGCCGCCGTGGTAACTATAAGACCGCACAGAGCTGCCACGAGAACCTTCTCCTGAGCCTTGTTCATCTGTCTATCCTCGTCTTGATGATGGTCTAAACTATCCGCCTCGCCTTGAACCCACCCTGATAGGTGGGTTCAGCTTGCGTTCATCCGCAGGGCGGCCGAAACGCTCACCGAACTTCGCCATGGCGCGCTTCGCGCGACGTTGGCTTCGAGCCCATTCGGGGCTAGGCTCGCCGTCACGGAGCGGATCAAAATCACTTGCGAAATGAGGAGGATGGCATGACCAAGGTGCTGGTAACCGGCGGAAGCGGCAAACTCGGGCGGGCGGTTCTGCGCGATCTGGTCGAGCATGGATATGACGTGCTCAACCTCGATCAGCAGGCCCTTCCTCAGCCGATCTGCCCCAGTGTTCGGGTCGACCTGAGCAATTTCGGCGAGGTCGCAAGTGCCATTCTGGGTGGCGTTGACGAGCGCGGCGGGCCATTCGACGCCGTGGTGCACCTGGCCGCCATCCCTGCGCCGGGCCTGGCACCCAATGCGCGCACCCTCTCCAACAATGTCACCGCAAGCTACAATGTCTTCGAGGCCTGCCGCCTCGCCGGCATCAAGAATGTGGTCTTCGCCTCGAGCGAAACCGTGCTCGGCCTGCCCTTCGACAATCCGCCCCCCTATGCGCCCGTCGACGAGGAGTATTTCCCGCGCCCGGAAAGCGCCTATTCGCTGGGCAAGCTGCTTGATGAAACCATGGCCGCCCAGTTCTGCCGCTGGGACCCGGACCTGCGCATGGTGGGCCTTAGATTTTCCAACGTCATGTATCCGGAAGATTACGTCGCCTTCCCCAGCTTCGACAGTGACCCCAAAAAGCGCAAGTGGAACCTCTGGGCCTATATCGATGCGCGCGACGGGGCGCAGGCCGTGCGCCGTGCGATCCAGGCCGAGTTCAAGGGGTTCGAGGCCTTCATCATCGCCAATGCAGATTCGGTCATGTCGCGGTCCAATATTTCGCTGCTGGCCGAGGTGTTTCCGGGCGTCGAGCAGCGCGGCAATATATCCACCAACGGCACCCTGCTGAGCATCGAAAAGGCCAGGCGGATGCTGGGATTCTCGCCCCAGTTCAGCTGGCGGAACGAGCGGTCGACCTAGGACCGCGCTAGGCCCGGCATCGCTGCAAGCAGTTTTGCATCGTAAATGTGCATTTTGTGTACTTGTGCTTTTTCTGAGCACAAGCATAACTGCCGCCGATGCCGAGCCCCGACCTGTCCATCCTCATCATCGACGAGAACCGCATTCGCGCCTCGATTATCGAGGAAGGCCTGCGGGAGGCCGGTCACGCACGCGTCGCTGTCATTCACGATGTCAACGAAGTCGGCCGGACCATCGAGCAGATTGCGCCAGACGTCATCGTCATCGATCTTGAAAACCCCAAGCGCGACACGCTGGAACACTTCTTTTCCCTCAGCCGCGCCATCCAGCGACCCATCGCCATGTTTGTCGACCGCTCTGACGGCGCGACCATTGAAAAGGCCGTTGAAGCGGGCGTCTCGGCCTATGTCGTGGACGGCCTCAAGAAGGAGCGGATAAAGCCCATTCTGGACATGGCCGTATCGCGCTTCAATGCCTTCTCCCGCCTCACCCGCGAACTGGAAGAGGCCCGCAGCGCCCTTGAAGAGCGCAAGATCATCGATCAGGCCAAGGGGATCCTCATGAAGTCCAGGGGACTTTCCGAACCCGACGCCTATGCGCTCCTGCGCAAGACCGCCATGAACCAGAACCGCCGGCTGGTGGACATTGCCCAGAGCCTTGTCACCGCCGCCAATCTGCTGGGGCCCTAGAACAGCCATGTCCCATCCACACATCACCGCCGGCTTCCTGCCTCTGCTCGACAGCGTCCTGCTCGTCCTTGCCCACGAAATGGGCTTTGCCGAAGACGAAGGCTTCACCCTCAGCCTCAGCCGCGAGACCTCCTGGGCCAATATTCGCGACCGTACATCGCTCGGGCATTTCGATGTTTCCCTGGTCCTGGCGCCCATGCCGATTGCCGCCAGCCTGGGCCTGACACCTATCGCCACCCCAATGATCGCGCCTGTCATGACCGGCCTTGGCAACAATGCCATCACCGTCAGCGCCGAACTCTGGGCCGCCATGGCAGACGCCGGCGCACCGGGCGATCTCGTCGCAGGCCCCGCCGGCCAGGCGCTGGCCAAAGTCGTCCACAGCGGCAGGAAAAAGCTCCGCTTCGGCGTCGTGCACCAGACCTCTTCGCACAATTACGAGCTACGCTACTGGCTGGCCGCCAGCGGCATCCGTCCTGATGTGGATGTCGAGATCGTCGTCCTGCCCCCGCCCCTTCTGCCTGAAGCGCTCGGCAGCGGCGGCATCGATGGCTATTGCGTTGGTGAGCCCTGGAACAGCGTCGGCGTCGCCAGGCATGGTGCACGCATCGCCACGACAAAATCCTCGATCTGGCAGTGGAGCCCCGACAAGGCCATCGGCATGCGCGCCGATTGGGCCGAACGCCACCCCGAATGGGTTGCCGGAATCGTTCGGGCCGTCTTCCGGGCAGGCCAGTGGTGCCAGGAAGAGGAAAACCGCCTGCACGCCGCCGCCATCATGGCGGGCCCGAACTACCTCAACCTGCCCGTCGGCATCGTCGAACGCGCCCTCACGGGCCAGATCGATAGCGGCACGGGCACCATCGCCGTTCCCGACTACTACGTGCCGCACGCCGGCGCCGCCACCTTCCCCTGGAAGAGCCATGCCCTCTGGTACTACAGCCAGATGGTGCGCTGGGGCGAGATCGGCCACAGCCCTGACAACGCACAAATCGCCGCCAACACCTTCCGCCCCGATCTATACCGCACCGCCCTCGCGGACATGGGCGTCGCCGTCCCTTCGGAGGACTATCGCCCATCGGGCGATCAGACCCAGCGCCACGCCATCCCCGCCCTCAATGGCAGTCTCGAATTGGGTCCCAACCGCTTTTTCGACGGCGCGATCTTCGATCCGGCCAAGCTGGACGACTACATCGCCGGCCAGCGCCCGGCCTGACCAGACCCACGTCTATTTTGTAGACATATGGATTTGGTGCACAAATACTGTGCATGATGCCAAACCATTGAACGGGGCTTTCGCAATCCCCGCTTCCGCGATCGGATAAGCTCAGCCCACTAAATAACTGTCAAACAAGCATTTCGAGTGACGAACTCGATTTGGCACGCTTCCTGCAATGAAGCTGGCGAAGCGCTCCTCCCAAGACGCTATCAAGTCGACGTCCAGTGTAGGGCGTCCCCAGGCAAAGCCGCCAATCGCTCCGCATCGAGACCGATGCTGTGTCGATTGGCGGCTTTTTTCATTTCCAGCTGACCCCGGAGCCCCGCCGATGACACAGGATCGCATGACCGGACTTGCCCCAGAACCCACGAGAGCCCTGGCTCTCTCGACCGTCGCCTTCACCGTCTGCTTTGCCGTGTGGACGATCTTCTCCATCATCGGCGTCTCTCTCAAGGAACAGCTTGGCCTTTCCGAAACCCAGTTCGGCCTATTGATCGGCACGCCAGTGCTGACGGGCTCGCTGGTGCGCATCGTCCTGGGGGTGTGGACAGACCGCAAGGGCGGGCGCCTCGTCTACACACTGACCATGCTGGGCGCCGCCGTCGCCACCTTCCTTTTGGCCTTCGCCCAGACCTATGAGCAATTGCTGGTGGCTGCGTTGGGCGTCGGCCTCGCCGGCGGGTCGTTCGCCGTTGGCGTCGCCTATGTCTCGCGCTTCTATCCGGCCGGCAAGCAGGGCACGGCCCTCGGCATCTTTGGCGTCGGCAATGTCGGCGCTGCCGTCACCAAGTTCCTCGCGCCCTTCGTCATGCTCGCCTGGGGCTGGCAGTCCGTCGCCATGATCTGGGCGGCGGCCCTCGTGGTCATGGCCGCCATCTTCTGGTTCGGCACCCAAGATGATCCGGTCATGGTGCGCCGTCGCATCGAAGGCTACACGCCCCGCAGTCTCGCCAGTGAATTTGCACCCCTGCGCAATCTGCAGGTCTGGCGCTTCGCTCTCTACTACTTCTTCGCCTTCGGTGCCTTTGTGGCCCTGACGCTCTGGCTGCCGCGCTACCTCATCGGCGTCTATGGATTTGACATTGCCACGGCCGGCGCCGTCGCCGCGGCCTATTCCATTCCCGCCAGCATTTTCCGCGCCTATGGCGGCACGCTTTCCGACAAGATCGGCGCCCGCACGGTGCTCTACTGGACCTTTGGGGTCTCGGCTCTCTGCAGCTTCATCCTCGCCCTGCCCGCCGCCGACTATGTGGTCGCTGGCATCAGGGGGCCTGTCTCCTTCCACTTCGCCATCGGCCCAGTGGCCTTCATTGCCCTGGTCTTCGTGCTCGGCTTCTTCATGAGTCTGGGCAAGGCTGCGGTCTACAAGCACATACCGGTCTACTACCCCGACAATGTCGGCGCTGTTGGTGGTCTCGTCGGAATGATCGGTGGGCTTGGCGGGTTCGTTCTGCCCCTGCTCTTCGGTCTTCTCAACGACATGACCGGCATCTGGACCAGCTGCTTCGCGGCCCTCTTCGTCCTCATCATCGTGTCGCTCGCACTGATGCACTCGGCCATCCGCCGGCGCGCGCGCCTGCCCGTCGCTCAGCCCGCCTGATCCTTTTCTGGAGTCCCATCACAATGGAAAAACTGGTCGTCATTGGTGCCGGCATGGCCTCGGGCCGCGCCCTGGAGCACATATTCGAAGAAGCCCCCGGACGCTTTGACGTCACCCTGTTCGGCGCCGAGCCGCGCGGCAACTATAACCGCCTCATGCTCTCACCCGTGCTCGGTGGCGAAAAGCAATACGAGCAGATTATCACCCACGACGCCGCCTGGTATCGGGATCAGGGTGTCACCACCCGCTTCGGCGAGACGGTCACCGGCATCGACCGCCAGCGCAAGGTCGTGGTCAGCAAGTCCGGCGAAACCCCGTATGACAAGCTGATCATCGCCACCGGCTCGGCCCCCTTCATCATCCCGCTGCCCGGCAAGGACCTGCCCGGCGTCATGGCCTTCCGCGACCTCGACGACGTCAACCGCATGGTCGAAGCCGCCAGAAAGCCCGGCGCCAGGGCGGTGGTGATCGGTGGGGGCCTGCTCGGCCTCGAGGCCGCCGCCGCCCTGCGCTTGCGCGGCATGGAAGTGGTCGTGCTGCATCTGATGGGCCATGTCATGGACCGCCAGCTCGATCCGGCCGCCGGGTTCCTCCTGCAACGCGATCTCGAAAAGCGCGGCATCAAGGTGCATTGCAGGGCCCAGACGAAGGCCATTCTCGGCGAAGACCGCGTCGAGGCTGTAGCGCTTGAAGACGGCACCATCTATGGCGCCGACATCGTGGTCATGGCCGTCGGCATCCGCCCCGAGACCCGCATCGCCACGGCGGCCGGCATCCATGTCGAACGCGGCATTATCGTCTCCGATCAGATGGTCACGTCCGATCCCGATATTCTGGCAGTGGGCGAGTGCGTCGAACACGAGAAGATCGTCTACGGCCTCGTCGCCCCGCTCTATGACCAGGCCAAGGTACTGGCGAAAACCCTCGCCAAGGTCGACGCCGCCTTCCGTCCGGTGCAGACCGCGACCCAGCTCAAGGTCACCGGCGTCTCGGTCTATTCGGCCGGTGACTTCGCCGATGCGGAGGACCGCGAGGAAATCGTCCTGCGCGATGCCCAATCGGGCATCTACAAGCGCCTCGTGCTCAAGCAGGACAAGGTGATCGGCGCCGTTCTCTATGGCGAGACCGGCGACGGCCCGTGGTTCTTCGACATGATCCGCAAGGGCACGGACACGCGCGACATGCGCGATACCCTGATCTTTGGCCAGGCCTATCAGGGGGGTGCCGCACTGGACCCTATGGCGGCCGTTGCAGCCTTGCCGGATGATGCAGAAATCTGCGGCTGCAACGGCGTATGTAAAGGCGCGATCACCGGCACGATCGCATCCAAGGGCCTGACTGATCTCGATGGCGTACGCGCCCACACCAAGGCTTCTGCCTCGTGTGGCTCGTGCACGCATCTGGTCGAAAAGCTCATGGCTGTCACCCTGGGTGACAGATACAATCCCGCCGCAGTCAAACCGATGTGCCCCTGCACCGAGCATGACCACGGCACCGTTCGCCGCCTGATCGTGGCCCAGGGCCTCCGCTCCATCCCCGAAGTCATGCAGGAGCTGGAGTGGAAGACTTCCTGCGGCTGCGCCAAGTGCCGCCCGGCCCTTAACTACTATCTCGTGGCTGAGTGGCCCGGCGAATATGAGGATGACGGCCAGAGCCGCTTCATCAACGAGCGCGTCCACGCCAATATCCAGAAGGACGGCACCTATTCGGTCGTGCCGCGCATGTGGGGCGGCATCACCACCCCCAACGAGTTGCGCGCCATTGCCGATGTCGCGGACAAATTCGCCATCCCGACCGTAAAGGTCACGGGCGGCCAGCGCATCGACCTCCTCGGCGTCAGGAAGGAAGACCTTCCCGGCGTCTGGGCCGATCTCAACGCCGCCGGCATGGTCTCGGGCGCCGCCTATGCCAAGGGCTTGCGCACCGTAAAGACCTGCGTCGGTTCGGACTGGTGCCGCTTCGGCACCCAGGATTCCACCGGCCTTGGCGTGCGCATCGAAAAGTTCATGTGGGGGTCGTGGACACCCGCAAAACTCAAGCTCGCCGTCTCGGGCTGCCCGCGCAACTGCGCCGAAGCCACGTGCAAGGATATCGGCGTGATCTGCGTCGATTCTGGCTACGACATCCACTTTGCCGGCGCCGCCGGCCTCGACATCAAGGGCACCGAACTCCTCGGCCACGCCAATAGCGAGGACGAAGCGCTCGAGATCATCGTCGCCCTCACCCAGCTCTATCGCGAGCAAGGATACTATCTCGAGCGCATCTACAAGTGGGCCAAGCGCGTCGGCAATGACAGCATCAAGGCTGCTGTAATCGACGATACGGCCAGGCGCCGCCAGCTCTACGAACGCTTCGTCTTTTCCCAGCACTTCGCCCAGGTCGACCCTTGGGAGGAACGCGTCAACGGCAAGGACGCCCACGAATTCGCCGCCATGGCCGAATTCGGCCTCCCGGTGGCAGCGGAGTGATGGCGATGACGATGCAATCCCGCTTCTGCACCTCTCCCATTGCGGGAGAGGTCGGTGCGCAGCCCCCAGCCCTCTCCCCGCAGAGTGAGGGAGCCCCATCCAACTCGTGGAGCGCTCAATGACCGAATGGACTCAACTCGGCGCAGTCACCGCCATCCCCCTGCGTGGCGCGCGCTGCGTCAACACGCCCTCGGGCAAGATCGCCGTCTTCCGCACGGCGGAAAACCAGGTCTTCGCCATCGATAACCGCTGCCCTCACAAGGGTGGCCCCCTCGCGGAAGGCATTGTCCACGGCACATCAGTCACCTGCCCGCTGCACAACTGGGTCTTCGACCTCGCCACGGGCCAGGCACAGGGCGCCGATGACGGTTCGGTGCGCACCTATCCGGTCAAGGTCGAGGACGGCACCATCTACATCGCCCCCGATGTGCTTGTGGCGATGGCAGCGGAATAGCGTGATGGCGGCATACCCCTCACCCGTCTCGGGCTGCGCCCGATCCACCCTCTCCCTCAAGGAGAGAGGGAGGACACCGGTTCTGCCAAGAGTTCACCGCTTCCCTTCTCCCTTTGAGGGAGAGGGTGCCTGAAGGGCGGATGAGGGGTCTCTTTCCAGGAACCCACCCATGACCACTGTTCGCACCACCTGTCCCTATTGCGGCGTCGGCTGCGGCGTGCTCGCCACCCCGCAGCCCGACGGCACCGTCACCATTGCCGGCGACCCCGATCACCCCGCCAATTTCGGCCGCCTCTGCTCCAAGGGCTCCGCGCTGGGCGAAACCCTGTCCTTGGATGGTCGGCTGCTGCATCCGGAAATCGCAGGCAAAAGAGTCACTTGGGATGAAGCGCTCGACACTGTCGCGAACGGCTTCATGTCGGCCATCAAGACGTTCGGGCCCCAGTCCGTAGCCATCTACGGCTCGGGCCAACTGCTGACCGAAGACTACTACGTCGCCAACAAGCTCATGAAGGGCTTTATCGGCGCCGCCAATATCGACACCAATTCCCGTCTCTGCATGGCCTCGTCGGTGGCCGGCCACAAGCGTGCCTTCGGCTCCGACACGGTCCCCGGCAATTACGAGGATCTCGAGCAGGCCGACCTGATCGTGCTGGTCGGCTCAAATCTGGGCTGGTGCCATCCGGTGCTCTATCAGCGTATCGTCGCCGCCCGCACCGCGCGCCCTGACATGAAGGTCGTGCTGGTCGATCCGCGCCGCACCGTCTCGGCCGACATTGCCGAACTGCATCTGCCCGTGGCGCCCGACGGCGACAGCGCGCTCTTCGTCGGCCTCCTCGCCCATCTCGATCATCTTGGCGTCACCGACAGCGACTATATTTCGGCCTATACCAATGGCTTCGAGGCCGCCCTGCTTACCGCAGAGGACTGGTCGGTCGAGCGGGTCTCCGCAGCAACAGGGCTTTCCCCGCTATCGATCAGCCGCTTCTATGACCTCTTTGCCCGCACCAAGAAGGTCGTGACCGTCTATTCGCAGGGCGTCAACCAGTCCGCTGCTGGCACGGACAAGGTCAATGCCATCATCAACTGCCATCTTGCTACCGGCCGGATCGGCAGGCCTGGCATGGGTCCCTTCTCGGTTACCGGCCAGCCCAATGCCATGGGTGGCCGCGAGGTCGGTGGGCTCGCCAATATGCTGGCCGCCCACATGGACTTCACCCCCGAGGCAATCGACCGCGTCTCCCGCTTCTGGGGCAGCGCGAATGTCGCCCAGGAGCCGGGCCTCAAAGCCGTGGACCTCTTTGCCGCCATGGCACGGGGGGAGATCAAGGCGGTCTGGATCATGGCCACAAATCCGGTCGATTCCATGCCCGAGGCGAACGCCGTGCGCGCGGCGCTCAAGGCCTGCCCCTTCGTTGTCGTCTCCGACATGAACCGTCACACCGACACGATGGATCTGGCCCATATCCGCCTCCCGGCCGCCGGCTGGGGCGAGAAAAATGGCACGGTGACCAATTCCGAGCGCCGCATCTCCCGTCAGCGCCCCTTCCTGCCCCTGCCCGGCGAAGCACGGCCCGACTGGTGGATCATCAAGGAGGTGGCCCGGCGCCTCGGTCACGGTCCATCCTTTGCCTATTTCAGCCCGGCCCAGATTTTTGCCGAACACGTTGCGCTGTCCGCCTTCGAGAATGACGGCCGTCGCGATTTTGACCTCTCCGGTCTCGCGGGCGCCGACTACGACACAATGCCCCCCGTGCAATGGCCTGTGCGTACGAGGTCCGCTGCCCGCATGTTCGGTGACGGCAAGTTTTTCACAGCAGATGGCAAGGCAAAATTCCTGCCCATCCAGCCGCCCCCGCCCTTTGCGCCGGCTCCCGGCAGCTTCATCCTCAATACCGGCCGGGTGCGAGACCACTGGCATACCATGACGCGTACCGGCAAGGCGGCACGTCTTTCCGCCCACATGGCCGAGCCCTTCGTCGAAATCCATCCGACCGATGCCACCACCATGGGCATAAGCCGCGCCAACCTGGTGCGGCTGTCCAACGCGTATGGCTCGGCCATCGTCCGCGCCCTCATCACCGATCGGCAGCAGCGCGGCCACCTTTTCGTGCCGATGCACTGGACCGACCAATTCGCCTCCAATGGCCGCGTGGATGCGCTGGTCCCGGGCAAGACCGACCCCGTCTCCGGCCAGCCGGCGCTCAAAATGGCCCAGGTGCATGCCGAGCCGGTCGGCATTCGTCTCTATGGCTTCCTCGTCTCCGACGACAAACCGGCGCTCGCCACGGACTACTGGGCTCTCGCCCCCGCCTCCAACGGCTGGCGCGCCGAGATCGCCATGGTCGAGGAGCCTTCCGACTGGCCATCCTTCCTCGCCCGGACCTTTGGCACCGACGCAACCTTCCAGTCAATCCGGGACGAGCGCTCCGGCCGCCGCGCCTTTGTTCTGATCGAAAACGGACGCCTCGTCGCCGCCCTCTACACCTCGCCCGATCCGGTCCTGGTCTCGCGCCAATGGGCGGCCGGCCTGCTCGCCGACACCGATCTCACCGCCTCCATGGTCCTCGCCGGCCGCCCCGGCGCCGACCGCCCCGATGGCGGGGCCGTGGTCTGCTCCTGCATGGGCGTGGGCATCAATACCATCACCGAAGCCGTGACCCGTCACGGCTGCACCACCGTCGAAGCCGTCGGCGTCCTCACCCGCGCCGGCACCAATTGCGGCTCCTGCCGCGCCGAAATCAGGGGGATCGTCGATGCAAACCGTCTCATCGCAGCCGAATAGCCGTATTTCCGAGCTCGCCGTCCTCCCCGTGTTCTTCGACCTGCGCGGCAAACGCGTCGTCGTCATCGGCGGCGACGAACCCGCCGCCTGGAAGATCGAACTGCTGGCGGCAGCAGGGGCACAGGTGGATGTGTTCGCGGAAGAGGTGTGCGAGGGGCTTGCGCTCTTGGCGGCATCCCCCTCATCCGGCCCTTCGGGCCACCTTCTCCCCGAGGGGGAGAAGAATGGCACCGCGTCCGCTCTTATTCCTCTCCCCCTCGGGGAGAGGGTGGATCGGCCGCAGGCCGAAACGGGTGAGGGGGATGTCGCAACCAGCCACCGGATCACCGTCCACCCCCGTCCCTGGACCCCATCCGACCTCGCCGATGCCGCCCTCGCCATCGCCGATCTCTCCGACGACACCGAAGCCCACGCTTTCATCGCCGCGGCCAAAGTCCATGCCGTGCCCTACAATGTCATCGATCGCCCCGAATTCTGCCAGTTCCAGTTCGGCGCCATCGTCAATCGCTCGCCGGTGGTGGTCGGCATTTCCACGGCGGGCGCCGCGCCCATTCTCGGCCAGGCCGTCCGCCGCCGGATCGAAACGCTGCTCCCCCACACCCTGACGCACTGGGCCGAACTCGCCGCCAAAATCCGCACCACCGTCATGACAAAATTCGAATCCGGACCGCAGCGCCGCGCCTTCTGGGAACGCCTGGCCGAGAATGCCTTCGGCTCGCGTGCACCCGACGCCGGCGATAGCGATGTCACCTTCGCCGCCCAACCCGCCATTGGCCGCGTCACCCTCGTCGGTGCCGGTCCCGGGGATGCGGACCTGCTCACCATCAAGGCCGTCCGCGCCCTTCAATCGGCCGACGTCATCCTCTTTGACGACCTGGTTTCATCCGAGGTGCTTGAACTCGCGCGCCGCGAGGCCAAGCGCATGCTGGTCGGCAAGCGCGCCCAGCGCGAAAGCTGCGCTCAGGACGAGATCAACGAGATGATGCTGACCCTTGCCCGCCAGGGCAAGCACGTGGTTCGCCTCAAGTCCGGCGATCCGATGATCTTCGGCCGTGCCGGCGAAGAGATCGAGATGCTGGAGAGCCACGGCATTGCCGTCTCCGTCGTGCCCGGCATTTCGGCGGGCCTGGCTCTGGCCAGCCGCCTCGGCGTCTCGCTCACCCATCGCGACCACGCCCAGTCCGTGCGCTTCGTCACCGGCCATTCGCGCAAGGGCGTGCTGCCCGAAACGCTGAACTGGGCGGCCCTCGCCGATCCGTCCACGACCTCCGTCTACTACATGTCCCGCCGCACCCTGCCCGGCATCGTCGCCGAGCTTTCCGCCAAGGGCATGAGCCTTGCCACACCCGCCATCATCGCCGGCTCGCTTGGCCGCAAGGACGAACAGATCTGGCGCGGCACCATTGGCGAGGCCATCACCGCCGTCGAAGCCTTCCCCCTATCGGCCCCAACCATCTTCGCCGTGGGCGATGCGCTGGCGCAGCGCCAGGTGGCGGCCCTGGCAGCCACCGGTACCTGATCTCATCCGAAAGTCGCGCGCCAAAACGTCCAATTGCCAAAGCAAGCGGCCGGGCGCTTGCTGATGGCCGGAGGATGACCATCATGACCAGCCAAATTCCCGCCGAGCACCCCTATCGTGCCGCCATCATGGAAGAAGTCCATGCGCGACCGGTTGAAATCGTCCCCGACCAATGCCGCTTGCGACGACTGGTCTTTGTCATGCCAGCGGGTGCCGGCTCCATGCAGCGCGCCGCTGATCGCTTTGCCGATTTTTGCCAGAAGCGGTCGCTGCCGCCGCCGTTGATGAGCAGCCGGCAATGCACGTTTGCAGCACCCGGCCGCCACGTCACCTGGGAGTTCCACACCGAATTCGTCACCATCACCTGGCGCACCGGCCTCGACGACTGGACGAGCTGGCCCGACGATATCGGTCTGGACGCCATTGGTGAGGGGCAGTTGATTGGGGCCATGCGCATCGACCTGACCGCTGACGCCAACATTCCGTCCCGGCTGGTCCCGAGCTTCCAATTGCCCAGCCTGTGTCTCGCTGATGTGGACAATGGCAAGGGCCAGGTCGCAACCGATTTCGTGCCCGACGAGGACAGCTTTACCCGTTTTGAATTCGCTGCCGCCGGTTTCACGCCGCTGCGCCGCTCGATCATCCTGCGGCGGCTGCTCGAAATCGAAACCTATCGCACCATGGCTCTGCTCGGCCTGCCGCTGGCCCGCGAACTTTCGCCCGACATTCGCGCCATTGAGGTCGAGCTCAGCGATCTCATCGGCGCCCTGTCGGAGGCAACCACGCCGCAGGCCGTGCAGTTGGCCCTCAATGCTCTGCATGCCCTTTCAGTGCGGTCTGGTCAGGTGTCCGAGCGCTTGGGCTATCGGTTCGCGGCTGGTCGCGCCTATGGCGAAGTGCTGCGCGCGCGGCTCGCCGGCATCAGGGAAAGCGGCACCACCAGCGGCTCGTCGCTCACCCACTATATCGGCAATCGCGTCGATCCGGGTCTCGCCACCTGCGCGGCGCTCGAACAGCGTCTTTCCGTGCTCTCGGACAAGATCGAGCGCGCCATCGAACTGCTCAATGTGCGCATCGGGGTCGATATGCAGGTGCAGAATGCCGCCCTGCTAGACAATATCGCCCGCACGGCCCGCAGCCAGTTCCTGTTGCAGCGCACCGTGGAAGGCCTCTCGACCATCGCCATCAGCTACTACCTCTTGGGCATTATCAGCTACGCCATGGCCGGGCCGCTGGACCACCTGCACTGGGACAAGACCATGACCCTGTCCCTCGCCGCGCCCTTCGTGGTGCTGGTCGTCTGGCTCATGGCAAGGGCGGTGAGGAAGGCCCACGCGCCGTCTTAGAGCGGTTGAAAGGCCCCCTCACCCCGCCCTCCGGGCCGACCTTTCCCCCGAAGGGAGAGGTGGCAGTGGCGCCGAAGTCGCGGAGCGACACCTCTCCCTCTGGGGGAGAGGTCGACGGCATAGCCGTCGGGTGAGGGGGCCTTCCAAAATCCCGCCCCTACTTCATCCAGAACACCGGCGTCAGGTCGACCGAAACCGGCTCGTCTTTCTCGTTCGTCGCCATGATGTCGGCCATATGCGCCCACCAGCGCTTCATGACTTCAGTGTTCGGCAGGTCGGCCATGGTGTGATCCACCCGGCGCCACAGCACGCCGAACAGTGTGTTGGTCTCTTCGTCGAGATGGATGGAATAGTCCTTCACGCCCGCCTCATGCAGCAGGTCGACGAGCTCCGGGAAAATCGCGTCGTGGCGCTTGATATATTCCGCCTTCATGCCGGGATTGAGCGTCATCTTGAAGGCGTGCTTTTCGTAGCCGGCGTCCTCGATCATGCGCGGCGCTCCTTCCACATTTTCCACAGGATCGGCAGCGCGATCACCACGATCAGCAGCGAGCCGGTGAAGATGGTCATGACAATGCCCGGTACGTTGAGCAGCCCCAGGCCAAAGGTCACGAGCCCGATGATAAAGGCAGCGAGGACCACGCCCAGGATCGATCCTGCGCCGCCGAGAATGGAAACGCCACCCAGCACCACCATGGTCACCACGTCGAGTTCAAAGCCCTCGGCAATGGATGGACGGGTCGAGCCCAGGCGCGCCGTCAGCAGCACGGCGGCAATGCCGCTCATCAGGCCCGTCAGGCAGAACAGCACGAATTTTATGCGGTCAACACGCACGCCCGAAAAGCGCGCGGCCGTGGCATTGTTGCCAATGGCAAAGACCCGGCGGCCAAAATTGGTGTGGTGCAGCAGCACGTAGAAGGCGACCGCCGCCAGAAGGAACAGCACCAGCTCGAACGAGATCACCCACCACACATAGCCCTGCCCGAACCAGGAGAAGCTGGCGGGATAACCCTTGTAGCTCTGGTCGCCGAGGATGATGAAGGCGATGCCGCGGAAGAGGCTCATCGTACCGATGGTAACGACGATGGAGGGCAGCTTGAGGCCGGTAACGAGGAAGCCGTTGAAGGCCCCGCAGAGCACGCCGACACCCACGCCCACGGCGACCAGGGTGGGCGTATCCGCCCCATATTGCAGCGCCAGGCCCATCAGCGTCGAAGCCAGCGCGATGATCGAGGCGACCGACAGGTCGATCTCGCCGGTGATGATCACGAGCGCCATGGCCAGCGCGATCAGGCCCTTTTCGGTGAAGTTGAAGGTGAGGTCCGAAAGGCTCCACGCATTGAGGAAATAGGGCGAGGCGAAGCTGTTGGCGAGGAAGATCGCCAGCGCCACGAGCACGAGCAGGCTTTCCCAGCTCATCACGGCGGATTTTACGGGGTTGTCGAGCCGGTCGGGAAGGCGACGGCCGGTTGCGGTCTGGTCGGTCATGCCGCCACCTCGGCTTTCTTCAGGATGATACGGCCCTTTGTCCGCTCGCTCGAAGCATTGAGCACCACGGCGAGCAGAATGGCAGCGCCCGATATGGCCATTTGCCAGAAGGGCGAGACGCCGATGACCGGCAGGGCATTGTTGACGAGGCCGAGGAACAGCGCCCCCAGGATCGCTCCGCCCACCGTGCCGATGCCCCCGGCAATCGAGACGCCGCCGATGACGCAGGCCGCAATTACGGTCAGCTCATAGCCCCCGGCGCTTTCGGTCGAGGCGATCACATATTTGGACACATAGAGGTAACCGGCGAGGCCCGACAGTGCGCCCGAAAGCACGAAGGCCAGGAACTTGGTCCGCCCCACATTGATGCCGGTATAGACCGCAGCGGTCGGATTGACGCCGATGGAGTAGAAGGCGCGGCCCCAGGGCGTGCGGGTCATGAGAATATAGACGAGCACCGCCACCACGATTGCGAACCAGCTCAGCACCGGCAGCCCGAGGAAAATGCCGCGCTGCAGCTGGATGAAATCCTGGCTCATCTGCGCCGCATTGACCCATGTACCGCCCGAGGCCACGAAGGCGAGGCCGCGGAAGATCGTCAGTGTGCCCAGCGTCACCACGATTGGCGGAATATTGAGCTTCCAGACCAGGATGCCATTGAAGGCACCGAGCGCGGCCCCGACCACAACGCAGCCCGCGATCAGCAGGGGCACCGGAATGAACGGGAAAGCGGCGTTGGTCAGCGCCACCAGCATGCCGGTCAGCGCCAGGTTGGACGCCACGGAGAGGTCGATTGAGCGCGTCAGGATGACGGCCATCTGGCCCAGCGCCAGCATCATAAGGATCGACGTGTCGTTGAAAATCGTCAGCAGATTGCCGGGCGTGGCAAAGCGCGGGAAGCGGATCGTGACCAGCACCAGCACGGCGAGGATCGCCATGGCCAGCCAGAGTTCGCGGGATTTCAGGAGCCGGTTCATGCGGCCTTCTCCTCGGCAATGCCTGCAGCCAGCCGCACCAGCGTCTCGGGTTGCAGGTCCCTGTTTTCGAGTGTGTCGACCACCAGCCCCTCGCGCATGACGACCACGCGGTCGCTCATGCCGAGCACTTCGGGCAGTTCGGACGACACCATGATGACCGAGAGGCCCTGCGCCACGAGTTCGCCCATGAACTCGTGCACCGCCGCCTTCGAGCCGATATCGATGCCCTTGGTGGGCTCATCGAGAATGATCACCTTGGGCAGCGTCGCCAGCCACTTGGCGATGACAACCTTCTGCTGGTTGCCGCCCGACAGTGTGGACACATTCTGGCTCAGCGAGGAGGCGCGCAAGTCGAGCCGCTCGGTATAGGTGCGGGCCAGCTTGAACTCCTCGGCCATGCGCAAAAAGCCCGATTTGCTGGTCTTCTTGAGGCTCGGCAGCGAGACGTTCTTGACGATCGGCTCGCCAGTAATAACGCCCTGCTTGCCACGCTCCTCGGGCACATAAACGATGCCCGCCTCGACGGCATCGGCCGGCGAGCGCGGCGCCACGGCCTGGCCTTCGAGCATGATCGTGCCGCCGCTCGGCCTGGTCATGCCGAACACAGCCTGCATCACTTCGCTTCGCCCGGCGCCTACAAGGCCATAAAAGCCCAGGATTTCGCCCTTGCGCACGGAGAAGGACACATTGTCGAATTCGGTGGGATGGCTGAGGCCATTCACCTCCAGCACGGTCTTGCCGATCATCGCATTGCGCGCCGGGAAAATCTGCTCCACCGAGCGCCCAACCATCATACGGACGATTTCGCTCTGCGGCGTATCCTTGATGAATCCCTTGCCCACCTGCTCACCGTCGCGGAACACGGTGTAGCGGTCGGCAATGCGATAGATTTCGTCAAACTTGTGCGAGATGAAGAGGATGGCCTTTCCATCCTGCTTCAGCAGCTCGACGAGCACATAGAGCTCCTCGATTTCCTTCTGGCTCAGCGCGGCGGTGGGCTCGTCCATGATGACGACCTGCGCGTCGACGGAGAGCGCCCGCGCCACGGCCACCAGGTGCTTCTTGGCAATGCCCAGTTCCTTCAACGGGATCGCGGCATCGATTCCCGCCGCCATGGAATCGAGCGTTTCCTGCGCTTCGCGGCGCATTGTGCCCCAGTCGATGAGGCCGAAACGGTTTTTGGGCGCGTGGCCCAGATAGATATTTTCGGCGACGCTCAGTTCGTCGAACAACACGGTTTCCTGATGGATGGCGGTAATGCCGACATCGGACGCCGAATGCGCCGTCGGCAGCGTCACGACTTTCCCATTGACCCGGATTTCGCCGGCATCGGGCTGGTAGATGCCGGTCATGGTCTTCACCAGCGTCGACTTACCCGCGCCATTCTCACCGATCAGGGCGGTCACTTGCCCGGCATAGAGTTCGAGCGACACGTCATGCAGCGCGCGCACGCCGGGAAAACTCTTGGATATGCCGGAAAGGGTCAGGATGGGGTCTGTCATTGCGATTCCTTAGGTCGGGCGCTGACTTGGCCAGGCGCTCGATACAGTCCCCTCTCCCTTTGGGGGAGAGGGTTAGGGTGAGGGGGCCTTTTGGCTATTCACCAAGGCCCCCTCACCCGCCGCTTCGCGTCGACCTCTCCCCCGAAGGGAGAGGTGAAGAACGCCTCAGTAAATCTTCGAGAACTCTTCGATATTGCTCGCGTCGAACTGGAACGGCGCGGCCATGGCGGCCGAGTTGGTGTCGTCGAGGGTCACTTCGCCCACCTTGCCGATGGAGAAGGTCGCGCCCGGAGCGGCTTCAGCGCCGTCGACCAGCTGGTCGGCCAGCATGACGGCCGAGTAGCCAAGGTCGATCGGGTTCCACAGGGCCACGGCCTGCGACGCGCCGTTATCGATGAACTGCTTGAATTCGGACGGCAGCGCGAGGCCGGTGACATTGATCTTGCCGATCAGGTCCTGGTCAGTCACGACCTGGGCAGCAGCAACGACGCCGACGGTGGTCGGGGCGATAATGGCCTTGAGGTCCGGATAGGCAGCGATCAGGCCGCGAGCTTCTTCGGTCGACTTCACCGAGTCATCGTCACCATAGACGGTGGCCACGATGTTGATGTTGGGGAACTTCTCGGGCTGCACGGCCTTGGCGGCTTCGATCCAGGCATTCTGGTTGGTCGCGGTCGAGGCGGCCGAGAGAATGGCAACGTCGCCACCTTCGGGCAGGTAGTCAGCGGCGAGCTTCAGGATGGTTTCGCCGATCAGGTTCACGTCGGACGGGTTGAGGTGAATCTGGCGGCCTTCGGGAGCAACGCCCGAGTCCCACGAGATCACCTTGATGCCGCGTTCCATGGCGCGCTGCAGCACCGGCACCAGGGCGTCCGGATCGTTGGCCGATATGGCGATGGCGTCGACCTGCTGGGCGATCAGCGAGTTGACGACTTCGATCTGGGCTTCGGCAGTGGCAGCAGTCGGGCCGGTATAGATGACTTCAACGTCGCCCAGTTCAGCGGCGGCTTCCTGAGCGCCCTTGTTGGCGGCGTCGAAGAAGCCGTTGCCCAGCGACTTGACGACCAGCGCGATGCGGGTCTGCGCCATGGCCGGGGTGGCGAGCAGCACGGCGGCAGTGGCCGTGGCGGCGAGCAGTTTCCAGAGTTTCATTTGGTCCCTCCCAGGGATATTTGGCTCTTAGGTTGGCAGTTTAACTCAGGCAGCGGTCGTTTCAGCCTGAGCAGTCGTGTCCGCCACGATGAGCCGCACACCTGCCGTTTCCAGCATTTGGCGATCTTCGTCGCGGATGCCGCTGTCAGTGATGACGGCGGCTATTCGGTCGAGCCCACACAGGATGAGGCTCGAACGTCCCGAAAATTTTGAACTATCGGCAAGAACGATCAGCTCGTCCGCCTGCCCGATCAGCGCCAGTTCCGACTGCACAACCATCGGGTCGGCCTCCATCAGGCCATGGGCGCCAATACCCTGGCAGCCGATGAACATGCGCTTGGCATAGAAGTGGCTCGCCACCACCCCGCCGAAGGGCGACAGGATGACGTTCTGCTCGCGATAGACCGTGCCACCGGGGATGACGACGGAATTGCGCGAGTTGTGAATGAGGAATTCGGCGATGGCGAAGCTGTTGGTAAAGACACTCATGCGCCTTCCCGTCAGGTGATGCACCATCTGGTAGGTCGTGGTGCCGCCATTGATGATGATCGGCTCGCCATCGCGGCACATTTCGGCCGCAGCGCGCGCAATTGCGCGTTTCTGCGCAATGTTGATCATTTCGTTGACCGCAAAGGGACGACCCATCAGCCCGCCCTGGGCCGGCGGAGTGATCGCCTCGGCTCCGCCGCGCACGCGACGCAGCCTGCCCTGCTCATCGAGTGCCGCGATATCGCGGCGGATGGTGGCTTCGGACGAGCCGGTTACTTCGCATAGCTCCGCGACAGTCACCACGGGGTGGGACTGTGCGGCGGCGAGAATGACGCGATGGCGTTCCGTTTCGTGCAAGGCAGGTACTCCCTGAACGCACTGCTCCCATCAAATCCGGGCAGAGTCAATCAGCAATCCGCACATTTCAGTCATAGTCGCGCAGATATGACCAAACTTGATTGTTTATGATTGACACTGTGAACCGTTCTATGCGCATGTCCCGCCCAACCAAGTCTCGACGCCTAACTCTCTGGGAGGAATTCCGATGTCCACCGCGCCCAAGCGCCTTGCCAACCTGTGGGATGATGCCAAGGCCGCGTCCATGACCGAACCGGAGCGTCTGGTCTATCGCTCCAACCTGCTCGGCTCCGACAAGCGCGTCACCAATTATGGTGGCGGCAACACCTCCTCCAAGATCATGCAGAAGGATCCGCTGACCGGTGAAATGGTCGAAGTGCTCTGGGTCAAGGGTTCGGGGGGCGACAGCGCCTCGATCAAGCTCGATGGCTTCTCGACCCTCTATATGGACAAGCTGCGCGCCCTCAAGGGTCTCTATCGCGGCGTTGAATTCGAAGACGAAATGGTGGGCTACCTGCCGCATGCGACGTTCAACCTGAACCCGCGCGCTGCCTCCATCGACACCCCGCTTCATGCCTATGTGAACCATCCCTTCGTGGACCACATGCACCCGGACGCGATCATCGCCATCGCCGCTTCCAAGAACTCCAAGGAACTGACCAAGCAGATCTTTGGCGACACCATCGGCTGGCTGCCCTGGAAGAAGCCGGGCTTCGAACTCGGCCTGTGGCTCGGCAAGTATTGCGAGGAGAACCCGAACTCGAAGGGCCTGATCCTCGAAAGCCACGGCCTCTTCACCTGGGGCGACACCCCCAAGGAATGCTATGAAACCACCATCGGCATCATCAATCAGGCCATCGAATGGTTTGAGAAGGAAACCGAGGGCAAGACCATTTTCGGTGGTGCTGCCACTACCTCGCTCGAGGCCGACGCCCGTCGCGCCGTCGCTGCCCGTCTGATGCCCAAGATCCGCGGCTTCATCTCCGAAGACAGCCACAAGCTCGGCCACTTCGATGACTCGGCTGCCGTGCTCGAATTCGTCAATTCCAAGAACCTGCGCCCGCTCGCGGCCCTGGGCACGTCCTGCCCCGACCATTTCCTGCGCACCAAGATCCGTCCGCTGGTCATCGATTTCGATCCGGCCAACCCGGACGTTGATGCCGTCATCGCCGGCCTTGCAGACCAGATCGCCGCTTATCGCGCCGATTACCAGGCCTATTACGACCGCTGCAAGCATGACAATTCGCCCGCCATCCGCGATCCCAATGCGGTCGTCTACCTGATCCCCGGCGTGGGCATGATCACCTTCGCCAAGGACAAGGCGACGGCCCGCATTTCCGGCGAGTTCTATGTCAATGCCATCAACGTGATGCGCGGCGCCTCCACCGTTTCCGAATACCAGGGCCTGCCCGAGCAGGAAGCCTTCGACATCGAATACTGGCTGCTTGAAGAAGCCAAGCTGGCCCGCATGCCCAAGCCCAAGTCCCTCGCAGGCAAGATCGCCCTCGTCACCGGCGGCGCCGGCGGCATCGGCAAGGCCACCGCTGCCCGTCTTCTTCGCGAAGGCGCCTGTGTCGTCCTCGCCGATATCGATCAGACCGCGCTCGACGCTGCTACGGCTGAACTCTCCGGCGTCTTCGGCGCCGACTTCGTCCGTCCGGTGAACATCAACGTCACCAGGGAAGAGCAGGTCATTTCCGGCTTCGCCCATGCCGTGGTCGAATTCGGTGGCCTCGACATTCTTGTGTCGAACGCCGGTCTTGCCTCATCTGCACCGATCGAAGAGACCTCGCTCGATCTGTGGAACAAGAATATGGACATCCTGTCCACGGGCTATTTCCTCGTGTCGCGCGAAGCCTTCCGCCTGTTCCGTGCCCAGAAGATCGGCGGCAATGTCGTCTTCGTTGCTTCGAAGAACGGCCTCGCCGCTTCGCCCAACGCTGCGGCCTATTGCACCGCAAAGGCCGCAGAGATCCATCTCGCCCGGTGCCTTGCCCTCGAGGGCGCGGAAGCGCAGATCCGCGTCAACGTCGTCAATCCCGACGCCGTTCTGCGTGGTTCCAAGATCTGGGCCGGCGAATGGCTCGAGCAGCGTGCATCGACCTACAAGACTGACAAGGACGGCCTTGAAGAGATGTATCGCCAGCGCTCGATGCTGAAGCGGTCGGTGTTCCCGGAAGACATCGCCGAGGCCATCTACTTCTTCGCTTCGGAAGCCTCGGCCAAGTCCACGGGCAATATCATCAACGTCGACGCCGGCAACGCCCAGTCGTTCCCGCGGTAAGCAACAAGAGGAGCCCCCTCATCCGCCCTTCGGGCACCTTCTCCCACGAGGGGAGAAGGGGGCACCGGGGAGGTGGCAAACTCGGTATCCCCCTCGCCCCTTGTGGGAGAGGGTGGATCGGCCGAAGGCCGAGACGGGTGAGGGGTTCAGGGAGTCAAAAATGACCGAACACATCATCGACGCATCCATCGTTGAAGCCGAAAATGCCCGTCGCACGGCTGACCTTCACGTCGATTACGACACGCTGGGCGAGCGCCTCGACCGGCGCGGCATCAATATTGACGCCATCAAGGCCAAGGTCGCGGCCTTCTCCGTGGCCGTGCCCTCCTGGGGCGTCGGTACCGGCGGCACCCGCTTTGCCCGCTTCCCGGGCAAGGGAGAGCCGCGCGACATCTTCGACAAGATCGAAGACTGCGCCGTCATTGCCCAGCTGACGCAGGCAACGAAAACCGTCTCGCTGCATATCCCGTGGGACAAGGCCGATCCCAACCGCCTGAAGCAGGCCGCCAGCCGCTTCAACCTTGGCTTCGACGCCATGAATTCGAACACCTTTGCCGATGCCAAGGGGCAGCTGCAGAGCTACAAGTTCGGCTCGCTCTCGGCCGCCGACAAGGCCACTCGCGACCAGGCCATCGAGCATAATCTGGAATGCATCGAGATCGGCAAGACCATAGGTTCGAAGGCCCTCACCGTCTGGATTGGTGACGGCTCCAACTTCCCCGGCCAGGTCAATTTCGCATCGCAGTTCGAGCACTATCTCGACTCTGTGAAATCCATCTATGCCGCCCTGCCCGATGACTGGCGCATCTATACCGAACACAAGATGTACGAGCCGGCCTTCTATTCGACGGTCGTCCAGGACTGGGGCACCAATTACCTGATCGCCAAGGAATTGGGGGACAAGGCCTTCTGCCTCGTCGACCTCGGTCACCACGCACCGAACGTGAATATCGAGATGATCGTCTCCCGCCTTGCCCAGTTCGGCAAGCTTGGTGGCTTCCATTTCAATGACAGCAAGTATGGCGACGACGATCTCGACGCCGGCTCCATTGACCCCTACCGCCTGTTCCTGGTGTTCAACGAGCTGGTCGATGCCGAAGCCCGCTACAGCGACTTCCACCCGGCCCACATGCTGGACCAGTCGCACAACGTCACGGATCCCATCGAGTCGCTGATGCTGTCGGCCGCCGACGTGCAGCGCGCCTATGCCCAGGCCCTGCTGGTCGACCGCACTGCCCTCAAGGCCGCGCAGGAGGGCAATGATGCCCTTGCCGCAACCCAGGCGCTGCGCCAGGCCTATCGCACCGATGTCGAACCGATCCTGGCCATGGCGCGCATGGAACAGGGCGGAGCCATCGACCTGCTCGGCACCTACCGTGCCTCCGGCTACCGCGCCAAAGTCGCCGAAATCCGCCCGGAAATCGCGGCTGGTTCGAGCGGTATCGTCTGACCCATCAAGATTTCCAAGGCACCTCCCCGCCACGGAAACGAAAGGCCCGGTGCGCAAGCCCCGGGCCTTTTGCTTTGGCGAACAAACGACATTCCCAAGCACCGCACCGCCCTCGGGCTTGACCCGAGGGCCACCATCAGCGCGCACTATGTTAGATCGAGTCCCCGGCGAATGGCCCTCGGGTCAAGCCCGAGGGCGGGCCGGGCTTTTATGACGGCTTCTATCCGTCCCTCCCCCTCCTTAAGGGGGAGGTTAGGTGGGGGTATGCCTTTAGGCCTTCACCAGCCCGCCAAAATAATCCAGCGCATAGGCTTCCACGCCCGCCACCTCGATCACCTCGCGCCCGCGGAAGCTCGCCACATTGCCTTGGCTTTTGTCGAGGTAGCGCCCGAACGGCCCCTGCCAGTCGAAGCCGCCGAGAAACCGCCCCTCCCCATACATCTGCGTCAGCGCCGCCTTGATGGTCTGCCCGGCCCGCTCGCCGTCGATGAGGTCGGGGCGCAGCACCTGGCCATAATAGCTCATTGCCCAGACCGGCTCATGCGCCCTCCACAGAACTTCCTGGCCGAGAAAATCGGTACCGCCAAAGTAGCTGTCCAGATACCGCCACTCCCCCTCGCTCCAGCTGAGATCGTTGGCGCCGGGACGGCTCGGCTGCGCCCGGTCACCGCCCCCGACATAGCTGGCGGCCTTGGCCCGGACGATGATGGCATTGAGTTCTGCGGCGGTCATGGTCACCCCTTGGTTGACCACCGCATAGGCATGCGTCGCGACAGGGAATGTCAGGACGGCACGCGCATATATTGTGTCGCCTCCAGCATCCACTCGCGGAACATCCGGATTTTCGGCTGGTTGCGGCGGCTCTCGGGATAGACGAGGTAATAGCCGCGCCCCGCCTCGGCCAGGAGGGAAAAGGGCTGAATCAGCCTTCCCGCTTCAATATCGTCACGGAACAGAGACGGCGTCAGCATGGTCACGCCCTGCCCGGCCTTGGCCGCCACGGCGAGCAGGCTCTGATGGTTCAGCACATTGCGCGGCCGCCCCTCGCTGGAAAAGCCGGACACGCCTGCTGCTTCAAACCACATCGCCCACCATTCGTCCTGCGGATCGAGGAAAGGCAGTTTCATCAGGTCCGCCGGCTTCCTGATACCGCCTACGCTTTCGGCCAGGACGGGGCTCAGCAATGGGGTGAAATCGGCCTTGACCAGCAGGTGCGACGCCAATCCGCCGCCCTGCGGCCCGGGCAACGTCCTGATGCCGATGTCGAAATCGTCGTGCACCAGGTCAACAAGGTCGCTCGCGCTGTCGATACGCACGGAAAATTGCGGATGGGCCAGCTGGAACAGGCCCAGATTCTGCGCCAGCCATTGGCTGGCAAAGGTGGGCACGGTGGTGATGGAGAGCTGGTTGTCGATGGCGCCGCGTGTTTCGGCAAAGGCTGCGCGCAGGATGTCGAAGGCCTGCCCCACATCCGGCGCCAGCCGCGCCCCGACATCGCTCAAGGCAATCTGCCTGGGCTTGCGCAGGAATAGCGGCGCGCCGACGCGCTCCTCGAGCACCTTGATCTGGTAGCTGACGGCAGCCTGGGTCATGCCCAGCTCCTCGGCCGCGCGGGTAAAGCTCAGGTGCCGCGCCACGGCCTCAAAGGCTCGCAGCGCGGTCATGGGCGGCAGCGACATGGATCAAACCACCTTATGCATCAATGCAGACGTTTAGTTGGATAGCCGCTCTATCCGGAGGTATTTTCAGGCTCAAGTCAATCCCATGGAGGCACAGGCCATAAGGCCTGTGTATGCAACAATGCTTTCGCTTCCAGGCCTTCTAGCCTTCCTTCTGCCCCTGCCGGTCCTGCGCGATGCCGCAGCGCGCGATGCATCCGAAGGCCAACTCGCCCGCCGCCGCCGGCGTGCCGTCGCCGCCCTGCATCTATCGCCGCACCTGCTGCGTGATGCCGGCCTCGATGACGTGGACACCGTCGCTGTCGACCCCCGGTGGGTCCGCCGCTTCGATCTTGATCGCTGAGCCTTGCCAGTTTCAGGGGATGGCCTAAAACAAGGGCATGTCCAAGACCACCCCCGCCACGCTGGCTCTGACGAAGGCCGGCATTCCGTTCAGCCTCGCCCACTACGACTACGACCCCAATGCCGAGCGCGTCGGATTGCAGGCGGCCGAGGCCATGGGCGTTTCGCCATCGGAAGTGTTCAAGACGCTGATGGCCGAGCTTGACGGCAAACCGGTCTGCGCCATCGTCCCTTCGGACGAGGAAGTGAATATGAAAAAGCTTGCCGCCGCGCTGGGCGGCAAGTCCGCCCACATGATGAAGCCCGTCGATGCAGAGCGCCTCACCGGCTACAAGGTCGGCGGCATCAGCCCCCTCGGCCAGCGCAAGCCGGTTGCCACGGCTCTCGACGAACTGGCCACACTCTACGACGAAATCTTCCTCAATGGCGGCCAGCGGGGCCTGCAGATCCGCATCCGGCCCGCCGACCTCGTCACGGCGCTCGATTGCACGGTTGCCGACCTGGTGCGGTAGGCAACGCATCACCTCGTCTTCACCTTCCCCCTTGAAGGGTAGGTAGCGACGCTCGGCCCGAAGGGCCGTAGCAAAGCTAGGTGGGGGTGATGACCGTCCAACAACCACCGCACCGTCCTCGGGCTTGACCCGAGGACCACTCGCAACGCCTGCGATGTGGAGAGTGGCCCTCGGGTCAGGCCCGAGGGCGGACCTGTTCATGACAGGACTTCAGTTCCGCACCACTGCCCGACAGAACCACAGTTCACCTCCCCCTCCGGAGGGGAGGTAGCGACGCTCGGCCCGGAGGGCCGTAGCAAAGCTAGGTGGGAGTGATAACCATCCAACAACCACCGCTCCGTCCTCGGGCTTGACCCGAGGACCACTCGCAACGCCTGCGATGTGGCGGCAGGCCTCGGGTCGAGCCCGAGGGCGGAGCGGTGTTAGGACAAGCGCGGCGCGCCACACCGGCCCTCAGCGCTTTTCAAAAACGACAAAAGGCGCCCTGGTGGACGCCTTCATCGGATGACTTGGAGGTCATATGCACTGCCTTGCATGAGGCAGTTCTACTTGTTGCCTAAATATTAGGCGACGTAGGTGCCGCGAGCGATGGCCTTGATATCACCCTTGGTGATGCCCAGATCGTGCAGCTGGCGGTTGTCGAGTGCGTTCAGTTCGCGCAGGGTGCGCTGGTACTTGGCGTAGTCGGCGATCTTCTTGGCAAAGTTCATTTCGGTTCCCCTTCGTTTTGATGACCAATATCTAGATCACTTCAGTAGTGATTAGTAGATGGCCTTGCTGCACATCCGTTATGCATTTTGTGCAAACGAAAGAGGCATATCCGCCATGATCGCGACACAGATGTCCCCACCCCAAACCTCGTCGCACCCCTGGCCTGCCCCACTAAACCACTTGTTAACCAACAAAAAGCCGGATCCGTCGGGTACGAATCCGGCGTTTCCGATTTTTGACCAGATGGTCAGCAGCCATGCACTACAGGGATGTCGTCTCTCGCCCTTGCTCGCGAGCGAGACGACGGTCCTCGCGCATTTCGAACCACATGGCGTTGAGAATGCCGAAAGTGCAGGCCAGACTCAGCCCCAGGATCCACGAAAAATACCACATGGTCTTCTCCTAGTAGGCGTTGGGGTTCTTGTTGAGGCTTTCCGTCGTCACCGGCCCACGCATGATCCGGAATACGAAGCTTGTGTAGATGAGGACGATCGGCAGGAAGAAGGCCGTGGCCAGCAACATGATGAACAGCGTCAGGTGGCTGGACGAGGCGTCCCATAGCGTTAGCCCGGTATTGGGCACGGTCGAGGAGGGCAGAAGGAACGGGAAGAGCGACAGGCCCGCCGTCGAGATGATGCCAATAATGCCAGCGCTCGATCCGAGCAGCGCCGCCAGCTTCAGCCTCCCGCGCAGCGACAGCACCGCCACCGCCAGCCCGGCAAAGCCGATAAGCGGCGCCGCCATCATCCAGGGATAGGTGGCGTAATTGCGCAGCCACCCGCCCGGCACCAGGTCCACGGTCTTTGCCATCGGGTTGATCGGCCCGTTGGGGTCGATGACGCTGGTGATCACATGCCCGTTCATCCCCGCCACCCAGAGCCCGCCCAGGGCAAACAGCACGATGGTCAGCAGACCCGACAAGGTGCCATAGGTCCGGGCCCGATCGGCGATCACGCCCGTGGTGCGTCCGGCGATGACAGCTGCCCCCTGGGTCACGATCATCCCCAGGCTTACCAGTCCGGCCAGAAGCGCGAAGGGCATGAGCAGCTGGAAGAAGTTGCCGGTATAGAAGATGCGCATCGTGTCATCGAGATGGAAAGGTGCGCCCAGGAGCACATTGCCCACAGCCACGCCCATGATCAGCGCCGGTACAAAGCCCCCGACAAACAGGGCCCAGTCCCAGGTCGAGCGCCAGCGCGGATCGGAAATCTTGCCGCGGAACTTGAAGCCCACGGGCCTCAGGATCAGCGCCAGCAGGATCACGATCATGGCGAGGTAAAAGCCCGAAAAGCTCGCTGCATAAAGCGGCGGGAAGGCCGCGAAGATCGCCCCGCCCCCCAGAACCAGCCACACTTGGTTGCCTTCCCAGGTCGGCCCGATGAGGTTGAGCAGCACACGCCGCTCATCGTCGGTCCGCGCCACGACGGGCAGCAGCGCCCCCACACCCAGATCGCGCCCGCCCATCACGGCAAAGCCGATCAGCAACACACCCAGAAGCAGCCACCAGATCAGCCGCAGCGTTTCATAGTCGAGTGGAATACTGCTCACGATCCGAGCTCCTTGGTTGCAGGTGTCGACGGCAGTGTGGTGATGACGAAATCGTCCTCGTCATCATTGTGGGTAAACAGCTTCTCCTTGGGACCGGCCTTGATGATACGCACCATCAGGATGACCATGATGATCAGCAGCACCGTATAGAGCAGCACGAAGAAGGTGAGGCTCAGGACCAGGTCCAGCACAGTCAGTCCCGAAGCCGCGTAGAACGTGGGGAGCACCCCTTCCACCACCCAGGGTTGTCGCCCGAACTCGGCGATGAACCAGCCGCTTTCGATGGCCAGCCACGGGGTCGGCAGCATGAATACCGTGAACCACAGAAGCGGCTTGTTGGTATCGATCCAGCCGCGCGAGGCGCGGTAGAACCAGAGGCCAAAGAAGGCGATGAAGAAGAAGCCCAGGCCCATCATGATGCGGAAGGTCCAGAACAGCGGCCACACATCGGGCACGGTGTCCTCGGCCGCCATGGCGATTTCCTCAGCCGTGGCGTTCTCCACATCGACGCGGTAGCGCTTCAGGAGCAGGCCGTAGCCCAGGTCGGCCCAATGTTCTTCGAACACTGCGCGCGCTTCCATATTGGTGCCGTCGGCGCGAATATCCTGCAGCGCAGAATAGGCCACCATTCCCGAGCGGATGCGGTCCTGCGCACGATCCACCAGTTCGTGTATTCCCTCGAGCTCCTCATCAAGCGAGCGCGTGGTGATGAGGCCGCCCATCCAGGGCACCGAGATCGACCAGGCGGTTTCCCCGTCTGCACCGGGAATGGCAATAATCGTCCATGGTGCCGGTGCCGGCTCGGTGTGGAACGAGGCCTCGATGGCCGCGATCTTCATCTTCTGGTGTTCGGTTGCGACATAGCCGCTTTCGTCCCCCAGCACGACCACCGACAGCGCCGAAGCAAGGCCGAAGCTGGCGGCCACGACCGCCGAGCGCTTGGCCAGCTCCACATGCTTGCCCTTGACCAGGAATAGCGCCGAGATGGCCAGCACGAACACCGCGCCGCAGACATAGCCGGCGCTGACCGTATGCACGAACTTGGCCTGTGCGACCGAGTTGAAGATCACCGCCATGAAGTCGGTGATTTCCATGCGCATCGTGTCGGGGTTGAACTTGGCGCCAACCGGATTCTGCATCCAGCCATTGGCAATCAGGATCCAGAGCGCCGAGAAATTGGCGCCGAAGGCCACCAGCCAGGTTACCACCAGGTGGCCCACCTTGCTCATCCGGTCCCACCCGAAGAAGAACAGGCCCACGAAGGTCGCTTCGAGGAAGAAGGCCATCAGGCCCTCGATGGCCAGCGGCGCGCCGAAGACGTCGCCCACATAGTGGCTGTAGTAGCTCCAGTTCATCCCGAACTGGAATTCCATGACGATGCCCGTGGCAACGCCCATGGCAAAATTGACGCCGAAAAGCGTGCCCCAGAACAGGGTCGCCTTGCGCCAGATATCGCGCCCGGTCATCACATAGACACTCTCCATGATCGCCATCATGAAGGAGAGGCCGAGCGTCAGGGGCACGAAGATGAAGTGATACATCGCGGTAGCGGCGAATTGCCATCGCGAGAGGTCGACGACGAGCATGTCGATCATGGCACGTTCTAACTCTCTGGTTGCGACGGCCAGAGTCGGGGCCGCCAATGTCCCTTCCAATGCCTCATCAGACTGACCTTCGCCTTGATTCAGATCAAGGTGTCAAAATTCCTCGCAAATTAAGGTACAACCAGCACTGTTACTGTGGCCCCAGCCTCCGGATATTCGTGAACACCCGATCCAATTCCGCGAAAAGCGAGAGCACGCACGCGCTCAACCGTCTGCATGGTAAGGGCGGACTTGCCCTGATTGCGGCAATGGCCGCGCCCTTCATTGGCGGCGTGCTGCTGGTCTGGCAGGCATGGACGCTTTCCGATGTGCTGGGGCGCACCATCGAGCATGGGGAAGCCGCCAGCGCCCTCCTCCCGTCCGTTGGTCTCATCCTGGGTCTGCTGGCCATCCGCGCCGGCCTCGGTGCTGTGGGCGAACAGGCTGGCATTGTCGCCGCCGAGGCCATCAAGCGCCATCTGCGCCTGGCGCTTTTCGCCCAGCTCCTGTCTCGCTCGCCCCGCGCCGCTGAAACGCCCCCCTCAGGCGCTGCCGCATCGGCCATTGTCGATCAGGTCGAGGCGCTCGACGGCTATTTCGCCCGCTATCTGCCCGCCGCATTGCAGGCCGCCCTGCTGCCGCTGCTCTTCGGCGCCATCATCCTGCCGCTCGACTGGGTGGCCGGCGTAGTGTTCCTCGTCACCGCCCCGCTGATCCCGCTCTTCATGGCGCTGGTCGGCTGGGGCGCGCAGGTCGCCACCGACCGGCAGGCCCGTGCCCTCACTCACCTCTCCGGCCGCTTCGCCGACCGGCTGCGCGGATTGCTGACTCTGAAACTCTTTGGCCGCGAGGAGGCCGAGACAGCGGGCATAGTCGAAGCCAGCGAGGCCCTGCGCCTGCGCACGCTGAAAGTTCTGCGCATCGCCTTCCTGTCATCGGCCGTGCTTGAATTCTTCGCCGCGCTCGGCGTTGCCGGTATTGCGCTTTATGTGGGCCTCACCTTCATCGATTACCTGCACCTGCGCACCAGTCCGCTCACCCTGCAGCTCGGGCTCTTCCTGCTGCTGATGGCGCCGGAAATCTACAATCCCCTGCGGCTGCTCGCCGCCCACTATCACGACCGGGCCACCGCCAAAGCCGGGCTCGAGGAAATCGAGCGCCAGCTTGGCGGGCTCCCCGCCGAACCGGTTATCCATGCCGACATTGCCCCGCGCCCCGGCCCCGCCATCGCCGTGGCCTTCTCCGGCATCACCCTGCGCACGCCTGATCAACAGCGTACCGTGCTGCATGAAGCGGCGCTCTCCATTCCAGCCGGTCAGCACATTGCTCTTGTCGGTCCCAGCGGTTCGGGCAAATCGACCCTGCTGGAGGCGCTTGTTGGTCTGCGCACAGCCGAGGGTCAGATCACTCTCGATGGCCGCGCCCTGGCCGATTGGGCAGACGGGGATATGCGCGCCCGCACCTTCCTCCTCGCCCAGAAGCCGCGGCTCATCCATGCCAGCATCGCCGCCAATATCGGCCTCGCGCGACCAGGCGTGCCCCGCCGCGACATCGAGGCCGCCGCCGAGCGCGCCCGGGTCGCCGGCTTTGCCAATGGCCTGCCCGATGGCCTCGACACCGTCATCGGCGAAGACGGCATCGGCCTTTCCGGTGGCCAGGCGCAACGCGTCGCCCTCGCGCGCCTGTTTCTGCGCGAGGCCGGCCTGATCCTCCTCGACGAACCCACCGCTCATCTCGATGCTGATCTGGAGGACGAGGTTATGTCCGCCATCCGTGACTATGCCAAGGGGCGCACACTCATCGTTGCCACCCATTCGCTCGCTGTTGCCGGGCGCATGGACAAGGCCTGGCGCATTGCCGGTGGCACCCTGGTGGAAACGCCCATCAGGTCCAGCAAGCGCGGTGTCGCATGAAAGCGCTTCTCACCTTCCTTCCCTTGTTCCGGCAGCGCGGCACAGCACTGCTCCTGGCGCTGCTCCTCTCTGTGGTCACGCTGGTCTCCGGCGTCGCGCTGCTTGGCACATCGGGCTGGTTCATCACCGCCACGGCCCTCACCACGCTGGGCCTCGGCTTCAATATCTTCGTGCCCTCGGCAATGGTGCGCGGCTTTTCTTTCGTGCGCATCCTCGCCCGCTATGGCGAGCGGCTGGTCGGCCACAATGCGACGCTGAAGCTCCTGTCCGACCTGCGCGGGTGGCTGTTTGCCCGCCTTTTCCCGCGCCTGCCGCTGGCGGATCGGTCGCTCCGGCATGGCGACCTCGTTTCGCGCCTCACGGCCGATGTCGATGCACTGGACACCGCCTTCCTCGTCGCCATCGGCCCGCTTGCAGCCGCCGCCATGGTCGGCGCTGTCATGACCGCGATCCTTGCCGTGTTCCTGCCCGCCGCCGCTCTGCCCTATGGGCTGGCACTCGCTCTTGCCGCGCTGGCCGTGCCGTCGGCCATGGTCGCCCTCGGGCGCAAGGCTGGACGCGACAGCGTCGCGGCCCAGGCCGATCTGCGCATGAACGTGCTCGATGGCGTCAATGGTCATGCCGACCTTGTCCTGCTTGGCGCCCTCGGTCGCACCAGCGCTGCCTTCGCCATGGCCAATGACCGTGCCGCTTCGCTCCGGCGCCGGCTGGGCCTCGTCACCACGCTAAGCGGCTTTGCCGTGCAGGTGCTAGCCGCCCTGGCGCTGGCCGGCACGCTCTGGGCCGGCCTCGTTGCCCTCGATGCCGGGCAGATCGATGGCCCACTCATGGCCGCGCTGCTACTGGCCGTGCTCGGCAGTTTTGAGGTCACCAGCCTCATCGTGCGCAGCACAGCCAAGGCCAGCCAGGCCATGGCTGCCGCCGAACGCCTTGTGGCCCTCAACGACCTCGCGCCATCAGTCATCGAGCCCGAAGCTCCCGCGCCCCTCCCGCAAAATGGCGCCATTGCCTTCGAGGATGTGCATTTTGCCTATCCGGGCCTGCCCGAAATCATTTCCGGCCTGACCCTCGTGGTCGCGCCAGGCGAACGCGTGGCCATTGCCGGCGCCAGCGGCAATGGCAAGTCGACCCTGTTGCGCCTCTTGCTCCGTCTCGCCGATCCGCAAGCGGGCCGTATCAGCATTGGCGGCGTCCCGCTCGCCGCTCTCAGCAGCCGCGACATTCACGCCCATATGGCGCTGCTCAGCCAGGATAGCCCCGTCTTCATCGACACGATCCGCAACAATCTGCTGATCGGCCGCGCCGATGCCAGCGATGCCGAACTCTGGGAGGCGCTCGCAAAGGCCCAGCTCGACGCCCATGTGAGCGCCCTGCCGAAGGGCCTCGACACAATCGCGGGAGAGGCGGGACGCACTTTCTCAGCCGGCCAGGCGCGACGACTGTGCCTTGCCCGGGCACTGGTCTCCAATGCACCGGTCCTGCTGCTCGACGAGCCCACCAACGCGCTCGACCGCGACACCGAGGAAGCCTTCTTCCAGGTCATCGCCTCGGGCACGACCGGCCGCACCGTCATTCTCGTCACCCACGCCGCCCTGCCCGAAGGCACGGTCGACCGGGTGCTCACCCTGGAGAACGGCGTGCTGGGCTGACACCCACCACCCCGGCCGTCACACCCACCTGACCGCACTCGGGCTTGACCCGAGTGCCACCCGCCAAATCAAGGCCGTGTCGACTGGTCCTCGGGTCAAGCCCGAGCACGGCACGGTTTGAGTGGAGAATCTGGAGCGACACGCCTCCAGGGGGAGGCTGGGTGGGGCGCCGTAAGTGTACCACGGACCCTCACCCGCATCTCAGCCGCAACCGCGCCAGATCGGGCACAGTCACATGCCTGAAATTCTCGATCTCGATCACGCCTTCCACCTTGAGCCGGCTCATCTGCCGGCTCACCGTCTCGACGGTCAGCCCCAGAAAATCGCCAATGTCGCCGCGGCTCAGCGGCAGTTCAAAAGTGGTTTCGGGCTGGTCTTCGCTGGGGCCAAGATGGGTCGCGATCAGGTACAGGAAGCTCGCCACCTTTTCGGCGGCACTCTTGCGGCCCAGCGTCACCATCCAGTCGCGCGCTTCGTCCAGTTCGCGCAGTGCCTGCATCATCAAGAGGTGCTCTAGCGCCGCATTCTCCCGTAGCAGGGTTTCCAGCGCCGCCTTGGGGATCATGCAGAGATCGACATCGGAGGCCGCCTCGGCGCTCACACGGCTCTCCGTCGCAAAAGGCCGACCGAGCAGGTCTGGCGCAAATTGCAGCGCCACCACCTGCTGACGGCCGTCCTCCAGCACCTTGCTGAGCTTGACCACGCCCGAAAGCACATAGGCATAACTGGCAATGGGCATGGCGTCGGCCAGCAGTTCCTCGCCTGCGGATCGATGCACATGCCGCGTTATCCGCGATAATGCGCTGAGCTGGCTCGGCGTCAGTACACCGCATACGCCCTCGTGCCGCATCTCGCAGCCAAGGCATGGCAAAGCCAATTCGCTGTAACCCGTGTCGTTCCGTACCGTTTGCATGGCCAGGCTCCTGACAAAGCAGGATTTAGGTCTTCCGCATCACCGAAATAAGTCGCCAGACTGTCGCTGTGCCAAGAGGTCGCATTGGTCCTGCACTGGCCCTCGAGCCTGACCCGAGGGCCACTCGCGACGTCCAAGCTACCGTGGGTACACGTTTGCCAAAAATTCGCCAGCGCACCTCTTGACCTTCCCATGATGGGAAGGATTACTTATATCGGGACAAGGAAGAGTCCCATGAACGAACACGCACACCACCATCCCGCCGCGACACCCGTTTCGCTCAATATCGAAGGTATGAGCTGCGCCTCCTGCGTCAATCGCGTGGAGAAGGCCCTGCTCAAAGTTCCCGGCGTCCAGACGGCATCCGTCAATCTGGCCACCGAGCGCGCCACGGTCGCGGGCGGCGATGTCGATGCTCTCATCAAGGCGGTCGAGAAGGTCGGCTACAAGAGTACGGTCCGCCAGCCCGACGCGCCTGCGCATGACCACATGCACCACCACGACGAGGATGCGGCCGTGCTCCGGCGCGACGTCATTATTGCGGCCATTCCCACCATTCCGCTCTTTGTCGTCGAAATGCTCGGCCATCTCTACATGCCCTTCCATATGTGGGTCATGTCGGTCGTCTCCATGGACGTGCTGTGGGTAGCCTACTTCGCCCTCGCCACCTTCGTCCTCTTCGTGCCGGGCCTGCGCTTCTTCAAGGTCGGTATCCCGGCGCTCCTGCGCGGCGCGCCAGAAATGAATTCGCTCGTTGCCCTGGGCGCGGGAGCGGCCTGGCTCTATTCCACCGTCGTCACCTTCGCGCCCCAGCTGGTGTCGGCCGAAACCCGCTATGTCTATTTCGAGGCCGCTGCCGTCATCGTCACGCTGATCCTTGTGGGGCGCTGGCTCGAGGCCATTGCCAAGGGCCGCACCGGCGAGGCCATCAGCCGCCTCGTGCAGCAGCAGGCAAAAACCGCCCGCGTCTCGCGCGACGGGCAGGTCACCGAAATTCCGGTCGAAGCGGTCCGCGTTGGCGACATCATCGTCGTCCGTCCCGGCGAAAAGATAGCCGTTGATGGCGAGGTGACCGACGGCGAAAGCCATATCGATGAATCCATGATCTCGGGCGAACCTCTGCCCGTGTCGAAGGGCGTCGGCGCTGCCGTCGTCGGCGGCACGCTCAACACCTCGGGCAGCTTCAGCTTCCGCGCCACCAAGGTCGGCGCCGACACCATGCTGGCTCATATCATCCGCATGGTCGAAGACGCCCAGGCCGGCAAGTTGCCGATCCAGGCCGTGGTCGACCGCATCACCTCGATCTTCGTGCCCGTCGTCATCGGTCTTGCCATCCTGACGGCCATTGCCTGGTTCATATGGGGCCCGGAACCGTCTCTCACCTATGCGCTGGTCAATGCCGTTGCCGTGCTGATTATCGCCTGTCCCTGTGCCATGGGCCTCGCCACTCCCATGTCCATCATGGTCGGTACGGGCCGCGCCGCACAGCTCGGCGTCCTCTTCCGCAAGGGCGAGGCGCTGCAGCAGCTGCAAAAGGCCGGCATCGTCGCCTTCGACAAGACCGGTACGCTGACGGCAGGCAAGCCTACCCTCACCGATCTCATCCTCGATGATGATTTCGAGCATGACGAGGTGCTGGCGCTCGTGGCCGCAGTCGAAAGCCGCTCCGAGCATCCCATTGCGGCGGCCATTGTCGCGGCTGCGGAAAAGGCTGGGCTGGCCCTGGGCACGGTCACCGAGTTCGCCTCCAATCCTGGCACTGGCGTTACCGCCCGCGTCGATGGTCGCCTCGTGGCCGTTGGTTCGCAGCGCCATATGAGCCATCTCGATTTCTCGGATTTCGCGGAAGCAATCGAGAAGCTGGCCAATGAAGGAAAGACGCCGGTCTTTGCCGCCGTGGACGACAAACTTGCCGCCGCTATCGTGGTTGCCGACACGATCAAGCCCTCAAGCAAGGCGGTCATCGATGCCCTCCACGCCAAAGGCCTCAGGACTGCGATGATCTCGGGCGACAACGCGCGCACGGCAAGGGCCATCGCCGCCCAACTCGGCATAGACGAGGTCCGTGCCGAAGTCCTGCCATCGGACAAGGTCGAGGCCATCAAGTCGCTGCGCGGCCCCCATGGCGTGGTCGCCTATGTGGGTGACGGCATCAACGACGCACCGGCCCTGGCCGAAGCCGATATCGGCATTGCCGTGGGTTCGGGCACCGACGCCGCCATTGAAAGTGCGGACGTGGTTCTTCTCGGGGGCGACCTCAAGGGTGTGCTCAATGCCCTCGTCGTGAGCCGCGCCACCATGCGCAACATCTGGGAAAACCTGTTCTGGGCCTTTGGCTACAATGCCCTGCTCATTCCCGTCGCCATGGGCGTGCTCTATCCGGCCTTCGGCATCCTGCTCTCGCCCATGATCGGGGCCGGTGCCATGGCACTGAGTTCGGTCTTCGTGGTTGGCAACGCCCAGCGCCTGCGCGCCATCAAGGGAGTATCGGCATGAATATCGGCCAGGCCTCCGAAGCTTCCGGCGTTTCCGCCAAGATGATCCGCTATTATGAGCAGATCGGGCTGATCACGCCGCCCTTGCGCACGGACAGCAACTACCGTGTCTACGGTCCCGACGAGGTGCATGTGCTGCGCTTCATCAAGCGCTCCCGTACTCTCGGCTTCTCGGTTGAGGAAACCTCCGCCTTGCTGGGTCTTTGGCAGGATCGGTCCCGCGCCAGTGCCGAAGTCAAGGAGATTGCCAGCACCCATATCGAGGCGCTGGAAACCAAGATTGCCGAGTTGCAGGGCATGGTCAAAACCCTCAGACATCTGGCCCATTGCTGCGCCGGCGACAACCGCCCCGACTGCCCCATTCTCGACGACCTGGCCGGAAAGCCGGCCCACTAAATCAATCCAAAAACGCTTCGGTCACGCGACCGAATTTGACAGGAGACATGCATGAACAAGACTTCAACCTTCGCCGTTCGCGACATGGATTGCAACCATTGCGCCGGCACCGTCCGCGGCGCCCTCGAGAAGGCCCTGCCCGGGACCAGCGTCAGTATCGACCTGGCCGCGCGCAAAGTCAGTTTCACCGGCGACCGCGCCAAGGGCGCCGAAGCCATCCGCCAGGCCGGCTACACGCCCGAAGCGGCATAAGTCTCCCGGGCGCTTTTTTTGGCATGCTGGTGTCACTACCACAGTGCCGTCCTCGGGCTTGACCCGAGGACCACTCGCCACACCAGCGAACCTTCCGGCAGGCCCTCGGGTCAGGCCCGAGGGCGGCGCGGTGTCAGAAGAGGCCACCCGCGCTTTTCATTCACCCACCGTGTCATTTCCACGAAAGCTGGAACCACCGTTCCCAAGCGCGCGGGCACAACCGCACGGCCGGCAATACCACCCCAGGCGAGCGCACATCAGGAAATGGAAGAATTCTGGTGAGCTCCAGCGGCACCAAAGACTAGGCGGGCGTCGCCCGGAGCTCGGATTGGGTAATGCGTCAGCCCGCCTGACGTTCCTGCGACATGTTGTCAGCACTCAAAAAATCGCTGCGCGCTGCAACATTCTTACGCGCGCCACCGTCCCACCCACCGCTCCGTCCTCGGGCTTGACCCGAGGACCGCTCCAAACATGCATGCAATGCGTGTGGCAAACGGCCCTCGGGTCAAGCCCGAGGGCGGAACCGTGGTTCTGCGCGGTTGAGTGCCAACAGCGCCCCACAAATCTGGTGAGCCCCCGCGACGCCAAGGAAGGCGGGCATCGCCCGGAACTCGGTTGAGAGAAATACAGGGATTCTCGTGTCGCCTTGACGACAAGCCAGCCCTCTATAAAGCCTAAGAAAAAGGGGCGTCCGGCAAGCCGGGCGCCCCTCTCGTGTCCGTTCCGGGAAGGATCAGAACGGGCTTTCTTCGTCGATGAACTGGTCGACATTGTCCTGGGTGATGACGGTCGAGTCGAGGATGTAGCGACCGGCAACCTGGATGCCGCCAGTGAAGTGCGACGTCGTCAGCTCGATGGCCGTGGCAATCATGGCTGGGCTGTAGCTGACGTCGATCGGGGTCAGCGGATCGCCGGCCTTCACCGCCTGCAGGATCTGCTGCATGCCGGCGCCGCCGACGATGAACATCTCCTCTTCACGGCCAGCCTGCTTGATGGCTTCGATGGCGCCGAGCGAGATATCGTCGTCCTGGGTCCAGACGGCGTCGATTTCCGGGAAGCGGGTCAGGAAGTCCTGCATCACGCGGAAGCCGTCGTCGCGGTTCCAGTTGGCGAATTCGTTCTCGAGCACCATGATGTTGGAGCCTTCGATGCCGGCCATGAAGCCGTCGAAGCGCTGCTGGTCGATCGGGATCGGCATGCCGCGCAGGATCACAACATTGCCGCCATCGGGCAGTGCGCTCTTGATGTATTCGGCGGCGTTGGCACCGAGGCCCGGATTGTCACCAGCGACGTAGAGGTTCTCCACGCCATCGATCGACAGCTGACGGTCGACCACGGTCACGAACTTGCCGGCATCCTTGACGTGCTTGATGGCAGAGGTCATGGCGTCCGGATCGCCCGGCAGGATCACCAGCGCGTCGATATTGCGGGTGGAGACCATGTCTTCGATGTCGGCGATCTGCTTGGGCGAGTCGGGCGACGAGGCGAAGACATATTCCACGTTCGGATAGGTGGCGCTGAGACGTTCGATCGCCTGCTGGGCGAAGTAGTTGACGCCACCGGTCCAGCCATGGGTCGCGGCCGGAACCGAGACACCGATGGTGATGGTGTCGTCCTGTGCCAAGGCGACGCCGCCCATGGCAAGGGCGATTGCCGCCGACGCCATCAGGGTTTTTGCCAGTTTCATTTGCAGTCCTCCCAAAATGCCCTTTTGCGGGCGATGTGAAACTCGTTCATCCGGCGGGTCCAGGACCCGGTCCGGTTCAGCTGGCGCGCCGCGGTCGTTGCAGCAGCACGGCCAGGATGATGATGACGCCCTGGAAAGCGCCGTTCAGGTACGGGCTGATAAAGCTTTGCAGGTTCAGGATATTTCCGATGAGGCCGAGGATGACGACGCCCACCACAGTGCCCCAGACGCGGCCATAGCCGCCCTTGAGCGTGGTGCCGCCGATGATCACCGCCGCAATCGCCTCCAGCTCCCAAAGCACGCCGGTCGTGCTTGAGGCCGAGCCGAGGCGCGGCACATAGAGCAGCACGGCGACAGCCACCAGCAGGCCCTGCAGGATATAGGTGATCAGCCGGACATTATCGACATTGATCGAGGAATAGCGGGCCACCTGCTCGTTGGAACCGATGGCAGCGCAATGGCGGCCGAACGAGGTGCGGCGCATGACGATCTCGCCGCCAATGGCTACCAGCGCAAAGACCAGGATCGGATAGGGAATACCGAGGAGACCGTCGTAATAGACCGGGCGATAGAGGTCGGCGACCTGGAAATTGAGCGATAGCGTGCCGCCATCGGCGAGGAAGGTCACCAGCGAGCGGAAAATGCCCATCGTGCCCAGCGTCACGATGAAGGCCTCGATGCGCCCTCGGGTAATCATCAGGCCGTTGCCGACGCCGGCCACGCCGCCGAGCAGTATTCCCGCTGCCATGCCGGCCAGGATTACGCTCCAGCTCACGCCCATGACCGGGATCAGCCAGTTCATCACCATGATCATCACCCCGGCGATGACCGCCGCCATCGAGCCGACCGAAAGATCGAGCCCGCCTGCCGTGATCACGAAGGTCGCGCCAATGGCGATGATGCCGATGAAGCTCGAGCGCGCCAGCACATTGGTGATGTTGTTGTAGGTGAGGAAGTTTTCGTTGAGCGTGACGCCGAGCAGCACCAGCAGCGCCAGCGCCAGCAGTGGGCCCACGGTTTTCAGGTCGAGCTTGAAACCGCTCCTGGTCTTGGGTGCCATTTCAGGCGCTGATACGCTCATCGGATCCACTCTGCTTGATGCCTGCGGCGTACCGCATGATTTCTTCTTCGGTGATTTCGGCGCCTTCGAGCACGCCGGCAATGCGCCCGGAGCGCATGACCACGACGCGGTGGGAAAGGCCGATCACTTCCTGGAGTTCGGAGGAGATGACGATGACCGCCTTCCCCTCGGCGGCCAGTGCCGCAATGATGTGATAGATCTGCTGCTTGGTGCCGACGTCGATGCCGCGGGTCGGCTCATCCATGATGACGATATCCGGCTCGCTTTCCATGGTCTTGCCCAGCATCAGCTTCTGCTGGTTGCCGCCCGAGAGGCGCCCGACGGCCACCGAAGCGTCGCGCGCGCGGATGTCGAAGCGCCGCACGGAACGCTCCAGCGCCCGGTCCTCGCTTGTCGTATCGATGAAGCCCATTTTCATATGCTTTTCGAGCGTCAGCAGCGTCAGGTTGGGCCGCAAACCCATATTGAGAAGCAGTCCCTTGCCCTTGCGGTCCTTGGTCATGTAGGCCACCCCGGCATGCACGGACTGGGCGACGCGCGAGAATTCGACGGCCTGTCCGTTGAGCGCGATTTCCCCTTCCGTCTTGTGGGTCAGGCCCACGACAGCTTCGGCGACGGCCGTTCGGCCGGAGCCTATCAGGCCGGCAAAGCCGAGGATTTCGCCCTTTCGCAGGGTGAAGGACACATTGGACACGGACTTGGTCGAGAGGCCCTGCACCCTCAGCACCACGGGCGCATCGACGTCCGGTTCGTGCTTGGGCGGATAAAGGTTGGACAGTTCGCGTCCCACCATCATCTGCGCAATCGAATCCGGCGTCAGCGCTTCGGTGCCGACAGTGGCAATGAGTTGCCCGTCGCGCAGCACCGTCACCCGGTTGGCCAGCTCCATGATCTCATCGAGCTTGTGCGAGATGAACACCACGGCGACCCCCCGCGCCGTCAGGCGGCGGATCTGTTCGAACAGGGTCTGGGTCTCGCCCACCGACAGCACCGCGGTCGGCTCGTCCATGATCAGCACCCGCGCATCGCGGCTGATGGCCTTGGCGATTTCCACCATCTGCTTGTCAGCGACCGACAGGCTCGAGATCCGCGCATCGGGATCCACATGAACATGCAGCGTTTCCATGATGGCGGCGGCACGACGACGCATCTCGCCCACATCGAGGAAGGGACCGCGCTTCAATTCGCGCCCGAGGAAAATGGAATCGGCCACGGTCAGGTGCTCGGCCAGATTCAGTTCCTGGTGGATCAGCACGATGCCCATGGCCTCGGCCTTGCCATCGGGCGGCAGCACCACGGTCTGGCCATCATAGGTGATCGAGCCCGAAGTTGGCTGCTCGATGCCGGAGAGGATCTTGATAAGGGTCGACTTGCCCGCGCCGTTCTCGCCAATGATGGCATGAACCTCGCCGGGAGCGATGTCATAGTCGATGCTGAACAGCACCGGAATTTCGCCGAATGACTTGGAAATGCGGTTTGCCGACAGAATCGGACGCGCAATCCCAGCCGCAGATTCGACCATCCTCCACCCTCCCCCGAGCGCGGCCCGCTTGATGCGCGGCTCTATGCTCAACCTTCGATGTAAAGGTTTTCATGATTGATGTAAAGGTTTACAGTGATCGAAACAAGGGGAACCCTGTGGATCGCGCTGGCGGAGCCGGATCGATCTGCTAAGGGCAGGAGCGCGCTGGACATTTCCCTGTCTGGCGTTGAGGGCGGAGCACCAAGTGCAGCAGCAAAAGCTGGCCACTATTGAAGACGTCGCGGCCATGGCCGGGGTCTCAATTGCTACGGTGAGCCGGGCCATCAATGAGCCCACCAAGGTCGCCGACGCCACGCGCCGCCGCGTTGCCGATGCCGTGGCCCGCACCGGCTATACGACCAATGCCATGGCCCGTTCGCTGCGCATGCGACGCAGCAACATGATCCTCATCCTCGCCCCCGATGTGGGCGATCCGAATTTCTCCAACATCCTCGTCGGTCTGGAGACCGAAGCGAGCAAGCGTGGCTATGGCCTCTTGATCGGCAATACGCAGAACGATCCCAGTCGCGAGACCGATTACCTGCGCTTCATCAGTTCCAACCAGGCCGATGGGCTGATCCTGTTCACCGGCCACCTGCCCTATGGCCTTGGCCAGACTCCCGAAGATGGGCGCCTGCCGCCCATGGTGGCGGTCAACGAACCGGTCATCGGCACCGATGTGCCCTTTGTCGGCGTCGACAATTTCGAGGGCGCACGCATCGCCACCGAACACCTCATCTCCCAGGGCCACCGCCGCATCGCCTTTGTCGGCCGCGCCCCCAACCGCGAAATCGCCCGGCTGCGCGAGGAAGGCTACCGCTCGGCCCTGTCAGGCGCAGGCATTGCCATCGATCCGCGCCTTGTCATCGATGGCGAGGGCACGACCGAAAGCGGCCGCGCCGCCGCCGAGCTGATGTTCGTGCGCGATGCCCTGCCGACCGCCTTCTTCTGTGTCAACGACGCCAGCGCCATGGGCGTGATGATCGCCCTCAATGCCCGCCGCTATGACCTGCCCCGGCAGTTCTCGATCATGGGCTTTGACGACATTTCCTTCGCCAGCTTCCTGACGCCCTCGCTCACCACCATGAAACAGCCCCGTCACCGCATGGGCGAAGCCGCCATGGAATTGCTGCTGACCATGCTGGCCGGCGAAAAACCCAAATCCCGCGAAGTGCTGCTGCGTTCAGAGCTGATCGTCCGCAATTCGGTATCCCGGCCGGAGCGGGGCTAGGTCTCAGTCGCACCCATGGCGTCATTCCCGCGAAAGCGGGAACCTCTGTTTCCTGTCTCACCTCACACACGATGCCGTCCTCGGGCTTGACCCGAGGACCACTCGCAGCGCGTGCCGAATTGCGGAAGGCCCTCGGCGTGACCCGAGGTCGGTCAATCCATCGCGCCGCGAGATGGACCACCCGGACAAGCCGGGTGGTGACGCAACAGGATTTGCACACCGGCCCGCCCCTCCCCCTCCTTCAGGGGGAGGCTGGGTGGGGGTCTTCACACCCACCCTCAAAACCCGTTCTTCGCCAGCCATTCCTTCATCCAGGCGATCTCCGCCTCCTGGGCCGCAATCACCTCCTCCGCGAGCTTGCGCACCTCCGGGTCGGTACCGTGCTCGAGCACGACACGAGCCATGTCCACCGCACCCTGATGGTGCGGGATCATGCCGAGGATGAAATCGGCATCGGCATTGCCGGTATAGGCGATATCCATATCGGCATGCATTTTGGCATTGGCGTCGCGATAGCCGATCGTGGCCGGGCTATCGCCCGCGGCCATCGCTCCGTGGCCGGAATGATCCTGCGCAAAGGCCGGCAGAGCCAGCATGGCAAAGCCAAGGGCAAGAAGAGTGGTTCGCATGGGAGCCTCCTGAGTATGGACGCCCCCTCTCTGCCGCCTTCCCAGATGGCAAGGTCAAGAGGCCGCGCACGGTTTCATTCACGAAAGCGGGAACCCGGTTTCAGGACTCGCGCCACACCCAATTCGCTCCGGGGAGTGCTCGATATCCGAACCCCGTCATTGCCCGGCTTGACCGGGCAATCCACCTTGCGGATGCCCGGACCAGCCGGACAAGCCGGGTGGTGACGAAGGTTGAGTACCCCAACCCCACCCAAACACGACTCCGTCCTCGGGCTCGACCCGAGGACCACTGCCAGCATCCGCGAACGTCACGATATGCCATCAGGTCAAGCTCGATATCTGAACCCCGTCATTGCCCGGCCTGACCGGGCAATCCACCTTGCGGATGCATGGACCACCCGGACAAGCCGGGTGGTGACGATGAACAGGAATTGCGAACCGGCCCTCCCCATTCAGGGGGAGGCTGCGTGGGGCTTCGCCCCTACTCCCCCTTCAGCCGTTCCAGGATGGCGTCGAACTGGACCATCGAGACATTGGCGCCCCATTCCATGCCCGTATCCACGACACCATTGCGCATCTCGAAATCGGGGAAGTTCGAAATCGAGCGATAGAAGGTCTTGCCGTCCCGCTCTTCGAAATGGTGCTCCTCGTAATAGCGTTCGTCTTCCGCAGTCATGCCTTCCACCACGAAGGTGTTCCGGATCAGGCTTTTGGGCTCAACCGCAAGGTAGGTGCCGAACATGGTCCACTTCGTGCCGTCGGGCGACAGGCCCACGATCCGCCACTTGCCGCCGGTGCGCACGTCATATTCCAGGACCTCGTTATTGCCGAAGCCCCACCAATGGGCGACGTGTTCCTTTTCGGTCCACACTTTCCACACCAGCGCCAGCGGCGCGTCAAAGGTGCGGGACATGATGATCAGCGGCTGATCGTCGGGCAGTTCGGTTTTGAACGGGTTGGGAAAGGTCTGGTCGTTCATGGGGGTCTCCTCAGTTCTTGGTGTCCGATGTCGGGGTCTGCAGATGCTTGAGGTAGGCGTCGAGCTGGTCGAGGTTGTTCTCCCAGAACCCGCGATAGGTTTCGATATAGGTCGCCACCTCGCGCATGGGCGCCGCCTCGAGCTTGCAGGGGCGGTATTGTGCCTGCCTTCCGCGCGTGATGAGGCCTGCTACCTCCAGCACCTTGATGTGCTTGGAGACAGCCGCCAGGGTCATGTCAAAGGGTTCGGCGAGTTCATTGACGCCAGCCTCGCCCGTCGCGAGCCGCGCAAGGATCGCGCGGCGCGTCGGGTCGGCCAGGGCGGCAAGAGTGGTGCTCAGGGCGTCGGTCATCGTTCAACCAATCTCTATTCAACTTATGTGTTGAATACTACTTGGTTGAATAAAGGTCAAGCCAGCCGGTGATGGACTTGCGCCCATCCCTGAACCGTCCTCGGGCTTGACCCGAGGACCCCTCCTCGCTGCGCGGGATTTTGCTGGTGGCCCTCGGGTCGAGCCCGAGGGCGCTGTGGTGTTGCGTGAGGACCAGCGTCCCACACGCGTAACCTGCCTTAGTGCGCGGTGGCCATCAGTGACGCATTGCCGCCCGCTGCCGTGGTGTCGATGCAGACGTGCCGCTCGAGCTGCAGGCGTCCGGCATCGTCGGCCGAACCAAGGATCGGCAGCAGCGCTCCCTCCCGTTCGCTCAGTGCCAGGCGCACATTGCGAAGGCCTGCCTCGTCGCCAAACCAGGCGACCGCAGCAAAGCCCTCTCCGGCCCGCAGGCGCTCGGCGTCGAGAGTGGCAATCTCGACCGCGCAGCCCGCCGCCTCGGCCATGGCCTTCTGCGCTGCCACGTCATCCGCCGTGGGCCCAAGGCACAACAGCGTGCCGCGCGGCACCACATGCATCTGGTTGCTTTCGCCGGTCGGCCCGGGCAAGTCCAGCGCGCCCGATTGCAGGCCTGAACCACCTTGGGTAAAGCGTGGCAGATAGTGCGGACCGCCCGCCTTGGGTCCGGTGCCCGACAGGCCTTCTCCGCCGAAGGGCTGGCTGCCCACGACGGCGCCGATCTGGTTGCGGTTCACATAGATATTGCCGGCATGAACCTGCCCGGCCAACCGCTTCACCCGTGAGGCGATGCGGGTATGCATGCCGAAGGTGAGGCCATAGCCGGACGCATTGATCGCCTCGATCACCGCATCGACCTGGTCGGCTGCAAAGGTCGCCACATGCAGGACGGGGCCGAAAATCTCCTCCGGCATATCCTCGATGCCGCCAACGCGCAGCACCGTGGGTGGGAAGAACGTCCCCGCCTCCGGCGCCGCAAGCTGGTGCACCACCCTGTCCTGCCGCTCGGCCACGTAAGCCGCGATCTTGTCGCGCGCCGCGCCGTCGATGATCGGGCCGATATCGGTACTGAGGTCCCAAGGATTGCCCAGGCGCAGTTCGTCCATCGCCCCCTTGAGCATGTGCAGTGTGTGCTCGGCCACATCCTCCTGCACATAGAGAATGCGCAGGGCCGAACAGCGCTGCCCAGCCGACTGGAAGGCCGAAGCGATGATGTCGCGCACCACCTGTTCGCTGAGCGCTGTCGAATCCACCACCATGGCGTTGAGCCCACCGGTTTCGGCGATGAGGGGAGCCGATGGCGACGCGTGTTGCGCCATGCTGGATTCGATGGCCTTGGCCGTCTTCAGCGACCCGGTGAACGCGACACCCGCAAGTGCGGCGTTCGACGTTAGCAATGTGCCAACAAATTGCCCCCCCAGCAGCAGATGCAGTGCATCCTGGGGCACACCCGCTTCGTGCAGCAATTGCACCGCCCGATGGGCAATGAGCGGGGTCTGCGGTGCCGGCTTGGCCAGCACCGGATTGCCCGCCACCAGCGCCGCCGCGATCTGGCCCGTGAAGATCGCCAGCGGGAAATTCCACGGCGAGATACACACGAATGGTCCGCGCGGCGCGGCGGTCAGCGTCTCAGCCTCGTCGGCATAATAGCGCAGGAAATCAACGGCTTCTCGCAGCTCGGCAACCGCGTCGCCCCAGGTCTTTCCGGCCTCGCGGGCGAGGAGTGCAAAGAACTCGGCCGCGTTGGCCTCATAGAGATCGGCGGCCCGGCGCAGGATATCGGCCCGCTCACCAACCGGATACTTGCCCCAGCCCGATGCCGAAGCCCGCGCAAAGGCTTGATCGACATCAGCCTTTGTCGCCTCCGGGACCGTTCCAACCTGATCCCCCAGGTCAGCCGGATTGCTGACCGTAGCGGCCGAGCCAACTCGCCACTGGTACTGGCGGAAGGTGTCGCGGGCGCTCGACGCAGCATAAAACGCAATACCGTCAGTCAGGTCCAACCCCTTGGAATTCCGTCGCTTTCCAAAAATACCAGCGGGGGCTGGAATTGCCGGATTGCCGAAGGCGCCGTCAAGTGCCGTCAGCTTGGCGATGGGATCTTCGGCCACCTGTTCGGCGGGGATATCCTCATCGGCGATCTGATAGACGAACGAGCCGTTCGCGCCATTCTCCAGCAGCCGGCGCACGAGATAGGCGAGCAAGTCGCGATGCGCACCAACTGGGGCGTAAATCCTTGTTGTTGTTTCGTGATTTTTGCGCAAGGCCGCGTGCAGCTGTTCGCCCATGCCGTGCAGACGCTGGAATTCGAAGCTGTCCTTGCCTCGGCCGGCGGCCCTGGCCAGATGCAGCACTGCCGCCGCAGTGTGGGCATTGTGGCTGGCGAACTGGGGGTAGATACGGGTGGACCGAAACAGCCGGCGCGCCGCCGCAATATAGCTCACGTCAGTCGTCGCCTTGCGGGTGTAGACAGGGTAACCTTCCAGGCCAAGCGTCTGGGCGCGCTTGATTTCCGCATCCCAATAGGCACCCTTCACCAGACGCACCATGATTTGGCGGTCGAGCTTTTCGGCTGTTGCATCGAGCCAGTCGATCAGCGGCAGAACGCGCTTGCCATAGGCCTGGACGACAACACCGAAGCCGCTCCAGCCGGCCAGTTCGGGCGTTGCCAGCACCGCCTCGATGACATCGAGCGACAGGTCGAGCCGGTCAGCTTCTTCGGCGTCGATGTTGAAACCCATATTGGCCTTGGCCGCGACCAGCGCCAGTTTACGTGTTGAATCAACGAGTTCGGCCATGACGCGATCGCGCTGACCGACCTCGTAGCGCGGATGCAGTGCGCTCAGCTTGACCGAAATGCCCGGATTGTCGCGCACCGCACCATGCACGCAATGGGGCGCCAGGGCGTTGATGGCATTGAGATAGGCCTGGAAATAGCGTTCGGCATCTTCCTTGGTGCGGGCCGCTTCGCCCAGCATGTCATAGGAATAGCGCAGGCCCTGGGCTTCCGGCTTCTTCGCATTGCCGATGGCCTCGTCGATGGTCCGGCCGAACACGAACTGGCTACCCATCAGCCGCATGGCCTGACCGACGGCGGCACGGATCACCGGCTCGCCCAGACGCGCTACGGCCCGGTGCAGCGCCGATTTCGGGCCGACTTCCGGGTCGCCCAAGACATCTGCGGTCAGGTTCAGCGCCCAGGACGAAAAGTTCACCAGCGCGCTGGGTGACCCACCAAAGTGGCTGGCCCAATCCGCTCCGCCGACCTTGTCATGGATCAGGGCATCGATCGTCTCGCTGTCAGGCACGCGCAGCAGCGCCTCGGCAAGCGACATCAGCGCCAGCCCTTCCTCGCTGTCGAGGCCGTATTCGGCCAGGAAACTCTCCATCAGACCCAGCTTCGCGCCCGAGCGTACAGCGTCCACAAGTTGTACGGCCTGAGCGGAAATGTCCGAGCGCGCCTGGGCGCTCAGGCCCGTTCGCACGATGAGATCGGGCGCAAGGACCGCCTCGTCGGCATAAATTTTGGTGCGCAGGTCGATACGGGCGGAATCTTGGGCGGTCGTCATGAGGGCCTCTGAGGGGGATTTCTCCTATTTTGCCAGAGGCGCGTCAGGCCTTTCGCCCGATATTGATCCTTTTGGTCCATCAGATGTACATTGATGGGCAAATTTTCAGGACGATCGCCTATGAATGGCCAGCCAAGCAGCCCTTTGGACCAGATTGACCGGCGAATTCTTGAGGAACTCGCCCGCGATGGCCGGATGAGCGTTGCCGAACTCAGTCGACGGGTCAATCTCAGCAAGACGCCGTGTCAGGCCCGGATGAAGCGGCTTGAACAGGATGGCTATATCCTGGGCTATCGCGCCGTGATCGACCCGACCCGGCTCGGTCTGCCCCATGTTGCCTTTGTCGAAGTGCGCCTCAGCGACACCCGCAAGGCCGCGCTTGAAGCTTTCAACAAGGCCGTCCGGGCGCTTCCGGAGGTGGAGCAGGCGCATATGATCGCCTCGAGCTTCGACTACCTCCTCAAGGTTCGCACCAAGGACATTGCTGCCTATCGCGAAGTTCTGGGCGAAAAGCTATCCGCTCTGCCCCACGTGGCGCACACATCCACCCATGTATCTATGGAAGCGGTGAAGGACGACGCCGAATAGACGCTCCTTCTCCACCGCATCCAGACCATCCGTTGGAAACACCTATGAAGACCATACTTGTTGTCGGCATTGGCACCGGCAGCCCTGCGCATATGACCGTTGCCGCTGTCGAGGCACTCAATCGGGCCGATGTCCTCTTCGTGCCCGACAAGGGCGCGCACAAGTCGGACCTTGCGGATGTAAGGCGCCAGATCATTTCCCGCTTCGTGCAGAGCGAGCCGCGCCAGATCGGTTATGTCGTGCCCAGGAGAGATGCCAGCCATCCGGATTACGGGCAGGGGGTCAACGCATGGCACGACGCCTTGGCAGACGTGTTCCAACTCCTCATCGCCGACATTCCCGAGGATGGAACAGGCGCATTTCTGGTTTGGGGCGACCCCGGCCTCTACGATTCGACCTTGCGCATTCTCGAACGGGTGCCAGAGTCGCTCTCCATTGAGGTCATTCCCGGTATTACCGCCATTCAGGCCCTGACGGCCGCCCATGGCATCACCCTCAACAGGATTGGCGAACCGGTCACCATCACCACGGGAAGGCAACTTGGCCCGATTACGTCTGACACTGTCGTCATGCTCGACGGGCGAATGGCATTCCTGGATGCAGATCCCGATCTTCAAATCTTCTGGGGCGCCTATCTGGGCACGCCTGACCAGGTCCTGATCGCCGGCCGGTTGGGAGACGTGGCCGCGCAGATCGCCAGCACCCGCGAACTGGCCCGGGAGGAGCATGGCTGGATCATGGATACCTATCTCCTGCGCAAGGCGGAGTAGTGTGCCGCAACGGCGGCTGATAGTGTTCATCCGATGACTCCAGGACCGACTCCAGGCTTGACGCTGCCCCCTGCCGGGGCCCTGACTGCCCCGGCCAGTGGCACCTCGCGCCGCGGCGCCTGCCCGACTTTGACCAACCCGATGCAGACCGGCGACGGACTTCTGGCTCGTATCCGCGTTGAGAATCGCGCGCTTTCGCCCGCGCAATTGGGCGCCATCGCGGTCCTTGCGGCCGAGCACGGCAATGGCGTCGTGGAGATCACCACCCGCGGGAATCTGCAGGTGCGCGGGCTAACCCCCAGCAATACAAAGCCTTTTGCCGATGCTGTGAATGCATTATTGCCGATAGAGGCTGGCCTCGTCGTCGATTGCTCGCCCATTGCCGGGCTCGATCCGGCGGAGCGCGCCAACCCTCTGGCGCTCGTCCATGCCCTGCGCGCCGGCACCGCCTCGATGGCCGACCGTCTCGGCCCGAAAGTCAGCGTCGTCGTCGATGGCGACGGCCAGATCCCGCTCGGCGCGCTCAAGGCAGACATCAGGATTTCCGCCCTGCCCGACCAGCGCTGGGCCCTGACACTCGGCGGAAGCAAAGCTCAAATCCTGGCTGCAGACGCCGCGATCGCGACATCTTTGGCGGTCCTCGGCGCCCTTGCCGCAATAGGTCCAGAAGCCCGCGCGACCGACCTTTTCCCTATAAACGCAGACTCACCGGCGCCCGCGATCGACACGACCGGATGGGACTCGCCGCTACGCCTGCATCAGGGACACACAGTCCCCCTGGCGCTGCCCTTCGGGTCAGTGCAGAGCGGAGATCTCCTCGCATTTACATCAGCTGCGGCGACCGACGGCGTTACGACCCTGAGGCTGGCGCCGGACCACGTCCTGCTTGTCGACAACGCATCCGATCGCCTTGTGGAGCGGGCAGATGAGCTCGGCTTCATCACCCGCCGCAACGATCCCCGGCGACGCATCAGTGCCTGTATTGGCGATCAGGGCTGTGCCTCTGGGCAGATTGCATCGCGTATCATAGCGACCAGGCTGGCGCCGGAATGGGCGGCAGAAGGTCACCTCCACGTTTCGGGGTGCGCAAAGGGGTGCGCACATCCGCGCCGCGCCACGCTGGCGATTGTGGGGCGTCCTGACGGGATTGGCCTTGTCTCCAATGGACGGGCGAGCGATACGCCTCAGCAGGTTATGGACGAAGCACAGCTCGCTGACGCCATCCGCCGGCAACAGGGTGCCCGATGACGCAATACGACTACATCAAGGACGGCAACGCCATCTATCGTCAGTCCTTTGCCATCATACGCGCCGAAGCAGATTTGTCTCGCTTCGCCAGTGACGAAGCGGACCTTGCTATTCGCATGATCCATGCTGCCGGCATGGTAGAGGCGGCCGATCAGTTCGAATTTGGCCCTGGGTTTGTTGCCGCTGCACGGACGGCGCTCAATGCGGGCGCCCCCATTCTGTGTGATGCGGAAATGGTGGCCCGGGGCGTAACCGCAGCGCGTCTGCCCGCCGGAAATGAGGTCATCTGCACCCTGCGTGATCCGCGAACTCCGGAGATGGCCGAGGCCCTCGGCAACACCCGTTCGGCCGCCGCGCTTCACCTCTGGGACCGGCATCTAGAGGGCGCCGTCGTCGCTATCGGCAATGCGCCCACCGCGCTGTTCCATCTGCTCGAAATGCTGCGTGATGGCGCGCCAAGGCCCGCTGCCATCCTCGGCATGCCCGTTGGGTTCGTCGGAGCGGCAGAGTCCAAGGATGCCTTGGCCGAGCAGTCCTATGGTGTGCCCTATGCGATCGTGCGCGGCCGCTTGGGGGGCAGCGCCATCACCGCCGCCTGTCTCAATGCACTGGCGAGGCCGGGCCTGTGAGCGGGAAACTGATCGGCGTCGGCACGGGCCCTGGTGACCCTGAGCTCCTCACCCTCAAGGCCGTGCGCGCCATTTCCGGGGCGGATGTCGTGGCGTATTTCGCCAAACGCGGCAATGCCAGCAATGCGCGCGCCATCGCCTCGGCCCATTTCCGCTCCGGCTTGGTCGAAGAGGCGCTGAATTATCCGGTGACGACCGAAATCCATCGCCATGCCGATGACTACAAGAGCCAGATCCAGGGTTTTTACGACGAGGCAGCCGACCGCCTCGCGGCACACCTCAATGCGGGACGGACGGTCGCCGTGTTGAGCGAGGGGGACCCTCTCCTCTATGGCAGCTACATGCACCTGCATGTGCGTCTCGCACCGCGATATGACACCGAAGTCATAGCTGGCATCACGGCCATGTCGGGGTGCTGGTCGGTAGCCGGACTACCGCTTGTCCAGGGCGACGATGTGCTCACCATCCTTCCCGGCACACTCGATCAGTCGGATCTTGCCCGCCGGCTTGCCGAGACCCAGGGCGCGGTCATCATGAAGCTTGGTCGCAACCTGCCCAAGGTGCGAGCAGCTCTGGAAAACGCCGGACGCCTGGATGGCGCTGTCTATGTCGAGCGCGGAACGATGGACACTGGCAGGTCTCTCGCGCTGAGGGACAAGGCGGATGACGAAGCGCCGTATTTCTCACTGATCCTTGTTCCCGGATGGAGCGCTCGCCCATGACCGGCAAGCTAACCGTCATCGGCACAGGGCCGGGCAACCCGGGGCAGACGACACCGCAGGCGTTCGAGGCCATCGCGGGGGGCGCACTGTTTTTTGGCTACGGTCCCTACCTGGACCGGCTGGTGCTGCGCCCGGACCAAGTGCGCGTGGCGTCCGATAACCGCGAGGAAATCGACCGGGCCCGGGCTGCACTGGACGCAGCCTCGAAGGGCGAATCCGTGTGCGTCGTCTCCGGCGGTGATCCGGGCGTCTTCGCGATGGCGGCCGCGATCTGCGAGGCAGTTGAAACCGGCCCGGAGACCTGGCGGCGGCTCGACATCACCGTTTTGCCAGGCGTCACTGCCATGCTGGCCGTTGCGGCCCGCGCGGGTGCGCCGCTAGGGCATGACTTCTGCGCCATTTCGCTCTCGGACAATCTCAAGCCTTGGGAAGTGATCGAACGTCGCCTCCGCGCCGTGGCCGAAGCGGGTCTGGTTATCGCGCTGTACAATCCCATTTCGAGGGCCCGTCCCTGGCAGTTGGCCACTGCTTTCAAGATCTTACGGGAGGTTCTGCCGGTGACGACGCCGGTAATCTTCGGCCGCGCGGTGGGCCGACCGGACGAAAGTTTCATCGTCGCGCCATTGGGCGAGGCCGATCAGCAAAAGGCCGACATGGCGACCTGCGTCATCATCGGATCGGCCGAAACCCGAATCATCGAGCGGCCGGGGATGGATCCGCTGGTCTATTCACCGCGAGGCGCAAGCTGATGAGCGCGCCCTGGCTCAACATTGTCGGCATTGGGGAGGATGGCCTGTACGGGCTAAGTCCTTCTGCCAGAACCGCTTTGGCCGGGGCCGAGGTGGTGTTCGGTGGAACGCGGCACCTGGCGCTGGCGGGACCGGCGATCAATGGGGAAAAGCGGGAATGGCAGACGCCATTTTCCGCCTCGATTGAGGCCATCCTGGCCCTTCGAGGACGCAGGGTTTGTGTGCTCGCCTCGGGTGATCCGTTCAACTATGGCGTGGGCGCGACGCTGTCCCGCCACGTCGACCCGGCCCAAATGCTTGTTATTCCTCACGCTTCCGCATTCAGCCTGGCGGCGGCGCGGCTTGGCTGGCCGCTTCAGGATGTCGTTTCGCTGTCCCTGCATGGGCGGCCGATCGATCTGATCCGGCCGTTTTTGCATGTCGGGGCGCGGATTTTGGCGCTGACTTCGGACGAAAAAGGGCCCGGGGCGATAGCGGCTTTGCTGGTCGAAGCCGGGTTCGGCCGGTCAATCATTACCCTGGCCGAGGCCCTGGGGGGGCCGAATGAACGGGTTTTTTCGCAGATGGCGGACACTTTCATGCTGACCGACATCAACCCGCTCAATATCTGCGCCATCACTGTCGTGCCCCTGCCCGGCGCGCGCATCCTGCCGCTGGCACCGGGGTTGGATGATGGGCTTTTTGAACATGATGGCCAAATCACCAAGCGCGATATCCGGGCACTGACCCTCTCCGCGCTATCGCCGCGTCCGGGCGAAGTGCTCTGGGATATCGGTGCGGGTTCGGGCTCCATCGGCATCGAGTGGATGCTGTCAGGGACAAGCCTGCGGACGGTGGCCATCGAGGCTGACCCAGAACGCGCCGAGCGTATTGCCCGCAATGCCCGTAACTTCGGCGTGCCCGATCTACGCGTCCTAGAAGGCATGGCACCGACGGCCCTGGCCGGGCTGGATGCGCCCCACGCCATCTTTGTCGGCGGTGGTGGTACCGATCCTGGCGTGATGGAGGCGGCGATGACGGCACTCCGCCCCGGCGGCAGGCTAGTGGCGAATGCGGTGAGCCTTGAAATGGAACAGGTGCTGCTGGTGCTCCATGACGAGCATGGTGGCGAACTCGTGCGCCTTTCCGTGGCACAGGCTGCGCCACTTGGCGGGATGACCGGCTGGCGCCCTGCCATGCCGATCACCCAGTGGCGATGGAGCAAGCCATGACGGTGCATTTCATCGGCGCCGGTCCTGGTGCCGCCGACCTTATCACCGTGCGTGGGCGCGACCTGCTGGCAAGCTGTCCGGTCTGCCTCTATGCCGGCTCCATTGTGCCCAAGGAGATGCTCGACTGGTGCAGTTCCGGCACACGGCTCATAGATACCGCACCCATGTCGCTCGACGAGATAGAGGCCGAATATGTCCGCGCCCACGCAGCGAGCGAAGATGTCGCGCGGCTGCATTCGGGCGACCTGTCGATCTGGAGCGCTGTGGCCGAGCAGATGCGAAGGCTCGACCGGCTCGGCATCCCCTATACGCTGACGCCCGGCGTCCCCGCCTTCGCGGCGGCGGCGGCGGCTTTGGGCCGTGAGCTGACCATCCCGGCCGTCAACCAGTCGCTGGTGCTGACCCGAGTCGGCGGACGCGCCTCACCCATGCCCGAAGGCGAGACACTTGCCGCCTTCGGCGCTACCGGCGCAACCCTGGCGATCCACCTCGCCATCCACTCGCTGTCGCGCGTCATCAGCGAGCTGCGGCCGCTGTACGGCGATGATTGCCCGGTGGCCATCGTCGCCCATGCAAGCTGGCCGGGTGAAGCCATCATTCGCGGGACGCTAGCCACGATCGAGCAAAAATTCGATCCGGCCATCGAACGCACCGCCATCATTTTTGTCGGCAACAGCCTCGGCGCGGAGGATTTCCGCGAGAGCGCCCTTTACGACCCGGCGTATCAACGGCGGTTCCGTGGCCGCGATGGTCTCCCCGACTAGTTTCCTGACCTCGAAAGAGTGCACCGTGTCCGACAATCTCGCCCGACATTTTCTCCTGCGTGACGACGTTACCTTCCTCAATCATGGCTCCTATGGCGCCTGCCCGAGGCCGGTCTTCGAGACCTACCAGGCCTGGCAGCTGGAACTGGAAGGGGAACCGGTGGAATTCCTCGGCCGCCGGTTGCGCACCCTGCTACGGGAGCCGCGCGAAAGGCTGGCGGCGGAACTGGGCTGCGGCGCCGAGGATATCGTCGGCGTCACCAATGCAACGACCGGCCTCAACATTGTCGCGCAGTCGCTCGACCTCAAACCAGGTGATGAGATCCTCACCACCGACCACGAGTATTCTGCGCTGGAGAAGACTTGGGCCTATGTGTGCCGAAACACTGGCGCGCAGCTCAAGGTCGTCACCGTGCCCATGCCGCTGACCAGCGAGGCGGCCTTCACCGAGGCCGTCATTGGCGGTATGACCGACCGGACGCGGGTGCTGTTCCTCAGCCACGTCACCTCGGCCACAGCCCTCGTCTTCCCCATCGAGAAGGCCATTGCCGAAGCACGCCTGCGCGGCATCTGGTCGGTGATTGATGGCGCCCATGCGCCGGGCCAGATCAAGCTCGACCTCGAGGCCATCGGCGCCGACTTCTACGCGGGCAATTGCCACAAATGGCTGATGTGCCCCAAGGGCTCGGCCTTTCTCCATGCCCGGCCGGAGGTGCAGGGTCTGCTCAACCCGCTGGTCATCAGCCATGGCTGGACGGCACAATCGCGCGAGCCGGGTGCCCGCGGTGCATTTGGCAATTCGCCCTTCATTGACGAACTGGAAATGCAGGGCACGCGCGATCCAGCGGCCTGGCTGACGGTGCCTGCGACTCTGGATTTCCGACGCGAGCATGACTGGTGGTCCGTGGTGGAGCAATGCCGTGCCATCGCCCAAGAAACGGGCGAACGTGTTGCTCGCCTTACCGGACTGTCCGCCCTCAGCACCGCGGAATTCTGCGCGCCGCAAATGGTCTCGATGCCTCTTCCAGATTGCGATCCGGTGGAGGTACACACCGCGCTCTTCAATCGCTATGGCATCGAAATCCCAGTCTTCCGCTGGCAGGACAGGTGCATCGCGCGGGTGTCGGTGCAGGGCTACAATTCGCGCCACCAGATGGACCGGCTGGTCGCTGCGCTGACCGAGATTTTCGAAATGGCGCAGTCCTAGTTATGCAAGCAGCGCTGGCTCATCGAGGGCGCTGATTCTGGGCGCCGCATTCGCAGGACGATGACGCGCAGGGCCTTCCCGCACTTTTTCTCACCTGGCGTGAGAGCAGGAACTGGGGGATAACGGCCAATAAAGTAATCTCCCTCTAGTGGCCTGAAAAGCAACGTGGTGCCTTTTTCCGATGTCGGAATGCGACGTGATGACTGGCAGGCTTGCAAGTCGGGCCATCGCTGTATAATTCATCCTCGCGATGCTGGTCATTTGGATGACTGCCTTCTTGGACCAACAGAGCGAGCGGCCGGCTCAATGCTTCGCAGACTTTTTTCTCACCTGCACGAATTTCCCAGACCAAAAAAGCTTGCCGCCTTGGTGGCCTTTGACTTCTGCGCGCTCTCGTTAGCCCTATGGGCCAGCTTTTCGCTTCGATACGGCGTTTGGATTCCGCCGACCCAGCCGATCCAATTCGTTTCCATCCTGACCGCGCCGATTGTCGCGATTCCCATCTTTATCCGGATGGGCCTGTACCGGGCCGTCATCCGATATCTGCCCGAGCGCGCGCTGTGGACAGTGCTTCAGGCGGTGACGCTGGCCACCCTGTGCTGGGTCGTGGTGGTGTTCCTGCTCGAAGTGTTCGGACGCGGCACACTGCCCCGCTCCGTTCCGCTTTTCTACTGGACGTTTTCCCTCATTATCATCGGAGGCAGCCGGTTCCTCGCCAAGCGGCTCCTCTGGTCCGGCACGCAGAATCGGAAAAAGGGGACGCCTGTCGTGATATATGGCGCGGGGCATGCCGGGGTACAGCTGGCCACGACCATGCAACGCGACCCCTCTCACTACCCGGTCGCGTTTATCGACGATAACGCATCGCTTCATGGACGAGACGTTGGAGGTCTGCGGGTCTACGGCGTATCCTCCCTGAGCTCGGTGATTGATCAATATGGCGTGGAAGAAATCGTTCTTTCGATGCCATCCCTACCAATGGCCAGGCGCAAGGAGATTGTCGCCAACATCGGTGGCATGGGCGCCAAAATCCGAACCCTCCCCCCAATCAGCGAACTGATATCGGGCCGCTATCTCATCAGCCAGATTCGCGAGATCGATATCGACGAACTGCTGGGCCGGTCATCTGTTCCCGCCGATCATGCGCTGTTGCGCGAAATGATCGAGGGCAAGGTCATCATGGTGACGGGAGCGGGCGGTTCCATCGGTTCGGAACTGTGCCGGATGATCGTCGAATGGGCGCCGCGCCAACTCGTGCTATTTGAGGCAAACGAGTTCGCTCTCTACCAGATTGAACGTGAGCTGGCGGCAGTCGAGGGCCGGTCGATTGTGCCGGTGCTGGGCTCGGTGAGCGATGACGACAATGTTCGCCACACGATCAAGAAATACCAGGCAGAAGTGGTCTTCCACGCAGCGGCGCACAAGCATGTTCCCTTGGTAGAAGCCAACGTGATCGAGGGCATCCGCAACAATGTGATGGGAACGCGCGTGGTAGCGGACGCGGCGTTCGACCTCGGCGTCCGCAGTTTTGTCCTCATTTCGTCCGACAAGGCCGTACGGCCCACCAATGTGATGGGCGCGACCAAACGTTGGGCGGAACTGATCGTGCAAAGCAAGGCCGAGGAAGCGAAGCGCCTGAATACCGGCCAGCGGTTTTCAGCCGTGCGATTCGGCAACGTCCTTGGCTCGAACGGCTCCGTTGTCCCGCTGTTCAAGGAACAGATTGCCCATGGTGGGCCGCTCACCCTGACCGACCTCAACATGACGCGCTATTTCATGTCGATACATGAGGCAGCGGAACTGATCATCCAGGCGGGAAGCCTGTCGCAGGGTGGCGATGTCTTCCTGCTTGAGATGGGCGACCCGGTTCTTATCAAGGACCTGGCCGTTAATATGGTGCAACTCGCGGGATTGACTGTACGCGACGAGGACAATCCTGACGGTGACATCCAGATCGTGGTCACCGGCAAGCGGCCCGGCGAAAAGATGTACGAAGAACTTTTCTACGATGCCGCCACGGCTCAGCCCACCCGTCACCCCAAAATCATGCGTGCGGTCGGCGACATTGAAGGTGGGCGCTCAATCGCCGAAGCGCTTAGCGAAATCAATGCAGCAATTGCGAGCCGAGATGTCGCAGCCGCCAGGACAATCCTGTTCGACCAGATCGCGACCGTCGATGGCGTAGGTGCCTAGCATGGCGAGGGATTCCGCGAAGGAAGGGGCCGAACCGGCGGTGATCAAGAGCATGACGGGGGGAGAGGCCTTGAGGCTAGCCCGGCAATATTGGCTGGCCTTGGTCCTTGCTCCCGCCTTGGTTTGCGGCGCCGCGACGGCACTTTATCTCAGACTGCCCGTGCTCTACGTCGCCAGTGCGACGATGAGTGCTGACCTGAATGTCGCCTCAAGTTCGATCGAGCCGATGAAAGAGGAGACCGGGGCCAGGATCAGAGTGGAACGCGCCTCGAACTGGGACGTGTTGTTGACGGCGGAGTCCGAAGACAGGCAGGCCGCGATCGAAATGCTTCAGCAGGCGATCAAAAGCATACCGGCTTCGGAAGGCGAAGCGCCGCGGCTACCACCAGCCCAAGCCCTGGAATTGCGCGCCCTCGAAGAGTATCACGCCATGCTGCGCAGCACGCTGAACAAGATGGCAAATCTGGACAGCGCTGAGGCGGCACTGCTCCAGCAGGAACTAGCTCTGGTCGGGAACCGGCTGAATGTAATCAACTTCAACAATGTCCCCGCGGTCGATACAGAACCCGTGATTACGCCGGTACGACGTCCACCCACGATCAACGTCGTAGTATTTAGCTTGCTGGCCACATTGTTCGCAACCTGGTCCATTATCTATTTCCTGGACCGTCGTCGCGCCCGTCGCCTTACTCGCAAAGCTCAGACAGATTGACGTTTCCTTGCTTTTCGCTATTTGCAACGAGCGCACACAGCGGCGAACAGGACTCAGGGCCTGCTCAGATCTCTCCGTATCAAATGCCCTGGAACTTCGACAAACTGGATCGGTAACGTGAAGATAAGCGTATTTGGGACTGGCTATGTTGGACTGGTGACCGGCGCTTGCCTTGCGGAAGTGGGACATTCGGTGCTGTGCGTGGATATTGACGCAGCCAAGGTCGAGCGGTTGCGCAAGGGGCAGATCCCGATCTGGGAGCCCGGGCTGGGCGAAATCGTCGGCGAGAATATCGCTTCGGGCAACCTCTCGTTCACCACTGACAGCGCCGAGGCGGTTGCCCATGGTAACATTCTGTTCATCGCCGTCGGAACGCCCATGGGCGAGGAGGGCGAAGCCGACCTTCGCTATGTTCTCAGGGTCGCCGACAGCATCGGTGAGCACCTGGAGAGCTATCGGGTCATAGCAATCAAGTCGACGGTGCCCGTTGGAACCGCCGACCAAGTTTCAGACCGCATCGCTTCTGAATTGAAGGGCCGCGGGCGCGTCGATACCGACCTGTTCGAAGTGGTATCGAATCCAGAATTCCTGAAGGAAGGCGCGGCCGTCGAAGACTTCCTTCGGCCCGACAGGATACTCATCGGCGCATCCAGCAAACGGGCGGCGGACGCCATGGTTGAGCTCTATGCGCCGTTTGACCTCGGGCACGACAAGACGATCGTCACTGATGTCCGATCGTCGGAACTCACCAAATATGCCGCTAACGCCATGTTGGCGACCAAAATCAGCTTCATCAACGAGATCGCCAACATGGCCGAGCGGCTCGGCGCTGATATTGAGGAAGTTCGCAAGGGCATGGGCTCGGACCCGCGCATCGGGCCGCACTTCCTCAGCGCCGGCATCGGCTATGGCGGCTCCTGTTTTCCCAAGGACGTCGTTGCCCTGACACATGCCGCACGCCAGGTGGGCTACGAGCCTGAACTGCTGGTTGCCGTGGATCACGTCAACTCGCGCCAGAAACAGTCGCTTTTCGTCAAGATTGCGAAGCATTTTGGCGGCGAGGCGGCCCTCAAGGGCAGGAAGATCGCGGTCTGGGGTCTGGCTTTCAAGCCGAACACCGATGACATGCGGGAGGCGCCCAGCCGGACACTGATGGAGGCCCTATGGGCCGCCGGGGCAGTGGTGCAGGCGCACGACCCCATTGCGATGAACGAAACGCGCCGCATCTACGGCGACCGAGACGATCTCGTTCTAGATCCAGACAAGTACGGTGCACTCGATGGGGCCGATGCCCTCGCCATCTGCTGCGAGTGGCACCAGTTCCGCGCACCCGACATGGACGAAATGGGTCGACGCATGGCACAGCGCGTGCTCTTTGACGGCCGCAACATGCTGTCGCCTGCACGTTTTGAAGCCGAAGGCTGGGCTTACTTCGGCGTCGGAAAAGCCAGGCAGGTTGCGGGCGGAGTGAAGGGATGAAGTCTGTACTAGTTACCGGAGGCGCAGGATTCCTTGGATCGCACCTATGCGACCGCCTGATTGCCGACGGGATGCGGGTGTTCTGCCTGGACGACCTGTCCACCGGCACAGCGCGCAATATCGAGCATCACGGCAGCGACAGCCGCTTTTCTCTGCATGAAGCGGATGTGGCCGATCCGATGGACTTCGACGTCGACTACATCTTCAATTTGGCCTGCCCGGCTTCGCCGGTGCATTATCAAGCCGATCCGATCCGAACCATGCGCACGAGTGTGCTTGGCGCGATGAACGTGCTCGAGCTGGCAGAGCGTCGGAAGGCCAAAGTGCTGCAGGCATCCACCAGCGAAATATACGGCGATCCCTTCGTACATCCCCAGCCGGAGAGTTATTGGGGTAACGTCAATACGGTGGGCGAGCGCAGCTGCTATGATGAAGGCAAGCGGGCCGCCGAGACGCTGTTCTCGGATTATAGACGTTGCCGTGGTGTCGACGCGAAGCTGGTGCGCATCTTCAATACCTATGGCCCCCGTATGCTGCCTCAGGATGGGCGCGTCGTCTCCAATTTCATTGTTCAGGCCTTGCTTGGTCAGAACCTGACCATTTATGGCCAGGGGACGCAGACCCGCAGTTTCTGCTATGTGGACGACCTGATCGAAGTCATCGTGCGCACGATGTTCACCGAGGGATTTGCAGGCCCGGTCAACATCGGCAATCCTGTGGAGTTCACGATGCTGGAGCTTGCCGAAAAGGTCCTGCAACTGACGGGGTCGGCAAGCACAATCGAATACAAGCCGCTGCCCTCGGATGACCCGAAGCAGCGCCAGCCTGACATCAGTCTGGCTGCCGATCGACTGGGCTGGCGCCCCGTCGTTGGGCTCGAACAGGGCCTGGAACGCACCATCGCGGACTTCAAAGCCCGCCTGAACACCTGACGAGAGACCAGAATGCTCAATGACAAGTCGATCCTGATTACCGGAGGCACCGGCTCGTTCGGCAAAGCTTTCGTGCGCACAGTACTGGAGCGTTATCCCGACATCCGCCGGCTGGTGATCTTCTCGCGCGACGAACTCAAGCAGTTCGAGATGTCTCAGACCTTTTCCGAGCGGGATTATCCCGCGCTGCGGTACTTCATTGGCGACATTCGCGACGAGTCCCGCCTGCGCCGGGCTTTGGAAGGCATCGACATCGTGGTGCATGCCGCAGCGCTGAAGCAGGTGCCGGCTGCCGAATACAACCCGTTTGAATGCATCAAGACCAATGTTCTGGGTGCGCAGAACCTGATCGACGCTTGTCTCGACACCGGCGTCAAAACCCTTGTAGCCCTCTCGACCGACAAGGCTGCGGCACCGACCAATCTCTATGGTGCGACCAAGCTCTGTTCGGACAAACTCTTCGTCGCCGCGAACAATATCCGGGGCGATCGAGAGCTCAAGTTCAGCGTCGTGCGCTACGGCAATGTCATGGGTAGTCGCGGGTCGGTCATTCCGTTCTTCCTCGATCGCAAGTCGACCGGAACGCTGCCAATCACCGACCCGACGATGACCCGCTTCAACATCTCGCTGCAGGAAGGAGTGGACATGGTTCTGTGGTCCATCGAGAACGCCTGGGGCGGGGAAATCCTCGTGCCCAAGATTCCGTCCTACCGCATCACCGACGTTGCCGAGGCCATCGCGCCCGACTGCAAACAGGAGGTGATTGGCATTCGTCCGGGCGAGAAGATCCACGAGGAAATGATTACCGACAGCGACAGCTTCTATACGGTGGATCTCGGCAGGTACTACGCGATTTTGCCGGCAGCTGGTCAGTATTCCATTGAGGAATATTGCGCCAAGACCGGCGCCGTATCGGTACCCAAGGGGTTCGCCTATCAGAGCGGCACCAACCCCGACTTTCTCAGTGTCGAGCAATTGCGCGACCTCATCCAGACGCATGTCGTCGGCAAGACTGTCGACTGAGGTCCACCATGGCGTTCATTCCCTATAGCACCCAGTCGATCGAAGAGAGCGACATCGAGGCCGTGGTGGAGGTGCTGAAGGCTGATTTCCTGACCCAAGGTCCGGCGATCCCGACATTCGAGAAGGCTTTTGCCGAGCGCCATAGAGTGAAGCACGCCGTTGCGATGAGTAACGCCACGGCCGCCTTACACCTGGGATGCTTGGCACTCGGGGTGGGCCCGGGCTCGATCGTCTGGACCGCACCAAACAGCTTTGTGGCCTCGGCCAACTGCGCCATCTACTGCGGCGCCACGGTCGACTTCGTGGACATTGATCCGCGCACCCGCAACATGTCTCTTGATCGGCTCCGCGAGAAGCTGGAGGCCGCCGAGCAATCCGGACGTCTGCCAAAGGTGGTCATCCCCGTCGATTTTGCGGGCTATTCCTGCGACCTGCGCGAAATGCGCGGACTTGCAGACAAGTATGGGTTCTTCATACTTGAAGATGCGTCCCATGCCACGGGTGCGCGCTACCTTGGCGCACCAACCGGCAGCGCGTGGGCAGACCTCACGGTCTTTAGCTTCCATGCCGTCAAGATCGTAACAACTGCGGAAGGCGGCATGGTCACGACCAATGACGACCGTCTTGCCGAACAACTGCGGCACCTGCGCTCGCACGGCATTACCCGCGAAGCGGGGCTTCTGCAGGGGGAGCCCGACGGCCCCTGGTACTACGAGCAGATCGAACTGGGATATAACTACCGCATGACCGACCTGCAGGCGGCCCTGGGTAGCAGCCAGATGGAACGACTTGGTCCTATGCAGGAACGTCGTACGGCCTTGGCCGACCGCTATGACAGGATCCTGGCCGATCTGCCGTTGGACCTGCCGGTCCGCAGCAACGATCGACAATCGGCGTGGCACCTCTATGTGGTGGAAATCCGTCAGCCGGGTCCAACGCGTCGGGAGGTCTTCGAGGCCCTCCGCGCAGCCGGAATTGGGGTGAACGTCCATTACATCCCGATCCACACCCAGCCATATTACCAGAAGCTGGGCTTCCGGAAGGGCGATTACCCCGCGGCGGAACGCTACTACGAGAATGCAATTTCGCTGCCGCTCTTTCCCGCGTTGACGGACGAGCAGCAGGACTATGTCGCCGCGACCTTGCGGCAGGCGTTGGCGGGGAGCGCGCAATGACGATTGCCGTCATCCCGGCGCGCGGTGGTAGCAAGCGAATTCCACGCAAGAATATCCGCGACTTTGCCGGCAAACCCATGATCGCATTCGCGATTGATGCCGCCTTGTCCAGCGGGCAGTTTGACCATGTCGTGGTGTCAACCGACGATGCGGAAATCGCGGACATTGCTCGCCAGCGCGGCGCCGATGTCCCCTTTATGCGGCCGGCTGGCCTCTCGGATGACTTTACCCCGACGGTCCCGGTGATTGCACATGCCATTACCACATGCACCGACCTGGGCATGGCGACGGAACTGGCCTGCTGTATCTATCCTGGCGTTCCCATGATCGACCCGGCGGATCTGTCGACTGCCCGGGAACGTCTGGAACAGACCGACGCGCATTACGCCTTTCCGGTCGCTCCGTTTCCCGCCGCCATCCAGCGGGCCCTGCGACGCAATCCAGACACAGGTCGCGCCAGCCCGTTCAACCCAGAAAATGTCAATGTCCGGACCCAAGACCTGGAGCCGGCCTTTTTCGACGCCGGCCAGTTCTATTGGGGTCGCCGCCATGCCTGGCTCAATGGCCTCAATATTCACGCCAATGGCACCACGATCGTACTACCAGAATGGCGCGTCGTGGATATCGATACACCCGATGATTGGACGCGGGCGGAATTGCTTTATCGGGCGCTTGTCCAGCAATGAAGGTCGTCGTTCGCACAGACGCATCGATGACACGTGGCAGTGGCCACGTGATGCGGTGCCTGTGCCTTGCAGATGCCCTTAAAAAACAAAGACATACGATAACGTTTGCCAGCATCGACCCGCCGGACCACCTGCGCTTCCTCATCGAACAATCAGGACATGAAGTCGTGGCCCTGCCCGACCAGGGTCAATCACATCTCAAAAGTGAGACTATCTGGCCCGAGGCAGCACAGCGTAAGGACGCGGCAGCGTTGGCCGGCGGGTTTGACCTGGCGATTGTCGATCACTATGGACTTGGCCCGACCTGGGAAGCCCTGGTCCACCCCAGAGTAGGCGCGCTGGTCGTCGTCGACGACCTTGGCCGAGAACACCTATGCGATCTGTTGCTTGATCAAAACTACTACCGCGATGCCGTTGGTCGTTACGCCGGAAAGCTCCCGGCCGATTGCCAGATGCTAATCGGCCCGCAGTATGCGCTACTGCGACCGGAATTTGCCGCGTCGAGGCGCTCCTCGCCATACGCTGATGTAAGGAGGCTCGTCGTCTTTGTCGGCGGCATGGACGCCAGCAACGTCACCTCTTACATCCTAACGGCACTGGATGGCGTGACGACTTCGCGGCCGCAAGTCGACGTGATTATCGGCGCGAGCCATCCCAACCGGGCAGGCATCGAGGTACGTTGCGCCTCCCGAACAGGCTGGACCTGCCATACGCAAACCCCACGGATGGCCGAACTGCTGGCAGGCGCGGACCTGGTCGTCGGCGCAGGCGGAACCAATACTTGGGAACGCATGGTCGTTGGGGTGCCGGCCTTGGCCTTGTGCATCGCCGACAATCAAAGAGTGCTGCTGGACGAATGCGCTTCCGCCGGCCTTCTCTATGTGCCAGATCAATCAGCAATGACCGACCCGGCAATCCTGCGCAGCCATATTGAAGCGCTGCTTCACAACCGTCGCTTGCGTCAGCAGATGGCCTTTTCCGGGTTGCAGCTGGTCGATGGCAAGGGCGCTGACAGAGTGGCTCGGGCTATCGGGGCGCTGCAATCCGTGAACGTTCGTCCGGCCACGGAAGATGACAGCGACATGCTGCTGGCGTGGCGGAACCATCCAGCAGTGCGTGCGGTGTCGCGCAGCACCGACATGGTCTCCGAGGCAGGCCACCGGGCCTGGTTCGAAAAGGTCATGGCCGACAAGGCGCGAAGCCTCCTGGTGGGTGAGCGCGGAGGCTCGGCGTTCGGCTGTGTGCGCTTCGACGAGATCGAGGCAGACACGGCCGAAGTGTCGATATACCTATCGTCGGAGGTCTTCGGCATGGGTCTGGGACGCAGCCTGCTCCTTGCAGGTGAGATATGGTTGGCGAAAAACCGTCCTCATATTGCCCGAATCTATGCAGAGGTACTGCACGGCAATTCCGCATCTGCTCAACTGTTTGAACGCGCCGGTTATCTGCCGGTTTCCTCTCGATACTCCAAAGGCCTGCACACATGAGCGCGCAAGACGACTTCAAGATCGGTTCCCGTATGGTCGGGCCGAACCACCGCCCATTCATCATCGCCGAGATGTCAGGGAACCATAATCATTCACTGGATCGCGCGATCCAGATCGTGGAGGCGGCGGCGGCCGCTGGCGCACATGCTCTCAAGCTGCAGACCTACACGGCCGAGACCATGACCCTCGATGCCGAAGGGGACGAGTTCCACATCCGCGACGAGAACAGCCTGTGGAAGGGCGCGTCGCTCTACGACCTCTACAAGCAGGCCTATACGCCTTGGGAATGGCATGCTCCGATTTTTGCGCGGGCTCGCGAACTGGGAATGATCCCGTTCAGCACGCCGTTCGATGAGACTGCTGTGGACTTTCTCGAAGAACTTGGCGTCGAACTTTACAAGATAGCCTCCTTCGAAAATACCGACCTGCCGCTTATCCGACGCGTGGCCCGGACTGGCAAGCCGATGATCATTTCCACCGGCATGGCCACGGTGGCCGAGCTCGATGATACCGTGCGTGCGGCGCGAGAGGCCGGTTGCAAGGACCTGGTCCTGCTCAAGTGCACCAGCACCTATCCGGCAACGCCGGAAAATACCAATGTCGTGACCATCCCGCACATGCGCGCGCTGTTCGACTGCCAGGTGGGCCTCTCCGACCACACTATGGGTGTCGGTGTCTCGGTCGCTGCGGTGGCTTTGGGCGCAACAGTGGTCGAAAAGCACTTTACCCTGGCCCGAGCCGACGGCGGCGTTGACAGCACCTTCTCGCTGGAACCGCACGAACTTGAGGCGCTGGTCATCGAGACCGAGCGCGCGTGGCAGGGCATGGGCCACGTGCAGTATGGCGCGACCGGGGCAGAGAAGAAGTCGCTGCAATTCCGCCGCTCCCTCTATGCGGTAGAGGACATCGAGGCAGGTGAGGCCCTCACCAGTCAAAATATTCGCGCTATACGCCCTGGGATGGGCCTGCCGCCTAAATTCCTCGAGCAGGTGCTCGGCAATAAGGTTACCAGGCCGGTCAAGCGCGGTACGCCGCTTAGCTGGGACCTGTTCAAGTAGGAATGAGTGCCGCGCCCGTTCCCTTGCGCGTTCTTATCGTCGGTTGCGGCAATATTGCCGGCGGCTTCGACGATGCGCGTCCAGCCGACGCGTGGCCTGTTACGCATGCTGGCGCCTACTCACGCCATGGCGGATTTACTCTGGTGGCCTGTGTCGACCCGGACGCGGAGCGGCGGACTTCCTTTGCCCGGCGCTGGAATGTGGAACATTCCTTTGCCTCGCTCGCCGAGGTGCCTGCTAACCTCACGGTTGACATTGTCAGCATCTGCTCACCCACCGCCAGCCACAAGGAGGACATTCTAGGCGCCATCCAGCGCCAACCACGACTGATCTTCTGCGAAAAGCCGGTGACGCCGACGCTTGAGGAAACCGAGGCAGTGGTGGCGCTATGCCAGGAAAACGACATCCAGCTGGCCATCAATCACACGCGCCGGTGGGCCCCTGACATCGTCGAGCTGGCTCACGATCTGGCGGAAGGCTCCTGGGGCGCACTTCGATCGGTCTCGTGCCGATACAATAAGGGCTTGCTGAACAACGGCGCGCATATGTTCGACATGCTGCTGGCGCTCGTGGGTCCCTTATCTCCGCAATGGGCCGGTGCGCCAGTCCACGATTTCTGGCCCAACGACCCTACCATCCCGGCGGTGCTGACCACTGCAACCGGCGTTCCGGTCCAGGTCAACATCGGCCACGCGGCGGACTATTCCACTTTTGAACTGACCCTCGTGAGCGCAGGCGGGACCATCACCCTGGAAGATGGTGGGTTCAACTGGCGGATTCGCCACGCAGTCGACAGCCCGCATTTCGCTGGCTACAAGGCGCTCGACGCGGGGGCGACTTTGCCGGGCCGTTACGAAGAGGCCATGCTTGCCGCGGCCACCAATATCGAGAATGCGCTGCGGCAGGGCCAGGCCCTGTCAAGCACGGGGACCAGTGCCCTCGCCGCGCAACGCATTTGTCACCAGATCCGATTGCTAGCTGAACGGACAGCTTAGGAACACGAAGATGAGCACTCCTGAAACCCTGGCCCTTTATGGTGGCATGCCGGTCATTGACCACCCGTTGCAGCCGTTCAACAGCATTGGCGAGGACGAGGTCGTCGCCGCCACCGAGGTGATCCGTAGCGGCGTGCTGTCGGCCTACATTGGTGCGCCCGGAGAAGGCTTTATGGGCGGCCCGCATGTGAAGGCGTTTGAGGCCAAGGCGGCCCAGTATTTTGGCGTCAAGCACGCTATTGCCGTCAATTCCTGGACCTCTGGCCTGATTGCCGCGGTCGGAGCCCTCGGCATCGAACCGGGCGACGAAATCATTACCTCGCCCTGGACCATGGCCGCCACGGCGACGGCCATCCTGCACTTCAACGGGATTCCGGTGTTTGCCGACATCGACCCGGTGACGTTCAACCTTGATCCGGTCAGCGTTGAAAAGCTGATCTCGCCCCGGACGCGCGCCATCATGGCAGTCGATATCTTCGGCCAATCTGCCGACATGCGAGCACTCCGCGCTCTCGCCGACAGGCATGGCGTCAAGCTGCTCAGCGACACGGCGCAGGCCCCGGGCGCCATGCAGGACAATCGCTATGCCGGCACCCTGGCCGACATAGGCGGGTATAGCCTCAACTATCACAAGCACATCCATTCGGGCGAAGGCGGCATCATCGTCACTGAAGACGACCGCCTGGCAGACCGCATGCGGCTGATTCGCAACCATGCAGAAGCCGTGGTGCGGACCAACGACCCCGAAGCCCTCAACAACATGCTGGGCTACAATTTTCGCATGGGCGAAATCGAAGCGGCCATCGCTTCGGTGCAGCTGGACAAGCTGGCGGGGCGTGTCGCCAGCCGGCAAAAGGCGGCCGAAGCGGTCAGCGCCGGCCTGACAGGCCTTGAGGGGCTGAGCCTTCCGGTCACTGCGTCGGGCAACAGCCACGTTTACTACGTCTATGGCATGACCCTCAACGTAGAAGCACTCGGCATCTCCCGTGCCCGTATCGTCGAGGCACTCAAGGCAGAAGGCGTGCCCTGGCTGGTGGTCGGCTACCAGAACATTCATCTACTACCCCTCTTCCAGCAGAAGATTGCCTACGGCTCGAAGGGGTTCCCCTGGAACCAGCCCTTCGTGTCTCGCGATATCGACTACGGTGTCGGCATCTGTCCGGTGGCCGAGGACTTGCACGCGCGCACGTTCCTGGGTCTCAACTTGTGCATGGGGGAATATACGCAATCCGACATTGACCTGCTGACCGGTGCGTTCCGCAAGGTCTGGGCCAACCTGGACAAGCTCCGTTCGGCATAGCGACCATGGATTCGACATTTGCCCTGACTGGTCGGCTAACCCAGCTCCGCAGCTTCACCAGCCAGGACATAACCGAGACCTACCTGGGTTGGCTCAACGATCCGGTCGTGACGCGGTTCAGCAACCAGCGTTTTCGCCGGCACGACCGGTCAACATCGCTATCCTATCTCGAAAGCTTCGAGGCAACGCCAAACCTGTTCCTGTCGATGCATCGGCTGGAAGATGGCATGGCCATCGGAACCATGACGGCCTATGTTTCCGTGCCGCATGGCACGGTCGATGTCGGGATCATGGTCGGCGATAGATCGGCATGGGGTCGCGGGTACGGGCAGGATGCTTGGAACACCCTGCTGGATTTGTTGTCCCAACGGCCCGACATCAGAAAGATCACCGCAGGAACGGCTGCGCCCAATGTGGGCATGCAGCGCATCATGGAACGCTCGGGAATGACACTGGAGGCCCGGCGCATCGGCCAAGAAGTCATCGACGGAAAGGCGGAGGATATCCTCTATTATGCCCGTTTCCCCTTACGCTGAGCTAGCCGGTCCCGTTGCCGCGGTCTGCAATGACGCCGGCGCGGCCAACGCCGTTTTCTACGGCCTGAGGGGCCGTTCCGATGATGTTCGCGTGTTTGCTACGGGACCTGCTGCCGATATTGCCCACACCTGTGGCATGCCGAGCAATGTCGCAAGCATCGCGGAGGCCCTGGATGGGGCGGCGCTGTTGCTGAGCGGCACGGGCTGGGCGACGTCTGTCGAACACGATGCCCGGCGCCTGGCGCGCGAACGAGGCCTACCGTCGATCGCTGTCCTCGACCATTGGGTGAACTACCCTGCCCGCTTCGTGCGCGGCGGCGACACGGCGTTCCCCGACCGTTTTTGGGTCAGTGATGAGTATGCCCGCACCGAGGCGCTGAAGCACTTTCCGGCCGACCGGGTCGAGCTTGTGCCTAACCACTATGTCGAGGCACAATTGTCCGGCATAAGGCCCGTGGAGCAGGTGACCGAACCAGTCCTGCTTTATGTGCTCGAGCCGGCGCGCAATAACTGGGGTGCGGGGCGGCCCGGCGAGTTTCAGGCACTGGATTATTTCGTATGCAAGCTGCCACACCTCGGGCTTGACCCTCAGACAGTCATTCGGTTGCGTCCCCACCCGTCCGATGCGCGCGGAAGATACGACGACTGGGTGGAGCGACAGAACGGACTGCCCATCGCATTCGATGGCTCCCAGGACATGGCGACGGCAATCGACTCGGCTCGATGGGTGGCAGGTTGCGAATCCTTCGGACTGGCATTGGCACTTGACGCGGGACGCCGCGTGTTCTGTACCTTGCCCCCAAATGCCCCGCCCTGCCGACTGCCGCATGGCGACCTCATCCACCTGCGCGCGATGGAACAGGCGAAATGAAATATTGCAAACGCTGCCTGCAGCCCGATACGCGACCCAATACCCACTTCACCGAAGCGGGAATCTGCCCAGCCTGCGACTACTATTCGCGACTACAGAATGTCGACTGGCAGGAACGCTACGAGATCCTGCAGACAGTCCTGAGCGAACGCCCCCGCAAACCGGGCCGCATGTTCGACTGCATCATCGGCGTCAGCGGCGGTAAGGACAGCACGCGTCAGGCTCTCTGGGTACGTGACAACCTCGGCCTCAAGCCGCTGCTCGCCTGCCTGTCCTATCCGCCCGAACAGGTGACAGAACGCGGGGTAGACAACATCTCCAATCTCATCGAGCTGGGCTTTGACGTTGTCATGTCTGCCCCTGCTCCAGGAACCTGGCGCGGACTCATGCGCGAGTCCTTCGATCGGTTCACAAATTGGGCGAAATCGACGGAAATGGCGCTCTTCAGCTCTGTTCCGCAATTGGCGATCCGCTACGATATTCCCCTGATTCTCTGGGGCGAAAATCCGGGGCTGCAGCTCGGTGACCTCAAGACTCTGGGCAAGACCGGCTATGACGGCAACAACCTGCGCTACATGAATACGCTGTCGGGCGGGGCAGCCGACTGGATGATCGAGGCTGGCGTATCGCCTCGCGACCTGCTGGCCTATCGGTACCCTTCTCCGGAAGAGTTCGAGAAGCATGACCTGCAGATCATCTATCTCGGCTGGTTCCTCGGAGACTGGTCGCTGATCAACAATGGCCTTTACTCGGCTGCTGCCGGCCTTCAGATCCGTACCGACACCGTGGACAATACCGGAGACCTACGCGGCGTGACGTCGCTGGACGAGGACTGGGTCACGCTCAACCAGATGATCAAGTACTACAAGTTCGGGTTCGGTCGCGTGACTGACTACGTAAATGAGGAGATCCGCATGGGTCGACTCGAGCGAGACAAGGGTATCGAACTCGTCGAAGCCTATGACGACGCCTGTGCCCCCCAGTACATCGAGGATTTCTGCAGCTACATAGACATCTCCATCGACACGTTCTGGGATCAGGTGCACCGCTCCCTAAACCGCAATCTGTTCGACATCGACAATACCGGCAAAATTACCCGGAAATTCAAAGTGGGAGCGGGCCTTTGAAACGGCGCACCATAGGAATCGTTGACTACGGCGTCGGCAATATCGGGTCGCTCGAGCGCTCGCTCAGCATGCTAGGTTACCGATGCAAGACGACACCGGATCCCCAGGTCCTTGGTGACAGCGACCTGATCCTCCTACCCGGTGTTGGTGCGTTTCCTGCCGCGATGGATGCGCTGATCAGCCACAACATGGTCGGTTTCCTTCAGGATCGCGCACAGGCGGGTCAGCCGCTTGTTGGCATTTGCCTTGGCATGCAACTGATGGCCGACCGGTCTGACGAAATCCGTCCTACGTCCGGTCTGGGCATCATCCCGGGCTATGTGACGGCCCTGGGCAATTCCGGCTGGCACATCGGCTGGAACTCGATTGAGGCGGTCGGTGAGGATCCCTTGATCGGCCCGAGCCACGGCCGTGCGGTCTACTTCAATCACTCCTACGCATTCCAGACCTCGAGCGAATACACGGTCGGGGTTTCCCGCCTGGGTGAGTCCATGTCGCCATTTGTGGTCGCCGTTCGGCGTGATAACGCGGTGGGCCTGCAGTTCCACCCCGAAAAGAGTCAGGCCGCCGGCCTCCAGCTGCTTTCGGATGTCATTGAAGGACTGTGCCGTGCTGCGTAAACGGATCGTCGGCGTCATCACCGTACGCAATGGATGGGCCGTCCAATCGTTCGGTTTCGGGCGCTACCTCCCTCTGGGCCACCCGGAAGTTCTGGCACGAAACCTCGACCGCTGGGGGGCCGATGAAATCCTGCTGCAGTGTATTGATCGGAGCCCGCACAACCTTGGCCCGGACCTCAAGCTGGTTGAGCGGGTGGCAGGGAAAGGAATTTCTACCCCATTAATTTATGCAGGAGGCATCCGCAGCGCGGAGGATGGGATCGCGGTCATCCATGCGGGCGCCGACCGTATCGCACTAGACACCATGCTGCACACCAACCCGGATGAAGTGCGCCGAGTTGAGGCTCATCTCGGCGCCCAGGCAATCATCGCGGCGCTCCCGTTAGCTTGCGCAGGTGGCAAGCTGCTTCACAAGAATTATCGCAGCGGCGAGGAGGCCCCGATCAGCGCAGCCATTCTCGAGATTCTGCACAATCGCGTTGCTTCAGAAGTTCTGGCGATCGACTGGAAACATGATGGCGGTATCTCATATGACACGGCGATCCTGGATGCCTTCCCGCTCGAGGGCATGCCAATCATCGCCTTCGGCGGGCTGGCCGATGCCGGGCAACTGCGCGCCGTGCTGAGCCGCCGAATGGTGGTCGCGGCTGGTGTGGGTAATTCTCTCAATTACCGTGAACATGCCGTCCGCCTGCTCAAACAGTCGCTGGGCGACCTGCCGATCCGCGCCCACTCCCACCAACGTGGATTGACAACTGACCATGTCTAGAGCCTGTCGCCGCTGCCTCTATCGCTCCAGCCATCCGCTGGGGCTCGACATCGACGAGGAGGGTATCTGCTCGGGGTGCCGCATTCACGAGGAAAAGGATCGCCTCGACTGGGACGCGCGCTGGCAGAGACTGGAAGCGCTTGTCGAACCCTATCGCAATCAGTCCAACTCAAACTACGATTGCATTGTGCCGGTGACGGGCGCAAACGACTCCTATTTCATTGTACACCTGGTCAAGGAACGGCTCGGACTCAATCCTCTGCTTGTGACCTATAATAAGTATTTCAATACTGCACTGGGCATTCGCAACCTGGCCAATCTGCGCATCCGGTTCAATTGCGATATCCTGGTCCAGAATGTGAACCCGCATTCGGTCAAGGCGATCACCCGCACCACGTTGCGCCAGTTCGGCAGCATGTATTGGCCGCCGCTGGCAGGGCAGACCGTCTTTCCGGTCCAGACTGCGGTTCGCTACAAGGCTCCGTTGATCATCTGGGGGGCGCATCAGGGCCTAGAGCAGGTCGGCATGTTCAGCCATGAGCATGAAGTGGAAATGACCCGGCGCTACCGCGCAGACCATGACCTACTGGCCCGGGAAGGCGATGAGCTGTTGTCGATCTTCGACACTCTGAAAGTCGACGACATCTGGCAATATCGCTATCCAGGTGATGCCGACCTGGCGTCGCACGGCGTACGCGGCATCTACCTGGGCAATTATGTGCGTTGGGATCCCAAGGCCCAGCATGAACAGATGATCGAGACCCACGGGTATCAGTCCGCGGCGTTTGACCGGACCTTCGACACCTATGACCATGTTGATTGCTATAACTACATGGATATCCACGACACGTTGAAGCTCTACAAGCACGGCTATTCCAAGGTCACCGATCACGCTACGCGCGAAATCCGGCACGGACGCATGACCCGGGAGGAAGGCCTGGCGCTGGTGCGCAAGCATGAGCAAGCACCCATGAAGCACGCAGAGAAGTTCTGCGAATGGTTGGGCGTGGACAGGCTCGGTCTGCAGTTCATTCTCGATGAGCACCGAAATCCGGAACACTGGACCGAGGAACGTCCGGGGCAATGGAAGTTCCATGGCTGGAGCACGATGGATCAACCCGAAGCGGCGGCCAATCCTGCGCCGATCCGAGATGACAAGGCCTTCGCTGCGACCGACACACTACAGCTCGATAAGCCTGATCGGTATATCGTGATCGGCAGGGGATATCCTTGAGCCTGCGAAAGTCATCAGCCTTATGAACGTCGATACCGTCCTGTTTACCTCGATAGCAGCGATCCTATCGCCGGTCTGGCTGCTCAACATGATGGCACTGGTTCTCCTGGCGACGGCCGCTGGCCTTCCATTGGCGCGGCGCATCGATGCGCCAGGCGCCACGATCGCGATCAGCCTGGTCGTCGCACTCACTCTCACGGTCGCAATTTCGGGCACTCCCCTACCCTTTATGAAATGGACCATAGCCGTGGCGATGGCGGCGATGGCGCTGGCCAATTTTCTGCCGGTTCGCGCACCAGACTCGCCTCAGCGCCTGCCGCGCCCGGCCCTGATCGCGATGGCCGTCATATGCCTAGTGTTTCTCTGGCTGCTTGGCCGGCCAGAAGCCTACATGCACTATGACTATTTCCACGCCAATATGAGGTCGCTCGACCTGGCACGGTCGGGCAGCGTTCTGTCGGACTGGTATCGCTCCTTAGATCCAGGCGGCTGGTTCCTGATAGACCAGACAACGGCGATTGTCCTCGATGGCCTCGAAATCGTCTGGGCAAGCACGGACACCGGCATCCTCCCGAGGGTGTACACAGCCGCCCTGGCCCTTTGGCTGCTCGCTCTGGTGGGCCGGCGAGACAATACGTCAGTCACGGCGGCCACCGCTGTGGTTCTCGTGCTCTATGTTGCCGACAATTCATTCTCGTTCCGGCCCCATATCTATGTCGGCCTGTGCCTTGCCGTGTTGTCCATCACATTGGCGGAAAAGCGCCGGGGCAGTATCGTTGCTGCGGCCGTCCTCATTGCGGGCCTGGCGCTTGCCAAGCGCGACGGTCTGGTGCTGGCGCCGCTCGTAGCCGTGATCGCGGGCGCCAGCCTGATACGACGAGAATGGATTAAGCCGGGCTGGCTGATTATCGGCACTGTCGTCGCGACCATCGTCGCTATAATTGCCTTGTCTGCGACCAGGATAGGCAGTGTGCCGGTCGGCTTGCAGCTCTGGATGTCGGCTCAGAGTCTGGACCTGCCCTCGCTCATCACGCGCGCTCCGGTCCAGCATCTGGCTGCTCTATTGGTCTTCTGTTCGGTCGTTGTGGCTGTCGCCGATCGGGAACCGCGACGGCTGCTCTTCCTGCCACTGGTGCTTATCGTCCTCACCGGCGCACTGGTGCTTGCATCCGCGGTCCTGCTGGAAGGCGCCGACCGATTCAATGAAGGCACGATGATCCGCAAGCTGCTCTACTTCATGGCGCCGCAAGTTATGGCGTTGCTGGCCCTAGCGGCTCCCCGGATCACCGCCGTGAACGAATTGCACAAGGGGTCCAACCTTGCCTTTGCGGTTGCGATGTCAGCGTTTTTGCTCGTGGTCGGCTACCAGTTGCGCGACATCGTGCGCCCCCGCACAGCATGGGGTATTCCGGCGATCGCGGCGGTAGAATTTTTCCGTCAGGCTGTGCCGGACCCCGACGCGCGTATCGGATTTTACGCCCCGACGCAGGGGGACATGGCCCGAACGCCGTTCGGGGATGTCGACGCCTACCAGTTCCCCCAGATGACGGCATATCTCGGTCGCGATTTTCGGTTTGGCGAAAACCTGCAGTCCCTCCACGACCGGGACGTCCTGTTGGTACCGCCGAGCGTCCAAGGGCCTGACCGCCTGGCGCTGATCGCGGACAGCAACAGGCATTACCGCGAGCTAGAAGGCGGCTATGGCATGCTAGTCGATGCCAACTACACCAATGCCGGCAGCTCGCCGCTCATCTTGCGCACCGCTGACGGCGCGCCACTGACCATGCCATCGCAAAAGCGCCAGTGGCAGAATCTGGAAAAAGCCTACTCGCCTGGACTGTCAATTGTTGAAGTTCCGTGGCCCGCCGGCCAAATCCAGGCCACGTTCGTGTGGCCGGAAGACCGTGCAACCTGGGCCGCGCCGATGAGCGTTACCATTGCCAATCCGCGCGAAGAGTACATCCACCGTGTCGAGTTCCGCGAACATCCATTGGGCGACCGGCTGCCCCTGTCGATCTCGATAACTGCCGAAGGCAGGACGCTGACGCGGCCGGCCAGCGAATTTCTGAACAATGGCAGATATGTGCTGCCTGTGGAGTCGGTCGGCGATTTCACCATTTCCTTCACCGCGGAGAGCCAATCCGTCAGCCGGGTTTGGAAAGTCCCCTATTTCGTTATTTTCGATCTGACCCTGCTCCTGTACGAAGGTTGAAAACCTCGGCAAGCCACAGACCAGAACATGCGCCAGAACGTCCTTTGCCTTTCCCGTTCCTATCTTTCGAATTTGCTTCCGCGTCTGGGTGCTCTGGATGGCGAGGCCGATTATTTTCATATCGTCCAGTCGGATCGGGAGGCTCGGCACGTCGAGGCGCTGGGCGGCAAGGTGGTTCTCAACTTGGAGGCGGTGGTCCGCGACACGTGGCACGGGGACCAAGCCCGATCATGGCGTGAGCCGGACGACTTCCGGGCTGTCACGGGCTTCAGCTGGTCGGCCATGTACTCGGACCGTAATCTTCCCGACCTGCCTGCTGGTAAGCGCGAACGGGTCGCCGCCATCGTGTTTGCGGCCGTCGAGGCCCTTTTCGCCGAACGCCAGTATCACGCGTTTGTCAGCGAACCGGTGGCACTGTTCGTGACCCACATCATTTTCTATTTTTGCCGGAAGACGGGAACACGCCCGCTGCTATGGGCAAACACTTATTTTCCTGATCACTTCTATTTTGCCGATAGCAGCGTCATCTCGAGGCCAACGCCCCGCACGGATGGCCCGCAAAACAGCGAAGTGCTGCGCAACACCGTCGGGACCTACGTTCGTGGCGTGATCGGCGACCGGGCGGGACCAGCTTATCACCATGCCTTTGCCACCAAGGCCAAGACCAAGACCGACTACCTGCAACAGCGGCGCGGTGAGCGTCCGCTGGTGCTCCGGCCAGGGCTGGCCAGTGTCGGCATTCAAGTCGTGCGGCTCTTGCGGGCGCTTTACAAGCGGGCCATCTTCCCACGGGGCAGCGACTATATGGCGGCCGGTTCCGTCTCAGAGCATCGCGCCTACATGAGCTATCTGCTGACGCCCCGATCCGTTTATGACGAAATGCCTGGACCAGGCTCGGATCGAGACGTGGTTTACCCGCTGCAATACGAGCCGGAGGCCTCGCTACTCTACTTTGCGCCAGAAGTTGTAAACCAGCTTTCAATGGTCGAGACCATCCTCAAGGCACTTCCCAGCGACAGCCATCTCTGGGTCAAGGAACATCCAAATCAGTTTGGCGCCTTGGGCACCCGGCCCTGGCGGGCTCTCAAGCGGCGCTATGGCAATCTGCGCTTCATTCACGGGCGCCAAAGCGGACGTGAACTCATCAAACGCTGCGGTCCGCTTGTGACCATTTCAAGCAGCATGGGCATGGATGGGCTGTTGCTCGGCCGGAAGGTGATCGTCGCGGGGGATGTCTTCTACCGGCACTTTACCGGCAGTCTTCCCGTCAACTCGCACGCGGAATTGGCAGCCGCACTAAACGATGCCGAGACGTATCGACCGTCAGACAACGCCGTTGCGAATATCGCCGAACTCGTCGCCTTCGGCGCCCATGCCTATCCGGGAGACCCACAGCCGTCGGCAACTCTTTTCGACGATGCAAACATGGACGCACTTGTTCGCGCCATACGCGCTGAGCGGCTTGCCTGGGTGAAGACAGCGTGAAGCAGTTCATCAAGAAACTATGGATGGTCGACGTACTGGCAGATGACTTGAGACAGTATTTTTTCTGGATGCTGGTGGCGTCCGGCCTTGGCTTTGCAAAGGTTATGGCACTGGCGCAGATCATGTCGCCAGCCGACTTGGGGACCTATGTCTCCGTTGCGGGCGTTGCCCTGCTCAGCGGGACCTTGCTGAGCTTCGGTCAGATTGAAGGCACGACGAAATATTACCCCCGTCTCTGGTTGGCCGGCGAGCACCGCCGCATCATCGACAGCGTACGACTGATTGCGGCCAAACTTGGCTTGCGGTTTCTCGCTGGTGTCGTGGTCACAACGCTCGTGCTCGTGCTCTTGCGCGTTGACGCCCCCTATCTGACAGCCATCGTCGGGTGCGGCATCGGCCTGTGTACATCCTACCTGGCCCTTGCGGCGTCCCTGTTGCGGGCTGCGGAGAACTCTTCAGCGCTGCAGACCTTCAACCTCGTCAGAAACGGATCGGCAATCCTGCTTGCCTGTACGGCTGGTTGGTTGTTCGGATGGCAGGGGGCGCTTGCAGGCGATCTGATCGCGGCCATTACTTCGCTGATTCCGGTGTCCGTCAGCCTGCGGCGCATCCTTGCCGATCACAACCAGCCGCAGGCAGCGCCTGCGGCTGCCGGCGACGAGGTGCTTAAGACAGGCGGGGGAAAGCTCTACCTCTCCTATCTGCTGTCCTCGTCCACGCAGTTGCTCGATCGCGGGGCAGTCGGCCTGGCCCTGGGCGCAGCAGCCGCCGGCAGTTATGGTATCATCGCCTTGATGTTCCAGGTAGGTCAGATCGTGGTCGGTATCTTCGCCCAGCGTGCTGGTCCGCGCGTCATCAAGTCGGCCCACAGATCCGAGGCATCCGGGGGCAGGATTGAAAGTGTACGCAAGCCCCTCTACGGCATGGCCGCGCTGTCGGTGGCGGTAACTGTGGGCCTATTGGCGGCTATGTGGCTCGATCTTCCACCCGGCTTCTTTTCGAAGTACCAACTCGATTGGCAACTAGTTGCACTGGGCGGGGCGGTGTGCTTTACGCAGATCTTCGGCCTTCTGGAATTTCACCTTCTTGCGCATGATCGAGAGCGCGAAATATTGGCGGCGAGTATCGTGGCTGCAGGAACGCAGGCGGGCTTGTTCGCCCTGGCCTGGATGCTCAGCCTTTCTCTTGAATGGTTTGTAGCATCCGTGCTCGTGGCGCGGGGACTGCAGGCGGGGCTCCTTTGGAGATGGATGAATGTCGGACGCCATGCTGCATCCTGATCTGGACGCTGGTCAGTGGCGATCGGCTGCTGCGGCCGCCCGCACCGGACTGCTCTTCTTTACCGTGCTTTCGGTGACGTTTCCCTATGTGCAGATCCTGCCGCTCGGCAGTTATACCCAGCCCTACAGCCTGATCCTTTCGCTCCTTGTCCTGTTGTCGACTGGCTTTAGCGGGTTGCGACAAATGCGCTGGACCGACTCGGCCAACTTAGTGGGCCTTGCCATCGTCGGCTTAGTCCTGTTTGCCATCACCTGCCTGCCGTATCCGGACGTACAGGAATACAAGTATCTGCTGATTTACGTCAGCCCGCTGGTGATTACCGGCGCCTGCGTCACGCTTCTGGGCCAGCACCGCGACCTCGTCGCCAAGCTGGTGGCTGGATCGATCGTGGTCTGGTTCTGGATTTCCATGACCCAGGCCCTGATTGATCCAACCTTTCTAACCGGACTGCTTGGCGTGTGGGGCGAAGCTGCCATCGATATCGCGGCATCCGGGCGCGGCGCTATCGGGCTGGCCCCGGAACCCACTCACCACGCCTTCCACATGCTCCTACTGGCTGCCAGCATTGCCTTTCTAGGTCGGCATCGCTGGGCAATCATCCTGTGTCTTATAGACGTCGTGTTTCTGGCCCGCTCGGCGAGTGGCCTGTTGACTGTTGGACTCGCCATTGTCGCGGCCATGGTCATTTACCTGCCGCGCACAACTCTCTTTCTGGTGATGGTGGCCGCCGGCCTAGTGGCCATGGATGTCGGCAACATCGTGCTGCAAATGGCTGACGGCAACAGGGCCCTCACGCTACTGGGCATCGCGCTCGACAATCCCCTGGCTCTCTTCCTGAGTGACTATAGCACCAATATCCGCATTGGTGGTTCGTTGGTCGGCGCCTGGGAAATCGCGCTGGACCTGATGTACCCGCACGGGTTGTCCTTTGACACTTGGAACGTCGCGCGAGAGCAGTTCCTGGAGCGATATCCTTTCCTGCTCGATCTGAGTACCGTTGGCATTCCGAGTGGCTATGGCGTGTTGTTGTACCAGGCGGGCATTCTGGCTGTGCCATTTGTCGTGCTGTCCACACGGCGCATGATCCTCGCGGCGCCGACCGACCGTCTGACCATCACTGTCGTGCTGTTCGTTCCGCTGGTTTTTGTCTTTCAGTACTACCTGTCGGCGCCCCAGTTTTCGCTCGTCTATGCGGCGGCGATATTCGCGTACATGAATAGGTCGAAGGCATGAGTTCAAGCACACAAGGCCTCGGGCAGCTTGTCCGGGCGGATTGGGACCAGCTCATGCTGCTGTCCGGCCGGCCGGGTCGTTCGCTGCGCCCCTGGAACCTGTTTTCCCCGAGGTTTCTGCCCACAGTTCTGGTGCGCACGGCGGGGGCCTTGCATTGCCGACGCCTGGGGCCGATCGCAAAACTGGTCAGCCTGCTCAACTTTGTGCTGTTCGGCATTGAGGTGCCAAGCAGCCTCCCGATTGCTGGCGGACTGGTTCTGCCACACACGATCGGCACCATCCTTGGTGCCCGCGCGATCGGTACCAATGTCACGATCTTCCATCAGGTGACGCTTGGGGCAGTGACCGCGGACTTCGGATACAATCTCGAAAAGCGTCCCGTCGTGGAAGACGGTGTGACAATCGGCGCCGGTGCCAAGGTACTAGGGGGGATTACGCTGGGCCGTGGCTGTTCTGTCGGCGCCAATGCGGTGGTTCTGCAGTCTGTCCCGCCCGGGGCTACGGCAGTGGGTGTCCCAGCCCGCATTATCGAGCGTTCCTAGCATGTCGGAACCGGCGCGCACGATCATCATCGGCAGGAACTCCAAGGTCTGGCGTGACCTGTCCAGCGACCCCCGCCTTGCGGGCATTACTGCCATCGGCCATACCGACGTCGCTGGATTTGAGTTCCGGATAGATGATAAGGTTTGGATATTTTCGTACTCGCGCCAAATGCAGGACAACCTGGCCCTTTTTGCCCGGCTGGCGGCAAGCGAGGCGCGCGAATTCGCTTATTTCACCACCGCCACCGCCAATGTCGCAGCGGTGACAAGATGCTTTGCCTATCCGCGCATCAAATTGGCATGTGAGGAGGCTTCGCGAGAGCAGATTGGCGCGCGTATCGTCGCCATAGGGGTGGTCTTCAAGGATGAAGCTGCTTTGCCCGGCGGGGTGACGATGGCCACCAGCCTTGACCAGATCGCGGCATTGATCGCGGCCCCCAACCTGCCGCAACAATTCCATACATCGCTGTTCAGAGCGATCGAACGACCCTTTTCCAGCCAGATCGAGCAATGGAGCTTCGCCCTTTACGGCATGCTCCAGCGCCTGACTTCACCCTGGCCCTGCCTGCTGCGACCACTGGACGTGCTACTGCGCGCCTTGGGATGGCGCTGGTATGGATACCTCTATTTGAGTAATCGCCTATGGCTTACGACGATATCGTAATCGGGTCTGGCCTGTCCGGCCTTGCCACCGTCATGGGGCTGCCGACTGGCCGCCGCATCCTCGTCCTCACCGAGGGGGACGCCGTTCGTCCTCGCTTTTATGACGATGGCTTGACCGTGCCCTGCGCCACCAATGGGCTGGGGGGCCTGGGAAATTTCTGGCATGGCGTCATCCCTTTCGGCGCCCGTGCCGCTTTCGCCTCTGGACGACAATCCACATTCGAGGAGTTGTTCGCGCGGTTCTATCCTGGCACGGCTGTGGACGGACGCTATGGATCGCGTTGGCTTTTCATCCCCAAAAGTCCGATCCGTCCTGCAAAGTGGTGGCCGCAATTGCTGGCGGAACGGGAGGGTAAGCTTGAACTGGCGCCGCTGACGGCGAGCGGCATCACATTCGACGCACGGTCCGCCACTGTGCGGACCGATGGCGGCGTGTTCACCGCATCCCGGCTCTGGATTTGCGCAGGAGCCCTCGACACACCAGCTTTGCTGGAGCGCTCTCTAGACGAAGACTACGGGTTCCGCGGAACGGCTTCGGATCACGTGATTGCCTACCTCGGTCAGATTGACAGGCAGCAGCATCCATCCGCTGACCCCATCGCAGTGAAGCGCGGTCCGGGCGGCTACTGGCTTGAAACCCTTCCACAAGGCACCGCCGATATGCTGGTGACAGCCCGGCCGGCACGTTTCTCATATCGGGTGCTGGACAAGGGGATCGAACAACGCGCCGCTTTCGGCCTTCCGACGGGCGGGGCTATTGCCAAGATCGCTCGGTCGGGCTCGCTTGGTCTGCTGTCGGAAGCTGTGTTCAACAAGTTTGGACTATTGGCTCAGTCCAACATGCACAGCATCTATGGCCAGATCGAAGTCAGGGCCGCGTATGATGTTGATCTGAGCACCGGGCGCGTCGTGCCGCGCCCGCAGCACATCCTGGAGAGCCTAGCGGCCAGTCGCGCGGAGCTGGGCCTCCCAGGCTTGACACCATCGCGTCGTCCCGAGCTTTTCATTCGCGGCGTTCACCTTCACAACACTATCGACCCTGCAAGACTGGCAGCCTTTGGCATAGGAGGCTCCCATTCACCGGTGCGCGTCCAGGATGCTTCGACGATCGAAGCGGTCGGAGGGGAGCACCACAGTTTTCACATGATGGTTGCGGCCTTCTCCGCAGCGAGGCAGGCATGACGACCCCATCCAACAAGCGGCCCCTGATTTCCATCATCACGCCAGCATATAATGCAGCCGGGGTGATTGGCGCGACGATCCAGTCGGCCCTCGACCAAGACTACGACCATTTAGAGATGCTGGTCCTGGATGACGGCTCGACCGACAATACGGCCACTGTTGTCGAAGAATTCTCGCAGCGCGACCCACGGGTTCGCCTCATACGGTTGCCGCGCAATTTCGGTGCCCCGGCCGGCCCGCGGAATATCGGGGTGCAACAGGCCAAGGGCGAATGGATTGCCTTCCTCGATGCCGACGACATCTGGCACCCCCGCAAGCTCAGCCTGCAGATCGAAGCGCTGGGCGAGACCGGCGCGAAATTCTGCAGCACACAGATGCTGGACTTCTTTGACGAGAAAGACCTGTCGTTTCCGCCGATCGGCGAGATTTCGGTCGACCGTATCAGCTTCGCTTCGCAATTGATCAGCTACCAAACCCCGACATCGAGCGTCGTGGTTGCCGCGGATGTCATCCGCCAGGTGCCGTTCAACGAGGATCTGCGATACAAGGCGCGCGAGGATCTGGATTGCTGGCTCAAGTGCCACGAAATATTGGGAGGGAGCATCAAGATCCGGCATCCTCTGCTCGGCTATCGCATCTCGCCTACGCAGATCTCTGGCAAGAAGCTGCAGATGGTCAAACGGCACCATTTCGTTCTCAGCCAATACAAGTTCGAAGGCGGCCGCCCATTGGGCCTGGGCGCTCTGGTCTTTACGGCGTCCCACTTTGCCATTGCCCTGTTCAACCGGCTGATACCCGGCCGCGAAAGGCTTTAGTTCATGCGCGTCCTTGTCACCGGCGGCACCGGCTTCGTCGGCAAGAATCTGATCGCGAAACTGACATCCATGCAAGGCATGGAGCCAGTGGCGGCGATTCGTCATTTGGCGGAGCCCGGCGATGACAATATCCTCGCCGTCGGCACGATCGGCAGCGACGCACCGCCCTCGCTGGGCGGGTTCGATGCCATCGTTCACTGTGCAGCGCGCGTCCATGTGATGCACGACGAATCTGCCGATCCCTTGGCGGAGTTTCGCCGCACCAATGTCGACGGAACTGTAGCGCTCGCAGAGCGCGCGGCCGCTGACGGGATCAAGCGTTTCGTTTTCCTCAGTTCGGTCAAGGTCAATGGCGAAGGGACTGAGCCGGGCAGACCCTATAGTCCGGACCAGAAACCGGCACCAGTCGACCCCTATGGCATCTCAAAGCATGAAGCCGAACTTGCCCTATGGGAGATTGCCCAGCGTACCGGCATGGAGGTCGTCATTATCCGTCCTGTTCTGGTGTATGGCCCTGGGGTGAAAGGCAATTTCCTCAGCCTGCTCGGCTGGCTCAGAAGGGGCATCCCGTTGCCTCTGGCGGGGGTCAGAAACAGTCGCAGCATGGTTTCGATCGTCAACCTGGTGGACTTGATCGTAACCTGTCTTGTGCATCCGGCAGCTTCCGGCGGCACCTTTTATGCGGCCGACGCGCGGGGGTTATCCACGTCGGAACTGCTGACGACGCTGGGACGACATATGGGTAGGCCAGCCAGGCTGTTTGCCTTTCCCTTCCCACTCCTTGGCACGGCGGCCAGCCTGCTGTCACGCCGCCCGCAGTTCGACAGGCTGTTCGGCACCCTCGAGGTTGACCTGACGGAAAACACGCGACTCTTGGGCTGGACCCCGCCACAGTCGAGCGACGACGGCCTGCGCGACGTCGCGCTCTGGTTCAGCGATCGCGCGGATGCTTGAAGGACCTGATACCGTGCAGACTATTCTGGGTCTTGCCCTGATCCTGGGAGCAGGCCTCGCCAGCTCTGTCGGAACCGCGCTCGTTCGCCGGCTGGCACCTCAGCTGGGGCTGGTGCAGGCGCCAAATGAACGCTCTTCACACGTGGCGCCAACGCCGCGCGGAGGCGGCATTGCGGTTGCATTGGCGATCGTGGTGTCGGCGGCGCTACTTGCCCTATCCGGCGCCGGTGAACTCTGGCCGGTGGCCGGCCTTACGCTGGCCATCGCGTTGCTGGGATTTGGCGATGACCTGCTGGACCTCTCCCCTGCCCTGCGCTTCCCAGTGCAAGGACTTGTCCTAGGCCTGTTGCTCTGGACGGCCTCGCCCCTGGTCCCGCTGGAGCTCGCGGGGGGCCTGCAATTGTCGGGCTGGCTGTTGGCCCTGGCTATGCTGTTTGCCGGGCTATGGTGGATCAATCTTTTCAACTTCATGGACGGCATCGACGGCATTGCTGCTAGCCATGCCATTCTCGTACTCGCTGGGGCAGGCGTAATATGGCTGAGCACTGGTGGCCCTTTCGAAGAACCACTCCTGATCTTGCTGGCTTGCACAATAGCCGCCACCGCCGGGTTCCTGCTGCTCAACTGGCCGCCCGCCCGCATCTTCATGGGTGATGCGGGATCCAATGCGTTGGCCCTGATCATTTTTGCCATCGCCCTCTATACGACGGCGGGTGACGAAATCAGCTATGCGGCCTGGCTGATCCTGCCAGCAACTTTCGTCGCAGATGCGACTCTCACCGTAGTGCGGCGGACCGCCCGTGGTGAACGTCCCTGGCGGGCGCACCGACGCCACGCATATCAACAACTGTCACGCCGCTGGGGGCACCGGCGCGTGACCATGCTCTATTCGGTCATCACAGGGCTATGGTGTGTACCCTTGGCGGTCTTTGCTGAGAACCAGCCGGCATTTTCGTGGCCGCTGGTGGCATTGGCCTATGTGCCGATCCTTGCCCTGGTGCTGTGGGGCGAAGCGGGTGCCGCCCGCGAGAGCGGCCAAGTCGCGTCCCGAAAAACGGCGGCAGGCCGCTAGCGCATCGTAGTGGGCAAGGTCGAACCGTAACCGGCAAGAATGGCGGCACGGAGCGACTCGGCCACGCTACGGGCCGCAGAATCTTCTATACCTCGAGCGGACTCCAGGTCGACTGGCGTCAGCTTCCCGCCTTGATAGGCGGTGTCGTTGAATCGCGTCGCGGTGAAGATCTCCTGTTCATCACGCGTTACAGTGACCTTTGCCGAAATCCGGATATTGGCGGGACGAGCTACCGTAAAGGCATTGGACACCGACCCGGGCAGGTTGCTAACCTCGGCAGTGACATCAAGGAACGGATCCTGTGGCGACGCAGCACCAGGGAAAGCAACCTTGAGCCGGTCGAGGATAACCTGCTCAATACGACTGTCCGGCGGCGCGAAATTGAACCGCATTGCGGTGCCATCGGCGGCAGCGGAGTTAGTGCCATACACGGGGGCAAAGCTTGAGCAGGCGCTAAGCGCGGATGTTGCGATGGCGAAACTGAGGGTAGCCAGCGTTTTCCTGCCGATCATGCGCCCGCTCCTATTGCAACCAGTTTGCGACTGGAACCGCGCCCGAATAGCCCAGTTCAAGGCCAGCCGGTGCCATCAACTTGAAGGAAGCTGTCGCACGCAAGTCGTTGGGGACAGTGTGCGTGGGCCCGGTCCGGGACACGCCCGCGGAAATTGCCAGGTAGCCGTCATTGTAGCCAACCCCGCCCCCGACTTGCAGGAAGCTGCCAGCATTGATGTCCCAATAGCCGCTGCCCGAAATAGACCAGTATTCAAATACAGGGACTGAAATTTCCGCGCCTATTTCGTGCATGTCGCGAATATTGCCAGTCAGCGGCGTGGCCCGGGCATAGCCATAATTCACCGCTCCAGACCACCCATCCTGGCTGTAGTTGACGCCCAGCCCGGCCCGGCTCAGGCCCAGTGTAGCAGTATCGATCTGCACCTTGGCGCCGGCAGTAATTGCATCAGCCAGCGCGCCATATGCGCCCAGGACCGTATAGGAAGCCGCATTTTCAAGTCCGGAGCCGACACCGACTTGCTGACGGTTGGGTACTGAGAAGGCGTTGGTCCCTGCCAACTGGAAGGACTGACCACCGACAAGCTCGAGATAACTCCCGTCTTCCAGTGTCGCAAGATAGCGACCGCCCACATTGGCACGCAGCCCGGTCTCCTCCCGGTCAATTCCAGTGAAGCGATTGTAGCTGAAGACATTGGTGTCGTCGAAGATCACGCTTTGCGAATCCTCATTGGTGATCCCCGGAGCAGTTGTGGACGCGCCGCGATAGACAATCTGACCAATTGGTTCGATCAGGTGGGTGACGCCGTTGCCATAGGCAGCCAGGGGGTAACGGACGTCGAACGCGGCGATGGGCGTGGCACCCAGCAGCGTTTGGTCAGAGGGCGCCGAGGCTAGATTGCTGTTGCCATCATAGGCGGCTGCGTCTAGCCGAAGGCCCACGAACGGCGTAATCACTGCTCCGCCGGCAATCCACTGGTTCTGCCAGCTGGCTTGCGCCATGCCGTGAACGCGATTGCCCGCATAGCCGTAGTCATAGGGCACGCCGTTGATGGTGCTCGCAGAGTCTGCCTTGCGGGAAATATTGAGGAGCCGGCCCTCGACTTCCACACGACCGCCCTGCTCGGGCAGGCTGAAGGTGCGAGCCACCCGCAGGTTGGGCAACGCCATCCCCTGCTCATCCCGAATTTGCTGGGTATTGTTGCCAAGCAAATTGAACTCTTGGAGCCGCGCGTCGACATATGTGTCTGAGGTGAGATGCGTGGCATAGATTTCGTTGACTGCGGACCGCCTGGGATCGAGCAGATAGTTGGCAAAATAGGCGCTGTCGGTGAACACCGAATAGGCAGCACCGACGGTCCATTCCTCGACCGGTTTGAATTCCCCCGAGGCCTGGATTGCACCACGCCAGTCGCGCTGCGCATCGGCGAAGGCGAAGGCCATCTTGTCGAACTGATAAAGGCCCGACGCCTTGATGCTGAACGAGCCGCGGTCAAAGCGCTGGATCCACTCCGCACCCATCAGGAAGCCTTGGCGGCTCACAAGAGTGGGCGAGAGTATGACGCTGGTGTTTCGGGCCGAATAGACCATAACCGGCACTTCGACCTTCGCTCCAATTTCGTCAGTATAGCCCAGGCTGGGCCTCGGGATGCTGTCGAGCGCATCATTGCTCATGTCGGGGAGCCAGAGGTAAGGCAACCAGGCAACGGGAATCCCCAGCAACGCGATCGAAGGCTGCTCGAGGGTGATCGAGTTATCCTCGGCGTTCTGGACGATTCGGGCAGCACTGATCGACCAGCCGATGCGTTGGCCCTGAGGGCCGACGCAGTCGCCACAGGGGGCATACTGGGCATCGGTGAGGATGGAATTGAGGACCTGGTCGAACTCGGCGCTGTCAGCGGTGATACGAGAGCCGTCATGGGCCGTCACGGTCATGCTGTTCAGGACCGCTCTCTGCAATCCGCCGGTTAGTTTCAGCGTCTCGCTTCGCGATACATTCCCGGCCGGATCGGTGACGGTCGCGTCCCCGATCAGTTCCATCTCTCCTTCGGAACGGCGATAGACCAGCTCTCGTCCTGTCAGAACGTAGCCACTTACGCGCAGCACGACGTCGCCACTGGCGCGGATGACATTCTGGGCGGAATCAAAGATCAGTTCGTCCGCCTCGATGGCAGTTCGGGCTGCGGGATCAATCGGCGCGGAAAAGAAGTCCTGCGGCAGCAGGCCTTGGGCATTAGCCGGCAATCCGGCGGCCGAGGCAGCCACCAGGAACATCGTTCCCAGCAGGTGCGAACGCAAGCTGGGCTTCATCGCAAAGTCCCCCTCGCGCTTTTTGCTCTGGAACTCCGGCTCGGCATGACCACACTACGCTGACATAAGAAAACGCAACGCCGTCCAAAGCCGAAACGCCCGTGGATGGCAAACTACCCCAGCAATCTAGAGTCCGGCAATGAAGAATGTACAAACTCGCCGGCAGTGTGGCTCTTTTGCCGCCCCTTTTGGCCAGCGGAGTTGGGAGGCACGAACGGCCTAGCAGCCAAACTTGCGCCGCAGTAGCGGCCCAGATAATTGAGATGGCATGAGTGACAGCATTCCTCCAACGATCCCAACCCTTTCGATCATCGCCACCCTGGCCGTTGCACCGGTTGCACCGGAAGCGAGCAATACGATCTTCCTGGCGACTAGTGCCGTTGCCCTGTTGCTGGTCTGGCCGCGTGCAATCGCGAATTATTCCCGACCCATCGTCTGGATGCCGCTTCTTGGATTGGCCCTCGTGGGCATTGCCTATGTCGTCAGTGCGGGTCTATCCGGCTTGGCGGGTCTACTTTTCTTCGCGCCTATGCTCGCGATCCTTCCCCTCGTCGTGCTGCTTGGCGATACCGACCAAGAGTCGTACTCCGACCTCATCGGGCTCTTGGCGTTTACGGGCGTTGGCGGCGCGGCGGTGATGGCCCTAGTCGAAGTGCAAACCACCGGCACCGCCCGGGCGGGTACGCTCGTGGCCAACCAGATCCACTTTGCAGACACCGCCCTGATGGTTGGCTTCGCCGGGCTTGTCGGGGTGATCGGCAATCGTGGCAAGGGAAAAGCGATCTACTTTCTCGCTCCCTTAGTTGCCGTCGTGCCGGTGCTGCTGTCGGGGGCACGTGGCGCCGTGATAGCCGTGGTCGCAATGTTTGCAGTTGTAGCGCTGACCGCAGCATTGGTCAGGCTGGTGCCGCGACGTCTTGTTCTGGCGGGCTCGCTGGCAGTCGTCGTCGTGGCAGCTGTGGCGCTGGCACTCGGTGCCAACCAGCTGTCGGGGGTCCAGCGAGTGCTGACCAACATCATCGACATGGCGACGGGGGCCCCAGCCGACTACACGACCGGGTTGCGCCTGCAAATGTATCTGGGCGCCTTCCGAGCGTTTCTGGAAGCCCCGATTTTTGGTCATGGCCCTCTCGTCTTTACCGAGGTTGCCAACCGGCTCGTCGACGGGACTTTCTCGGGTACGCCACATCTGCACAATGACTTGGCCGACATGGCAGCCAGTGGGGGCCTTTTCGGACTGGCGGCTTATCTGCTCTTCGTACTGGCGCCCGTTGTCGAAGCCCTGCGCGCGCCGCCGTCAGGGCATCGGGCCTTCACCATCGTGCTTGCTGTCACGCTGGTCACTGGCTTTGTCATCATGGGCCTGACCAACGCCATGTTCGGCATCCTGACCCTGACCACGACCTTTGCCGTGACCTGCGTCATCATCGGCTTTCTGTGCTCCCCACGAACAGCGACGCAGACCAGACAACAGAACGCGCCATGACCGCCCCAGTCCCAGAGGGTATGACACCTCACCATATTGGGGGGACCTCGCTGCGCTTAAGTATTGCTGCCTTGCACCACATGCCGCGGAATTTGGAATACAACGGAGTCTCGAAGTAGAACGAGGCACTTTCTCGTATTTTGCGTGGGTACGACAGGTCGGGGGACTTACCCTGCCGGATAATCCGACGGCTGCCCCGGCACATAGAACCGGCTGAGGATCCATTTAAGATGGATCGCATCAAGGCGGATGGGACAATTAAGTCTGCACAGGGACGTTGTCCCGAGGTGCGGATGACCGATGACACTGCCAACCAGACCCGCGGCACGGGACTCGGCGGCCTGCCCAGCCCATTGCCGGATGAAGGGCTCGAAATAGGCCTCGTGAATGCACTGGGCCGCCCGGGCGAGGTCAGAACGCGCCCCGATGTTGGGACCGGAGCCGACAAGGGTATCGGCGGCCCGTCCGGCCAGCAGGATTCGGATATCGTCCGCGATGGCCTGGGCGGTCACCACGACTTGGGACGGATCAACCTCCGTTTTCCTTCATGGCCGACGCCGGCCAGGACCGAGAACGCGCTGACTGTCCGTCCCAGATGCACGGCCATGACCGCGTGACCAAACTGGTGCAGCGCACCGCCTCGGGCGGCACCAGGACTTCCAGCAGGTGCTCGGTCTAGAGCGGGCTTGCCAAGTGGGCGGCCCGGGCGCGGGATATTGCTGCAGCGGGCAGAGCTCGGCCTGGCTCTAGCTTGCAGAAACGGGATCAATCGCGCGAGATCGCTGGCCTCAAGCTCGGGCATATGAGACGCTGCAGCGCAGGCATCGATGCCCCCGCAGAGCCGGCAGTCGGTTGTCGGCACTCCTCAAATCGCTTCCTCAACACGAAAAGACCAATCGTCGATAGGCAACACTCGGGCGGTTCATTCGCCGAACTCAAGTTCCTGGCGTCCCATTTCACCCTGACAAGCTTGGTCGCCAACCGGTCAGATCTTTTTCAGCTACAGGCGATTTGCAGGAAGCTGGCTCGTTGTCTCGACACACAGCCCTATAGTCCAAACGGCAAGGTTCCGTTCAGCCTTATTCGCGCTTTCAATATCTGTCCGTCGCACTGGGCGCTAACGGCACCACATCAGCTACTCCAACTGCAAGCTCACAGATTGTGACACCGCACCATATGACCCGGTCCCACTGCTGTCGCCCCCGGCATCACTTCCTTGCAGATCGACGTTGCCCTAGGACACCGCGAGACGAAAGGACACCCTTTGCTGTCGCGGGTCCAGAGCGGGATATCGACGGCGCGGCGCGGTTTGCCCGTCTCGATCTTGCGGGCCTGATTGGGTACGGATTCGATCAGCAGCTGGGTATAGGGGTGACGCGGGTTGTCGGTAATCTTCTGGCTGGGCCCCTGCTCCACCAGATGCCCAGCATACATGACTGCCGCGTCCTCGGCGAAGTAGCGCGCCGTGGCGATGTCGTGGGTAATGTAAAGGGCCGCCAGATCCCGGTCGCGCTTGAGATCCTCGAGCAGGTTAAGGATGCCGAGGCGCACCGACACATCGAGCATCGAGGTCGGTTCGTCCGCCAGCAGCACATCGGGCTGCACCGACAGGGCCCTTGCGATGGCGACGCGTTGGCGCTGGCCGCCGGACAATTCATGCGGGCGGCGCTTCAGATAGTCGGCCGCGGGCCGAAGACCGACGCGCTCGAGCAGGGCCAGCATTTCGGCCTCGACGGCCGGACCCTTGAGATCAGGACGATGCAGGCGAATGGGGCGCTCGAGGTGATAGCCGATCGACTGGGTGGGATTGAGCGAACCAAACGGGTCCTGGAACACCATCTGTACCTGCGAGCGATATTGCTGCATGCGGGTACCGTGAAAGCTGGAAATGTCCTGACCGCGATAGCGGATGGCGCCTGACGTTGGCTGGTAGGCACCCGCGAGCATGCGAGCGCAGGTGGATTTGCCGGAACCGGATTCGCCGACCAGGGCCAGCGCCCTGCCCCGGGTCAATTGCAGCGAAACCCCTGAAAGGGCCTTGAGAAAACTCTGATTAAGGAATGCCCCTCCAAGCACGAATTCCTTGTCGACAGTGTCCATTTCAAGGATCGGCGCCTCGGCGACCGAGGCGGAGCCGACCCGTTCTAGTTCAGCAAGTGACATGCGGCCTGGCTCCGGTGTTCGGGGTAAAAGCGCAGTTCGGGAGCGTCGCTACGGCAGACGTCCATGGCGTGAGGGCAGCGCGGTGCGAAGCGGCAGCCCTGCGGTAGCGAACGGAGGTCAGGCGGCGTGCCGGCAATGCCTTCCATGCGGACGCGCGGCCCGGTCAGCGGCGGAAAGCTGTTCCCGAGTGCCCGCGTGTAGGGATGTTGCGGCGCGGTGAGGATCGCCTCGGCCGGCGCCACCTCGACCAGTTCACCCGAATACATGACGCCGATGCGGTCACAGAATTCGATCATCAGTCCAAGATCGTGGGTGATGAACAGCACCGAGAAGCCAAGGCGATTCTTGAGGTCGACGATCTGCTCGATGATGTCGCGCTGCACCACCACGTCCAGCGCCGTGGTCGGCTCGTCCATGATGATGAGCTTGGGTTTGAGGGCGAGGGCGATGGCGATGCAGATGCGCTGGCGCATGCCACCGGAAAACTGGTGCGGGAAGTCGTCGAGGCGCTTGGGCGGGATGCCCACCAGTTCGAAAAGTTCCACTGCGCGGGCGCGGGCGCCGTCCTTGCCCAGGTTCGGCTCATGCGTCTCGATCACGTCCATGATCTGCTCGGATACCGGGATCACCGGGTTGAGCGCATTCATGGCCGACTGGAAGACGAAGCTTACCTCGTTCCAGCGATAGGCCTTCAAACGCGCCTTGTCGAATTTCAGCACGTCCTCGCCATTGAGCCGCACCTGGCCGCCCGAGACAAGGCCCGGGAGGCGGGTAAGACGGGCAAGAGCAAAGGCCACGGTGGACTTGCCGCAGCCGCTTTCGCCGGCAAGGCCGAAAGCCTCGCCCTCGCGGATATCGAAGTCGATGCCGTTGACGGCGCGAGCAACGGAATGTTCGCCCACATAGTCTACGGTGAGGTTTCTCACCTCGATCAGGGCCCGTTCAGAAGACATCGGCGCTTCTCCCCCTGCGCATGAGGAATTTCTTGATGCGGCCGATCTTGCGGGAGGCCTTCAATTGCGGATTGGTGATTTCATCCACGGCGAAATTGACCAGCACCAGCGCGGCGCCGGTCAGCATGATGGCAATGCAGGGCGGCCAGATCTCCCACCAGGCGCCAGATTGCAGCGCCAGGTTGTTCTGGGCCCAAAACAGCATCGTGCCCCAGGTCACGGCGTTGGGATCGCCGAGGCCGATGAATTCGAGCGCGGCTTCGGCGAGGATCGCCGCGATCGTGCCAAGCACGAAGCCGCCCATGACGAAGCTGAGCATGTTGGGGAAGATTTCGACGAGGATGATTCGCCACTTCTTCTCACCCATGAGTTCGGCCGAAAGCACGAATTCGCGGGTACGGAGCGACAGGGTCTGGGTCCGGATGGTACGGGCGGCCCAGCCCCAGCCGGTCAGTGCCAGAACCATGCCGATAACGAGGGGACTGGCCTGTTCAACCATTGTGGCGATGACGATGATGAGTGGCAGGCCCGGTAGCACCAGAACCACATTCACGAAGAAGGTGATGATGTCGTCAGTCCGGCCACCGAAATAGCCCGCGGAAATGCCGAGCGCGAGACCGATCATTGCCGCCGCAATGCCGGCGCCGAAGCCAACCGCGAGACTGACCCGGCCGCCATAGGCGAGCTGGGTAAAGACGTCCTTGCCCATGCGGGTCGTGCCCAGAACATGCTCATAGCTGGGCATGACATGGGGTTTGCCGGCGCGACGATTGGGGTTGTAGTCGCTCATCATCGGTCCGAAGATCGAAAAGAGCACCAGCGCCAGAAGGATCACAACGCCGGTCATACCCTTGGGATTGGTAACAAAGGCGGCGAGGCTCGATGGCAGGCGGCTGGTCCAGCCCGGCCGCGGCCGAACGCCGAGTTCGCGCATCAGCTCGGCCTGACTTGGAGCCATGGCGTTGAGCGCTTCCTGGTCGAGCCGGTCGGTCAACGAAATGGAGGAAGTCTGGGTGATGTCGGCCATGGGTCAGCCCTTTCTCAGACGAGGATCGAGGATGACATTGGCGATGTCGGAGAGCAGATTGGCAACCAGCACCGACATGGTCAGCAGAAGCAACTGCCCCTGGATGAAGGAGTAGTCGCGGCTCTGGATAGCGGTGAAGGTGAACTTGCCAAGGCCGGGATAATTGAACACCTGCTCGGTGACCAGCGCGCCGCCAATGAGAAAGCCGACCGAGAGCGCCAGCGCGGTGATCTGCGGCATGATGGCGTTGCGCGCCACATAGCGATAGCGCACCCGGCGATCGCTGAGTCCCTTGGCGCGGGCAAGGATCACGAAATCCTCGTTGAGCAGGTTGATCATCACGTTGCGCATGCCCAGGTGCCAGCCGCCGAAACTGACGATGAAGATCGAGAGCACGGGGAGCGTGGCGTGATAGAGCACGCTGCCGATGAACTGCAGATCCCATCCGGGCATCAGGTTCGGATCATGCGCGCGGCCCAGCGGAAACCACTTAAGCTGCAATGAGAAGGCGTAAAACAGCACGAGCGCCACGATGGCCGGCGTGAAGGCGTTCAGCATCACGTTGATAGGCGTGAAGAAACTGTCGAAGAAGCCGCCGCGATGCCAGGCGGCATGAATGCCCATCATCGACCCGATGACAAAGGCGAAGAAGATGGCAAGACCAACCAGAACCAGAGTCCATGTGGCCCCGTAAAACAGCAATGACGCCGTGGGTTCGGGGAACTGCACCGTCGAGATGCCGAAATCGAACCGCAGCACATTGCCGAAATAGGTGAGGTATTGCTCCCAGAGCGAACCCGTCGCGCCATAGGCCTCGCGGATGGCCTGTACCTGAGCCTCGTTCAACCGCCCCTGGAAAGAAGCGATGATGCGTGCCGATGGATCGCCCGGCATCATCCGGGGAATGAAGAAATTCAGTGTGACGGCCATGAAGAAGGCCGCGAGATAAAAGGCTATCCGCCTCAACAGGAAAACCATTCCGTCCTCTCAATGCCCATGCAGCACGAGGCGCCGCCCAACACGGGCCCCGTCGGCGTGGTGCGCAAGTGCCGGGCGGAGATCGGGAGGCGAGCCCCGCCGCGACGCTCTGGCTCTGGACACCCGGGCCGGCTGGAACGACCAGCCCGGGTGCAGCCAGATGGGGAAGCCGCTTATTCGATCGGCTTCAGGGCCAGGGCGTGCCACACGCGTTCACGCGTGCCGTCATGCACCTGGGGACGGAACTTCTGGTCTTCCTCGGTCACCCAGCCGGTGAAGCGGCGGGTCGAGTATTCGTACCAGATGGGGTTCGCGAAGAGCGAAATGGTGGGCAGGTTCTCGGCGACAGCCTTGTGAATGTCGGTGAGAGCAGCCTTCTGGGTGGCCTCGTCGGCAGAGCCCTTGAAAATGTCGAGAGCCGCTTCGACTTCCGGGATCTGCATCTGGTGCATGGCCTGGAAGTCGATCTGGCCTTCAACCATCAGACGCGGATTGAACATCGGCGAATACTGGTTGTAGGGGGTCGGGCCACCATTGGTCCACATGACATAGACGTCGAAATCGCCACCCGGCACGCCATCAAACCAGGCGCCCTGGTCCATGGTTTTGAGGCTGGCATTGACGCCGATATCCTGCAGGTTCTCGGCAACGGTCTGTCCGGTGTTGACCCAGTCGGTCCAGCCCGAAGGCATGGAAATGCCGAAGGCAATCGGGCTGCCATCGAGATTGTCGCGCCAGCCGTCACCGTCCTTGTCGACAAAGCCGGCTGCGTCGAGCATGGCCATGGCCTCATCGGGGTCGTACTGCATCAGCCAGGTATATGGCTCGAGGGCCGCTTCATCGTACCAGGTGTTGTACATTTCGCCGGTGCCGATGGGATACTTGGTGGCTGTGGTCAGGCCGAAGGTCGAGATTTCGAGCAGGGTGTCGCGGTCGATGGCGACCGACATGGCCTTGCGGAATTCGAGGTTGTCGAACGGGGCCTTGGTGGTGTTGAGCTGCAGGTTCACGTCCGAACCGGCAGGCAGCCAATAGTTGTTGAACTCGGACTGCGGCAGGAAAGTCACGTCCGGATCGGTGAGGCCGTCGCCCAGCCAGTCGAGATCGCCGGCCGACAGGGCAGCCACGGTCTGCTCGTTGCCGTTCATCTGCGGGAAGCGCAGGCAGTCGATGGCATTGTCGGCATTGTAGCGGCTCAGCTCGTTGCGGCAGAGGTCGAAGCCGTTGCGGGTAAAGCCGCGCGGCTTGGTCCAGGGGCCGGTGGCGACAACTTCGAGCGCCGGGTAGTTCTTGGGATCGTCCACGCTTTCCCAGATATGCTGGGGCAGCGGATAGAGGCCGTTGAGGCCATAGCGGGCCAGCGCATCGGGCTCGTTGAGATTGAACTTGACGGTGTAGTCGTCGATCTTCTCGGCGCTGGTGACGTTGCCGGTCTCGCCGTTGAAGACGTCGATGCCCATCGGATAATCCGGGTGCGCCTTGGCATATTCAAAGCTGAAGACGACGTCGTCAGCGTTGAAATCCTCGCCATCGCTCCACTTCACGCCTTCGCGCAGCGTGTAGGTGATGGATTTGAGGTCTTCGCCAATTTCCCAGCCGACTGCCAGGGCTTCTTCGTTCTCGCCGGGGTGCCAGATATTGTCGATCCAGAGCGGCTCGTAGGCGAAGTCGCGCATGCGCTGCTGCGGGCCGGTGGGGTTGTTGGGGTTGTAATTCTCCACCATCGCGTCGGTGTGATAGGGCAAGAGGCGCAGGATCACTTCGTCATCCTGAGCCATTGCAGGGGCGGTTGCGGCCAGCGCCGTCATGCCTACACCCAGCAGAGCCATTACTCTGATCGTCTTCATAGAAAGTCCCTCCACTTGTTTCTCCTCCTCGTGGAATGGCGATTTATGGGATCGATCCCACACTGGATGCGGGATCAAAATTCCGTCTGTAGCTGGACCGGCATCTCCTCCGCGCCGGCCAATGCAGCGTTCAGGCCACCTCCCTCTGCTGACGTGGCTCGGCAACGCTTGACCGCACCACAAGGCTTGTCTCGATGATCGACTGCAGGGGACCGGTTCCGGGTTCTCCGAGCAGCTTGAGCAGCAGCGAGGCAGCGGCCTCACCGAGCATATCGACGGGCTGACGCACGGTGGTCAGGGGCGGCCACGTGTGTCGGGCATGAAAGGCGTCGTCGAAACCCATGACGGACACATCTTCGGGCACGCGCAGCCCCGCATCGCGGAGCGCCAGCAAGGCACCGGCAGCCATGTCGTCGTCACCCGCGAAAATCGCGGTAAAGTCGCGGCCAGACGCGATCAGATCGCGCGTGGCCGAATAGCCGAAATTCTGGTGGAATTCACCATGGACGATATGAATGTCGCCCAGACCCAAGGCGCGCTCCGCCAGCGCCGCTTCAATTCCCTGCATACGGGCGACGGTATCGCCATACTCGACCTGGCCAGACAGGTGCACGATCTTGCGGTGTCCCTGATCGAGCAGGTGCCGCATGGCGGAACGGGCCCCCTCGTAATTGTTGAGGATCACCCTGCCCCGCGAGGCCGGGAACGGATTGTGGCCGATGGAAACCAGCGGGATGCGCGCCTTGCGCACGATGTCCACCACGTCTTCGCGCACCGGGCGTTCGAGATAAACCAAAATGCCGTCGCAGGAGCGATCGACAAGCTCGATGATGGCACGCGCTTCCTCGTCCTGATCGGCATAGCCCGAGGAGACGATCAGCGACTTGCCGGCAGGGCGCACCGCCCGCTGCACGCCATAGATCATGTTGGCGAAGTAGGGCGTACCGACGTCAACCAGAACGGCGCCAATCAGGTTGGATCGATTGGACCGGAGGGCCTGGGCCAGGGTGTTCGGACGATAGCCGAGTTCGGCAATGGCCGCTTCGATGGCCTTGCGATTGCTTTCGGAAACATAGCCATTGCCGGCCACCACCCGTGAAACGGTGGAGCGTGATACGCCCGCGCGTTTTGACACGTCGGTGATGGTTGCCATCCCGTTCCCGTCCTCCCCGCCGGTCTCTTATGGGACCGATCCCACAAATCATGAAATCGATTGCATGCCTGAGTCAAGCGGGTGCCGATCAAAATGATCAAATCCAGTCGCAGCAAGGACTTACGCTGTGCATTTCGGGATATTGCTGCTCCTGAGCCGTATTTTCGTCAGGCCCTGTCGCTCACAAGGCGGGTTGGCAGCAATTCGCCCTGCTCGCTGAGGATCGAATAGGCAATGCCTGTGAACAGGGAGTTGATGCGGCGCAAGGCATGCATGGTTTCGAGGTGCAGCTCGCTGGTTTCAAAGCTGTTTGGGTCGCCGGCACGCAAGCGGGCGAAATGCCGTTCCATGCTCCGCCGCTCCATCAGGCCGACCTCGTCCTTTTCGGTGACGAGCTGGCGGGCAGATTCGGCGTCCTCGGAAACCAGGACATTGAGGGCGAGCTGCATATTGGCCAGTACGCGTGCGTGGAGGTCCGTCAACTCCTCCCAGCCCTGGTGCGAAAAGGTGATGCGCCGGTCGAGTTTCTGGTCGGCGACGCGCAGGAGTTCGCGGGCGACGATGTCGCCGGCCTGTTCGAGGCTGATGGCAAAAATGCTCAGATCGGAAGCGCGACGGGATTGAGCGGCGTCCATCGAGCCCCAGTCGAGACGGGTCAGGAACAGCTTGATTGCCCGGTTGGCGGCGTCGACTTCGGGCTCCAAATCCTTGACGCGCCGGATGGCCGCCTTATCGCCGCTGCGTACGATTTCCATGATTGGCTGCAGCATGACCTCTACTAACTCACTCATACGCAACAATTCTCTCGTTGCGCTGGTGAGGGAAGCGTCGATGTTTCCGTGCGGATCATCCACGAGCGCGGTGCGCCGAAGCCGAGCGACATCAGCCTGACCGACGGGCGGCGCCTGCCTGATCAGCCAGGTCACGAGCGCCTCGACCAGCGATACCAGGGGCAGGCCGATGAGCAGGACGGCAAGGTTGAAGAAGATGTGCAGGAGGCTCGCCTGCTGCCCGACATTTCCCGGCAGAGCCCCAGGACCATCCAGATGAACGAGTTGCAGGAGCACCAGGCACAGGATTGCTGCACCGCCGCGCAGCGCCAGGGCGCCGGCTGCAATGCGTCTCGCCCGGACGTCCGAGCCCCGCGTCATGCCCCAGGCGATCAGCGTGCCGCCCAGATTGGCCCCGAGCAGGAAGGCGGCCGCCACCTCGATGGGAATGAGGCCAGCCGTACCAAAGGTGATGATGACCAGAACGCTGGCCACCGAGGAATAGGAGGCCCAGGTGATCAGCGCCGCCGCTGCAAAACTGGTCCAGGGATCGCCCTGTAGATAGGTGACGAGCGCCTCCAGGACTTCGCTGTCCCGCCACGGTGCGGTCGCCTCCGACACCATCTGGAGCGAAAGCAGAACGAAGGCGACGCCCAGGATCATGCGGCCGACCTGCTTGGCACGCCGGTCGTTGCCGCGCAGGAAGAGCAGTCCGCCAATGATGATCAGGGGTGATGTAAACAGCGACAGATCGAATGACAGGATGCTGGCAACGAAGGCCGAGCCAAGATAGGCGCCCAGCATGAGGGCCAGGCCGGTCGTCACGGTCATGAGGCCCCCGCCGGCAAAACTCGCGGCCAGCGCGGCGACCGCCGTCGAGCTCTGCAGCGCAACGGCCAGCGCCATGCCAATCAGTGCCGCGCCGATACGACTGCGTTCCGCGCGCGCCAGCGTGCGCTTGAGCTCGGCCGAATAGGCGCGCTCCACCGCTGTGCGCACCATGCGCACAGCCCAGAGCAGCAGCACGATGGCGGCAATCAGCTGGACGACGATGAAATACATGACCTCCCCTATCCCCTCTGCCGTTTCGAACAGCTTTGGCATGATGTTCACATGAGCACACCCAACGCAATGCACGCCCACAGGTGTTGAAAAGCTATCGCCGCATTGCAGGAAGAATATGGAATTTCATACTGTTGCCCCTTCAATTGCAGGAACGACACTATCCCTTCAATGTTCATATGAACATTTTCTTGTTGCAATGGTCCGGCCCGATGCTACCGTTTGCCCAGCTCGGGGCGGGGAGGCCCCGGCATAAAAAAAAGGGAGTGAGCATGTCCAAGAACACTTTGTGTCTGTCTGTCGGGCTGGCCGCGATTCTCACCGCGAGCCCGGTCATGGCGCAGACGGAGATCGCCTGGTGGCACGCAATGGACGCCGAACTGGGACAGCGGCTGGAAGCCATTGCCCAGGGCTTCAACGAAAGCCAGGACGAATTCGTGGTGGTCCCGAGCTACAAGGGCACCTATCCGGAAACCCTGACCGCCGCCATCGCGGCATTCCGCGCCAATGAACAGCCTGCCATCGTGCAGGTCTTCGAAGTCGGCACCGGCACGATGATGGCCGCCACCGGCGCGGTGAACCCGGTCTACCAGATGATGGCCGATGCCGGCGAACCATGGGATCCGTCGGGCTTCCTCGCCCCGGTCACCGGCTATTACTCGGACACCAACGGCAACATCCTGTCGATGCCGTTCAACTCGTCCACACCGATCATGTACTACAACAAGGACGTCTTCGAGAAAGCGGGGCTTGATCCCGAGACGCCGCCCAAGACCTGGGCCGAGCTCGAAACGATGAGCCGCCAGATCATGGAATCAGGCGCCGCGCCCTGCGGCTTCACCACCGGCTGGGTCAGCTGGATCCAGACGGAAAACCTGTCGGCCATCCACGACCAGCCCTATGGCACGCTGGAAAACGGCTTCGGCGGCCTCGGCACCGAATTCCAGTTCAATGGACCGGTACAGGTCAAGCACTGGGACAATCTCAAGAAATGGGCCGATGAAGGCCTGTTCGAATATGGCGGCCCGGTCGGCGGTGCCGATGCCCCGCCCAAGTTCTATGCGCAGGAATGCGCCATCTACATGAACTCGTCGGCCTCGCGCGCCGGCGTCATCAACAATGCCAAGGAGTTCGAAGTCGGCTTTGCGCCCCTGCCCTACTATGACGACGTGACCGCCGAGCCGAAGAATTCGATCATCGGCGGCGCAACGCTCTGGGCGCTCAACGGCAAGGACCCCGAGGTCTACAAGGGCGTCGCACAGTTCTTCACCTATCTCTCGAGCCCGGAAGTGCAGGCCAAGTGGCATCAGGATACCGGCTATCTGCCGATCACCAATGCCGCCTACGAGCTGGGTCAGGAACAGGGCTATTACGAAGCCAATCCGGGTTCGGACATTGCCATCAACCAGATCACGCGCGGCGAGCCTACCGCCAACTCGAAGGGCGTCCGCTTCGGCAACCTGACCCAGGTCAGGACTGCAGTGGACGAGGAATTCGAAGCCCTGCTCTCGGGCAGCAAGACTGCACAGGAAGCCCTGGATTCCGCCGTCGAGCGCGGCAACCAGATCCTGCGCGACTTCGAAGCCGCCAATAGCTGAACCTCCCTGGCTCATCCCGAGCAATCGGGGTGATTCTGCCGGATGGCCCCAAGGCCATCCGGTCCTTCCGGACCTGACTTTGGGGGAGCTGTCGGCCCATGCAATCCAAACGCACCATCTTTCCGAACAAGCTGCTGCCTTACGCGCTTCTGGCGCCGCAATTGGCGGTCACGCTGGTCTTCTTCATCTGGCCCGCCGCTCAGGCCGTCAAATCGTCCTTTGAGCGCGAGGACCCGTTCGGCTTCCGAACCACGTTCATCTGGTTCGAAAATTACACGCGCCTGTTTGCCGATCCGAGCTACCTCAACTCGCTGCACAAGACCGCCATCTTCGCCGTATTCGTCACCCTGCTCTCCATGGGCCTGTCTCTGTTGCTGGCCGTGGCCGTCAACCGCGTGATCCGCTCCAACCGCGCCTATACGACCCTGCTGGTCTGGCCCTATGCGGTGGCTCCGGTCGTGGTCGGCATTTTGTGGTGGTTCATGTTCAACCCCACTATCGGAATCGCGCCCTATCTGCTGCGCGGCCTTGGCATCAGCTGGAACCACCGCGTCGATGGCACCCAGGCCATGATCCTTGTCGTCATCGCCGCGAGCTGGAAGCAGATTTCCTATAATTTCCTGTTCTTTGTGGCGGGGCTGCAATCGGTGCCGCAATCGCTCAACGAGGCGGCCGCCATCGACGGTGCGGGACCCTTCAAGCGGTTCTGGACCATCGTCTTCCCGCTGCTCTCGCCCACGACCTTCTTCCTGCTCATCGTCAACATCAATTACGCCATGTTCGACACTTTCGGCCTCATCGACGCCACCACAAATGGCGGCCCGAACCAGGCCACCAATATCCTCGTCTACAAGGTTTATGCCGATGGCTTCCTCGGCCTCAACATCGGCTCGTCGGCGGCCCAATCCGTGGTGCTGATGTTCATCGTCATCGTCCTCACCGTCATCCAGTTCCGCTATGTCGAGCGGCGCGTGCAGTATTAGGGAGCGCAGAGAATGGTCGAAAATCGCCCCTGGCTCAGCTTCCTCACCCATCTGGTGCTGATTGCCGGCGTCGTCGTCGTCGTCTTTCCCGTCTATCTGGCCTTCGTGGCTTCGACCCATGGCAGCGGTGACTTCATGCGCGGCCTCGTGCCCCTGCTGCCCGGCCCTCACATGGTCGAAAACTATGGGCGCATGCTCACCCAGGGCATTTCCACCGCCGGTGCGCCGCCTGTCTCGATCATGCTGATGAACTCACTGATCATCGCGGTGGTGATTGCAGTGGGCAAGATCGCCATATCGCTGCTCTCGGCCTATGCGATCGTCTTCTTCAAGTTCCCGTTCCGGCTCCTGGCCTTCTGGATCATCTTCATCACCCTGATGCTGCCGGTCGAGGTGCGCATCATCCCCACATTCGCGGTAGTGGCAAATCTGGGGCTGCTCAATTCCTATGTCGGGCTCACCCTGCCGCTGATCGCCTCGGCAACCGCCACGTTCCTGTTCCGCCAGTTCTTCCTCACCGTGCCCGATGAGCTGATGGAGGCGGCGCGCGTCGATGGCGCCGGGCCGATGAAGTTCTTCCGCGATATTCTGCTGCCGCTCTCGCGCACCAATATCGCGGCGCTCTTCGTGATCCTCTTCATCTATGGCTGGGTGCAGTACCTCTGGCCGCTGATCGTCACCACCGAAAGCCGCTATTATACGGTTGTCATGGGCATCAAGCGGCTGGCCGCCACCGCCGATGCCGAGCCGTTGTGGAACCTCGTCATGGCTTCGGTGATCCTGGCCATGCTGCCCCCCGTCCTTGTCGTCATCTTCATGCAGCGCCTGTTCGTCAAAGGCCTCGTGGAAACGGAGAAATAGACCATGGCCACGATCGACCTGATCGACCTCAAGAAGAACTACGGCAATGTTCCGGCCGTCAAAGGCGTCAATCTCAACGTGGCCGACGGCGAGCTGATCGTCCTGGTCGGCCCCTCGGGCTGCGGCAAGTCCACGCTGTTGCGCATGGTGGCGGGTCTCGAAACCGTGAGCGAAGGCCGCATCGAGATTGGTGGGCGCGACGTGGTCAAGGCCGAGCCGGCCGAACGCGACATTGCCATGGTGTTCCAGAACTACGCGCTCTACCCGCATATGAGCGTGCGCGGAAACCTTGAATATGGTCTCAAGAACCGGGGCACGCCGCGCCCGGAAATCGACCGGCGCGTGCGAGAGGCCGCCGATATCCTCGAGATCGGGCCCCTGCTCGACCGCAAGCCGCGCCAGCTCTCCGGCGGCCAGCGCCAGCGCGTCGCCATGGGCCGGGCCATCGTGCGCGAACCGGCAGCGTTCCTCTTCGACGAACCGCTTTCCAATCTCGACGCCAAACTGCGCGTGCAGATGCGGGTGGAAATCCGCAAGCTGCAGCGCCGCCTCAAGACCACGAGCCTCTATGTCACCCACGACCAGCTCGAAGCGATGACGCTGGCCGACCGGCTGGTGGTGATGAATGGGGGCCTCGTCGAACAGATCGGCACGCCCACCGAAGTCTATGACCGCCCAGCAACCGTGTTCGTGGCCGGCTTCATCGGCTCGCCGCCGATGAACCTCATCCCGGTTTCCACGCTGTCGGCCAAGCCTGTATCCCTGCCCGCCGGTACCGACATCATCGGCATCCGGCCCGATGCCCTGTTCCTGAGCGAACAGCCGGGGGACGGCATTGCCCTTGCGGGCAGTGTCGAACTGCTTGAACCGATAGGCGGGGAAAGCCATCTGCACGTGCGGCTGGACAATTCTGGCCAATCCGTAGTGTTGAGCGTGCCGGGGCGCCCGGAAATCATCGAAGGTTCGTCCGTGACCCTGCATGCTGCCCTCGCGGACATCCACCCATACAATGCACAGTCGGGCCTGCGGACGGACACGACTGTCGCAAATCTGTAGCAAAATCGGCCTAAGGGCCTGCCCACCTTTACACAAAGACGCGTCATGACAGCCCAATCCTCCATCGGTCCCGTCCGCAACGAAGTCCAGGCCCATCGGGGCGCCTCGGCCATTGCCCCGGAAAACACCATTGCCGCCTTCCGCGCTGCGGCCGAAGCGGGCGCCAAGTGGGTCGAACTCGACGTTGCGCTCAGCGCCGACGGCACACTCGTCGTCATCCACGATGACAGCGTCGACCGCACCAGTTCGGGCAAGGGTTCACTCGGTGATCTGACCGGCGCCGAAATTGGCAGCTTCGATGCCGGCAACTGGTTCGACCCGCGCTTTGCCGGCGAACGCATCCCGACCCTGGCCGAGACCATCAAGGCGCTCGGCGAACTCGGCCTCAGCGCCAATGTCGAAATCAAGCAGCACAAGCACCACAAGTCGCTCGACCAACTGGTCCGGGCCGTGCAGGCCGATATCAGCAAGCGCGCCGCGGGCACCGAGATCATGATCTCGAGCTTCGATCCCGAAGCGCTCAAGGCGATGCATGCGCTTGAGCCCGAACTCGAGATGGCGATGCTCTGGGGCCGGCCGCCGGAAGACTGGGCCGAACAGCTGGCCGCCATCCCGGCGACCACGATCCACATGCATTTCAAGGCTCTCAGCATCGGCATGCTGGAAGAGACAACCAGGCGCGGCATCAAGGTTCGGGCCTGGACCTGCAATGATCCGGTGCAGCTCGTCTCCTTCTGGGGTGCGGGCCTGACCGGCGTCATCACCGACGATCCGAAGGTCTTCCTCGGGTAGTGGGGTCACCATGGGGCAAGACATGCTGTCGAGCCGGCAACGCGATATTCTGGCCCTGATCGAGGCCGAGGGCGCCCAATATATCGAGCAGCTCGCCGGCCGCTATCAGGTGACGACCCAGACCATACGGCGCGACATCAACGCGCTGTGTGACGAGGGTTATGCGCGTCGTTTCCACGGCGGCGTCGATGCCCCGGTGGAGAGCCGCAATATCTCGATCAATGCCCGCGCGGCGCTCAACAGCGCCGCCAAGCGCCGCATTGCCAGCCGCATCGCGGCGGCCATCGAGCCGGGCTCGACCGTGTTCATGGGCATTGGCAGCACCGTGCAGTTCGTGGCCGAGGCCTTGCGCCTGCATCAGGGGCTGCGGATCGTCACCAACAATATCGACGTGGCGCTGATGCTGTGTGACGCGCCGCAGGTCGAGGTGCACATGACCGGGGGCCTCTTGCGCCACAATGATCGCGACGTCGTCGGCGCGGACTCGCTGCATTTCTTCGAGAAGTTCTACGCCTCCTATGCGGTTATCGGCGCGGGGGCGCTCGACCCGGACAAGGGCGTGCTGGACTTCAGCTATTCGGAAGCCCAGACCACGACGACGCTGATCGCCAATTCACGCATCCAGTTCCTGGCCGCCGATGTCAGCAAGTGGACGCGCGACGCCAGCGTGCGCGTCGTGCCGTTCGGGCGGATCACCACCCTGTTCACCGACCGCCTTCCTGCCGATGGCAAGGCGGCGGCGGCGCTGGTCGAGGCGGGCACGGAAGTCGTGGTATGCGACGAGGAGCCCGCATGATGTTCCAGGGCGCCGCACCAGAACCGGAAGACCTCAGCGCCGTCCAGTATCTGTTCACCGATATTGATGACACGCTGACTACCGAGGGGCGTTTGCTGCCCCAGACCTATCAGGCGCTCTGGGACCTGGCCAATGCCGGCATTCGCATCGTCCCCGTCACGGGGGGCTCGGCCGGCTGGTGCGAGCATATCGTGCGGGCATGGCCCGTGGCCGCGGCCATCGGCGAGAGTGGCGCTTTCGTCATGACGGCAGAGGGCAATCGCGCCACGTTCGAATATTGGGAAGACGAGACGCTGCAGCGGCAACGCCAGGCGGAGCATCTGTCCACGATCATACCGCTCCTGGGCGACCGCTTCCGCCTTGCGCATGACCAGTGCCTCCGGGTGGCTGACGTCGCCATCGACATTGTCGGCCACGAGCGCACAGCGGTCGACCAGCTGGCGGCTGTTATCCGAGACATGGGCGGCACGGTCGCGATCAGCTCGGTGCATATCAATACGTGGCTGGGTGACTATGACAAACGGTCCATGAGTGAGCGCCTGCTCAGGGGCATGGGGCTCAGCGACGGCGACGTCGCCCATTTCGTCAGCTTTGTGGGGGATTCGCGCAATGACGGGCCGATGTTCAGCTTCGTCAGCAAATCCTTCGGCGTGGCCAATATTGCTCCGGTTCTAGCCGACCTGCCCAAGCGCCCGCAATGGATCACCTCACGTCCGGCGGGACTGGGTTTCGTGGAAATGGCGCAGGCGCTGCTGGAGGCCCGGCGCGCCTAGTCTCCCTTAATATGAGATTTGTGACCGAATAGACCCCAATCTTGGACAGCGGGCAGGCTACGAGGGCGGCAGGCAGGACATGCTGCGCTGGTGCCTCGACGAGGTGGCTGAGCAGCCGACCCACTGACTTTGCTTTTCAGGCCCACCTGAAAACGGCGACGCACCTGCGCCGCCGTCTGTATTGCCAGCATCAGTTGGATCAGGTCAGTACGACGTGCTGGGTCAGTTCCTCGATGGTCGTATCCTTTTTGGTCACATCCAGCACCTTGGTGCCGTGGCTCATGATCACGAAGCGGTCGCAGACCTGGTAGGCGTGGTAGAGATTGTGCGTTACCAGCACGCTCGATACACCCTCGGCCTTGAGCTTCAGCACCTGGTTGAGCAGGGCCTCGGTCTCGCGCACTGAGAGTGCCGAAGTCGGTTCGTCCAGCAACAGCACGCGGCGCTTGAAGAAGACAGCGCGGGCAATGGCCACGGCCTGCTTCTGGCCGCCGGAGAGATCGCCCACCATCTTGTCGGGGCTATCGATGCCCGAGATGTGGACGGCGCTTTCCAGAACCTGCATGGAAATCTCGCGCATGCGCTTCAGGTCCATGAAACCAAAGCGGTCAGTCAGCTCACGTCCCAGGAAGATGTTGCGCGAGATCGAGAGCGAATCCACGAGAGCCGTGTTCTGGTAGATGGTTTCCACCCCCGCCTCGGCGCTGTCGCGGCGGCAGGTGAACACCTGCTTCTGCCCATCGACCGAGATATGGCCCGAAGTCGGGCGGTGGATGCCCGAGATGAGGTTCACCGTCGTCGACTTGCCGGCCCCATTGTCGCCAAGCAGGCCCACGACCTCGTTTTCGTTGATCTCGAAGCTGAGGTCGCTGAGCGCCTTCAGGGGCCCGAAGCTCTTGTTGATATTGTGAAGGGCGAGGAGGCTCATGCTGTTGCTCCCCGGCGATCAAGGCCGTGATTGAAGATCGAGGCGACCACGATGAGCGTGGCGATGAACATGTCGAGATAGAAGCCGGGCGCCCGCATCAGCAGCAGCACGTCGGTGATGGTGAAGATCAGCATGACGCCGAGGAAGACGCCGAGGATCGAGCCGCGTCCGCCTCGCAACGAGAGGCCGCCGATGACGCAGGCGGCGATGGCCTGGAGTTCAAGCCCGGCCCCCTGCCCCGGCTGCACCGAGCCGACGCGGGTGGTGGCGAGAATGCCGGCAAAGGCCGCCATGAAGCCGGCGATGGCGAATGCGATCATCTTGATGCGGCCAGTATTGACGCCAATGGCAGTGGCCGCAGCGCGGTTGCCGCCGGTTGCAAAGATATGGTTGCCCAGCTTGTGCCGGTGCAGCAGCGCCCAGAAGGCGAGGCAGAGCAGGATGAACCAGATGAAGGCGGCGTTGATGCCGAAGTAAGTGCCGCCGAACATGGCGTTGAACACCGGATTGGGGTCGAACCGCACCTGCACCGCGCCATTGATGAGCAGCACGGCACCGCGCCAGAACAAGAGGCCACCGAGCGTGACGATGAAGCTGGGGAGGTTGAATTTCAGCGTCAGGAAGCCATTGCCCAGCCCGATGACCGCGCCGACCATGAGGCCGATGGGCGCGGCGATGAAGGCGTCAATTCCGTTGCCCACCAGCATGGCCATGATGATGGCGGTGAGCGTATAGACCGAGCCGATGGAGAGATCGAACTCGCCCGCGATCATCAGGATGCCGGCGCCCAGAGCGAGGCAGCCCAGCACGGGCACCGAACGCATCAGGATGCCCATATTCTGCGGCGAGAGGTAGCGGAAGTCGTCCGGGAAGGCGAGGCCGGCAATGATGCAGCCCAGCTGCACGACCAAGAACACCAGCAGGATGGCGCCGGCAGGCATGCTCAGGATCTGGTGCAGCCAATCGGCCGGAGATCGCCGGGGGGTCCCGGTACGAACGGTTTCAAGTTCGGTCACGGTCATATCCAAGTCCAGAAAACGGGGGCATCAGCGCTCGGGAAGATGCTGCCGGCAGTGGCAAACACTGCCGGCAGCCTCCTGACCGCGGGACCCTTTGGAAGATCAGCGGTAGGTTCCGATAAGCGGCTTGACCGCCCCGATACGGGCCTGATCGAGGAATGCCCCCTGGCCGGTGTCGACGTCGGTCGGGGTCAGGCCGTAGCGGGCCGCCATTGCGATCTGGGCGATCGGATAGTAGCCCTGCAGGTAGGGCTGCTGATCCATGGTGGCGAACATGGCGCCGGACTCGACCGCGTTGACGATTTCGATAGCGAGATCGAAGCCGCCGAACGGCACATCGACGCCCGCATCGGCAATGGCGCCCGCGCCCACGGTCGAGGTGACCGAGCCGGTGCCGAAGACGGCCTTGATGTTGGGGTTGGCGATGAGCGCCTGAGCCATGATGTTCTGGGCTTCAGCCGGGTCGAGACCGGCGCGCACGGTTTCCACCGTGATGCCGTGCTCGCTCATGGCGCGTTCGATGCCACCGCCACGCGCAACGGCGAAGCTGGCTTCAGGAATTTCGCGCGGGTTGAACACCACGTCGCCTTCCTTGAGGCCGAACTCTTCGATCATGCGGATGCCCAGCTCGTAGCCCGAGGCTTCCTCGTTCATGCCAACATAGGCCTGGCGGCAATTGCCGGCAGCGCCTTCGAGGTCGTCATTGTTGAAGCCGATGACGATCACGCCGGCGTCGACGGCATTGCAGATGCTGTCGTCGAAGGCGTCGGAGCTGGAGATTGCCACGGCAATGCCGTCCACCCCAGTCGCCACCGCACTGTCGATCAGGTCGTTCTGGCGGACCGGATCATTGTTGGCATATTGCACGTCGAGATCGACGTTGAAGGCGGCAGCGGCATCCTGCGCGCCCTTCACCACCGGGTTGAAGAACTGCACCGATGGATCGAGATAGATGATCATGGTGGCCGAAACCGGCTCCTGATCCTGAGCCATGACGGCCCCGGCACTCAGGAACAGGGCGCAGCCGGCCAGAAGTGCCGTCTTTGACTTGGTCAAATGCATCGCTTAATCCTCCCTTGGATCGAATGCGGGTCTCCTCAGACCCCGCGTCGGACGGTGCTTCCGACCAAAGAGCGCACCGCCCAATCCCTCTCCGTGGTTCCGGCTTCTCCTGCCCTGGGATCGCTCCACCGGAGCGATTTTCATTCGGTCAGGAGGGCTGGAACCATGGCTGTGGCCGCCCAAGGGTCATGTGCAAACCCTTGAACTGGCTGTATTCATCAAAGCCGTAGCGGCCCAGTTCGCGGCCCACGCCGCTTTTCTTGTAGCCGCCGATGGGCATTTCCGGCGTTCCGTCGATCACCGAATTGATCCAGCAGCGGCCGGCACGGATGCGGCGCGTGGTCTGGATGGCGGTTTCGAGATCGCGCGACCAGACGCTTGCCGAAAGCCCGAACGGGGTTCCATTGGCCAGGGCGACCGCCTCCTCCGGCGTGTCGAAGCCAATGGTGGCCAGGACCGGCCCAAAGATTTCCTCCTGGGCAATGGCCATGTCGGGCCGCACCTTGTCGAAGACGGTGGGGGCAAAGAAATTCCCCGCTTCGACGCCCATCTTGCTGCCACCGAGCAGCAGCTCGGCGCCTTCGGCCACGCCCTTGTCGACATAGGCCGCGACCTTCTCGATATGCTGGTCCGAGACCATGGCGCCGTAGCGGGTGGTGGCGCCCAGCGGATCGCCATAGGGCAGACGCTTAGACAGGCTTACCAAGCGGTCCAGCAGAGCCGGACGGATGGCGTTGTGGACAATCAGCCGACTGCCCGAAATGCAGCACTGTCCGGCATTGTGATAGACGCCATAGGCAATGCCATCGGCCGCGGCCTCGATATCGGCATCGGCAAAGACGATCTGCGGGCCCTTGCCGCCCAGTTCGAGGCCGACGCGCTTGATATTGGAAGCAGCGATGCCGGCCAGCTGCGTGCCGACACGGACCGAGCCGGTAAAGGCCAGGACGTCGACGCGCGGATCTTCGGCGAGGATCTGCCCCACTGCGGGACCAGTGCCGGTGATGACGTTGAACACACCCGGCGGCACGCCGGCCTCAAGTGCGATTTCAGCCAGGCGAACAGTGGTGCCCGAGGTGAATTCACTGGGCTTGACCACCACCGTGCAACCGGCGCCAAGCGCCCACGGGACGCGCTCGGAGACGATGATGAAGGGGAAATTCCACGGCGTGATGATGCCAACGACGCCGGCAGGCTCGCGCAACACCAGGCCAAGGCGATTGTCGCCAATGGCATTGTGGGTGTCGCCTTCGAGCCCACGCGCCATGCCCGCCGCGTAGCGCCACATATCGGCGCAGTAGTCGATTTCGCCCCGCGCCTGGGCCAGCGGCTTGCCGGTTTCCAGGCATTCGGCCAGCGCCAGCTCGTCGCGATTGGCGAGGATGCCCGATGCCACAGCATGCATGATATTGGAGCGTTCCCCGCCGCTCATGCGCGGCCAGGGGCCGTTGTCAAAAGCCTTGCGGGCGGCGGCAATGGCGAGATCGGCATCGGCAGTGGCGCCGGCGGGCCAATTGGCGATGACGCTGGCGCGGTGACCGGGGCTGCGGCGCTCGATGGTTTCGCCCGAGAGGGCATCGCGGGACTTCCCGTCGATAAGCATGCGATAGGTGCGTTGATCAGCGAGCCGCGGATCACTAAGGTTCGGGATTACGAAATTGTCCTGAAAGCGCGGCTCGATGGTCATAAGCGTCGGTGAGCGAACGCCCACCCTCCTCGTCGTTCCGGTCTGCACTTGCGCAACCGGTATGGAATTGTATGGTACCGTATGGCTCCTCCACGCAGGATGTCAATGGGCGGAGTGTGTTGTCATATGACCATCGATATTGCGGCTTCCGACACGGCCGAAAGTGCGGCCGCTTCGATCGAAAAAGACCTGCGCCGAGCCATTGTCGAACTCGACATGCTACCGGGCACGCGTCTCTCGGAGCAGGACATTGCCACCCGCCTGGGCGTCTCGCGCCAGCCGGTTCGCGAGGCGATGATCCGGCTTGCCAATTCGCGGTTGATCGAGATTCGTCCGCATCGCGGTACGGTCGTGGCCCGGATTTCGGCGCGCGAAATGACCGAGGCCCTGTTCGTGCGGCAGTCGGTCGAGATCTCGGTGGTGGAGAAGGCGGCGCAGAATTTCGACCCCTGGCAGCGCAAGCGCATCGAGACGCTGCTGGACGAGCAGGAGATCGATGCATCAAAACTCGACCATGCCGGCTTCCGCGAGCACGACGAGGCCTTCCACATCGCCATCGCCAAGGGCGCAGGCGTGGGCATTGCCTGGATCGCCATTGCCGACATGAAGTCGCATATGGACCGGGTGTGCAACCTGACGTTGCAAACGGAGGCCGACATGGCCCGCCGCGTACGCGAACACCGCGCCATCATGGCCGCCATTGACGCACGGGACGTCGAGGGCGCCAAGGCAGCCATGGCCAAGCATCTGGGCAGCATTCTAGACCACCTGCCTGCCCTCGAAACCAAACATGCCAGTCTCTTCGTCTAGCCCATGACCGACTTCGCCCGATATCCCAGCCTGGCCGATACGCCCGTCGTCATTTCCGGTGGCGCCTCGGGCATTGGTGAATCCATGGTTCGCCATTTCGCGACCCAGGGCGCCAAGGTGGGGTTCTTCGACATACAGGCCGAGGCTGGAGAGCGCCTGGCCGCCGAGCTGAGGGCAGCGGGGCACGCTGTCGCCTTCGCGCCCTGTGACGTGCGCGACATCGCCGCCTGCCAGTCTGCCATTGCTGACTTTGCAAAGGCGCATGGCGATGCGCTGGTGCTGATCAACAATGCCGCCCATGACGACCGGCACAACTGGGCCGATGTCACGCCCGAATACTGGGACGAACGCATGGCCACCAATCTCAAGCATGGCTTCTTTGCCATGCAGGCGGTGGCGCCGGGCATGATCCGGGCCGGACGCGGCTCGATCATCAACATGGGGTCCATTAGCTGGATGATCATGGTACCGCGCCTGCCGCTCTACGAGACGGCCAAGGCGGCCATGCATGGCCTTACGCGTGCCATGGCGCGCGACCTGGGGAAGCACGGCATCCGCGTCAATACGCTGGTGCCGGGCTGGGTGATGACCCAGCGCCAGCTCAGCGAGTGGGTGGATGCGCGGGCCGAGAGCCTCATCGAGGAAAGCCAGGCACTGCCTGGCCGGCTCTATCCCGAGGACGTGGCGCGCATGGCACTGTTCCTCGCGGCCGAGGACAGTGCCATGATCACGGCCCAGCAATTCCTTGTCGATGCCGGCTGGGCCAACACCTAGGACCTAGTCCCCCCAGCGGGCATTCTCTTCATCCGACAGGCGCTTCTTGAGGGCGGCCATCTTCGCCTCGTCCCAGCCCGGAGGTTCGGTCAGCGCCACCCAGGTATCGGTGTAGTCGGCAGCCGAATATTTATGGCCATATCCCACCGGGGCGGACAGGCCCAGGCCCATATCCATACCCAGCTGCAGCAGCGTTGCCACCGGATACCAGCCCAGCTCGGGCGTGACGCCATGCCCGCGCTCGCCGACCATCCAGTCGGGCGTCTGATAGAGCGAGGAAAAGCTGAAGAAGACGATCGGATCGCTGGGGTGCTGGATGAAGGCGACGCGGATCGGACCCCAGTCGTCGGTGCTCTCGGCCAGGAAGTCTTCGCCGCTATTGCCGAACCGAACGATGGTGCTGTCCCCCAGAACAGGGCGCCATTCGGGGGAGCCGGGCTCGCGATTTGCTGTCGACTCGCGCCAGACCCGGCTGGTGAATGGCGGGCCTGCCCACATGGCGCCGTTGATCGGATCTCCGACGATTTCATAGAGATTGGCCGAGGCCTGGGAATTATGGGCCCCGAGGCTCAACCCGCTGAGCCAGAGCTCCGGGCGATCGTCCGGCGGCAGAGTTCGCCAGTGATCGTATACTTTCTTGAACATGGCCTGCGCCGATTCGCGTCCGTAGTCAGGCTCGACCACCAGCGACAGCGGGCTGATCAGGTAGGAATATTGCAGAGCCACGCTGGCCACATCGCCATCCCACAAATACTCGATGGAATCCTGGCTTGCCGGATCGATCCAGCCGGTGCCGACCGGCGTGGCAATGACCAGGATCGACCGATCGAACGAGCCGATGCGCAGCATTTCATCGAGCGCCATCTGGGCCCGCTCCTCCACCGTCGGGGCCGAGCGCATGCTCACATAGGTGCGCAGCGGTTCCATCGCGGGCCGGCCGGTCATTTCGGCGATGTCGGCCTGCGTCGGCCCGGTCTCAACAAAGGTACGGCCGTCGCGGCCGATCGTGTCCCAGGCAACCAGCGACTCGGCGCTGCCCGAACTGTTGGGATTGGCCGGCGGCGCTGTGTCGTCGGTGGCGATCGCGTCGAGCTGCTGGAAGAAGGAGTCGGCAGCGCGGAGCCCGCCCTGCAGGAGTACGCCATTGAACAGCATGGCCGCCAGCACGCCCACTGCCACCAGACTGAGCAGGAAAGACACCCTCCGAGGCAGTCGACCGAACAGCTTTTTGGCGACGAACTGGATGGCCACCACGATAACGGTCCCGACCACGACCAGGATCAGGGCCGGCACCAAGGCAACCAGCACGACAAGAAATGGGTCGGTATTGTCGGCTGGTGGCTGCCCCATCGCTTCGCGCACGGCGTTCTGCCAGCCCGTCGTCGCCCAGAGCGAGAAAACGGTGATGCCGGCCGTGACGATGCCGATGATCCAGCCCAGCCAGCGCCCGGTACTTCCCGCGGGCCAGCGCAGGCCCAAATATTCCCAGACCCACTGGATGACCGAGCCGATCGCATAGCCAGCGGCAAAGGCGACACCGGAGACGATGCCCTGCACCAGATAGGCGCGGGGCAATAGCGACGGGGTCAGGGACATGGAAAACAGCAGCAGGCCAACGACTATGCCCGGCTTGGAAACGAACCGGATGAGCTTGGTCAGCCAGGATGTCTGGCGCATTTCGACACCGGCCGATTCCGCCGTCGACACCTTGTCGGTCATTTTCGCCTCCGCGTTTGTGTTCGATCCTGAATGCCGTGATCGGCAGGCGCTCGAGTAGAGCCCCGAGGCTCCTGCGTGGTTGGCCCGGCGCGCGTCATGGTTCCGCCGCCAATTGGGCCTTGAAGGCATCGTTCTGGGCGACCATGACCGCATCCACCGCGTCCACCTGGATGAGCCCGCCCCGGGCGTCATAGAGGTCGAGGATCACGTAGATCGAGAACGACACTGCTATGCCGAAGGCCAGGACATGCACGGGCTTGACCGATGTACCGCGCGTCAGCCCGATGCCCGCAAGGATTGCGCCAAGCACCGCCAACAGAACCAGCGAAGGCAGAACCATAGGTGGGAGCCCCATCTGGTCCTGTGAATCGCGCTTGGTGGTCAGGTCTATCCACTGGTTTATCGGTGGCAGGACGAGGCCCGCATGGGGCGGCATCCCCTGCTTTTCCAAGCCCTCCACCGACAGCCGCCAGACTTCATTCTGGATATCGGTCGCCTGTCGCAGGGCCGCATCACGCTCTTGTTCGGTTCCCTCGATACCCACGCCGGTGGCAATATCCATCCAATTGACCATGAGGTCCCGTATCGGCCGGCGATCTTCCGTTTCGAGCAGGTCGATCCGCATCCAGGCGGTGCCGATGGCGTTGGTCTGCTCGATGACCAAAACGCGGCGCGTGTCGAAACGCTGACCTGCGGAGGTGAAGGTGAAGGCGATCAGAAGCCCCAGCACGGCAAAGACCACGCCCTCGACGGCCCCGGCGCCCTCCTTCTCACTGGGCCATTTGAGGCCAATCCAGCGCCCGATGGCCACGCCGGCGACCAGCGCCAGAAACACGCCCAGGGAAACCAGCACATCATCAAGCATCTCGCGCTCCCTTCTTAGACATGGTCAGGTTCGGGTGCAGGCCAGACTTAGCGGAAAACTGCGCGTTTCTTGCCACCCGTTTGGGTAATGCAAACTTCGAATGAGCCGGGATAGGGTTCACGCCACGGGCGCGCGCCGAAGTCCAACGGCCCTGCCATGGCAATTCGACAAGGATGGTTCGGACATGACCCCAGCTCCCTCGCCGCCGCCACGTCCAGACATGGTGTGGATCCCTGGGGGTGTCTTTGCCATGGGATCGAACGATCACTATCCCGAGGAAGCGCCTGTCCATCGCGTCGGCGTCGACGGGTTCTGGATGGACAGGATGCAGGTGACCAACGCCCGCTTTGCCGTGTTCGTGCGCGAGACCGGCTACGTCACCGTCGCCGAGCGCAGGCCCCGTGCCGAGGACTATCCCGGCGCGCCCCCGGAAAACCTGGTCGCCGGGTCCCTCGTTTTCCACAAGACCGACGGCCCGGTCGACCTCACCCGCATTGATCTCTGGTGGCGCTGGACGCCCGGGGCCAGCTGGAAGCATCCCGAGGGGCCGGACAGTGACGTGCGCGGACGACCGCAGCATCCGGTGGTGCATATCGCCCACGAGGACGCCCTTGCTTTCGCGCAATGGGCCGGCGGGACCCTGCCGAGTGAAGCCGAATGGGAATGTGCCGCCCGGGGCGGCCTCGATAGCCGCGCCTTTGTCTGGGGTGACGAGCACATGCCAAAGGGCAAGCCGCAGGCCAATACCTGGCAGGGTGAATTCCCCTGGCAGAATACCGCTGCCGATGGCTTCCTGGGTACCGCGCCGGTAGGGTCGTTCCCGGCCAATGGGTTCGGCCTCAGGGACATGGCCGGCAATGTGTGGGAATGGACCGACGACTGGTGGACGAGCCAGCACGGGGCCGATGCCGACAAGCCCTGCTGTATTCCGCACAATCCGCGCGGGGGGGCGCAGCAGGCCAGCTACGATCCGGCTGCGCGGGACTCGAAAATCCCGCGCAAGGTTGTCAAGGGCGGCTCGTTTCTGTGCGCGCCGAACTATTGCCTGCGCTATCGCCCGGCTGCCCGGCGCCCGCAGATGGTGGACACTGGAACGTCCCATATCGGATTCCGCTGTATCGTGAGATCCTGAGAGACGTTCCCTAGTGCGCGCCCCCACTGCCTGCCTCATCGAGCTGGCGCATCACCGCATCCAGATTGAATGAGGCGGGCTTCTGCCGGGGCGGATACTTGATGAAGTTGTCGATCTCCTTGGCGACCAGTCCCTGCATGCCATAGATCAGGAACGCATGATCCAGCACCCAGTCATAATAGGTGTTGGAGTTCTCGTCGGCGCGCTCGAAGGGGTCGCGGCGCAGGTTGAACATCTTGGGGATGCGCAGGGACACGAAGGGTTCAGCCCAGCAGGCCAGTTGCTTGGCGCGCTGTTCCTTGAGGACAACCTTCCAGTCCTTGAAACGAATGGCCAGGATATCGCCATCATCACTGATGTAGAACATCGTGGTGCGCGGGCCTTCTTCAGTCTTGCCAGTCAGGTAGGGGACCAGATCGTAACCGTCGATATGCACCTTGTAGGTCATATCGCCGACCTTGTGACCCTTGAGCAGCTTGTCCTTTATGTCCGTGTCGCCGGCTGCTGCCAGCAGCGTGGGAAGAAGGTCCTGATGGCAGGCGATGTCGTTGAAGACACTGTTGGGCTGGATCTTGCCGGGCCAGCGCATGAAACACGGGACGCGCCATGCCCCTTCCCAATTGGTATTCTTCTCGGCGCGGAACGGGCTGATGCCGGCATCGGGCCATGTGTTGTAGTGCGGGCCGTTGTCGCTCGAATACATGACGAAGGTATTGTCGGTGATGCCCAGCTCGTCGAGCTTGTCGAGCAGCACCCCGACCATCCCGTCATGAACGACCATCATGTCATTGTAGAAGCCCTGTCCGCTCTTGCCCTTGTGCTTGTCGGGGCAATGGGTGCGGAAATGCATGCCTGATGTGTTGAACCAGACAAAGAAGGGCTGGTCGTTGTTGTGGGCGTCCTCGATGAACTTCAGGGCGGCCGCGAGGAATTCCTCGTCGACGGTTTCCATGCGCTTCTTGGTCAGGGGGCCGGTGTCTTCAATCTTCTGCCCGCCCTTGCCGTCGGCCCAACAATGGAGCACCCCCCGGGGGCCATATTTCTTGCGGAATTCCGGGTCCTTGGGATAGTCGGGGAGCTCCGGCTCTTCCTCGGCATTGAGATGATAGAGATTGCCGAAGAATTCGTCGAAGCCATGCATGGTGGGCAGGAATTCATCCTTGTCGCCCAGATGGTTCTTGCCAAACTGGCCGGTCCTGTAGCCCATGGGCTTGAGGAGTTCGGGGATGGTGGGGTCGTCCTTCTGGAGGCCGAGATCGGCGCCCGGCATGCCCACCTTGGTCATGCCCGTGCGGACGGGGTTCTGTCCGGTTATGAAGGCAGCGCGGCCTGCGGTGCAGCTCTGCTGACCATAGTAATCGGTAAAGGCGCAGCCCTCATTGCCGATGCGATCGATGTTGGGGGTGCGATACCCCATCTGCCCGCGACTATTGTAGCTGATATTCCACCAGCCGATATCATCACCCCAGATGATGAGCATGTTGGGCTTGGTTGCGGCCATAGCGTTCACCTCAGATCAATGTGCTTGAACATGGAGAGGGCTGCACGCCGCATCGCGCCCCGCAAACGTGAATGCGGCTCGTCGAGAAGGGTTCCACGCCTGTCCAATTGTGATTTGAAACGCGTTGTGTCCGCCCGGGCACACGGAACTAATCGAGGCCGCCTTCGTTCACGGCAGCGTAGACTTCCCCATTCATTGGCGTATCTGCGGCGAGACGCCCCCGGCTTGAGAGGAGCTTGTGGGCCATGATCGAGATTTTCGCCGAGATCGCTATCGTCGTCTTCGTGGTGGGCAGCATGGTTGCCCTGGGCCTCAGCCTCACCTTCACCCAGATCCGGACCGCCCTCTCCAACGGGCGCATGATCGTGGTGGCCCTGGTGCTGAACTTTCTCCTGTCACCGCTGTTGGCAATGCTGGTCGCCTGGGTCTTTGGGCTGGACGACTACCTTGCCGCGGGTCTCATACTAACAGCTTGTGCGGCTGGCGCGCCGTTCCTGCCCAAGTTGATCGCCTTGGCCAAGGGGGATGCCGCCACCGGCGTCGGCCTCATGGTGCTGCTGATGGCCGTCACCGTGCTGTTCATGCCTCTGGCGCTGCCGGCGTTGCTGCGTGGTGTCTATGTGAACCCCCTGGACGTCGCCCAGTCCCTGGTCTTCCTCATGCTGCTGCCGCTCTGCCTCGCCCTCATTGCCCATGGCCGCTATGGTGAGGCCACCGCGCCGCTCAAGAAGCTCTGCCAGCAGGCGTCGAATATCTCGTTGCTGCTGCTTGCGGGCACGCTGATCGTGGTCAATTTCGATTCCATGATCGGCCTTGTGGGCACACACGGGCTTATCGCGGCGCTGACCCTCTACGGCATCCTGGCGGTGGTGGGCTATATGCTGGGCGGTGCCGAAATGTCTCTGGCTACCGCGCAGCGCAATACGGCGGCCGCCATGGTGGTCGCGGGGCAGAACTTCGGCGCGGATGTCATAACCTATGTGACGGTAGCATCCATTGTAGGCCTGCTGATCATTTTCCCGCTGGCCGCAGAACTCGGCAAACGCAAGATGACCAAACAGGCTGAGAGCGAGCCGGAAGATGCCGTCGGGGATGAGCCCGCCGGCTAGGATGACGCTCCGGCGCCCTGCGCAGCGCGATAGGCCGCTTCCGTCGCCTCGAAGCGAACACCCGTCGCCGGGAAGATATTCTCCGGCCCGATCACATCTTCCAGGCCATCTTCGCGGAGCGACTTGATCATACTGGCACTGACCTCTGCCAGCATCAGCCGGCAATTGCTGGCTTTCAGCGTCTTGGCGTAGTGCTCGAGCCAGTCGATACTGGTGAGACTCTGGATGGTCTGCCCATCATAGCGGAATATCACCGTGGAGCCCGGCATGGTCTCGGGCGCAGGCATCAGGTGATCTATTGAATAGAAAGTGGCGAAATAGATTGGTCCGTTCACGTCGATGACCGTCGTGCTGCCCGGCGCGATCTTGTCCGGGAAGGGCAGCTCGTGCCACTTTCCGGCATCGTCGCGCTGCAGTTCCACAAGGTTTATCTGTCCGGAAGCGCGGAAGGCATAAAGCAGCAGCGACAGGACCACGCCGGTGAAGATGGCCACTGTCAGATCCTGCAGGACGCCGGCCGTGATGGTGATGCCCGCAAGTACGGTGTTCGGCCTCGTGACCTGCCAGCCGCGCAGCAACACACGGCCTTCCTTGAGCATCACTTCAAAGCCTATGACGATCAGCACGGCCGCCAGGCCAGTCATCGGGATAAGCTCGGCGACCCCGCCACAGACGACCAGCACCAGCGCCAGAATGACGGCGCCAAAGACGCCCGCCCATCGGCTCCGCGCCCCGGCACTGAAATTGACACCCGTGCGCGACAGCGACCCGCAGGCCGGCATGGCCTGGAAAAATGACCCGGCCAGGTTGCCCAGCCCCTGACTGAGGAAATCCCGTGACATGCTGGAGCGCGACCTGTCGGGATTGGGATAGGTTGTTCCCACACCCGAGCTTTCCGAGAGACCAACCACAGCCACCGCAATGGCGCCGATCAGAAGTGAAGGGATGAGCGTCACGTCGGGCAGGACGGGCGTGGGCAGGGCTTCAAGGCCGCTGGGCACAGAGGCCACGTCACCAACGGTCTCGACTGCCGTCCAGCCGGCGAGGAGCACGACGACTGTCACCGCAATGATCACCACCACATCGGCAATGCGGGCCAGCGGCGAGCGCTTCAACAGGAGCAGCGTGACAATGGATGCGGCGCCCACAACCGCAGCAACATAGTTCCAGTCTCCGAAGTGTCGCAAAATATCGAGCGCCTTCACCAGCTTGTTGGTGTCGAGCTCGGAGGCGTAACCGACCAGATCCTTGAGCTGCCCCAGCACGATCAGCAGTGCGGTAGCGAAGATGAACCCTGCCATGACCTCGCGCGACACGAAGCGGATGACGCTGCCCAACTTGAGGGCGCCCAGCCCGGTCATGATGAGGCCGACCAGGAAGGTGAGCGTGAACATGGCGCGCACCGGGTCTTCGGGCTGGAGGCTCGCCAACTGGTCGCCGGCCACCAGGGCCAGGGCGTTGGTGATGGTCACGATCATCAGCGAGGTGCTGCCCGTGAGCGAGGCGACAATTGTCGTGATCATGCCGGTGTAAAGGCCATAGACGGGGTCGACGCCGGCGACCATGGCGTATGCCATGCCCTCGGGAATCGACACCAGCGCCACGGTCAGGCCGGCACTGAGATCAGGGACCAGACTCCCACCGGGCCCTGACACCTTAGCCAGCTTGCTTGTCTCTTCTGTCATTCCGGCCTCCCCGGCGCGGCCGCGTGGATGGGCTGACCCGCCGTTTCACAACGGTGCGGTTGCGGGCGGGTCGACGATGGGTCGGCCAGCTATCCCAGTTTGGTGAAGTCGGGCGGCGGGTTGCCGGCCATTGCCGCAGACGGGCCGGAGGACTGGGGCGGCGGCGTGGGTGCGGCCGGGGTGACGACAGGCGCCTGCGCCGCCCTTGCATCCTCGGCAGCCTTGGCAGCACGTTCGGCCGCTGCCGCGGCCCTGTTGGCGTCCTCCGCCGCGGAATCGCGCTTCCGGTCATCCGGGTCGCGCAATTGCTTGAAGACATAGAGCGGGAGGAGGATCGCGGCGATCAGGCTGCCGAGCCAGACCAGCAGCGTCGCCGCCAGCAGGTTGGCAACACCACCAATATCCATGCGCACAAGGAGAGCATCGGTGACGATGAGGCCGAAGAAGATTGTCACCAGCGCTATGCCGCCAACCAACTGAGGCATCTGTCTGAGGGAAATCTTGGTGACCAATGGCCCCGCCAGCGTCTGGAATGCGGAGAAGACCAACACTGCCAGGATGAAGCCCTGAAAATCGATCTGGAAGCCGGGCAGGAGTAGAATTGCGGCAAGCAAGCCTGCGGCGTTGGCGATCAGATAGGCACAGAGAGACAACAGTAATCTAATCAACTTGAAATCTCCTTGAACGACTGTTCAAACCCTGGAGACCGGCGCGTTGGGCCACGCCTTTTGTTGTGATAGACTTGGCATTTAGGGTACGTCGATTAGCTCCGACTGTCCACCCTAGAATCTTCTGGGATCGGGCGTTGAAGGCCTTGCCCACCCCTCGCGACCCCCGCGCGCCGTGGCGCGGACGGCCGGTCATCACCCTAATGCCGTGCCGCCGCTTCCAGTTCCGCAAACCCGTGTCACAACCGCACATTCCTCGCGCGTCGGGCGCGCGACATGCGGCACGGAACGCAGAACGGGGCGCGGCGTTGAATCGGCGAGTTGAGTGAGGAGTCCCCGCCATGCCCGCCACCCGCCCAATCTGGAAAGGCCAGCTGCGCCTGTCGCTGGTGTCCATCCCGGTGGAATTGTTCAGCGCCGCGCGCTCGGATGCCAAGCCGAGCTTCCGGCAAATTCACGAGCCGACCGGCAAACCGATCCACTATGAAAAGGTGGTGGCAGGGGTAGGAGCGGTCGACAAGGACGACATCGTCAAAGGCTTCGAATACGAAAAGGGCGACTATGTCCTGCTCACCGATGACGAGATCGACGCGGTCAAGCTCGAGACCCGCAAGACCATGGAATTGACCCAGTTCGTGGAGGCCGAGGAGATCGACCCGATCTACTACGACAAGGCCTATTTCGTCGTGCCCACCGATGAACTGGCGGAAGATGCGTTCCGGGTGATCCGCGATGCCCTGCGCCAGACCGGCAAGGTGGGTATTGGCCAATTGGCCATGCGCGGCAAGGAATACCTGGCGGCAGTCAAGCCGAGCGGCAAGGGGCTGGTACTCGAAACGCTCCACTACAAGGACGAAATCCGCAAGGCCGATCCCTTCTTCTCGGAGATTTCGAGCAAGGAAGCGGAGCCGGACCTGCTCGAAGTGGCAACGGCGCTGATCGAGAAGAAGACCAAGGAATTCGATGCGGGCGCCTTTACCGACCACTACCAGGAAGCGCTGCACGAGCTGATCCAGCGCAAGATGAAGAACAAGGGCCGCAAGATCACTGCCGACATGGACGATGAGCCGGCGCGCCCCAGCGGCTCCAACGTGGTCGACCTGATGGCGGCGCTCAAGGAGAGCCTCGAGGGTGGAGCCAAGAGCACAACCCGTCGCAAGCCGGCGGAAAAGAAGCCGGCGGCCAAGACCCCTACGACCCGCAAGCCTTCCACGACGTCACGCAAGAAGGCGAGTTGATCCATGGTGGAGCGGGCGGCGGATCTCCTGCGTGACTACAAAGCCAAGCGCAATTTTGCCAAGACGCAGGAGCCGGCTGGCGCCGCACCCAAGGCTGGCAAGGGTCGCGGCAGTTTCGTGGTCCAGAAGCACGACGCCACGCGGCTGCACTACGATTTCCGGCTGGAACTCGATGGCGTGCTCAAGAGCTGGGCCGTTACCAAGGGGCCGTCCAACAACCCCGGCGACAAGCGCCTGGCGGTGCGGGTCGAGGATCATCCCCTCGAATACGGGACGTTCGAGGGCACGATCCCGGAGGGCGAATACGGCGGCGGCACGGTTATGCTGTGGGACCGGGGCACTTGGGAGCCGGTTGGCGACCCGCATGAGGGGCTCGACAAGGGTGACCTCAAGTTTCGCCTCTATGGCGAACGGGTGAAGGGCGAATATGTGCTGGTGCACATGAAAGGGCGCGACACCAAGCGCCGTTCGGGCCCTGATCGCGAGAACTGGCTGCTGATCAAGCATCGGGACAGTTATTCGCGTGACAAGGATACGCTGACCACGCGCTTCACCCGTTCGGTTGACACCGGCCGCGATTTCAAGCAGATCGCCAATGGCGCCAAGCCCGTCAAGTCCAGCGCCACCAAGGCCAGAGCCGTCTGGCATTCGGACCCGGAAGCAGCCGGAGAGGCCGACCGGACGGCCGGAACTCCTGCAAAGGCCCGGAGCGGCAAGACGCCTGACTTTCGCCCGGTGCAGCTGGCCACCCTGACCGATAGTGTGCCGACCGCCGAGGGCTGGCTGTTCGAGATGAAGTATGACGGCTACCGGTGCCTGGCTGCGGTCAAGGGCGACAGCGTCCGTCTATATACTCGCAACGGCCTCGACTGGACCGAGCAGTTCGGCGCGCTGATCGAACCACTGCAGAAGCTCAAGATCGGTTCGGCGCTGATCGATGGCGAAATCTGCGCCTTCGACGCCAAGGGGCGCACGGATTTTTCCACGCTCAAAACAGTGCTCTCGAATGGCGGGAGGCTCGAATATTTCGCCTTCGACCTGCTCGAAGCCAATGGCACGGACCTGACGAAACTGCCGCTGGTCGAGCGCAAGGCGAGGCTGAAAGATCTGCTGGCCGCGTCGGGCCGCAAGGACCCGGTCCAGTATTCATCGCATGTAGAAGGGCACGGGCAGAAAGTGCTCGATGCCCTATGCCGCGATGGGCATGAAGGGGTGATCGCCAAGCGCGCAGACGCCCCCTATCGCGGTGAGCGCAGCAAGAGCTGGCTCAAGATCAAATGCCTCAAGCGACAGGAGTTCGTCATTGGCGGGTGGTCGCCGTCGACCAAGCGCCGTGGCTTCGCGTCACTGCTGCTGGGCACGTGGGACGGCAAGAAACTGCTCTATCGCGGTCGCGTCGGCACCGGTTTCAATGCGGCGACGCTGGAAGCGCTCGATGCCGAGTTGAAGCGCCTCGCCCGCAAGACCAGCCCCTTTGCCGCCGTGCCCGACGACATGACCAAGGGCGTCCATTGGGTGACGCCAGAGCTGGTTGCGGAAATTTCCTACGCGGAACTGACCAGCGACGACATCCTGCGCCATGCCAGCTTCATCGGCCTGCGCGGGGACAAGGCAGCCGAGGAGGTGCGGATGGAAAAGGCTGAGCCACTGGTGGACGATGGCGAAGATGTCGCCGAAAAACTGGGTGTCCGACTGACGTCGCCAGACCGGGTGGTGTTTGCCGGCCCCGAGATCACCAAGTCGCAGCTCGTTGCCTATTACGAGGACGTAGCCAAGGCCATGCTGCCTCATATCTCCGGGCGGCCGCTCAGCCTCGTGCGCTGTCCGCAGGGGCCGAAAGGCCACTGCTTCTTCCAGAAGCATGACACCGGAGGCTTTCCCAAGCAGATCCACACGCGACCGCTGGCCGAAAAGGACGGCGACGAGCAGGATTATTTCTATGTCGAAGACGTGGCTGGGCTCGTCGCCGGCACGCAGATGAATGTGCTCGAATGGCACATCTGGGGCAGCCATTTCGATAGTGTGGAGCAGCCGGACCGGCTGGTTTTCGACATCGATCCCGATGAAGGGCTGGCCTTTGCCGAGATCACCAGCGCGGCCCTGGACATCCGCGATCGCCTCAAGGATCTCGGCTATACGAGCTTTCCCATGGTCTCGGGCGGCAAGGGCCTCCATGTCATCGTTCCGCTCAAGCCAAAGGCGGAATGGCCCGAGGTGAAAACCTTCTGCAGGGATTTCGCCCAGGCCATGGCGGATGAGGAGCCGCGTCGGTTCACCGCCAACCTCTCCAAGGCCAAACGCAAAGGGCGGCTATTCATTGACTATCTGCGCAATGAGCGCGGCTCGACTGCCATCTGCCCGTGGTCAGTGCGCTCGCGCGATGGCGCTCCGGTTGCCGTACCAGTGGAATGGGACGAAGTGCCCAGGCTCAAGAAGGCCAATGGCTTTTCGCTCGCCGAGGCGGTCGAGCGGGCGCAGGGCAAGCCCTGGCCCAACTATTTCCGGCAGAAGCAGGTGCTGAAGAGCTAAGAAGCAGCGCCTGTGGCACATGCATGTACCCACAGACTGTCATCCCGGCGAGCTGCCAGAATGGACCCCGGCTTGCGCCGGGGCATTTCTCAGTGGATGAAAAGTTCTAAACCCCGCCCTCGACCGCGTCACGCGACAGGCCGGACATGATCTCGGCCTTGCCGTTGCGGATGATGACGATTTCTTCGAGCCGCAGGCCGAAACGGCCCTGCAGGTAGATGCCCGGCTCGATGGAGAACACCATGCCCTCGTCCAGCACGGTGGGACTGGTGGCCGTGATATAGGGCGCCTCGTGAATATCGATGCCGAGGCCATGGCCCGTGCGGTGGAGGAAGTTCGGGCCATAGCCCGCTTCCGTGATGACATCACGCGCGGCCTTGTCGACGTCAGAGGCTTTTGCGCCCGTGACGGCGGCAGCAAGCGCGGCTTCCACGGCACCATCAACAATGGCGTGGATCTCGTCATAGCCCTCGGGCTTTGACCCGAAATAGCCCATGCGGGTCATGTCCGACGGGTAACCATCGAGTCGGCAACCGGTATCGATGAGCACCGCATTGCCGGACTGGAGTTGCGTCGAGCCAGTATGATGATGCGGGAAAGCGCCGTTGGGGCCGAAGCAGACCGAACAGAAGACCGTTTCGGCGCCATTGGCCTTGTAGAAGGCGCCAATGAACCCGGCCACCTCAACTTCGGTCATGCCGGTTCTGAGCTGGGCGAAGGCCGCCTCGACGGCGCGGTCGTTGAGCAGGTGCGCGGCCTTGATGCGACGGTACTCGTCCTCGTCCTTGCGCGAGCGCAGATAGCCCACCGTATCGCCGGTGAAGCGGCGCGTCGCACCCGGTAATGCATCGAGCACGAGCAGCGCGAAGTCGGCGCGCATGGTTTCGTCGAGCACGATGGAGGGGGCTTTCCGATCAATGCCGGTGGCGGCCAAAAGCTGTTCAAGCGCAGCGCCGGGACCATCGGAGTCGGCCCAGGGGAAGAAGGGGAGATCAGTATGCTGGCGCGAGGAGTCAACGTTCAGCGCGGGCATCAGGAAGCCGGCAAAGCTCTGGCTCACGACAAGCAAGACGGGGCGCTCATCGCCATGGGGCGAGAGGTCAGCCAGGTAGCGCATATGGCTTGACGGACCGATGACGACGAGATCGGTCGCGGTTTCGGCCATGCGGGCGCGTAGGTTCTGCATGCGGGTGGCGAGTGCGGTGGTCATGGCGGCGATCCTTGAAAAAAAGCAGGAGGCGAGCCGGGCGGGAGGAGGTGCCCGGCTCGCCAGGGCATGATCGGTGTCGGACAATCGGTGCAGATCGCCCGGATCATGCTGATGCGACGGCCCGAGGGACAGGGCCGTCGCAATGCGAAACCCGAGACCGGGAGAACCCTTAGTTCTTGGTCACAAGATTGTAGTAGACGAAGTCCGAGTTGGAGCCGTTCACATAGCCTTCGACATTGGCGCCCATAGCGATCTGCAGCTGGGCCTGGAACATGATGACGATCGGGCTTTCAGCCTGAACCTGCTTCTGCAGCTCGATGTACATCTCGTTGCGCTTGGCCTGGTCGGCCTCGGCAAGAGCGGCGTTGACCGCGTCATTCATCTCCTGCGGCACGGCCCAGGCATTCCGCCAGGTGGTCGTGGCCGTGTAGTTGTCGTCGGCATTGTTGGAATTGTAGGCAAACGCCTTGGCATTGGAGTGCGGATCCATGAAGTCCGGGCCCCAATAGAGGAGCATGGCTTCGTGGGTGCGCTCGCGATACTTGGTGATCACCTGGGCGCCGGTACCGGGCAGGATTTCGAAGTTGATGCCGGCTTCGGCAAAGCCGGCCTGCAGCGACTGCGCCATGTCGGTGAACGGGGCTGAATTGATCACGTCGAGGGTGACGTTGATCGGCGTGGTGATGCTGGCATCGGCCAGGATCTGCTTGGCCTTTTCCACGTCGTAGCTGAACGGCGTTTCGTCATAGGAGCCTGGGAAGCCCTTGGGCCAGAAGGCCTGGTGCTTTTCCATCTGGCCCTTGAGGATGGTCTCGGTCATGCCGTCATAGTCGACGAGGTAGCGGGCAGCTTCCCAGACGGCCGGCGGGGTCAGTTCCTCGGTCTTCTGGTTGAAGGAGAGGAAATGTACGGCGGCCTGCGGGAAAGCTTCGACCTTGATGTTCTCGCCAAGGCCAGCGATCTGGTCGGGGGTCAGGTTCTTGGCCATGTCGACGTCGCCCGAGGTCAGCAGCAGCTGCTGGGTGGCGGCTTCGGCGACGTGACGGATCAGCACCTGCTTCATGGCCGGAGCGCCGTTCCAGTAGGTCTCGTTGGCGGTGAGGCGCACGAGTTCGGCCGGACGGTAGTCGGTCAGGACGAACGGGCCGGAGCCGGCCGAATTGGTGTTGAGCCAGGCATTGCCCCAGTCACCATCGACCTCGTTCTGCATGACGAGAACTTCGTCGACGATGGCGCCGGGACGGGCGGCCAGCACGTTCAGCACGAAGGCGGAAGCGAAATCGCCTGTCCACTTGACGGTGACGGTGTTGCCATCGACGGTGACCATCTCGTCGATGTTTTCAGGGGTCCAGCCGAGCTGGGTGAGGATAAAGGCCGGCGTCAGGTTGAGCGTCACGACGCGCTTGAACGAGAACTTGACGTCCTCGGCGCGCACCGGATTGCCCGAGGCGAAGGTGGCACCATCGCGCATGGTGAAAGTCAGGGTCTTGGCCGCTTCATCGGCAACCCATTCGGTGGCCAGGCCCGGAGCCAGGACAGTGGTGTCCTCGGCAGCGTACTGGACCAGCTTGTCGTACAGGTTGGCGTTGATTTCACCGGCCGAGAATTCATAAGCCTGAGCCGGATCGAGTGCGACGATGTCGTCGATGTTCTGGGCAATGACCAGCGCATCGGCAGGCGTCGCGGCATAGGCAGCGCCCGCTGCCAGCGGCAGGGCGAGCGCGGACGCCAAGAGGGCAGCGCGGAAGAGCTTCATATGCGTTTCTCCTTTGAAGTGACTTTCTTGCGGACCGGCTTGTTGGTGCCGGTTTTGGATTTGCCGAGGGCCGAACGTGGTTGGGCCGTCGAGCGAAACAGGGCGAGCGTGCCGGTCCACAGCAGCCGGGCTGGCTTGTCTGTGTGGTTGGCCCAGGAATGGGGGCGATTGCCGCGGAAGTGCAGGCTGTCGCCGGCTTCCATGATCATTTCCTCGCCATCGAGACGCTGGGTGATGGCGCCTTCGAGCACGAAGAGGATTTCCTCGCCCTCATGGGCGACCGTCTCGGAGCGATAGCCTGATGGCACGGTCATCAGAAAGCTTGAGAGCTGGTTGCCGGGAAAATCGGCGCCCAGGCGCTCATAGATGATCGACGACCCATCGATGGAAAAGCGGTTGCGCTCGCCGTTGCGGGTCAGCGCATTATGCGTCGCCGGCGCGGAAACGAAATAGTCGATGCTGACGCCCAGGGCCTTGGCAATCTGCGCCAGCGTGCCCAGCGAAGGCGTCGCGTGGTCGCGTTCGACCTGGCTGAGATATCCCACCGAAACGGCGGCGGCCTCGCCCAGCTCCATCAGCGTCATATGCTGCTGGCGGCGGCGCGCACGGATCAGCGCACCCACTTTCGGGTGCCCTTCCTGCTTGTTCGCCAGTGCCTCGGCCATACTCCGCCCCACCAAAATTTTTTTGATATAAGCAAAGTTTCTTGTATGGTGAAAGCGAAATGTGAAGGTTCTGCGACCCGCCAGCTGATCTTGTTGGCGGCGCTAATAATCTGTTTCCAAAGAGGAAAATCTATTGGCGATCGACCAGCAAACAGCCCCGCCGCCTCTGGCGCCCAATTTGCGAAACAAGCGCATGGGACGGCTTGCGCTGGAAATCGGAAGCTTCCTCGTCACGCTTTTCCTCACCTTTCTTGGCCTGCTCGCCATTACCTTCTTCATCGGGCGGATCATCCCGATCGACCCGGTACTTTCAGTGGTCGGCGACCGCGCCACGCAGGCGCAATACGACGCCGCAAAGATCGCCATGGGTCTCGACCAGCCGCTGTGGCGGCAGTTCATCACCTATGTCGGCAATGTTCTTACGGGTGATCTCGGGCGTTCGATCTCCACCGGCCGCCCGGTGTCGGAAGACCTGGCGCGCTTCTTCCCTGCCACGTTCGAAATGGCGACTTTGGGCATCATCATCGGCGTCGTTCTGGGCGTACCACTCGGGGTCACGGCCGCAGCACGGCAGGGCAGCTGGACGGACCAGACCATCCGTGTCGTTGGCCTGCTCGGCTATTCCGTCCCCGCCTTCTGGCTCGGGCTCGTGGGTCTCGCCATCTTCTATGCCCAGCTCGGCTGGGTCGGCGGGCCGGGGCGTCTCGACATCTTCTACGATGGTCTTGTTGAGCCAGTCACCGGCATGATCCTCATCGACTCGCTGATCCGCGGCGAGATCGACATATTCTGGAACGCCGTCAGCCACATCATCCTGCCCGCGGCCGTGCTGGGCTTTTTCAGCCTCGCCTATATTGCCCGCATGACGCGCAGCTTCATGCTCGACCAGCTCAACCAGGAGTTCGTCACCACGGCGCGCGTCAAGGGCGTGCCGGAACGGACCGTCATCTGGCGCCACGCCTTCAACCCGATCCGCGTGCCGCTGATCACCGTCATCGGCCTCTCCTATGCGGGCCTGCTTGAAGGCTCTGTCATGATTGAGACGGTGTTTTCCTGGCCTGGCCTCGGCAACTACCTCACCACTGCCCTGCTCAATGCCGACATGAACGCCGTGCTCGGCGCGACGCTGGTCATCGGCGCGGTGTTCATCATCATCAACAAGGTCTCGGACGTGCTCTACCGCGTGCTGGACCCGAGGGCCCGCTAATGACCACAAGAGACTGGCTCCTCGCCGATAGTCCCACCTCCCGCTGGCAGGCCAATGCCGGCCGCGCCTATCGGGTCTTTGCGAGCCTGCTGCGCAATCCGCTGTCGGTGGTGGGAGGGATCGTTATCCTTACCCTGTTGCTGACCGCTGCCTTCGCGCCCTGGATCGCGCCCTATTCGCCCACCGGGCAGAACCTTTCCGCGCGCCTCCTGCCGCCCTCAGGCGAGCACTGGATGGGCACCGACGAGCTGGGGCGCGATATTTTCTCGCGCGTGATCTATGGCTCCCAGATCACCCTCACCATCGTGCTGCTCGTCGCCCTGATCTCGGCGCCTCTGGGCCTCCTGGTCGGCGCGATTTCCGGCTATTTCGGCGGCTGGGTGGATCGCGTCCTGATGGGCTTTACCGACATTTTCCTGTCGCTGCCCAAGTTGATCCTGGCCCTGGCCTTCGTCGCCGCCCTCGGGCCGGGCATCAACAACGCCATTATCGCCATCGCCATCACCTCGTGGCCGGCCTATGCCCGCATAGCCCGCGCCGAAACCCTCACCATCCGCAATGCCGAATATATCTCGGCGGTGCAGCTGGCCGGCGGCGGGCCGATCCGCATCATCGTCCAGCACATTCTGCCGCTCTGCACCTCGTCCATGATCGTGCGCGTGACGCTCGACATGGCCGGCGTCATCCTGACCGCTGCCGGCCTCGGCTTCATCGGTCTCGGCGCGCAACCACCTCTGCCCGAATGGGGCGCAATGATTTCGCGCGGCCGTACCTTCATTCTCGACCAGTGGTGGGTAGCGACCATGCCGGGTTTTGCCATCATCATCGTGTCGCTGGGCTTCTGCTTCCTCGGCGACGGGCTGCGCGACGTGCTCGATCCCAAGAATGAGGGGAAGAGCTGATGATTATGACTTATCCCAGCACTTCCGGCAAAAACGATGCCATCCTTCGCCTTGACCCGAGGACCACTCAAAGCACGTGCCGGATTGCGAATGACCCTCGGATCAAGTCCGAGGGCGGCGCAGTGGTTGTGGAGGGTTTTCACCAATGAGTGCCCCCCTCCTCGAAGTCGAAAACCTGCGCGTCTCCTTCCCCACCCATCGCGGGCGGGTGGAAGTGGTAAAAGGTCTCTCCTTCACCCTCGGGCGAGAGCGCCTGGGCATTGTCGGGGAATCGGGTTCTGGCAAGTCGATGACCGGCCGCTCGATCCTCAAGCTCATCCGCAAGCCGGGCGAGGTCACCGCCGACACGCTGCGCTTTGACGGCATCGACATTCTCGGCCAGTCCGAAAAGCAGATGCGCGCCATCCGCGGCGCTCGCATTTCCATGGTCATGCAGGACCCAAAATTCTCGCTCAATCCGGTCATGACGGTGGGCGAGCAGATTGCCGAGGCGCTGGTGACCCACCAGAGGCTGGGCCGCCGCGAGGTGCAGCAGCGCATCCTCGACATGCTCGCCGCCGTGCGCATCAATGATCCCGAGCGCGTGGCAAAGCTCTATCCGCATGAAGTCTCGGGCGGCATGGGCCAGCGCATCATGATCGCCATGATGCTCATTCCCGAGCCGGAACTGCTGATTGCCGACGAGCCGACCTCGGCGCTCGACGTGTCGGTGCAGGCGCAGGTGCTCGACATCATTGATGATCTCGTCACTCGCAAGGGCATGGGGCTGATCCTCATCAGCCACGACCTGGCGCTGGTCAGCCGCTACTGCGACCGGATCCTCGTCATGAATGCCGGCCGGGTGGTGGAAGAATGCGCCGCCGGGCAGCTTGAAAATGCCCAGCACCCCTATACGCGCGGGCTGCTGGCCGCCATGCCCGTGATCGACGAAACCCGCGACGAACTTCCCGTGCTCGACCGCACGCAATGGGCCGGCACATGACAGCCATCGATCTCAAAAACCTCGACGTTTCCTATGGCGACACCAAGGTCGTCCATGGAGTCAATCTCTCCATCCCTGAAGGCGAGAGCTTTGCGCTCGTTGGAGAATCAGGCTCGGGCAAATCCACGATCCTGCGCGCCATTGCGGGCCTCGCCCCCGACTGGACCGGAGAGATTTCGGTGCTCGGTCAGAAGCGCAGCCACCATGTCGACCGCGCCGTCTCGCGACAGGTGCAGATGGTGTTCCAGGACCCTTATGGGTCCCTCCATCCGCGCAAGACCATTGACGCTACGCTCACCGAACCTCTGGCCATCCATGGCATCGGCAATCGCGGGGAGCGGGTCGAGGCCGTGCTGAAATCCGTCGGTCTCGACCAGCGCTTCCGCTTCCGTTTTCCGCACCAGCTTTCCGGTGGTCAGCGCCAGCGCGTGGCCATTGCCAGGGCGCTGATGCTGGAGCCAAAGGTGCTGCTGCTCGACGAGCCAACCTCGGCGCTCGACGTCTCGGTACAGGCCGAAATCCTCAACCTGCTCAAACGCCTGCGGCGCGAGCAGAACCTCACCTTCCTCCTCGTGACGCATAACCTGCCCGTCGTGAGCTTCCTTTGCGACCGGCTGGCGGTGATGCGCCATGGCCGTATTGTCGAGGTGGCCGACGTGGCCCAGCTCAAGGCCGGCAAGCTCAGCGAGCCCTATTCCCAGGAATTGCTGGCGGCGACAGAGGGCGGGTGACCGCCCTGCTCCGCCAGAAGCCACTATCGACCAAGGACTACCCCCAATGACCAACCATACGACTGCCCTTCTCGCCTTCGACGCCGCCATTGCCAAGGCGCAGACAGCGGAAGCCGCGTTCACCGCCTTGCAGGACCTCGCGCGCGCCACTGTCGGCGCCAAGCTCTTCACCATCATGCTGGTGGACATGCCCAACGAACTCTCGCGCCGGGCCTTTACCAGCGATCCGGTGAGCTACCCGACCTCGGCCACCAAGCCGCTGAACTACGGCCCGTGGTTCGACATCGTCCACGGCAAGCGCGAATACTTCGTCGCCAACACCATCGAGGACATCGCCAAGGTGCTGTTCGACCATGAGCTGATCAATGCGCTGGGCTGCCAGTCAGTCGTCAATGTGCCCATCATCATCAAGGACGAGCTGGTCGGCTGCATGAACCTGCTCGACGTCGCCGGCCACTATACGCCCGAGCGGCTGCAGACCATTCGCGAAGTACTGTCGGTGCCGGCCAAGCTGGCCGTGCTCGCCGCGCGCGCCTGATTTTCAAGCGCTCACAAAGGCCCCGTTGATCCCGCAGCGGGGCCTTTTCAGCTCAGCAGCAAAATGCCCATCAGCAACAGAGCGGTGAAGGCGCCATTGAGGGCCATGGCGATGCCGGCGAAGGCGCCGGCCATGTCATTGACCTGCAGGGCCCGCGCCGTACCGATGCCATGCGAGGCGACGCCGACGGCAAAGCCCCGTGCCGCATAGTTTTTGATCCCCAGCGCATTCATCAGCGGCGTTACCACGATGGCCCCGGTAATGCCGGTGAGGATAACCAGCACCGCCGCCAGCGAGGGAATACCCCCAAGGCTCTTGGCCAATTCCATGGCGATGGGAGCGCTGACCGATTTCGGGGCGATGGAGGCCAGCACTTCGCCCGGTGCACCGAACAGGGCGGCGATGGCCAGGGCGCTACCCATGGCGGTCAGCGACCCGGCCACCAGCGCGACCGATATCGGGATCAGGGACCGGCGCACGGCGGACAGGTTGCGGTAAAGCGGCACGGCCAGGGAAACGGTTGCCGGACCAAGCAGAAAGTGGATGAACTGCGCACCCTCGAAATAGGTCTGGTAGGTGGTGCCGGTGACGACAAGCAACGGAATGACCAGCGCGGCGCTGACGAGCACGCTGTTGGCCAGCGGCGAATTGCCCAGCAACGCGCCGATGCGCAGCGCCAGGACAAAGGCGAGAAGCGTGACGGCCAGCCAGGTCAGTGGCGAGGCGGCCAGATAGACCCAGATTTCGCCCAGACCGCTCATCGCGCCATCAGCTTTTCGGTGAGAATGAAGGCGTAAACCGTGACCAGGAGCGTCAGAACGGTGGACGCCAATACTGCGAGCAGCAGGATCGCGCCCCAGGCCTGGATCAGTCCGGCATGCTGGATAATGCCCACAGCAGAGGGCACGAAGAGCAGCGAGAGTATGCCCAGCAACCCATCCCCGGTCGCGATGACGACCCGGGCCTTGTCGCCCATGAGGGTGAGCAGGCCCACGAGCAGGAGCATGCCGGCAACCGGCCCCGGAAAGGCGAAGCCGGGCACCACCAGCCCGAAGAGGTGCACCAGCGTTTCGCCCGCCAACTGGCAGAGCACAAGAAGCGCAAAGCCGGCGACCCAGTCGGCCGGGCGCAGGGGCCGCGTTGTCGCGTCATTCATGCTGATCGGTCCGTATTCAAGAACGCCCTAGTTGAGCGCGTTCTTCACCAGGCGTCCATTGGCCATGATCATGGCCATGTGGGCGCCATCGCCACCGAGCAGGTTGATGTCGTCGAGCGGATTGCCATCGACCACGAGCAGGTCGGCAAAGGCGCCTTCGGCCACGACGCCCGCCTGCCCTTCGAGGCGGCAGAGACGCGCGCCGACCAGCGTGGCCGAGCGGATGATCTCGAGCGGGGTGAGCACCTTGGCCAGCAGCTCGAATTCCATGCAGTGATACTTGCGCAGCTCGCCCAGAAGGTCGGAGCCGAAAGCCATGGGCAGGCCGGCATCGCGCATGATTTCAAGCGAGCGCAGGCCGCCCGAGCGCACGACATCGATCTTGGCGAATTCGGCAGCGCCGAGGCCCAAAGCCTCGCCTTCGATGGCGAGGGCGTCGTAGGCGACCAGTGTGGGCACGGCGATGCAGCCCTTCTCGGCCGCCTTGCGGGCGGTTTCCGGCTCGATCAGGTTGCAGTGCTCGAGGCTATGTACTCCCAGATCGACACAGCGGGAAATGGCCTTGTCTGTGTAGACATGGGCGGCAACATAAAGGCCGGCATTTTCGGCCTCTTCGACCATGGCAGCGATCTCGTCGCGCGAATACTGGATCGAATGGATCGGGTCGTTGGGCGAGGATACGCCGCCATTGGCCATGACCTTGATGAAGTGCGCGCCTTCCTTGATCATGGTGCGGCAGGCGGTGCGCACATTGTCGACGCCATCGACGATCAGGCCCATGGAGCCGACGCGATCGGAGAACAGGCCCGGCCGGTCGTCGGTGCGCTTGCGAAGGTCGGCGTGGCCACCGGTCGTGGTGAGCCCCTTGCCGCAGATAATCATGCGCGGGCCGTTGATCAGCCCCTGCTCCACCGCCAGCACCAGGCCATGATCGGCGCCGCCAAGATCGCGCAGGGTGGTGAAACCGCGGGTCAGCGCCTCTTCCATCACCCGCGCCGAACGTAGGGCCGCGAGCGATGCGGGGGCGATCATATTGCCCCAGAGGTCCAGCGTCTCGGCGACCACATGCACATGGCAATCGATGAGGCCCGGCATGATGGTCTTGCCCCCGACATCGATGACCTCGACGCCGCTGGGGCGGTCGAGATCGACGCCGATGGCGGCGATGCGCTGGTCGACGACCAGAACGTCAAGACCGGACCGGATGGACCCGGCTTCGACGTCGAGAAGATTGCCGCCTGTAAACAGAAAGGAGGTGGTCATGAAAAAAATGCTCAGCGATGGTGGCAGGCGATCATCTGGCCGTCAGCACGGGCCGTCAGTGCAGGCTCGGTGTTCTTGCAGAGGTCGGTCGCAAGTGGACAGCGTGGGTGGAAGGCACAGCCGGTCGGCTTCCTCGTCGCGCTGGGAATGTCGTCATTGGTGGCGCTGAAACTGTGACGCTTGCGTGGATCGCGCGAGGGCGCCGACCGCATCAGCAGCTCGGTATAGGGGTGGCCGGGGGCAGAGAAAATCTGCTTTTTCGGCGCGATCTCGACGATCTTGCCCAGATACATGACAGCGACGCGGTGGGAGATGAACTCGACCACGCCCAGGTCATGGGAAATTGACAGGTAGGAGACGCCCAGATCGCGCTGGAGATCGCTCAGCAGGTTAAGGATCTGGGCCTGCACCGACACGTCTAGCGCCGAAACCGGTTCGTCGCAGACAATGATGTCGGGCTTGAGCGCCAGGGCCCGGGCGATGCCGATACGCTGGCGCTGGCCGCCAGAAAACTGATGGGCGTAGTTGTCGGCCTGATCGGGGCGCAGGCCGACGCGCTCCATCAATTTGCTGACGCGGGCATTGCGCTCGGCCCGGGTGCCGACATTGTGGATGTCGAGGGGCGCGCGGATGATGTCCTTGACCCGCTGGCGCGGATTGAGGGACGAGAACGGGTCCTGGAACACGATCTGCATGCGGCGGCGATAGCTCTTGAGTGCAGAACGGTTGAAGCCTTCGATGCCCTGGCCGTCGAATTCGACATTGCCGCCGGTAGGCTTGAGCAGTCCCATGAGCGCCAGGCCCGTGGTCGACTTGCCGCAGCCGCTTTCGCCCACAAGGCTCAGCGTTTCGCCGCGATTGATGGTGAAGCTCACGCCATCGACGGCCTTGACCGCGCCCACCTGCCGGCGGAACACGCCGCCGCGGATGGGAAAATGGACCTTGAGGTTTTCAACGTTCAGAAGCGGAGCGGCATCAGGCTGCATCGACATGCTCCCAGCAGGCGGCCCAGTGGTTCGGGCGTTTTTCTTCGAATGGCGGGCGCTCTTCGTGGCAACGCGCCGAAGCGCGCGGGCAGCGCGGCGCGAAGGCACAGCCCTTGGGCAGGTTCCACAGCGGGGGCACGGTGCCCGGAATATCGGCAAGGCGGTCGCCGTCTTCGCTGGCCGCGCCGGCACCCGGTACCGCGCCTATCAGGCCCTCGGTATAGGGGTGGAGCGGATTGTCGAAGAGATCGTAGACGCTCGCCTCCTCGACCTTGCGGCCCGCATACATGACCACCACGCGGTCGGCCACTTCCGACACCACGCCCAGATCGTGCGTGATGAGGATCTGCGCCGTGCCAAGGCGCTTTTGCAGGTCCGAGATCAGACCCAGAATCTGCGCCTGAATGGTCACATCGAGTGCAGTGGTCGGCTCGTCAGCGATGATGATGCGCGGCTCGCAGGCCAGGGCCAGGGCGATCATGGCGCGCTGGCGCATGCCGCCTGAAAGCTCATGCGGAAACTGGCGCGCGCGGCGTTCCGGGTCGGGCATCTGCACGAGACGCAGAACCTCGACGGCGCGCTGATCGGCTTCAGCCTTGCTGCAACGGCGATGCTCGCGCACGCCCTCGGCGATTTGCTCGCCGATGCGCAGCACCGGATTGAGCGCGGTGAGCGGTTCCTGGAAAATCATGGCGATCTTCTCGCCGCGGAACTGCTCGACCTGACGCTGGTTCATGGCCAGGAAGTCCTGGCCATCGATCATCACCTTGCCGCCAGTGATGGTGGCGGCTTCTGGCAGAAGGCGCAGCAGCGACAGGGCCGTCATCGACTTGCCGCAGCCGCTTTCGCCCACGATGCACAGGGTTTCACCCGCATGCACCGACAGATTCATATCGGAAACGACGGCGAATGAGCCATTGGCTCCAACGATCTCGATATCGAGACCGGAAACCTCGATCACCGGTAGAGGGGCACCACCCGTTGTACTCATTGCCGTCGTCTCCTAACCCGGTCCAGGGACCGGATTTCCTTGCCTATTCCGTCGCGCCTTCGAGATTGCCGACCATGTAGCCATAGTCGCCGCTATGGACGAGGTTGCGCGTCAGATGCTGCATGATCATGATGCCATTGGCGAATGGCGTCGGAATTTCCTCAAGTACTTCAAACGTATAGGGGCTCACCACGCGAGCCAGCAGCTCGCCGCCCTTGATGATCTCGCCATTGGCGGGTGCCAGCGTTTCCACCCAGCCACCCTGGGTGGGACGGATACCGGCGAGTTCGTTGACGACCACCTGCTTGGGGTTGGTCCAGGGATCGCCCGGAATGGCGCCGAGGGTCTTGAGCATGTTGAGCACGCCATCGACGGTGCGCTTCACATAGGGGGTCTGGTCGACAATGCCGCCGCCCAGCTCGATCACGGCGACCGGGATGTTGCGGGTGTCGATGGTCACGCTCTTGGTCGTGCCGCCGAACACTGTGCCCTGCTTGTTCTCGACGGGCCGATAGAGAACCTTGGAGCCGAAGGCGCGCGAGAGGCGCTCGTCGTTCCAGATATAGACATAGTCCACGGTCGGGCGGTCAGTGCCCGAATGCAGATCGATATGCACGTCGATGACGTTGAGGAATTTCTCGGTCATCGCATGGGCGAGCTGCTGGGAATAGGTGCCCTTGGGATTGCCGGGGAACTGGCGATTGAGGTCGACCTTGTCGATCGTGCCGTAGCGCTCGTTGACGGCAAAGGCATAGGGATTGGCAACCGGCATCAGGAGGATGCGGCCCTTGAGCGGCACGTCCTTGAGGGCGCGGAACAGGTCGAGAATGGCCTGGGAACCGGTATTCTCGTTGCCGTGGATCGAGGCCGAGATGCCGATGGTGGGGCCGTCCTGCTCGCCGACCAGCTCATGCATGTAGAGGACGGCGTCGCTGCCATCGGCATGGGTGGTGAACTTGGGCCGCAGCTGGTTGATGGATTTTACCATTCGAATAGTCCTTGGTTACTTGGCCTGATTACTTGGCCTTGGCGGCCTTTCCGCCGCCACGGGAGAGCTGGCGTGGGTCGAGAATGTCTCTCAAGCCGTCACCGAGAAGATTGAAGCCGAGCACCGTGATCATGATGGTGGCGCCCGAAACGATAGAGAGCCACGGGGCATCACGCATGAAGCGGGTGCCATAGGCGAGGGTCCAGCCCCAGGTCGGCTGCGGCGGCGGCAGGCCGAAGCCGAGGAAGCTCAGCGCCGATTCCGAGATGATTGCGGTGCCCAGGCCCAGCGACGCCAAAACGATGATCGGGCCGATCGCATTGGGCAGGATTTCGCGGAAGATGATGCGTAGGGGGCTGGCCCCGAGCGCCTTGGCCGCCTGCACATAATTCTGCTCGCGGAGCACCAAGGCAGTCGAACGGACCACGCGGGCATATTCCGTCCAGGCCACGACGATGATGGCCAGCGAAACATTGACCACACCCGGCCCGAGCACCGCGACGATGGCCAGCGCCAGCACGATGGCAGGAAAGCCGAGGAAGATGTCGGTGATGCGCATCAGGAGCTGGTCGACCCAGCCACCGAAATAGCCGGCGGCAAGGCCCACGATCGTGCCGATGGTGGCCGATACGGTGACCGAGATCACCGCGATGGTGAGCGAGATGCGGGCGCCGAAGACCAGGCGCGACCACAGGTCTCGCCCGAAATTATCGGTACCCAGGATGTGCTCCATGGTCGGCCAGTCGAAGCGGTTGCGCATGTCCATCTGCTCGATGCCGTGGGTCGCCACATAGGGGGCGAAGATGGCGAGCAGCACGATGGTCAGCGAGATGAGGGCGCCCACGACGAGCGACACATTGGTAAGGGCCTTTGGCAAACGCATGGTCATTACCCGAGACGAATACGCGGGTCGACCGCGGCGTAGAGGAGGTCCACCACCAGGTTCACAAGGGCAAACACGATGGCAAAGGTCAGCACGATGCCCTGGATGAGCGGCAGGTCACGCTGGGAGATGGCGGCAATGGTCAGTTGGCCGAGGCCGGGCCAGGCGAAGATGGACTCGGTGAGCACGGCGCCGCCAAGCAGTGCGCCGAAGCGCAGGCCGATGACCGAAAGCACCGGCAGCAGCGCATTGCGCAGGGCGTGGTGCACAACCACACGGCCACGGCGCAGGCCCTTGGAAAAGGCGGTGCGGACGAAGTCTTCGCGCAGCACTTCGAGCATGGAGGCACGGACGAGGCGCGAGATGATGGCCGCAGAATTGGCCGCCAGCGCCAGGGCCGGCAGGGCGATGTGGCTGAGGGAGTCCCAGAGCACTTCAGGGTGCCCCGTCAGCGCCGCCCAGATTGCCTCGGGCAGCGGCACACCGCGACCGATGGCCGGCAACCAGCCCAGCTGCACGGCAAAGAGCAGCATGAGCAAGAGGCCCAGCCAGTAGACCGGCATGGAGACGCCCAGCTGGGCGAACAGCATGGTCACGGTATCGACCCACGAGCCCTGGCGGATCGCCGCCAGCACACCCAGGGTGATGCCGATGATGCTGGCCAGCAGCAGCGCCACAACAGCCAGTTCGATAGTGGCACCTAGGCGCCCGGCGATGATTTCGGCCACCGGCTGGTTCTGAAAGATCGAACGGCCCATATCGCCGTGCAGGAGCGCGGCGAAATAGTCCCAGAGACGGATGTACCAGGGATCGTTGAGCCCCAGCGTGTTGCGCAGGTTCTCGATGGCCTCGGGCGTGGCGTCCTGCCCGAGCAGCACGGCGGCCGGATCACCGGGGATGATGAGCAAGAGGCCAAAGGTCACCACGACCATGCCGATGGCCATGGGGATGAGCAGCAGGAGCCGGCGGATGACATAGGCTAGCATGGCGCCATACCTCGGGTTTGGGAAAGGCGATCAGCCAAGGATGATCTCTTCGAGCTTGCGCGGAAATTTGGTGAGGCTGTCCGGCCCGGCAGCGGTGACCAGAACCGTATCGGCGAGGCGGTAGCCGCCAAGGCCCGGCACATAGAGCGCCGGTTCAGAGGAGCAGACCATGCCCGGCAGGAGGACAGTGTCATCGCCGCCTTCCACCCAGGGCGCCTCGTGGAACATGACGCCCATGCCGTGGCCGACGCGATGCAGGCAGTATTCGCCCACACCCTGCTCACGGATGAAACCGAGCGCGCGGTCATCGGCTGAGGCGCAGGTGGCTCCGGCGACAAGACCGGCAGTGCCGATGGCCTGGGCCTCTTGCGCCAGAGTGTAGAACCGCTCCTGCTCCTTGCTGGGTTCGCCCAGGATGAAGGTACGCTCGCTTTCGGCGGCGCGGCCGCCGACGCGACAGCCAAGCGAGAGGATCATGCTCTCTCCCCGCTGCGGCCGATGGGCCGAGGGCATGCCATGGGGATAGGCAGACCGGAGCCCGGAATAGACCAGACCGCCGGCAATGCCCTGCACAAACATGATGTCCTCGTGCTCTCGGTTCATGGTGTCGAGGGCGTGGCGGATGATATGCGCCTCGATCTCGATTTCGGTCGGCATGGTGAGGCCCGAGCGCAGGGCTTCGGAAATCAGCGACGCGCCGGCGGCCACCATGGAATCGGAGATGCGGGCGGCCTCGCGCTGCAGCACCAGTTCTTCGGGGCGCTTGGTGAGGCGCATCTTGGCCACAATGCCCGACGGCTGGATGCGCGCATTGGGAAAGGCTGCGGCGATCTGACCGATGCGGCCAAAGGCAATGCCAGGCGAATGGGCGATGGTGCCCTTGATGTCGCCCAGGGTGCGCGCCAGCACCGAGAAGGGGCGATCGCGGCCGGGGAATTCGAAATAGACGACCAGCTCCGCCGCGATCTTCTGGGCGAGCGCATGGTTGCGCTCCAGCTCGGGGACCAGCAGGAAGGCGTCGGCCTGGGTGATGGCGAAGACGACCGGGCGCTCGGTTGTGTAGTGCGAAAAGCCCGTGGTGTAGATCACGTCATCATTGGAATCGAGCAACAGGACATCGACGCCTTCCTCAGCCATCCGGGCCCGGATGTCGCTATGGACCGATGCGTAGAACTGAGCGCCGGGGCGCTGCGAGAAAGACATGCCAGTATCCTGAATGGGGCCTTGGGTCCGGCCGGCGCCGAAGCGCCGGCCAGTCGTTTCGATACGGTGGGATCAGTCGGTCAAGCCGATCAGGCCACGCAGGTTACCGCGCGGGGTCGCCTGCACTTCGACCGGCAGGTCCTTGGCGTAGAACAGCTGGTAGCCCTGGGCCGAGACGATGTAGTAGGGCAGCTCTTCCGCCAGGATGGTCGCGGCCTTCTGGTAGGCAGCGGCGCGGCCGGCCTGATCGAGGGTCGAACGGCCTTCTTGGAGCAGCGCGTCAACTTCGGGGTTGGAATAGCCACCCCAGTTGGTGGGGCCATCGGTCGAGAGCTGGGCGAACATCAGACGGTCCGGATCAACGATGTTGAGCCAGCCGAGTAGCGCGATCTGGTGCTTGCCCTGCTGCACGTAGTTGGTCGAGAAGCTCGGCCAGTCGCTGATCTGGGCGGTGGCCTTGACGCCGGCGGACTCGAAGATGGCCTGCAGGAATTCGACGCTCTGGACGCGGTTAGTGTCTTCGCTGTGGGTCGAGAGAACCACTTCGAGATCCTTGCCGTCCTTGTCGAGAATGCCGTCGGCATTGCTGTCGGTCCAGCCCAGTTCGTTGAAGAGGGCAATGGCGCCTTCGATGTCGAAGGTCGGCTGCGAAATGGCATCCGAATAAGCCCAGGACGAGGGCAGGATGATCGAGTGAGCGACCTGATCGACGCCCTGGTAGATGTCGTTGACGATGGTGTCCTGCTCGACCAGCATCGAGAAGGCCTGACGCATCTTCGGATCGGCCAGGAGCGGATCGTTGACGTTGAAATTCAGGTAGTTGACGCCAAGACCGGAGGTGATGACGTTGCCGAAGCGGTCATCGGCGGCCAGACGTTCGATATCCTGGGGCGCCAGCGGGGACTGGATGACGTCGAGATCGCCGGCTTCGAAGGCCTGCGAACGGGCCGAATTGTCGCCGATGATCTTGAGCGTCACATTCTCGATGGTGGGCGTGCCGCGCCAGTAGTTCTCGTTGGCTTCGAGCACGATCTCGCTGCCGCGGTTCCATGAGGCCAGCTTCATCGGGCCGGCGCCAACCGGGTTGAGCGCGATGTCCGCGCCGCCTTCGACCAGAGCCTTGGGCACAATGCCGAGATCGAGGTAGCTCAGGAGCGGCGCATAGGGTGCGCTGAGAGTGAACTTGACGGTCTGCGGATCGACGGCCTCAACGGCGCTGATCGGCGCATAGAGGGCGCGAGAGGGGGCGTTGAAATCGGGATCGGTGATGGTGGTGTAGGTGAACACCACGTCATCGGCGGTCAGCGGGCTACCGTCGGAGAACTTGAGGTCCGGGCGGAGCTTGAAGATCACCGTCTGCGGATCGGGGGATTCCCAGCTCTCGGCCAGATCAGGCACCGGCTCGAGGCCGGGCGTCAGGTGCACGAGGCCGGAATAGATCAGGTCGGCGGTGCGCGAGGCGGTGGTGTCGCGCATCAGGCGTGGATCGAGCGTGCCGGCATCAACGTCCATGCCAACCACGAGAGTGTTGTCGGCCTGGGCCAGGGCGGCCGGGGCGGACATCAGGCCCAGCGCGATCAGGGCGCTGGTAGTCAATAGAAACTGCTTCATCCTCTGTTCCCTTGTTCTGACTAATTATGCGGATAGTCGGCCCGCTAGCTGAGCACCCTTGCCGCGCCGGAGATCGGCAAGACGGGGGCTCAGAATGGTTTCCAGGGCACCCGGATCGGGCGCGTGGCGATATTCGAAACACTGCACATCGGGCCGGACGAGCTGGGCAACGTGATCAGCGCCCGAGGCGTAGACGACTGCGTCGCAGCTCCCGATCACCTCGGCCAGATCCGGCGCGGAGGACCAGGTGACACGGATGTCGGAGACATGGGGCGCGAACTCACGCACGCTGGGGCGCATGATGGCGATGTATTCCTTGAAGTGGGTGACGGCAGCGACGCGGGTGCGCGAGTCGAGGCCCGCCAGGCTCTGCCTTGTCCTTTGGGACGGAATGAACCGCAGACCCAGGACATTTTCGCCATCGACCAGCGAGCGCACCTCGGCCTCGCGATGGCTGAAGGTCAGGACAAGGTCTGCTGCAAGGCACGCCTGACGCTGCGGACCATCGGTGCGGATGCTGTCGAGCGTCACCAGATCGATCTGATCGGCGGCGGCCAGAGCCGGCCGGATCTGATCGACATAGTCACGGCCCGGCCCTTCGAAAATGCAAACAAAGACAATGCCGAGACCGGCTTCGGGGCGACGCATCTGGGCGCTGGCATTGATCATCGAAACCAGCGTCATGGACGAAATGCCCAAGGCCTCGGCCTTGCTCAAAATAGCTTCTATGTCACCACGCAGCGCGTTGATCGGCTGGCCCGATGCGGCGGCGGAAAGCGGGTCACGGGTGGTGAAGGCGCCGAGGCCGGCGCGCATCTCGATCAGGCCCTCATCACGCAGCTGCTGATAGACCTGGCTGACGGTCATCGGCGCGATGCCCAGCTCGGCGGCAAGCTGGCGGACCGACTGCAGCTTTGTACCGTAGGGCATTTCGCTGAAGGCCAGCACATAGCTCAGCAGGCCATGCAGCTGCGTGCCCACCGGCACGGGCAGCGACTTGTCGATGCTGGATGCGTCAAACTTGAACATGTGTTCTACCACCTTGATACACTGACCGTAACCATGCGTACTGGATTGAGCAATAGGGTCTGCGATTTTTTTGCACACGGTTTGATTTTGCCCGACCAATGTGCACAAATGACCGGATAACAGGGTGTTAGCCGGTGGATTTGCTCCGAAATTCGCTGTCGGCGCCGCTAACCCACGCTGCAAGGTGTACTAATGGAATATATCAACCTAGGCCGAACGGGCCTCAAAATTTCGCGGCTGGCTCTTGGTTGCATGACGTTCGGATCGCCCAGTTGGGCACCATGGGTGCTGGACGAAGAGGCTTCCCGACCGATCCTGGAAAAGGCGGTGGATCTCGGAATCAACTTCTTCGATCTGGCGGACATGTATTCGCTGGGCGCTGGCGAAGAGGTCGTCGGGCGGGTTCTGGCCCCCCTGCCCCGCCACAAGCTGGTTCTGGCCACCAAGCTCTACAATCCGATGAGCGCCGACCCCAATGACAAGGGCCTGTCGCGCAAACACATTTTCGAGGCGGTCGATGCCAGCCTCAAGCGCCTGGGCACGGACTATATCGACCTCTACCAGCTGCATCGCTTCGACTACGACACCCCGCTCGAAGAGACGCTGGACGCGCTCAACGACGTCGTGCGCGCGGGCAAGGTGCGGTATCTGGGCGCCTCGTCCATGCACGCCTGGCAGTTCATGAAGGCACTGGGAATGCAGCGCGCCAATGGCTGGGCGCCCTTCGTTTCCATGCAGCCGCACTACAACCTGATCTATCGCGAGGAAGAGCGCGAAATGCTGCCGCTCTGCCGCTCGGAAGGCATTGGTGTCATTCCATGGAGCCCTCTCGCCCGCGGGCGCCTCGCCGCCCGCGCCGAAGCCGACTCGACCCGTGCCCAGACCGACAAGACCGCTTCGGCACTCTATGACCGCTCGCGCGAGCAGGACGATGCGGTGGTCGCCGCCCTGCGCGCCGTGGCCGAGCGCCATGGCCGTCCGCCCGCGCAGATCGCCTATGCCTGGGTCGCCAGCCGCCCCGGCATCAGTGCCCCCATTGTGGGCATTTCCAAGCTCCACCAGTTCGACGACGCCATGGCCTCACTCGAGGTGAAGCTGAGCGACGAGGACGTGGCCCAGCTCGAAGCCCCTTACCACCCCAAGCCCGTCGCCGGTCACCAATAGGATCTGCCATGACAATCGGTACTGAACTGGCCGCGCTGACCGCCGGCATCGACGCCCTCTATCGCCGCACGCCGCGCAGCGACGGCTTTCTCGACAAGGAAGGCCTGATCCCGGTCGCCATGGCCGAAATCGAGCCCGCGCCGCTGCGTGACTATGCCGAGGCCCGCACCAGGCTTGAGACGCTCAATGCCCGTCTGCCGGCCGAGTCGGAAAGCGCGTTGCGCGCCGACTATGTGGGCGAAATGATCGACTCGCTGCTGGCCCTGCTCGACACATTCGAGGAAAAGCCGATCAGCTTTGCCGACCGGGTGAAGCGACAGATTCGCGTGCAGCAGACCAAGATCTCGGACGACGAGATCGCCCTCTATCATGGCACGATCCGGGAAAAACTCGACGAACTGGGATATGCCGGCGGGAGCCTTGCAGAGGATTTCAACCGCTGGGAAGCACAGGCCCGCTTGCCGGTCGACCAGGTTCTGCCGGTGCTGAGCGAACTCATTGCGGAGGGGCGAGACCGCGTCAGCGCCTCCATGTATCCCTTTGCCCATGAATGGATGGAGCCCAAGGGCGTAACGGCCGTGCCGTTCTCGGCCTATTGCGACTACCCCACCCGCACGGTGCTGCTCAATCTCGACTTCCCCTATACGCGCTTCTCGCTCAAGCACCTGGCGACGCACGAGGTTTTCCCGGGCCACCTGGTGCACATGAACCTGCGCGAACGCTATGTGGCCGAAGGCAGGATGCCGCTCGATGGCGCCCAGGTGGTGACCAGCTCGGCCAGCAGTGCCCTGTTTGAAGGCATTGCCGACAATGGCATGTTCTTCCTCGACTGGGTCAACGGCCCGGAGGACGAACTGGGCGTGGCCCTGCAACGGCTGCGCAGCGGCATGCGCTGCAACGCCGCCTGGATGATGCATGCCGAAGGCATGAGCCTCGACGAGATCGTACCGGTCATGGCCGAAAAGGCGCTGCAGGACCCGGTGACGGCGCGTTCGCGCCTCGCCTTCCTCAGCCACAACCTGCGCGCGCCCTTTGTCTATGCCTATTACGGCGGGGACCTCGCCGTGCACGATGTGTGGAAGTCCGTTGCCCCTCAAGACCGCAAGGCGTTCTGGGACTATCTCTATGGCAACATGCATACGCCCGCGACGCTGGCAAAATACTGGACTGCGCGGGGCTGACGCCCGCGACCTCCCTCGCAAACGCCGCCGCGACCTCGTCCGGCGGCGTTTTCATGTGTCTGATTGGCCAAGTGCAAACCACATGGTAGGTCGTGAGCAAGGCCAGTGCGCCGACCTGGGGGGACGACTCGCATGACAAAAAAGCAGCCAACTGCCGCCCGGTCCGCAGACGTGGCGCGGCTGGCGGGCGTTTCGCGATCGGCCGTTTCGCGGACATTCACAGAGGGCACCTACGTTTCGGAAGAAACACGCAAGAAGGTGCTCGAAGCCGCAAGGATGCTCAACTACAGCCCCAACGCCATTGCGCGCAGCCTCTCCAAGCGCGCCACGGGACTGATCGGCATCATCGCCGCCGACCTCTACAACCCGGTCCATGCCGACATCCTGGAAAAGCTGAGCAAGGGCTTGCAGGCGCGCGGCTATGGCATCCTGCTTCTGGTACCCGACACGTCCAATTTCGACGAATTCATCCCGCGCCTGATGTCCTATCAGGTCGACGCCGTGATCACGACGGTGTCGACGCTCAACACACATTTGCCGCTGGCCGCGCTGCAGACCGGGCGGCCCGTGGTGATGATGCAGCAGCTCCTCGACACCAATGCCCTCAATTCGGTGTCGAGCGACGACTATGGCGGGGGCTATGCCGCAGGCAAGCTGCTGTGCGAAACCGGGCACAAGCGCATCGCCTACCTCTCCGGCCGCTCCGACACCGCCAACAACCGCGACCGCGAACGCGGGCTCAAGGACTCTCTGGCTGCGCATGGCCTGGCGCTCCATGCGGAGGAGCCAGGCTTTTTCCGGATGGAGGAGGCCGCGGCGGCGACACGAAAGCTGCTGTCGCTGCCAGTCCCTCCTGACGCCATTTTCTGCGCCAACGACACCATGGCGCTGGCCGCCCTGCAGGTGGCGCGCACGGAGTTCAGCTTCGACGTGCCCCGCGAGCTTGCCATTGTCGGCTACGACAATTCCGGCCCCGCCAGTTGGGCTGTCCCCGGCCTCACATCGGTCGGGCCCGATGTGAGTGAAATGGCGCAGCTCACCATCGACATGGTCACGCGCAAGATCGCTTCAGGCGACACCTCTGTCGAGCATCTGCTGGTGCCAGTCCACATGGTGGAGCGGCAAACCACCCGCCCGCGCCTGTAGATATATTCTGCACCCGGTCCCACACCAAAATCCTGCCAGCGCATCTCACGACAGCCGGCAGCCACGCGATCAGATTATCGCGTGGTATTGCATATAGATACGATCCAGCCAGAGTGAGATTTAAGCGGCCTTGACTTCGATGCATATTTGCGCGAGGTTCTGCACGCGTGTGCAGAGCATCCGCAATCGGGAGGAGACCCATATGCATATCAACACAACCGGGCCACTGGCCGGGCTCACCGCCTTGTTCCTCGTGTCCACCGTGAGCGCCGGGATGGCGCAGCAGGTGACCATCAATTTTCTGACCGCTGAAGCCGAAGGCAGTTTCGACGCGGCGATTGCCGCCTTCGAAGCCCAGAACCCGGACATCAAGGTCAATTTCGAGACCGTGCCCTTCGACAGCATGGTTCCCACCATCGAGTCCCGGGTCGGCAGCCAGGATTCGTCGCTCGACCTGTTCCTCGTGGACACACCCCGCGTCCCCGCCATGGCAAATAGCGGCTACCTGCTGGATATCAGCGACCGGCTGAGTGCCGTCCAGGCGGTTGCCAGCGACGCCGCGCAGATCGCCCTCAAATACAATGACACCCTTTACGCGCTGCCACTTTGGACCTCGACGCAGCTCATGTACTACAACAAGGACCTCTTCGATGCGGCGGGCATTCCCTATCCGTCATCGGACGAAGTTGAGCGCATGACCTATGGCGAGACCATCGCCCTGGCCAAGCAGGTGATCGAGGGGTCGGGTGCCAAATACGGCTTTGTGCCCGAGCAGATCGACCGCTACTACCAGCTTCAGCCCATATTCGAGGGCAATGGCGGCGGCACCGGCCTCACCGGCGAGGGCAATCTCACGCCCGATGTCGTCAACGACAAATGGCTGGCGGCCGGCACGTTCTACGCCTCGCTGTTCGAGGATGGACTGGCGCCGCGCGGCATTGCCGTGGACCAGATGCAGTCCGTCTTCACCAGCGGCGAAACGGTCTTCTACGTGACCGGCCCCTGGCGCCTGCAGGCCTTCGCGGAAGCACAGGACCTGAATTTCGGCCTCGCCCCTGTCCCCTATTGGGCCGACGGCAAGCCGCAGACGCCGACCGATTCCTGGGCCGTGGGCATCAGCCCCTATGCCGCCCATCCGGAAGCGGCACTGAAATTCGCGGAGTTCATCACCCTCAATCCCGAGGGTGTCGGGCTGGTGCTGCAGGGCATCCCCAATATTCCCATCAACAGCGAAGCCTACGGGCCCTATATCGACTGGCTGGCCGGCGAAAACCCTGCGGTCGGGGACGATCTCAAGAAGATCGTCACTTACGAACTGGCCAACACTTCGGTGCCCCGCCCGCGCTCGATTGGCTATGTCGCCTTTGAGACCGTGCTCAATCGCGCCTTCTCCGACCTCCGCAATGGCTCGGACGTCGCCTCGACCTTGCAGCAGGCACAGCAGCAGCTCGAATCCCAGCTGCGCCGCATCCAGTAGCCGTGGCTCACTCCTGCCGGGGCCAGCCCCCGGCAGGACCAAAGGTTCAGGTATACCATGACCAAATGGTCCAATTTGCGCGTTGCCGCGATCTTCCTCTTGCCGGCCATCCTGTCGGTCGTGCTGCTGCGGCTGTGGCCGGCCATGATCGCCATCCACCAGTCGCTGCTGGCGCCACGCGCAACCACCTATAGTTTCGAAAACTATCTCTACATCTTCACCGATCCGGTGTTTCTGAACTCGGTCTGGGTGACGCTGGTCTTTTCGCTGATCGTCAATCCGCTGCAGATCGCCGCCGCGCTGGGGCTCGCCATCCTGTTCAACAACAAGCTGCCGATGACCGGTTTCTGGCGCACGGCGGTGCTATTGCCGGTGGCCATTCCGCAGAGCGTTTCCGCGGTCATCTGGGCGGTGGCCTATCGTCCCGACGGCTTGCTCAACAGTCTGTTGCAGGCCGTGGGGATCGCTCCGCAGAGGTTCATCACCTCGCCCGACCAGGCGCTGTGGTCGATCATGCTGGTCGTGAGCTGGATCGGTGTCGGCTACTGGATGACCATGCTGATCGCCGGGCTGCAGGACATTCCCAAGTCGCTCTACGAGGCCGCAACCATCGACGGTGCCAATGGCTGGCAGAAGTTCTGGTACGTGACGCTGCCGCAACTGCGCCGACCGCTCACCTTCGTCCTGGTCGCAGACACCGTCGCCAATTTCCTCGTCTTCGCCCCGGTCAACATCCTCACCCGCGGCGGGCCGCAGGGATCGACAGACCTCATCATGAACCAGATCTACACCAATGCCTTCGTGAACGGCGATCCGGGTTCGGCCGCCGCCGCGACTGTTGTTCTTGTGTCCCTGGTGCTGGTCATCGTGCTCATCCAGTTCCGGCTGATGGGCGAGAGGGGGCAAGGCTGATGGGTCACTTCACTTTCCGCAGGGCGCTGCACATGGCGCTCATGGCAACTGTTGCGCTGTGCTTCCTCATGCCGCTCTATTGGCTGGCCATTTCGGCCTTCCGTCCGGAAGACGACATCTTCCGCTATCTCAACCCCTTCGGCCCCTGGACGCTGATCCCCAACCAGCTGACCTTCGACAATATTGTCGGGTTGTGGACGGGGTCGTTTACCCGGGCCATTGCCAACTCGATCATCGTCGCGGTGGTGACGGTGATTGTCGGGCTCATGGTCTGCGCCCCGGCCGCCTTCGCTCTCGCCGTCATCGACTTTCCCGGACGCGGCGTGGTGTTCACGGCGATGATCGTGAGCTTCCTCATACCATTCGACGCCATCGCGGTGCCGCTCTATTCGATCATGCGCGGCTTTGACCTGCAGAATACCTATGCCGGCCTTGTCCTGCCGGGGGTCGGCAATGGGCTTGCCGTCTTTCTGCTGCGCCAGTTTTTCCAGGGCATTCCCAGGGATCTGCGTGAAGCGGCCATGGTGGATGGCATGGGATGGTTCCGCATCTTCTGGAGCGTCTACCTGCCCTTGTCCCGCCCGGCCCTGGTCAGTGCGGCGCTCATCATGTTCATCTTCCAGTGGCAGGCCTATCTCTGGCCCCTGCTGATCGCGCCTTCCAACGACATGAAGGTTGCCGCCGTGGCCCTGGCGCAGTTTTCCAGCGCCTACAATGTCAGCTTCGGGCTGATCTTTGCGGGGGCCATGTTCCTCTCGCTGATCCCGATGCTGATGTTCGTTTTCTTCCAGCAGTATTTCACCAGTTCCGTTGCCTCGACTGGCAGCAAGGAGTGACTTTGTCCGACCTATCCCCTTCCCGGCCGTTCCCGCGGCTGTCCGAACATCAGCGCCTGGCGATGCTCGCGCCCCGTGGCGGACGCCTGCGCTGCGTGCTCGACACCGACACCTATAACGAGATCGACGATCAGTTCGCCATCGTGCAGATGCTGCTCTCGCCTGAGCGCTTCGATCTCGAGGCCATCTACGCCGCGCCGTTTCACAATGATCGCTGTGCCTCGCCAGGCGAGGGCATGGAACTGTCCTATCTTGAAATCCTGCGCCTGCTGGACCGCCTCGACATAGCCGCCGACGGGCTGGTTTACCGTGGTGTCAGCGACTATGTCGGGCCAGGCAAGGTAGCCCAGACCTCGGCGGCGGTGGACGACCTGATTGCGCGGGCGCGCGCCAGCGCGCCGGATGACCCGCTCTATGTCGTGGCCATCGCCGCGCTCAGCAATATCGCCTCTGCCCTGCTTCTCGCCCCCGACATTGCCGACCGGATAGTGGTCGTCTGGCTGGGCGGGCACGCGCTCGACTGGCCCGACCAGCAGGAATTCAATCTCCGGCAGGATGTCGGCAGCGTGCAGGTGGTCTACGATTCCGGTGTGCCTGTCATCCTCGTGCCGTGCATGGGTGTCGTGTCCCATCTCCACAGCACCATTCCCGAGATCGAGGACCAGGTCGAACCCCATGGCGAGATCGGCCGGTTCCTGGCTGACCGGTTCAAGGCCTACAATACGGATAATGCCGCGGGGTGGTCCAAGGAGGTCTGGGACATGGCGCCCGTCGGCTGGCTGCTCAATCCAGATTGGGCCCCCAGCATACTTGTTCCGACCCCGATCATGACCCGTGACACGACCTACAGCTTTGACGCATCGCGGCACCTGCTGCGCTACGTGACCTTTGTGCGGCGCGATTCAATTTTCCAGGATTTCTTCGCCAAGCTCGCCACCCGGGCCAGAGGAGGATCGTCATGGGCGCAATAGCCATCCGCAATGTGCACAAGGCCTATGGCAGCATGAGTGTGCTGCACGGCATTTCCATCGACATAGCGGATGGTGAATTCGTCGTGCTGGTCGGACCGTCCGGTTGCGGCAAATCCACCCTCTTGCGCATGATTGCCGGGCTGGAGGACATTACCGCCGGGGAGATTTCCATCGGCGGGCGCGTGGTCAATACGCTGGCGCCCAAGGACCGGGACATTGCCATGGTGTTCCAGTCCTATGCCCTCTACCCGCACATGACGGTCGAACAGAATATGGGCTTCTCGCTCAAGCTGCAGGGGGCGTCAGGGCCGGAGGTGAAGGAGCGGGTCGCCGAGGCCGCCCGCATTCTGGGGTTGGCGCCCTATCTGGAGCGCTATCCACGCAATCTCTCGGGTGGGCAACGCCAGCGCGTGGCGATGGGGAGAGCCATTGTCCGCAGCCCCTCCGCCTTTCTCTTCGACGAGCCGCTCTCCAATCTCGACGCCAAGCTGCGCGTGCAGATGCGGTCCGAGATCAAGCAGAACCACCAGCGCCTGGGGACCACCACGGTCTATGTGACGCATGACCAGGTCGAAGCCATGACCATGGCCGACCGGATCGTGGTCATGCGCGATGGCCTGATCGAGCAGATCGGCACGCCGCTGGAGCTTTACGACCGGCCTGCCAACCAGTTCGTCGCCGGCTTCATTGGCTCGCCCAGCATGAATTTTGTTTCCGGTACGCTCGACGGCGCCATCTTCCGGGCCGATGACGGGACGGCGATCGCGCTGGGCGGACGCGTCGCGAGCCAGGGCGCCCTTCCCGCCATACTGGGAATAAGGCCCGAACACCTGCGACTCGATCCCGCGGGCTTCGCCGTGGAGGTCGTCACGCTCGAACCAACCGGGGCGGAAACGCATATTCTGGCCCGCTTTGCCGGCACGGACCTGGTCGGCGCCTTCCGCGAGCGCATTGACTGCCAACCAGGCGAGCGCATCCGGATCAGCGCCGATCCCGCATGCATCCACCTGTTCGACAGAACCGGCGCCCGTCTGGCCGACTGAAACGGGGGCAATCTGGGGTGCGGAAGGGAGCGGACAACACCGGGCAATGCGTGATCCGCCACTCCAGAGAAAGGCGGGAATTATTCTTCTCGGCTCGATGAGGGCGTGATCTCTCATTCGCGATGTGGAAACAGACACCTCACTTTCCGGCTGAAACGCACACCCGATTGGTGAGCGGTTCGCGCATTTGCATTTCGGTCGTGAGAGTGACACACAGTAGATGGGTGTCTTGGCCTCGGGCCGCAGGCAGGGAATACGTTGGTCGGGCCGCCAACGGGCGCATGCTTTGCTAAGGTTTCCTGTGGTTCCCCTCCGGCCCCCGCGCGCTTGCTGCGCCTATATGACCCCATTTTTCCTGTTCCAACGTGGCTGCCATCGGGAGTGCTCACAGTGAGAGTCGCGATCCACACGCTGGGGACACGCGGCGACGTCCAGCCCTATGTCGCGCTGGCACTGGGCCTGAAGGCCGCCGGTCATGACGTGCTCATTGCCGCGCCGTCGCAGTTCGAGGCATTCGTGGGGAGCCGGGATATCAGCTTCGCCCACCTGCCCGGAGAATTCCTGCAGCTTATGGACACCCCTGAAGGCAAGGCCGCCATGTCCGGCAGCGGCGGCTTCGCCGCAGGGTTCAAGCTGATCAAGCACTTCAAACCCATCGGCCGTAAGCAATTGGCGCTCGAATGGGCGGCGGCGAAGGCCTTTCGTCCCGAGTTGATCATATATCACCCCAAGGCGATCGGAGCTCCTCATATCGCCGAGAAGCTGATGTGTCCGGCAGTGCTGGCGTCACCCCTGCCGGGCTTTACGCCGACCCGCGAATTTGCCAGTCCGCTGGTCCCGTTCAAGTCGCTGGGACCATTCAATGGGCTAACCCACACTATCATGGCCGGCAGCGGCGAAGCGATTTTCCGCGGCATGATCGCAGAATGGCGGGTGTCCGAACTGGGTCTCGCGTCGCGGCCTGCTCGAAGGTTGACGCCCGCGGCAACGCTCTATGCCTACAGTGCCCACGTCTTGCCAGTTCCCCAGCACTGGCGTGACAACGTAGCCGTGACCGGCTACTGGTATCTGGACGACCACGAAAACTGGGCGCCCGACAAAGCACTCGCGGATTTTCTGGCCGACGGTGAGGCGCCGGTCTATGTCGGTTTTGGCAGCATGCCGGGCCTTGATCCGGTGACAATGACAAACACCGTTTCCGAAGCCCTGGGTCGTGCCGGCAAACGCGGTATCCTGGCGATTGGCGGCGGGGCCCTGGGCTCCCATAACTCCGGAACCGCACACCTGCATTTCATCGCGGGCGCACCTCACGACAAGCTTTTCCCACTCATGGCCGCCTGCGTTCACCATGGCGGAGCAGGCAGCACGGCCGCGTCACTTCGGGCAGGCAAACCCACTGTCATTTGCCCGTTCTTCGGCGACCAACCCTTCTGGGGGCGGCGGATTGAAGAGCTCGGCGCGGGACCAGCGCCAATCGAAATGAAGAAGCTGACCGTCGAAAACTTGGCCGGGGCCATAGTCCGGGCGACTGAAGATGCTGGGATGGCCGCACGCGCCAGGGCGCTGGGGATCGAAATCGCTTCCGAGGACGGCGTGGGACATGCCATCTCCTTCCTCGCACGGCGCGGACTGCTTCACTCCGCGCATGCCGGCGAGGCAACGCCATGACAAACCAGGCTGCAGCGTCGGCCAGAATGCTCTAGCCGGAAACGAGCGCAGTGCCGTCGTCCGGCGCCTGTCCCTCGACTGATCATGAGCGCGAGATTTGTTGCGCCAGACGTGAACCTTTTCGCTCGCAGCACGCACCTGTCAATGAAAGGAGCGGCGATGGATCGATCTGAGCAGTTCCGTGCGCTGGTGGCGCTTCATGTCGCCGGAGCTCGGCTGGGGCGGCAGAAGGACTTCGAGGCCTTGGTTCGGCTTACGGACCAGCGCCTCTATGCCCACGCCCGCCGGCTTGCTGACGACCGTGAAACGGCACGCGACGTGGTGCAGGAAGCCTGGTCGGCCATAGCGCAAGGCCTGACTGGACTGCGCGACGATCGCGCGTTTGTCCCTTGGGCAATGGCCATCGTCACCCGAGCCGCCGCCCGTGACCTGCATGGGCGCATTCGGGCGCGCGAAACGGCCACGGATTTTGCACGGCAACAGGCGGAGCCCGGCGCATCGCCTCCCGATCTGCGCGAGGCGATTGCGGAACTCCCCCACACAGATCGAACGGTGCTGGCGCTGTTCTATCTGGACGGACTCTCGGTGGATGAGGTGGCCACGGCCCTGTTGATCCCACCCGGCACCGTCAAGAGCCGGCTCACGCATGCCCGCAACCGACTACGAGCACTGATGACAGGAGAATATCATGGACGAACTTGACCGCCGCATAGCCGAAGCCCTGAAGGACGACGACCTCGGCCTTCCCGCCGACACGTCTGAACCCGGCTTCTATCCGCTTGCTTTCTCTTTGTTTCGCGGACCGCAAGGCTGGGTGACTTGGGTATTGACGGTCGTTCAGACGGCGATGTTTCTGGCGGCCGTCTGGGCAGGCTGGCAGTTCTACGCTGCGACCGATGTGCTCGTCGCCTTGAAATGGGGCTTGTCCGCCGCCACACTGGCCGTGCTGGCGACCCAGATCAAGCTGTCGCTGATGCCACAGATGCAGGCCAACCGGGTGATACACGCGCTGCGTCGTCTGGAACTGCGGCTTTCCGCCCCAAGGAGTTGAGTGCGCAGGCGGCTGGCGCCGGAGGCCCTTTACCATGGGATCCGCAAAGTCCTTGAGTGAACAACTTCAATGACTTGCGAGATTTTTGGCTGGGGTGCCAGGATTCGAACCTGGGAATGGCGGTACCAAAAACCGCTGCCTTACCACTTGGCGACACCCCAACTGGAGCCGGTTCCTACACGGTTCGGCAGGGTTCCGCAACTTGAACTCAAAGGGCAATAAAAGGTTGTGAGTACCGCTTGAACAGCGCGGGGACCGCAGCTATAAAGCCGCCACATCGCGACGGGGCAGACATTGTTTTTGCCCCGGTTTTCCCGAAAAGTCGCGAGCCTGACGGAGTATAGCGCAGCCTGGTAGCGCACCTGCTTCGGGAGCAGGGGGTCGAGTGTTCGAATCACTCTACTCCGACCAATCAACCCCGGTCTCTCGCGAGGCCGGGGTTTTTGCTTGCGCTGCAGGTCTTTGCCCCCTTGAGGCCGGGCACGGGAAGGTGGCGCCTGCGCTACGGCTGAAAGCAAAGGGGCCGGTGTTTCCACCGGCCCCTCCACGAATGAGACGTTCTCGAGATCAGCGCCTGGCGCCGAACAGGCCCCAGAGACCGGTTACGGTCAGCGACGCGAAAGCCATCTTCAGGATGTCCCAGACCACGAAGGGCTGGACGGCCTTGGCAAAAGCCGAGGCCACGACATTGGTCTGGTCGACCCAGGCGGCCTGGCCGGCCATGGCGACGAGCCAGGCGAAACCGAATGCGTAGAGCACGGCAGTGGCCACCAGCATGGCGCCGAACAAGGTGAAGGGACGCTCCGAAGCGCCACGGTCGGCGGCGTAGCCGATGATCGCAGCCTGGGCCAGGAAGCCGATGAGGAAGCCGCCGGTCGGGCCGACGAGATAGGCCATGCCGCCGCCGGTGGCAAAGACCGGAAGGCCCATGGCGCCTTCAAGCAGGTAGGCAGCAACGGTGGCAACGCCGATGCGCATGCCGAAGGCAGCGGCCAGCGCGGCAATGGCAAAGCTCTGCAGGGTCACCGGAACCGGCCAGACCGGAACGTTGACCTTGGCGGCAGCGGTGATCAGCATGGTGCCGAGAAGCACGATTGCGGCGTTGGTTGCCAGCTTGGCGACACTGCCCTTGGGCTGGAACGCACCGAGCAGCGTGTTGGGCGTGGTCAAAGTCACAGCCATTTCATACCTTCCGTAATTGATAGGGACCAACCCCCTCCCGGGGCGGTCTGGTCCGGACCGAAGCTTATTACGTTCTCGTTACCATACGCGCAATGGCCAGCTCTTCTTCCACACTCCGCTACAGCACCGATTTCGAACCGCAAACCGGCACCGCCGTGTCTGTGGCCGACGGCGTTGTCCGCGTCACCGCCCCCAATGCCTCGCCCTATACCTATGCCGGAACAAACACTTTTCTTGTGGGGCATCAGCAGCTTGCCATCGTTGATCCGGGCCCGGTCGATGCCGCGCACGAAGCCGCGCTGCTCGCTGCCATCGCTGGTCGTCCGGTTTCTGCAATTCTTCTCACGCATACCCATCGCGATCACAGCGCATCGGCCGGCAGGCTGGCGAAAGAACTGGGCGTCCCGCTCTGGTTCGGCGGACCACATCGGCTGTCGCGCCCCTTGCGACGATTCGAGATCAACCCGATCCGAAAGTCATGCGACTGGGATCTGGTGCCCGACCGAACCCTGGTGGACGGCGAGGTGATCGCGGCGGGAGACATGCGTCTCTCGGTACACACGACACCCGGCCATTGCGCCAATCACATCGCTTTCGGTGTCGTGGGCACCGGTAACCTGCTTTCGGGCGACCATGTGATGGGCTGGAATTCCACCCTCGTTTCCGTGCCCGATGGCTCGATGGCCGACTATTTTGCTTCGCTCGACAAGGTGATCGCCCTGCCCTATGCCCGCTACCTTCCGGCGCATGGCGATCAGATTGCCGACGGCCGCGCCCATGCAAGCGCATTGCGGGACCATCGGCAACTGCGCAATGCGCAGCTGCTGGACGCGGTCAGAAATGGCGCGAAATCGGTGGGAGACGTCGTCAAAGTCATCTACCCGGCCCAGCCGCTCAAGGTGCGCATGGCCGCCCGCATGACCATGATGGCGCATGTGGAATATCTGGAGGAATTGGGACAGCTGAAAGTGAAGCGGGGAATTTTCGGAACGCGGCTGAGCTTGCCGAACACCTAGTCTCAACCACCGAGCCGTCCTCGGGCTCGACCCCAGGACCACTATCCATCACCACGGTTGCTTGGTTGCTTGAGGCGATTGGCCCTCGGGTCAGGCCCGAGGGCGGCGCGGTTTGCTGGAATAGCAAGCCCTCTCCTCATCTCCTCCAAAAGGAGCGGTGAGGAGGCCTAGTTCCTCTGAAACCCAACCGCCCCTTCGCGACCCGTCTGGCCGCGATGGCGCAGCATGTGGTCGGCCAGGACCAGCGCCATCATGGCCTCGCCCACCGGCACGGCGCGGATGCCCACGCAGGGGTCGTGGCGGCCCTTGGTGATGATGTCGGTGTCCTCATTGGCAGTGGTCACCGTCTGGCGTGGCGTCAGGATGGACGACGTCGGCTTGACGGCAAAGCGGCAGACGATCGGATCGCCATTGGAAATGCCGCCCAGGATGCCACCGGCGTGGTTGGAAAGGAAATACGGCCTCCCCTCGCCTGCCCGCATCTGGTCGGCATTTTCGACTCCGGTCAGGGCCGCGGCGTCAAAACCATCGCCGATTTCCACGGCCTTGACGGCGTTGATGCTCATCATCGCCGAAGCGAGGTCGGCGCTCAGCTTGCCATAGACCGGGGCGCCCCAGCCGGCCGGAACGCCTTCGGCAACCACTTCGATGACGGCGCCGGCCGAATTGCCATCCTTGCGCAGGCCGTCGAGATAGTCGGCCCAGAGCGCGGCTGCCTTGGCATCAGCGCAGAAGAACGGGTTCTGATCGACCTGATCCCAATCGAAATTGGCGTAATCGATCTTGTGTGGCCCCACCTGCACCAGGCTTGCCCGGATGGTCACGCCCGAAAGCACCTGCCGCGCCACGGCGCCGGCTGCCACGCGCGCCGCGGTTTCTCGCGCCGAGGTGCGGCCGCCACCGCGATAATCGCGGATGCCGTATTTCTGGTCATAGGTGAAATCGGCATGGCCCGGCCGATACTTGTCGCGGATATCGCCATAGTCCTTGGAGCGCTGGTCGGTATTCTCGATCAGCAGCGAAATCGGCGTCCCCGTCGTGCGTGGCCCGTCAGTGCGCTCGTCCTCGAAAACACCCGAGAGGATCTTCACCTCGTCGGCTTCACGCCGCTGCGTGGTGAACTTGGATTGCCCCGGCTTGCGGCGATCAAGATCGCGCTGGATCATTTCCGGCGTCAGCGTGAGGCCCGGAGGACACCCATCGACCACAACGCCCAGCGCCGGCCCGTGGCTTTCGCCCCAGGTGGTGAAACGGAAAAGATGCCCGAACGTATTGAATGACATGGCGCGGTCCCTGATATGCCGGCTTTCTAGAGCGTTTGGCGCGAGGCTGGCAACGGTTTTGCGCCGGGGTCAGTCGACGGGTTCGCCCCAGATGTTTTCTGCCGAATGCAGCACCATGCGTCCGCCGGTGAAATGCGCGATTACCCCCTGCGGCGGATGCCAGTTCATCACCTGCTTGCGCGGCGTGCCTTCGACCAGATGCCAGAGTACGCGCAGCACGCCGCCATGGGCGACGACCACGGCGTGGTGGGTCAGCTCTCGGGCGAAGTCGAGCAGGCGCCCCGCCACGTCGTCATAGTTCTCGCCATCCTGCGGGCGGAAATTCCAGTAGCTCTCTTCGCGCTCGCCCGGTGCCAGGGCAGCATGTTCGCGGGCGATTTCGGCGTGCAGCCGGCCCTCGAACTGGCCGAAGGAAATCTCGATGAGGCGCGGATCGTGGATAACGGGAGGCAAGGTTACGTCGAAGGCGGCGCGCATGCGATCCATGGTCTCGCTGGCGCGGCTCAGCGGCGAGGCGAACCATTTCAGCGATGCCGGATCGACGCCATCGCGCTTCAGCATCTGGCGCAGCAGCACGCCATTGGAATTGGCCTGCAATTGACCGGTCCGATTGAGGGGAATGTCCTTGCTACCCTGGTAACGCTGCTCCCGGTTCCAATCGGTTTCACCGTGTCGCGCGAAATAGAAGTCGGGCCAGTCGGGGGTAGTCATGAGACCTTCCGCGCTGCAAGGCGCGGCCTTTGCTAGAGCGTTTCCAGGCGAAGTGGTTGCGGCTGGAGTCAGTGCCCCGCTTGTGGCACATGGAAGGGCCGCCAAGCAAGCGCAACGCCTTCATTGCCCATCTGTTTTGGATTCAGCCATGTCCCTTGCCGCCAGCCAAATCGCCGCCGCCCTGACGGGCTTTGTTGGCAGTGACAATGTGGTGAGCGACCCGTCGAAAATGGGTGCCTGGCTCAACGAGCCGCGCAAGCGCTTCCATCGGACTGCTGCGGCCGTGGTCACCCCGCCTGACGTATCGGCGATACAGGCGGTGCTGCGCTGGGCCAATGCGAATGGCGTCGGCGTTATTCCGCAGGGTGGCAATACCGGCCTTGTGGGCGCCCAGGTACCGCTGTTTGGCAATGAGGTGATCCTGAGCCTTCAGAAACTCGACCGCATCCGGTCCATCGATGCTGCCGCCGGGGTGATGACGGCCGAGGCCGGTGTCATCCTCGAAAACGCTCACAGGGCGGCCGAGGCCGAGGGCGCCATGTTCCCGCTCTGGCTGGCGTCACAAGGTTCGGCGCGTATTGGCGGCGTGCTCTCGTCGAATGCCGGCGGCGTCAATGTGCTGGCCTATGGCAATGCCCGCGAGCTGACCATGGGCGTCGAGGCGGTGCTGGCGGATGGCAGGCTCTACAATGGTCTCAATGCGCTCAAGAAGGACAATACCGGTTATGACCTCAAGGATCTGCTGGTCGGCGCCGAAGGCACGCTCGGTATCATCACCGCCGCAACAGTAAAGCTCTATCCCCTGCCGGAGGACTATGAGACCGCGCTGGTCAATGTCGCCTCGCCCGATATGGCGCTCGATCTGTTCCAGTTGATGCGCCAGCGCGTCGGCAGCCGCCTCAATGCCTTCGAGCTGATCCCTTGGATTGGCCTCGACATACAGCTCCGTCACGGCATGCTCGACAAGGACCCCACAGCCAGCGCCTCGCCCTGGTATGCGCTGATCGAGCTGACCCGCATGGCGGGCACGCCACCGGGTTCGCTGCAATCGGCACTCGAGGCGGCCTTCGAAGAGGCGCTGATCTCGGATGCGGTGGTCGCCGAGAGCCTGGCGGACCGGCAGCGCATGTGGGCTTTCCGCGAGCAGATGAGCGAGTGCCAGAGCCGCGAGGGCGCTTCGATCAAGCACGATGTCTCGGTGCCCATCGCCGCCGTTCCGGCGCTGATCGCAGAAGGGGTCGCCGCCGCCGAGAAGCTGTCACCCGGCATCCGGCCCGTGCCCTTCGGACACATGGGCGACGGCAATATCCACTTCAATTTCTCCATGCCCGTTGGCGCCGACCCCAAGGCTTTCATGGCCGAGTTCGACGAAGCCATGCATGAGGCCATCTATGAGGTGGTCCTCAAGCTGCATGGCTCGGTTTCGGCAGAGCACGGCATCGGGCAATTGAAGACGGAGCTGCTCAGGCAGGTGAAGGACCCGGTGGCGCTGGACATGATGCGGGCCATCAAGACCGCGCTCGATCCGAATGGGATCCTCAATCCGGGGAAGATGCTCGGTTAGGCCGCTCGCCCTCCACAAACCCGGGCCCTTCCTCGGGCTTGACCCGAGGACCAGTCTCCTCCTCGCCCACTGCGACATCAGTTCCTGCCGTGAGCGGCCCTCGGGTCGAGCCCGAGGGCGGAACGGTGGCTGTAAAAGCGTGGCGCTCCCGCCCATGTGACCCAGTCACCTCAATGTGCGTTCTTGCGCCGAGCCCCTGCCCGGCCCATGTCTCACCCCATGCTGCTTAAAGACATTCAATTTCTCGATGACGCCACGCGTCCCCCAATTCCGGAATTGCCGGGCCTTACCGAGGCGCAGAAGCATCCGGGTGAACACCTCAGGCAAATCCACGACCATCTGCGCGACAACATGACTGTGCTCGGGCGGCTAATCGAACGCGCCTCGCGAGGCGAAGCCAGCGCAGAAGAGATCAAGGCCGAGACGTCTGACCTCGTCATGGTCTCCAACTATCGCCGCTTCGGCACGCTCTGCGGACAATATTGCCAGTTCGTCCACGACCACCATTCCATCGAAGACCGCGCACTCTTCCCATCGATCGCAACGCAGGGCCCGGCCTTCAAGGCCATCGCCGATCGCCTGCAGGCCGAGCATGTGGTGGTCCACACCCTGCTCGAGCGGCTGATCGATGCCTTGATCAAGCTGGCCGACGAGCCCGGCCAGGGCCATTTCGACGATGCGGTGACGGTCTATCGGGCCCTCGAAAAGGTGCTGATCAGCCACCTCAACTATGAGGAAGACGCCATCGGCGACGCGCTGGGTTACTTCGAGATCATGTAGGGACTGCCTCTCCGGCGATCATACGTTTCAGGGAACCTGCCTCCGCGTGGACCGTTCCGTGCTGGGAATGAACCACAACAGGAGTTCCAGATGATCAAGTTCCAGCTTGCTGCTTCGGTAGCGGCTCTTGCCCTCAGCGTTGCCGCCCCGGCCTTCGCCCAGGGTACCTATTCGCTCAGCGGCACCGCCGTGCCGGAGGATCAGGTGGCCAATATCCAGGCCCACTGCGACACGCTGTTCGCGGCGGAAGGCACTGCTGAGACAGCCACCGACTCGACTGACGACACGGCTGATGACGCTGCCCCGACCTTCTCGGATGACGACAGCTCGGAGAGCGAGACGCCGATTGACTTCGCAACGCTCGATATCACCACGATCACCATCGAAGACTGCCGCGCTGGCGGTTTCATAGCAGATGCTCCGACCGACGGCGCAGCTCCGGCTGCATCGCCTTCGCCCGGTGCCAATGATGCCGGCTCCACGACCAGCGTCACCACGACAAACTGACATGCATGCATCCGCCCCTCGGGGAGGATGCCGCCTCTTCTCAGAAGAGGTCCAACTGCCCGCCGCCGCCAGCGACCTTCTTTGGCTTGGCCTTCACGGGCTCGGGTCCGGGCTCACCCAAATTCACCGGTTCGATCAAACCAGGATCATCGTCGCGTGCTGAATTGACCCGCGTCGAGACCGGGTGGAATTTCAGCACCCCGTCCGCCAGCGGCAGCGCCATCTGCGCCGCCTCCGGTCCGCTGATTTCCCGCACATTGAGCCAGTCGTCCTGCTGCGCCTCCGTCAGCATGATCGCCGGCATGCGGTCGTGGATTTCCGAGAGCTGCGGATTGGCGGCAACGGTGATTGTCGCCACCGAATCCACTTCCTCGCCATTGGGGCCCATCCAGGTGGAATAGAGCCCGGCCAGCGCCAGGGGCCGCCCGTCGGCGCGGGTAATGTAGTAGGGCTGCTTCTTCTTGTCGGGCCCGGTATGCCATTCGTAGTAACCGCTGGCCGGCACGATGCAGCGCCCGTGCCTCACCCGATCACGGAAGGCCGGCTTTTCGGCCATGCTTTCGGCCCTGGCATTGACCAGCAGTGGAAACTCACGCGGGTCCTTGACCCAGCCAGGCACGAAGCCCCAGCGGGCAAAATGCGCTTCCCGTCGCCCCTCGGCCTCCCAGATGGCCACAATCGGCTGGGTTGGCGCGATATTGAAGCGCGGCACCATTTCGACGCTGTTCAAGAGCTTGAACAACTCTTCCATCATTTCGGGCGGCAACGTTGACGCGTAGCGACCACACATGGGCGTGTCTCCTTTACCCTTGCAGAGGTAGTCTCTCGGCAACCGAATCGCAAACCACGTTCCCCGAGATGACCGAGCTCCCCAATGCCGCCAGCGTCGGCATCGTCAAACATGGCAAGATCCTGCTGATCAAGCGCGCCTTTGCCCCCTACCAGAACCTCTGGACCTTTCCTGGCGGCCGCATGGAGCCCAACGAGACCATCGAGCAATGCGCCATGCGGGAGGTGCAGGAGGAGCTTGGCCTTGTCATCCGCAATCCGCGCCACGCACTGACCCAGTCCCTGGGCCGTGACGGCACCTATCGGCTCGCGGTCTTCACCACCACCGATTATGTGGGCCAGATCAGGCCCTCGAACGAAATCAGCGACCATAAATGGGTCGATCCGGGCATGCTCATTGCGTTGCGGACCACATCACGGCTCGATGATGTCATCAGAGAGTGCTTCAAGACCCTGGGACAAAGCTGGTAGGACTCGGATATGGTCGAATTGCACCCATCACAAGTCCAGCGCTTAGCCACCCCACCCTCGGTCCCTCCCCATCAAGGGGAGGGAGGCGAAAGTCTGCGGCGCCGGGGTTCATCGTCTCCCTCCCCCTTGTGGGGAGGGACCAAGGGTGGGGGTTTGGTGGTCTTGCTCCTCACCCTCCTCCTCTCCGCCCCCGCTTTTGCCGTTGATCCGCCCTACCAGCGGCAGATGGAGCGCCTGTCGGAAATCATGGGCAGCCTCTATTTCCTGCAGCCGCTCTGCAATGCCGGCGACGAGGACTGGCGGGCCCAGGCAGAAGAGCTGATTGCACTCGATGAACCCGACGAGGACCGCCGGCAGCGGCTGGCGGGGGCGTTCAACACCGGCTATAGGGCCTTTTCGCGGTTTCACCGCCAGTGCACCCCGGCCTCCGAGGAAGCGCTGAAGCGGCTTCTGACCGAGGCGCAGCGCCTTGCGCGGGACATACATACGCGTTTTGCCGAATAGCCAGGCAGAGAGATCTGTGCAATTGCCTACCCGCCGTTAACCTTCGGCTTACTTCCTCCGCGCGAGGCAGACTGGGCCATGTTATGCCCGCATTCATGAGCACCCCAAAGACCATCTTTTCGCCCGCCTCGGGCAATGGCCCGTTCGACCGCAGCCAGTCGGAGCGCCAGCTTGCTCTGGAATATCTGGCCGAGGCCTGGAACAGCGCCGAGGAGGATGGACTGGATTCGGCGTCGCTGGCCCATGCCTCGCTGTTCGCGGCGCTCGCCACCTTCGTGAAGATGCATGGCGACGAAGCCACTGCCGATCTCATCGAGCAGCTGCCCGAGCGGATCCGAAACGGCGAGTATAATCTCGACCGCATCCTGCAATAGAATCCGGCTTGCCAGACCAGGCGTGAGCTCCGATCCTTCAATCAGGAGGATCGACCATGCGCCTTGCCGCCCTTGTACTTCTCACCGGTCTCGTGACGCCTGCCACGGCGCAGGATGAGTTCGATCCTTTCGCCAATATCGTTGTCAGCGATGACCTCGCCGCCCTGCCTGAACCCGTGCGGGCCATGCGCGAGCAGCTGATCGCTGCCACGCGCAGCGGCAATATCGAAAACCTCCGTCCCATCATGGACGCCCAGGACTTCCCGCCCACGGTGAGCTATGGCGGACCCGACGATCCCGTGGCCTATCTGCGCGAGCAGAGCACGGATCCCGAGGGCCAGCCGACGCTGGCGCTGCTGCGGAACCTGCTCGAAATGCCCTATGCCATCCTCCCCTCCGAGGATGACAAGGCCAGCTATGTCTGGCCCTACCTCGCCGTGATCGACCTTGAAGACCTGACGCCCGAGCAGACCGTCGACGCCTATCGTCTCGTTACGCCGGAGGAATTCGACGACATGGGCGTCTTTGGAGGCTGGTTCTGGTGGCGGGTCTATATTGCCGAAGACGGCGAATGGACGGCTTTCGTCGCCGGGGACTGACCACGCCTGCGCAGGCCCGCATCGCGCGGCCGCTCCCTAACAGCCTGTCATCACGAATAATCCTCTTTCGTTTTGTTGCGGAAAATACGTTTAGCTGCGTTTTTTCGCGAAATGCCTCCATTTGCAGGTGACAGCCGACAAAAATAGGCGCTATCTTCCATACAAGACGCAGCGTCCGCACCCATTGAGAGAGGCGGATCACAGGCGTCGTGGACAGCGCCCTGAGGAGGAAATGATGGGTCGGTCAATCAATCGTAGAACATTGCTGCAACTGGGCGGCGCCGCTGCCGCCATGACGGCGATCCCCGTATGGGCGCAGGAACAGCGGCAGATCAGCATGATGTGGTGGGGCGGGCAGGATCGCCAGAACCGCACGCTGAACGCCATCGACGAATTCATGGCGACCGAGCCCGGCCTGCAGGTCGAGGCCGAGACGCTGGGTTCCACCGCGGACTACTTCGTCAGCCTCAACACCAAGATCGCCGGTGGCGGCGCCCCCGATATCATGCAGCTCGGCTATAGCCAGATCGCCGAATATGCCCAGCGCGGCGTGATCGAGCCGCTCGATGACTATATCGGCAAGGAGCTCGACATCAGCGACTGGCCGGCCTCGTCGGTCGATGCGCTCAAGGTCGATGGGAAGCTCTACGGCATCAACCTGGGCAACAACACCACGACCATGTACTACGACAAGGATTCCTACGGCGCCGCTGGCTATGCCGACATCGCCATCGACTCGACCTGGGATCAGTGGTTCGAAATGGCCGAAGCCGTGACCAAGGCCGGCGACAGCAACTTCTATGGCATGAGCGATGGCAGCGGCAATGCGCTGGTCTTCGAGAACTACGTGCGCCAGAAGGGTTTCCAGCTCTATGACGGCCAGGCCGTTGGCGTGACGGCCGATGTGGTCACCGAATGGTTCGACATGTGGGCGGCCGCCCGCGAACGCGGTGCCATCCCGCCCGCTGACGTCGCCGCGCTGGACGTTGAGTCCATCGCCGAAAACCTGCTCATCCAGGGCCGCACCGGCACCAATTTCGGCCATTCCAACCAGGTCGTGGCGCTCCAGGGCGCGACCACCAAGCCGCTCGGCATGGCCATGTATCCGCAGGGCGCAGGCGACGTCATGGGCCAGTTCATCCGGCCCTCCCAGCACCTGTCGATTTCGGCCACCTCCGAACACAAGGCCGATGCCGTCAAGCTCGCCAACTTCCTCGTCATGAACCCGACCGGGGTGAAAATCCTCGGTGTCGAGCGTGGCGTGCCCTCGTCGCCCTCGATGCAGGCCATCCTGGCGCCCGAGCTGGAGGACATCACCCGCCGCTCGCTCGACTTCGTGGCGGCCGTCACCCCGGTCGCGACCCCCATTCCGCCCCCGCCACCGCGCGGTGCGTCGGAAGTGGAGACCAAGTTCCGCGAACTGGCACAGCAGGTGTCCTTCGGCCAGATCGACACCACAGAGGCCGGCCGCCTCTATGTCGAGGATTCCAACGCCATCCTCGCCCGCGCCTGACAGCCCTTGCGTGACAGAAGCCGGCACCATCGGTGCCGGCTTCATCATTTCGACCCCAAAGTGCCCGCTACGGCAGCAGGATATCATGCCCGATATTGCCCTACCCATTATCGCCGCCACAGTCTGGGCACCCTACGAGCTGACCATGACCGGCCCCGCCGGTGGCAATCCCTATCTCGACATCACGCTCTCCGCGACCTTCACTCAGGGCGAGCGCTCCATTGAGGTGCCGGGCTTTTACGATGGAGACGGCACCTATCGCATCCGCTTCCTGCCCGATCGCGAGGGACCCTGGCAGTGTCGCACGTCAAGCAATGCGCCTTCCCTCGACAGTCTCGCCGCCGCGTTCCAGGTCGGCCCTGCCCAGCCCGGCGATCATGGTCCCGTCCGCGTCGCCGACCAGTTTCATTTCCGCCATGCCGATGGCACGCGCTACCTCAATATCGGCACCACCGCCTATGCCTGGAATGTGCAGGGTGATGCGCGCGAGGAAGAGACCCTCGCCACGCTCAAGGCCGCACCCTTCACCAAGATCCGCATGTGCGTCTTCCCCAAGCACTATCGCTACAACCAGAACGAACCGGATCGCTATCCCTTCGCCTTGATCAACCAGGGCTCCAGCACCTGGCCCAACAAGATCGAGGATGCCGGCTGGCAGTTCGACCTCGACACGCCCAACCCCGCCTATTTCCAACACCTGGAAATGCGCATCCGGCAATTGGCCGAAATCGGCGTCGAAGCCGACCTGATCCTGCTCCACCCCTACGATCGCTGGGGCTTTTCGCGCATGAGCGCCGAGCAGGATGATCGCTACCTGCGCTATATCGTGGCGCGCCTCGCGGCCTTTCCCAATGTCTGGTGGTCGATGGCGAACGAATATGACTTCATGGAAAACAAGTCGCTTGCCGACTGGGACCGCATGATCGGCCTCGTCGCCGACACCGATCCGTTCGGGCACCTGCTCTCCATTCACAACGCCTTTCCGCTCTATGACTGGACCGATCCGCGCATCACCCATGTCAGCATCCAGCGCCCGGAAACCGAGCATTCGCTGCTCTGGCGCGAGCGCTTCGGCAAGCCGGTCTCGGTCGACGAATGCTGCTACGAGGGCGACATTGCCGAGCAATGGGGCAATATCAGCGGCCGCGACATGGTCCATAAATTCTGGCTGGGCGTGGTCAATGGCGGCCACGTCACCCATGGCGAAACCTATTACAATGACGCCGAAGTGCTCTGGTGGGCAAAGGGCGGCAGGCTGACCGGCGAGAGTGTTTCGCGCATCGCCTTCCTGCGCGATGTGCTGGAAGCGGCGCCGGATGCTGCTCTCGACCCGATGCTGGACAATCGCAATCATCGCATCATGAAACTGGGCGCCGACAATGTGACAGGCCCGGAAATGTCAAAGCCCGCCAAGGGCGAGGAGGACTGGCCAAGGGTCCGCTTCCCCTATCCCATTGCCAGCGTCCCGGGTGAGTATTACCTCGCCTATCTCGGCCATCGACAGCCCCGCGAGGTGGTCGTGCCGACGCCGCCCGACCAGCATTACAGCGCGGCCGTGCTCGACACCTGGGAAATGACGGAAACGCCAGTGGCAGAGCGAGTCACCCGCGGCGACCTGCTGTTCATCGACCCCAAGCCCAATCTGGCGCTGGTTCTCCGCCGGTCGCAGGCAAGTAACAAATCACCCGCAGACCGAAACTGAAATCGCCGTCGCGAATTGTCAGACCATGGCGACTTTTGCGGCGCCGTGACAGCGGGAGATCGCCCCACCCTAAGTGGAGTAGGTGCGCAATGACCGGCAATTCGCTTTCCAGCTGGGCCGACGGCCCGACCAAGACAGCCATCCACGACTTCGTGGCCCGCGTGACCGGCAAGGGCAACCCCGACTTCGTGCCCCCTTCGGAACGCATAGCAACCTTCGACAATGACGGCACGCTCTGGTGTGAGCAGCCCTTTCAAGTGCAGATTTACTTCCTGCTCGACCGGCTGGACGAGCTCGCCGAAGACAACCCCGACTTCCGCAAGGATGAGGTCTATCGGGCCTTTCTGGATCACGGCATCGCCGCCGTCGAGGAATTCGGCAAAGAGGGACTGATGAAAATCTTCGCCGCCACCCATGCCGGGATGGACGAGGAAGAGTTTGAGGCCATTGCCCGGGAATGGTTTGCCGTCGCCGACCACCCGACTCTGGACCGGCCCTTCACCGCCCTGACCTATGAGCCGCAACGAGAATTGCTGGACTATCTGCGTGCCAACGGCTTCAGGATCTTCATCGTCTCGGGCGGCGGCGTCGATTTTATGCGCGCCTTTGCCGAGGACGTCTATGGCGTGCCCCGTGACCACGTGATCGGATCAAGCGAGAAAGCCCATTTCGAGATGCGGGACGGTCGGGCGCAGATCATCAAGATGCCTGGGCTCAACAGCTTTGATGACCGCGAGGAAAAGGTCATCAATATCAATCTCCATATCGGTCGCCGGCCGATCTTCGCCTTCGGCAATTCCGACGGAGACCTCGCCATGTTGCGCTACTGCCAGACCGGGTCGGGGCCGCGGCTTTCCCTGCTGCTGCATCACGACGATGCTGACCGCGAATACGCCTATGACAGCGACTTCGCCCTGAGCCCGCTCTCCGAGGCGCTTGAAAAGGCGGACGACTACGGCCTCACGCTGGTGAGCATGAAAAGGGATTGGAACAGGGTATTCCACTGAACGGCGCCCTTGATGGCCGCCACTACCCTGCCATGGATTCCAGGAACCGCATCGGCTGGCCCTTGCTGGGCGTCACCAGTTCGCCCTGCCACATGACTGTATTGCCGCGCACGATGGTGCCCACCGGCCAGCCGGTGACGGCAACACCGTCATACGGCGTCCAGCCGGCGCGGGACCTGATCCACTCATTGGTGATGGTCTCGCGCCGCTTCATGTCGACAATGGTGAGGTCGGCGTCATAGCCGACAGCAATCCGGCCCTTGTTGGCAATGCCGAACAGGCGGTTGGGGCCGTGGCTGGTCATGTCGACAAAGCGCTGCAGGCTGAGCTTTCCATTGTTCACATGGTCAAGCATGGTGGGCACCAGCGTCTGCACGCCGGTCATGCCCGAATGGCTTGCGGGATAAGCGTGGTCCTTTTCCTCGCGCGTATGTGGCGCGTGGTCGGAGCCCAGAATATCGGCGACGCCATTGGCGACACCCTTCCAGATGCCCTCACGATGCGCCTTGTCGCGCACTGGCGGGTTCATCTGCGCGTAGGTGCCAAGGCGCGTATAGGCCGTCTCGTCCAGCGTCAGGTGGTGCGGGGTCACTTCCACCGAGGCCACGTCCTTGTGGTCGGCGAGATAGACAATTTCTTCCTTGGTCGAGATGTGCAGGACATGGATGCGCTTGCCGGTCTTGCGGGCCAGGTTGACCAGACGCGTCGTGCAGCTCATCGCGACTTCCGGCGAACGCCAGACCGGGTGGCTGCTCGGGTCACCGGGCACGCGCAGGTGCTTGCGCTCCTCGAGCATGTATTCGTCTTCCGAATGGAAGGCGGCGCGGCGCGAAATGGCCCGCAGGATGGCTTCAACCCCGGCATCGTCCTGCACCAGCAGCGAGCCGGTGGACGAGCCCATGAACACTTTCACCCCCGCGCAACCGGGCAGCTTTTCCAGCATGGCCAGCTCGCCGACATTCTCGTGGGTGCCGCCGATATAGAAAGCAAAATCGCAGTGCATGCGGTTGGTGCCGGCGGCGATCTTGGCCTCGAACGTCTCTCGCGTCGTGGTCAGCGGATTGGTGTTCGGCATCTCGAAAACGCCCGTCACCCCGCCCATGACCGCGCCGAGTGAGCCCGATTCCAGATCTTCCTTATGGGTCAGCCCAGGCTCACGGAAATGCACCTGGGTATCGATGACGCCGGGCAGGATATGGAGGCCCTTGCAGTCGACGACTTCGGCGGCGCTGCCCTCGATCGCGCCGAGCGCAGCAATCCGGCCGTCCTTGACCGCGATGTCGGCAAACCCTTCGCCATCCTGATTGACCACGGTCGCGTTCTTGAAAATCGTGTCGTACTGCGCCATGTCTTCGGTCCCGCCGTATGATTTGTAAGCCTTGTCGCCAGACATAGATGACAGCGGCTTTGAGAGGCAAGCGACCATGACAATCCATTTGCGTGCCGACCGCGCTGTCTTCCGTTTTTCCGGTCCCGAGGCATATCGCCTGCTCAATGACGTCGTCACTGGCATCATGCCCTCGGGCGAGGATGGGCTCGCGCATTGGTGGGCCCTGCTCTCGCCGCAGGGCAAGATTCTCGCCGAGGGCTCGGCAAGCTGGTCCGGTGACGCCATCTGGCTCGACGTGCACCAGAGCGTTGCCGAAGATTTCGCCAAGCGCATGCGCATGTACAAGCTGCGCGCCAAGGTGGAGATCGATGACCTGCGGGCCAGCCGTCGCGTCGGCTTTTCGCCGGAGACCGTGGCCAACGGTCAGGCCGACCGCCGTGGCACCGTCTCGCTGGGTTGGCGCGTCGTGGCTCCCATGGAGGCGACGTCCGACTGGCTCGGCGACGACTCCGAATTCCACCGCGCCCGCATCGCGGCCGGCATCCTGGTCCAGGGCAACGACTTCCCCGCCAATGACACCTTCGCCCACGACATCGGCATGGACATCCTCGACGGCATCGACTTCGCCAAGGGCTGCTATGTCGGCCAGGAGGTCGTCTCCCGCATGAAGCATCGCGGCACCGCCCGCCGTCGCCCGGTCATTGTCTCGGGCATAGCGGGTGAAGGCGGCCAGGCGGTCGTCGCCGGCGGTCGGGAAGCCGGAACGGTCGGCCAGGTCGTCGATGGCAAGGCTGTCGCCATCCTTCGTCTCGACCGCATCACCGATCTTGAAGCGGTCACGGTCGGGGAGAAGAAAGTCACCCTCACCCTGCCCTCGTGGGCGACCTATCCGTTCGGCGAGACCACCACCGACGACACGGAATGACGTGTCATTCTCGAATCGGGGCGATCTGCTAGTGTTCGCGCTAACAGTCCGTTAGCAAATTCGAGCCTCATGTCCCGCACCAGTTCCCGTGCCTGGCAGCGCATGCTGTCCGGTCGCCGCCTCGATATTCTGGACCCTTCGCCCGTCGATGTGGAGCTTTCAGACATCGCCCATGGCTTGGCGCGCGTGGCACGCTGGAATGGCCAAACTATTGGCGATTATCCCTTTTCCGTCGCGCAGCACTCCGTTCTGGTGCTCGAGCTGTTTCGCTCGGCCAATCCCGAGATGCCGCTCTCGGCGCAGTTGCAATGCCTGCTCCATGATGCGCCCGAATATGTCGTGGGCGACATCATCTCTCCCTTCAAAGCGGTGATCGGCGGCAGCTACAAGACGGTCGAAAATGGTTTGCTGGCGGCTATTTACCTCCGATTTTCGCTGCCGGCGACCATGCCTTCCGCCATCAGCAAGCTGGTCAAGAAGGCCGATCAGGAAGCCGCATTCTTCGAGGCCACGCACCTGGCCGGCTTCGACCCGCCCGAGGCCCGCAAGCTGTTCGGAGTTCCAGGCCAGTCGGCCTTCGACGTCCTGGACTTCGAAAAGCTGATCCGCCCCTGGCCCACGCAGCAGGCCTACGAGCGATTTATCCAGTCATTTGAAGACATTAGCGGCGCCATCTCCGCCAGCTGACCGGGCGCTTACGTGTTAACCTTAAGCGCAAATTACCATATCGCCCCGGGCACCGGATGGTTACTGATCCGTTAAGGCACTTGTGCCGAATTGGAACAGAACGGGAGATCACCATGACTCCGCCGACCCGCCTTATGCTGCTTGGCATGACCCTTGGTGCCGTCTGTGCCACGGCCCTCGCTGCAATAGGACCCGGCTATGTCCTCGAGGTCATGGCCGATGAAATGCCTGCCGGCTTCGACACGGACAAGCTGGTGAAGTTTGACGGGCGGGACTACGAAGTCGAGTATGCCGACTGGGTCTCCACCGATCCGATCTCAACCGCCACGGTTAAGAAGATCGAGGCCGGAAAAGTCACCTACGTGAGCATCACCACTACGGCGACCGGCACCTATTCGACCGATGGCCTGACCTCACGCCATGTCCAGTATCCGGGCATCGACGTGAAGGAAGTGACAGAAGGCCGCAGGAACTGGATGCGCTTCTGGACCAACGGGAGCTGGTACAGCTACTCCAGCCGATCCGGCAACTCGATCGTCAGACTTTCGGGCCGCTCGCAATACTAGGCTCGTCCAAAACCGGCACTCTGGTGCGGCCGTCGAATTTCCGGGGCCGCAGCATCCACTGCACGACGGCGAGGTTGATGACCCAGCCGGCGCCGAGCAAGAGGTCCGCGACGATGGGCGTAGGCGTGCCGAACAGCAGCATCCATGGAATGCCTATGAGCATCTGCGTGCTGGCGCCGAGGCCCAGTGCATAGGCCCGCATCATGTGCGGCCGGTGCTGGTCGAAGCGGCGCTGCCGGGCACTGCGGTAACCCTGGAGCAGAAACCACACCATGGCCAGGCCCGCCGCGAGGCGGAACCAGTAGAGCAGCGGCCCCTCAGTCTCCAGATGAGGGTAGAATTGCGTCAGCCAGAGTGCCGACAGAGCTGCCGCGAGACCTGCCGCAACCATCACCCGCCCCGACACCCGATGCCATGGCCCTTGCCGCAGTTTTGAGGAGAACTGCAGCGCACCGATCAGCGTGAACAGGCCCCCGCCGACAACATGCGTGATGACAACCGCGGGCATGTCGAAGAAGCGGGATGTGTCGGCCACCATTTCTGTGGTGGCGCCGATATCTCCAAATCGTATGACCATGCGGCCAATGCCGGCGAGCACCGGCAAAAAGCCCAGCAGGATCAGAATAGCCAGTGTCGGCCAGCCAACAAATCTGGACTTCAAAATGGACATGGCGGCCTCCCGTGTTGTCTGTTGCCAGAACAACCACGGAAAGTCGCCATGCGAAATTGCACAAAATTGTCGAGTGCTTATGCGCTAGCGCATGTTAGCCAAAGAGCCAACCGCGCTTGAACTTGTAAAAGACGTGCAGGCCAACCTGGGTTACCTTAGTCATGCGGGGCGCCCAGTCTGGACTGACATAGGTCGCATGATAGTGGGTCGCGTCGCCAACCTCGGTCAGGTAGATCTCGCCCTTGGTGATCTTGGACGCGATTTCCTCGGCCTGGACCCAGGGCTTGCGCTCGGTCACGGTCTCAGGAATGCCGTCACAGGCAAAGGAGAACTGGCAGGCGTTGCGCTTGTGCTGGTTCTGGAACACTACACCACAGATCGTGTCGGGATAGCGGTGGTCCTTCACCCGGTTCAGCACGGTCTGGGCAACGGCCACCTGGCCGCGATAGGTCTCGCCGCGCGCCTCAAAATAGATGGCGGTGGCCAGGCACCAGAGTTCCTTGTCGGACACGTTCATGGCGTCGCCCGTAGCCATGCCATTGGTAGCAGCGCCACCCGTGGCCGGCGTATTGGCGCGGGCATAAGCGAGCTGTTCGGGGACGGAGACGGGCATCGTCACGTCAGTCAGGGTCTCGCCTTCGGTCTTGGGCGCGATGCGAGCAATGGCGTCGAGCGCAGAGGCAGCGTTGGGATGAACCGCGGCAACTTCGACGCGCTCTTCACCGGCCTCATTTGCAGTGGCGGTCGCGGCAGGAGCGTCGGCCGTTCCGGACGAAGCCGGCGCGTAGAGCGAGGCAGTCGACATGCGTGGACCTTCGACGCCGGTCGCAGCGCCAGGAGTGGAGACCGGCCCAAGTGCCGCGACAGACATGCGCGGACCGGCCTCGACGGGCTCTTCGGCGTCAACCTGGGCAATGCTCGACTGCGACAGGGCCGCGGGATCGACCGGTGCCCGCAGCGCGGCAATCTGCATGCGCGCTTCCTGGAAGCTCTCCGAAATTGCCACGGCGTCTGCAACGGGGCGAACGCGATCGGTCTTTTCGGCGCGATTGGGGCCGGTAAAGCTGCTGCTTTCGAACAGATGATTGACGGAGCCGGTAATGACCGGATCGACGCCAGAATAGGTCAGGCTTGCCTTGGCGACAGCAACTGCAACGGCTTGATCCTGATTGGGGAGACCCGCATCGCCAAGAGGCGCGGAACCGGGGCCTACGGCTGCGCCAGCCAGGCAGATATATGCAACAGGGGCGACGAACGCCATTGCCAACGTTTTGGTGAGGCGCGAGCCTCCGCTAACCGCTCTGACCGGACGCGTGCGCGCCACTGGCCGGTGGGAAAGTGCCATTACTCTTACTCAACGTTACGCAACACGAACTACGCTCGGCAAATGTGACGCCCAAATGCCGCTGATCGTGATGATCGGTTATTAAGGTTAGCGCTGAGTAAATGCGGGATGGGGCGCTCACAGGGCGCAGATATGGCGCACTTGGGGCGGTTCCATCATTTCGGTGCGGCATATTGGCTTTGTGACTTATTGGCCACAAGAGGCTGCAATGGCCGCGACTTCTTGCGCGAAGGCATCGACACGGAAGCGTACCGACAGCGAGCGGGTGCTGGCTGGCGTAACGCGTATAGTCAGGTTGGTGGCCCCCCGCATCGCATCGATGAAAGCGAGAGTGTCCCCGGTATTGTCGATGAGGATGGCGGTATTGTCGGCATTGACCGGCAGCGTCGATGACCGTGTCCGGGCCAGATCATACTGGAAGGTAATGCCGGTATCGCGGCCGAGCGCCGACATGGTGTTGCCGGCGAAGGCAAAGGCGACCGTCAGCTCGTCTGCCTCACAGGAGACCGTGATGGTCGCTGGAGCGCGGCCCGTGGGGCGTGCAGGGATCAACTGTTCGGATTCCAGTGTCACACTCACCGCCGAGGTCGCATCGCCGCTGGTGCGGAAGAGACCGTCGTAGCAAGCGAGCCGCTCGACATCGCCGCCGATGGCAGCGCAGTCAGCGCCCGACTGCGCCAGGACCGGCGCAGGTGTCGCCATGAGGAGTGGAAGCACCAGACCCAATACCAGACTCTTCACGAACGCTTTGCCCCTTCCCGAATGCCGCGCTTCAGCGCGACGGTCCAACCATACACACCATATAGGTGTGCGATGACCGTTATTTAAGCCGAAGCCTGCGCCAAGGTCAGCCGGGCAACCGGAACACGATATGGAGAGCAGCTCACATAGTCCACGCCTAGCCCGGCAAAGAACTGGAGCGAAATCGGGTCGCCGGCATGTTCGCCGCATATGCCGATCTTGAGCCGTGGATTGGCCGCCTTGCCCCTGGCAATGGCAATGGCGATCATTTCGCCCACGCCCTTTTCGTCGATATTGACGAAGGGATCGCGCTCATAGATGCCCTTGCGCTGATAGGCGGCGAGGAACACCGGCGCATCGTCGCGCGAAATGCCGAAGGTCGTCTGCGTCAGATCGTTGGTGCCGAAAGAAATGAAATCGACCATCGAGGCGATGTCGCCGGCGCGCAGGCAAGCGCGCGGCAGCTCGATCATCGTGCCGAAGGAGAACTTGACCCGATCCGAGCGTGTCAGGCCGGAATTTTCGAGCATGGCGAAAGCCCGCTCGCGGATCCAGGCGACTTCGGTTGCCGTGGACACGAAGGGCACCATCACCTCAACGATAACCGGCTCGGCCTGCCGCTCGCTGGCGGCGCGGGCGCCAGCCAGGACCGCCTGCATCTGCATCTGCAGGATTTCGGGATAAGTAATGGCAAGGCGCACGCCGCGGTGACCGAGCATCGGCGTGATCTCGGAAATGCGTTCAAGATGCATGCGCAGCGCACGCACCGCCACGCCGAGCGATGCGGCCGTTTCCTCGATTTCTTCATCTGTGCGCGGCAGGAATTCATGCAACGGCGGGTCGAACAGCCGCACCGTTACGGGCAGGCCGCGCATGGCAGTGAACAGCGCCGAATAGTCGCCGGTCTGGTAGTCTACGAGGCCGGCAAGGGCCTTGGCGCGGGCATCTTCATCCTCGCTGAGAATCATGCGCCGGAGCGCGACCATGCGTTCGGGTGAGAAGAACATGTGCTCGGAACGGGCCAGACCGATGCCTTCGGCGCCAAAAGCCAGGGCGGTCTGCGCCGACTCCACCGTTTCCACATTGGTGCGGACAGCCACCGTGCGGCTCGCGTCGGACCAGCCGAGCAGCTTGCCGATGGCGCCGCCGATCTGCGGCTGCGCCAGGGGGAGATTGCCGAGATAGACGGAGCCGTCGGTGCCATCAATGGTCAGGCGGTCACCGGCCCGGAACTCGCGGTCGCCGATGCGGCAGACCATTTCCGTCGCATCGACGCTCAGGCTGCGCACCCCTGCCACGCAGGGTTTGCCGGTGATGCGGGCGATGACGCCGGCATGGCTGGACATGCCGCCGCGAGCGGTAAGGATGCCGGTGGCTGCCTTCATGCCTTCAATGTCGGCAGGACCGGTTTCATTGACGACGAGGATACAATGCTTGCCGCGGGCCCTGAGGCGGGCGGCGTCATCGGGGTTGAAGGTGATCGTACCCGTGGCAGCGCCCGGCGAGACGCCCAGGCCGGTGGCAATTGGCGTGGCCTCCTCGGGCGATTTGAGACGTGGATGCAGCATGAGCGCAAGGCGGCTCGCATCGACACGCGATACGGCGCCTTGCGGCGTCCATACCTTGCGCTCGACACGATCAACGGCGGCTTCGAGTTCCGCGCCTGCACTGGCCTGCACCGGGCGCGCCGAAAGAAAGGTGACCTTGCCGCGATCAATAGCCACGAGACACGCCATGTGGCGGCCTGCCTTGGCATCGAGCAGTTCGATAAGGGCGTGTACCTCGGCCGGCAGTCGCGGCAAGGCGCCGCCGGCGAGCGGCGCTGGGCCCAGCTGACCGGTCGTGGCATTTCGGGTCAGAAACTGCTCGACCTCGCCGCCAGCCAGCGCCTGGATCAGGACGATCTGCCGGGCGCGATCGTCCTCGTGGCGCGGCCCTGTCCAGCCGCGGCCGAAAAAGCCGTAACTCTCGAAAGCCTGCTTGATGGCCCTGGCAAGGGGACGCGCGGGGTCGACTGAATCTTCCGGCGCTGCCGGCGCAGCAATACCGAGTTTGGCGGGCGCCAGGCCGCTATTGTGCGCTGCGGCGGAAGTACGCACCACCAGGACTGGCGGCGGCCCATCCTTGGAGACCAGTTTGTAAAGACAGGCCACCCAATGGGTACGCAGGCGCGTATCCTTGCGGCCCCGCTCGGCCTGCAACTCGTCCCAGGCAGCACGGGTGATGGCGATGGTGGGAACGGTGGGGAAGCCAGCTTCGCCGACCCGGAATATCCAGCGCGCCTTGCCCGACAGGAGCTTCAGCTGACCAGCGCTGAGGTTCGCCTTCCCCGTTGCCGGGGCAATCGCAAACATTTCCTGCGCCAAACTCACCTGAAACCGCCTTGGTCATACTACCAGTTGCATATTGCCCATGCCCTGCCCTGGCTGCAACAGCACTTGACTTGAGAAGGCACTGAAAGCATCTGATCTGGCATGGAAAAAAGGCCGCATCTCGACATTCTGCTCTGCGCACCGCGCGGATTCTGCGCCGGCGTTGACCGCGCGATCCAGATCGTGGAGCTGGCGCTCCAGAAATATGGCGCACCGGTCTATGTGCGCCACGCCATCGTGCACAACAAATATGTGGTGGAGGGTCTGAAGGCCAAGGGCGCCGTGTTTGTCGAGGAACTGGACGAGATCCCCGAGACCGAAGCGCCGGTGGTGTTTTCTGCCCATGGCGTGCCCAAGAGCGTTCCGGCAGATGCCAGGTCGCGCAACATGTTCTTCCTCGACGCGACCTGCCCACTGGTGAGCAAGGTGCATGTGGAAGCCTCACGCCATTTCGAGGAAGGCCACGAGATCGTACTGATAGGCCATGCCGGTCACCCCGAAGTGATCGGTACGATGGGTCAGCTGCCGGACGGTGCCGTGACGCTGATCGAAACGGTCGCCGACGCCGATGCCTTCACCCCCAGGGACCCCTCGACACTGGCCTTCGTGACCCAGACCACATTGTCGGTCGATGACACGCGCGAAATCGTTGCGGCCCTGCGCGCCCGTTTCCCCGCCATCAACGGCCCGCACAAGGAAGACATCTGCTACGCCACGACCAATCGGCAGGAATCGATCAAGGCCGTAGCGCCGCTGGTCGACGCAATGATCGTGGTCGGCTCGCCGCACTCGTCCAATTCGCAACGCCTGGTCGAAGTCGCGCTGCGCTCTGGGTGCAAGGTCGCCACGCTGGTTGACAGAGCCAGCGAGATCGACTGGTCGCTCTATGGCAATCTCACCTCGCTCGGCGTCAGCGCCGGCGCCTCGGCGCCGGAAAGCCTTGTCGAGGAAGTGATCGACGCCTTTGCGGCGCGCTATGAGGTCAAGGTCGAGACCAAGACCACGGCCGAGGAAAACATCGCCTTCAACATTCCCCGTGTACTGCGCAATCTTGAAGCGGCATCGGGTCGATGAGCCTGGTCCTCTTCGAAACGGAGCGACTGGTCCTGTCAGGTTGGCGGATCGACCAGTTGGACGATCTCGTCGCCCTGCATGGCAATCCCAACGTGTCGCGCTACCTGACAGTGAGCGGCGCTCCCTGGACGCGAGAGCAGGCAGAGGGCGCCCTGCGGGTCTGGATCGAATTGTTCGAGACACGGCAGTTGGGCAAGTTGCGCCTGACCCGGAAGGCCGATGGACAATTCATCGGCCGCGCCGGCTTTGGCATTTATCCCCCCACTGGTGAACCCGAAATAGGCTACGCCCTGTTCGAGGAGCATCACGGGGCGGGCTATGCGACGGAAGCGGCGGCAGGGCTGCGGGACTGGATCTTCCGGGAAACCGGCGCCTCGCATTTCATCGGCTTTGCCGACACCAGAAACACGCCTTCCCTCACCGTCCTCAGGAAGATCGGCATGGAAGAGACGCATGTCGACACCGAGCCGAACGGACTCACCTGCCAATTTCATATCTATAGGCGGCCTGCCCATGGCTGACAGCGTCATTATCCATACCGACGGCGCCTGTTCGGGCAATCCCGGGCCCGGCGGCTGGGGCGCGATCCTTCAGTTCGGCCCCCACCGCAAGGAGTTGAAGGGCGGCGAGGCGCTGACTACCAACAACAAGATGGAACTGACCGCCGCCATTGAGGCGCTGAATGCGCTGACCAGGCCCTGCACGGTCGATCTCCATACCGACAGCCAATATGTGAAGAATGGCGTGCAGAGCTGGATTCACGGCTGGAAGCGCAATGGCTGGCGGACGGCCGACAAAAAGCCGGTCAAGAATGTCGAGCTTTGGCAGGCGCTGGACGAGGCGACCAAGCGCCACGAAATCAAGTGGCACTGGGTCAAGGGTCATGCCGGGGACGAGTTGAACGAGCGCGCCGATGAGCTCGCCCGCGAAGGCATGGCACCGTTCAAGGGCAAGAAGGCGGCGGGATTGACGCCACCGGTTTGATAAAGATCAGGCCCGCTTGGGCAACAGGGTCTTGATAGTCCGCCAGACCGGGCTGATGACCAGGCCCACGACCGGGATCAGCAATGCACCCAGCGCCAGGCCGATTACAAAATCCACCAGCGCCGTGGCAATCCATCCGGCGACGCCGGCAATGGCGGGAAAAGTGAGCTCAGCCCAATGGGCGGCAGCTTCTATGACATGCTCAGGACCGGAAACGCCGAATTCATAGAGCCCATGGGCAATGATACTGCCGCCGACCCAGGTCATGGCGGCCGTTCCAACAAGGCTGAGGCCCTGCATGAAGAACGGCATGAAGCGAACGACGCCGCGACCAAACGCGCGACCGGGGCCAGTGCGGCCGGATTTGGCGAACCAGAGGCCCACGTCGTCAGCCTTCACGATTACTGCGACCACGCCATAGACGCCGGCGGTAATGCCAACACCGGCCAGAGCCAGAATGGCGGCACGGGTCCAGAAGTCGGGCACCTCGATGGCCGCGAGAATGATGGTCATGATTTCAGCGGAGAGAATGAAGTCGGTCTTGATGGCGCCGGCCACTTTCTGCTCTTCGAGCGAGACGGGATCGAGCGCCGTATGCTCGATTGTTTCCTCGTGATGTTCGGCCGCATGCGGCGCGAAGAGGTGGAAGACCTTTTCGGCGCCCTCATAGCAAAGATAGGCGCCGCCGATCATCAATAGCGGCGTGATCAGCCAGGGCAGGAACAGCGACAGGAACAAGGCAGCCGGCAACAGGAACAGGATCTTGTTCTTGACCGAGCCCCAGGCGATCCGCCCGATAATGGGCAATTCGCGATTGGCATCGAAGCCCGACACGTAGCTCGGGGTCACGGCAGCATCGTCGATGACCGCGCCAGCGGCCTTGACGCTGGCCTTGGCGGCCTGCCCGGCCACATCGTCCAGCGACGCAGCCGCCACCTTGGCGAGGCTGACGACGTCATCAAGGAGTGCGATCAGTCCGACAGACATGGCAAAGCCCCAGAACCCAAGTGCAGTGGGAAACCGCGCAGACCCCGCGCGGTTCCAATTTGCCGGAAAGGCTAGCCGGCGACTTTTCCAAAGTCGGCCACCAGATGCATGGTGTCGCGCAGGCGGGCCAAGAGGTTGAGGCGATTGGCGCGCACGGTCGGATCGGCGTCGTTGACCAGGACGGCCGTGAAGAAGGCATCCACCGGGGCGCGCAGCGTCGCCAGTTCAGCCATGGCGCCCTTGTAGTCATCCTTGCCGACATGCGCCGCCACGGCGGCGTGCACAGCATCGACGGCAAAGGCCAGTGCGGTCTCCTCCGGCAGCTTCAGAGCGGCCTGATCGACTGTGCCGGCATAGGCCCGACCGTCCTTCTTTTCCTCGGCCGAAAGGATATTGGCGGCGCGCTTGTAACCTGCCAGGAGGTTCGCCCCGTCGTAGGTAGCGAGCAGTGTCGAGAGCGCTTCGGCGCGCTGGGTGATCTGCAGGATGTCGTTGCTGTCGGCTGAAATGACGGCATCGACCAGATCATGACGGGCACCGGCATCACGCAGCGTCACCTTCAGGCGATCATGGAAGAAGGCCAGGAGGTCCGGCTCGACATCGAGCGGGAACTTCAGGTTGTTCCCTGTGATGATGCGGATAACACCCAAAGCGGCGCGACGCAGCGCGAACGGGTCGCGCGAGCCGGTGGGCTTTTCGTCGATCGACCAGAAGCCGGAGAGCACGTTGAGCTTGTCGGCCAGCGCCACGGCAATGGAGACCGGCTCGGTCGGAACGCGGTCGGACGGGCCGAGCGGCTTGTAGTGCATTTCCAGTGCCGTCGCGATGGCGGCAGGCTCCTTCTGGGCGGTTGCATAGTAGCGGCCCATGAGGCCCTGCAATTCGGGGAATTCGCCGACCATGCCGGTGACAAGGTCGGCCTTTGCGAGCATGGCAGCGCGCTTGGTCAGCGCGACATCAGCGCCGACCTTGGGGGCGATTTCGGCGGCCAGGTGGACGAGGCGCTCGACCATGGCGAACTGGCTGCCCAGCTTGGCATGGAACACCATGTCCTCGAGTTTGGGCAGGCCGTGCTCGAGCGGAATGGCGAGGTCGCCCTGATAGAAGAAGGCGGCGTCCGAAAGCCGCGCGCGAATGACGCGCTCATTGCCGGAAATCACCACGGCACCGCCGTCGGCGGGAATGGTATTGGCGGTGATAATGAAGTTGGGCGCCAGCTTGCCCTGTGCATCGCGCAGGCAGAAGCACTTCTGGTTGGCGCGGATCGTGGCGATGATGACTTCTTCCGGAAGGTTCAGGAACTCCGGGTCGAAGGACCCCATCATCACATTGGGCCATTCGACCAGCCCGGCGACTTCCTCGAGCAGGCCTTCGTCATGGATGACGGAGAGACCCTGGGCGAAGGCGAGATTGTCCGCGTCGGTACGAATGATGTCCTTGCGACGATCGATGTCGAGCACGACCTTGGCGCGTTCGAGCGCCACGGAATAATCCTCGAAGCGCTTCACCCTGATCGCGCCCGGCGAGAGGAAGCGGTGACCGAATGTGGTCTGGCCCGCGTTCAGCCCGGCAGCGGCGAAGGGCACGACCACGGGTTCGTCATTTTCGGTGCCGAACGTCGCCGTGATGGCCCGCAGCGGGCGCACCCAGTTGAAACTCCCCGAGCCCCAGCGCATGGATTTGGCCCAACCGAAATCCATCATCACCCTGGGCAGGATGGCGGACAGCAGGTCGACCGCATCGGCGCCCGGCTTCTCGATCAGCGCCACGTAAAAATCGCCCTTCTTGGGGTCGCTTTCGACCTTGGCCTGGTCGAGCGAACTTAGCCCTGCGGCGCGCAGGAAACCGTCAATGGCGGGCTGCGGCGCGCCGACCTTGGGGCCCTTCTTTTCTTCTCGCGTATCGGGCGAGCGAGCCGGCAGGCCCGAGACCGACAGCGCCAGACGGCGCGGCGTCACGAAGGCCTTGGCGCCCTCATAGACCAGGCCCGCATCGACCAGAGCGTTGGTGACGGCTTTCTTGAGATCCTCCGCCGCGCGGCGCTGGAAGCGGGCGGGGATTTCCTCGGAGAAAAGTTCGAGCAGGAGTTCGGGCATGGTCTTGAACCGGAAAGAGAAGGCGTGTGCGTGATTAGCGTGGGGGCGCTGGCTTGTCTACCAGCCGCCGCCGCCGCCACCACCGCCACCGCCCCCCGAAAAGCCGCCGCCGCTCGAGCCGGATGAGCTGGCCTGCACCGGTTGGGCCGCGACCATGGCGGCCGCCATACCCGCCGAAGCCGAGCTGATGGTGCGCGAAAGGTTGCCGGTATCGAAGCTGCGACCACCCGAATACCAGCCCGGCGAATAGCTGGTCTGGTTGTCGGGTGACGCGTTGCGCGCCAGTTCTGCCTCGAAATGCTCGCTCCAGGGCTTTTCCACGTCCAGCGCAATGGCATAGGGCAGGATGCGCTCGAAGCGTTCAACTGTCATTGGCGGCTCGTTGACGATGTTGAGGCGGTTGCGCTCGGCGGTTTCGAGATAGAGCTTGAAGCCCTCGATCTCGTCCATGACTTTGCGGCCCTGGATGGTGGGCGCGCGCATCAATACCGTGAACACGATGCAGGTCAGCACCATCGAGCCGGCGGCGATGACCGCTGTATTGATGGACAATCCGGTAAAGGTATCGAGCACGCCGCCTCCGAGATTGAAGGCAAAAATGCAGGCCCAGACAGCAAAGAAGGCCCTTTGCAGCCAGCCGCCATGGCGCACCATGTTGTAGATGACACCGCCCAGAATGCCGAGCAGCGCGCCGCCAAAGACCGCAGCGAACAGCCAGATCGGCTCGAGCACACCCGAAAGTACCATCAGCACGATCATGCTGGCGGCGAGGATGAAGCCGCCGATCGCATAGCCCCAATTGTGGTTAAACCAGATCTTGCGGTTTTCGCTCTCGATGGCCGAGGTGAATTCGCCGCGCTTGGTGCCCAGGTCCTTGCCATTGGCCTTGTTGAAGGTCACTGACCGTCGCCCCTCAAAGTAGGAGAAGAGCACCTGCTCGCCCACCGGCAGCTTTGCTTCCGGCTGCTTGCCTGTGACCGATACGGTCAGCGTCTGGTCGGGATTCCTGATGGTGACGAGACCCTTCACCCCCAGATTGAAGATCGCCGCGGTCATTGCCGTCCAGCCGGAATTGGCAAAGCCCCAATGGTGTACGAAATGGGTGAGCGCCGGAGAGAAGTCGCGCGGCGGATGGAACAGCGGAATGATCGTGCCCTTGGGTGGATCGCGTCCGACGCGGGTCCAGGCAATGAAATTGTATGCGAGAATCAGAAGGGCGCCCAGGATCGGCAGCCACACATCGCGCAGGTCGGAGACGTTCTGCAGCAGCGCGTCGACACCCGCGGCATAGGTAACGATGCCCTTCTGGAAGGAGACGGCAATGGTCATGCCCTCGCCCGCCCCCAGCGCCCGCTGGCTACGGAATATCGCACTCGTGTCGCTTTCGCGGGTGATGGTCACCGCCTGTTCGGTCGAGCCTGCCGGGCCGGTATAGCCCGCCAGATCATCAATGACCGCACCATCGGGCAGGCGCACCCGCGCCACAGCGGAAAGAATGGGGAAAGCCCAGTAATTGCCTGTGGCATTCCAATAAAGCTCGTCACCGCTGCCGTCGGCAGTCGGGCGCGCCATGCGCTCCATGGAATAGGAAATGGTATAGCGATGCTCGCCATAGGGCAAAAGGACATCCGGATCGCCGATCCAGATGCGCTGGAAATCGCCCATGCGCTCGACCCGGAACATCTCCGGCTTGCCCTTGCGTGTCACTGCGGTCACGTCGAGATCGATGCGGATCTTGTTGCCTGTCGGGCCCAGCATGGTCACCGGAATATCGCGATAGATGCCGCGCCTGATGTCCACACCCTCGGAATTGACATCAACGGTTTCGAGGACGTCTACCGAGCCATCGGTGCGCAGCTGCACGTCGCTGGCGAAGGCGCGGATTTCCTCACGCGCCAGACTGGGCGCAGCGAGGATCAGCACCAGGGTGAATGCGGCGAGGAACCGAGACAGCAGTGACATTGCGATGGTCCAGCTATTCCACCGGGTCATTCCCACAAAAGCGGGAATCCCTGTTGGCGGGTGGAGTTACAATCCGGGACTTCTCGCTTGCGCGAGAATGACGCCGTGCATGACCAGGGGGTTCCTAGAACTTCACCTGCGGCACAGCACGGTCTGCCTCGTTCTCCAGCTCGAAATACTCTTCCTGAGTGAATTTGAAGGCATTGGCGATGAGGTTGGAGGGGAAACTTTCAACCTGGATATTCAGATTGCGCACCGCACCATTGTAGTAGCGCCGGGACATCTGGATTTCGTCTTCGACGCCCTGCAGCGCCGTCTGGAATTCGAGGAAGGTGGTATTGGCCTTGAGGTCGGGATAGGCCTCGGCCACCGCCAGCAGGCGCCCCAACGCCGAGGAGAGTTCGCCTTCGGCCTGGGCGCGTGCGGCTGGGCCGGATGCGGCGGCGCTGGTGGCCCTGGCGCGAGCATTGACCACGGCGTCCAGCGTCTCGCGCTCATGGGCCATATAGCCCTTCACGGTCTCCATCAGGTTGGGGATGAGATCGGTGCGGCGCTTCAACTGCACATCGATGCCCGACCAGCCCTCGCGCACCATCTGCCGGTTGGACACCAGGCTGTTGTAGATGACGATGCCATAGCCGACGACACCGGCCACCAGAGCAAGAATGACCCAACCAAGCATGATGCGCTCCCTCAAGCGATGTGACCGGAGACTGGCAGTTTGCCCGGGCCTTTGCAACGGCGCACACAGGGTGGACTTGACCTTGCGGGCATCAATCCCTAGCTTTCAACCATGAACACGCGCCCGACCCACCGCTGCACCATCATCCTCGAAGGATAGATGCCCTAGGCACGCTCACGCCGGAGCCTGTTTAGGGCTCGAGGCAGGTCGCATCCCGATCTTCGGCGCCGTTCAATCCCAAACAATCTACTCTGCGTGCGCGAAACTCGCGCCGCTGCGCTTTTCTACAAGGACAACAAGAAATGACTGAAATCAGGCGCGACCTTACCCCTGCCCTCACCCTGGGCAAGTCCGACCACGCCAAGCTTTATGCGCTGGGCGAGGCTGGCCTCGACCGCAATCCTGACCTGGCCGAAGTTCTGCTTACCGAGCTCGACCGCGCCAGGGTGGTTGCCGACGACAAGCTCCCCGAGGGCGTCGTTCGCATGGGGTCCCGAGTCCGCTACCAGACCAATGACGGCGCCGAACAGACGGTGACGCTGGTCTATCCTGTCGACGCCGATATCGAACAGGGTCGCATCTCGGTGATGACCCCGGTTGGGGTGGCCCTGATCGGCCTCAAAGCCGGCCAGTCCATCACCTGGCGCGACCGCGCCGACAAGCGCCACAAGTTGACCATTCTCAGCGTCGAGGCGCCGGTGGTCGCCTGACGAAAAGCGGCGCGGTTACTCCGCGCCGCCGCCTGCCGTCTGCAGCCAGGCTTCGCCACAGGCCTTGGCCAGTTCGCGAATGCGCAGGATGTAGCTTTGGCGCTCGGTGACCGAGATCACGCCGCGGGCGTCGAGCATGTTGAAATTGTGCGAAGCCTTCACGACCTGCTCATAGGCCGGGATCGCCATGGTCTGCCGGTTGCCCTCCGCGCCCTTGGCGAGGATGGCGCGGCACTCCTTTTCCGCATCCTCGAAGTGCCGGAACAGCATGTCGGTGTCGGCGGCCTCGAAATTGTATTTCGACGATTCCTGCTCGTTCTGCAGGAAGACCTCGCCATAGGTGACCTTTTCAGCGCCTTCGCGGCCGTTGAAATTGAGGTCGTAGACGTTCTCGACACCCTGCACATACATGGCGAGGCGCTCGAGGCCGTAGGTGATTTCGCCCGGCACCGGCGAGCATTCAAAGCCGGCGACCTGCTGGAAATAGGTGAACTGGGAAACTTCCATGCCGTCGCACCAGCATTCCCAGCCGAGACCCCAGGCACCCAGTGTCGGGCTTTCCCAATCGTCCTCGACGAAGCGAATGTCATGCACCGACTGGTCGAGACCGATGGCGGCCAGCGAGTCGAGATAGAGCTGCTGGATATTGTCGGGCGAGGGCTTGAGGATCACCTGAAACTGATAATAGTGCTGCAGTCGATTGGGGTTCTCGCCATAGCGCCCGTCCTTGGGCCGGCGGCTGGGCTGCACATAGGCGGCCTTCCAGGGCTTGGGACCAAGAGCGCGCAGTGTCGTCGCCGTGTGGAAGGTACCCGCGCCCATCTGCATGTCATAGGGCTGCAATACGACACAACCCTGCTCGGCCCAGAACTGCTGAAGGGTCAGGATCAGACCCTGGAAGGAATTCTTCGGGTCCATATGGGCGGGGCGGTCGGTCATCTGATTTGTCCTGCAATATGCGGGACAAACCTCTAGTTTGGCAGGCCCAAGCGGTCAATGGCGCTTGTCGGCGTCATCCTTACCCTGCGGCCGATACGTGCCGTCGTCACCACGCTTGAGGTCAATCACGTCTGGCTGCTGACGTTCGAGCTTGTCGCGCTCGCGGGCGAGACGCTTAGCCTCTTCGGCATCCTGATTGAACTTGTTCGACCAGTCCTTCCAGATGCGACGAATGCCCAGATAGACGAAGATGGCGAGACCAGCAAAAAGCAGAATACGCAGCAGCATCGAAGACCCTAAAGACCGAGGCGCGCCCACCAGGCGCGCTCATCAAGCGAATTGGCAACCTCATCTACCACGCCCTGTGCGGAGAAGCCCAGCCGAGGCAGAGCCAGCAGCGGGCGTTTCGGCGTGATGACCTTGATCTGCACGTCCGGCCCGTAGCGTTCGTGCAGAACGGAATGCAGGTCTCCCACGGCATCGGCAAGACCCAGTTCGATTCCGCTGAGCCCGGTCCACCATTCGCCGGTGAACAGAGTATCGTCGTCGGCCTTGAGGCGCCCGCGCCGACCGGCTTTCACGTGATCGATGAAGACCTGATGGATCTCCAGTTCAAAGCGCTTGATGCGTTCAACATCTTCCGCCTTTTCGGGCAGGAAGGGATCGAGCGTCGACTTGTTGCGGCCGGCGGTATGCACGCGCCGCTCGATGCCCAGCTTGTCAATCGCTCCGACAAAGCCGAAGGTCGCCATGATGACGCCGATCGAGCCAATGATCGATGAAGGATCGACGAAAATCTCGTCACCCGCCACGGCGATGAAGTAGCCTCCCGAGGCGGCGGCATCCTCGACAAAGACCAGGACCGGCTTGTTGTGCTCATCAGCAAGATCGCGGATGCGCTTGGAGATCAGGCGGCTCTGCACCGGCGAGCCACCGGGCGAATTGATGACGATGGCGACGGCCGGCGCCGATTTCATGGCAAAGGCCTTGGCGAGCAGGGGCTCAACCGAGGCAATATTGAGCCGGCCAGGACGCTGTTCGGCAGCAATGACGCCGTGCAGGCGCACGACCGGGATCGTCGTCTTGCGCCGCATCATCCGGCTCATCCAGTTGCGCTTGGCGGGGGCTTCGGACATGTTCACTCCGGTCGACTAGCTGTGCATTTAGTTACCGCCCGACCCGATTACCAGTCGAGTGCCACCTGCCCCCGGAAAACGGCATCGAATTCCGGCGCGAAGCCATTGCCGTCAGCCCCGTGCATGCTGCGGGTCGCCAAGAGGCGCAAGGGTGTCCGCGAGCCCTTGGAGCCGCGCACCAGAACCCGCAAGGCTTCGCCACCGGGCCGCGAGGCCAGCGGCAGGATGGTGATCGCGCCGAAGCGCTGATCGAAGGCGGCAAGCAGAGCGGCAAGACCCTGAGCGGGGTAGATGACCACCACGGCCCCGTTGGCCCTCGCGCAGCCGGCGGCGCAGCGCAACCAGAGGTCGAGACCTTCAGCCGCCATGTGCCTGGCATCGGCGCGCGCGGTTTCCGGGGCCAGCGTGCCTTGCCCTGCCTCGAAGAATGGCGGATTGGCGATGACGACATCATAGCCATTGTCGAGCAGCCCAGCAGCCCGACGCTCGCTGGCCTTGGCGGCTATATCGAGCGCCAGAACACGACCGCGCGTGGAAAAGCCATTGTCCGCGAGATTGGCCCTGGCGAGCTCTGCTGTCGGCCCGTCCCGCTCCACGAGATCTACCCTTCGGGCGCGGCCGAGCGCCAGCGCGACCAGAGCGGCGGTGCCGACGCCGGCACCGAGATCGAGCAGGCTCTCGCTATCCTCCGGCGCGGCCGCACCCAGAAGCACACTGTCCATGCCGGCGCGAAAACCGTTGCGGGGTTGTGACAGAGTGAGCCGACCACCTAAAAAGGCGTCGCGTGTGACGGTTTGGTGTTTTACAAACTCAATTGGCTGGTCTAGGGACATCGCACCCGGATGGCTGATTTCGTGCGACCTTAAAGGGCGCGCATGACGGTCTCAACCCGATTTGCCAGGCAAGGCAACAAGGACTTTATGGCGGTGTCAGTTCTGCCCCAGATCAAGGAAGCGCCAGCGATGAACCCGGTCGAGCGGCTTATGGCCGCCACGGCGGATGATATGGCGCGCGTCAATGCGCTGATCCTCGATCGCGCCCATAGCCACGTCGACATGGTCCCCGAGCTTGCCCGCTATCTTATAGACAGCGGTGGCAAGCGCCTTCGGCCCATGCTCACCGTTGCCGCGGCGATCCTGTTCGGCAAGGGCAACGGCAGCGCCGTCAATTTCGCCGCCGCTGTCGAATTCATGCACAATGCCACGCTCCTCCATGATGATGTCGTGGACGAGAGCGATATGCGTCGCGGCAAGCCGGCCGCCCGCATGGTGTGGGGCAACAAGGCCTCGATCCTGGTGGGTGACTTCCTGCTCGGCCAAGCCTTCATGATGATGGTTGAGACGCGCAATGTGGACGCACTCGGCGTGCTGTCGGCCGCCTCTGCGGTCATGGCCGAAGGTGAGGTGTTCCAGCTCGCCAAGACCGGCGACCTCGACACGACCGCAGCCGACTATGCCGAAGTGATCCGCGCCAAGACCGCCGTGCTGTTCGAGGCTGCCTGCGAAGTGGGCGCCATGTCCGGCGGTGCCGACGAGGCCGGGAGGAAGGCCCTGGCGCTCTATGGGCTGGAGCTTGGCAATGCCTTCCAGCTGGTCGATGACGCACTCGATTATGGTGGACAGTCCGGCACGCTGGGCAAGAATGTCGGTGACGATCTACGCGAAGGCAAGATGACCCTGCCGGTGATCCTGGCGCTGCAATCGGCGACCGAAAGCGAGCGCTCCATCATCGCCTCGGCGCTGGGCAAGGCCGAGGCCACCGATCTCGAAGTGCACCAGGTGGTGGCGATCTTCAATCACTATGACACCTTGGGCAAGACGCTCGAAAAAGCGCAGGACCATGCCCGCGCCGCCATCGCCGCCCTCTCGGCCCTGCCCGAGAGCGAGATGAAGTCCATTCTGGCCGACGTTGTGCTCCATTCGGTCAGCCGCGCCAGCTGAATTCTTCAAAAGCTGAATCCCCACCCGGTTCCCCTTCTTTTGGGGAGATTGGATGGGTCAGGAAATTCCCAGCAACGGCGCTGATCCGACCCAGTAATCGGGGTGCAATCGTCGCATCTGGCCGGCAGCATCGTGGGCCTGCCCTTGCGATCCAAAAAGACCGAACACGGTGGCGCCAGAGCCGGACATCCGCGACAGCATCACGCCGGGCGCCTCGGCCAGTTCATCGACGATGACGCCGATCTCGGGCACAAGCTTGATGGCCGGCGGCTGCAAGTCATTGCGCGTTTCGTTGAGCCAGAGGCCAAGTTGCGCGGGGCGCGTCAGCGGCTCGGGGAGCGCCGGTAGCGGATAATTGTCATGCGCGCGCAGTCGCCTGAACACATCTGGTGTCGAAACCGGCACCTTGGGGTTGATCAAGGTGATGTAGAGCTGCGGGAAATGCGGAAGTGGCGAGAGGATTTCGCCCACGCCCCGCGCAACCAGCGGCCGGGACAGGAGGCAGGCCGGGACATCAGCGCCAAGGCCCGCCGACAGATCGAGCAACTGAGAGACCCGCACCGGCGCCGAGGACAAGGCGGCCATGATGCGCAGGGCCGCCGCCGCATCGGCCGAGCCGCCGCCAATACCAGACGCCACTGGGAGGTTCTTGACCAGATGCAGCCTGAGCCCGGCTGGCGCCAGTTCCGGCCAGCGCTGCCGAAAAGCGGAGACGGCGCGCAAGACCAGGTTGGTTGGCCCCGCCCCAAGCCCGGCGGCGAAGGGCCCCGAAATGGTCAGGCTGTCCGCGTCGGCGACTTCCGCCTCGAGGTCGTCGCCAATATCGGCAAAGACGATCAGGCTCTCTAGGTCGTGGTAGCCATCCTCACGCCGACGCGTCACATGCAGCGCCAGATTGATCTTGGCCGGCGCTGCCTCAAACGTGGCTTGCCCCATCAGCGACTATTCGGTTTCGGTAGCGGGGGTCAGCCCATCGGCCAGCTTGGGTGCGACACGCTCGGCCACATTGCCGATGCTGTCCACCGACCTGGCGATATTCCACTGGAAGCGCGCTTCCAGCTTGCGCCCGATCTTCCAGTAGGCATCGCCGAGATGGTCGTTGATTTCGGGGTCATTGGGCAGCAGCATGACCGCACGTTCCAGGGTTTCCACGGCTTCGTCCATGCGGTCGAGCTTGTAGAAGGCCCATCCCAGCGAATCGATGATGTAGCCATCCTGGGGCTGCGCCTCGACGGCCTTTTCGATCATTTCCAGCGCCCGTTCCAGATGCATGTCCTGGTCGATCCAGCTATAGCCGAGATAGTTAAGCACCTGCGGCTGATCGGGATTGAGGTCGAGTGCCTTGAGGAAGTCCTTTTCCGCCTTGGGCCATTCCTTGGCCCGTTCGAAGGCAATGCCGCGCACATAGTAGAAGCGCCAGTCGGTCGCGCCTTCTCCACCGGTGATCTCAAGGGCCTTGCCGTAGGCGTCGGCGGCCGCGAGATAATCCTCGTCGTAGCGCAGCAGGTCGCCCAGCACCGATACGGCATCGAGATCATTCGGACCGGTGGCGACGATGTTCTTGAGGCGGCGAATGGCTTCGTCACGATCGCCCACGGCGTCGAGGTTCTGCGCCACGCGCACCACGGCCATCGGCTTGAGCGGTGAGTTCGCGGGGACCGCGTCATAGATCGCATTGGCCGTATTGTGCTGACCGGCACCATCCAGCAACTGCCCCAGCGCCAGCGAAATCACGTCGGCGCTTGGATCGAGATAGACGCCCAGGCGCAGGAAGACGAGGGCGAGATCAGCGCTGCCATCGCGCGCCAGCGCTATGCCGATGCCGTGGAACATCTCGGCGGCGCCGACCTGCACATTGGCGGCAAACAAGCCCGGACGGCGGCCTTCGTCAACCGCATCGCTGACGAGGTCGATGATGGGATGGGTCAGGCCGTCGGCTTCGAAAGCGTCGATGACGTCCTTGGCCGCCTGGAAATCACCGGAATTGGCCAGCATGCGGGCATAGACTTCGGCCATGCGCGCGACGAACGGCTCGGCATTGAAGGCCCTTTCGGCCAGTTCGAGCGCCAGGTCGGTGTCGCCTGCCGCCTCGGCCATGAGAGCGCGATGGAAAACCAGGAAATCTTCGAGGCCGGTCGCTCCGAGCTCTTCCATCAGCGCCTGCGCTTCGTCGCCCCTGTTATCGCCGACCAAGGCCCAGGCCCGCAGGATGCCGGCGGTAATGCCGCTGAAACTGTCCTGGGAAATCTCCGCCAACTGGCGCGAAGCCGCAGCGTAGCGGCGCTCCTTGAGGGCCTCCGTGGCTACCACCAGTTCGGCCAGTTCGTTTTCAGCATCCAGCTCGAGCATGTGGCGGGCCGTGGAGGCGGCACGGCCGATCTGGCCATCAGTTGCCAGCGCGACGAAAGCCCGCTCGACCATGATGGGATTGTCCCAATCCCCCTGTGCCGCACTCCAGAGGTAGCGGGCGGCCTCATCGGTCCGCAGATCCTTGAGCGCCTGTTGTCCAGCCATATAGGAACCGGTGACGCTGGGCCGGAACAGGCTGAGCATATCCTGTGCGGCCTGCTGCACGGAACTGGTCGTGCTCGTCTGCGCCGCCAATGGCGTGGCGAGCAGCGCAAGCAGGGCCACCATTGCAAGGCGTGATGCAGGTCTTCTGGAAAGCAGGGTCACGTTGCTCAAATTCTCCCGTTGCCGATACCGGCTGCGTTGGGCGCAAAGATTGTCCGTTTTGCGACTGCGCCGCAAGGTCGGCAAGGTTGGCCCGGTCACATTCCGTTGTAGTTCGGGCCGCTGCCCCCTTCGGGCGGGACCCAGGTGATATTTCGGGCCGGATCCTTGATGTCGCAAGTCTTGCAATGCACGCAGTTGGCCGCGTGGATACGGAAGACTGGTTCACCACCCTCCTCGGCCAGTTCGTAAACTCCGGCCGGGCAATAGAGCGGCGCCGGTTCGCCATATCGCGGCAGGTTCTCACGAACCGGCACGCCGGGATCGGCTAGTCTGAGATGCACGGGCTGATCCTCGTCATGCGCGAGGTTTGCCAGGAACACCGAGGCGGCGCGATCAATAGTCGTTTTGCCGTTCGGGCGGTCATATTGCCGGGGCGTAACATCGGCGCGCGGCTTCAGTTTCTCAGAATCCGGGATCGACCAGGTCTGGGTGCCAAAGGGCGAAAAGCGCAGAACGGTCTGACACCACATGTCGAAACCGCCCAGGAAAGCCCCGAACAGGGTGCCGAAACGGGCCCATAGCGGCTTGAGGTTGCGAACGCCGCGCAATTCCTTCTCGATTCCCGTCGAGAGCACGTGGTGACCCAGGTCCTCGATACGGTCATGCTGTCGTCCGGCGGCGATGGCGTCACCGACCGCGTCTGCGGCGCCGATACCGGAGAGGATGGCGTTGTGGATGGCCTTCAACCGGGGCGCATTCATGAAACCTGCCGCGCAGCCGATCAACCCGCCGCCGGCAAAGGCGAGGTCTGGAATGGACTGCCAGCCACCGGCCGTTATGGCACGTGCGCCATAGCTGAGGCGGGTCGCCCCTTCGAGCAGGGGCGCAACCGAAGGATGGGTCTTGAAGCGCTGGAATTCATCAAACGGCGAGAGGGTCGGGTCGGCATAGTCGAGGTGCACGACCAGCCCAAGATAGAGCTTCCGATCCTGGGCATGATAGGCAAATCCACCACCGCCCGTGGCATTGTCGAGCGGGAAGCCGAGATAGTGATCCACCCGGCCTTCGCTGTGCCGCTCCGCCGGGATCTCCCACACTTCCTTTATGCCGAGGCCATACTTCTGCGGGGCGGCATCCCTGGCCAGGTCGAAATCGCCGATGATGGTTTTGGCCAGCGAACCCCGCGCACCCTCGGCGATCAGCGTATACTTGGCCTCGAGCGCAATGCCTTCGGCGAAACCGGCCTTGGGATTGCCCTGTGCATCGCGGCCGAGATCACCCGTGATGATCCCCCGCACCGGGCCGTCGCCGCTGCGCAAAACGTCCACGGCCGCCGTCATCGGGAAAATATCGACACCCAGTTCCGTGGCCTGTTCACCCAGCCAGCGCACGAGGTCGCCGAGACTGACGATGACGCCCTCGTCCGTGCGCATCTGTGGGGGCACCAACGCATGGGGAAAAGCGACGTCGTGACGGCGGGTCAGGAAATGGTAGGTGTCCGAGGTGACATTGGGGCCCACAGGAGCGCCCTTGAGGCGCCAGTCCGGAATGAGCGCATCGAGCCCTACGGGATCCATCACCGCGCCCGACAGGATATGACCGCCCAGTTCCGCGGCTTTTTCCACAACGGTCACGGCAATCTCGGGATGGCGCTGCTTGAGCCGGATGGCCGCGGCCAGCCCGGATGGTCCAGCGCCGACAATCAGCACATCGGTGGCGAGCGTTTCTCGATTGCCGGCTTCTGCCATGGTTAATCTACCTTTGGGGCGAAGGCGCAGGGATTGGCGACTGGTCGCCTCCGACGCGGTGTGACATAACGTGGCCGATGTCTCAAGATCGCCCGCTCAACAATGCCGAACTGCTCTCGGTGCTCGACTGGTATCGGGCGGCCGGGGTGGATCTGGCCGTGGTCGATGAACCGGTGGATCGCTTTGCCCAGAAGCCGCCAGTTGCCGCGACTGCACCCCAGCGCGCTGCGGGGCAGACAGCGTCAATTGCACCAGCGGCAGCGCCGCAATCACCCGGTCCCATCGGCGGCGACCCGGCTGAAGCACGGCAACTGGCCGCCACCGCCCAGTCCCTCGACCAGTTGCGGACAATCCTCGAGGCCTATGACGGCTGCGGCCTGAAATTCCGCGCCACGCAGCTGGTGTTCGCCGACGGCAATCCTGAGGCCAGGATCATGCTTATCGGCGAGGCGCCGGGAGCTGAAGAGGACCAGCAGGGCAAGCCGTTCGTGGGGCGTTCGGGGCAGTTGCTCGACCGCATGCTTGGCGCCATCGGGCTCGACCGGAACTCGGTGTATATTGTCAACACCGTACCCTGGCGTCCGCCCGGCAATCGCACGCCGACACCCGAAGAAATGGAACTTTGCCTGCCATTCCTGAACCGGCAGGTCGAACTGGTGGCGCCCAGATTGATCCTCACGCTTGGCGGCCCCGCCATGCAGACCGTGTTCAAGACCACCAACGGCATCATCAAGATGCGCGGTCGCTGGCAGGACGTGTCCATTGGGAGCCACAGCGTTGCGGCCCTGCCCACGCTGCACCCAGCCTATCTGCTCCGCAATCCGCCGGCCAAACAGCAAGCTTGGCGGGATCTTCTGAGTTTCAAGAGCCGGATGAACGAGCTGGGCCTGCCCTGACGCCAAAATCGGGGCTGGCCTGCGCGAAGCCAAGCGCTATGGTCGTGCGGAGTGATTTGCAACGTTTCGACCCCTAACGAAGGCCGATAGCACCATGGCTTCCGTCATCAAGATCTATGCCCTTTTCCTGGGCTCCGCCCTCCTGATGTTTGGAGGTGGCCTGCAGGGGCTGCTGCTCTCGGTGCGCGGCGCGGAGGAGAATTTTTCCCTCCTTGCGCTGGGTCTTATCGGCACTGGCTGGTCCGTGGGCTTTGTTGCCGGATCGCTATTCGTGCCGCTGATCGTGCGCAAAGCCGGTCATATCCGCGCCTTTTCGGTCATGGCGGCCATCGGCACCATCACCATCCTCCTGAACCTGCTCTGGATCAACGATGTCAGCTGGATCGTGCTGCGCGCGCTTTCAGGCTTCTGCTTTGCCGGCGCGGCGATGATCGTGGAAAGCTGGCTCAATGAAGTCGCCGACAACAAGAGCCGAGGCACGATCTTCTCGATCTACGTGACCATCAACATGGCCGCTTCGACGCTGGGCCAAATCGCCATGTCGATCACCGGCACGGCTGGCTACGTACCCTTCGTGATCGGCGCCATCAGCTTCATCTGCGCGGTGCTGCCCACCGCCCTCACATCGAGCCCGCAGCCGCGACCGCTACAATCGGCAAGGCTCGACCTCAAGCTGCTCTACAAGACGTCGCCCGTCGCAGTTATCGCGGCCTTTTCCTGTGGCATGGCCAATGGCGCCTTCGGCACCCTGGCGCCGGTCTACGGCTATGAGCAGGGACTGGATGCCGGCGGCATTGCCCTGTTGTTCGCCGTAGCCGCCATTCTTGGCGCCATTGCCCAGGTGCCCTTTGGCCGACTTTCGGACCGAATCGACCGTCGACTTGTGCTGATCGGCCTGTCCGGCTTTGCGGCCGTTGTGGGTGCCCTCACCGCCATCATCAATCCCTCGGCCGGCTGGGGCATGTACGTGCTCTTTGCCGCTTATGGCTTTGCCGCCAACCCCATCTATGCGGTGGCCGTGGCCCATGCCAACGACTTCGCCCGCGATGGGGATTTCGCCAAGATCGCCGGCGGCATGCTGCTTATTCTGGGCGTCGGTCTCGCTATCGGCCCGGCCCTGGCCTCTGTCATCATGGGTGCGTGGCACCCTGTGGGCCTTTTCCTGGTGACCGCCACGTTCCACGGCGCGCTGGCCGGCGCCGCCTATCTGCGCATGCGCGTCCGCAAGAGCGTCGATGTTGCCGGTCGTACTCCTTTCCAGCCCATGAGCGACAAGCAGGTCACGCCGGAGACCTTTGTTCTCGACCCGCGCGCTGATAGTGATGCCGACGAAGTTCCGGTGCAGCATGAACGTGCTGTCCCCGAAGAGCTGATCGAGACGCTGGAGCCAAACGAGAATGTTCAAGACAAGCCGGTTTGAGGATCGCGCATTCAAGCCGCTGTCCATCGCCGTCATTGCCATATCCGATACCAGGACGCTCGAGACCGATACCGGTGGCGCCTTGCTCAAATCGCTGCTGGAAGCGGATGGCCACAGTTGCTTTGAGCGGCAGGTGGTGCGCGACGACATCCAGCTTATTCGCGCCGCCGTGCAGGCCTATGTGGCCGAGCCCAATGTGGATGTCATCCTGACCACCGGCGGCACCGGCTTTTCGGGCCGCGACGTGACGCCGGAGGCGATCGAGCCGCTGTTCGACAAGCGGATGGAAGGCTTTTCTGTGCTGTTCCATCAATATTCCGCAACAACTGTAGGGACTTCGTCGCTGCAGTCGCGGGCCACGGCGGGGCTGATCGGCACCACGTTTGTCTTCTGCCTGCCCGGTTCGCGGGGGGCTTGCCGCGATGCCTGGGAGGGGATTTTGACCCACCAGCTCGACTACCGGCATAAGCCCTGCAACTTCGTCGAACTGATGCCCCGGCTCGCCGAACGCTGAAAACGGGAAGGGCGCCGGATTTCCCGGCGCCCCTCCTGGACCTTTCAGATGAACGGTTTCAGTGCCCGCCGCCATGAGCGGGGCCGCCGCCTTCGGGCTTGCGGATAAAGAAGGCCGCAAGCACCGCGAAGAGCGAGATGATGGCGCCGACGAGGAAAGCTGCGCGGATGCCGCCAGCAAGCGCTTCCACCGGATCGATGCCTTCGGCCGTCAGGGCCGCGGTGCGGATGGTCATCAGGGCGATGAACAGGGCAATGCCCGCCGCGCCGGCCAGCTGCTGGACCGAGCCCAGCACAGCCGAGGCGTGCGAGTAGAGCTCCATGCGCACCGAACCCATGGACGAGGTGAAGACCGGCGTGAAGATCAGCGCCAGGCCGACGCTCAGGACCACATGGCCCGCCAGCAGCGCCCAGGGCGAGGTGTCCTGCCCCACCATGGTCAGGGCCCAGAGCACGGCCGAGACCAGGATGGCACCCGGCACGGCCAGCACGGTCGGGCCGACCCGGTCATAGAGGCGGCCAACCACCGGCCCGAGAAGGCCCATGATGAGGCCACCGGGCAGCAGCAGCAGACCGGTCTGCAGGGTGTCCAGTCCCACGACATTCTGGGTGTAGATCGGCAGCAGGATGACCGTGCCGAACAGGGCCATCATGGCAATCAGCATCATCGAGACCGAGACGGTATAGTTGCGCGACTGGAAGACGCGCAGGTCCAGCAGGGCCTTGTCTTCGCGCTGCAGCACCAGCTGGCGCCAGACGAAGAGGGCCATGGCGACCACGCCGGCAGCGATCGGCGCCCAGAGCGGAATGGTCGACGGCTCGCCGGCATGGGCAAAACTCTCGCCAAAGCTGGACAAGCCATAAACCAGGCCGCCAAAGGCCAGCGCCGATAGCACCACCGAGAGATAGTCGAGCGGGGCATAGCGCGGATTGGAGACATTGCGGATGCGCAGGGCGCCCAGCACCAGCGCACCAATGGCGATGGGCAGGGTGAAGTAAAACATGAAGCGCCAGTCGAAATTGGCCAGGATGAACCCGCCAATGGTCGGGCCGATGGCCGGGGCCACCGACATGACGATGGAAATGTTGCCCATGGTCTTGCCGCGCGCCTCCGGGGGCACCAGCGTCATCACCGTGGTCATCAGCAGCGGCATCATCATGGCCGTGCCGACAGCCTGGATGACGCGCCCGACAATGAGCAGTTCCAGGCCAGGCGCCACCGCGCAGACCAGGGTACCTGCCGAGAAGATCGACATGGCCAGGAGGTAGATGGGACGCGTGTTGAGACGCTGCAGCAGGAAGCCAGTGATCGGGATCACCACGGCCATAGTCAAAAGGAAGGCCGTGGTCAGCCATTGTGCGGCGCTGGCGGCCACGCCCAAATCCGCCATCAGATGTGGGATGGCCACGCTCATGATGGTTTCGTTGAGAAACACCACAAAAGTGGAAACCAGCAGGATCGCGATGACCAGTCGGTTGCGGGCGGCGTTGTCAGGATGGTGCGGTGCGCTTTGGGGCACGGCATCCATTGTGGCTTCCATTGTCATCTTCAAATCCCTCATTCACGAACGGTGTGTCGCCCAAGCGACGGGGAGGACCGTCGACTTTCGACACGGGGTTTCCGAAAATTCTGCGACAGTCGGTGTCAGCAGAGAAAAATAGTCTGGTGCAGCGCCCCGCCAGTGACCCGGGACGGAAGCGTGCAGCGATTGGGGCAAGGCCAAAGAGCCATTTGGGGCCCGGTTCTCTACGCCCGCGAAAGGCCGGCGTAAAGTCTTGTAATGCATGGGCGCCATGCCGACATCCGTTGCAACAGGGACCCTTCCCATAATTCATGTTCTTGTTCTGTTCTCATCAACCTGATAACCTGTTCGAGCGTTTGGGGAATGTCGATTCCCTTCTGCGCAGAGTCAGGAGACAGGACCATGGCCCCCTATCAGGCCCCCTCTTTCGAAGCCCTTGAACGGCTGAGCCGCAGCCGCGATGCAGATCTGGCGCGCCGCGAGCTGATGCAGCCTGACCGGATTCGCGGGCGCGGTGCGCAGACCAACCGCTCGGGACGCTTCGAAACGCATCAGCGTGACAGCTTCGATGACGGCTGGGGCAATGTGGAGCCCATGCCGGTCTTTGAGACCGTTGAACATGTCGAACGCGCCAAAACCATCATCACCTCAAATGACAGTCCCGATGTGGGGTTCGAGCGCTCGATCAACGCCTATCGCGGCTGCGAGCATGGCTGTTCCTACTGCTTTGCGCGCCCGAGCCACGCTTTCCTCGGCCACTCGGCGGGGATCGATTTCGAGCGCGACATCTATGTGAAGACCAATGCGGTAGAGGCACTGCGCGCTGAGCTGGCGGCGAAGAACTATCGCCCCAAGCCCATTGCCATGGGCACCAATACCGACCCCTATCAGCCAGCCGAGCGCACGCATAAGCTGACGCGTGGCATTCTCGAGGTGATGCTGGAAACCAGACATCCTGTCATGATCACCACCAAGTCGGCCCTGATCACCCGCGATCTCGACATTCTCACCGAACTGGCAAAGCAGGGACTGGTGAAGGTGGCCATTTCCGTGACGTCGATGGATCACAAGCTGAGCCGCAAAATGGAGCCGCGCGCCTCCTCGCCGGCCCGCCGGCTCGAGGCCATCCGCTTGCTCTCGGAAGCGGGCATTCCTACTGCGATCTTCGCCTCGCCGATGATCCCGGCCATCAACGACATGGAGCTCGAACGCATTCTCGATGCCGGCAAGGCGCAGGGGGCGATCAGCGCTCAGATGATCCTCGTGCGCCTGCCCGGCGAAGTTCGCGACGTGTTCCGCGAATGGCTGCTGCGGCATTTCCCGGACCGGGTGCGGCATGTGCTCTCGCTGGTCCGCGATACGCGCGGCGGCCGCGACAATGACCCGCGCTTCGGCTCGCGCATGGTGGGCGAAGGTCCCTATGCGACGCTGCTGCGCCAGCGCTTTGAAAAGGCGCGCGAACGCCTCGGGCTTGAAGCCAAGCTGCCGCCATTGCGCGCCGACCTGTTCGAGGCGCCAAAGGTGGATAGTCCGCAGATGAGTTTGTTCTAGTCGTTGTAGCCAGACTTTCGGCCTTGACCGAAAAACCTGCGAGGTTGCTTCGGACCTTGCGACCTGCTCGTTGAAGTGGACCCAGGCTCAGGGCTCGAGGCGTTCGACGGTGATCCGCGTCGCATAGGTAACCGGCTCGGTATGAATGATCGCCGTGACGGTGGACTCGCGCAGCAGTCCCAGTTCGTAGTCGTAAATGGTATAGCCGTCTTCGGCCATCTGGATGCCATCGGCAATGGCGGCCTCGATCGTGGCTGAACTGTCGGTGCCGAGGGCGGCGTCGACCGTATAGGCCAGGCCGCGCAATTGGTCGGCCAGTGCCGCAGTTGCGACCGCCACATCGGCTGTTACCAGCCAGTCGATGATATATTCGCCGGTCTCGGCGTCATGGCCTCCGGCCACTTCGACGCTGGAAGGCTCCACCGCAAAATAGGTGAGACCTCCGATGGTTTCGATGGTGTTGAGCTCGCCATCGGCGCGGAAGGGAATGACGTAGGAGAGCCCCACTGTGTCCACGGCGCGCAGCACAGCCTTGGTCGGATCGGCAAAGACCGGCAGCGCCGCCTCGACGGCCGCGACGTTTTCCGGCCCGGTCAGATCAGGCAGTGTCCGGCCGATGCGGGCGGTGATGGCGGCCCAGTCCACCTCGGCGGCAAGGCCGAAATCATACATGACCAGGTCATAGGTCTCGCCCTCGATCGCCTTGGCGATCAGGTAGAACACATTGTCCTGGGCATTCTCGACATTGACCACATTGCGCAGCTGAAACGAGCCGCTGAACTGGCCGTCCCCCACTGTTTCGTTGAGCGTCATCACCACATCATGGGTCCAGCGCTCGACCCGTTCACCGCCCAGAGCGATGGTGGCGTTGCGGGTTTCCACCGACTGGACAATGGCGGTGCCGAGGGGCGGATCGAACTTGTAGCGCACGGTATCGGCCGGCGGCTCCTGCGCCACGCCGGATGGTGCAAGGGCCAATGTGAACGCGACCAGGCAGGGCAGGAACGACTTGGCAAAGCTCATGGCGGCCTCCGCAATGCGTCAGCATACTGGCCGGGGCAGATTTCAAGTCAAGCGGGTGCCGGCGCTCAGTACTGGGCGACCCTGCGGGCAAAGGTTTCCATGAAATCGAGCGAAGCCAGCACGCCCCGCAGCGACAGCCATGTCTGTACGGGCTGTTCCTGCCCGCTCAGCGGCACCGAAAGGGTCACGGCATTGCGCTGTTTCATCGTTTCGAGGAGCCCGTCGAGCTGATCGCGATCGACGATGAAGAACTGGTTGACCGTGTTGAAGCGTGTTTCGATGTCAGTACCCATGGCCAAACTCAGCGGGGGTTCGCCGCCGAACTGCAGCACTATGGGCCGGGTCGGATCATAGTCTCCCCGGTCGGAGGCCACGGTTATGGCCAGGTCCAGTTCGCCATCGAGCCGGTTGCGGATGAGGGTCAGCTTGTAGGCCGGCAGGTTGGCGCCATTGACTTCCTGGCTGCCCGTCGAGGCAAAGCAGGAATAGCCGTAGAAATCGGGCGAGCCCTCGACAATGTTGTCAGGGCAGGCAGCGAGCCAGTCGCGATGATATTCGCGCCACTCGCCAAAGGGATGGTGGAAGGGTTCCGCCGACACCGGTGCCGATAGCAGCACCAATGCAACAAGGCCGCACGCTTTGCGCATCAAAGTCTCTCTCGCCTTTGCCCCCCGGCCAGACTCTTGTATCAGCAAGACTGTCGGTGCGAAAAGTGGCCACCCGATGTCGCCGCCAGCACCGGCAGCAGCAAGAGCGCCGTGAAAATGAGATTGGCATGAGCACCGAACCGTTCAATGACACGATCGTGTTTTTTGTTGCCGCAGAAGGGCCTGAGCTGAAAACCGAACAGGACGCGCTCGACCTGCTCGGTGAAACCTATGGCACCGAGACAGCACTGATCGCCGTGCCGGCGACCCGGTTCGCGCCGAGTTTCTTCGACCTCTCGACCAAGGAAGCGGGGCACTTTTTCCAGAAGCTGCAGAATTACCAGATGCGGCTTGCCATTGTCGGCGATATTTCGCGCCACAGCGAGGGCAGCAAGGCGCTGCGCGATTTCGTGGGCGAGACCAACCGCATCGGCCACCACCTCTTCGTCGCCGACAGGGCAGCGCTCGCCGCCGCGCTGGCGCGGAAAGGCTGACGATGGCACGCAAGACCATCACCATCGAGACCAGCAGTGAGCTGTTTGCCGGGGAAGCGGGCTTTCCCGACTATAGCCACGAGGACATGCTGATCGCCCGTGGCGCGCGGCTGGTGGCCGGCGTCGACGAGGCCGGACGCGGCCCGCTGGCCGGGCCGGTTGTGGTGGCCGCCGTGCGCCTCGACCCGGATCGCATCCCCGAAGGGCTCAACGATTCCAAGAAGCTCAGCGCCGAAAAGCGCGACGCCCTGTTCGAGCAGATCATGGCGAGCGCGGAGGTTGCGGTGGTGTCGGCGCCGCCGAGCGACATTCTCACCCTCAATATTCGTGGCGCCACGCTTGCCGCCATGGCCCGCGCCGTGCGCGCCTTGCCCCGCGCCGTAGATCGGGTGCTGGTGGATGGCCGCGACGTGCCCCCCGGCCTGCCCTGCCCGGGCCTTGCCCTAATCGGTGGGGACGGGCGCAGCGTGTCCATCGCGGCCGCCTCGATCGTGGCGAAAGTAATGCGCGACCGCATGTGCGCTATCATGGACTGCGACGCCCCGCATTTCGGCTTTTCAGGCCACAAGGGCTATGGCACGGCGGCGCATCTGGCGGCGCTGGATTTGCATGGTCCCTGCCGCCACCACCGCGAGGACTTCGCCCCGGTAGCGGCTCTGCTGGTGCGTCGTACGACAGTGGAAATCGCCAGTTAACTCCTCGCTAACCCCTTAAGAACGCTCCATTAACCTCGCCCCTCTATAACGGGATTGTTAGTACTGCGTTAGGGTTAAGAGCATGTTGCGTACCGCGCGTACGGCCCGCAAGGCCGATGCGGAAAGGGAGGGCACACGCCTTCCGATCGATACTATCCTTGTGGGCGATTGCATCGAGCACATGAATAGTCTGCCGGCCGGCTCCGTCGATCTTATTTTCGCAGATCCTCCATACAATCTGCAGCTGGAACAGGGTCTCACCCGCCCCGACCAATCCAAGGTCGATGCGGTCGATGACGATTGGGACAAGTTCGACAGCTTTGCCCATTACGACGCCTTTACCAAGGCGTGGATGACGGCGGCGCGTCGTCTGCTCAAGCCCGATGGCGCCATGTGGGTCATCGGCTCCTATCACAACATTTTCCGCGTCGGCACCGCGCTCCAGGACCTGGGCTTCTGGATGCTCAACGACGTGATCTGGCGCAAGGCCAATCCGATGCCGAACTTTCGCGGTACGCGGTTCACCAATGCGCATGAAACGCTGATCTGGGCCGCCAAGAGCCAGAAGAGCCGCGTTACCTTCAACTATGAAGCCATGAAACTGGCCAATGACGACACGCAGATGCGCAGCGACTGGCTGTTTCCTATCTGCACGGGCGCGGAGCGCCTGAAGGGCGAGGATGAAAACAAGCTCCATCCCACGCAGAAGCCCGAGGCGCTGCTCTTCCGCATTCTCAATGCGACCACCAAGCCGGGCGACATCGTGCTCGACCCGTTTTTCGGCACCGGCACGACCGGCGCGGTCGCCCGCAAGCTAGGGCGGCACTTTATCGGCATCGAGCGCGAGGCCGACTACATTGCCGGCGCCCGCCAGCGCATCGCCACGATCCGCCCCGGCGTGTTCGAAGCGCTGCAATCGGTGACGCCCAAGCGCAAGGAAGTCCGCATCCCATTCGGCTCGCTGGTCGAGCAGGGTCTTATCGACGTCGGCGCGCAACTTTTCGATGCAGGACGACGTTATTCAGCCATGGTTCGTGCAGACGGCTCGCTCGTCTCGGGTCCACACCAGGGGTCGATCCACAAGGTCGGCGCCCTCGTTCAAGGAGCCGAGTCATGCAACGGGTGGACCTTCTGGCACCACGATTATCGCGGCATTGCTGAGCCCATTGATACTTTGAGGGCCAGCATTCGCGAAAAACTAGACGTGCTTTCCGCCTGATCCTGACCTCCAATCACTCAGGCCCTACCACTGGCCGCCGGTTCGCCCGGCGGCCTTTTTGTTTGCCATTGCATCGCGGTCCGCCGCCCGCTACCGAAAATGCCATGGCCATTACCATCCGCCCCATCACCGTTGCCGACGCCCCGGGATTTCACGCTGCGCTCGATGCCGTCGCGCGGGAGCGCCGTTTCCTCAGGCTCACCAGCGCACCGCCGCTGGAGAGTTCGGCAAGCTTCATCACCGCCAATATCGAGACCGGCAACCCGCAGTTCGTGGCACTCGACGGCGAGCGCCTCGTCGGCTGGTGCGATATCTGCCGGAGCAGCGAAGCCGGCTCGGAACATTGTGGCGGGCTGGGCATGGGCCTCCTCGCCAGCCATCGCGGCCAGGGCATCGGCAGCCAGCTACTGGCGGCAACTCTCAATGCGGCGCGCGGCCGGTTCGAGCGGGTAGACTTGGATGTCTACGCCTCCAACGCGGCCGCCATCGCGCTCTACGAGAAATCCGGCTTTGTCCATGAAGGCCGGCGCCAAAAGGCACTGTTGCGGAACGGTACCTATGACGACGTCCTGACGATGGCCATCCTGTTCTAGCCCAGACCCGCCTCGGCCAGGACCTTGCGGAACAAGGTCGGCAAGGCCTCTCCCGCGAGTGCTGCCGGGGGCGACCACCAGCCAGCATCGAGACCATCAGGCGCGACCACGGCTGACCAGACGTCCAGCTCCAGCCGGAAATGGGTGAAGATATGGACGACCTGTCCGTGGCGTCGCCAGTCTGCCTGGATGGGGAACGCCACGTCGGCCAGGTCAGCGGTCCAGTCCGAGGTCGGCACCTCGGTCATCCCTGCCAGCAGTCCCTTGGCAGGCCTCGTCTGCAGGTAGACGTCGCCTGACGCATCGCGCATCACGAAGGCATGGCCCCGCCGCACCGGGCGCTCGGCCTTGACGGGCTTTACGGGATAACGCGTCGGCGCGCCCTCTACCCTTGCCTCGCAGCCATCGCTTAGCGGACAGACAAGGCACATGGCGGCGCGCGGCGCGCAGATGGTCGCGCCCAGATCCATCATGGCCTGGGCGAAATCCCCGGCTCTTTCGGGGACGGCCAGTTGCAGGGCACCGCGCAATTCGTCCTTGGCCTCGCGCACCGGCACGCCGAGCGCATAGTAACGCGCGAGAACCCGGTCGAGATTGCCGTCGAGCACAGCCACGCGCTCGTCAAAGCAGATCGCCGCTATGGCGGCGCTGGTATAGGCGCCAATGCCCGGCAGGCTTTGCAGGCCGGCTGATGTATCGGGGAACACGCCGCCATGGTCGCGCACCACCGCCTGGGCGCAGGCATGGAGATTGCGTGCCCTGGCGTAGTAACCGAGGCCGGCCCATTCGCGCAGCACCGAATCCAGCGGCGCAGCGGCCAGGTCCTCGACCTTGGGCCAGAGGCTGGTGAAGCGAATGAAATACGATTTCACCGCGGCGACCGTCGTCTGCTGCAGCATCACTTCGCTGAGCCAGACACGGTAGGGATCGGGTCTTTCTCCCGCGCGCCGGCCCGCTGGCGGGACCCGCCAGGGCAGGTCGCGCGCGTGCCGGTCGTACCAGGCCAGCACGGCAGTTGAATCGATGGGGTGCGGAAAGTCGAGGGGCATGGGCGAGGGATAGCGTCTTCTTCCCGCCAGGAACAAGTCTCATCCTCTCCTTCGTCACCACCCGGCTTGACCCGGTGGTCCAGGGATGGACCGGTCAAGCCGCGCAATGACGATGCACATGCGCGCTCCGGCCCAACCCACCGCGTCGCCCTCGGGCTTGACCCGAGGGCCAATCGCAAGGTTCGCTGCCCTGGAGAGAGGTCCTCGGGTCAGGCCCGAGGACGGCATCGTGATGGAGCTGAGGGATGCCTAGAGCACCACCCCTTGCCCACCGTCGAAGCCAGGAGTACTCCACATCAATGTCGAAGGATGACCTGCCCGAACCGAAACGCCGCAACAGGACGCTCAGCGTGGCTGACGCGTTGAGCGGTGCGCTTGATCCGGTGCTGAAGAAGCGGGGCTTTGCGGGTCGGGACATTATTGCCCATTGGCGGCTGATTGCCCCGAAGCCTTTCGACGAAACCACCCTGCCCGACAAGCTGACCTGGCCGCGAGGCGAGCGCAGTGCGGAAGGGGCCACGCTTTACCTGCGCTGTGCGCCGGGACAGGCGCTGTTTGCCCAGCACGAGGCCCCGGCCATTGCCACGGCGGTCAACCGCTATTTCGGCTATATTCTGGTCAATGATGTCCGTCTGTCGGCAGAACCGTTCACACCAGGTTCAGGCCAACGGGCGCAAAAGCCCCGTCAACCGAGCCAGAGCGACATCGCAAAGGTCGGCAAGGCGACCGAAACGGTCGAACATGATGATCTGCGGGAAGCGTTGCAGGCCCTCGGGCTGGCGCTCTCGCGCAGATCGTCCGAAAAGACGAAATAGTTCGTTCACCCCCAAGTGAACTACAAGGGCACTTGCCCGCCACAACTTCCTGTGTAGTGTCCGCTCGCAAAGCGTCCAGGAGACAAAATGACCAACCGCCGCACCTTTATCATCGCCGGATCCGCAGTCGCAGTCGCTGCCGTGGCTGGTGGCGCCTACTACTTCCTGAATTCAGGATCCAATTCCGGCGTCGATGCCGTGGCGGCCCAACCGATCATGACTCCGGCCGGCGACATTGCCGACAAGGTGGAAGGCAGCGCCGACGCGCCGGTCACCGTCATCGAATATGCTTCGCCCACCTGCCCGCATTGTGCGTCCTTCCACAACACGACCTATCCGCAGCTCAAGAGCCAGTATATCGACACCGGCAAGGTCAAGTTCATCGTACGCCCCTTCCTGCGCAATGAGGTGGACGCTGCGGTGTTCATGCTGGCGGAAGCTGCCGGTGCCGACCGCTACGAAGAAGTACTCTCCACCTATTTTGCAACCCAGAATGCCTGGATGGCCGCGCCGGCCACGGAAATCTTCCGCATTGCCCAGCAGCTCGGCTTTACCCAGGAAACCTTCGACGCCGCCTTGACGAATCAGGAGCTGCTCGCGGGTATGGAAGCCATGCGCACCCAGGCCATGGACGAGTTTGATGTCACCGGGACGCCGAGCTTCTTTGTCAACGGCAACAAGGTCACCACCGGGTATGATATCGAGCAGCTGGCCGCTGTCATCGATCCGCTCGTGCCTGCCGATTTCGTGCCTACTGAAGCCCCTGCCGAAGCGCCGGCTGCAACAACACCTGCTGCCCCGGCCGCCGAAACGACCGCTCCGGCAAACAACGCCACGACCCCGGTCGACACGATGGCTCCAGCAAACACCATGGCTCCGGCAGACTCGATGGCGCCTGCCAACACCATGGCTCCCGCAAACACCATGGCTCCCGCAAACGAAGTCGCCCCTGCACAGTAGGGGCGCGAACTTCTTCCCCTCTCCCCTTGTGGGAGAGGGTGCCGGGGCGGGTGAGGGGTACTTCTTGATACCCCGCTCCCCTCATCCGGCGCTGCGCGCCACCTTCTCCCACAAGGGGAGAAGGGAGGACGGACGCCCATGAAGTTCTCACGCCTCAAGCTCCATGGCTTCAAATCGTTCAGCGATGAGACCGTGCTCCACATGGAGCCGGGGCTGACCGGCATTGTCGGGCCCAATGGCTGTGGCAAGTCCAATCTTGTCGAGGCCATGCGCTGGGTCATGGGCGAAAGCTCGTACAAGGCCATGCGCGCCTCGGGCATGGATGACGTTATCTTTTCGGGCTCCGGCAATCGCCCCGCGCGCAACACTGCCGAAGTCACCCTCGTCCTCGACAATTCCGACCGCACGGCCCCGGCGGCGCTCAACACTGCAGATGTGCTCGAAGTCACCCGCCGCATCGAGCGCGAGGCAGGGTCGGTCTATCGCGTCAACGGCAAGGAAGTGCGCGCCCGCGACGTGCTGCTGCTGTTTGCCGATGCCTCGACCGGCGCCCATTCGCCCGCCATGGTGCGGCAGGGGCAGATCGGCGAGCTGATTGCCGCCAAGCCCACCGCACGCCGGGCGCTGCTCGAAGAGGCGGCCGGCATTTCCGGCCTCCATTCCCGCCGCCACGAGGCCGAGCTCAGGCTGCGGGCGGCCGAGGCGAATCTCGAACGCGTTGACGATGTCATCGCCCAGGTCGAGACGCAGCTCGAAACCCTTAAGCGCCAGGCCCGTCTCGCCACCCGTTATCGCGGGCTCTCGGGCGACATCAGGCGCGCCGAGGCGACGCTCTATCACATCCGCTGGGTAGCCGCGCGCGTAGCCGAGAAGGAAACCGAGGCGGCGCAGGCGGTGCTGATCCGTCAGCTCGCCGATGCCACCCATGCCGAACTTGCGGCGCAGAAAACTCTCGCCACGGCCGAAGCGGCGCTAACCCCCTTGCGCGAGCGCGAGGCCGTGACCGGGGCGGTGTTGCAGCGCTACACGATCCTGTCCGAGCAGCTGGCCGACGAAGCCAGGAGGATGAGCCAGCGCCGCGCCGAACTCGAGGACCGGCTGCGCCAGATCGCCGCCGACGGCACACGAGAGCGTGACCTCGTGGCCGAAGCCGAAGCCACTCTTGCGGCCTATGGCGCGGAACAGGCGCAGCTCGGCGCCGAACAGCAGGCTGCACAGGCCGATTTCAACGCCGCCCGCATCGAGGCAGAGACTGCCCGCGCCGCCGCTGCAGAAGCCGACGATGCCGCCCGAAAGGCCGCACAATCTCTAGCCGAAATGCGCGCCCAGCGCAGCGAGGCCGAGCGGAACCTGGGCGATGCGCGAAGCCGCCGTACGCGCCTTGCAGGGCAACTGGCCGATGTGGAGGCCGAGCGCGCCAGCGTCATGGCAAGACTGGACGCCGACGAAACGCTGTCCGCGCGCAGAGCCGCGCTCGAGGCCGCGCAATCAGCCACGTCAGCCGCGGAAAGTACCGCCCTTGGCGCCGAGGAGGCTGCACGACAGGCGCAGGAAAAGCTCGACGCAGCGCGGCCGCGCCTCAGCGAGCTCGACGCCCTCGTGACCCGCCTTGAGGCGGAAGCCTCGACGCTGGGGAAGATGCTCAATACCGGCGCCAGCCTCTGGCCATCGGTGGTGGACGAACTGCAGGTCGAGCCCGGCTATGAAACCGCGCTCGGCGCGGCGCTTGGCGACGATCTCGAGGCCTCCTCGGATGCGGGTGCGCCGATGCACTGGTCCATCGCCATCGACGGCTACGACGATCCGGCCCTGCCACAGGCGGCCGAACCGCTCAGCCGCCACGTCACCGGCACGGAATTGCTCAAGCGCCGCCTCGACCAGATCGGCCTCGTGGATGCGGTGGATGGGCCAGCGCTGATGAAGGCCCTTAAGCCCGGCCAGCGACTGGTGACAATGGAGGGCGCGCTCTGGCGCTGGGATGGTTTCGTCGCTGCAGCCGACGCACCCAGTGCCGCTGCGCAACGCCTCGCGCAACGCAACCGCCTCGCTGAACTGGACGAGGAAATCCTCCGCGCCAAGGGTGAGCGCAATGCTTGGAAGCGCGATGTCGAGGCGCTTGCGGCGGCCTTGGACAGTGCCCGCCAGAGCGAGCGGGCGACGCGCGACGACTGGCGCAAGGCGCAGCACGCCATCGGCGCGGCGCAGGCTGAACTCGACAAGGCGCAGCGCGCCATGGGCGACCTGGCGACCCGCCGGTCGACCCTTGACGACGCCCGGACCCGACTCGCGGCCAGCCTGGTGGAAGCCGATGCCGCGCTGGGCGAGGCGAGCGGCCGGCTCGCCGGAATCGAGGACGAAACGGAACTGGCAGGCGCTGCCACCGCAGCGCAACAGCGCCTTCTGGCCCTGCGCGACCGGGCCGACCAGGCGCGGCTCAAGCTGGGCACGGTGGAATCGGCGGCCCGCATGCGCGCCGCCCGGCTCGACCAGCTTAATCGCGACAGCGCCAGCTGGCTGCGTCGCCGCGACGGCGCACAGGGACAGTTGTCGACGCTGGACCAACGCATGGACGAGGTGCAGGGCCAGCTCACCTCTCTAGTAGACGCGCCCGATGGCTTTGCCAGCCGCAAGGCGCAGCTCGACGATCAGATCGAGGTCGCCAAGGCCGACCACCAGGCCTCGGGCGACCGGCTCAACGCCGCCCAGACCGCCTGGCGCGAGGCCGACCGGGCGCTCAAGGCCGCGGGCGACGCGCTCAACGGCGTGCGCATCGAGCTGACGCGCATCGAGGAACGGCTCAAAGGCGCCCTCGCCCAGCGCCAGCAGATCGAACGCCAGACCGAGGAGTCGCTCGGCATCCCCGCGAGCAAGACGCTGGAAGCGTCGGGCATTCGCCCGGAAGAGGCCCTGCCCGCGGAGCATACTATCGAGCAGAAGGTGGAGCGCCTCAAATCCGAGCGCGAGCGCCTGGGCGGGGTCAACCTTTCGGCCGAAAAGGAAGCCACGGAGGTTCAGGAAAAGCTCGACACGATGGTGCGCGACCGCGACGACATCATCGAAGCAATCGCCAAGCTGCGCGGCGGCATTGCCGCACTCAACCGCGAGGGTCGCGCCCGCCTCAACGAGGCCTTCGGCAAGGTCAATGCGCATTTCCAGGAGCTCTTCACCACGCTGTTCGGCGGCGGCACGGCGGAGCTGACCTTTGTCGAAAGCGATGATCCGCTGGAAGCCGGGCTCGAAATCATCGCCCGTCCCCCCGGCAAGAAGCCGCAGACCATGACTCTGCTCTCGGGCGGCGAACAGGCACTGACGGCGATGAGCCTGATCTTTGCGGTGTTTCTCACCAACCCCGCCCCTATTTGCGTGCTCGACGAGGTGGATGCGCCACTCGACGACGCCAATGTCGAACGTTTCTGCAATCTGCTCGACTCGATGCGCCAGCGCACCAATACGCGCTTCATGGTCATCACCCACAATCCGATCACCATGAGCCGGGTGGATCGCCTGTTCGGCGTCACCATGGCCGAGCGCGGCGTCAGCCAGCTGGTGTCGGTGGACCTGACTACGGCCGAGAGCTACCGCGAGGCAGGTTAACCGGGGTCTGGAAGCGGGTGCAGCATGGGCCTTGCCCCCCAGAATCCCCTCGGCCTGCCCAGACTCTGCCACGATTGGCATGTGGACAGCATGCCGCACCCCAAATCCGGATCAAATATACCTTTTTTAACAAAGACTTAGAACAAGTCGGCGCGCCTTGACACCTCATAGGGGCACCACTATGTTGCGCGCGACTTAAAAGGCGTGCTCCGGTTTCCGGGGGAGACGGCCGGGCGAGGGAGCAGCGGATGACCATACCGCCAGACGACCATGGCCGGCCAGACAGCGCCAAGGGGGTGACTCGCGATCTGGCATCGCGTATTGCCTCGGCCAAGCGGGAGCAGACTCTCAAGGACGATAGAGCCTCGGGAAGAGCCTCCGGCGACATGACCGGAATGGCGCGCGGAATGCGTATTGCCACCGAGTTCATTGCCGCGATCCTGGTGGGGACCTTTATCGGTTATCTCATCGATCTGGGCCTCGGAACCAGTCCGTGGGGCTTGCTCATCCTGTTCATGGTGGGCTTTGCGGCAGGGATCCAAAACGTCATCCGAGTGGTGGCGGAACTGAATGCCGCTGCATCCAACCCGCCGCAAACCGGCGATGCGGATGACAAGCGACCCGATATTTGATGACGCTTAGAGGGCTCCATGGCCGGTACTGACCCGATCCACCAGTTTGTCATCTATGACCTGTTCCCGATTCATCTCGGTGATGAGGCGACGGGCACCGCCCTCAACCTCTCCTTCACCAATTCGGCCCTGTTCATGGTGGCCACGGTCGCCGTGTTGACCACCTTCATGGTGATGTCGGCCTCGCGCAGCGCGCTGGTGCCCAGCCGTTTCCAGCTTGCCGGCGAACTGGCCTATACGTTCGTCGCGAACATGTTGCGAAGTTCGGCGGGCAAGGAAGGGATGAAATTCTTCCCCTTCGTGTTCTCGCTTTTCGGCTTCGTCCTCGTTGCCAACCTGCTTGGCATGTTCCCCTACTTCTTCACCGTGACCAGCCACATCATCGTCACCGCGGCGCTTGCGCTCCTGGTGATCTCGGTGGTGATCCTCTATGGCTTCTTCCGTCACGGCTTCAAGTTCCTGAAGCTCTTCGTTCCCGCAGGCGTTCCGGCCTATGTGCTTCCCATCGTGGTGCCGATCGAGATCATCTCGTTCCTGTCGCGCCCGATCAGCCTCTCGGTCCGTCTGTTCGGCAATATCCTGGCCGGTCACATCACCCTCAAGGTGTTCTCCGGCTTTGTAGTCAGCCTCGGTGCCCTCGGTGCTCTGGGCTGGCTGGGTGCCCTGCTGCCGCTCATCATGACGGTTGCCATCACGGCGCTCGAACTGCTCGTGGCAGTGGTGCAGGCCTATGTGTTTGCAGTGCTGACTTCGATGTACCTCAACGACGCGGTCCACCCATCACACTAAGACGTTGAGTCCCTCAAACGGCGGCTTTTCGCCGGTAAACTTTTGACCCTCGAAAGGACAAACAAATGGACGTTGAAGCCGCAAAGATGATCGGCGCCGGTATCGCAACCCTGGGTATGGCTGGTGCCGCCCTCGGCGTGTCGAACATTTTCGCTAACTTCCTGTCGGGTGCCCTGCGCAACCCGTCCGCTGCTCCCAGCCAGACCGGTAACCTGATTTTCGGTATGGCCATGACCGAAGCTCTGGGCATCTTCTCGTTCCTGGTTGCCCTGATCCTGCTGTTCGTCGCCTAATCGCGCCGAAGACTGACCAATGCAGCCGGATGCTGATATCCGGCTGCTCTTCTATCTGGCCTAGAGCCGGATGACCGGACGTAACGGGACACCGATCAGATGGTAACGCAAGCCTACGCTCAAGAAGCGGCACCCCCGGCAGAGAACCCAGGCACTGAAGCCGACGTTCATGCCGAAGCAACGCATGCCGAGGATGGCGCCCACGCCGATCCTACAGAAGGCACGCATGCAACGACCGAAGCGCACGGCGACGCTGGTCATTCGGACGTGTTCCCGCCCTTCGATCCGGCAACTTTCCCGAGCCAGCTGCTGTGGCTCGCCATTTCCTTCGCTGCGCTCTACATGCTGATGAGCAAGCTGGCCCTGCCAAAGGTCGGCTCCACCATCGAAAAGCGCCAGGCAATCATCGATGCCGACCTGGCTTCGGCCGATGCCGACCGCCAGAAGACCGAAGCAGCCATCGCTGCCTACGAAAAGGCGCTGGCGGAAGCCAAGGCCAAGGCGCAGGCCATCGCTTCGGAAAGCCGCAACCGTATTCAGGCTGATGTTGCTGCCAAGCGCGCTGCCGCCGAAGCTGCGTTGAACGAGAAGGTCACCGCAGCGGAAGCCAGCATCGCACAGACCAAGTCGGCTGCCCTCGCCCATGTCGACGAGATCGCTGCTGAAACGGCCCAGGCCGTGGTCAGCCAGTTCGTCGGCGACGTTCCCACCGACAGCGTTCGCGCTGCCGTGGCCAAGGTTAAGGGGTAAGTCTCATGCCCGAGTGGATGGATAACAGCTTTTTCGCTCTTGTCGGCCTAGTCATCTTCATTGGCCTTTTGATCTATGTCGGCCTGCCGCGCATCATCGGCAACATGCTCGACAAGCAGATCAAGAAGATCGAAACCGAGCTCAGCGAAGCCAAGCGCCTGCGCGAAGAGGCCGCCGCCCTGCTCGTTGAATACGAACAGAAGCGCATCGCCGCCGAGCAGGAAGCCGAAGGCATCATCATCGCTGCCAAGGAAGAAGCCGAGCGCCTGACCCAGGAAGCCCAGGCGTCGCTGGCCGATCTGGTTGCCCGCCGCACCGCCGCAGTTGAAAGCAAGATCGCCCAGGCCGAAGCCCAGGCTATCGCCGAAGTGCGTTCGCGATCGGCCGACCTCGCCATCGAGGCCGCCCGCGCCGTGCTCTCCGACGAGATGAGCAAGAAGGGTGGCAAGGTCATCGACGCCGCCATCGCCGACGTCGCCGGCAAGCTGAACTGAGACCTCTACGGTCGCATCAAGATCAAGGCGGGCAGCGATGCCCGCCTTTTTTGTTCGACCAGACTACCCTTCTCCCCTTGTGGGAGAGGGACAGGAAATCCGCGTTCAGCGGATTTCCTAGGGTGAGGGGTTCTCTCCACGCATACGTCGGTCGCCAGGTGATGACAGCCCCCTCATCCGCCCTTCGGGCACCTTCTCCCACAAGGGGAGAAGGAAGAAAGGATCGTTGACCTCCCGAGAATTCTCCACCATGGTGCGCTCGACTGCGGGAGAGACTGGCCAAAGCGCCAGCGCCGAAGGAGCAACCGCCCCGGAAACTCTCAGGCAAACGGACCGCAGTCAGGTCAGAAACTCTGGAAAGCAGGCTCACAAGGCCTCTCCGAAGGAGCAACCGGCGCTCAGCCGGGAAATCTCTCAGGGCAAGGACAGAGGGGGCACGCATACCCGCCGCATGGCGGAGCCTTGTCGTGTCGCCGTCCAGCCAGAGAGACCCAATGGCCGAAGCCCTATCTGAAGACCTCAAGCAGACCCCGCTTTATGAACGACATGTCGTGGCCGGCGGTCGCATCGTGCCGTTCGGCGGTTATGCCCTGCCCGTCCAGTATCCCACCGGGATCATGGCGGAGCACAAATGGACCCGCGAACAGGCAGGCCTCTTCGATGTCAGCCATATGGGGCCGAGCTTCCTCATGCTCACCGATCCCAGCGGCGACGCCGAGGCAGACCATGCCGCCATTGCCAAAATCATCGAGCCGCTCATCTGCGGCGATATTGCTGCCCTCAAGCCCGGGCAAATCCGCTATTCGCTGCTGCTCAATGACGAGGGGGGCACCATTGACGACCTCATGGTCGCGCGCTCGCCGATCACGACGGGCGGCCTCTACGTGGTGGTCAATGCCGGCACCAAGGACAATGACTTCGCCCTGATCGAAGCTGCCGCCGGCGACAAGGCCACTCTGATCCGGGCCGACGGCGATTATGCCCTGCTGGCCCTGCAGGGGCCAGAGGCCGTCAATGTCATGGCCTCGCTGGTGCCTGAGGCGGTCGAGCTGGGCTTCATGAATTATGGCGCCTTCAGCTGGGGCAAGGACAAGGTATTCATCGCCCGCTCCGGCTATACCGGCGAAGACGGGTTTGAAATCCTCGTCAATCGCCATGAGGCCGTGGCGCTCTGGGATGCGCTGCTGGCCGATACCCGGGTCAAGCCGATCGGCCTTGGCGCCCGTGACAGCCTGCGGCTCGAAGCGGGCCTGCCACTTTATGGGCATGACCTCGACAGCTCGGTTTCGCCCATCGAGGCTGATCTGGGCTTTGCCGTTTCCAAGCGTCGTCGCGAGGCCGCCGATTTCCCCGGCGCCCAGCGCATCCTGGCCGAGCGCGAGGGCAAGCTGAGCCGGAAGCGTGTCGGTCTCCTGGTCGAGGGCGCGCCGGCCCGCGAGGGCGCCGAAATCCTCGACGCCTCCGGCACGGCCATCGGCGTCGTCACCAGCGGGGGGTTCGCCCCGTCGCTGGGCAAAGCCATTGCCCTGGGCTTTGTGCCGCCTGATCACACCGCCATTGGCACGAAGCTGCAGGTCTCGGTGCGCGGACGCGCCCAACCTGCCGAAGTCGTACCAACGCCTTTCGTCCCCCATCGCTATTTCCGCAAGTCAGCCTGAGGCCCGCCATGACCACCAAGTTTACCCAAGATCACGAATATATCCGCGTTGACGGCTCGACCGGCATTGTCGGCATCACCAGTTACGCGCAGGAGCAGCTGGGCGACATCGTCTTCGTCGAACTGCCCAGCGTCGGCAAGGTTCTGAAGAAGGGCGACGAGGCTGCCGTGGTCGAGTCGGTCAAGGCCGCCTCGGAGATCTACGCGCCGGTGTCGGGCACGGTCACCGAAGTCAATGATGCCCTGACCGGCGAACCCGGTCTCATCAATTCGGATCCCACCGCCGGTGGCTGGATCTACAAGATTTCTATCGCTGATACCGGTGAAATTGACAGCCTGCTCGATGACGCGGCCTATGCGGACCTGACGAAGTAAACAATGCGCTATCTTCCCCATTCTGATCACGAACGCCTTGAAATGCTCGGCACTATTGGCGCTGCCAATATTGACGCGCTGTTCTCGGCCGTTCCCGTTTCGGCACTGAAGTCGTTCAAGCTTGACTTGCCCGACCACAGCCCGGAATTCCTCGTCGAAGCCCATATGCGCGCCCTTGCCGGCAAGAATCACGCGGCCGGCGACGGTCCGTTCTTCGTCGGCGCAGGCGCTTACAGGCACCATGTGCCGGCGACGGTCGATCATCTGATCCAGCGTTCCGAATGGCTTACGGCCTATACGCCGTACCAGCCGGAAATCTCGCAGGGCACGCTGCAGATGCTGTTCGAATTCCAGACTCAGGTGGCCAAGATCACCGGCATGGACGTGGCCAATGCCTCGCTCTATGACGGCTCGACCGGCACGGCGGAAGCCGTCCTGATGGCGCGCCGCCTGACCCGCCGGAACAAGATCGTCCTCTCGGGTGGGCTCCACCCGCATTACCGCGATGTGGTGAAGGCCTATCTCAAGGACGATCCCAACCTCGTCTGCCTCTCGCCCTCGCCCGAGGGCCAGGGTGACATTCTCGAGCATATCGACGGCGACACCGCCGCCATCGTCATCCAGACCCCTGATTTCTATGGTCATTTGCGGGACCTCAAGAATGCTGCCGATGCCGCGCATGCACAGGGCGCCCTGCTGATCGTTGTCATCACTGAAGTGGTGTCGCTGGGCCTGCTCGAAGCGCCGGGCGCGCTGGGCGCCGACATTGTGGTGGCCGAAGGCCAGTCGATCGGCAACGCGCTCAATTTCGGCGGCCCGTATCTGGGGCTGATGGCCACGCGCAAGGAATTCATTCGCCAGATGCCGGGTCGCCTGTGTGGCGAGACCGTCGATGCCGATGGCAACCGCGGCTTTGTGCTGACGCTCTCCACCCGCGAGCAGCATATCCGGCGCGAAAAGGCGACCTCGAACATCTGCACCAATTCCGGGCTCTGCGCCCTCGCCTTCTCGATCCATATGGGTCTGCTTGGCGAAGCCGGATTTGTGCGGCTGGCGCGGCTCAACCACGCCAATGCGGTGCTGCTGGCCGATGCGCTGGAGAGTGTTCCCGGCGTCACCGTGCTCAACAAGACCTTCTTCAACGAGATGACCATTCGGGTCACCCAACCGGCGGCGAGCCTGGTCGAGCGCCTCGCCAAGCGTGGCATCCTGGCCGGCGTGCCCGCCAGCCGCCTTCTGCCCGGCGACCGGGAAGTGGACAATCTTATCATCCTGGCAGCAACCGAGCTGACAACCAAGGCCGACATTGCGGCCCTCTGCGCCGCGCTGACGGAGGAACTGGCATGAGCATGAATACGCAAGGCCGTCCCACCGGCGTGGGCACTGTCGGCACCTCCGCTTCGGGCTCGGCGCTCATTCCCGACGAACCCCTGCTGTTCGAGATCGGCGACACGGAACATTCGGGCGTCGACCTGCCTGAAGTCGAGCTGGGCAATAACCGTCTCGGTGGCTTCGCCCGGCAGAGCAAGCTGGACCTGGCTGGCCTGACCGAACCCGAGGCGATGCGCCACTATGTGCGCCTGTCGCGCCTCAATCACTCGATCGACAGCGGCATGTATCCGCTGGGATCGTGCACGATGAAGCACAATCCGCGCCTCAACGAGAAAATGGCCCGCCTGCCTGGCTTCTCGGATATCCACCCGCTGCAGCCGGTGTCGACAGTGCAGGGTGCGCTGGAAATGATGAACCAGCTGAGCCACTGGCTGCTTACCCTCACCAACACGGCCGCTGTAGCATTGTCGCCAAAAGCCGGCGCCCATGGCGAACTGCTGGGCATGATGGCCATCAAGGCGGCGCAGGAAGCCAAGGGCGAGGCGCATCGGACGATCGTGCTGGTACCCGAAAGCGCGCATGGCACCAATCCGGCCACGGCGGCCTTCCTGGGCTATACGGTCAAGCCCGTGCCAGCCAAGGATGATGGCACGGTCGATGTGCAGGCCGTCATGGACGCACTGTCGCCCGACGTCGCGGCGATCATGCTGACCAATCCCAATACCTGCGGCCTCTTCGAGCCGCAGGTGATCGAGATTGCCAAGGCCGTGCATGATGCGGGCGCCTTCTTCTACTGCGATGGCGCCAACTTCAACGCCATCATGGGCGTGGTGCGGCCGGGCGACCTCGGCATCGACGCCATGCATATCAACCTGCACAAGACCTTCTCGACGCCGCATGGCGGCGGCGGGCCGGGTGCGGGTCCCGTGGTGTTGTCGGCGGCCCTGGCGCCCTTCGCGCCCGTCCCCTTCGTCCGCAAGGGCGAAAATGGGCTGGAAATGGTCGAGCATATCGAGGGCGAGGCTCTCGGCCGCGTCACCGCATTCCACGGCCAGATGGGCATGTATGTGCGCGCCCTGACCTATATGCTCAGCCACGGTGGCGATGGCCTGGCCCAGGCGGCCGAAGACGCCGTGCTCAACGCCAATTACGTCAAGGCGCGGCTCGAGCACCTGTTCTCGGTGCCTTTCCCCGACTATCCGACAATGCACGAGGCGCTGTTCGACGACAGCTTCCTCAAGGATACCGGCGTCACCACGCTCGATTTCGCCAAGGCGCTGATCGACGAGGGCTTCCACCCTATGACCATGTATTTCCCTCTGGTCGTGCATGGGGCCATGCTGATCGAGCCCACCGAGAGCGAGAGCAAGCAGACGCTGGACCGGTTCTGCGACGTCATGGCGGAGCTGGCGACGGAGGCCAAGTCGGGCAATTCGGCGCGCTTTACGGCTGCCCCGATGAAGGCACCGCGCCGACGTCTCGACGAGACCCGCGCCGCACGCCAGCCCATCCTCAAGTGGGAACGGCCGGCGGAGACGCTCAAGGCCGCAGAGTAAAAAACGCAGGCCGAAGAGCCGGACGATCATGAAACCTCCGGGTCACTGTCATTGATGGTGCCCGGAGGCTGTCCCCGCCTCTGAGTTTTATAATAGTGAGACGGACACCGCCTCCGGGCGCCGGGATTTCTGGCAGGGGGGTTCGCTAGGGCCGGCTCTCACCGGAATTTCCCATCCCCGGACCCACACCCCGTAGCGATTCAGGGTGCTCCCGACTGTCGCCGGACGGTTGATCGTTGCAACCCCATCTCCACCCGGCTGATGGGGTGAGAGTACGACAAGGGAAGGAGGCGGGGATAACTCCGTTCGTTAGAGACCCCCACCTAGCCTCAACCTGAAGGAGGGGGAGGGATGGCCCGCGTCTGTAGCGGGCGCTTTCGACCGCATTGCGGTCTGTGCCCACATGCGATGGGCAACAAAAACCGGTGATAGCACTATCGACCGCGCGTCACCCTTGGCCTTGAGCCGCTGCCGGGCGGCGTACCCCAAGTGCAGAGCCCTCGGCATTCGCTACACTTTGTTCCTCTTTTCGAGAGCGTACTGGCAGCTCCGTTGACTGGTATTATCAGAGTCTGCTGCGAGAGACCGCCTCTCGAAGGCTGCCAGTCCCTGCCCCACACCCGCTAAAACAAAACGCCCCGGCTCATCACCGGGGCGCAATTGGACGGGTTGACCTGCGGGACGTCTCTCAGCCTCTTGTATCGAAGCCGACCCAGATGGTGATGTTTTCGCCGCCGAGATAGGGGATGGTCACGTTTTCGACCACCTTGACGAACTCAGCCGTCTGGCTGGGCGGCGTCAGCGCCACCGGCATGGTGTACTTTTCCGAGAAGATGGCCTGGCCGTCGCGCTCGACCGCAAAGCGGATGGGCGCATTGACGGTGGACTGGCTGCCGGCGGGTCCAAGCAGGACGCGACCAGTGACGCCCATATTGACGGTAATCTGGCCATTGGACACGACGCAGTTGCGCGAGGTCTCGTCGATGACGCCCTGATACTGCAGGGCCCTGGCGTCGCCGACGCGGCCATTGCCATAGTAGTACATGGCCTCGCCGCCCGCCCGCACCTTGATCGGGGGGCATTCGGTGGCGATGACTGGCAGGGCGCTGGTCTGGGCCTGGGCCACAGCCTGCGGAGTTGCCGTGGCGTTCTGGAGGCTGGCGTTGGCAGCCGTGTTGCCGCCACCGAACATGGAGCCCATGGAACAGCCGGCCAGCAGCACGGCGAGCGCGCCAGTGGCGCCGAGACGAAGGGTGGACGTCAGGGACATTGTCATAGTGTGATCAGCTCCTGGCGATCAGGCTGCGGCTTCGAGAGCCATGAGGATGGCGGGTGCGCCGCTGGCCGTCACGCCGGGTGCATCTTCGACAAACACGGCTTCGAACACACCATTGCGGACAATCGCAGCGGCGCGGGCGTAGCGCGTGCCCATCCCATGGGCAGAAAAATCCTTGTCGAGGCCGAGGGCCTTGGCCAGAGCAGCATTGCCGTCGGCCACAAAGGCGACGTCGGACAGGGCATCGGACGCTTCGGCCCAGGCCTTCATGACATGGTGGTCATTGACCGAGGCACACACGATCCGGTCGACACCGGCAGCGCGCAGCTTGGCGGCGTTGGCCACGAAGCCTGGCAGATGATTGACATGACAGGTGGGCGTAAACGCGCCCGGCACGGAGAACAGCACAACAGTACCCTGCCCCAGGACCGCGTCGCTTGTCGTGTCTTCGACACCATCAGCAGTCACCAGCTTGATCCCGACAGACGGGACCGAATTGCCGCGTTCGATCATTGGTGGAAATAGCCCCATGCTCGGCGGCAAAGCCGCCCTACTCCAAAACTCATGCTCCTGCGATATGCGGCTTTTTACAATGGCACAAGGCCAGCGGGCTTATTGTGCCAGAGCATCCACATTCGCTTCGGCGCCGGATTCGATCGTCCGGCTCACCTCATAGGCACCCGTCGCTGTCATGAAGGACAGTTCAACCTCCATGCCATCGAGGACACTATTGTCGGTTTTGCCCACAATGGGAAGCAGCACTAAGTTCTCTTGAGGGCTTTTTTGCGGCGCCCCAAAGAGCGGCGCATCGAGTTCTCCAGCGACGATAAGGCTATCCGGATCGACCACGGCCTCGTCGATCTCGACCAGAATTCCCGTGCCATCCCTGGACAGCTGGATGTCACCAGCCGGTTCGGGACCCGCATCCCATTCGATGGGCACGGAGGCCAGAGCCTGACGGATGCGCAACGCGTTGGCGTCATCGCCTTCCGGATCGGTCGCCGGCAGGCGCATCTGTGCCTGGGCGGGGACACAGATTTCCGAGCACACGCCCAGGGTCGCATTGATGGACACGACGGCGCCGGGACCCTCGAGATCGAGCACAAAGGGAAGAACCGTGTGGCCGAAATAGACATAGTCCACCAGGCCATCGGCCAGGTCGCGGAGCGGAAAGGGCCAGTGGATTTCGTGGCCGGATACACCGGTGGAACCGGCGAAATCCAATTGGGTCGGCAGCCCGGTCTCTCCCGGGACTTTCCAATAGGTCTTGGTGTCCTCGGGCATGTCGATTTCGAGCGCAAACCATGCCCGTCCGTCCGCATCAATGGTGCCGGCGCTGATCAGGCGCATGGACACACCGGGGGCAACCTCCTGCCATGGCGTTTCGCCTGCGGATGCAGGCAGGATCGAGGCAGCAAGAGCAAGGGCGGCAGCAATGGGAAAGCGCATGGCTAGGCATTAGCGCAGCAAAGGATGAACGACCAGATAGCGCCGGTTCAGGCCTTCGTGAAGAAACTGAGCGGCGCAGCGCTTGGCAGGCTGGTGGGTGCAGAATACAATCGGGCCATGAACAGTCTAGAAGGACAATTCCTGGTTGCCATGCCGGACATGGCCGACGAACGCTTCGCCGAAAGCGTCATCCTGATCGTTGGTCATGGCTCCGAAGGCGCCATGGGCCTTGTGGTCAATCACGAGCTGGCCAACCTGCGGTTCGCCGACATTCTGGATGAGCTCGACCTCGGCGATCCCGATGCAGTCATTCGCCTGCCCGACGCTATCAGGGACCGGGCCGTGATGCGCGGCGGCCCCGTCGAGAAGGGGCGCGGTTTCGTGCTGCATTCAGGCGATTATCACAGCGGCAATACCTACAAGGTCACCGAGGAAATCGGCCTCACGGCCACGCTCGACATTCTCAAGGCCATGGCCTTCGGGCCCGCCCCGCGCTCGGCCCTGTTCGCGCTGGGGTGCTGCGGCTGGTCGCCTGGACAGCTGGAGGACGAAATCGGCGCCAATGGCTGGCTGACCGTACCGTTCAGCCATGAACTTCTGTTCGAGACGCCGGTGGAGCACCGCTACGACAAGGCGCTGGAAAGCCTCCACATCACAAGGGCGACGCTGAGCAGCGAGGCGGGGCACGGCTAGGCTTCGGCGCCCAGCCAAAGTACCCCCACCCTTAATCCCTCCCCACAGGGGGGAGGGAGACGATGAACACCGGCGACTGAGGCTTGCGCCTCCCTCCCCTTGATGGGGAGGGAATGAGGGTGGGGTGACGCTCCCAAGCCCGATCTTACCTGCCCATCTGCGCGGCGAGTTTCCTGCCCAGTTCGGCACCGACCATCGCAGCGCCGAAAGCAAAGCCCTGGGCGTAACGGCAATTGAGTTGCCGGAGGCGTTCGATCTCGTCGATGCTTTCGACCCCCTCGGCCACCACCATCAGATCGAGATCGTTGGCCAGGGCCACGATGGCGCGGATGATCGGCGCCTGGGTATGGGCGATGCCACTCTCGGTCCCCAGGCGCACGAAGGGCGCGGGGATCTTGATCGTGTCGAAGGGGAAGCGGTGCAGGTAGCTCAGCGATGAATGGCCGGTGCCGAAATCATCGAGGGCGAGGCCGAGCCCCATATTGCGCAGCGCTTCGAGCATGTAGGCGGAATGCTCGGGATTGGTCATCACCTGGCTTTCGGTGATCTCGAGCTTCAGGTGCCCGGTCAACTCGCTGTCCTGAGCAATGAGGTTGCGCATATCCGCCAGGAGGGTCTCGGACCCCAGCTGGCTGGGCGAGAGATTGACCGAGATGAAGAAGCCTTCGGGCAGGCCGATGGTCGCCATCCAGTCCTTGGCCTGGGCGGCGGACTGTTCGAAGGCCAGGCGACCCAGCTTCTCGATCTGGCCGGACCGCTCCGCCAGGGGCACGAATTCGTCCGGTGTCACCATGCCGCGCGTGGGGTGATTCCAGCGCATCAGTGCTTCGGCGCCGGCCATCTGGCCGGTCTGAATATCCATGATGGGCTGGAACTGGACCTGCAACTCGCCCTGCTTGAGGCCGCGCTCCAGGTCTTCCTCACTGGCCTTGTTATAGGAGGCAATCGAGCGGGCCGAGGCGCGATAGGCCTCGATGCGGTCGCCGCCGAGACGCTTGGCATAGTACATGGCGAGTTCGGCATCGCGTAGCACGTCAGTGGCAGTGGAAGGGTTGCTGTCATAGATGGTGACGCCGATCGAGGCGGTCAGGACCAGATCCCGATCACCAAAATTGAACGGCGCCTTGAGGGCCTTGCGAATCTGCTCGGCCGTTTCGGCAATCTTGGCGGCCGCCTGTTCGGACGAGAGGATGACCGCGAACTGGTCCCCGGCAATGCGAGCCACGGTGTCGAGCGGCCGCATGATGCGCGAGATGCGGCGCGATATGGCCAGAAGCACGGAGTCCGCGGCCGAGTGGCCGATGCGCTCTTCGAGTTCCATGAAGCGGTCGATGTCGATAAGGAACACAGCCGGCTTGGTTCCGCCTGGCGTACGTGCCCGAACGAGCGCGCGTTCAAGCCGGTCGAGGAAGAGCTGGCGGTTGGGCAGGCCTGTGAGACTGTCATGCACGGCATCGTGCAACAGGCGCTCGCGCGAGGCGCGGTCATCGGTGACGTCCTGCAGAGTGCCGACGATGCGGTTGACCTGACCGTCGCCGCCCAGCACCGGCTTCACGCGCATGCGGAAGGTGCGGAAATTGCCATCGTGCCCGGCGACCCGCATGTCAGCCGAAACCTTGCCGCGACGCAGCTCGACCAGGGTGTCGAAGGCGGTGCGGAAGCGGTCGCGGTCATCGGGGTGGACGCGATCGAGCCAGCGCTTGATCGCGCCGCGCAGCGCACCGCGCTTTTCACCGAGGCGTGTGGCCAGCTCGTCGCTGACCGTCACGCGGTCGCGCTCGATGTTCCAGTCGAAGACAAAATCGCCCGAACCGGTCAGCGCCAGGGCCCGGCGCTCGACCTCGCTCAGCGTGCCGATGGAGACCTGCCCCTCGGAGAAGGCGTGCTGCACCGCGGTAAAGCCGAGTAGCATGACGATGAGCACGAGGCCGCCACCCACGGCCGGCTGGGCGACATCATTGGTCACCTGACCGGAAATCACCAGCCAGGAATAGAACAGCCAGGCAATGAAGATGATCCAGGTAGGCACCAGCAGCACCGCGCGATCATAGCCGCGCAGGGCCAGCAGCAGGATCAGGAAGAAGCCGGAAATGCCCAGCAGGGCCAGAACGAGCCGCGCAATGGTCGCGGCGATGGCGGGCTGGAAGAAGGCGAACAGGAACAGCGCCAGGAACAGCGCCGCAAGGCCAAGCGCCAGATGAATGAAGCGCAGATGCCAGCGGTGCAGATTGAGATAGATGAAAAGAAAGCCCGCCAGTGTCGTGGCAATGCCGGCTTCGGCAGCCGCACGCCAGGGCTGCACGCCGCTGGCCGGAAGCCCCAGCAAGCGCCCCAGGAGGCCGAAATCGATCAGCAGATAGGCAAGCACAGCCCAGGCGAAGGCCGCCGTCGCCGGAAAGACACCGCGTCCCTTGACCACGAACATGATGGTGAGGAACACCGCCGCCAGCGACGCCACACCTAGCACCACGCCGCGGAAGAGAGTGAAGGAATTGACGTAGTCGCGATAGGCGCTCGGCTCCCAGAGGTAGAGCTCGGGCAAGTCATCGGAAGCCAGTTCGGCGATAACAGTCATGGTGGCGCCGGGGTCGAGCGTCACCTCGAAGACATCGGCCTCGGGATCGCTCAGGCGTTCGGGGCGGATGCCAGCGCTGGGCGTGACGGCATTGATCCGATTTTCACCCAGGTCAGGCTGGAAAACGCCAGAGGCCGGCAGGCGGAAAAACGGCGCCACGAGCAGTCGCTGAATCTGCTGATCGCTGTCGTTGCGCAGCGCGATCAGAGCGAAGGCCGGATTGGTCTGCGGGTCCGTTGCGAGGACCTCGATACGCCGGATGATGCCATCAGCGTCAGGCGCGGTCGACAATTGCACGCGGCCATCGGTGCCGGGCACAACTTCAACAACGTCAGAGAGATTAACGGCATTGACGTCCTCAGGGACCGAGATGACTTCGAAGGCCGTGGCGACGGACACAAGGCCGGAGAGCGCGAGCGCAAGGCTGATCGCGAATGCTATGAGGTGACGCATCGGGTGCAGTTAAATCCTGCGCTAGGCTTCATTATGGCGGCAGTCTGGGAAAAATGCGCGAAGCCCGGACGAGCCTTGTCTTCTTGTTCCTCCAGCGGAGCGCTAACTTGGTACGGGAGATTGACGCTTGCGACAAGCGTTCATGGCTGTTGCTGGAAGGCAACACACAGAAAATGCCCCTCACGCTACGCGGGAGCTGTTTCTAAGCCGTTGAATTGCCCAGCTTTCCTCGGTCAGCCCCATCAGCACATGGTCCTCCCAGCGGCCGTTGATCTGGAGGTAGCGCTCGGCATAACCCTCCTCCACGAAACCATTTTTTTCCAGCACACGACGCGAGGCGGTGTTGTGCGGCAGGAAGGCGGCGTGCACCCGGTGCAGGTCCAGGACCTCAAAGATGAATGGCAGGACCACGCCCACGGCTTCGGTCATCAGGCCCTTGCCGGCATGGGTCTCGCCCATCCAGTAGCCCAGATTGACGAACTGGGCAGCACGCCGGCGAATATTGGACAGGGTAAGGCCACCGACCAGCTGCTGCTGCCGGCCATTTTCGAGGAAAATCAGGAAGGTATAGTCCGTCCCCTCTTCCGCCTCCTGGCGGGCGCGGCGCACGCGCGTGGAGAAGACGCGGCGGGCCAGGTCCAGTTCGGTCCAGCGTGGCTCGAAGGGCCGGAGGAAATCCTGGCTGGACCGCCGCAGGTCATACCAGGCGGCGTAGTCGCGCATCTGCGGCAGGCGCAGAAGGACGCGCGGCCCGCGCAGGGTGACCATTGGCGCCGGAGAGGACCACGGCCAGAACATGGGATCAGCGCTTGAGCGTTTCGCCGATGCTCTCGACATCGGCAAGGCGGCTGATGGGACCAATGCCGGCCAGGGTCGGGCTGCCGGCCGTGAAAATCTGCTCGGCCACATCGCGCACGCGCTGGGCGGTGATGCGATTGATGCGCTCGACCGTCTCCTGCATGGGGATCGGACGGCCCCAGAGGATCTGCTGGCGGGCCAGCTGACCGGCGCGGGCCGACGGGCTCTCGAGCGACATCAGGAGACCGGCGCGGATCTGGTTGCGGACGCGCACCACTTCCTCGTCGGAAATGCTCTCGGTGGCGCGGCGCAGCTCATCCAGAATCACTGGTACCAGCTCGGACACTTCATCCTCGCCGGTTGCGGCGGCAACGCCGAAGACGCCACTATCGGCAAAGGCCCAATGGAAGGAATAGACCGAGTAGCAGAGGCCGCGCTTCTCGCGCACTTCCTGGAAGAGGCGCGAACTCATGCCGCCACCCAGGATGGAGGCGAGGACCTGCGCGGCATAGAAGCCGTCGGAATTGTAGGCTCGGCCTTCAAAGCCCAGAACGATGTGGGCCTGTTCGTGATCGGAAATGAGGCGCTCCTGCCCACCCTGATATTCGGCGCGCTGCGGATCAGGGGCGCCATTGGGGGCCAGATCGGCGTAGCGGGCACGGGCCACTTCGACGAGGCCCTCGTGATCGACATTGCCGGCGGCCGCGATCACCATATGGTCGCCGACATAGTTGCGGCGCATATACTTGCGGACCGTCTCGGGCGAGAAGGCGCGGACCGAATCCACCGTACCCAGAATGGTGCGGCCGATGGGCTGGGTGGGATAGGCAGCCTGCTGGAAAAGGTCGAAGACGTGATCGTCAGGGTTGTCGCGGGCAGCGCCAATCTCCTGCACGATGACCTGCTTTTCGCGGGCCAGCTCATCTTCGTCGAAGGTGGAATTCTGCAGAATGTCGGCGAGGATGTCGGCGGCGAGAACCACGTCGTCCTTGAGGACGCGGGCAAAGTAGCCGGTATGTTCGATGGAGGTCGCGGCGTTGAGATCGCCGCCGACATTTTCGATTGCCTCGGCGATCTGCAGGGCCGAGCGGGACCTGGTGCCCTTGAAGGCCATGTGCTCGAGCAGATGCGAGATGCCGTGCTCGGCCTTGCGCTCGGAACGGGCACCAGCCTTCACCCAAACGCCCAGAGAAGCACTTTCCAGATGCGGCATGTCATCGGTGAGCACCACCATGCCGTTATCCAGGGTCGTCGATTGTACGCTCACACTGGTCCTCCTGAACCGGCGGCCTCAACGACCGCGGTTCCTCACGTGTCGTTCAGGCGCGGCTGCGGGCCGCGATGAAATCTTCGATACCACGCTGGTCATTGGCCAGCATGGTGACCCGTTCGGGTCGTTGGTATAGGTCCGCCAGCCAGGACGGCAAGGCAGGCTCGATGCCGGACGCGGCGGCCACCGCGGCCGGGAATTTGGCGGGATGTGCGGTCGCCAGCGTCACCATAGGCGTTGACCCATGTGCAACAGAGCGCGCAACGCCAACCCCGACAGCAGTATGCGGATCGAGCAGATAGCCCGATGCCTTAAGGGTGGCCGCGATGACGCGGCTGGTCGTGGCTTCGTCGGTGGTGCCGGCGGCGAAATCGCGGCGGATGGCAGCGATGGCGTTTTCGGGCAGCTCGAAACCGCGCGACTGCTTGAGAGCCGCCATCATGCGGTTGACGGCTGCGGCGTCGCGACCGGCGCTTTCAAACAGCAGGCGTTCGAAATTGGACGAGATCTGAATGTCCATGGACGGGCTGATCGTGGGGGCAACACCGGACATTTCATAGCGGCCGGTTTCGAGCGTGCGCCTGAGGATGTCGTTGGCATTGGTGGCAATGACCAGCCTGTCGATCGGCAAGCCCATCATCTTCGCGCAATAGCCGGCAAAAATGTCGCCAAAGTTGCCGGTCGGGACGGTGAAGCTCACCTTGCGATGCGGCGCACCCAGCGAAACGGCGGCAGTGAAATAATAGACGATCTGCGCGACGATGCGGCCCCAATTGATCGAGTTGACGCCTGACAGGCGCACCCGGTCGCGGAAGGCATGATTGTTGAACATGGCCTTCACCGCGTCCTGGCAATCGTCAAACGTGCCTTCAAGCGCGATATTGTGGACGTTGTCGTCGAGCACCGTGGTCATCTGCCGGCGCTGCACCTCGGAGGTCCGGCCATTGGGATGCAGGATGAAGATATCGGTGGTGTCGCGACCACGGAAGGCCTCGATGGCAGCCGAGCCGGTGTCCCCTGACGTCGCGCCCACAATGGTCGCCTTGAGGCCACGATCGGCCAGGATATGGTCCATGATCCTGCTGAGGAACTGCATGGCCACATCCTTGAAGGCAAGGGTAGGGCCATGGAAAAGTTCGAGCACGAAATGTCCCGGCTCAAGCTCGATCAGCGGTGTCACCGACGGATGCCGGAACGTGGCATAGGCTTCATCGATGATGGTCTTGAGCTTGCCGGCCGGAATTTCGCCCTCGGTGAAACGCGAAATGATCGCATAGGCGACATCGGCATAGGGCTTGCCGGCAAAAGCGGCGATTTCCTCGGCGCTGACCTGCGGCCAGGTGGCAGGAACATAGAGCCCGCCATCAGCGGCAAGACCTGCCAGGACGGCGTCGGAGAAACCGAGCACGGGCGCCTGGCCGCGCGTAGAGACAAACTGCATCGGGGGGAGAAGCCCTTCTAGAATTGTCGCAACCTAGTCAAACCGGACCAAGGCCGCAAGGTTTGCACATCATCCGTTCGTCTTGTCGGGGCGCCTCGACTGACGAAACAGCCACACGCCGAGCATGGCCACGGCCACGACGGCGAAGCCATACCAGGTGATGGCGTAGCCCAGATGGTTGTTGGTGAAGCTGACGACGGTTTCTCCGCCCTGGGGCAAGTCCCCCTCCCCGCCGGCCAGCAGATCGACATAGAAAGGCGCGATGGGCGCCAGGGCCGGATCGACCATGGCGGCCAGACGAGCCGGATCGCGAACCCATTCGATGCGGTCCGACATATTGGCCTCGGGCACCATCATTCCGGCTCGCTCGCCCTCGCGGAACAGGCCTACAATGGTGACGCTGCCGGCATCATCGCCATGCAGATCGCCCAGAGCCGCCTGCTCCTGCATTTCCTGGGGTACGAAACCGCGATTGACGAAGACAGTGCCACCGGCATCAAGCTCGAAAGGTGTCACGACCCAGTAGCCGGGACCGGAGAACCGACCACGCGCATTGGTCAGGCTGGTGAAGACCGTGACGGTCTGGGTGTAGCGGTAGGCTCCCGTCATCGTGACGGGCTGGTAGTTCCACTGGTTGAAATCCAGGTCTTGCCAGGTATCAGCCGCGGGTGCCGCAACAGGGTCGGCGCCCAGACGCTCGTCGACGGCAGCCACGAGAGCTTCCTTCTCGCCGAGGCGGGCCGTCTGCCAGTTGCCGAGGAAGACGCAGGTGGCGGCGAGCGCCAGCATCAGGACGGCGAAGAGATAGTCGCTCCAGCGCAGTCCGCGCCTTGCCGCTGCTTCAGCCTTGCTCATGTCTTGTCTCCAAAGAAAAAGGGCGCAGCCTCGCCGCGCCCTCCATTCCGATCGGGCCTGAGCCTAGTGGCTCAGCTGAACGCCCCAGCTGCCCCAGATATAGACCGAGGCGAAGAGGAACAGCCACACCACGTCAACGAAGTGCCAGTACCAGGCGGCGAACTCGAAGCCCAGGTGGCGTTCGGGGGTGAAATGGCCGGCATAAGTCCGTGCCAGGCAGACGGCCAGGAAGACCGTACCGATGAACACGTGGAAGCCGTGGAAGCCGGTCGCCATGAAGAAGGTGGCGCCATAGAGATTGCCCGAGAACGAGAACCCGGCATGGGTATATTCGATCACCTGGACAATCGAGAACAGAACGCCAAGGGCGATGGTCAGCCACAGGCCATACTTGAGACCCTGACGGTCGCCTTCGAGCAGCGCATGGTGCGCCCAGGTGACTGTCGTGCCCGAGGTCAGCAGGATCAGCGTGTTGAACAGCGGCAGGTGGAAGGGATCGAAGAGTTCCACGCCGGCCGGGGGCCAATGGCCACCGGTGAAGGCAACACGCGCAACCTGCTCGACGTCGTCATAGCGGAAGAAGCCATCGAAATAGGCCCAGAACCAGGCCACGAAGAACATCACTTCCGAGGCGATGAACAGCAGCATGCCGTAGCGGTGGTGCATCTGCACGACCGGCGTATGGCTGACGCCGTCCTGGGCTTCCTTCACCACATCCGCCCACCAGGCATAGAAGACGTAGATCACGCCGGCCAGGCCGATGAAGAACGGGAACGGGGTCCAGTTCCGCATCCAGGCCACGGCGCCGATCATCATGACCAGCACGGCAACCGACATCCAGAACGGCCAGGGGCTCGGTTCCACCATGTGGTAGTCATGATTTTTTTCAATGGCGGCGGACATGTTCAGCTTCCCTCACTGTCTGAAGCGTAGAAGGTATAAGAGAGCGTGATCTCTTTTATCGTGTTGAGCTCGCGATTTTCGTCGATATCAGGATCGACGAAAAAGACGATGGGCATTTCGACCGTTTCACCAGGTTGCAGGGTCTGCTCGGTGAAGCAGAAGCACTCGATCTTGTTGAAATAGACGCCGGCTTTTTCCGGCACCACGTTGAAGATCGCCTGGCCGATGATCGGCTTATCGGAATTGTTGGTCGCGATGTAGTTGACGGTGTCGACATTGCCGATCCTGTCGGTGATCGGCGCCGCGGCCTCGACCGACCAGGGCAGAGCCGGATCGATATTGACGTCGAAGCGCACCTTCATCTCGCGGGCGATGACACCCTTGGGATTTTCTGAGGCCACCTGCGTAGTGCCACCAAAACCCGTTACCTGGCAGAAGAGCTGGTAGAGCGGCACGGACGCAAAGGCGAGACCCACCATGCCAACCGCCACGCCAGCCAGTGTCACGGCCACGCGCTTGTTGCGGCGCCCCGGGTCAGTCGGACGGAAGGGAAGGGTTGCGTCGGCCATCAGAGTGCACGGTCGAACAGAGCGGGACCCATCTTGACGAGGGTCAGCACGTAAAACGTCAGCGCGAACAGGGCCAGGGCGCCGGCAAGGGCGAGCGAGCGGCGACGCCGCTGCTTGCGGAAGGCCGCATCCTGCTCTTCGGTCATGCCATTGGGGGCGAGTTTCGCAGCGGTGATTTCAGCCATGTCAGATTACTCCCATGCGCTGGGCGATAAAGTCGGTAAAGAGCGCCAGGAAGACCACGAACAGATAGCTCAGCGAATAGGTGAACACGGTCCGGGCGGTGCGGCGCATGGACACGGAGTCCGGCGCGCGCAGCAGGCGCAGGCACAGCCAGACGAAGCTGATGCCGGTGATGGTGGCGACGGCGCCATAGATCCAGCTCGAGAAGCCCAGCCAGGTCGGCAGGAGGCTGGCAACGGCCAGAACGATGGAATAACCGAAGATCTGCCACTTGGTGGACTTTTCGCCCGCCACATTGGGCATCATCGGCACACCAGCGGCGCCGTAGTCGCCCTGCTTGTAGAGCGCCAGCGCCCAGAAATGGGGCGGGGTCCAGAGGAAGATGATGAGGAAGAGCGCAAAGCTCTCCCAGCTCAATGTGCCTGTGACGGCAGCCCAGCCCACCATGGGCGGGAAAGCGCCGGCCGCGCCGCCGATGACGATGTTCTGCGGCGTCGAGCGCTTGAGCCACATCGTATAGACGACGGCATAAAAGAAGATGGTGAAGGCGAGGAAGGCGCCGGCCACCCAATTGGTCGCAAGGCCCAGCAGGGTCACCGAGAAGACCGAGAGGACGAGACCGAAGGCCAGAGCCTCGCCGCGGGTCATGCGGCCGGCGGGAATGGGTCGGTTCTGGGTGCGGCTCATGATGGCGTCGATATCGCTATCGTACCACATGTTGAGCGCGCCGGAGGCTCCGGCCCCGATGGCGATGCAGGCAATGGCAATGAGGCCGACAAAGGGATTGATGCCGCCGGGAGCCACAAGCATGCCCACGAGTGCCGTGAACACCACTAGCGACATGACGCGCGGCTTGAGCAGCGCGAGGTAGTCCTCGACGCGCGCACCACCGGTAAAGGTGGTCACTTCCCTGCTGTCGTCAACAAAAGCCAATGCTCTTTCCTTTCAGGGTGCGAACCGCGCTGACGCCTGCGCGATCCGCCATTCTTGCGAGGGGCGCCGAGTGAGCGTCCCTAGAGTGCGCTAGTGCGCATCCTTGGAGTCGATCTTGGGCAGGGTCGAGAACTGGTGGAACGGCGGCGGAGAGGACAGGGTCCATTCCAGGGTCGTTGCACCATCACCCCACGGATTGTCGCCGGCCGGACGCTTCTTACGGCTGGCTTCCCAGGTCGCGTAGAAGAAGATCAGCATGGCCACGAAGGTGACGTAGTAGCCGACGGAAGACACACGGTTCCACAGCGCGAAGGCATCGGGGTAGTCGATGTAGCGGCGCGGCATGCCGGCGAGGCCAAGGAAGTGCTGCGGGAAGAAGATCAGGTTCACACCGACGAACATGACCCAGAAGTGCAGCTTGCCCAGGAACTCGGAATACATGTAGCCGAACATCTTGGGGTACCAGTAGTACCAGCCCGCGAAGATCGAGAACACGGCGCCCAGCGAGAGCACGTAGTGGAAGTGTGCCACCACGTAATAGGTGTCGTGCAGGGCGCGGTCGGCACCGGCATTGGCCAGCACCACACCGGTCACACCACCAACGGTGAACAGGAAGATGAAGCCGATGGCCCAGAGCATGGGAACGCGGAAGGTGATGGAGCCGCCCCACATGGTGGCGATCCACGAGAAGATCTTCACACCCGTCGGCACCGCGATGACCATGGTCGCGGCCACGAAGTAGCGCTGCACGTCGAGGCTGAGGCCGGTGGTGTACATGTGGTGTGCCCACACGACGAAGCCTACGAAGCCGATGGCCACCATGGCATAGGCCATGGCCATGTATCCGAAGACTGGCTTGCGCGAGAAGGTGGCCACGATGTGCGAGATGATGCCGAAGCCCGGCAGGATCATGATGTACACTTCGGGGTGACCGAAGAACCAGAACAGGTGCTGGTAGAGGACGGGATCGCCGCCGCCTTCAGGAGAGAAGAAGGTGGTGCCGAAATTGCGGTCGGTCAGCATCATGGTGATGGCGCCGGCCAGAACCGGCAGAGCCAGCAGCAGCAGGAAGGCGGTAACGAGCACGGACCAGGCGAACAGCGGCATCTTGTGCAGCGTCATGCCCGGGGCGCGCATGTTGAGGATGGTGGTGATGAGGTTGATGGCCCCCAGGATCGAGCTGACACCGGCGACGTGCAGCGAGAAGATCACGAAGTCGGTTGCCGGGCCCGGATGACCGGTGGTGGAGAGCGGCGGATAGGCGGTCCAGCCGCCACCGAAGCCCATTGCACCGGCAGGGCCTTCGAAGAACATCGACAGCACGGTCAGGATCAGCGCCGGGGGCAGCAGCCAGAACGCGATGTTGTTGATGCGCGGGAAGGCCGTATCGGGCGCGCCGATCATCAGCGGCGCGAAGTAGTTGGCAAAACCACCCATGGTCGCGGGCATGACGGTGAAGAACACCATGATGAGCGCGTGTGCCGACACGAACACGTTGAACATGTGCTTGCCGGCGTCGATGGCGCTATCGCCCTCGAGACCATAGGCCATGGCAGCGAGGCCGTGGAAAATCTGGATACCCGGCTCCTGCAGCTCGAGGCGCATGGCACCCGAGAGCAGACCACCGATGATGCCGGCGACAATCGAGAACACCAGGTACATGATCCCGATGTCTTTGTGGTTGGTCGAATAGACCCAGCGACGCCAACCCGTGGGGGTGTGGTGGTCGTGGCTGGCATGATCGTGCCCGGTAGCGTGGGCTTCGAGGTTTGCAGTATTTGCCATTTTTGTTTCCTCTGACCCTTGAGTTACAGCGCCGGCAGGGTGGCGGCTGCAGTCGCGTAGTCACGGCTTTCTTCGAAGGCCGCGATAAAGGCGGCGAATTCGTCGGCAGTCACGACGCGGATGCCGATGGGCATATAGGCATGGTCCTTGCCGCACAGTTCCGAGCACTGACCGTAGTAGATGCCGGTCTCGCGGGCATTGAACCAGGTCTCATTGAGACGGCCGGGGACAGCGTCGATCTTGACGCCGAAAGAGGGCACGGCGAAAGCATGGATCACACCGGTCGGGCTGGCGGTGACCTGCATGCGCACGGTGGTATCGACGGGAACGACCAGCTCGTTGTTGACGGCCAGCAGGCGCGGCTGACCGGGCTTGAGCTGGGCAATCTCTTCTTCGTTGAGCATGTTCGAATCGAAGGCCACGCCCTGATCCACATATTCGTAGTTCCAGTACCACTGCTCGCCCGAGGCTTTGACGGTCAGGGTTGCAGCCGGAACTTCAACTTCGCCAAGCGAGAAGATGTTGGCGCCAAGATACTTGCGCTCACCATCGGGAACCGTGAGCTGATCAGACAGAACGCCGAAGGACGGGATGGCGATGACCACCAGGACAAGGATCGGCACCACGGTCCAGATCACTTCCACCAGAGTGTTGTGGGTGAAGCGTGCCGGGACCGGATTGGCCTTGGCATTGAAGCGCACGACGACGACGATCAGGAGGGCCAGCACCAGCAGAACGATGCCGGTAATGGTCCACATCAGGATGCCATCATGGAAGGCCACGATGGAGTCCATGATCGGAGTCACGGACTCCTGCAAGTGGAACTGACCCGGCTCAGGATGGCCACGACCGACCGCGCCGATCTCCTGGGCTGATGCCATTGCCGGCACCAGTGCCAGTGCGGCCGCCGAAACGGCGCCCATCTTCCTAAAGAACTGCCCGGTCACCATATACCCCCTATCGACATGTTCTGGCGGCTTGCACCGAAGCAGGCAGGGTGAATAGCGGCATAGCTAACGCCGCCCCGACTCAACTTCGGAGCGTAAAACTCGTTTTTGACCTAAATCACATTGCCATGCGTGAGTCTATTGGAGCCTTGGGGCAGGCTAGTGCGGCAAATTGGTGCCGCATTGCCTCCGAGCTGCCTCATGAGCGCCGCAGTTTGCCTAGAAAACCCGCCTGAAATCCGGGCTTTGGTTGACAGGCCAAGGTCCGTGTCGGAAACAAACCGAAGGCATGCGCAAAGCGCCGATTCGGCAGGAGCAGTGATAGAAGTGATGGTCTTGGCAAAGCGGCTTGGTGTGCTGGGTGCGATCGCAATGAGCCTGCTGGCGGTCCCTGCAATGGCACAAGGCACGATCCGGTCCGAGCACGGCGACTGGCAGATGAGCTGCGATACGCCCCCGGGCGCCAGTTTCGAGCAATGCGCCATCATCCAGAACGTGCTGGCCGAAGATCAGCCCAATGTGGGCCTATCGGTGATCGTGCTGCGCACTGCCGACCGCGAGGCGCGCCTGTTGCGCGTGCTGGCACCGCTTGGCGTGCTGCTGCCCAATGGCCTTGGCCTTAATGTCGACGGCACCGATCTGGGGCGCGTCGCCTTCGTGCGCTGCCTGCCCAATGGCTGCATTGCGGAGGTCGAGCTCGACGACGAGATCATCAAGGTGCTTTCGGAAGGCACCAATGCCATCTTCGTCGTGTTCAAGACCCCTGAGGAAGGCGTGGGCATTCCCGTCTCGCTCGATGGCTTCGCCGAAGGCTTTGCCGCCCTCCCCTGACCCCTCCCGGGGAGTCATTGCTTGACTGAAGAAGACCGTCGCAAGGTTCAGCGCCGCCGCACGCTCAAGGGTGGGCATATTGTGATCAATGAGGGTCGCTCTACCTTCGACTGCACGATCCGCAACTTCTCTGAAGCCGGCGCCAAGCTGGTGGTGACCAGCTCAGTGGGCGTGCCCGAACGATTTGGCCTCGCCATGGACGACGGCCGGCATTTCTCCTGCGCGGTTGTCTGGCGCTCGGAAACCGAGATCGGCGTCACCTTCATTCCCGCCGCATAAAAAAAGCCGGACACGTGCGGTGCACGGCCCGGCAGTTGGTCAGGAAACGGAACCGGCGGCAAAACCGGTCCGGACGGGACTGGCCAAGGGCCAGCCCTGGAGATGGGACGCTCACCGGCAAAAGTGTTCGTCCCAACCGGGAGGATGACCGGCATGGCCGGCCACCAATTCGATCAGCTGCGCGCGCTGCGTGCGCGGGCGGCGTTGAGGACCATGCCGGGGGTCCGGCCATCGCGCGCCGCGAGGGCTTCAGCAATGTCCTGGGCCGTAATGCCAAGATCGCGCAGATGTACAGCATCAAGCTCGAGCAGGCTCTGAAGCGCAGCGCGGCGGGTACGATTGGCTTTTGCACGGGCAACCCATGCAAAAAGGGCACTGATAGGATTGACGTGCGAGCCAGCCGCGACTGACCGCTCGCCGGGCAGCGAGAGAGCCATTTCAAGTCTCCGAGGTCATAATGAAACCGTCGGAGGGGGAGGTCCGACGGAAGGGATCGGCACAGCGTTGTGCCAATGGTTGAAGAAATAGCCCGCTGGACTTCCATTCGTCCAACAAATAGATTTCATCCCGACGATCAATTTGGGTGATGAACCATGACCGCCCCTCTCGACCTCGATCAGCTCCAGAGCTTTTGCGCCATTGCCGACTGCGGCAGCTTCACCGAGGCCGCGCGCCGGGTGAACAAAACCCAGTCGGCCGTGTCGATGCAGATCAAGCGGCTGGAGGAGCGACTCGGGCATGCCTTGTTCACCCGCGACGGGCGCAGCGTGAGCCTCACCCACCATGGCGATGTGCTCTATGAGCGGGCGCGCAAGATGCTGCGCACCAATGCCGAGATCCTCGATCACTTCAACGACGGAGACCTGGCCGGCTCGATCCGCTTCGGGGTGCCGGACGATTATGCGGTGCGCCTCCTGCCGGTTATCCTTTCCAGCTTCCAGCGCACCCATCCCAAGATCGCGGTGGACGTATCCTGCATGGCCTCCGAACAGTTGCTGGAAGGCATGAAGGGTGGACGTTACGACCTGATCGTCTTCACACAGGGCACAGATCACAATTTCGGCGAGCTGTTCCGAACCGAGAAGATGTTCTGGGTGTCGAGCCATGGCGGACGGGCGCTGGCCAGCGAGCCGCTGGCAATTGCCTGCGGTCCCAATTGCTGCATATGGCGCAAGGACGCGATGGAGCAACTGGATCGCACTGGCCTTGATTATCGGGTCGCCTATACCTCATCCAATGCGACGGCCATTTCGTCGGCCGTATTGTCGGACCTGGCCGTCGGCTTCCTGCCGGAAAGCGCCCTGCAGCCGGGCATGCGCGTGGTTGGCGACGAATACGGCCTGCCGCGCCTTGCGGATGCACAGATCGCCCTGATGCGCTCGAGCCATGCCTATGGCGGCATTTATGATGCCCTGGCCAATCACATCGTCCAGTCGATGGGCAATCTGGAACAGGCCCAGCACGCAGAGGCGGCGGAGTAGTGTAAGCGGATCATTGACACATGTAAGCGACTTGCTTACTTTTGCACCATGATCCGCAGTTTTCGCCACAAGGGCTTGGCTGAGCTTTGGACAAGCGGGCGCTCGGCCAAGCTTGACCAAAAGCTACTGCCTCGGATCAGGCGAAGGCTGCAAGCTCTGGAACTCGCAGGCGCTGCGGACGATCTCAACGTCCCCGGCTTCAACTTCCACGCCCTTCGCGGTGCGCCCCCAGTTCGCTACACAATTCACGTCAACGGACCGTGGTGCATCACGTTCTCTTTCGATGAAAAGGATGCGACCGATGTCGACTTCGAACAGTACCATTGAGTCCGTGCCTGCTGTCCGCGGCGATTGGTGCCCTCCGCACCCCGGCGAACTGCTTGCCGAGGACATTATCCCGGCAACCGGAAAGAGCAAGTCGGAGATTGCTCGCCTGCTGGGGATTTCACGCCAGCACCTCCACGATATCCTGTCAGAAAGAAAGCCGATCTCGCCGGAAATGGCGGTGCGTTTGGGGAAACTCTTCGGCAATGGACCACGCCTGTGGATAGGCATGCAGGTTGCGTTCGACACCTGGCATGCCGAGCGCAATGTCGATGTCAGCGCCATCCCTACCCTTTCGGCTCACAAGGAAGCCGCCGAGTAGGCGCTTGACCCTCGTCCAGCTTTGTCGCACCAGAGGTATATGTCTCAGGTTCTGACCAATGCCGCCGAGTTCACCGTTTCCGAGATCGCGCAGGCGGTCAAACGGACTGTCGAGGACGAGTTCGGCCATGTGCGGGTGCGCGGCGAGATCTCGGGGTTTCGTGGCCAGCACTCGTCGGGCCACGCCTATTTCACGCTCAAGGATGATGCCGCTTCGATTGACGCGGTGATCTGGAAGGGCAGCTATGGCCGTCTGGCCTTCAAGCCCGAGGAAGGGCTCGAAGTCATCGCTACGGGGCGGCTGACAACCTTCCCGCGGTCGAGCAAGTACCAGATCGTCATCGAAAACATCGAGCCGGCCGGCGCCGGAGCGCTGATGGCTTTGCTGGAAGAGCGCCGCAAGAAACTTCTGGCCGAGGGTCTGTTCGCCCGCGAGCGCAAGCGGCCCCTGCCCTATCTGCCGCGGGTCATTGGCGTGATCACCTCGCCCACTGGCGCTGTCATCCGCGACATTCTCCACCGGCTCGATGATCGATTCCCCAGCCATGTGCTGGTCTGGCCGGTACGGGTACAAGGCGAGACCTGCGCGCCCGAAGTGGTCAACGCCATAGAAGGGTTCAACGCCTTCCTGCCCCACGGGCCGATTCCCCGTCCTGACCTGCTGATCGTCGCCCGTGGCGGTGGCTCGATCGAGGATCTCTGGGGGTTCAACGAGGAAGCGGTGGTGCGGGCCGTCGCGGCCTCGGGCATTCCGGTGATTTCGGCCGTGGGGCACGAGACCGACACGACACTCATCGACTATGCCTCGGACATGCGCGCGCCGACCCCGACGGCGGCAGCCGAGGCGGCCGTGCCGGTGCGCGCCGAGCTGATTGCCTATGTCGAGGATCAGGGCGCCCGGCAAAGGCAGGCGGCGCGGCGGAGCCTCAGCAGCCTGAGGGACCGGCTGCGGGCGGCCGGCGCAGGCCTGCCGCGTGCCACCGACCTGGTGGCGACCCAGCGCCAGAGCCTGGATCTCGCGGCGAGCCAGTTGACGGGCGCGCTGCGCCATTTCGTGCAGGCGCGGCGCCTGAAATTTTCGGAGGCAGCCTCCGCCATGCACCCCAGGCTGGTGCGGCGGCGCCATGTCGAGCTGGCCGAGCGGCTGGCCAATCTGGGCAGGCATGGGGCAAGCGGCTTGACCAAGACTGTCGAACGGGCCCGGTTGCGCCTCGACCCGATTGCCGCGCGCCTGCCCTCCGCCACCGCGACGGCGCTGGAACGCAAACAGGCCGCCCTGGCGCGGATCGCACCGCGCTTGTCCGACAAGCCGCTGCGGGCCGAACTGCGCCACGCCGAAGCGCGGCTGGCGCCGCTGCGCCAGCGCCTGGGGCTGGCAGCCGGGGAAATGACGACCGAGCGCCGCCACAAACTTGAGCAGTTCAGCAAGCTTCTGGAAACCTTGAGTTATCGCAATGTCTTGGCACGCGGCTATGCTCTGGTGCAGGACGAGGCCGGACAGGTGATTTCCAGTCAGGCCCAAGCGCGGCCCGGCGACGCCCTCAAGTTGACATTCGTCGATGGTGAAGTGGGTGTCACGGTCGGCGGAGCGCCGGCGGCGCGGCGAAAGCCTGTGCGATCCGGACCGGATGACGGTTCACAGGAAAGTCTCTTTTGATGGGCGTGACCGATCGCTATATGGGCAGGGTCAGCAAGGAATAATGGCATGAACATCTTCGACAAGGGATTTGCCCCGGCAGAAGCCACCCTGCGCTATCTCGATGGCGACTATGTCGTGCTCAAGCCCGGCAGCTTTGTCCGCTGCGCCATATCAGGCAAGCCGATCCCGCTGGACGAACTCTTCTACTGGAGCGTCGACCGTCAGGAGCCCTATGCCGACGCCGTGACGGCCCACACCGCATTTGAACGTTTCGGCCGGGGCGTCTAGCGTGGTCGAGATTGGGTCGCTGCAGCGCTTCCTGGTCATTTCCAATGGACACGGTGAGGACGCCATAGCGGCGCAGCTGATTGCCCAGCTACCGCCCGGCGTTGCCGTCGAAGCTTATCCCATGATCGGCAGCGGCAAGGCCTATGACGGCATTTGCCCGATCGTCGGCCCCCGCGCGACGCTGGCTTCTGAAGGCTGGCGCAATGTCAAAGGCTCCCTGCGCCGCGATATTGTCAACGGCGGCCTCTTCACCATTCCCCCGGCGCTCAAATTCCTGCGTGCCATTCGCGGGCGCTATGACCGGATCATCGTGGTTGGGGACATGGTCGGCGTTCTCGCCTGCTCGTTCACCGGCCATCGCGATATCGTCTATCTCGATGTCTACAAGACCGGCTCGGCGCGGCTGTACTCCAATATGGAGAGGCGGGCGATCCGCCATAGCTGCGCGCTGGTCTTCTGTCGTGCCGACAATCTTGCCGCGCTGTTGCGCCAGTCGGGCGTGGATGCGCGTTCTGCCGGCAACCTGATGATGGATACCATTCCGCACGGGGACTATGACGCGCCCTCGCGGCGCAGTCGTCCGCTGGCGGTGACACTGCTGCCGGGAAGCCGGGCACTGACCGGCGAAAGCCTTGCCTTGCAGGTGGGTGCGCTCAAACGGGTGCCGGAAGAGTTGCGACCAGATGTCTTCCTCGCCGTAGCCGGCAGCGTTGGAGTCGAGAGCCTGGCGCGGGCCGCCGGGCTGACCCGTGTTCCCATGCTCAGCAGCGAGCCGGATGATCTGGGCACGCTTAGCGGCGACGGTGTCACCATTCACATCGCGCGTGGCCGGGCCATGGGTAACCTGCTCGATGCATCGGATGTGGTGCTGAGCCAGGCCGGAACCGCCAGTATCCAGGCGCTGGGCCTGGGCAAGCCGGTCATTACCTTCGTCAATCCGCGCGACCGGCGTTCGCGCTTCGAGGATGAGCAGAAACTGTTCGGGGCGGCCCGTGTGGTCGTCGATGCGGAAGTGGGCAATGTCGCGCTGGCGCTGACCGACCTGCTGGGCAATGACGCGGAACGCGCCCGGCTGGGAGCGACTGGCCGCGAGCGCATCGGCGGGCCGGGTGCCCTCAGCGCCATTCTGGCGGCGCTGGGACTGGGCTGAGACGCGGCTTAGCTACCGGCAGTTTCCGGATCGAGCAGGCGGTGCAAGTGGACGATGAAATAGCGTGTCTGGGCGCTGTCCACGGTCTGCTGCGCCTTGGCGCGCCAGACCTTTTCGGCTGCGGCGTAATTGGGGTAGACACCGACGATGTCGACCTGGTCCAGGTCGGCGAAGGTGACGCCATCAATGCTCGAGAGTTCGCCACCGATCACCAGGTGCAGCAGTTGTTTGTCGGTCTTGTCAGCCATCGGTCAGTCCCGCGTTTGGTTCAGTGTCGTGTCCGGCGCGGCGGCGGTTTCGGTCGGCGGGCAGCCATAGACCTTGAGCAAAGCCGCGTGGACGAGGGGTTTTAGGCTCATGTCGCCCAGCGCCGCAAGCGCTCCGTGGCGCACATCTCGTTTGTTCAATTGTGGGAACCCGGTGCAGACATCGGCGAGGTCGAGGCCGCTTTCCGAGAGGATCACGGCGGCGCCGGCAATATCCCAATCCTGCGCGCCGCGCCTTGCGACGGCGGCATCGAGCTTGCCGGTGGCCACCTGCACCAGCCGATAGGCGAGCGAGGGATAGGCCGGGCCGCGGGTATAATCGAGGCCTGCGGCCTGCAATTCCTGATGCACGGCACCGGGCGCGGGGATCAGCGGGGGGGCACCGGCACGGCGGGAGCGCTGCAGGGGCTGCCCGTTGAGGCGGGCCCCGCCGCCCTTGCTGGCCTCATAAAGCTCGTCGCGTGCGGGGGCATAGACGACGCCGGCCACGGGCACGCCATTTTCGACCACGGCCAGGGAGACGGTCCAGTAGTCCTCGCCACGGAGAAAGGCGCGGGTGCCGTCGATGGGATCGACGACGAAGACGCGCTCGCAATCGAGGCGGCTTGGGTTGTCGACGGTTTCTTCGCTGAGCCAGCCATAGTCAGGGCGCGCCTGCAGGAGATTGGCGGCCAGGAAGCGGTCGACGACAATGTCGGCCTCGCTGACCGGCGAGGCATTTTCCTTGGTCCAGCTCTTGATGTCGCGCCGGAAATAGCTCGACGCGATGATACCCGCCGCCACCGCCGTGGAGCGGAGCAGTTCGAGATCATCACTATAGGGTGGGGCAAAAGCCGGCATCGTGCGGGCCTTTTAGGCTTCAGCCGGTGTTTCGACAAGGGCGCCGCCTATCGCGCTAGGAATGGCAGGGTAAACGGGAGTGCAAGCGACGCGGTTAATCGCTTCTGACTAGGTGCAATACCCTGCTAACCCTGCGGGAAAACAACATAAACTTAACCGAACCGATTAAGGTGGCGGGTAAGGGGCTGCGCTAGATTGGCCTCACAAACGGAGCGCAAAAAACAGCTCTCGAAGTTACAGGAAGGCATCAAAAATGGTTCATGGCGTTGCGATGGAAGGCACATCGGTCGTTCTGGCCTTCGGCCGCCCAGCACTGGCCGAGCGCCGCTTCATGGCGGCCAACGACAATGGCCCCAAGGACCCGGTCAAAACCGTGACGGTCCGCAAGCAGCTCGAACAGAGCGGCGTGGCGGTCAAGATCAAGGTGCCGGTTACCGAATTCATCGGCGTCGCCGTGGCGACCGCGATCTCCGAGGACGGCATGCTGACGAGCTCGATCGAGCTGGTCCACTCGGATTCTGAATTGAATTACAAGGTCTTCGAAGAAGAGGGCAACCACAACGTGGTGGCCGAATGGCAGAACTGGGGCAAGAAGCTCCGCCTGCCGCTGTTCATCAAGGCCGGCGACGGCGCCTACATGCCCTATAGCCAGCAGGTTGATGGCGTGATGCTGGGCAGCCCTGCCCCGCGCCGGAAACTGGCCGCCGATGCCTCGCGCCGTCCCCGTTTCCTCAACCGCCGCAAGCCCGGCCAGGATATGGCCAACTAATTCCTGCTGCCTCCAAAGCAAGCGAAAAGGGTCAACCGGTGGTGCGGTTGGCCCTTTCGCTTTTGGGCAATTTGCTATCAGACTGTTAGCACCAGGCGTCACCAAACCGGTCAGAACGCCAGGAACGCGCTACCAGACCCACTCCGCGAGCAGCGCCAGGGTCAGCGCCACCCCAACATAGTGGTTGTTGTAAAAGCGGATAAACGGGTTTCGCGGCACCTCGGCATCGAGAGACCAGAGCTGCCAGGCCATCAAGCCGGCGGCCACCAGCGAGAGGGCGGCGAAGATGGCGCCGCCGCCTGCCATGAGGTTGGCGACGTTCCAGAGCACGAAGGCGCCGGCATAGAGCGCGGCGACGGCCGGGCGAACATTGTCGCCAAACAGCCGCGCCGTGGATTTGACCCCGACCAGCGCGTCATCCTCGATGTCCTGCAGGGCATAGATTGTGTCGTAGCCGATGACCCAGAGGATAGTTCCGGCATAGAGCACGACCGGCGCCCAGCCGAGGCCACCGGTCTGGCTCGACCAGCCGACCAGCGCGCCATAGGAGAAGGCGAGGCCGAGGAAAAGCTGCGGCCACCAGGTGATGCGCTTCATGAAGGGGTAAATGGCCACCAGCACCAGCGAGGCGACGCAGGCCCAGACGGTGAAGCGGTTGAACTGGAACAGGATGGCCGATGCGAGCAGCGCCTGGGCGACCATGAAGACCGTTGCGTCCCTGGCCGTGACCTGGCCCGAGGGAATGGGCCGCGAGCGGGTGCGGGCGACCTGCATGTCGATGTCGCGATCGACGATGTCGTTGAAGGTGCAGCCGGCGCCGCGCATGAGGATGGCGCCAAGGAACATCAGGATCGCCGCCCACCAGCCGAAGCCGAAATCGGGCTGGGCCACGGCGGCCAGGCCAATGCCCCAGGCACAGGGCCAGAACAGAAGGTAAAAGCCGATGGGCCGGTCCCAGCGGGCAAGGCGGCCATAGGGTTTTACGGCATCGGGCGCATAGCGATCGAGCCAGTTGTCCTTATGGGCGTCGGCGACGGTGCCGGTGGGATTTGGGGTGTTCATGGTGGGCCTCAAGTACCGCGTCCTCCCCTCTCCCCTTGCGGGAGAGGGACAGATTTTCTGCGTTCAGCAGAAAATCAGGGTGAGGGGTTCTCTCCACGCATACAGTGTTTAAGGTGGAATTCGAAACCCCTCATCCGGCGCTTCGCGCCACCTTCTCCCGCAAGGGGAGAAGGGGAGAAAGAAATATGCCCCGCAGCCATTCTCACCTTCCGCGCCTGTTTGTCGAACCGGACCTTGCTGGCGGAACCAGCCTGACACTCGACAAGGACCAGTCGCTGTACCTTGCTGCCGTGTTGCGCAAGGGCGTGGGTGATGAGGTGGTGCTGTTCAATGGGCGGGATGGGGCCTGGCTCTGTCGGCTGACCAGCGATTCGAAGAAGTCGGTGGCGCTTGATGTCGTCGAACTGGTGGCGGTGCAAACCCCGGCCAATGATCTCTGGTATGGTTTTGCCCCGCTCAAGAGCGAACGGCTGGATTATGTGATCCAGAAGGCGGTGGAGATGGGCGTGGGCACCATCCAGCCCGTCATGACCCAGTTCACCCAGGTGCACCGGCTCAAGACCGAGAGGCTGGCGGCCAATGCCATCGAAGCGGCGGAGCAGTGCGAGGTGCTCAATGTGCCCTCAATCGCCCCCGAAATCGGGCTCGGGGCGTTGCTGGACAGCTGGGCTGACGTGCATGGCGAGCGAAAGCTGATCTTCGCCGATGAAGGGGTCGCGTCTTCTTCGCCGGTTGTTGCGCTCGAGCAACTGAAGGGCCAGCGCGTCGGATTGCTGGTGGGGCCCGAAGGCGGGTTTTCCGATGCGGAGCGGGCGAAACTTCATGACCTGCCTTTCGTTGTCCCCATCAGCCTGGGACCCCGAATCCTGCGCGCCGACACGGCGGCAGTAGCCGGATTGGCGGTCATCCAGGCCATCATCGGTGATTGGCGATAAAAGCCGATTGCTTTCCGTCTTGCGCTCGCTATTTTGCGCCACCAATCTATCTCCCTCAGCCAAGAGGACTCCATGGCCGGTGCCGACACTCCTTCGCCCCAGATCTCTTCGCGGGCAGACCTGATCGAGGCCATGGCGCGTGGCTGCAAGCCCGCTGACCAATGGCGGATCGGCACCGAGCACGAAAAGCACGTCTTCCACACCGATCCGCTGCGCCCGGTTGCCTATGAAGGCGCACAGGGTATCCGCGCCTTGCTCGAAGGGATTGAAAAGGAAACCGGCTGGCACCCCTTCCATGACGGGGACAATCCGATCGGGCTGCGCAATGACACGATCGGTGGCATTTCGCTCGAGCCGGGCGGGCAGTTCGAGCTGAGCGGCGCGCCGATGGCGGACCTGCATGGAACGGCCGAAGAACTGGCCGAACATATGCGCGTGGCTAAGAAGGTCGCCGCGCCGCTCGACATCCATTTCCTCGGTCTGGGCGTCACCCCGCTCTGGGCGGTGGACGAGATCAAGGCCATGCCCAAGTCACGCTATGGGATCATGACCAAGTATATGGGCGAGACCGGCACGCTGGGCACCTCGATGATGTATCGCTCGGCCACGGTGCAGACCAATCTCGATTTTTCCAGCGAAGCCGACATGGTCAAGAAGCTGCGCGTATCGCTGGCGCTGCAGCCGGTGGCGACGGCGCTGTTCGCCAACTCGCCCTTCGCCAATGGCCGCGACACCGGCTATCTGAGCTTTCGCAGCGAAATCTGGCGCAATACCGACGACGCGCGCACCGGCATGCTGCCCTTCGTGTTCGACGAGGGCTTTGGCTTCGAGCAATATGCCGACTACGCGCTCGACGTGCCGATGTATTTCGTCATCCGCGACAAGAAATACATCAACGTGGCGGGCGAGAATTTCCGCGACTTCCTCGATGGGAACCTGCCGCAGCTGCCGGGCGAAAAACCCACGATCAAGGATTGGGAGGACCACCTGTCCACCCTGTTCCCGGAAGTGAGGCTCAAGCAATTCCTCGAAATGCGCGGCGCCGATATGGGCGATGAGGCCCATGTCGTGGCACTCTCGGCCTTCTGGACGGGCCTGCTCTATGACGAAATCTCGCTCGAATCCGCCTGGGAGCTGGTGAAGAACTGGACCCATGACGAACGCGAGCACCTGCGCCGCGAAGTGCCGCGCCTCGGGCTCGACACGCCGTTCGATCGCTCCTCGATCTTCGATGTGGCGGCGCAGGCCGTGGGCATTGCCGAAGCGGGCCTGGTGCGTCGCAACCGGCTCAATGCCAAGGGCGAGGACGAGACCATCTATCTGGCACCGCTGGAAGAGACCGTGCGAACAGGCAAGCCGCCGGCGCGGCGCTGGCTGGACAAGTTCTACGGCGAATGGAACGAGAGCGTGCTGCCGATTTTCAAAGAGGCGGAGCTTTAGGCGCCGGCCTTGATCTTTTCTCGCGCCGCTGAAACGAGGAAGGCGGAACGCGTCACGCCACGTCGTGCCGCAGCTTCGTCAATGGAGGCCAGCAAGCCGGCATCCATCGAGATATTGGCTCGCACCAGTTTACCTGTGTCCAGTAAGAGCGGCACCCACGCAACCATAGTGCCGCCATTCGATCCAATCTCGCCGGATTGCAGGAGTTCCGCATAGCTGCGCGCCTTTGGCGCATCGCGGCCATCGGCCACTTCGTCAGCCACCCACTCGGACAGCGCGTCGGCTGCATTGTCCAGGACTTCGTCCTGTGATGCTCCATCCGCAATGCATCCTGGGGCATCGGGGAAAAGCGCAAAAAAGACGCCCTCTTGGGCATCCTGTTCAATAATGGCGAGAAACCGGCTCATCGCTGACGTCCACTTGCGGCCATTTTCCTACTTCGTCCAGCCAGCCGCCTTGGCAATGGACTGCGCCACCCCCGGAGTTACAACCCGGTGCCGTGGTACCATGATCGAGGGGCTGCCCGCCTTTCGATACTTGTCATGCTTGGTGCCGCCAACGAGCTCCCAATCCTCACGCTCAAGCCGTGCCTTGATTTTGGCCGTGTTGGTTTCGTGCTGCATGGCACCCCTCATTGCGCATATATTTGCGCACACACCCTCTGAGTCAACCCATATGCCTGCCCGTTTGCTATCAGCAGCGCGCCAATGCCCTTGCCTCCCCACGCACTTTCCTGCATCACGCGCGCAGCACAGCATGGAGGCAGCAGATGCGCGTTATGGTCATCGGTTCGGGTGGACGCGAGCATGCGCTGGCCTGGAAGATTGCGCAGTCGCCTCTGGTGAGTGCGCTGTTCGTGGCGCCGGGCAACGGCGGCAGCGAACTGGTGGCGACCAATGTGCCCGTTGACATTACCGACCATGCAGCGGTGATTGCGGCCGCAAAAGAACACCAGATCGATTTCGTCGTCGTTGGCCCGGATGCGCAGGTGGTTGCCGGCCTCGGTGATGATGTGCGCGCGGCGGGCTTTACCTGCTTCTGCCCATCCAAGGCAGCCGGGCAGCTTGAGGGATCGAAGAGCTTTACCAAGGCGCTCTGCGACGAATTCGATATTCCCACGGCGGCCTATCACCGCTTCGAGGATGAAGCCTCGGCCCTGGCCTATCTCTACGTGCAGGGGGCGCCCATCGTGATCAAGGCCGATGGCCTCGCCGCCGGCAAGGGTGTCACTGTCGCCATGAGCGTCGAGGAAGCCGAAGAAGCAATCATCGACTGTTTCTCGGGCGCCTTCGGGGCGTCGGGCGCGGCCGTGGTGATCGAGGAATTCATGGAAGGCGAGGAGGTCAGCCTTTTCGTGCTGACCGACGGCAAGACGATCCTGCCGCTGACCACGGCGCAGGACCACAAGCGCGCCTTTGACGGCGACCAGGGCCCGAATACCGGGGGTATGGGCGCCTATTCGCCCGCGCCTGTGATGACCAGGGACATCTATGACGAGACCATGGCCCGGATCATCGAGCCCACCGTGCGCGGCATGGCCAAGCGGGGCACGCCCTATGCCGGCGTGCTCTATGCCGGGCTGATGCTGACCGAGGACGGACCCAAGCTGGTGGAGTACAATGCCCGCTTCGGCGACCCGGAGACGCAGGTGCTGGTCATGCGCATGGAGAGCGACATCGTCCCCCTGCTCCACGCCGTGGCCACCGGCACGTTGGCGGGACATGACGTGGCCTGGAAGGACGAGGTTGCGCTGACCGTCATCATGGCGACCAAGGGCTATCCCGGCCACTATGGCAAGGGCAGCGAAATCAAAGGGGTCGACGGGCTGGATGGTGATCACCTGACTGTGTTCCACGCCGGAACGAAGCGCGATGGCAGCCGTTTACTCGCCAATGGTGGGCGCGTGCTGAATGTTACTGCGCTCGGGGCATCTGTAAGAGAGGCACAACAGCGTGCTTACGCGGGCGTGGACGCAATTATTTGGCCAGAAGGCTTTGCCCGACGGGATATCGGGTGGCGGGAGATCGCCCGCGAAAGCTGAACCTTTCCTCAATCTCGCTACACTAAGCTCCCTCCGAACCGTCTTTGACGCGGCCCCGCCGCAACGCAAGCTGACGCCCCTGCAAAGGCGCGGCATGGCGCTGGCGGACAAGCTGCGCATGAAAGGTGCGGAGCGTGGCATGATGAACACGACCAGCGGACCGCGGATCGGCGTGGCACTGGGCGGCGGCTCGGCGAGGGGGCTGACGCATATTCCCTATATCGAGGCCATGGACGAGCTTGGCCTCAAGCCCTCGGTGATATCAGGCACCTCGATTGGCGCCCTGATCGGCTCGGGCTGGGCCGCCGGCATGAGCGGCAAGGAATTGCGCGAGCATTCCATCGAAGTGCTGGGCACGCTGAGGACCATTGCCGCAAAGCTGTGGGCCACGCAAATCCGCGGGATCGGCGGACTGCTGCGCAACGGCATCTCCGTGCAGCTGGACGCATCGAGCATTGTCGACGCCTTCGCGCCGCCGGACTTTCCCAGCGAATTCAAGGATCTCAAGGTGCCGCTCTATGTGGTAGCGACCGATTTCCAATCCTGGCACCAGGTGGTGTTCAATTCGGGCCTGCTGCGCCCGGCCATTGCCGGATCGCTGGCCATTCCGAGCTTCTTCAAGCCGGTGGTCTATAACAATCACCTGCTGGTGGATGGCGGCGTGGTCAATCCGCTGCCGCTCGACCAGGCCGATATCGACACCGACTTCCTGATCGGCATCGACGTGGCAGGCGACCCCTCGGCCAACCTCACCAAGACCGACCACAAGGCCATCGACATCTGGTTCGGCTCGGCCCAGATCATGATGCATTCGCTGACAGCGCATATGATGGCGGCCTATCCGCCCGATATCTATATCCGGCCGCGCGTCGCCCATTTCGGGGCGATGGAGTTCTGGCGGGTGCGCGAAATCATCACCCATGCCGAAGCGGAGAAGGACCGCTTCAAGTGGATGCTGGAGAGCAAGATCGAGGCCTATATCCAGGATCGCATACCGGTTGTGGACAGCAATCCCGGGTGAGCTTCAATCATGGTGGGTGCCTGACGGTAAGATCGGGGACTATTCCGCCACCGCGATGACGACGCTGCCACGCTTGCGCTTGCTGTCGACATAGGCGTGGGCGGCGGGCATTTCGGCGAAGGGATAGACCCGGTCGATGTGAGGGCGGTAGTGACCAGCGGCGGCGAGGCGCCCGAGCTCAGCCACATCATCGGCGTTTTCGGCGGCCGGACCGGCAATCATCCGCTTGCCGTCCGGTCCGGGGCGCAGGCTTGCGAGCATTTCCTTCATGGCCCCTGCAATGGCAAGGTAGCGGCCATCGGGGTTGAGAAGACGCTGCGCGGTGGCAAAATCCATGGCGCCGACCGTATCGGCGACAATGTCGAACCGCTCATGCAGGGTCGAAGGGTCCTTTTGCGTGTAGTCGATCACATCCACCGAACCGAGACTCGCCACGAGCGGGATGTTGCCGGTGCTGGTGGTGGCGGACACGAAGGCGCCCTGATGGTGGGCGAGCTGGACCAGCGCCATGCCGACGGCACCGGAGGCGCCAAGCACCAGGACGCTCTCGCCGCGCTTGAGACCGGCCTTTCGCAAATAATGCAGCGCCGTGGTGCCGCCGAAAGACAGGCTTGCCGCCTCGTGGAAATCGAGGCCCTGCGGCAAATGGACGATGGCGGCAGTCTGCGGGAGGCAGACAAACCGGGCATGGGCGCCCTGCCGCATACCGACAAAGGCATAGATGGCGTCGCCCCGGCCAAAGCGGGTCACGCCCTCGCCCACGGCTTCGACGACACCTGACAATTCGGTGCCAAGCACCGGCTGGCGCGGTGCATTCCAGCCCAGAGCGAGGCGGCCGAGCAGCTTCATGCCGGGCGGGAAATCGCAGCCGCGAATGCGCACATCGCCGGAATTGACCGTGGTGGCATGGACGCGGACCAGAACTTCCCCCGGCTTCGGCGTGGGGATCGGCGCGTCTTCGAGGCGCAGCACTTCGGGGCCGCCATAGCGGCGGACAAACCAGGCGTTCATGGCGTTTCTCCTAGCCTTGCTTCTGCTCGGCCTTCCACTGGAAGACGTCGCCAATCTCGACGCCGAAGACTTCGGCAATGCGGAAGGCGGCTTCGAGGGAGGGCGAATATTTGTTCTGCTCGATGGCAGCGACCGTCTGCCTCGTCATGCCGATGGCGTCGGCCAGCTGCTGCTGGGTCATCTCGCCATGGTCGAAACGAAGGCGGCGGATGGTGTTGGTGATGGGCGGCGGCGGGGGCATCAGGCGTACCGCCGGTACTGAATGATGACGATGATTTCGCGCAGCACTGCGGCGCTGGCCGTGACCAGAAGCAGCAGGTTGACCAGCATGATCGCAGTCGCACCGGCCGGATCGGCGGGGAAGTCGGCACGGGCAATGTCGGTCATGGACTTGCTCAGCAGCACCACGCCGACAACCGCCACTTCGAGGACGGCAAGGCCGACGCGGTTGGACACGGCCTCGATGCGGGTTTCGAGTTCGTCGGGCGGCGGATCAAACTCCTGCCTGCCGAGCCGGGCGGCCAACAGGGATGCCGGCAGCATGATGGCGATGGCGATGCCCATGCACCAGATAAACCGCCAGAACAGCGCGTCGCCATCGAGCCTGGCGGCGGCGAAGTCCGCCCAGACGCTTTGAAAATACCAGCCGAAAATGACCACAGAGGTCAGCGTGGAGATCCAGGCCACTTTCTCACGCATGGTCATATCGCGCACTCCATGTAGAGATTGATAGGCATCATATGGATTATTTCTAACCTGATGTCAAATATCTTATACATGATGCATGGTCGACGTTTGGCGCTCAGGCTCGTAGAAGGGGCTGGAAACGGTTGAACCCGGAGGCCAGCGATGAGCGTGGATGCGATTGCCAGACTGCTTGAAGACATCGGCGTGAGCAGGCCCAGCAATCATGCGGTGGTCGTGGCGCTGCGGGCCCTGGTGCGCGAAAATGCGCCCGAGGCCACCGAGAGCGTCAAGTATGGCGGGCTGCATTATATCCGCACCAAGCCGGTCTGCGGCATCTATAGCCACGCCAAGCATGTTTCGCTGGAGTTTGCGCGCGGGGCGGAATTCGACGATGGCCTGCTCGAGGGCGATGGGCAGTTTCGCCGGCACCTGAAATTCACCGACCCGGCAAGCGTGGATGCCGAGCGCGTGGCTGCGTATATCAGAGCGGCTTATCAGCGGTCGTGATACGGGCGGGGCAGCGGACCTTCTGAGCTGATTGCCTGCCTGCGCACGGGGCCACCCTCGGGCTTGACCCTAGGGCCATGCCCAACGGGCAGACTGTGCGTATTTCGAGTGGTCCTCGGGTCAAGCCCGAGGACGGCACCGTGGGTGTTTGATGGAAACGCGCTAGTCCCGCAGCTTCCGGAAGAACTCCACGAGCATGACCTCGGCGCGGGCGGCGGAGAGGCCGCCGATGACTTCCGGACGATGGTGGCAGGTAGGCTGGTCGAAGAGGCGGATGCCGTTTTCGACGGCTCCGGCCTTGATGTCCTCGGCAGCGAAGTAGACCCGGCGCAGGCGGGTATGGGCGATGGCCCCGGCGCACATGGCGCAGGGTTCGAGGGTTACATAGAGATCGCAGCCATCGAGACGGCCGGTGCCGCGCACCTCCAGCGCCCGGCGCATGGCCAGCAGCTCGGCATGGGCGGTGGGGTCGCGCAGGGCCTGCATGCGATTGGCCTCGGCGGCCAGCACACGGGCCCCTTCCATGATGACAGCGCCCACCGGGGCCTCGCCCATGGCTGCGGCCTCTTCGGCCAGAGCAAGGGCCAGATCCATGGGCTTGTCGGTGGTTTCAGGGATCATGGTGGCGTCACGGGGCATAGTCACTGGGGTCGATGGAGCGCTTCAGGGCCTCGATCGAAGCGGGCGTCCAGCCCGGCGGCTGGGTCACCTCGACCCAGGCATCGATATAGTCGGACGTGGCATAGACATGTCCGTATCCCACAGGCGGGGTCTGCGCCAGCGCCGCATCCACCGCCAGCTGCAGGAAGGTAATGACCGGATACCAGTAGAGCGCCGGGGACACATCGGGCCCGCGCGGCGAGCGCAGCCATTCGGGACGCCTGAGATCGGCATCGAAGGAGAAGAACACGATGGGATCGCTGGCATATTGCAGGAAGACGATGCGCATCGGCCCCCAGGCCAGACCCTCCCAGCCCTTGGCGCCCGACTGGTTCATGAAGCGGACCGCGGAGGAATTGCCGAAGCGCGGCAGCCAATAGGGCGTGCCGGGCTGACGGCCTTCGGTCATGCGGCTCCAGACCTGGCTGGAAAAGGGCGGGCCGGCCCAAAGCGCGCCATGGAAAGGGTCGGCCAGCACGTCATAGACGGTGGTGGAATTCTGCGAGGCCAGCGCGCCAAGACTGAGGCCGTAGAGATAAAGCCGCGGCCGCGCGTCATGGGGCAATTGCGTCCAGTAGGCATAGACGGTGTTGAACAGGGCCTGGGCGGTCTCGGTGCCGACATCAGGCTCGATGAAGAGCGAGAGAACGCTCGAGAGATAGGAATATTGCACGGCGACGCTGGCGACATCTCCGTGGTGCAGATATTCGAGCGTATCGACGGCCCGGCGATCGATCCAGCCGGTGCCGACAGGTGTAATCAGCACCAGAACCGAGCGCTCGAAAGCGCCGATGCGCACCAGTTCGGCCAGGGCAAGGTTGGCCCGCTTCTGGGGCGTGGTGGCTGAGCGCAGACCCACATAGGTGCGTAGCGGCTGCATGGCGGGCTTGCCGGTCTTGGCGGTGATGGCAGCGGCATCGGGCCCGCTTTCGACGTAGATGCGTGAATCCCGGCCAATCGTGTTCCAGTCGATCAGCGATTGGTCGCTGCCGGTCTGGTACCAGTGGGCAGGCGGCTCCGCTTCTGAGGAGACCAGCGCATCGAGCCGTTGATAAAAATTGTCGGCGGCGCGCAGGGCAGCGCGCAGGAACAGATTGTTGACCAGAATGCTGACGACGAGGATCACCAGCGTGGTGGCCAAAACAAAGGCGGCGCGGCGCGGCATATGCGGCGTGAGCCAGCGCCAGACGAGGCGAACCAGCACGACCAGCAGATAGCCCAGAAAGATGAGACCGGTCGCCACGAGAAAAGCCATGGCCGCAATCGTCAGCGGCTGGCTCTTGTCGACGGGCGCCATGCCCATGACCGAGCGGACGGAATTCTGCCAGGCGTTGGAATTCCAGAGGGCCACCAGAACGATGCCGAGGCAGATGAGCGCCGCCAGCATGCCCAGTGCCCTGGTGATGCGGCCGGGCGGCACGCGCAGGCCGAGATAGTTCCACAGCCAGTGGACCAGATTGCCCAGCCCATAGCCCACGGCAAAGCAGCAGCCCGAGAGCACGCCCTGCACGATTTCGGTGCGCGGCAGCAGCGATGGCGTCAGCGACAGGGCAAAGAAGATCGAGCCGACCAGGAGGCCCGGCGGGGAGAGAAAACGAGTCACCGCCTCCCATAGGGTATTGGCCCAATGGGCCCAATCCTGAGATGCGCGGGGATGCGTGACGGTCATGCTGCTTAGGAGAACCCGGATGGCGTGATGGGTCAATGCTCGACAAGGTGGGGCGCCATTTGTCGCAAACGCCAGGGAGGGCAGCCTCGCCCGGCTTGCAGGTGAAGAGACAATGTGCGATCAAAAATCAATCGCCTTGGACCCGGTGCAATTCCGGGTGGCTCTTCCGGCCGCCGATCCGCCGGACAATCCAGCAAGCTTTCCGCTTAACACGCCAAGCCCGCTTTTGAGCGGCTTCAGCCGTCTGGACCCTTCATGACCACTTTTACGAATTTCCGCCGCGACTGGCTTTCCAATATTCGTGGCGACGTGCTGTCCGGCATCGTCGTTGCGCTCGCCCTCATTCCTGAGGCCATCGGTTTTTCCATCATCGCGGGCGTCGACCCGCGCGTCGGGCTCTATGCCTCGGTGGTTATTGCCATCGTCATCTCCTTTGCCGGCGGACGCCCGGCCATGATTTCGGCCGCCACGGCGGCCACAGCGGTGCTGATGGGGAGCCTGGTTCGCGACCACGGGCTGCAATACCTGCTGGCAGCCACCATCCTGGCGGGCCTGATCCAGATTGCCGCCGGCTGGCTGCGTGTCGGCTATGTCATGCGGTTCATCTCGAAATCGGTAATGACCGGCTTCGTCAACGCGCTGGCCATCCTGATCTTCATGGCGCAACTGCCGGAGCTGACCAATGTCGGCTGGCAGACCTATGCGATGATCGCGCTGGGGCTCGCCATCATCTACGTGTTCCCGCGCGTGACCCGCGCCATTCCCTCGCCGCTGGTGTGCATCCTGGTGCTGACCGCCGTTGCGCTGACCATCCAAGCCGATGTCCGCACCGTTGCCGATCTGGGCGAATTGCCCGACGCGCTGCCCATGCTGCTTTTGCCCAATGTGCCGCTGTCACTCGAAACACTGCTGATCATTCTGCCCTATTCGCTGGGGGTGGCGGCCGTGGGCCTGCTCGAAAGCCTGCTCACCGCCTCCATCGTCGACCAGATGACCGACACCAATAGCGACAAGAACCGCGAATCCGTGGGCCAGGGCATTGCCAATATTGCCAGTGGCCTGTTCGGCGGCATGGCGGGCTGCGCCATGATTGGCCAGTCGGTGATCAATGTGAAATCAGGTGGGCGCACAAGGCTCTCGACCTTTGTCGCTGGCGCCTTCCTTCTGTTCCTGCTGATGGTACTGGGCGAATGGGTAGGGCTCATTCCCATGCCGGCGCTGGTCGCCATCATGATCATGGTGTCGATCGGCACGTTCAACTGGGGCTCGTTTGCCGATCTGCGGCATCATCCGCGCCGCTCGAGCTTGGTCATGCTGGCCACTGTCGTCACCGTGGTCGGCACGCATAACCTGGCGCTGGGCGTCGGTGTCGGCGTGCTGCTATCGGGCATCTTCTTTGCCTGGAAGGTGGCGCAGATCTTCCGTGTCACTTCGACGCTCAGCCCCGACGGGTCGGAACGGCATTACCGGATCGAGGGGCAATTGTTCTTTGCCTCAGCCGAGGATTTTCTCGCCGCCATGGATTTCAGCGCGGTGCCGGCCAAGGTCACCATCGATGTGACCGACGCCCACATCTGGGATTTGACCGGCGTCAATGCGGTGGACGTGGCGGTGCTCAAGTTCCGACGCGCCGGCGCGGCGGTGGAGCTGATCGGCATGAACGATGCCAGCGCCACGATCATGGACAAGCTGGCCGTGCATGACCAGCCGGGGGCAATCGAGAAAGTGCTCGGCCACTGACGCGATACACTTCTCACCGGACGGGGGGAAGACGCTGGCCTGGGTACATCCGCCGATGCGGGTCGGAATGGCGCGCAGGCTGGCCTATATTGGGGCCAAGGAGAATCGCCCTTGCCTATCCGCCAGCTACCCGAAGACCTGATCAATCGCATTGCCGCCGGCGAGGTGGTGGAGCGCCCGTCGAGCGTGGTCAAGGAACTGGTGGAGAATTCCATCGATGCCGGGGCGCGCCGGATCACCGTGACCACGGCCAATGGCGGCATGGACCTGATCCGCATTGCCGATGACGGGCACGGCATGGACCGGGACGACCTGATGCTGAGTGTCGAGCGGCACGCGACATCAAAACTCACGGTCGACGATCTCGACGATATCCGAACGCTGGGCTTTCGCGGCGAGGCGCTGGCATCCATTGGCTCGGTGGCGCGGCTATCGGTAGCCTCGCGCCGGGCGGAGGCGGAAAGCGGCCTCGTCATCGTCGTCGACAATGGTCGGCGCAGCGGACCCGTGCCGCAGGCGATGAACCGAGGCACGGTTATCGAGGTGCGCGATCTCTTTGCACAGGTGCCGGCGCGGCGGAAATTTCTCAAAAGTGCACGCTCGGAAGCCGCTGCCATCACCGATGTGATCAAGCGCTTGGCCATGGCCAATCCGGAAATCCACTTCGTGCTCGAGGGCAGCGACCGCACGGCTTCCAACTGGCCTGCCGTTTCGGGCGAAGGGGCGCTGGGAGCGCGACTGGGCCAGGTGATGGGCAGCGACTTCGTCGACAATGCCGTGACCCTCGCCACGGCGCGACATGGCATTGTGGTGGCCGGCATGGCGGGGCTGCCGACCTATACGCGGGCCAATTCGCTCAGCCAGTTCTACTTCGTCAATGGCCGCTCGGTGCGGGACAAGGTGCTGGTGGGCGCGGTGCGCGCCGCCTATGCCGACTATGTATTCCGCGACCGCTTTCCGGTCGTGTCGCTCTATATCGCCATCGACCCGGCCGAGGTGGACGTCAACGTGCATCCGGCCAAGGCGGAACTGCGGTTTCGCGATCAGGGCGCGGTGCGCGGGGCGGTCATCAAGGCCATTGGCCTCGCGCTGGCGGCGGCCGGGTTCAAGGCTTCGACCAGCGTGGCCGAGGATATCCTGGGGGCCTTTTCAGCGCCGGAAATGGCCGAGCCGGCTTCCCCTGCCCCGGTAGCTCCCGGTGGGGGCGGATACGCGCCGCAGCGCCTGAGCTTTGCCAGCGACCGCGCGCCGCTCAATCTCGACCGATCGCCGGGGCGGCTGATGGGCTTTACCGAGCCCAGCGGACGGGTGGAGCGGTTCGAGCCCGCGGCCGAACCGGTGGACTATCCACTGGGGACGGCGCGGGCGCAGATGTTCGACAATTACATCATCGCGCAGAATGGCGATGGCCTCTTGCTGGTGGACCAGCATGCGGCGCATGAGCGGCTGGTCTATGAGCGGTTCAAGGCGCAACTGGCGTCGGGCCCGGTGGCGAGCCAGGCGCAACTGATCCCCGTGATCGTGGAACTGCCAGAAGAAGACTGCGCGCGGCTGGAAGACGCAGCGCCGGAGCTGGAGCGCTTCGGGCTCTATCTCGACCGCTTCGGGCCGCGCGCCGTGGCGGTGCGCGAGACGCCGGCTTTGCTGGGCAATAGCGATATTTCGGGCCTCGTGCGGGACCTCGCCGATGGCCTTGCCGAATGGGACAGTGCCGCCGCGCTGACCGAGCGGATGGAAGCGATCATCGGGCGCATGGCCTGCCACGGCTCGGTGCGATCCGGGCGACGGCTGCGCGTCGACGAGATGAACGCGCTGTTGCGCGACATGGAGGCGACGCCGCATTCCGGGCAATGCATCCATGGGCGGCCCACCTATGTGGAGCTCAAGAAGGGCGATATCGAGCGGTTGTTCGGGCGGAGCCGGTGAGAGTAGGCACCGCGCCTGCGACGTTACCCCGCCCTCATTCCCTCCCCATCAAGGGGAGGGAGGCGAAAGACCGCGATGCCAGTGCTCATCGTCTCCCTCCCCCTTGTGGGAAGGGACCAAGGGTGGGGTGTCTGCATCCACAAATTGAGGAAACAGTCTCATGACGTCAGGCATTCATCACGTCACCCTGATCACGCGCGACGTGCAGGCCAATGTCGATTTCTATGTCGGCTTTCTGGGGCTGCGGCTGGTCAAGCGCACGGGCGGCTATGAGGATGCGCGGCAGCTGCACCTGTTTTACGGCGACCATGACGCGACGCCCGGATCGCTGATCACCTTTCTCGTGTGGCAGGGCGGATCTTCGGGACAGGCCGGGGCTGGGCAGGTAAGCGAAGTGGCGCTGGCCATTACGCCGGGATCCATCGGCTACTGGCTGGAACGGGCGCTGAGCCATCAGGTCAAGGTCGAGGGCACCGGGCAGGAACTGGGCGAGACCGTGCTGCGGTTGCGCGATCCCGATGGGGTGGTGATCAAGCTGGTGGGAGCGGCACTGCCTGATCTCCCCATGCCCGAGAGCGACATTCCACTCCAGCACCGGATCCGCCGCATTCGCGGGGTGACGCTGTTGAGCGAAGTGCAGGAGGAGACGGTGGACTTCCTGACCCGGCATTTCGGCTTTGCCCTCGTCATGAGCGAGGGGCCGATCAAGCGGCTGGCTTCTGACAGCGGGGACGTGCTCGATGTCAGGGATGCCGGAGGGTTCTGGCCGGGCGCACCGGGCACCGGGACTGCCGATCACGTGGCGCTGCGGGCCGTGGATGGCGATGAAGTGCGCCGGGTGGAAACCATCCTGCGGCAGCGCAATTCGAGCCTCACCAATCTGCATGACCGGAACTATTTCACCTCGCTCTATGTGCGCGAACCGGGCGGCACCCTGATCGAAATGGCCAGCGACGGACCCGGATTCACCCTGGACGAGCCGCTGGAAAGCCTCGGCACACGGCTGTTCATGCCGCCCGACACGCCGGACGCCGAAGCGCTCAAGGTGATGCTGCCGCAATTCGGGTTGCCGGGCGAAGAGCGGGTGGTCTATCGCGACCTCATCTACGCGCATCGCTTTTTCACGCCCGAGACGCCAGACGGCAGTGTATTGGCGCTGCTGCATGGGACCGGCGGCGATGAAATGGACCTGATGCCGCTGGCTCACAAGGCCGCGCCGCAGGCGACACTGCTCGGCATCAGGGGGCGCAGCACCGAAACCGGGACGCGACGCTGGTTCCGCAGTTTCGGACCGGCGATTTTCGACCAGAAGGACATCAGGTTCGAATCGGGAGCGCTGGAGGCCTTCTTCGAGGAAGTGCGTAGCGCCTATCGGATCGGGACCGGGCAACTGGTGGGCCTGGGCTATTCGAACGGGGCAAACCTATTGGCCGCGGCCATGCTGCTGCATCCTGGCATGGTGCAGCGCGCCATCTTGCTGCGACCGGCCATGGTGCTCGATGCGGCGCCCGGACTGGACCTGACAGGCAGTGCCGTGCTGGTGGTGCTGGGCGAGGCGGATGCCTTCCGCAGTGAGGGCGAAAGGCTGGCCGAGGCCTTGCGGGCGGCCGGGGCCGAGGTGACGGTGGCGATCGTGCCGGGCGCACATGAACTGGGCACTGAGGACGCCGACCAGATCGGGACGTGGCTCCGCCGTGAGGCCTCGCAAGAGGTTAAGTAAGGGTTAAACCTCCATTGACCACGCATATTTGTTGTGCTTTTGTTCTTGTGAACATAGGGGGAACATATGCGTAGGACAGTCGTCGTATTCGTTTGCCTTTTACTTTCCATCTTCCCGGCCATGTCGTCCGGTTTACTTGCGGCGCCTGATGACGCACCGGGCAATGTGTGCACCGATAGCGAAGGCCTGGCCGGACAGGCTCGGGATCGCCTGTCCGATGCAGAGACACGGGATTCTCCGGTGCCGTCCCCTCAGATAAGCACGTTCCCCGCCAGTGCCGACCTGACCCTGATCAGGGGGCGCTGTCTGCTTTAGCGCCCCTGCCCGGACCGGTATGCGGCTCCGCCTATATCCGGGCACCGAGCAGAGCTTCCAGGGTGCGCGTTCGGCACTTGCGTCATGCCGCCGCCTTCGGGCCGACATAGCGGCTCTGGGGGCGGATCAGGCGGCCGGTTTCGATCTGCTCATGGGCATGGGCGACCCAGCCGCCGACGCGCCCGGCCGCGAAGACGCCGGTAAAGGCGTCGCGGGGGAAACCGAGGGCTTCGAGCAGCAGCGCGGTGAAATATTCGACATTGGTTTCGAGCACGCGGTCGGGCTTGGCGGCGCGCAGGGCCACGAGCGCGTCGCGTTCGATGGCCTCGGCCAGGGCGAGACGCTGCGCATTCATGCCGCCTGATGCACCGAGGCGGCCGAGGGCGGATTTCAGGGCATCGGCGCGCGGATCGCGGACGCGATAGATGCGGTGGCCAAAGCCCATCAGCCGCTCGCCGCGGGCCAGTTCGGCGCCGATCCAGCGGGCGGCATTGTCGGGCACGCCGATGGCATCGAGCATGTCGAGCACCGGGCCGGGGGCGCCGCCATGCAGCGGTCCCTTGAGCGCGCCGAGGGCCGCAATCACCGATGATGCATAGCCGGCGCGGGTGGAGGCGACCACGCGGGCGGTGAAGGTCGAGGCATTGAGGCCGTGATCGGAGACGGTGACGAGATAGGTATCGAGGGCGCGAATGGCTTCGTGCGTGGGCGCGGCGTCAGAGAGCATGAACAGCATGTCTTCGGCGTGGCCGTGGGCGGGATTGGGGGCGAGGGGCTGCTGCCCGGCCCGGGCGCGGATCAGGGCCGGGACGAAGACGGCCGGCGCGGCGATCTGCAACAGCGCCGCGTCGCGATCCTCGCCATCGGGCAGGCGCGCCATGAGAGCGCGGAGCGCTTCGGTGATCGACAGATCGAGCAGACTGGCGTCGAGATGCGACAATTCGCGAGCGACGCGCTGGCGGGCGTCAGCAAGGTCAGCACGGATGGCATCGGCGTCGGATGACAGGAGGTCGGGCAGGAGCAGGGCCAGGACGCCCTCGTAGCTGACCTGATCGGCCAGGGAATCGAGGCTGTGGCCGCAGATGACCAGACGGCCGTGCTCGCCATCGACTTCGCTGAGGCGGGTTTCGGCGGCAATGACATTGTCGAGACCGGACATGGTGTTCTCCTGCTTGTTTGACTTCTTTCGTCGCGTTTCCGAACCACAAAACCGTTGCCACTTTTGCTGGAAACGCTTTAGGTTTCAGCTAATCAAGATTGACGTCAATCTTGATGCAATTGATCAATGCGAGGCAGGGATGAGCTGGCTGACATCAGAGGAAGCGCTGGCCCGGCTGGGGACCAAGCCGCAAACGCTCTACGCCAATGTCAGCCGCGGACGGATCACCGCGCGGCCGGACCCGGATGATCCGCGCAAGAGCCTCTATCGACAGGACGACGTGGAGCGCCTGGCGGGACGGCAACAGGGACGGCGGCCGGCGCGCACGGTGGCGGCGGAGAGCATCGCCTGGGGCGAGCCGGTGCTGGAGACCAGCATTGCCACGGTGGTGGACGGACGGCTGCTGTATCGCGGGCAGGATGCGGTGGCGCTGGCCGAGACGGCGACGCTCGGGGCCGTGGCGCGGCTGCTCTGGGGATCGCCAGGGGAGATCGACTTTGCAGGCCGCGCCCGCGCCCTGACGCCCGGCATGGCGGCGGCTTATCGAGCGGTGGCGGAACTGGCGGCGACGGACATGCCGGCCGCCGGCCGCAATCGCTCCATTCTGCTGGTGGATGCCGCGCGGACCGTGTCGTTTCTCGCCGGGGCCCTGGCGGCACCCGGCACGATGCCGGTGCATGAACGGCTGGCGCGGCAATGGGGGCGGCCCGAGGCGGCCGACCCGATCCGGCGGGCGCTGGTGCTGCTGGCGGAACACGAGCTCAATGCCTCGACCTTTGCGGCGCGGGTGACGGCGTCCACGGGCGCGCCGCTTTCGGCAGCGGTGCTGGCGGGGCTCGCCGCGCTCAGCGGACCGCTGCATGGGACGGCCAGCCAGAGTATCGTCGGTCTGGTGGAGGCTGCGCGGCGACAGGGCGTGGCCGCAGCCATCGGCGCGCATCTGCGGCAGGGCAGCGCCCTGCCCTGTTTCGGGCATCGGCTCTATCCGGATGGCGACATACGCGCCGGGGCGCTGATGGCGGCGTTCACCTTGCCACCGGTGTTTGCGGAGCTGGCCGAAGCGGGAGAGCGCCTCAGCGGGGAGAAGCCCAATATCGACTTCGCGCTGTCGGCGCTGACGGCGGCCTATGACCTGCCCGACGACGCGCCGCTGCAGATTTTCGCGCTGGCCCGGTCAGTGGGCTGGATCGCTCACGCGCTGGAGCAGATCGAGACCGGGGCGCTGATCAGGCCGAGGGCGCGGTATATCGGGGTGACGAGCTAGAGGCGGGAAGAAAGATGGATTGCCCGGTCAAGCCGGGCAATGACGGAGAGTTCGACAGTTTCGTGGTGAGCTGGGTGGCCCTCGGGTCAGGCCCGAGGGCGGAACTGTTTGGGAACGGGTTCTCTAGCCAAACACACTCGCGCCCTTGTCGGCGACGCCGACGAGGTGGCGGAAGCCTTCGAAGAGTTCGCGGCCCATGCCGAAATGCTGGGAACGCAGGTCTTCGGTGGCGGGGGTGCGGGAGAAGAATTCCTTCTCGTCGCCCAGGAAGGTCAGCGTGCCCTCATTGGCGTCGAGGCGGATGAGATCACCGTCGCGGATCTTGCTGATGGGACCGCCATCGACGGCTTCCGGGGTCATGTGGATGGCCGCCGGGACCTTGCCCGAAGCGCCGGACATGCGCCCGTCGGTGACCAGAGCCACCTTGAAGCCACGGTTCTGAAGGACGGTGAGCGGCGGCGTGAGGTTGTGCAGCTCGGGCATGCCGAGTGCCTTGGGGCCGGAGAAGCGGACCACGGCGATCATGTCGCCATCGAGTTCGCCGGCCTTGAAGGCGCGCTGCAGCCCTTCCTGGCCGTGGAAGACGCGGGCACGCGCCTCGACGACGCGGTGCTCTTCCTTGACGGCAGAGACCTTGATGACCGAGCGGCCGAGATTACCGGAAAGAAGCTTGAGACCACCCGTCTGCTGGAAGGGTTCCTTGATGCCCGTAAGAACCTTGGGCAGCGCGCTTTCCTCGGGCGAGGGCTCGAAGGCGAGCCCGCCCTCTTCGCCGAGCTTGGCCTCGACGGTGTAGCCAGACAGACCCGTGCCCCAGACGGTCTTGACATCCTCATGCAGGTAACCGCCAGCCAGCAGCTCCTTGATCAGGTAGCCCATGCCGCCGGCGGCGTGGAAATGGTTCACGTCGGCGACGCCATTGGGATAGACGCGGGCCAGGAGCGGGGTGGCGTCGGAAAGGTCGCTCATGTCATCCCAGGTGATCTGGATGCCGGCAGCCGCGGCCATGGCGATGAGATGCATGGTGTGGTTGGTCGAGCCACCGGTGGCATGCAGGCCTACGAGGCCGTTGACGAAGGCTTTCTCGTCAAGGATATGGCCGATCGGCGTATAATTGTTGCCAAGGCTGGTGAGCGAGAGCGCGCGACGGGTGGCCTCGCGGGTCAGCGCATCGCGCAGGGGCGTGCCGGGATTGACGAAGCTGGCGCCGGGCAGGTGCAGGCCCATGATTTCCATGAGCATCTGGTTGGAATTGGCGGTGCCATAGAAGGTGCAGGTCCCGGCCGAGTGATAGGACTTGCTTTCGGCTTCGAGCAGTTCCGCACGGCCGACCTTGCCCTCGGCATAGAGCTGGCGAACTTTGGACTTTTCGTCATTGGGGATGCCCGAGGGCATGGGCCCTGCCGGGATGAAGACCGCGGGGAGATGCCCGAAGGCGAGGGCGCCGATGACGAGGCCGGGGACGATCTTGTCGCAGATGCCGAGATAGACGGCGGCATCGAACATGTTGTGGCTGAGGGCAATGGCCGTCGACATGGCGATGACGTCACGACTGAACAGGCTCAGATCCATGCCCGGCTGGCCCTGGGTGACGCCGTCGCACATGGCCGGCACACCGCCCGCCACCTGCGCCGTGGCGCCGATCTCGCGAGCCGCTTCCTTGATGATGTCAGGATAGAACTGGTAGGGCTGATGGGCGCTCAGCATGTCATTGTAGCTGGTGACGATGCCGAGATTGAGCGCCTTGTTGCCGGCAATGGCCGCCTTCTCCGAAGGGGAACAGGCGGCAAAGCCGTGGGCCAGGTTGCCGCAGGAGAGGGCCGCACGATAGACGCCCGCCTCGCGCGCGGCATCGATGCGGTTGAGATAGTCCCGGCGCGTGTCGCGGCTGCGCGCAGCAATGCGGTCGGTCACGTCCTGTATGGCCTGGCGGACGGTCATGGCAGTCTCCAATGCTAGAGCAAGGGCGCGCCAAAGGGGGGCCGCTGGCGCGGAGACCTTGCATCGATATAGGTGCCAGTCAGCGGCCAGTTCGGTCGATTGGGGACCGAACCAGGGGCTTTATGGGCACCAGTAAACTGTGACCGGCGCGCCCGAGCGCAGCACGGCACGAATGGGCATGTCCTCGACCGGACCCTCGCCCAGCGCCGCATCGAGCACATTGGCCTTTTCGTCGCCTTCGATGTGAAGGTAAAGGCCATCGGTTTCAAGCAGGCGCGGCAGGGTGAAGGTTATGCGCGGCTCGCCCGCGCCGGGGGCGCGGATGGCGAGCGTCGGACCCGGATCGCTGAGCGCCGCGGCAAGCGTGTCGCCACCGGGGAAGAACGAGGCCGTATGCCCATCATTGCCCATGCCGAGAATAACGGCAGCGAAAGGCTGCGGCAGGTCGGCCATGAGTGCATTGGTCCTGGCGACGGCTTCGGCCGTCGGTTCGTCGCCGCCGGAATAGAGCGGAAAGAAGCGGGCCACGGCGGCCGGGCCCTGCAGCATCTTCTCATTGACCAGCAGCGCGTTGGAGCGGTCATTGGTCTCGTCCACCCAGCGTTCGTCGACGAGGGTGACCACGACTTTTTCCCAGTCGATGGACCTGGTCTTGCCCAAAGCGGCGAAGAACTTGCCCGGGGTCGACCCGCCGCTGACGGCAATGGACGCCGAACCGCGCTCGGCAATGGCGGCATTGATGCGCTCGGCAACGGCCTCGGCGAGTTCCCTGGCGAGGGTCGGCTTGTCGGCAAAGCTGCGGCGGTCGAGGGTCATGGCGTGGACTTCCAGCTATGGTACGGCGGGCAGGAACCCCCACCTAGCCTCCCCCTGAAGGAGGGGGAGGGATTGATCGAGTGGGCGGCGAACGTTGTGCACCACAGTTGCGCCCCTCCCCCTGTCAGGGGCAGGCTGGGTGGGGGTACCACCGGCGCCGTTGTGTGCATGTCGTCCATCACGTATTGCTGCCCTCGTACCAGGTGCGGCCGTCGCGTTCGATGAGGGCGACGGCGCCGGAGGGACCCCAGGTGCCGGCGGTGTAGGTCTGGGGCGGTTCGGAGGCGCGGTCCCAGGCGTCGCGGATCGGATCGACCCAGCGCCAGGCGGCCTCGAGTTCGTCGCGGCGCATGAAGAGGGTCTGGTTGCCGCGTATCACGTCGAGCAGCAGGCGTTCATAGGCTTCGGGCGTGCGCTCGGAGAAGGTTTCGGCGAAGGAGAGGTTGAGCGGCACTTCGCGCAGGCGCATGCCGCCGGGACCGGGATCCTTGATCATCATCATGAGCTTGACGCCCTCGTCGGGCTGCAGGCGGATGATGAGCTTGTTGGCCTTGGGCGCGCCTTCGGCGTGATCGAAGATCGAATGCGGAATAGGCTTGAACTGGATGCAGATTTCCGACACGCGCTCTGCCATGCGCTTGCCGGTGCGCAGGTAGAAGGGCACGCCGGCCCAGCGCCAGTTGTCGATATGGGCCTTCAAAGCCACGAAGGTCTCGGTGCGGCTGCCCTTCTTGTCCTCGGGCAGTTCATCCTGGTAGCTCGCCACCGCGGCCGTCTCGGACTTGACGCCGCGATACTGGCCGCGCACGGTTTCCTTGGCCACTTCGCCATTGGTGATGGGGCGGAGGGCGCGCAGCACCTTGAGCTTCTCGTCGCGCAGGGCATTGGCGTCGTCGCTGGCTGGCGGCTCCATGGCCACAAGGCAGAGCAGCTGCAGCATGTGGTTCTGGATCATGTCCCTGAGGGCGCCGCTCTCGTCATAATAGCCCCGGGTGCCGGCACCGACGCTTTCGGCCACGGTCAGCTGCACGTGATCGATATGGGCCGAATTCCAGATGGGCTCGAACAGCGTATTGGCAAAGCGCAGGGCCAGAAGGTTCTGCACCGTCTCTTTGCCGAGATAGTGGTCGATGCGGTAAACCTGATCTTCCTTGAATATCTTGGCGACGCCGTCATTGATCTCGATGGACGAGGCGAGGTCGTGGCCAAGCGGCTTCTCGATGACGACGCGGGCGTCGCGACGATAGAGCTTCTTGGTTTCGAGATATTCGGCGATGGGCTCGAACAGATCGGGCGCCACGGCCAGGTAGAAGGCTCGGACAACCTTGGGATCGTCGCGCAGGGCCTTGCCCAGATCGCCAGACTCATCGGGCTTGGACGCATCGACCGGCACATAGGTGCAGATCTTGACGAAGCGCGCGATGGTGGCCTCGTCCTGATATTCCTTTTCGACGAACTGGGTGATCGCCTCGCCCACCGAATTCTGGAAATCAGCCTCGGAGAGCTTGGAGCGGGAGGCACCGATGATGCGGCTCTGCTCGTCGAACTGGCCATCCTTGAAGCGGTGATAGAGCGCCGGGATCAGCTTGCGCTTGGTCAGATCACCGGTGGCGCCAAACACCACATAGTCGAAGGGCTGGACGGGAATGATACGGCTGGACACGAGCGGGGTCCCTTAGTTTGACGCGAAATTCTGACGGGCGAGGATGACCGCGCCGTGCAGGGGTTCGAATTTGGGCAGGGCGACGAAATCGCCGTAATGCTGCTGCAGGCGCGGATAGAGGCGTTGCCCCAGCCCGCCGACAATGGCCATGACCGCGGCGCCGTGCGATTTGAACCAGCGCACATAGGTGTCGATATAGCCCAGCTGGATGTCGAGGAGCTTGAGCGCCACCGGATCGTTCTGTTCGAGATAGTCGAACCAGAGCGGCATGAGCTTGCCATATTCGCCCGGGGCGCGGCCGATCAGGGCGTCGTCGCAGCCCTCGCTGCCGTCGTCGCTGAGAAGTTTCAGGTCCATTTCCGTGGCGAAGGACCAGGTCATGATGCCCTGGTTGTCGCCGCCCAGCGCCTTGGCCACGGCCCTGGTGAGGGGCGAGCCTTCGACAAGCCCGTCTTCGGCCTCGACCGTGTAGCGGGCCAGCTCGCGGCCGAGGATGGCGCCACTCATCTGGTCGCCGATATGGAAGCCCCAGCCACCGGCCTGGTAGCGCGTGCCGCCGACAATGGACATGGCGGCCGAGCCGGTGCCGATGATGACCACGCCACCTTCACCGCCGCCCAGGGCGCCGGCATGGGCAATGTCGATATCGTCATAGACTTTCACGCCGGCAAACGGCCAGTCGCGCGCTGCGAACTCGGCGCGGGCCGAATCCATGCGTCCACCGGCCATGCCGAAGCAGGCATAGGTATTGCCAGCCTCGGCAAAATCCACGCCGGCGGCCCTGAACACGTCGCGCGCGCCATCGGTGATCGCCTTGTAGGCGGGGTCGCCGCCGTCGATCTGCAGATTGGAGCGGCCGTTCTTGACCTCTGCCAGCGTTTCGAGATTCTCGTTGGCCAGGCGCACGCGGCAATTGGTGCCACCACCATCAACGCCAAGGTAATATCGCGGCACGAAAGGCAACTCCGTCGATGGAAGGGATGGAAACGGCAGGGGACCCTGCGGCGCATCCCAGACTAGGGGGTCATTTCGGCGCGGACCATAATGCGAAAGGCGCTAAGACGAAAGTAGTAGGCCCAAGAAAATGCAGGGCCAAGCGCAGCTTTTGCATCGCTTGCATGCATCGGGGGCAAAGAGGTGGAACGGCTTGCCCCACGGCCCCGTTTGAGACCAAGCTGGGGGCATGAGGGCGGGCAGCGGCGCGACCGATAAAGGAAATGCACCATGACACGACATTGTCTGGTTCTGGGCGGCGCACGCTCAGGCAAGACGGGCTTTGCCGAGAGGCTGACCTTGCGGAGCGGCGCGCGCCCGGCCTATCTCGCCACGGCCAATATGCTCGACGAGGAAATGCGTGACCGGGTGCGCAGCCATCAGGCCAGCCGCGGCGGTCGCTTCACCACGATTGAGGAACCAACGGACCTGCCCCAGGCCATTATCAAGGCGGGTGCCGATCATGACGCCATCCTGGTCGATTGCCTGACCCTGTGGATCACCAATCTGCTGATCGCCAATGAGGATGTTGCGACCGCGGTGAGCGAGTTGTGCGCCACCCTGGTCGAATTCAAGGCCGCCAAGGTGATTCTGGTCAGCAACGAGGTGGGGCTGGGCATCGTGCCCGACAATGCCATGGCCCGCACGTTTCGCGACCTTGCCGGCTCCGCGCATCAGCGGCTGGCCGAGATTTGCGACGATGTCTATTTCGTCGCTGCCGGGCTGCCGCTGACCATGAAGGGCGAGCAGCCGGGCATGGTGAGTTGAGGCTCGGGATCGGTCTGGCGTGACATCGAAACACACTCTGTGCCGCCCTCGGACTTGATCCGAGGGCCTTTTACGGCCTGCGCTGTCGTGGCGAGTGGCCCTCGGGTCAAGCCCGAGGGCGGTGCGGTGGGGATTGGCAGCGCCGTGCCCGAATTGGCTTATCTAGCTCACCAGCATCACCAAAGCGATGAAGACGCTGAGGGCCAGGAGGACGTTGAGCGTGCGGCGATAGAGCAGCACGGACAGCATGATGTCACTGGGGCCAAGGCCGGGCTTGCCGTCCCCGAAGGATGGCAGATCGACCAATTCTCCATCGTAGGAGCGCGGGCCGCCGAGGCGGAAATTGAGCGCGCCGGCAAAGGACGCTTCGGGCCAGCCGGCATTGGGCGAATCATGCTTGGGCGCATCGCGGCGGGCTGTGGCCCAAGCCTTGCCGGGGCTGGCACCGGGCACGAAGAAGCAGGCGGCAGTTATGAGCACGGCGCTGAGGCGTGCCGGGATCCAGTTGAGCACATCATCGAGTTTTGCCGCCGACCAGCCATAGTCGCGATAGCGGTGATCCCTATGACCGATCATGCTGTCGGCGGTGTTGACGGCCTTGTAGAGCGCGATTCCGGGGAGGCCGAAGAGAAGCAGGAAGAACCACGGCGCAACGACACCGTCGGACGTGCTTTCCGCCAGGGTTTCGATGGCGGCGCGGGCGACGCCGGCTTGATCGAGCGTCTGCGGGTCACGTCCGACCACGTGGCTCACCGCTTCGCGGCCAGCAGCGAGAGATTCCCGCAGCGCATCAGCCACCGCAGTGACAGCGCGGCTCAGTTCCTTCTGCGCGAGAAAGGCGGTGGCCAGCAGCATTTCCACGAGCCAGCCCAGCGGCACCCATGACAGGACGGTACGAATGCCCACCGTCACGACCAGCACGGCGAGCAGCAGCAGGCCGAGGGCGACCATGCCTGCCAGACGCCGCTGGTCGGCGCTGCGATCGGGCGTGTTGAGGCGGGTTTCGCAGAAGCTGATCAGCTTGCCGAACCACATGACCGGATGGCCGATGGTATCCACGAGCCTTTGCGGGTACCCGACCTGTCGTTCGACGGCGAGGGCCAGGGGAGAAATCAGCGGGTCCACGGGTCAGGTCTCCAGCGTATGAGCGAGGCCGAGCAGGCGGTCGATATCGATATGGGCTTCGAGATGGTTCGCCAAGCCATCCAATGCAAGTTCGATCCCGGCCTCGAAGGCGAGATCGGGGCTGGCGGCACTGCCGAGAAAGGCGCGACGGAAGCCATCGGCGGAGAAAAGGCCGTGGAGATAGGTGCCGATGACGCGGCCATTGGCACTGATGGCGCCTTCCGGGGCGTCGCCGACCTTGGCGAAGGGGCGGGCCGTGTCGGGGCCAGAGGTGACGCCCATATGCATGTGATAGCCGCTGAGCGCTTCGCCCGAGGCGAGGTGGGTAGCGGTTTCGAGGCGCAGTTGCTTTGTGGGGGCGAGGACAGTGTCGACATCGATCAGGCCGAGACCGAGGCTGGTTCCGGAAGCGCCCTCGACGCCGTCGGGATCGGAGATGGTTTTGCCCAGCATCTGGTAGCCGCCGCAGATGCCGAGGACGCGGCCACCGGCGCGGTGATGGGCCGATATATCGATATCCCAGCCATTGGCGCGCAGGGCCGCAAGGTCGGCGCGGGTGGCCTTGGAGCCGGGGAGCAGGACGAGATCGGCATTGCGGGGAATGGCTTCGCCCGGTTGCACCAGCGTCAGCCGAACACCGGGTTCGGCACGCAGGGGATCGAGATCGTCGAAATTGGCGATGCGCGGCAGGCGCGGCACGGCAATGTGGAAGGCGCCCTGCCCCGCCGCAAAATCCTCCAGCGCCAGGGCGTCCTCGGCCGGGAGTTTTGCGGCATCGGCGAAGTGCGGCACGGGGCCCATGCAGGGCATGCCCATGCGGGTTTCGAGGAAGGTTTTTCCGGAGGCGAAGAGCGCCGGATCACCGAAGAAGCGGTTGACGAGACTGGCGCGAACCAGTGCGGCGTCGGCGGGATCGATTACTGCCATGGTGCCGACCAGGGAGGCGATGACGCCGCCGCGGTGTATGTCACCAATGAGCACGACCGGGACATTGGCGGCGCGGGCAAAGCCGAAATTGGCGATGTCGCCCTTGCGCAGATTGACCTCGGAAGCGCTGCCGGCGCCCTCGACGAGGATGACATCGGCGGTGGCCGCCAATTCATGGAAGGCAGCGAGCACTTCGGGCAGCAGTTGGGCGCGGTCGGCCCAATACTGGCGGGCCGAAAGGCTGGCGCGGCGCTGGCCGCGGACCACGACCTGCGAACCGGTTTCGCCCTCGGGTTTCAGCAGCACCGGGTTCATCGCAGTGATCGGATCGCGGCGGGCGGCGCGGGCCTGCAGCGCCTGGGCGCGGCCGATCTCGCCGCCATCAGCGGCGACGGCGGCATTGTTGCTCATGTTCTGCGGCTTGAAGGGGGCGACGGACAGGCCGCGATTGCTCAGCGCCCGGCAGAGGCCGGCGACGATGAGGGACTTTCCGACATCGGAGCCGGTGCCCATGAACATGATGGCTTTGGTCATGGAGCACCCCGCCATTCGCGCATAGCGCTCATGGCCTTCTTGCCTCCAATCGCGCCACCGGCGCGACTGGCCCTGCGGGACGGCGCGAAGCCCATGAACATGATGGCTTTGGTCATGGAGCACCCCGCCATTCGCGCATAGCGCTCATGGCCTTCTTGCCTCCAATCGCGCCACCGGCGCGATTGGCCCTGCGGGACGGCGCGAAGCTCATGAACATGATGGCTTTGGTCATGTGACGCAGATGTCCCCACTCATCGTCATTGCCGGGCTTGTCCGGGCAATCCAGTTTGTCATGGCATCGCATGGACCACCGGGACAAGCCCGGTGGTGACGATGGGGGTGGTCATTGCAAGGTCAAATGGGCACCAAGGCCTAGGCCCCCGCAATGACATGGGCGTAAGAGCCCATGACGCGGCCGAGTTGGGCGCCCATGGGCAATTGGCGGATGCCTTCGGCGTCGAGGGCTTCGAAGAGCGGTGGCAAGCCGGTCTGCCTGGCCGAGGAATAGTGGAATTCGTGGCCGTTGAGGCCGGCGGGCCAGGGCAGAGCGCTTTCATGCAGAAGACGGCGATAGCCGAGGACGCGCTTGGGGCGGTCGATGCGCGTAGTCACAGGCAGGAGGCCGGGCATGGCGTGGCTAGCGCCGGATTTGTCGACCAGCGCCTCGCCCAGGACCATGAAGCCCCCGCACTCGCCATAGATCAGCGCATCGCGATCGCGGGCGGCGCGGAGGCCGGCATGGAACTGGGTGGCCGCTGCAAGGGCTGGGCCGTGGAGTTCTGGATAGCCGCCGGGCAGGAAGACGGCATCGGCATCAAGCGACGGCGCCTCGTTGGCCAGCGGCGAGAAGAAGGACAATTCCGCCCCGGCAGCGCGCCAGCCATCGAGCAGATGCGGGTAGAGGAAGGCAAAGGCGGCGTCGCGGGCGATGGACATGCGCTGCCCGAGGGGCGGCAGGGCCTTGGGGAGGGTGTCGGCGGAGGTGACTGGCGCGGCGAGCGTCATCAGTGCGCCGAGATCGATGAAATCGGCGACGGCTTCGGCTGCGGTGTCGAGGAAGGTTTCGAAGCTCGTCATCTCGCCGGGCAGGACGAGACCCAGATGACGTTCGGGCACGATGAGTTCGTCGCGACGCGGAATGGCGCCGAGCAGGGGAATACCGGTGGGTTTGAGGGCCGCGACCAGCATGCGCTCATGCCGGGCGCTGGCGACGCGATTGAGGATGAGGCCGGCGATGCGCACGCCGGGGCGCCAATGGGCAAAGCCGTGCACCAGCGCGGCGACAGACTGGCTCTGGCGGTCGGCATCGACGACAAAAATCACCGGCAGGCCAAGGGTTTCGGCGAGGTCGGCGGTGGAGCCCTGCCCGTCGGCGGCGGCATCGAACAGCCCCATGACGCCTTCGACGATGAGGTGATCGGCGCCGGTGGCGTGCTGGGCGGCAAGAGCCCTCACCTGTCCCGCATCCATGGCCCACGGATCGAGATTGATGGCTTCGCGCCCGGCGGCGCGGCCGAGAAAGGCCGGGTCGATATAGTCGGGCCCGGTCTTGGCGGGAGCGACGACCAGGCCCCGGCGACGCAGGGCCGCAAGGAGACCGAGGGTAACAGTGGTTTTGCCCGAGCCGGAGCGTGGGGCGGCGATGAGGAAGCCGGTGGGGGGAATCATGGCGTTCCTCCAGAGTACCCCCACCCGGCCTCCACCTGATAGGGGGAGGGGTGGACCGGTGTTGCGCAAAAATTGTTGCCCGCACGATGGGATCCTCCCCCTATCAGGGGGAGGTTGGGTGGGGGCGGCACAAGACTAGCCAAAGACATGCCTCCTGGCCTCCCCGACATACCAGTCGAGCTGGTCGCGGAAACGGGCGACGGGGCCGAGGACGACGATTGCGGGGGTGGGCACGTCGAGGGGAGCGGTGGCGGCGCCGAGGGTGGTTTCCAGCACGGACTGGCTCGGATGGGCGACATTGGACACGACGGTCAGCGCCTCGTCGTGGCCCCGGCCGGCTGCCAGCAATCGGGCGGCGATGGTGGGCAGGTGCTTGACGGCCATGAACATCACAAGGACCTGCGCCGCGCCGGCAACGGCGGGCCAATCGATGGCGCTGGGCACGGCACCGGTTTCATCGTGGCCGGTGAGGAAGAGCACCGTCTGATTGGTGTCGCGATGGGTGACCGGGAGGCCCGCATAGGCGAGGCCGCCAAGCCCCGAGGAAATGCCCGGCACGATGCGGAACGGAATGCCCGACCGGAACAGCTCGCCTGCTTCCTCGCCACCACGGCCGAACATGAAGGGTTCGCCGCCCTTGAGGCGCAGCACCTTCTTGCCCTGCCGCGCCAGCTCGATCAGGCGGATGGTGATGTCGGCCTGCCTGGGTGACGGCTTGCCGCCGCGCTTGCCGGCATGGATGCGCTCGACATGATCTGGCGCGAGTTTCAGGATTTCGGGCGAGACGAGCGCGTCGTGGACGATGACATCGGCCTCCCCCAAGGCATGGAAAGCGAGCAGGGTGAGAAGGCCCGGCCCACCAGGGCCGGCGCCGACCAGCCAGACGGAGCCGGGCAGGAAGGGCGGGAAGTCGGCGGTGGTGAGCTGGGAGAGGTGGTCGTTCGTCAAGATCGCATGCCCCCACCCTCATTCCCTCTCCACAGGGGGGAGGGAGGCGATGAACTCCGGCCTCCGCGCAACCGGCCAGAGGCCCTCGGGTCGAGCCCGAGGGCAGCCCGGTATACGCGGCGGGCGCGCTCCAAAGCCCTGTCACTGACACCTTTGTCATGGACTTGTGATGGGGCTTTGGCACAGGCAATGTGCGACACAAAAATGGGCCTCAACGCATGAAAATCCTGATCCTTGGGGGGACTGCAGACGCGCGGCAGCTGGCCAACCGGCTGGTGGCAGAGGGGCATGATGTCATCACCTCTCTGGCTGGACGGACCCAGGACCCGATCCTGCCCGAGGGCGGGTTGCGCATGGGGCCTTTCGGCGGCATCCCCGGCCTTTGCGCCTATCTGCGCGCAGCAAAAATCGAACGGCTGGTCGACGCGACACACCCCTATGCCGGGCTGATCTCGGTCAATGCCGTGGCCGCGTCCAAGGCGACAGGCGTGCCACTGGTGCGCTATATGCGCCCGCAATGGGAGCCGCAGCCGAACTGGGTGCATGTGAATTCGGTGCAGGAGGCAGCCGACGCGCTGCCGCCGGGCGCCGATGTGCTGCTCACCACCGGACATACGGGCCTGCCCATATTTCTCGAGCGCGCCGACTGCCATGTGCATGTGCGCGTGATCGAGGCGCCGGAAGCGCCATTGCCCGACCATGCCGACCTGATTGTCAGCCGCCCGCCCTATGGGATCGAGGATGAACTGGCATTGATGCGGCGTCACGGCATTACCCACCTGGTCAGCAAGAATTCGGGCGGTGGGCAGACCGCAGCCAAGCTGGAAGCGGCGCGGCAACTGGGTGTCGTGGTGATCATGATCGCGCGGCCTTTCTATGGTCCCGCGCTGGACGTGGCCAGTGTCGAGGAGGCACTGGCGGCCCTGGACCTCGACGGGGTGTAGCGCGCAAGGGCGCAGGTGCAGTTGGCGCTGCGCTGCTTTTCGAGGACGAGCGGACCAAAGGCAAGGGCCGCCGCCTCCGCCACCGAGGCGACGTCGGCAAGAACGGCCACTACCGGCGAGGGATTGGGTACGTCGCGCGTCAGGTCAGCCGGCGGCAGGGCGAGGACGGGCAGGCCGAGTGCTTCGGCGGCAGAGCGCAGCGCCGGATGGTCGCCTCTTGCATCCAAGGTCACCAGCGCGACAAGGTCGGTGCGGTCGGCGTGTATATGGGTGAGGCTGGTATCGAGCAGGGACAACACATCGGACGCGCTGGCGCGGGTGCGCAGGCCAATGCCGGCGACAAGGCCGGGGCGGTCCAAAGCTGGATGAGCGGACGGTCCGCCACGTGGATCAATCATCTTTCGCCTCGATCAATACGAGGCAGGTTCGCTCAAAAACCGGAACAGCCCCGGATTTGGTCCCGCAACTGGGTCGACCGCACCGAGCTCTCTTCAGTTCCATCAGGGGAACGCTGCGCTGAGATTGGTTCTAGGACCGGCAAAGGGCGTGGTCAATCAAAGGCTTGGCCGGGACGTGGCGGGCTGGGCCGTCAGATCGGAATGCTTCTGAAAATCGTTTGCAAATACAAGCACTTGCGGGAGCGCCGAGGCTCCGCTATGGCAGGCTCTTAACCAGGCATGGGGCGCCCGACATGGCCATCACCAACAAGACCGTCGCAATCGCGGCGTCGAGTCTCGTCGTCGGCCTCATCGTGCTCGGCCTCAAGTTCCTGGCCTGGTGGCTCACCGGTTCGGTGGCGCTCTATTCCGACGCGCTCGAGTCCATCGTCAATGTGGTGACGGCCATTGTCGCGCTCGTGGCTGTGCGGCTGGCCCAGCGCCCGGCCGATGCAGCCCTGCCCTATGGCTATCACAAAGCCGAGTATTTTTCGGCAGTCATCGTCGGTGTGATGATCATTGTCGCCGCCATCCTGATCCTGCGCGAGGCGTTCTTCGGGTTCCTCAACCCCGAAATGCCCTCGGCGCCAATCGAGGGCCTGGCGATCAGCGTCGTCGCGACGATCATCAATGTGGTGTGGGCGCAGGTGCTGATCCGACATGGCCGCAAGGCGCGCTCGCCGGCCATCGAGGCCGATGGCAAGCATCTGATGACCGATGTGGTCTCGACCATCGGCGTGCTGATCGGCCTGGCGCTGGTCTTTGCCACCGGATTTGCGCAGCTCGACGCCGTGCTGGCGGCCCTCGTGGCGCTCAATATCCTGTGGTCGGGCTGGGGCGTGATCCGCGAGAGTGTGGGAGGCCTGATGGACGTGGCCGTGCCATCAGAGACGCAGAAGACCATTCGCGAGGTCATCGCCTGCAATGCCGACGGGGCACTGGAGGCCCACGACATCCGCACGCGGCAGGCGGGCAAGATGACCTTTATCGATTTCCATCTGGTGGTGCCCGGCTCGATGAGCGTCGATGCGGCCCACGCCATTTGCGATGGGATCGAAGCCAAGCTCCGCGAGGCAGTCGAAGATGTGCAGATCACCATCCATGTGGAGCCCGAGGAAAAGGCCAAGCATTCCGGAATTGTTGTTCTGTAGGGTGGTGAGCCCCTACCCCAACCCTCCCCGCGAGGGGGAGGGAGCGACAGCGGCGCTTCAAAAACGATAGTGCAATACCCCAGCCCGCTTGCGACGCAGGGGCGTTGTGGGCACAGTTCCGGCATGTGCATTCGGCTCTATGCAATCCTCGCCCTCGTGCTTTCAGCCTCCCCTGCCCTGGCGCAGTATTGGGAGCACTATGCCAATGCGCGCTTTGGCTATGAGACCGATGTGCCGCCCGGCTTTTCGGGCCAGGGCGAAAGCGACAATGGCGACGGGCAGATCTTCTACCGGCTCGATGCAGAGCAAATGCTCACCGTCTGGGGCGGGCACTTGCTTGAGAGCTTTGAAGCGGAAGTGAGCCAGCGGCAGGAGTGGGCAGGCGTCGATGGCTGGTCGATCAGCTATCAGGCCTCAACGCCGCAATGGAGCGTGTTCTCGGGCCAGCGGGACCACCGCATCCTCTATCAGCGGATGATCGTGCTTTGCGATGGCGCCAGCTATGCCGCCTATGCTCTGGAGTACAATATCCGTGACCTGGCGCCCACCGATGCCGTGATCGACGGGCTGAACCGCTCCCTGATGGCCAGCGACTGCTAGGACGAGGCGCGCCGCGCCAGCCAGACGCCAACGAAGCCGACGATCATCAGCGCCAGGCCCATCAGGATCATCGACTGCGCCTGGCCGGGGAACACGAAACCAAAGGCTCCCAGACCAGAGAGCAGCACCCCTGCCCCGCAGATCAGCGATACCCCGCTGAGAATGGTTATGAAGATGGTCATGTGAACCTCCCTCGGGCATGAGGAAGGGTCGCGCAAATCCTGTCCCGGGACAAGTGCATGGCGTCCCACGGGCAATGAATCGTCCTAGAACTCGATGCCCTTCTGCGCCTTCACGCCGGCCCGGAAGTGATGCTTGATCTCGGTCATTTCGGTGACCAGATCGGCAATCTCGATCAACTCGTCCTTGGCATTGCGGCCCGTGACGATCACATGCTTGTCCGCCGGCTTGTGCTTGAGCGCTTCGACCACTTCCTCGATGGGCAGGTAGTCGTAGCGCAGGCAGATATTGAGTTCGTCGAGCAGCACCATGTCATAGCCAGGGTCAGCGATCAGCGCCCTGGCCTGGTCCCAGGCCTTGCGCGCGGCGGCCAGATCGCGCTGGCGGTCGGCCACGTCCCAGGTGAAGCCCTCGCCCATGGCATTGATGGTCACCTGGTCAGGGAATTTGTCGAGCACATCGCGCTCGCCGGTATTCCAGACGCCCTTGACGAACTGCACGACGCCGACGCGCATGCCATTGCCGATGGCTCGGAAGACCATGCCGAAGGCCGCCGTCGACTTGCCCTTGCCCTTGCCGGTATGGACGATGAGCAGGCCCTTTTCCTCGGTCTTGGTGGAGAGGATCTTGTCGCGCGCCGCCTTCTTCTTCTTCATCTTTTCGGCATGATAGGCATCGCGCTCGGCCTCGGTCATGAGATCGGTCTTCTTGAAGGGCTTTTCGGGCGTGTCGGTCATGGCGTGTCCTCCAGATAGACAAAGACGGAATTGGAGCGGGGCGACCAGAGGCCGCGCTGTCGGGCTTCATTGAACTTGGCAATCAGCTCGTCATAGCCGAAGCGGTTGGACGCCTTGAGGAAATCACGCACCGTATCGTCCTCGACAAAGGCCTCGAAGGCCAGATCGAAGTGGTGGGTTTTCACCGCGCCCGACGTCGCGGCGAAGGCGAACATGAAATCAACCGTGGCGATGATTTCAAAGGCGCCGCGATAGCCGTGGCGCATCATGCCGGCGAGCCATTTCGGATTGACCACGCGCGAGCGCATGACGTGGCTGATTTCCTCCTCCAGCGTACGAATCTTCGGCCTTTCCGGGCGGGAATGGTCGTTGTGATAGGCGGCAGGCTTCACGCCGGATAGCGTTTCGGCGGCGACGGAAAGCCCACCTTCGAACTGGTAGTAATTGTCTGAGTCGAGCAGGTCGTGCTCGCGATTGTCCTGATTGTGGATGACGGCGTCGATGGTGCCGAGGCGGGCGCGGCAACGATCCTGCATGGGCAGGCCCGCCATGGTGGCGCCATAGGCATATTGGCCCCAGCTCAGCGCGGCTGCGGCAAGGTCGGCCTTGCCTGACCATTTGCCGGTGTCTATGAGCTGGCCGAGCCCTACGCCATAGGTGCCGGGTCTTGAGCCGAAAATTCGGGCGCCGGCTTCCAGGGACGCTTCGCGTTCCGACTGGCCCGACGCCATCAGGCCCAGCGCTTCGGCGCGCATTCTGGCAGCGATGGGATTGTCGTCCTCGGGTTCGTCCAGCGCACCGATGGCTCTCACCGCGCGGTCGAACAGGGCGATCTGGGCAGGGAAAGCGTCGCGGAAGAAGCCGGAAATCCTCAGCGTGACGTCGACGCGCGGGCGGCCGAGTTTGGCCAGCGGGACGATCTCATAGCCCGATACGCGGAGCGAGCCGGGATCCCAGGTGGGCCTGGCGCCGATCAGCGCCATGGCCTGGGCAATGTCGTCGCCCCCGGTGCGCATGTTGGCCGTGCCCCAGACCGAGAGGGCAACGGCGCGCAGATGATGTCCATGATCCTGCAGGTGGCGCAGGACCAGGCTTTCGGCGGATTTGCGGCCCAGCTCCCACGCACTGGGCGTGGGCACGGCGCGGGCATCGACGGAGTAGAAATTGCGGCCCGTGGGCAGCACGTCGAGCCGCCCGCGCGAGGGCGCGCCGGAGGGGCCGGGGGCGATGAATTTTCCGTCGAGTGCATCGAGGAAGGCTGACATTTCGGCCGGGCCGGAGGCGGCGAGGCGCGGCTTGATGAGGGTTTCGACGGTGTCGAGAACGGCGCGCGTGGCGGGCCAGTATTCGGGGCACGCCATGGCGCCGGAGACGAGGTAGGCGGCGAGGTGTTCGAGGTGTTCGACGACTTGGCCAACGGTGCGTGGCCCACCCCCACCCTTGATCCCTCCCCACAAGGGGGAGGGAGACGAAGGAGCGGATGCCTCCACGCTCACGGTTCCGCCCTCGGACTTGATCCGAGGGCCTGCCGCAGCATCCACAGGGCTGTGAGCGGCTCTCGGGTCGAGCCCGAGGGCGGTGCAGTGGGTGGTAGAGATATCGAGATGAGGCCCGGTCCAGGGCTCGCCGAGCTTGGCCGTCAGCGGGTCAAAGCCGAGTTTCAGGTCATCTGCCAAGGCGCGGATCAGCGAGTTGTCCCCGGGGGATTCACCGCGTGGCACTCTGGCCAATGCGACGGCAAGGTCTCGCGCCATCCCTCCCTCTGGCGAAGACCCGAAGACATGCAATCCGTCGCGAATCTGCGCTTCCTTCAAGTCACAGAGGAAGTTGTCGATCTTGATCAGGGCCTCGGTCTCGCCTTCGGGCAGACCGATGTCCTGATCGAGGCGGCTGTCGGCAACGAAATCGAGAATGCGTCGCCGGAGATCGGCGAGCCGCCGCCGGTCCATGCCTGAGGCGGCATAGTATTCGTCGAGGAGCGCTTCGAGGTCCTTGAGCGGTCCATAGGTTTCGGCGCGGGTCAGCGGCGGCACCAGATGATCGATGATGACGGCGCCGGTGCGACGCTTGGCCTGCGTGCCCTCGCCCGGATCGTTGACGATGAACGGATAGAGATGGGGCAGCTGACCCCAGAGCGCATCGGGATAGCAATCGGCATCGAGCGCCGCCGACTTGCCGGGAAGCCATTCGAGCGTGCCATGCTTGCCATTGTGAATGAGCGCATGGGCGCCGAAGTCGTGGCGCAGCCAGAGATAGGCGGCAATGTAGGCGTGCGGCGGGACCAGATGGGGATCGTGGTAGTTCGCGGTCTCGTCGAGCTGCCAGCCGCGCGCGGGCTGGAGCAGGATGGTGACATTGCCGAAGCGATGGGCCGGGAGGTGGAAGGCGGCTTCACGGATGAAGGGGTCGGTTGCGGGATCGCCCCAGCGGGCGGTGACGGCGGCGCGGATTTCCTCGGGGAGAGCGGCGAAGAGTTCGGCATAGCGGGCGAGCGGGAGCACGGCGCCGGAAGAGCCGCGCTGCGGATTGGCGTTGGTGGGGCCGGATTGAAGAAGGGCGATGAGGTCGGTGGAGGAAGTCGGATAACCGCCGTCGGCAGTCGCTTCGGCATCCCCCTCACCGACCCGGCTTTGCCGGGCCACCTCTCCCCGAGGGGGAGAGGAATAAGAGGAGCCGAGTTCATATCCCGCCCGCTCCAGTTCCATCAGCATGCGCACGGTCGACTCCGGTGCGTCGTAGCCGACGCCGTTGGCGAGGCGGCCGTCGCGGATGGGATAGTTGGCAAGGACAATGGCGATGCGGCGGTCGGCTCGTGGCGTGGCGCGGAGGCGGGCCCAATTGAGGGCAAGGTCGACGGCGCGGCTGATGCCGCCGTGGTCAGGCGCATAGGCCGAGAGCGGAACCTGGCAGCGCTCGTGCCAGACGGCGTCGGCCTTGTGGCCCACCAGCAGCCCGCCGATGCGGCCATCAACTTCGGGCATGACCAGATACATGGCCATGTCTTTCGACGAGAGGCCCTGCGGGTCGGCTTGCCACTGCGCCTCGGAGCGACCGGACTGGATGAGCTGGATGATGGGGGCGTCGGTGCCCGAGAAGGGATTGGCCTTGTCGTCGAGATCGGCCACGCCCAGCGCGAAGGCGGTAAGATTGAAGATGGCCGCGGGTGGGAAGGCGGCGAGCGCGTTCTGCACGAAGCGGACGCAGGGCGCTTCCTTGAGCGAGGAGACCAGCAGCGGCACGGGGGCGAGGCCGCGGCCCTCGAGTTCGGCGATCAGGGCTTCGAGCGTGGCGGTGCCGGCGCCTTCGAGGGCGGCTCGGTAGAAGAGGATGGGGATGTGGGGAGCATTGGCGGCGTGCAGGGCGCGAAGACCCGTCTCATCGGTCATGCCGGATTTGGGGTGCCAGAGGCCGAAGCGGGGGAAGGGCTTTGGTAGTGTGCCTGATAGGAAGGCCCCCTCACCCGCCCTTCGGGCACCCTCTGCCACGAGGGGAGAGGGAGGCATCGCAGAAGCGGCACTCTCCCGGCTTTCCTTCTCCCCTTGTGGGAGAAGGTGGCGCGCAGCGCCGGATGAGGGGTTGGCCAACGCCGACAACGCAGACAGGATCGCGTCGGCATTGTCGGGGCCGCCTGATATGAAGAGGCGGTGGAGGGTGGTCCAGTCATCGGGGTGGATGGTCGACCGCGACTGCAGGATCGGGTCCGGATTGGCGTCGCCAGGGAGCAGGACCAGCGGAATGCGCTTCGTGGCGCAGAGGGCGGTCAGTTCGTCGACCCCATACTGGAAATAGGCGGCGCCGCCGATGAGGCGCAGGACGACCAGCCTGGCATGGGCGACGGTTCTCTCCAGCCACATGTCGACGGAAAGATTGTTGGAAAGCCTGAGCGTATTGGCGAGGCGGAGTTCGGCCTCCCCTGCCCGGTCGGCGGCGCCGGCCAGCATGGCCAGTTCGCTATCGGCAGAGGACGCAAAAATGTAGGCGCCGGGGGACTGGGCGAGGTCGATGGCCTCGCCTTCCTGCTGGATGGCGCCAGCCTGAGCGGAAAGGAGATGCATCAGGCCGGCCTCGACCGGAAGGGCATGGCGGTGACAGCCAGAGCCACGGCCCCCACGAAGGCACCCATCGCTACGATCGGGACGGCGAGGATGAACTGACGCTCCAGCGCGGAGGTGGTCAGGGTGACGCCGATAGCGCCGCACAAGGCACCGATAGCCAGACATGCCAGGAGAAAAAGCGGCCAGGGCAAAGAGCACAGCCGTGGATAGGTCAACCAGAAGACGATGGCAGCAAGCAAGGCGGGAACAAGGCCGAGCAGATAGCTGAACACGACGAAAAAGACAGTCATGTCCGCATATTCAGAGGGATAGACCGCGGGTTGGTCGAGCAGCAGCTGCGGGGCCAAAAGGGCGAAGGCGCCCGCCAGCGGACCGAGCAGGACGATGGCGGCCAGACGGCCGCGTCCGGGTCTCTCGATGCTGGCGGGAAGCTTGGTCATGCAACGGCGTGCCGGAGGCTTTGGGAGATGGCAGCGCGATCAAGCGGGCTTTCGCCGATGACGACCAGCGAGGTCACCCTGGCTTCATCGGGCTTCCACGGCCGGTCGAAATAGGCGGTAACGCGCGGCCCGACGGCCTGGATGGCAAGACGGGCCGCGGCGCCCGGCACGGCGGCAAAGCCCTTCAACCTTAGCACATCATGGGCCCTGATCGTGTCCTCGATCGTGGCGAGGAGGTGATCCTTGCCCTGGATGGCGTCGAGCGTGAGCGAAAAGCTGTCGAAATCGTCGTGCTCGTGAGTTTCCCCGCCGTGCTCCAGCTCGTGATGGCTGGGGCGGTTGGCGATGTCGTCCTCGGAGGACATGCCGAGCCCGAGCAGCGCGGTGATGTCGACATGGCCATTGGCGGCTCTGATGACGCCGACGCCGGGCCGGAGTTCGGCGCGAATGTTCTTTTCGACCGTGTCGAGCATGGCGGCGTCGACAAGGTCGGTCTTGTTGATGATGACCATGTCGGCGGCGGAAAGCTGGTCCTCGAAAAGTTCGCCCAGAGGCGTCTCGTGGTCGAGCATTTCGTCCTTACGGCGCTGGGCATCGACCGCGGCTTCGTCGCTGGCGAACCGCCCTTCGGACAGCGCCGCCGCGTCGGCGACGGTGACGACACCGTCGATGGTCACCTGGGCCTTGATCTCGGGCCAGTTGAAAGCGCGGATCAAGGGCTGCGGCAGGGCCAGACCCGAGGTTTCGATGACGATATGATCGAACTTTTCGTCGCGGGCGAGCAGCGCCTGCATGGTTGGGATGAATTCATCGGCCACAGTGCAGCAGATGCAGCCGTTGGAGAGCTCGACCATGTCCTCTTCGCGGCAGGTCTCGTCGCCGCAACCGGCCAGGATGTCCTTGTCGACGCCAAGATCGCCGAACTCGTTGATGATCAGCGCGATGCGCTTGCCCTTGGGGGCATGCGCCAGCATATGGCGCACGAGCGTGGTCTTGCCCGCGCCGAGAAAGCCGGTGATGACGGTGGTAGGGATCTTGGCAGTCATGCGCGCGCTCCAGTTGGAATAGCGGCCGGACGGGCGGCCAGATAGTCGGCCATGCGGCCAAAGGCGAGGCCGAGCACGACCCAGAAGATGGCGCCATTGTAGAGCACGGCCGACACAAATTCGGCGGTGAGGCGCGGCGGCACGCCGGTGGGGTCGCTGGGGGCAACCGGAGCGGAGATGAGCTGGGGCAGCAGCACCAGGGCGACAGCAAGGGCCAGGGCCCAGGGCGCACGGAACTTCGCCACGACGATGAAGGCCGCGCCGGTGGAAAGGGCAGCGGTGAACCACCAGACCTGGCGGGCCAGCGTATCGGCCACCGGCATGCCGGGCATGCCCGGGGGCAGGCCGAGCGCGGGCGCGAGGGTGAAGGCGGCAAAACCCGCGACGCCCCAATAGAGGCCATTGGCGAAGGTGATCGGCAGGTTGAAGACCACCGAGACGGCGCCGATGATGAGCGCATAGCCCGCGGCCATCAGGATGTTGGAAACGACCGTATACGTTGTGCGCTCCAAACCATCCTGGGGCGCCCATTCGTCTTCGGCATGCTCATGGGCGGCGGCGGGCGCGGCTTCATCCGTGCCCTCGGCGTGGACATGAACTTCCGCGCCGGTGCCTTCATAGCTCTCGGCAGCGAAGATCAGCGGGGTGACGCGCCAGGCCTGGAAAGCCGATGTGGCCAAGCCAGCACAAAGGGCTGCGACCAGCGCAGCCAGAAACAGATTGCGGAACATTTTTCCCTCATTTTCCCAGAGGCGCCGGCGGCGCCGCAGCCCGGCCTCAGTGGCAGGGGAAGCCCATGGCGTGACGGGTGTCATGCGCGCCGTTGTGCAGGCGGAAGTCGCCGGCAAAACCGGTGCCGACGAGCAGGGTCATGCCCAGCATGAATGCCAGGACACCGGCGATGAGACGCTGGGACAGGGAAAGGGAATTGAGACCGGTCGAAACCGCAGGCGTATTCATATGGCACCCTCCGTGCGCGGAATAGGATGGACCGCAAAGGGTCCGATTATCCTGATTGCTCAGGGCAAGGGCAGGTCTCCTGGCTCACGGTGAATACAGCGCCCTCGCCTTCCCGGAATTCGACGAATCCAGTGGCAAATGAGAGCGCCCACCGCTTACAGTTGCGGGGGCAGCCACGGATTTGGTCCCTTATGGGTACGCCGCACCGTGTTCCCTTTTGATCCCCTTGCACAGTTACGCGCGGGGAACCTTTGCACTGTCAGGATTACGCCCTGGAGGCGGGCGGGGTCAATCGCGGAAATCGGGATGGGGATAGCCCAGGGACACCGCATAGACATAGGCGCCGACCGTTTCGAGCAGGGGCTCGGTGGACTGGAGCTCAACATCGCCATAGATCGCATCGGTATTGACCTTGACCGGCTCGTCGCCCGGCGTGAAGCGCACCGACAGGTAGCAGCCGCCCGGCAGCTCTGACAGGGCGCCGCTGGGGAAGCTGGCAAAACCGCCATAGTCCCAGCCAAAGCCATTGAGCCGGAAGGGTTCGCCATTGATGTCGGCCACTTCCACGACGGTCATGCCCTGGCGGATGCCACCGGGCGCGGCCAGGGTCGGTGGCAGGTCGACATTGCCCAGTCCCTCGCGCTTCTCCTCGTCCCACCAGGAAAATTCGAGCATGCGATCAGGGTCATCGGGATAGACCCTTGTGCCCAGCATTTCGGTTCCTTCCGGTCCGGGCACGGTGCCGGTCCAGACATTGTCGGCGCCATAGATTTCGATCAGCCTTGCCTCGGAACTATCCATGGCAAAGGCGCCCTCGCAGACTACCTGATCGCGCGGCGGTTTGTCCTTGGCGGCAGCGGGGGCAATGACAAGCGGCAGGGCGAGCGCGGCAAGCAGAAGGCGGGCGGGCATCTGACGGGATCTCCTCGGGCAGCGCCAGATTGGCGCAGGTTATGACGCCCGACAAGAAGCGACTCGCGATATGAACGGGCGCTGAACCCTTCATCGAGGCCCATTGCATGAAACCCATTACCTTCAGCCGCGAGGAAACCAAGGCCATTGTCGGGGAGATCCAGGACTATTTCCGCCACGAGCTCGACCAGACGATCGGCGCCATTCCGGCGGAAATGCTGATGCAGTTCTTCGCCGAAAAGATGGGCGCCTATTTCTACAATCGCGGGATCTACGACGCGCAGCTTCTGGTGCGCAAACAGCTCGACAATGTCAGCGACGAAATCTTCGCGCTTGAGCAGCCGACCAGGCACCTGCGTTAAGGGTTCTTGCCAAGATCGCGGCGGCGACGGAAGAGAAGCGAAAGCGGCCGTGACGCGGGCCGATTCGCTGCAATTCTGGTGATAAATTGGGCTTCAACTTTGCCACGCTCGCCCCAATCGGGCTGCTGATCGCCTCCAACATCTTCATGACCTTTGCCTGGTACTGGCACTTGAAATTCCACAGTTTCGCGCTGTGGGCCGTGGTGCTGATCAGCTGGGGCATAGCCTTTTTCGAGTATTGGCTGGCCATTCCGGCCAACCGGATCGGCCACGAGGTCTATTCGGCGGCCGAGCTCAAGACCATTCAGGAAGTCATTTCGCTCTCGGTCTTTGCGCTGTTCGCCGTGCTTTATCTGGGCGAGAAGCTCACCTGGAACCATGCCATCGGGTTCGGCTTCATCGGCCTGGGCGCCTTTTTCATCTTCAAGGGGCCGCTGAAGTAGGGCCAGCGACCCGCGTTAACCGTCATTGCCGGGCCTGCCCCGGCAATCCACCTTGCGAAAGCGTGGACCACCGGGACAAGCCCGGTGGTGACGATGGATGGCTAGAGCGTGCCTTATTCAGTGAACCGTGCCCGAGCCACCGACGGCGACGATGGTGTAGGGCAGACCGTCCACGGCAATGGCGCGCTCGATCTCGAAGCTTTCGGCGTCTACGACATGCACCTTGCCTTCATTGGGGTCGGTCACGGCGATGACGTCGCCGGCAACGGCCAGGCGCGGACGCGGCAGGCTCCATTCGCCATCCATGGAATAGGGCCCGGTGACGGTAACTGAGCGGACCAGTTCGCCCGTGGTGACGTCCAGTTGGCGCAACTGGCCGTCCTCGGTGAAGATATAGGCAAACTTGGGCCGCACCGGATCGGTGACGAAATGCACGCGGCGCGTGGGCAGGTCGACAAGGCGATAGGGTTCGGCTTCGGCAGGATCGACGATGACCACCTTGTCGGCCCCGTAATTGCCGAGGAAGTACTGCAGCCCCTGCCCGCCGATCAGTGTAGTCGACTTGCCTTCCGGCAGGCCGGCATAGTCGATTTTTTCGACCCTCGGCTCGCCCGAGCCGGAGATGACCAGCAGCCCATCGCCGCAACCCACAACAGTGATATTGCCAGAAGTGGCCTCGCCATGCAGGTCCGGGCACGGATGGGTGTCACCCACCACATTGCCCTCGGCATCGAGCACATTGAGACCAAGGCGCGGCTTCTTCTCGTCATCGGCATCGGCGACCGAAACCAGGGTAAAATCCCCCCAGGGAATGGCCACGCCATGATGGGCCGTGCCGCTATCGAGCACCGTGGTGGCCAGCGCGCCGTCATGCGCCCAGGCATAGGGATCGAACAGGTTCACGAGACCCGAGCCGTCGAAGAACATGGCGACCTTGCCGTCGTGTTCGACGAAATGGGCCGGTTTGTCGCCTGTGAGCGTGGCGTCCACCAGCCTGGGTTCGGTCACTTCGATGTCGCCATGGTCACCATGATCATCGATGGCGATGCCGGAATCGATGGCCGAAACCAGGTTTCCGGCCCCCTGCACGGCAAACACGGCGCCATCAGCGGCGTAGAGACTGGCAGGGCTAGCCAGCGCGAAGGTGGCGACAGCGTTCCCGGTTTCGAGATCGAGGGCCGTCACCTCCGGCGCGGTGTGATCGCCGATGAAGAGACGCCAGGCATGGGTTTTGTCGGCCAAAGCAGGAGCACTGAGCGCCGTGGCGGCAAGCAGGGCGAGAGAGAGAATTTTGTGCATTTTACCTCCGGTATGTTAGCACATTACGTCGCAAGGGACGCGAATGGGGGATGTTGGTTCTGAACAGGATGGGAGATGGACGTCGAGGGTGTCCCGGCGCGTGCCGACCCCTACCCTCAATCCCTCCCATCAAGGGGAGGAGGAGACAATGAACACCAGGGCGGCAGACTTTCGCCTCCCTCCCTTGATGGGGAAGGTCTTAGGGTGGTGTGATGGCGCGGTGCTGTGTTGAGCCTAGCCCAGGCAGTCCACCAGCCCGCTGGCGAGATCGCGCAGCAGCTGGTGATAGAGGTCCGGTCCTTCCGAGAGAGCCGAGCCTTCAGGGTCGAGCGTGCCGGCCCGGGCTTCGGTGCCCTCGACAATGGTGCTGACAATGGCGGGCTCGAAATTGGGTTCGGCAAAGACGCAGGTGGCGCCCAGATTGCTCACCTTGGCGCGCAGCTCGTCAATGCGGGCGGCTCCCGGCATGACGTCGGGCGAGACAGTCACGGTGCCGGCGACGGTGAGGCCGAAGCGGCTTTCGAAATATTGGTAGGCATCGTGGAAAACCACAAAGGGCTTGTCCGACAGGGGCGCCAGGGTCGCTGTCAGCTCGCTGGTGAGAGCGTCGAGGCGCGCCTGCTCTGCTTCGGCATTGGCCGCATAGGTGGCGGCATTGTCGGGATCGGCAGCCGACAGGCTGGCAGCGATCTGAGCAACCATCAGCTTGGCGTTTTCCGGATCGAGCCAGAAATGCATGTCACCTTCGCCATGCTCATGGGCGTGGTCATGCCCCTCATCGCCATGGTCATGGTCATGGTCGTGGTCTTCATCGGCATGCGAATGAGCCTCGAAGGCGCCACCTTCACGCAACGGCAGGAGGTCGATGCCGGGAGCTTCGGCCAGTTCAACCACAGTGGCCTGAGTGGAGAGGGTTTCGAGCGCTTCGCCCAAAAACAGTTCCATGCCGTGGCCGGTCCAGAAAACCAGATCGGCACTTTCGAGCGCGGCCGCATCGGAGGGACGCAGGGAGTAGGTATGGGGCGAGGCGGCGCCCTTGACGATAAGCGCGGGGGTACCGACCTCGCCCATGACCGATGAAACCAGCGAATGAACGGGCTTGGTGGAGGCGACGACTGCGGGCGCCGCCAAGGCGGTGCCGGCCATCAGCAGGGTGGCCATGGTTGCAAGGGAAAGGGTGAACTTTTGCATCGTCTGGCCTCTTGGCAAGGGAAGGTTCGGAAGCGATATGTTATGTTATTACGCTTGCAGCCGTGTTATGCTATAACGTATTGAGAGGCGTCAAGCGGGCTTGTGGAAAATTCGCGCCGCCCACCGCAGGTAGAATTATGAATGCAATTGCCCCCAAGGAAACCCTGATCACCCTGTCGCAGGCCGGCGTCCGCAGCGGCGGGCGCGTGATGGTGGAAGGCGTCGACCTGACCATTGCCCGGGGCGAAATCGTCACGCTGATCGGGCCCAATGGCTCGGGCAAGTCGACCACGGCCAAGATGGTGACCGGTGTGCTGAAGCCGAGCATGGGCACCGTCACCCGCAAGGCCGGACTAACCGTGGGCTATGTGCCGCAAAAACTCTCCATCGACTGGACCCTGCCACTGACGGTCGAGCGCCTGATGACGCTGACCGGCCGACATTCGCCCCAGGCGATCATGTCGGCCCTCGAGGCCGTCGGCGCAGCGCGACTGCTCAAGGCGGCGGTGCAGGAGCTCTCGGGCGGTGAATTCCAGCGCGTGCTGTTCGCCCGGGCGATGATCCGCAAACCGGATCTCCTGGTGCTGGACGAACCGGTGCAGGGCGTCGATTTTTCCGGCGAGGTGGCGCTCTACCAGCTGATCCGTCAGATCCGCGACACGACCCAGGCCGGCATCCTGATGATCTCGCATGACCTGCATGTGGTCATGGCTGAGACCGATACGGTCATCTGCCTCAATGGCCATGTCTGCTGCCGGGGTACGCCCAATGCGGTCAAGACCAGCCCCGAATATCTGAGGCTTTTCGGCGACCGCGCCGGTTCGGCCCTGGCGCTTTATGAGCATCATCACGACCATGAGCACCATGACGATGGCTGTGTGGTCGGAGCACATGGCGAGCATGAGCATCCGCATGGCGACAATCACCATCACGAGCATGGGGAGCACAAGCATGCGCATTGAGTTTGCCGGGTCACCCCACCCTCATTCCCTCCCCATCGAGGGGAGGGAGGCGCAGGGCGTTAGCGGCAGTGTTCATCGTCTCCCTCCTCCTTGTGGGGAGGGATCAAGGTTGGAGGGTCTTGGAGAGCTGGGGGCAAACCATGTTCGGTGATTTCTTCTCCCGTGCGCTCGTGGCCGGCATCGGCCTTGCGGTCGTTACCGGGCCGCTGGGCTGTTTCGTGGTTTGGCGGCGAATGGCCTATTTTGGGGATACGATGGCGCATTCGGCGCTACTGGGTGTCGCCCTCTCCATCCTGCTATCGGTCAATGTGACGCTGGGCGTGTTCGCTGTGGCGGCGCTGGTGGCTGGAGCATTGCTGTTGCTGCAGAAGCAGAACACGCTTTCCACCGATGCACTGCTGGGCATCTTGAGCCATTCGAGCCTCGCCGTCGGCCTCGTCATTGTCGGCTTCCTGACACAGGTGCGCATCGACCTCATGGGGTTCCTGTTCGGCGACATTCTCGCCGTGTCGGTGGAAGATATTGCCATCATTTATGGCGGCGGTGTCGCCATCATCACCATACTGGTGCTGAACTGGCGGCCGTTGCTGGCCGCGACCGTGAGCCCGGAACTGGCGGAGGCCGAGGGCCTGCGGCCGGAGGTCAGCCGTATCATTCTAATGTTGCTGATGGCATCCGTCATCGCTATTGCCATGAAGCTGGTGGGCGTGCTGCTGATCACCTCGCTGCTCATCATTCCGGCGGCGACAGCGCGGAGGCTCAGCGCCACGCCGGAAATGATGGCCGTGGTGGCGGCGGTGCTCGGCGCGCTTTCGGTGGTGGGCGGCTTGTTCGGGTCGCGCACCTGGGATACCGCTTCAGGACCGAGCATCGTGGTGATGGCGCTGGCGATCTTCCTTGTGTCGCTGACGGTGCCGACATCGCGGCTGTTTGGCAGGGGAGAAAACAATGGCGCATGATCATGCAATGCCTGCGGACCTGACCCGCAACCAGGAACTGGTTCTGGGCACGCTGAACCACGCCCCTGCCCCGCTCTCGGCCTATGATATTCTCGACCTGCTGCGCAGCGAAGGCCTGCGCGCGCCATTGCAGGTCTATCGCGCGCTGGACAAACTGGTGGAACGGGGCCTCGCCCATCGCCTGGAATCGCTCAATGCCTTCGTGGCCTGCGCCGACGAACATTGCCACCGCAAGGGGCTCATCGCCTTTGCCATCTGCGAAGGCTGCGGCAAAGTCGACGAATTCGCCGATGAAGTGATCGAGGAGCGCCTGGGCGGCTGGGCCAAAGCCACTGGCTTCAAGGTGGAACGCACGACCATGGAAATCCGCGGGCGCTGCGCGGAATGCCTCAAGGCGGCATGACCGCCTGGGCCACCTGTCCGGCGTCTCTGCCCGGCTCGGCGGGGCAATCCATCCTGAATGCGGAGATGGACCACCCCACCAAGGCGGAGGTGACGACGCTCGACAGACCGAGACCGTCAAGGATCTTCGGGGAACATCGGCACGCCTGGAATGGTGGGAAGCCAGGGCTCGCGGCGCTTGGCCCAGCCTTCCACAAGCGGCTTGATCCCATTAGGGGCGTCATCGAGCGTGCCGAGATGAATTTCGACCCCATCGTCACCGAGATTGAAGCAATGCGAGCCGCAACTCGGGCAGAACGAACGCCCCTCATAGGTTTCGAATGGACCGGTCTGGTTGAACTGATGCGGTCGCCAGTCGGCATAGTGCAGGAAAGCTGAGCCGGTGATTTTCCGGCAATCGGCGCAATGACATAGGCCGCCCTTGAACGGTTCGCCCCGCACTTCGTAACGCAGGTTGCCGCAGAGGCAGCCGCCGGTTCTTATCGTGTCCGCCATGGTGTTCTCCTTGTATGGAGAACACAGCGCGGAGAGGAAAGTTCACCTGCTGCCTCACCTCATCCGTCTCGCGCTATGCGCGATCTACCTTCTTCCAAGGGGAGCAGGGTGGGCCGGTTCAGCCCCAGCTGAGGAAACGCACTGCAGCGGCGCCGTATTCCCTCGTATCCTCGAGCTCAAAACCTGAGGGTATGGTCACCTCGGCCTCGACCGCTTCTTCCCATACGATCGTCGCGCCCGGCGCAATCCAGCCGTTCGCGGCGAGTTCGGCCAGCGCCTTTTCACCCAGCCCCTGATTGTAGGGCGGATCCAGAAAGATCAGGTCGAACTGCCCAAAGGTGCCGGGCGTGCCGAGCGCGGTCGCGTCGCGACGCAGTAGCTTGGTGATGCCGGCAGCGCCAAAGGCCTGGATATTATCGCGGATAAGGCCACGCGCCTCGGCGCCGGTGTCGACAAAGGTGACATGCTCGGCGCCCCGCGACAGCGCTTCGAGCCCCAGCGCGCCGGTGCCTGCGAACAGGTCGAGCACCCGCTTACCCACGAGCACCGGACCCAGCCGTGAGCCCAGGATATTGAACATCGACTCGCGGGCGCGGTCGGATGTCGGGCGGATGCTGTCGTCCGAGGGGGATGACAGCTGCTTGCCACGAAACTTTCCGGCGACGATGCGCATGGCGTGCTCCAGCTTGAAGAGATCGGGTTCCGGCGGGGCCGACGCCCCACCCTGCCTGCGCTACGGCTCCAAGGGCGTAGTTGCGGTACCCTCCCCACTCCGGGGGAGGGTGGCAGAACACTCGTTTAGCGGTCGTTGCGCGGCTTGCGCGGACCGGAAGGGCGATCACCGGAGGGACGACCGCCAGACGGGCGCCCGCCGGGCTTGCCTGCAAACGGCTTGCCGCCGGCGGGACGACCAGAGCGGTCACCCTGTGAGCGGTCGCCGTAGGGCTTGCCGGCGGGACGACCGGGACGGTCGCCCTGGGACTTGCCGGCATAGGGCTTGCGATCACCGAAGGGCTTGCCACCCGGTGCGCCGTCGCGGCGCTGCGGACGATCCTCGGAACGACTGTCGGAGCGCGGGCCCCGCGCCGGCCTGTCGCCGTAGGGACGGGCAGGCTTGTCGCCATAGGGACGAACGGGACGAGCGGAACGGTCGCCCTGGGGCCGATCACCGAAATCGCGCTTGGGACGATCGCCAAAGTCCTTTTTCGGGCGATCCGAGAAACCGCTACGCGCCGGCTTGTCGCCGTAGGGGCGCGCTGGCTTGTCACCGAAATCGCGCTTGGGGCGGTCACTGAAACCGCCACGGGCTGGCTTGTCGCCAAAGCTGCGCTTCGGACGATCCTCAAAACGGCCCTCAGGACGCGGGCCACGAGCGGTGCGATCGCTAAAGGGACGAGCGGGCTTGTCGCCATAGTCGCGCTTCGGTCGGTCGGAGAAATCGCGCTTGGGCCGATCACCGAAACCACCACGCGCCGGCTTGTCGCCAAAGTCACGCTTGGGCCGGTCGCCGAAGGACTTGCCGCCTTCACGCTCGGGGCGGGCAGCGGGCTTGCCGAAGGTGCGGGCGGGCTGATCGTCGCGATCAACGCGCGCGCGGCCAGGACCCTTGGGCTCATAGGCCTCGGGGGCGCGACCATCATCCTCGAAATGCACGCGGCGGGTGCGGACTGGACGGTCTTCGTCCCCAAAGCCGCGGCCGCCATCGCGGCCTGCAGGACGCGGACGCAGCGGCGAGCGGTCGCGCGGGGACCGCACGGGGCGGTCGTCACGCGGGGCCGGCTGAACCATGTCGGGTGCTTCGCTCTCGAAATCGACACCGGCGGATTCGGCCAACTTCTTGCCCAGCTGGTCACGCAGCATGCGCGACTTGACCATTTCCACCGCACCCTCGGCGAGATCGCCGAGCTGGAACGGACCATAGGAAATGCGGATCAGGCGGTTCACTTCGAGGCCCAGCGAACCGAGCACATTCTTGACTTCACGGTTCTTGCCTTCGCGCAGACCCAGAACCATCCACACATTGCTGCCCTGCTCGCGCTCGAGCGTGGCAGTGATGGGGCCATACTGGATGCCATCGACGGTGATGCCGTGCTTGAGGCTGTCGAGCTGGGCCTGGGTGACCGCGCCGAAGGCGCGCACGCGATAGCGGCGCAGCCAGCCGGTGGCGGGCAGTTCGAGGACGCGCTTCAGGCCACCGTCATTGGTGAGCAGCAGCAGGCCCTCGGTATTGATGTCGAGGCGGCCGACAGTGAGCACGCGGGGCAGGCCCTTGCGGTCAAGCTCCTCGAAAATGGTCGGACGCCCTTCGGGGTCCTTCTCGGTAACGACTAGGCCCGCGGGCTTGTTGTAGAGCCAGACGCGGGTGCCCTGGCGGGCGGCCAGCGGCAGGCCGTCGACCTCGATCTTGTCCTTGCTGGTCACGTTGAAGGCCGGGGTGATGACCTTCTTGCCGTTGACCGAAACGCGGCCATCGGCAATCCAGCCTTCGGCATCACGGCGCGAGCAGAGGCCGGCGCGGGCGATGACCTTGGCAAGGCGGTCGGCTTCGGGCTGTTTTGGGGTGTCGCTCATTGGAGCACTTTCTGACATGCGGGACCCATATGCCGGATGCGGGAGTGCAGCGGCGGGCGGCGCGGTAAAACAAGCAAAGCGGCCGGATGCTTCCGGCCGCCTCAAAATTGCAGGGGAGGGTCCCCGATCAGTTCAGCGTCGTCTCGCTGGTCGTGAGGCGCGCATCCTGCGTGGTGGCACTCGAGCCGGTCGGGCCGGACGTGCGCAGGGCCTTGCGGACCTCATCCGGGCAGCGGGCGTCCTGGAGCGGTACGAGCTCGCCCGAGGCAGCGCGGCAGACCAGCTGCGCATCGCCAACGCGGGTAAAGTATTCGGCCGGCGGCAGGTAGAGCGGACGCTGACCGCTGGCGGTAACCGTCATGTTGGCCTGCTGCATGCGAGCCGTCAGCTGCTTTGCCTCTTCCGCAGTCAGCGGACGGCCGCCCAGGGTGCGCATGTCGACGACCCGCGCATCGCGCAGCAGGCGCAGATCGGCCTCGCTCAGATTGGTCGTATCAATGCGCACCGTGTCGCTATTGGCCGGCAGCTGGGCCGAGGCAATATGGGTCGTGGGCGACGGCAGGCTTGCGTCGGCCTTGGGCAGAACCAGCGGCGCGCGCGCCACGGTCAGATCTTCCTTGGGGGCTTCGCCGGGAATCAACCCCACGCCGCGCGCCGTCGAACTCATGACCTCGCGCTCGAAAGTGCCAAGATCGGTCAGGGCATTGGTGCCTTCGACCGTGGTACAGGCAGCAAGCGCCAGCGTGGCCATCAGGCCAAGGGCGGCCAGGCCTGCCCTGGCAGCGGTCCGGATGGCAGCGCTCTGCCCCTTCGATGCAATACGCATGCAAGTTCCCTTACGATATCGGCGGCGCTTATAGCGCATTCCCTTCGCTAAGACCAGATTCTGGCAGCAAGGTGATTGAATGCGTTCAGGCTGGCTTCTTCGGCTTCCTGCGGGTCAGCCCGAAAAGGTCGACGAAGAGCAGAATGACGCCCAGCGTGATGGCCACATCGGCCAGGTTGAAAATGTAGAAGGACCACGTTCCCCAGTGGAAGTGGAAGAAGTCGGCCACGGCGCCGTATATCAGCCGGTCGATGGCATTGGAGAGCGCGCCGCCAAGGCACAGAGCGAGACCAAGCCGCACCAGGAAGTCCCTGGAGCGCCACCACCAGATGGTCAGCGCCACCATGGCCACAAACATGACCAGGCCGAGTGCCCAGACCGGCAGGCTATCGAGCAGCCCATAGGAAATGCCGGTATTCCAGACCAGGACATAATCGAAGAAAGGCGTGACCGAGATCATCTCCCCGCCTGACCAGCCGGTCATCGAGATAGGCTCGAAGAAATAGGGAAAGCTCACGCATACGGATTTGCCGATCTCGGCGCATTCGGCCGCGATGTGGAAACCCTTCTGCGCCCGGTCGAGGCCAAAGGCGATGACCGCCGCCATCAGGGAGGCGATCATCGTGGTGTCGATGCGTCGTATGCCGGCCAAGGGTCAGAGACCTGCCGCAGCGCGTTCGCGCAGGGCCTGGGCGTCACGCGGGGAGACGTCCGGATAGTCCGGGTCGGACCCCACTTCGGGCAGCACCTTCCAGGAGCGGGCGCAGCGCTTGCCCTCTGCCAGGGCCGAAACCACCGAGACGCCGGGCACCTCGTCGAGGCGGAAGGCCTCGGACGGGCCTTCGTCCTGCTTGAGGACAACCGCGGAGGTGATGGCGATTTCGGCCAGGTCCTGGCCTTCCAGCGCCACGATATAGCGTGGATCGGCCACGAAGACGCGTGGGGCGGCTTCCAGCGACGAGCCGATGCGCTTTTCGCGACGCTCGACTTCAAGTGCACCCGTCACCACGCGGCGCACGGCACGGATGAGCTGCCACTTGGCGGCGAGATCATCGTTGATCCAGTCGGCCGGGATTTCCGGGAAGAGACGCAGGTGGACAGACGAGCCCTCTTCAGGGTGACGCTCCAGCCAGCACTCTTCCATGGTGAAGACCAGGATGGGCGCGAGCCAGGCGGTCAGCGCATTGAACAGGTGATCGAGCACGGTCAAGGCTGAGCGGCGCTTGATCGAGGAGATCGGGTCGCAATAGAGCGTGTCCTTGCGGATGTCGAAATAGAATGCCGACAGCTCGATATTCATGAAATTCGACAACAGGGTCACGACCTTGCGGTAGTCGTATTCCTTGTAGGCGGCGCGCACGCCCTGATCGAGCTGAGCGAGGCGATGCAGCATCAGGCGCTCAAGCTCGGGCATATCCGTGGGGTCGACGACGTCGTCGGCCTTGAAGTGGGCGAGATTGCCAAGCAGCCAGCGCAGGGTGTTGCGCAACTTGCGATAGGCGTCGACGGTGGTCTGGATGATTTCCTTGCCGAGGCGCAGGTCTTCCGAATAGTCGGACGAGGCGACCCAGAGGCGTAGGATATCGGCGCCGTATTGCTTGATGATGTCCTGCGGGGCAACGGTATTGCCCAGGGACTTGCTCATCTTCTTGCCTTCGCCATCCATGGTGAAACCATGGGTGAGGACGCTGTTGTAGGGCGCATGGCCGTTGGTCGCGCAGCTTTCGAGCAGGGACGAGTGGAACCAGCCGCGATGCTGGTCCGAGCCTTCGAGATACATCGAAGCCGGGAACTTCAGGTGCGGCCACTTCTGCTTGTTGCGCAGCACGAAGGCATGGGTCGAGCCGCTGTCGAACCAGACGTCGAGCACGTCCCTGACCATCTCGTAGTCTTCGGACTTGTAGTCGGACCCGAGATAGCGCTCGGCGGCGCCGGGCTTGTACCAGGCGTCGGCACCCTCCTCCTCGAAGGACTGGGCGATTCGATGGTTGACCGCCTCGTCGCGGAGGATTTCGGCCGTTTCCTTGTGGACGAAAACGGTGATCGGCACGCCCCAGGCGCGCTGACGGCTGAGCACCCAGTCGGGACGGTCGGCGATCATGGCGCGCAGGCGGTTCTGGCCTGCCGCGGGGTAGAATTTCGTGGCATCGATGGCCCTGAGGGCACGGGCCCGCAGCGTATCGCCCGCCTCGCCTTCAATGTCCTTGTCCATGTAGACAAACCATTGCGGCGTATTGCGGAAGATGACCGGCTTCTTGGAGCGCCAGGAATGGGGATACTGATGCTTCACACGGCCGCGGGCGATGATGTTGCCATGCTCGGCAAGCGCGGTGATGACGCGCTGGTTGGCGTCGCCCTTCTTGCCATTGTCATCGATGACGCGCGCCGCGCCGTTTTCGGCGTCGGGCCCGAAGCCTGGGGCGTCCTTGGTGTAGAAGCCATCGTCGCCCACGACATAGGGGATGGACGGATCGATGCCGCGCTCCTGCAGGAGGCGAGTGGATTCCATCCAGATGCCGAAGTCGTCGAGGCCATGGCCCGGCGCGGTGTGCACAAAACCGGTACCGGCATCGTCGGTGACGTGTTCGCCATCGAGCAGCGGCACGTCGAAATTGTACCCGCCGGCCAGACCGCGCAGGGGGTGGGCGGTGATAAAAGTCTCGAGGTCGGTGCCTTCAAAGTCAATCTGAAGATCTTTGAGTGTGACCTTGGCCTTGGCGGCAACTTCCGGCGCTAGTTTCTTGGCGATGATATAGATATCGCCGTTCTTGGCCCAATTTCCTTCCGGGGCATTCTCGACTTCGAAAACGCCGTAGGGGAATTTGGAGGAGAAACTGATCGCTCGGTTCGCCGGGATAGTCCACGGCGTGGTGGTCCAAATTATCACCGACGCTCTTTTGAAGAGCGCGATGCGTTGATCCGCCAGTGCATCCCCAAGAACACCCCGGCGGACGGAACTCACGTCAGCGTCAATCACCGGGAACTTCACCCAGATGGTATCGCTCTCATAGTCGGCATATTCGATTTCCGCTTCGGCCAGCGCCGTGCGCTCGACCACCGACCACATCACGGGCTTACTGCCGCGATAGAGCTGGCCGGTCATCGAGACCTTCATCAGCTCGCGCGCGATCTGGGCTTCGGCGTCAAAGCTCATGGTGAGGTAGGGATTGTCCCATTCACCCAAAACGCCGAGGCGCTTGAATTCTTCGCGCTGAATGTCGACCCATTGCTCGGCAAAGGCGCGGCATTCCTGGCGGAATTCGACGACCGGGACTTCATTCTTGTCCTTGCCCCTGGCGCGGTACTGCTCCTCGATCTTCCATTCGATGGGCAGGCCGTGACAATCCCAGCCCGGCACATAGGCCGAGTTGTAGCCCAGCATCTGCATGGAGCGGGCGACGAGGTCCTTCAGCGTCTTGTTGAGCGCGTGGCCGATATGGATATTGCCATTGGCATAGGGCGGGCCGTCATGCAGGGTGAAGAGCGGCCGGTCCTTGGCCTGCTCGCGCTGCATTGCGTAAATATCCATGTCTTCCCAGCGCTTGAGCCAGCCCGGCTCGCGGTCGGGCAGACCAGCGCGCATGGGAAAATTGGTTTCCGGCAGGAAAAGCGTGGCCGAATAGTCGGTTTCGGTCGCGCCGGGAGCGGTGTCGTTCATGGATCGGCGTTTCGTTTGGAAGAATTTGCGCGCCTTTTAGCAAGGCAGGGCGACGGGGGCAAAGGCTGATTTCTTTTCGCCTCTCCCGCGGGGAGGTGAAGGAAGCCTAGGCGAAAAAGCCCAGACGCGCGTCGAGGGCGCTGAGGGGCTTCGCCGCCGCGATCATCTCGCGTGCCTTGTTGCGGTCGCTGTCCATTGCAGCAATCAGTTCGTCGAGACCGGAAAACACTTCCTGTCCCCTGATATGCCCGACCAGGGCCACAGCCAGCGTCTGGCCATAGATGTCTTCGTCGAAGTCAAACAGATGCGTCTCAAAGGGTGGCAGCTGGTTGTCGAACATCGGCTTGCCATAGGCGGCGACCCCATCGAATAACCGGTCGCCCAACCTTGCGCGCACGGCATAGACGCCCTGGGCCAGCTGGAAGCCGGTTGGCGTGTGCGTATTGGCCGTGGGAAAGCCCAGCTCGCGGCCGCGCTGGTCACCCTTGACCACGCAGCCGTCGAAAAACCAGTGATAACCCAGGAGCCGATTTGCGGCGGTGACGGCGCCTTCCGACAGGGCGGCGCGAATGCGCGAGGACGAAATGACTTCGTCGCCTTCATCCATCAGGTCAAGCGTTTCGACCTCGAAGCCGAGACGTTCACCGGCGGCCCGCAGGAAGGCCGGAGTGCCGCGGCGCTGGCGGCCGAAATGGAAATCGGAGCCGACGATGACGCCGCGCACACCAAGCTGCTCGACCAGCATGGTCTCGACAAAGACTTCCGCCTCGTTCTGCGAGAAATCCTTGTCGAAAGGCAGGATGATGATGCCATCGAGCCCCATGGCCTCGGCGAGGCGTGCCTTGGCGTCGCCCTGGGTCAGGCGGAACATGAAGGGGGTCGGCGCAAAGACATCGCGCGGATGCGGCTCGAAAGTGAGCATCAGGGCGGGCGTGCCAGCGGCAGAGGCGCGTTCCCGCAGGGCCGCCACCACCGACTGGTGCCCGCGATGCATGCCGTCGAAATTGCCGATGGCGACATAGGCGTCGCGCAGGCTCCGGGGGACGTCGGCAAGGCTGGAGAGGCGGGTGAAAGTCAATTTGGGCTTCTCTCAGGCGAGATGGAGTGGCAGGCAAGGCTCGCCGCTCCTTCGTCACCACCCGGCCTGACCGGGTGGTCCATGGATTGCCCGGTCAAGCCGGGCAATGACGATAGAATGGAGGCACCGTGGAACATCAACACTACCAGCTTAGGCGCGGCAGGTAGCCGGCCACATGGGCGCGGCTGGGGGCGATGAGATCGGCAATCGCCTGCGGGTCCGGCTTGCCGAAGGCATCGAGTTCGGCCGCGTGAATGGAACCGGTAATGAACAGGATGTCGATACCGAACTGGGCAGCACCGGTGGCATCGGTGCGCACGCTGTCGCCGATGGCCAGAACGCGGGATTTTTCGAGGCTCCTGCCGGCGGATTTTTCGGCCATGTCGAAAGCCATCTCATAGATGGGCGGATAGGGCTTGCCGGCCATCAGCACCATGCCGCCCATGGCCGAGTAGAGATCGCCCAGCGCGCCCCCACAATAAATGATCTTGTCGCCATGCTCCACCACGCGGTCAGGATTGGCGCAGATCATCGGCAGTTTGCGGCTCAGCCAGAGTTTTGCGCGCTCGCGATACATCTCGGGCGTGTCGTCGTCGGTATCGAGATCGGTCACGACGACCACGTCGGCCTCTTCGGCACTGGTGCGGGTGACGTCGAGGCCTTCGTAGAGGGCATCATCCTCGGTCGCGGGGCCGACATGATGGATCGGCCTGCCACGATATTTCTCGATCATGGCGCGGGTGGCGTCGCCCGAGGAAACAATCGCGTCATAGGCATCGCGCGGCACGCCCAAGCGGTCGAGCATGTCGATGATGGGCCCCGAAGGACGCGGCGCATTGGTGATCAGCACCGCCCTGCCCCCGGCCTTGCGGAAGGCCCGCAGCGCCTCGACGGCCTCGGGGAAAGCCGCCACGCCATTGTGGATCACGCCCCAGACATCGCTCAACACGGCATCGTAGCGGCCGGACAGATCGGACAATCCGGCAATGGTGGGCAAGGGAGCAGTCATGTCGGGCCTTGGCGTGGAGTGGGCTCAGCGACCCTATGTGGCAATTTGCGGCCAGGGATCAAGTGAAAAGGCGGCTGTGACGCCCCAATGACGAACTCAGAGTCGCTTCATTAACCAATCGCTTCCTATGGTTCGGCCAAAGGCGAGCGCGGAGGGAGGGCCGCGTCTCGACACTTGTATTCGACGCTATGCCAGTGACAGGGTGCACTCCTTCCATGCTCAGCCAAATGAAACTTTCGCTCCGCCTCCCGCTCATGGTGGTCGGCATTGCCCTGGCCACCGGTGCGAGCCTTGGGCTTGCCGCCTATTTCAGCAGCGACCGCGTCGTCACCGAGCAAGCGCAGCAGCGTCTCAGCGCCGCCGCCGACAATGCCACGGCGGCACTCGACGCCTACCTCACCGAGGTGCGTCAGGACCTGACACTTTTTGCCAATCGCAGCGATGTCGCGGCCGCCCTCTATTCCTTCTCCGGCGCCTTCCACTCGCTCAAGGGCCAGGGTGATCCGGCCGCGCTGCTTCAGGACGCCTTCGTGGCGCAGAACCCCCATCCTGCCGGGGAACGCCTGCTGCTCGACACATCCGAAAAGCTCTCGGTCTATGACCAGATCCATCGCCAGCAGCATGACGAGTTCCGGAGCCTCCTGCAGACGCGCGGCTACTACGACGTGTTCCTCTTCGACCTACAGGGCAACAATGTCTATTCGGTGCAGAAGGAAGCCGATTTCGGCACCAGCTTTGCGGAGGGCGGTGGCGAATGGGCCGACAGCGACCTGGGCAGGGTGGTTCGTTCGGCCATGGCCGGCCAGCCTGGCGAGGTGTTCCTGACCGATTTTGCACCCTATGGACCCAGCAACAATGCTCCGGCCAGTTTCATCGCCGCCCCGGTCTACGACCAGGGCCTGCAGGCAGGCGTGCTCGCCTATCAGATGCCGCTGGGACGGATCAGCGAAGTGCTCGGGCGCACAAAGGGTCTGGGCGCCAGTGGCGACGTGTTTCTGGTCGGTCAGGATGGTCTGGCGCGCAATGACTCGGCCAAGACCGAGGCCGACGATGCCCTCACCGCCACCTTCACCGGCGACGCCATTGCCAGCGCCCTGGCGGGCACGGCCAGCATGGGTCTGATCGAGCATGCCGGACGACAGGAAGCAGCCATGGCCATGCCGCTCTCCTTTGGCGGATCGGACTGGGCCGTGGTGGCGCTCGAAAGCGTGGACGAAATCCTCGCGCCCTCGCACATGCTGCGCAACACCATGCTCGCCATCGGCGCGGTGCTGATGGCGCTGTCGGTGCTGGGGAGCATTCTCATCGCCCGCACCATTACGCGGCCGGTAGGCCGCCTGACCTCGGCGATGACCGAGATCGCCGGCAACCAGCTCGATGCCGAAGTACCGGGCCTGGACCGGGTCGACGAACTGGGCGCCATGGCCGAGGCCGTGGAAGTGTTCCGGCAGAACGGCCTGCGCATTGCGGAACTGCGCGCAACAGAAGACAGCATGAATGCCGAGCGGGCGGCGCAGGTGCGGCAGGTCGAGGCCCTGCAGGAGGATATTGATCGCGTCGTTGGCGCAGCCATCGATGGCGACTTCTCGCTGCGTGCCGGGACCGAGCTCGACAATCCCGAACTCAGGCGCCTGGCCGAAAACGTCAATGAACTTCTGGCGACGGTGGAGCGTGGCATTGGCGAAACGGGCCAGGTGCTGGCCGCCCTCGCCAAAGCAGACCTCTCCCAGCGCGTCCAGGGCGATTACAAGGGCGCCTTTGCCCGGCTCAAGGGCGACACCAATGACGTGGCTGAACAACTGGGCCAGGTCATCGTGCGGCTTCGCCACACGTCCGGCTCGCTCAAGACCGCGACCGGGGAGATTTTGGCCGGCGCCAACGACCTTTCCGAGCGGACCACGCGCCAGGCAGCGACCATCGAAGAGACCTCGGCGGCCATGGAACAGTTGCGCAACACCGTGACCGAGAATGCCGCGCACGCCGAGACCGCCAGCGGCAAGGCCCGCTCGATGTCGTCGGAGGCCGAGGCCAGCGGCGCCGTGATGAGCAAGGCCACCGAGGCCATGGATCGCATCACCCAATCCTCGGCCAAGATTTCCAACATTATCGGGCTGATCGACGATATCGCCTTCCAGACCAACCTGCTGGCGCTCAATGCGTCGGTGGAAGCAGCGCGTGCCGGTGAAGCGGGCAAGGGCTTCGCTGTGGTTGCCGTGGAAGTGCGGCGCCTCGCCCAGTCGGCGGCGCAGGCCTCGGCAGACGTCAAGGCACTGGTCGAACAGAGCGCCAGCGAAGTCAATGGCGGCACAAAGCTGGTGGCGGAAGCGGCCGAACGACTCCTCGCCGTGCAGGCCGGCATCAGCGCCAATGCCGCGCTGCTGACCGACATGGCCAAGGCCAGCCGCGAGCAGGCGGCCTCGATCGAGGAAGTGAATGTGGCGGTGCGCACGCTGGATGAAATGACCCAGCACAATGCCGCACTGGTCGAGGAGATGAACGCGGCCATCGAGCAGAACGAGGCGCAGGCCGGTGAACTCGACCGGGTGATCGGCACGTTCACGCTGGTCGCCAGCGGGCCGGTCGAAGTGGAAGAACCAGCCGAAACCGGCGCGCGCGGCCTGTTCAACGGCTTGAAGCGTGCCGTGGGCGGGATGGGCCGGCGCTAGCGGCTATTCCGCCCGGCGCAGCTGGCTCGTGACGGTGCGTGCCGAATCCAGCGTCAGGTCGGAGCGGACCGGGCCGGCGGGGGAAATATAATCGCCCTGGACCAGCACGATCTCGCTGTCGAGCAATTCGACAATCTGTCGTTCGCTGGCAATCCCTGTTGCCAGCAGCGACACCTCGAAGCGGGCCAGGTAGCTGGCGATGTCGGTGACGTGGAAGTCGGTGAAGGCCTCCGGCGTCTGGATGAAACGGCCAGCATCGACGCGCAGCGAGCGCACGCCCAATGCCGCCATGTCGGCAACGTCGACGCGCAGTGACGTCATGCCGGTAATGGAGAAGCCAGCGCCCTTGCGCACCATCTGTTCGGCGACCGCCCGTTCCTGGGTGGTGAGCGACAGCCAATCGGCTTCAGGCACGAGGAAGGTCAGCGCGCCGGCAATGGCGCGATTGGCGTCGAGGGTCACCAGGACTTGCTCGGCTGCATCTTCATCGCCCAGCGAGGCGCGGGTCAGAGGGATATGCAGCATGGCCGGCTGGCCGCCGGTGCGCGAACGGCGCGCAATGGCGATGGCTTCGACAAGGCCGGTGCCCTCGATCAGGCGCAGCGCATCCTTGCCACCACGGCGCGGCAGAAAATCGGGACCGTCGGCCAGCTCGCCATCTTCCAGCATCAGACGCGGCAGCAGATCATAACCCACTGCCCGGCGTTGGGGCAGTTTGACGATCGGCTGCACATGATGGATCAGGCGATGCTCGTCGAGCGCCTGACGCAGCATTTCAAGCGGAATGACCGGCTCGGTCTCGGGCACGATGACCTGGGCGGGCGGGCGCGGGCGGCGGCGGCAATCATGCGTGCATCGGCGCGCTCGCTCGATGCACGGGACGACGTGCTCTTGGCCACCTTGTCCTCAACCTCGGCAACGGCCTCGGCAACCTGTCGGATAACGGTCCCGAGGACCGAAATGTCGGCCTCGACGGTCTCAAGGCGCAGCGCGGCATTCACATCGGCCAGCGCGTTGATGCGCTGCCCGAGCACAGCACCAGCCTGTGCATCGGTGGCGAGCAGGCGCGACAAATCTTCAATGGCGCGCTCGAGCCGGTTTTCGGCGCGCTGGCGCAACACGCGCTCCATCAGCACGACACAGGCGCAGGCAAAGACGACAGCCACCAGAATCGCATTGGCCGGCGTGAAGGTCAGGCCAAAATAGGCCAGCGCCCCGAGGCCGGCTGCGGAAAGTGCGATCAGTGAATAGACAATAGCCTGCACTGCGGACCTGAAACCCCTGTTGGATGGCGCATGATCCGGCCGATGGACTGGCACATACTCACCCCGATCATGCCTGGTGCCGGGATTCGACAAATTTTACTTACCACCCCCCAAGACGCTGAAAAAGCGTTGCTGGGGCTCTGTCCCGCCCTATTTGGCCGGTTCAGGCTCGAACAGGTCCCAGTCGCGCGAGAAATGGCGGCGGAACAGCAACAGCTGGGCCGCGCCGAACACGGCAGCAGAGGGTCCGGCCAGGCCCGGCGCGATGCGTGGGCGCTTGGAGAGCAGCACCGGCATGGCCGCCAGATGGTGCCTGGTGCTGTCCAGCAACCTGGCCGAAATCGATTCGGGGAGGTCGCCATTGATGGTAACGAGGTCGATTTCGACCATGGCGGTCGTCGTCAGCACGGCCTGGGCCAGGGCATGACCGGCCTCGTCCAGCCAATGCGCGACCTGGGCCTCGATGGACCCCCAATCCCACTTGCGCGGCGCGCCGAGCAGGGCCGGGCCATTGGCCTCGCGCACACGCTGCACCAGGGCGTGCAGCGAGGCAACCAGATGCAGGAACGTCGCCTGGTCGGGCCGCTGATGCACGACGATCGATCCAAGATCGGCGGCATTGCCATAGGGCCCCTCGAACAGTGTTCCGGTGGAGACCACGCCGCCGCTGACAAAGGTGCCCACGAAAAAAACCGCCACGCCCTTGGGTCGGGGAATCGGCTGCACCGTGATTTCGCGCCACGCCCCGGCGCTGCCGTCATTGGCCCACATGGCCGGCAGGCCCGTTTCCCGCGTCATCCGTGCGGCAATGTCGATGCATGCCCAGGCTTCTTGCGTGCCGGCGGGTGCGCCAAGACGGTCGAGCAGCGGCCCGAACTTGCCCGGCGTAGTGACGCCGATGCCGGCCAGGCGCTCCCGTTGCGCGGGCGTCAGCCCCGCCAGCAATGTCTGCACATCGGCGGCAATGGCGCCGAAAACAGTGTGCGGATCGGGATAGGCATAGCTACGGCGGGTAATGGCCACCGGCTCGCCGGCAATATTCTGCAGCAGGACTTCGAAATGCTGCCAGCCGATCTCGACGCCGATCGAATAGCCGCCCTGCGGATTGAGCCGGTAGGGCGTGGCCGGCTGGCCGCGTCGTCCGCGCAACACCTCGCCCCGGATGACCAGCTCCTTCGCCTCGAGTTCGGAGAGGATGCGCGCAGTCGTCTGGGGCCCAAGGCCCGAGCGCCGGGCGATGTCGGCATTGGAGACGCCGGGCACGCCGGCAATCAGGCTGAGCACCGCGCGCTCGTTGGTGAGCCGCACACCCGTCTGGGTAATGCCGCGCACGATGGGTTCGAACACGTCTTCGTCTGACTCATTTCGCATGGGGTGAGAGATAAACGTGCTTTTGGTGGGCCACGCAAGAACGGAATATTTACCCTAATCCGCAACAGTCGGGACAACGACAAGAACGGTCCGGTTGCGGACGAACCAGGGTAAGTTTCGCATGACGATGACGAGCGGTAGCGACAATGCGCTGTGCGGTCGGCTTTTGCTGATCGATGCCGATGTTGCCTGCGCCCGCCAAACCGGCAAGACCCTCAGCGAAACCCTGCTTGTCCCGCCCGAAATTGACCATGCCGCCACCGGCCGGGCGGCGACCGACCTGCTGCGCAAGACGCGCTACGACGTCATCATCGCCGATCTCGACAGCCTGTCAGACCTCGCCGCCACCATTGAGGATGGCATGCACCGGCTGGTGCGGCTGGCCGAAGGCGCGCTGATCCTGGCCGTCGCCGGCAGTGGCTCGGTCAGTGCGGCGCTTGGCGCCATGCGCGCCGGAGCCCATGACTATATCGCCAAGCCAGTCAGCGGCGCGGCCCTGGCCGGCCGCCTCGGCGAACTGGCGCAGCGCCATGGCCGTCCGCGTTCGCTGGGGGTCGAGGCCGAGATCGAACCGGTCGTGGCCGATTTTGCCGGCTTTGTCGGCGCTTCCAGCGCCATGCAGTTCCTCTACGAGCAGATCGGGCGCGTCGCCGCCTCTTCGGCACCGGTTTTCATCACCGGCGAAAGCGGGACGGGCAAGGATGTCTGCGCCGAAGCGCTGCATGCCAAGGGTCCGCGCGCCGGCAACCGTTTCGTTGCCATCAATTGCGCTGCCATTCCGCGCGACCTGATGGAAAGCGAATTGTTCGGCGTGGTGCGGGGAGCCTTTACCGGCGCGCATGAGGATCGCAAGGGCGCGGCCGAACTGGCCGATGGCGGCACGCTGTTTCTCGATGAAGTGGGAGAACTCGACCTGTCGCTGCAGTCAAAGCTGCTGCGCTTCCTGCAGACGGGCACGCTGAGCCGCGTCGGCGAGACGGCCGCGCGCAAGGTCGACGCTCGGGTAATCTGCGCCACCAATCGCAATCCCATGCAGATGATTGCCGACCGGCAGTTCCGTGAGGACCTGTTCTATCGCCTGCATGTACTGCCCATTCACCTGCCGCCGCTGCGTCAGCGCCCCAGCGATATCATGGTGCTGACCCGGCATTTCCTCGCCCGCTATGCCCGCGAGGAACACAAGAGCTTTGCCGGAATCACCCAGGATGCCGCCGCGCAGCTGACCGCCGCAGACTGGCCGGGCAATGTGCGCCAGCTGCAGAACCTGGTGCGGCGTCTGGCGGTGATGTTCGATGGCGGGGAAATCACCGCGGCGATGATCAGCGCGGCCGACATAGAGTCCAGCGTCTCCGCCCCTGCCCCCGCTGCGGTGGAGGCCCCGCGCGCCGACCGCCGCAACATCCTGCCCATGTGGCAGCAGGAGCAACGCATCATCGAGGACGCCATTGCCACATTCGGCGGCAATATCTCGATGGCCGCGGCAGCCCTCGAAATCAGTCCCTCCACCATCTATCGCAAGCGCCAGAGCTGGTCGGAAATGGCCGTGGCCGGTTAGGTCAGCGCTACCGTGATCGCCAGCACGAAGAGCAAAGTCACCAGCGGCGTCATGGTCAGCCGCTCGGCACGGCTGCGCGAAATGGCGTTGACCACGATTCCGAGCCCCATATAGCCGGCCACGACCCAGGTTCCCGGCGCGACCCAGCTGGCTTCGGGCCAGGCCGGGATGAGCCCCGCTCCCATCAGGATGACCGCCGAGAACAGCGCATAAAGGACAATGGCCACGGCGCTGCCGATGCGCAGGCCCAAAGGCAATATGCGATTCTGCCCACCCCAGGCGAAGTGGCCGAGGGGCGCGCCCAGTGCCAGTGCGAGCTGGAAGATCGCCAGACCCGCCATGAGAATGGTGAAGATGATTGCGGCCGTCGCTGCCATGTTGCCCCCCTGACGCCGCCCTCAGATTGGGTAGAACCGACCCGTCTTCAACCCTGCTGCCAGGGGCTGACGCAGGATCAGGCGATCAGAAAATCCATTCACTGACGGAGAATTGCCATGACCACCGGCCACGTTTTCATCGGTACCAGCCTTGATGGTTTCATCGCGCGCAAGAACGACGACATTGCCTGGCTGACCGAATATCCGACCCTTGGCGAGGACCATGGCTTCAACGCCCATATGGACCGCGTCGATGGCGTCATCATGGGTCGCGGCACCTATGAAGTCATCAAAGACATGCGGCCCTGGTATTATTCCAAGCCGGTCGTGGTGCTGAGCCGTTCGCTCGGCCAGACAGACATCCCCGTTGAAATTGCCGACAAGGTCGAGGTGATGAATGCCGGGCCGGAAGAGGCCATGCGGATTGTCGGTGAGCGCGGCTGGAAGGCGGCCTATGTCGATGGCGGGACGGTCATCCAGTCCTTCCTGCGCGCGGGGCTGATCGAGGACCTGGTCATCAGCCGCATCCCGGTGCTGATCGGCGAGGGCATTCCGCTCTTCGGGCCGTTGGAACGCGACCTCATGCTGGAGCATGTGCGCAGCCAGGCCTTTCCCTCGGGCTTGGTGCAGTCCGTGTACCGCGTCAAACGCTAGGGCGTGTTGGCTTCGCGAGCTCTGGCGCGGTCGAGACCCAGCCAGCGCTCGCGCAGGATGACGGCAATGCCGGAGCCAACGATGATGATGGCGCCGACGACCATGGTCAGGGTTGGCACGTCGCCAAAGATGGCGAGGCCGATGACGATGGTGAGGATCAGCGAGACATATTCGAAAGGCGCGATGACCGACATGTCGGCATGACGATAGCAGTTGGTCAGCAGCAGCTGGCCGATGCCGCCGAAAAAGCCGGCACCAACCAGCAGCGCCGCCTGCTCGGGCGTAGGCCAATGCCAGCCCAGCGGCAGCGTCATCAGGCTCAGTAGGCTGGCGCTGATGAAAAAGTAGGTGACGATGGCCTCGCTGCGCTCGGTCTGCACGAGGGTACGGACCTGCAGCATGGCAAAGGCGGAGAGGATGGCGCCGAACAGGGCCGCCACTGCGCCGATGGCCTCGGCATCGCCCAGCCCGGTATCGCTCGAAAAGACCGTGAGGCGCGGCCAGAGGATGATCATGACCCCGACCAGGCCGACGAGAACGGTGGTCCAGCGGAAAATTTGGACCCGCTCCTGCAGCAGCACGGCCGAGAGGATGACGATGATCAGCGGCGAGGCATAGCCGATGGCGGTGGCTTCGGGCAGCGGCAGGCGCGTCAGGGCAAAGAACCCCAGGCTCATCGAGGTGACGCCGATCAGCCCGCGCAGCACGTGACCAAGAGGACGTTTCGTCCTGAAGGCATGGCCGAGATTGCCGCGCCAGGCAAGCCAGGCGAGAACTGGCAACAAGGCAAAGAAAGAGCGGAAGAACACCATCTGCCCCGAGGGGATGGTTTGCGTGGCCTTGAGCATCGTCGCCATGATGACAAAGCAGAAGACCGAAGCGACCTTGAGCGTGATACCGCGAAGCGGGCCGCCGGAAGGTCCGGCGGCGGGCTTGGTTTCGGGCGCAGCGGCAGGCGCGGTCACGTCAGGTCCTGTTCCGGGGCCGGCTGGCGGCCCCGTCGTTCAAGGCTTACTTGCCGGAAGCTTCCAGCTTTTCCCGGGCGATACGCGCGGTGGCGAAAGCCTTGTGCTCTTCCCCGACGGCGCTGCCGGTCTTGACGACCTTGCCATCGGCATCCTGGATGACCCAGTGCCAGTTGGTGTTGGGACCGACGCCGCCCTTCCGGGTCAGCTTGATTTCGTAGTTCGATTTTTCGCTCATGAGGGTGCTTATGGCCCAGAGTTGGGGGTGGGGGAAGGGGTAAATTGCGGTCGCCATCGGCGAACTGTCGTGAAGCGTCCGTGTCGATAATCCCTACGGGGCCGCCATCCACGACCGACGCAACCCGCCTTGGCACATGGCCCTCAGGTCAAGCCCGAGGGCGGAGCACTAGACTTCTGTCACGCTCAGTTTCACCCGCTCGCCACCAAAGGTCAGCAGATCGCGGATGGGTTCGTATTCACCATCGGCAAAGGGATAGTACCAAGCTTCGTCGACGCCGTCGGCGGTGAGCGTCTTGATGGTGTAGTAGTGAGCTGCCCCCAGGCCATCGTCGTCGCGCTTGGTATCGGACGCTTCCAGGATCTGGGGATGAACGTCCTCGAGGGGCAGGAAGATGCGCGGTTCGCGGTCCGGCCGTTCCAGACGCATGGCCTTGACCGAACTGGCGATCTCGGCGTCATCGAAATAGACGTGGACCCTGCCCGGGACAGGCGTGACGGTGGCGGTTTCGGCCATTGAGCGGCTCCTTTGACCCAATCATCGTTCTGTCTTTAACGCATGAGAAAAAACATAGGTTCACGCGCCTTGACTCTGCTCCTGCGCGATCCCTATATCCCGGACAGCCTGTTAGCACTCATGCTTTGCGAGTGCTAACAGGTCCGAAATTGCATTCAGAAATGATGCCAAGAGGAAAAAATCATGGGCTTCCGTCCCCTGCATGACCGCGTGGTCGTCCGTCGCGTCGACAGTGAAGAAAAGACCAAGGGTGGGATCATCATTCCCGATACCGCCAAGGAAAAGCCCTCCGAGGGCGTGATCGTTTCCGTGGGCCCCGGCGCCCGCGACGAGAATGGCAAGGTTGCCGCTCTCGACGTCAAGGCCGGTGATCGCGTGCTCTTCGGCAAGTGGAGCGGCACCGAGGTCAAGCTCAATGGCGAAGACCTGATCATCATGAAGGAAAGCGACATCATGGGCGTGATCGAGGCCTGAGGCTTCGCTCTCCCCTTGTCGTTCAACTCATTCTAAGGAGCGCCTCACATGGCCGCTAAAGAAGTAAAGTTCTCGACCGACGCCCGCGAAAAGATGCTGCGCGGCGTTAACATCCTCGCCAATGCGGTGAAGGTCACCCTTGGCCCCAAGGGTCGTAACGTCGTCATCGAAAAGTCCTTCGGCGCCCCGCGCATCACCAAGGACGGCGTCTCGGTGGCCAAGGAAATCGAACTCGAAGACAAGTTCGAGAACCTCGGCGCGCAGCTGCTGCGCTCGGTCGCTTCCAAGACCAACGACATTGCCGGTGACGGCACCACCACTGCGACCGTCCTGGGTCAGGCCATCGTGGTCGAAGGCGTCAAGGCCGTCGCCGCCGGCTTCAACCCGATGGATCTCAAGCGCGGTATCGACCTGGCCGTTGCCGACGTGATCGGCTCGCTCAAGGGCTCCGCCAAGAAGATCACCTCGTCGTCCGAAGTTGCCCAGGTCGGCACCATTTCGGCCAATGGCGAAGCCTCGATCGGCGACATGATCGCCGAAGCCATGCAGAAGGTCGGCAACGAGGGTGTGATCACCGTCGAAGAAGCCAAGACCGCTGAAACCGAACTCGATGTCGTTGAAGGCATGCAGTTCGACCGTGGCTACCTCTCGCCCTACTTCGTGACCAATGCTGAGAAGATGACGGCGACCCTCGAGGACCCGTACATCCTGCTGCACGAAAAGAAGCTCTCGAACCTGCAGGCCATCCTGCCGATCCTCGAAGCCGTTGTGCAGTCGCAGCGCCCGCTGCTGATCATCGCCGAAGACGTCGATGGCGAAGCCCTGCCGACCCTGGTCGTCAACCGCCTGCGCGCCGGCCTCAAGGTCGCTGCCGTCAAGGCCCCGGGCTTTGGTGACCGCCGCAAGGCCATGCTGGAAGACATCGCCGTCCTGACCGGCGGCCAGGTGATCTCGGAAGACCTCGGCATCAAGCTCGAGAACGTGACCCTCGACATGCTCGGCACTGCCAAGCGCGTTGAAATCACCAAGGAAAACACCACCATCGTCGATGGCGCCGGCACCCAGGAAGATATCCAGGCCCGCGTCGGCCAGATCAAGGCCCAGATCGAAGAGACTTCTTCGGACTACGACCGCGAGAAGCTGCAGGAGCGCCTGGCCAAGCTCGCCGGTGGCGTTGCCGTGATCAAGGTCGGCGGCTCGACCGAAGTGGAAGTCAAGGAACGCAAGGACCGCGTCGATGACGCGCTCAACGCGACCCGCGCTGCCGTTGAAGAAGGCATCGTGCCGGGTGGTGGCGTTGCCCTGCTCCGCGCTGCTGCCGCCATCAAGGCCAAGGGCGCCAATGCCGACCAGGAAGCCGGTATCGCCATCGTGCGCCGCGCTCTCCAGGAACCGGTGCGCACCATTGCCAATAATGCCGGCGCCGAAGGCTCCGTCGTCGTGGGCAAGATCCTCGAGAACAATTCGGCCACGTTCGGCTACAATGCCGCAACCGGCGAATATGGTGACCTGGTTGCCACCGGCGTCATCGACCCGGTCAAGGTTGTCCGCACCGCGCTCGAAGACGCTGCTTCGGTCGCATCGCTCCTGATCACCACCGAGGCCACCATTGTGGAAGCCCCGAAGGCTGACGCTCCGGCAATGCCGGGCGGCGGCGGCATGGGCGGCATGGGCGGCATGGATTTCTAAGGCTGACGCCTTAGATCCTTCTCGCTCACGGGCCGTATCGTGGTCGGCGCACTGCCGACCACTGGCCCTCCGCGTGGGCGGCCGACGGCCGGGCGACCTTGTCGCCTGGAGAACAAGACTTCGAGGTTCGTCTCTTCCCAGTCACGAACTTCGTGGAAGGCCCCGGTGGAAACACCGGGGCTTTTTCGTATTCGTGCGCTAGAATGGCCCGCAACAACGCCAGAGGATTTCATGCGTACACCCCGGCGCGGAAGCGCTATCGATCAGGCTGAAGCCGCCTTCAAGGCCGCAACAACCCGCCCTGCGGAACAGTCTGCCGAAAAACCTGAAAGCAAGCCGGCCACACCGCCCCCGTCCAGGGAAATGGTATCGCTGCGGCTCGACCGCGCCGTGCTCGAATATTTCCAGGACGATGGCCCGGGCTGGCAGGACCGGATCAATGCCGCCTTGCGCGTGGCGGCGGGACTGGACGAGTAGCTGAAAGCGCGATCCACCCCCACCCGGCCTCCCCCTGAAACAGGGGGAGGGGCCGGCCGGCGTGCGCTCCTCTATCGAAGCAAACTCGATACATCCCTCCCCCTTCTTCAGGGGGAGGTTAGGTGGGGGTGACTGCGCAGGCGGCCTTCTCGCCTAAGGGAAAAACAGCAGTTTTACAGCCAGCGCGATGGACACCACCACCACGAGTGGCCGGATCACCCTGGCGCCGTAGCGAATGCCTGTGCGCGCGCCGGCATAGCCGCCGATGATCTGGCCCAGGGCCATGACGAGCGCCACCGGCCAGACGACATTGCCCTGCGGAATGAACACCGCCAGCGCCGCGAGGTTGGAGGTGAAGTTGAGCACCTTGGTGCTGCCGGTGGCGCGCGTCAGCCCGAGGCCGAAGAGCAGCACGAAGCCGATGGTGAAGAAGGAGCCGGTGCCCGGCCCGAAAATGCCATCGTAAAAGCCGATGACAAAGCCCATGGCCGGCACGAAGGGCTTGAAGGGCAGGCGCGCCGCGCTGTCGGCGTCACTGAGCTTGGGCGCGAACAGAAAATAGAGCGCGATGGCAATCAGCGCGACCGGCACGGCCACGGTGAGCAGGCTGGTGTCAATCTTGCTCACAATCATGGCGCCGATGAAGCTGCCTGCAAAGGTGAGCGCGATGGCCGGAACAAGGCTTGGCAGGTCGACGAAACCGCGCCGCCAATAAGTGAGCACGGCCATGCCCGTGCCGACAATGGACTGCATCTTGTTGGTGCCCAGGGCCGCCACGGGCGGCAGGCCCGCCGCCAGCAGGGCCGGCACCGTGATCATCCCGCCGCCGCCGGCAATGGCGTCGACAAAGCCGGCAAGCATGCCGACTGCCATGAGGGCGAGCAGAATGAGGGGGTCAAGCATTGGCTTGTCTTTTCTTGGCGATTGCCGTCAGGCGTCGGTATGGCGGCGATGGAACCGGTCGTCGGGCGCAGGCTGATCGACCAGGCGCCGTTCGTCGATGGGAATATTGATCATGGACGACATGAAGGCACTCATCATCAACTGGAAGCCGGTGACAAGGGCCGTCATGGCCAGGATCACCGCACGCAGGGTGGCGGTGGAGTTGAGCGGCCCGAAATCGCGCCTTGCCCATTCCAGCACGCCCCAGCCCATGGCGACAAAACCCGCCAGCATGAGCAGCAGGGCCACCAGCAGGATGCGTTCAAGGCTCAGGCTTTCGAGCAGCCGGTCATAGGAACCGGATCGGGGAATGAAGCCATAGCGCGAGGCAAAGCGCCGCCCGATAATGGCAAAGGCAATGGCCTGAGTACCGGTGATGACACAGAGCGCAGCAACCAGGAGGGTGTGGACGCCGAAGGTCACATTGCCGATCTGGAGCGGACCGCGGAGCAATTGCGTGCCCACGAGAAGGCCCGCACAGAGCAGAACCAGGCCGGGATAGAGAAACAGCCAGCGCGGCGAAAACAGCAGCAGGAAGCGCAGATGCCGCCAGCCGTCGCGGAAGGACCGCAGATGCGGTGGGCGCGAGCGGCCGTCCTTTTTCAGCGTCGTCGGCACTTCGCGCACGTCCAGCTGGCCCAGCGTCGCCTTGACCACCATCTCCGAGGCGAATTCCATGCCCGTGGTGCGCAGGTTGAGATCGCGGATGGCGTCGCGCCGAAAACCGCGCAGACCGCAATGGAAGTCGCGGATCCGGGTCTTGAAGAATAGCCGCCCGAGAAAGCTCAGGACCGGATTACCGATATAGCGATGGTGCCAGGGCATGGCCCCGGGGGCAACGCCCCCGGCAAACCGGTTGCCCATGACGAGGTCGGCGCCGTCGCGCAGGGCCGCGATGAAGGCATCGAGATTTGCGAAGTCATAGCTGTCATCGGCATCGCCCATGATGACGAACCGGCCGCGGGCATCGGCAATGCCGGCGGCAAGCGCCGCCCCATAGCCGCGCTGCGCCGCCGGGACGACACGTGCACCATGCTCTTCGGCAATGGCCTGGGACCCGTCGGTGGAGCCGTTGTCCGCGACCAGCACTTCGCCGGAAATGCCTGATCGCGCTAGAAAGCTGCGTGCCTTCTCGACGCAGACGGCCAGCGTCTCCGCCTCGTTGAGACACGGCATCAGAATAGTCAGTTCAAGCTCTTCGGCCACGACGCCCCTCGCCGCATGATTGGGCCCTTGTGCCGTGATTTGGGCACGCGAGGCAATGGCTTGCCCCCGGGGAGCAATGGCCGTGTCAGTCGCCGCCGCCGCCGTCGCCATCGTCGCCGCCAACAGCCTCGGGGCGGGGATCGGTCGCGACGACGGGCTGGCCGTCATCGACAGCCGTGGGTTTGGCAGCGGGCCTGTGCATACCGGCATAGACGATGGCACCGGTGCCCAGCAGCACGAACAGCAGGACGAAGGCCAGTTCCATTTTACTGCCCCAGCCTGGCGAGCAGGTCGTCGAGCACGGCCTTGCGCCCGGCAGACCAATCGGCGGTCCTGGACACGATCAGATTGGCCTCGCTCTTGAGCATCACGCCATCTTCGAGCACACGCAGGCCATTGGCTGCCAGCGTCGAGCCTGTCGAGGTAATGTCCACCACGATGTCTGCCACACCCGAGGCCGGTGCCGCTTCGGTGGCGCCGAGACTTTCGACAATCCGGTATTCGGCAATGCCGGCATTGGCGAAATGCTGACGGGTGATGGTGATATATTTGGTGGCGATGCGCAGCCAGCGGCCATGGCGCGAGCGGAAATCCGAGGCGACGTCGGCCAGGTCGTGCATATGGGTCACGTCGATCCAGGCTTCGGGCACCGCGATGACCACGTCGGCATGACCGAATTCGAGGTCACGCGCAAAAGTGACGGAGGCCGGCCCCGCCTCGCTGGTCTCGTGGATAAGGTCGCGCCCGGTAACGCCCAGATCGATGCTGCCGCGGATCAGTTCGCGGGCAATTTCCGAAGCCGGGAAGAAGCGCACCGTCACCTCGGGCAGGCCTTCAACGGCCCCCAGATAGGACCGGGCGCCGCCCGGGCGCGTAATGGTGAGTCCACGCTGGGCGAACCATTCGCGGGTCAGTTCTTCAAGGCGCCCCTTGGAGGGTACGGCAAGGGTAATGGTCATGGCGCCGCTCCTCGATAGGCTTGACAAACCCCCACCCAACCTCCCCCTGAAGGAGGGGGAGGGGCGGACCGGTGCAAGGCCGCTGGCTCTGTCAGAGACTCGATGGGGCTCCTCCCCCGTCTTCCGGGGGAGGCTGGGTGGGGGTCTTGTATCTTCATTTCGGCCACTCCGCTTCCAGGCGATCGACCCAGAGGGCGCAGCCCGAGGCCGCGATGGGGGCCTTGGCACCGAGGCGTTCGAGCAGACGGTCATACTGCCCGCCCGAGACCAGGACCGTATCGCCCTGCCCTCGCATCTCGAAGACGATGCCGGTGTAATAGTCGAGGCGCGGCGAAAAGCTCGCGTCGAACGTGACCCGCGCTTCGCCCAGGACATCGAGATGGCGGCGAATGGCCTTCATCGGCGGCCCGAGGAAAAGGCGGTGCTTTTCGGCCAAAGTCTCGATCTGGCGCAATGCCGAGAGTGCATCGCCCTTGATGGCGAGATAGTCGCGCAGCAGTTTCAGCGTCGCGGCCGGAACATGCGCTGCGTCGAGCGCCTGTTGCTCCAGATAGCGGTCGGCAATCTCGTCGGGCGTGCGACCATCGGAAAGGCTGAGGCCCGCCGACACCATGCGGGCGGTGACGTCCTCGACCAGTTCCTCGCGCGAAGGCTGCTCGCTACGCGGCAGGTCCGGCGCCTGTTCGAGGCGTACCAGCAACCGGTCCATGGCCTCGGTGTGGCCGAAGCGATGGCGGATGCGCGAGCGCCAGGCATCGGGCATGTCGGCCTGCGCCAGCAGGGTCTCGAACATGCCGACACCGCCGAGCTTGACCTGCGGGGTGATGCCGTAAAGCGAGAGCGCGGCGCGGGCGAAGGTCAGCACCTGATCGAGGGCAATATCGCCGTCAGGCTGGGCCAGAAGCTCGATGCCGGCCTGATCGAACTCCGCCGGCCCATTGTCGCGCTGGCGGAAGATGGGGCCGAGATAGGAAAAAGCGGCCGGCTCACCCGCGCCCTGCTCGATATAATCGGCCACGATGGGCAGTGTGAAATCGGGCCTGAGGCAATATTCGGCCCCGGTCAGGTCCGTGGTCAGCAGCAGCCGGCGACCGAACTCTTCACCCGCCAGATCGAAATAGGGGTCGGCATCGAGCAGCAGCGGCGGGGTGGCGCGGCAGCCTCCCTGGGCCTCCACCAGCGCTTCGAGCTGGGAGCGGCGATAGGCGGCATTGGTCATGCGAACCCCCTCTTCACCTCTCCCTGGGGGGAGAGGTCGACCCTCTTGGGTCGGGTGAGGGGGCCTTCAGAAGTACCAGCGATTGCCAAAGGCCCCCTCACCCGGCGCAATGCGTCGACCTCTCCCCCAAAGGGAGAGGTGAAGGGGGTGCCCATTGCCGAGGTCTGTCGCATCATTGCTCGCTCAGCAGTTTCTTGACAGCAAAAACCAGATCTTCGCGCTTGATCTCGAACTGGCCGGGGCGCGCGGCTTTCCATTCGGCATTGTCGGTAATGGCCTGGGCGGCCTCTTTGCCGGCGATCAGGTCCTTGATCTGCAAGATGCCCTGCTCGCGCTCCTGCGATCCTTCAATGATGACCACGGGCGAGTTGCGCTTGTCGGCATAGGCGACCTGCTTGCCGAAATTCTTGGTGGAGCCCAGGAACATCTCGGCGCGGATGCCGGCCTGGCGCAGCTCGGAGACCATGGCCTGGTAGCGGGCGGTCTGGTCCTTGTCCATGACGAGGACCACGACAGGCCCGGCGGGCTCGGTGGCACCCAGATTGCCAGTGAGCTTGAGCGCATTGGCGAGGCGCGAAACGCCGATGGAAAAGCCGGTGGCCGGCACCGGTTCGCGGCGAAAGCGGGAGACGAGGCCGTCATAGCGGCCACCGCCACCGACCGAACCGAAGACCACGTCCTGGCCCTTTTCGTTCTGCACCTTGAAGGTCAGTTCAATCTCAAAGACCGGGCCGGTGTAATATTCGAGGCCGCGGACGACCGAGGGGTCGATCTTGATTTTCTCGGGGCCGTAGCCGGCGGCGTCAAAGAGCGACTGCATCGCCGCCAGTTCGGCCACGCCAGCATTGTCGGCCGGCGGCTTGCCTGAGACATAGTCGAGCACCACGGCGGCCTGCGCGTCGGTCAGCCCTGCGCCTTTGGTGAAGTCGCCGCTCTCGTCCTTGCGGCCGGCGCCGAGCAGGAGCTTGACGCCTTCAGGACCAAACTTGTCGAGCTTGTCGACAGCACGCAGCACGGTGAGCTTCTGTTCGTCCGAGGTGACACCGGCGGCTTCGAGCACGCCGTCGAGCACCTTGCGGTTGTTGACGCGGACGACGTATTTGCCCTGCAAACCCAGCGCATCCATGACGTCGGCCATCATCATGCACATTTCGGCGTCGGCCTCGGGGCCGGGCGCGCCGACCGTGTCGGCGTCGAACTGCATGAACTGGCGGAAGCGGCCGGGGCCGGGCTTTTCGTTGCGGAACACATAGCCCTGACGATAGGACCGGTAGGGCTTTGGCAGGGTTTCGAAATTCTCGGCGAAAAAGCGGGCGAGCGGCGCGGTCAGGTCGTAGCGCAGGCTCATCCACTGCTCGTCATCGTCCTGCAGAGAAAACACGCCGGCATTGGGCCGGTCGGTGTCGGGCAGGAACTTTCCGAGCGTCTCGGTATATTCGAACAGCGGCGTCTCGACCGGATCGAAGCCATAGCGCTCATACACATGCTTGATCTTGTTGATCATGGCGCCGACGGCGGCGATTTCGCCCGGCGTGCGATCTTCAAAGCCGCGCGGCAGGCGGGGCGTGATGAGCTTGGTCTTTTCGGTCATTTTTCTGCCCTGGAAAGTCGGCCCGTTGTTAGACGATCAGGGCCGGGGAGACAATGGCGGATGGCGGTGCTGCCCCCGGATCAGGTCCGAGGGCAGCACGCTGGGATGTGGTGCCTGGGTCAGGCAACCGGGGGCGGACCCCGGTTGCCTCTCTCAGTCACGGACTGCTCCGGTCGGGGGCGTGCAACCGATAGGCGTGCAGATCAACGCCAGCCCATCGAAAGCGGTCTTCTGCTTCAGGCAGACCGACGTCCTTGCGGAGGTAGGCAGGTACGGGGGCATAGCGGACCGGCCGCTGCGCCCACCAGGCGCCGATGGCACTCATCAGCACCGATCCGAGGCCGCGCTGCCGCACAGCATCGGCGATGGAGAATTCAAGACGCAGCACAATGCTGCGCTCATCGAGCACGTTCGAAGACATTGCATTATCCGGCGGACAGCTCCGCCGGCCTCTAATGACGATTCAGGAAGGGAGAAAAACGGAATCCGGACGCAATACGGGCCGGTTCAGAATTTCAGTTTGGGGGTTGATCGTTCGCGGCCATATGTCGGCCGGAGAGCATCAGCGGTCCGAAATCAGGTTCGGACGAGATGATTGAGTTTTGGCCCCGAGTGGCGGACGGATACAGCAATCATGAAACGCCTCCCTCGGTTGGCTTTGCGAACGAGAGGCTGGATAACTCACGAAGCCGTGAGCCGCAAGCGCTGATGTGGCAGCGTGTCGCAGGAAGCGCCGTCCTGTTGCATCCATGCCACTGTCAGCACTGGGAAAAGACGTCCGCACGTAGTTACCCCAAATTGACCGGCCGCAGACCGCCGCACCAGCATGGGGTGCCTTGGAGCGGTGAATGGGGGAGCAGCATGGCCTATGGGGCTGCGGGCGCTTGTTGTCGATGACAATGCCTATGCGCGCGCCATCTGCCTGTTGTGCCTGCGCAAGCTTGGCCTTCCCCATGGCGAGGAAGCGGCCGGCGGCGCGGAAGCGATCCTTCGGCTGATGAGCCGGCCCTATGATCTGGTGATGATTGATTGGTACATGCCCGAGATCAGCGGCGCGGGCGTCATGCAGGTGCTGCGCGATCCCCGCTTCGGCGCTGCGGCAGTGACGCCGGTCATCCTGATGACGGCCTATCCGTCCGAAGACAATCTGCTCCGGGCGCGGGAACTGGGCATCAGCGAGGTGCTACCCAAGCCCTTCTCGGTCGCCCATCTGGGCGCCGTCCTCACCCGCGTGCTGACCGTCCCCGCGCCGCTTGACCAGGTGGTGCTGCTGTAGCTGCGTGAAAGGAATTGTTATCCTTTGCAGGCGACCGGGGGTTAACCACGCGGCTTGACCTCTCTTTTCCGCTTCTACGGGACAATACGGGGAACAGCATTTTGGGAAATGCAGGCCATGAACATCCGTATAGTCCGCGTACTGGTTGCGAGCCTCGCAATCGCGTCAATCTTGCCCATGCCCATCCAGGCACAGGAGCCCTTCTGGAAATCCGACCGTCCGGCCTGGAATTTCGGCTCTTCGCCGCGCATCGGCGTGACCGAGAGTCGCCCGCGCCCCATGGTGGTGCAGCAGGGCTTTCCCCGCGCCGTAGCAACGCAGCAAGCCGCCCCGCGTCCTGCCCTCGTCCAGCACAACCAGGCGATATCGCCGATCTACCAGCGCCAGGAAGTGGCCTATGCCTCCTCCGAGCGCAGCGGCACCATTGTCGTCGATACCCGCCAGCATTTCCTCTATCTCGTGCTCGGAAATGGCCGCGCCCTGCGCTACGGCATCGGCGTCGCCCGCTCGGGATTTGAATGGAGCGGCACGCATCGGGTCACCCGCAAGGCCGAATGGCCAAGCTGGACACCGCCGGCCGAGATGCGCAAACGCCAGCCGGGCCTGCCCACCTTCATGCCCGGTGGTCCGGGCAATCCCATGGGCGCGCGCGCCCTCTATCTCGGCTCCACGCTCTATCGCATCCACGGTACCGTTGAACCCTGGACCATCGGCCAGAACGTCTCCTCGGGCTGTATTCGCATGGTCAACGAAGACGTCATCGACCTCTACGAACGCGTGCAATTGAACGCAAAGGTGGTTGTCCTTTCCTAACGAGTTTGCGCGACAGTCCGCCGACTTGAGGGTGCCGGTGATGTTTGAGTTCAAGACACTTCTGAAGCGTTTCGCGACGGACGAGAGCGGCGTATTCGCCGTTCTTTTCGGGTTGATTGCCGTGGTGCTGGTCGCGCTCGGGGGCGCCACCGTGGACTATGTGTCCCTCGAACAGGCCCGGCAACGCGCCCAGGTGGCGCTCGATGCCGCAGCGCTCGCCCTGCACCCGGATATGTACACGCCCGGCATGACCGACGCGCTGCTGCTCGAAAGGGCACAAGCCATGGTGCTTGAACGGATTGGCGATCCTGATCGTATCGAGGCCACGGTCGATCGCATCACGATGGATTCCGTCAACGGTCGCCTGTTCCTGGGCGGCGACCTGAAAATGCCCACCATGTTCGTCCGTCTCGTCGGCGTGAACGAGCTGGGTTCGGGGTTTTCGGCCGAGGCGACGCGCGGTTCGGTGGACATCGAGGTGGCCGTCGCGCTCGACGTGACTGGCTCGATGGGTGGCGCACGCATCGCTGCCCTCAAGGATGCGGTGGCAGACCTTGTTGACGTGATCGTCCAGGACGTGCAGGTGCCCACCTATTCCAAGGTCGCGCTCGTGCCCTATTCGCAGGCGGTCAATGCCGGCCCCTATGCCGAGGCCCTGCGGGGGCCGGTGCGTGGTCCCAAGGCCATCAGCTCGATGAGCTGGGCCACAGGCTCAACCAAAACCGTCACGGCAGCTTCCAAAACCAATACTGTCGTCCTCACGTCGGGGAATCACGGCTTTTCCACCAATGACTGGGTCTTTGTCTTCGAGGTCGACGGCATGACGCAGATCAACGAGAAGGCCTACAGAATTACCAGGGTAGATAAGGACCGCTTCAGCCTCAATGGAGCGGACGGACGTTATTACTCCACGTTCACCTACGACGCCAAAGTGGTGAAGTGTCATGTGGCCAATTGCGACACGGTCTTTACTTCCGACGGTCACGGCTACGCCAATGGCGACTATGTCCACGTTACCGATGTTGGGGGTACAACCCTGGGCGATGGTATCAACAATGGGACCTACCAGGTTACCGCAAGGACCACCAATACCCTGCAGTTGTCCGGCTACACGACCAACCACAAGGCCAGCTACACTGCAAATTCCGGCAAACTGCACTGCACCTGGCAAAATGCTACCGAGGGCTGCACCTATTTCCGCTATCAAAATCCGTCGAACAACTGGCGAACCTTTGCGCTCACCGACTGCGTCACGGAACGCGTAACCCCGATCAATGACCGGGCGCCCAATGTTACCTATGTTGGTCGCAACTACCCGCCCACCGGCGCATGCCCCAATACTCAGATTGTGCCGCTCACCGACAATCGCGACACGCTGCATGCCACGATCGATAACCTGCCCGCAGCCGGCAATACGGCCGGCAGCCTTGGCTTTCTCTACGCATGGTACATGCTCGCGCCCAATTTTGGATACATCTGGCCCGAGATCAGCCGGCCCGCCCCTTATCGCCAGGCCAATTTGATGAAGGCCGCGATCATCATGACCGACGGCGAATTCAACACCGTACACTACGAGGGCACGATCTCGCGCGAATCCAGCGGTGGCAATGACCGGAACAAGCAATATGCCCATAACAACGAGCCATATACGCAGTCGCGTGCCTATTGCGACGCCATGAAGGCCGAGGGCATCATCGTCTACACAGTGGGCTTTGGCATCACCACGGGCAGCGCCGCTGCCAATGTGCTGAGCTATTGCGCCACCAGCAGCAGCCACTATTTCCTGGCACAGAATGCCTCTGGCCTGTCGCAGGCCTTCGACCGGATCGCGCGCGACATCGCAGCGCTGCGCCTGACACTGTGACAATGGCGGGATGGGTGGGTGGTACCGCCTCTCCGGATTGAACGGAGGACCTCTAGATCCACAATCTAGCGCTCTAACCAACTGAGCTAAGGCGGCAAGCCCCGCATCGGAGCCCGGCGCAGGACCGGCTTCCGAAAGCGGGCGGAACATAGGTCGAGAAGGTCCGTATGACAAGCACCGATTTTCAGCTGTGGACAGAGGTCATTTTCGGGCCCGTCAGCCGCAAGTTTGGCGCCCTCTGTGACCAATCCTTAGGAAAGCCGACTTAACCATCGAACGCAAAGCTGCGCCCACAACAGGTGGTTGGACTGGATTCGCCCAACGCCGCACGATATTGAAGAACACTTAAGGAACTTCGGACGTTTGTGCCGATATGGCACAGACCAACGCAGTCACGACCACACAAAGGCAGTCCATGAATGACCGCTGGAACAAATTGCCGGATGCGCGCCGCGTGCAGCAGCACGAGGACGATTCACGCCCGGCATGGCTGTGGTCGCAAGACGGGCAGACCCTGATCTGGTCCAACCCGGCCGCCGACCTGTTCGGCGCCAAGCTCAAGAAGCATGGCCTCAAGCGCGCGGCCCCGGCCGTGCCGATCAAGGGACAGGTTTCCCGCATCATCCGGCTCGGCTCGGCCGGCCGCTCCAGCCTGGCGCGCATCCAGTTCCTTGCCGGCGAGAAGCCGGTTTCGGCCACCTGCGCGACCACGCCCCTCCTGCAGGAGGACGGCGAGGCGGTGCTGCTGATCGTTGGGGTCGACGCCATCGCCCAGGAGGTGCTCGACGCCAACAGGGAAGTAGAGGCCATCGCGCCGGCCAGCGACACCCCGACCTCCGAGCCGCTGGTGAGCGACGCCGAAGCGCCGGCGAAGGAGCCAGAGGCAGAAGGCGGGGCTTCGCCTGAGGACAAGGCGCCCGAGCCAGATGCTCACCCCATCGCGGCTGATGACGCCTATGCGCATGAGCTACAGAGCTGGCGCGATACCGACGCCGAGGCGGCCTATGAGCCGGTGCAGGTCGATCATGCGGATCCTGCCGATACGGATCATCCCGATGCTTGGATGGAAGCGCTCGGCGATGCGCCCATGGAGGTTATCGAAGAGACCGAGGCCGCGGCACGTCCCGAGAGCGACAGCGATGCCTCGGGTGTCCCTGCGGAAACGAGTGATACCGACCTCGCTGACGTCTCGCACCGGTTGAGCAATCTCGTGGATCGACTTGCCGCGGATGACGCCCTGTTCGCGCCGCTCACTGAAGAAGACGACCTGATGCCTGCCCCGGCGGAGCCGTCGCCGGACGCTCTGGCGGCCGAGGACGACACCGAAACCCAGGCTATTGCGCCGTCTCTCTACAAGGTCACCGGTCGCGGTTTCCGTGCCTTTGCAGGAGAGGCCAGCACCAGCCAAGAGCCGCCTGCCCTGTCCGAGCCGGCGCCCGATGCGGAAGCGGTGGAACGCGTCTCGCGCTACAATTTTGATGAACTCTCCCGCATCCTCAATGATCGCGTGGGTGACCGCCGTCCGGCGGTGGAGAGTTCAGGCAGTTCCGGCGAGGCTCCGGTCCCGGCGACAGTCGCGTCCGGCGCGCTGATCAATCTTGGCGGGGAAACACTCGTTCTCAACCGGCTGCCGCTGGGCATCATGGTGTTCCGCGACCAGCAGGTTCTCTTCGCCAACCGGGCCATTACCGAAATGGTCGGCTATGACTCGGTTGAAAGCCTGCGGCAGGCTGGTCTTGCCGCGATCTTCCCCGTCATGGGTGACGATGGCCGCGAGGCCGGTCCGGTCAATCACCTGGTGCAACGCGATGGTACGCTGGTGCCGGTGACGGCGCGGCTGCAATCCATTTCCTGGCATGGGCGCCCTGCCCTCATGCTCTCGGCCAGCACGACCGAAGTGCGCACCGGCCATGAGGACGCGGTCAAGGCTTTTGCCCAGACCTTTGCCGATGTGCGCGGCGATGGCTTCATCGAGGCGACCCGCAACGGCATGGTCAGCGCCGCCAACGCGCCGGCCCTGACCCTGCTTGGCGGTGGCAAATCGCTGATCGGCCGGACACTGGCTTCAATTGTTGGCGAAGACGATGCCGTGGCCCTGCGCGCCTTCCTCGAGCGCCCGGCACGCTTTGCTGAAACGGCACGTCCCTGCCTGACGCTGCGCGCCACCGATGGCAAGGCCGACGTGCAGCTCTTTGCGCTCGGGCAGGCCGGCGTGATCTCGGGTTATTTTGGCCTCGTCAATGCGCGCCAGACGACGCCAGTGCGGCTGAGTGGCCCTGAGGCCGATCCCGCCTTGCTGGGCCGCATCAGCCGTGGCGTGCGCCGCCCGCTCAATACGGTCATCGGCTTTTCCGACATTATCCGCTCCAAGGCATTTGGCGCGCTCGACAATGAGCGCTATGCCGCCTATGCGGACGACATTGCCCAGGCCGGACAGGAAATCGCGGCCCTGGTCGACGAGCTCGACGATTATGCGCGCCTGCGTGATGGTCGCTACCTGCCGCAACGCGCCAGCCTCGACCTCACGGACCTGCTCGAGCAATGTGTCCTGCGCATCCGCAATCAGGCAAATGCCGCGCGGGTCATCGTCCGCAACGCCATTTCCGAGCGCCTGCCGCGCGTCACCGCCGATCGGGCCTCCCTGGCGCAGGCGGTGCTGAACCTGCTCGCCAGCGCCATCGACCAGACACCCGTGGGCGGAGCCGTCGTCATTTCGGCCCAGCGCCATGACGACGGGTCCATCGCCATTCAGGTGCGCGACAGCTCGGCCCATGCCGTGGACATGGCAGAACGCTTTGTCGTCTTCCGCGATGGTGTCGGAAGAGACGGTCGCGTGCTGGCGCCGGTGCGCTCCAGCGTCGGGCTGGCGCTGACAAGGTCACTGCTCGCCGTCAATGCGGTTTCCCTGGCGGTCGACCCTGCCGGCGCCGAGGGCCTGCTGTTTACGCTGCGCATCCCGGCCGACCTCGTCGATGAGCGCCCGACGGTGCAGGAAGCCGACTAATTCGGCTACTGCGCTTTGCCGCAGCATTTTCTATATATGATCGCAGGGCGTGTGGCGCGCCGCGGAGGAAATACGATGCATTCTCGCAAGTCCCTTGTCCTGGCCCTTGCCGGCCTCATGCTGGCCACTGCAACGGCGCTGGCGCAGCCGACCGAAATCCGCATCGGCGTCGCTCTGGAGCCACCGGCTCTCGATCCGACGGCCGGGGCAGCCGAGGCCATCGACGTCGTGGTCTATCAGAACATTTTCGAGGGGCTCACCCGTATCGACCAGACAGGCGCGGTACAGCCGGGCCTCGCCTCCAGCTGGACGATTTCCGAGGACGGCCTCAGCTACACCTTCACCCTCAACGAGGGCGTCACCTTTCACGACGGCACGACCTTTGACGCCGAGGACGTGAAATTCACCTTCGATCGCCTGTTGGCGGAAGACAGCGTCAATGCCCAGAAGGCTCTCTATGAGCCGATCAGCGCCGTAACCGTTGTCGACCCGGCCACTGTTGAATTCACCCTGTCCCGGCCGGATGGCCTCTTCCTCTTCAATCTCGGACGCGGCGACGCCGTTATCGTGGCGCCGGAAAGTGCCGACAACAACGCGTCCGAGCCGATCGGCACCGGTCCCTTCGCCTTCGTGCAGTGGGATCGCGGCAGCCGTGTCGTGCTTGAGCAGTTCGCGCCCTATTGGGGCGAGAAGCCTGCTCTCACCAAGGCGACCTATCTCTTCATCGGTGACACCGCGACCATGACCAATGCGCTCCTGGCCGGGGATGTCGATGGCACCAACAATTTTGCACCCGAGGCGCTGGCGGTGTTCGAGGGCAATCCGCAGTTCACCGTCCTGGTGGGGTCGACCGAGGGCGAGACGATCCTTTCGACCAACAACAAAAAGGCGCCGTTCGACAATCTCAAGGTCCGGCAGGCCATGGCCCATGCCCTTGACCGGCAGGAAGTGATCGACGGTGCGACCTATGGCTATGGCGTGCCGATCGGCACCCATTTCGCCCCGCATCATCCCTATTATCTCGACCTCACCGGCACCTATCCGCATGACCTGGAGAAGGCCAAGGCGCTGCTGGCCGAGGCCGGCTATCCCGATGGCTTCTCCGCAACGCTGAAGCTGCCACCGGTGGCGTATGCCCGTCTTTCCGGCCAGATCATCGCCAGCCAGTTTGCCGAGGCCGGGATCGAGCTCGAACTGATCAACATGGAATGGGCGCAATGGCTGGAAGACGTCTTTGCCAACAAGGACTTCGACCTGACGATCATCAGCCATGTGGAGCCGTTCGATATTGGCATCTATGCCAACCCCGACTACTACTTCGGCTATGACAATGCGGAAGTGCAGTCGCTCAACGAGACGCTCAATGCCACGACGGACGAGGCCGAGCGACTGGCGCTCGCACAGCAGATCCAGACCATTATCGCCCAGGATGCGGTCAACGGCTATCTCTTCGAGCTGGCCCAGACTGGCGTGTGGAACGCCAAGCTCGAGGGCATGTGGCAGAACGCCCCCGTCGAAGGCGTGGTGCTGCGCGATATTCACTGGGTGGAGTGAACCCGTTCGTCGAGGCCCTGCGTCAGTTACATACACTGCTCCGTCCTCGGGCTTGACCCGAGGACCACTTGAGGCTGGCGCTAGCAGTGAGTGGCCCTCGTATCAGGTCCGAGGGCGGTATCGTGTTTATGCGGACCTCAACTCATGACCCTTTATCTCCTCCGCCGCTTTGCCGGGTTCGCGCTAACCCTGTTCGCGGCGGCGCTGATCATCTTCCTGCTGCTCGACCTGCTGCCGGGCGACCCGGCGCGGTTCATCCTGGGCATCAATGCCTCGCCCGAGGCCGTCGCCGCGCTGCGGGTGCAGATGGGGCTCGACGCGCCCGCTCATGAGCGGTTCATCCGATGGGTCCTGGACATGGTCCGGGGAGATTTCGGCATTTCCCAGACCCAGCGCCTGCCGGTCGCCCAGCTCATTGCCGAGCGCATGGCGGTCACGCTCCCGCTCTCAGTGTTCGCCATGATCGTGTCAGTCGCGGTGGGCCTGCCTATCGGCATATTCGCGGCCATGCACCGTGGCAAGGCGACCGATACGGCCTTGATGGTACTGGTACAAATCGGCGTGGCGATCCCCAATTTCTGGTTCGGCATGCTGCTGACGCTGCTGTTTTCGGTCACCCTGCACTGGCTTCCCACCGGCGGTTTCGTCCCCTGGCATGAGGACCCCATCGCGGCTCTGAAAAGCTTGATACTGCCCGGGCTTGCCCTGGCCCTGCCCCAGGCATCGATCCTCGCCCGCGTCATGCGCACCGCCCTCGTCGACGTCACCGAACAGGATTTCATCCGAACCGCCCGAGCCAAAGGGCTCACCAAATCTGAGGCGGTCTGGCGGCACGGCGTGCGCAATGCCCTCCTGCCGGTCCTGACCATTCTCGGACTGCAATTTGCCTATCTGATCGCCGGCACGATCATCGTCGAAAACGTCTTCTACCTGCCCGGCCTGGGCAGGCTGATCTTCACGGCAATATCCGAGCGCGACCTTGTGCTGGTGGCCGGCGCGACCATGGTGCTGGTTCTGGTCACCACGATCACCATGCTGGTCGTCGACCTCGCCTATGCCCTTGTCGACCCACGTCTGAGGGGGCGAAACGCATGACCTGGCAGACCCTCAAGCACAATCCCAGCCTCGTCATCGGGCTCGCCGCCACTCTGGCTTTCGCCTGTCTTGGGCTCGTTTCAATCTGGTGGACACCCTATCCCATCGATCAGATCGCCATCGCCCAGCGCTTCCAGGGACCTTCGCCAGCGCACTGGCTGGGCACGGACCATCTCGGGCGCGACATGCTCTCGCTGGTGATGAGCGGTACGTTGACCAGTTTTGTGGTGGCGTCGCTCGGCGTGCTGATCGGCGTGGGAATCGGCGTACCCATGGGCCTGGCCGCCGTGGCCTGGGGCGGGACGGTGGAATGGCTGGTGCTGCGCTTCTCCGATCTCACTTTCGCTTTTCCGGCTGTCATCGTGGCCATTCTCATCGCCGCCCTGGCAGGGCCGGGCGAGACCAACGCCATCATTGCCATCGGCATTTTCAACATTCCGGTCTTTGCCCGCGTGGCCCGCGGCGGTGCGCTGGCCGTGGCCACGCAGGACTATGTGGCGGCCGCACGCCTTGCTGGCCTCGGGAACGGGGCTATCGCCTATCGCCACCTGCTTCCCAACATCATGAGCCTCCTCATCGTCCAGGGCACGATCCAGCTTTCGCTCGGCATACTGGCGGAAGCGGGTCTGAGCTATATCGGTCTCGGCACCCAGCCTCCCGCGACCAGCCTCGGCCTGATGCTGCGCGATGCGCAAAGCCTGTTCCTCATTCACCCCTGGCTCAGCGTCGTGCCTGGCCTCACCATCGTCCTCATCGTCATTGCGCTCAATCTTGCGGGCGACGGGTTGCGCGACGCCATGGACCCGCGCCTCAGGCATGAAGGATTGAACCATGGCGCTGGTTGATATTGACGACCTGACCATCGCCTTTGGCGGCCGTCCGGCTGTATCGGGCCTGTCGCTCAGCATCGAGCGTGGCGATCGGTTCGGCATCATTGGCGAGAGCGGTTCGGGCAAGTCACTTACTGCGCTGGCGATCGCCGGCCTGCTGCCGGAGACAGCGACGGTTTCGGGCGAGGTTCAGTTCGATGGCGTGTCCCTGCCAGAGAGCGAAAGGGAGCTGGCGCGACTGCGCGGCAAGCGCATCGGCATGGTGTTCCAGGAACCGATGACGGCGCTCAACCCGCTGATGACCGTGGGCGAGCAGATCGAGGAGGCCATCGGGCTGGCCGAGGTCGCTGACGCCGTGTCCCTGGCCGTGCCAGGCCTGCTCGAGGAAGTTGGCCTGTCTGCTGGCCATGCAGGGCGCTTTCCTCATCAGCTGTCGGGGGGGCAGAGGCAGCGGGCGATGATCGCCATGGCGCTGGCCAGCCGTCCCGAACTGATGATTGCCGACGAGCCAACGTCCGCGCTGGATGTGATCACCCAGCGCACTGTGCTCGATCTCATTGCCGAGGTTTGCGAGCGCCGGCAGATGACCCTGTTGTTCATCAGCCACGATATCAGGGCCGTCGCCGCACTGTGTTCACGCCTCGGGGTCATGCGCGGCGGTGTTCTGATCGAGAGTGGCGATACCGAGACGGTGCTCCGCGCGCCGCGGACGGACTATACGCGCAAGCTCCTTGCAGCCAGCCGAATGGACCGGCGGCCTTCTCCACCGGCGATACAGGACGCGACCTTGCTCGAGGTGGATGGCATCAGCCGCGTTTACGAACACGGCGGGTTCTGGCTGTGGCGCGACCCGCCGCTGAGGGCCGTCGACGCGGTCAGCCTGACCATCGGGGCCGGGGAATGCGTGGCACTGGTCGGCCCGTCGGGCTGTGGCAAGACCACGCTGGCCCGCATGATTGTCGGGCTCGACAGCGCCAGTGGCGGGCAGATGCGCTTTGACGGCGCGCCCTATCGCGGGCGTGACCTGCCGCCGCTGTTGCGGGCAGGCATGTCGCTGGTCTTCCAGGACCCGTTCAGCAGTTTTGACCCGCGCATGCGCATCCGGGCTTCGCTGGGAGAGCCCTTGCACCTGCTGGGGGCGATGGCGCCAGCGGACCGCGAGGCGCGGCTCACCGAAGCAATCAAGGCGGTCGGACTTGAGGTCGGCATGCTGGACCGGTATCCGCATGAATTTTCGGGCGGGCAGCGGCAGCGCCTGGCCATTGCCCGCGCCCTCGTCACGCGGCCCCGGCTGGTGGTGCTGGACGAGCCGGTGTCGGCGCTCGACGTGTCTCTCCGCGGCGAGGTCCTCAACCTTCTCGCGCGCCTCAGGGCGGAGCATGGCCTCAGCTACCTCATCATCAGCCACGACCTCGACATGGTCGCCGCCATGGCCGATCGCGTCCTGGTGATGGAAGCAGGCAAGATCGTCGAACAGGGTACGCCGGAGAGCCTGTTTACCCACCCCGAACACCGCCTCACCCGCGCCCTGATGGACGCCAGATTGCCCGACGTCGCCTAGATCATTTCCCCGTTTAGTAGAAACGGCAAAATGATCTAAGTCTTTTTTTGGTCGCGCTTCCGAACCGCAAAACCGTCGCCAATTTTGCTGGAAGCGCTCTAGTCCTGGCGATGCAGCCTATAGAGCAGCACCGCGACCTGAGCCAGGATTTCCGGCATGGCGGCAACGGCCGCGTCATATTGCGCCCAATCCTCGTCGCTGGCGGTATCGTCGGGATGATTTGACGGATCGGACAGCATCAGGCCGGTCGCGAGGCCCATAGCTGCCTCGCCGCGGGGGTCATCGCCGGTATCGCGCAGCAATTCGTCCCAGGCATCGAACCGCAGCAGCATCCCCTCCTGGAAGCCGGAGACCCAGGCCTGCCAGATGATTTCGTCGGTATCGTCATCTACCTCATAGAGCGGGCCATATTCGCCATCCGCCAGTTCCCGGACGATGTCGGTGAGGCGCGCATCGACCAGCGCTTCCAGTTCCTCATAACCGGGCTTGATCACACCGCGCTCGTCCGCGGCCCAGTCGAAGGGCCAGTATTCCGCCTTGGCAACCGGGGTCGGGCTTACTGCAATGGCGCAGAGGAAGCCGTCGAGTTCAGTGAGCAACATGGCTTCGTCGCCACCATCGGCCAGGACGTCATCAAGGCGCAGCAGGGATTCTGGCAGTTCGCTGAATTCTGAGGTCATGGCAGGTCGGGCTCCGTGGTCACGAAAACCCGACCTTACACCCGATCAGCGGCTGTTATGCAACAGGCCCTGGAAGGCACGGAAGCTGGCCTTGGGCGTCCGCTTCTGGGTCTTGTAGTCGACATGCACCAGACCAAAACGCTTGTTGTAGCCTTCGGCCCATTCGTAATTGTCGAGCAGCGACCAAGCGAAATACCCGCGGACATCAGCACCCGCGGCCTTGGCGGCGAGCACGGCCTTGAGGTGATCTTCGTAATATTTCACGCGGCGCGGGTCGTCATCGCCTTCGACCTCGGCCATGCCATTCTCGGTCACGAAAATCGGCTTCCTGGTGTATTCGTTGGAGACGCGCACCAGGAGGTCCGACAGTCCCTTGGGGTAGATTTCCCAGCCAATATCGGTGCGTTCGAGATCGCCCTTGACCTGCTCGACCGGACGGCCGGGCTCGCTCGCTGCCTTGTAGAGGCCGCGGGTGTAGTAGTTGATGCCCAGCCAGTCGAGCGGACGGGACACCACGTCCATGTCGGCCTGATAGTTGGCCGGCAGGTAGGGTTCGAGCCACTTGGTGAGCACTTCGGGATATTCGCCCTTGAAGACGCCGCCCAGATACCAGCGATTGAACAGCGCATCGCCGAAATCGCAGGCCTGCTTGTCGGCATCGCTATCGGTGGCCGGCTCGGACTTTTCGAGATTGAGCACGATGCCAAGATTCTTCGCGCCATTGGCGCGCAGGGCATCGATGGCCGTGCCATGGGCGAAGAGCACGTGGTGCATGGCTCGGGCAGCGGCGCGCAGGTCGCGATAGCCTGGCGCATGGATGCCGAGGAAATGGCTGAGGAAGGCGACGCACCAGGGTTCGTTGATGGTGGCGGTCGCTTCAAGACGGTCGCCGAACTTGTTGGCGACGAGGGTCGCATAGTCGGCGAACCAGCTGGCGATGTCGCGGTTCATCCAGCCGCCGCGATCCTGCAGGGTCGACGGCAGGTCCCAGTGATAGAGCGTGGCATAGGGCTTGATGCCGCGCTCGAGCATGCCGTCGATCAGACGATCATAGAAGTCCACGCCCGCCTGGTTGACGGCGCCAGTGCCCTCGGGGATGAGGCGTGGCCAGGCGAAGGAGAAGCGATAGGCATCGAAGCCGCCGTCGCGGATCAGGTCAAGATCCTGCGGCCAGAGCTCGTAGTGATTGCAGGCATCGATACCGGTATCGCCATTGTGGACATTGCCCGGCGTGGCCGAAAACGTGTCCCAGATGCACGAGCCGCGGCCATCGCCCTGCCCGCCTTCGATCTGATAGGCGGCGGTGGCGACGCCGAAGGTAAAGTCGGAACCGAAGTCCCGGCGATCAAATGAGAACATGTCCCCTCCAAGTGGCCTTAAGGCTCAATGGGGAAGGCGGATAACAAGGCCGGAAATGTTATGCAATCGATTTCAGCAATCGATTTAAATGGTGTACGTGCGTCAAAGGCTTCTCACAGATGCGCGTATGCACGCCGATCTGCGTCGCTGTCCCACTCAACAAACACACCAAGAGTGTCCTCATGAGGCCCTGGCGACTGTCGCGTAAGAACTGCACGACCATCTTCGATTGCATAGGCGAGCGTGTCGCCCTGGCGCAGGTGCAGCGCATTTCGGACAGCAAGAGGAATCGTTGTCTTTCCCATCTTGTTCAGCTTGCTCGTAGTCATATTGAGACCTCCTGCTCTCGGTGGGGGTTCCAATCACGCCAAGGTGGCTATCAGCTTTCGCGCAATCAGCCGATATGCAGCGGCCTCCTGCCCATCCGGCGCCAGTGCAACAGGCGGAGTACCTGCATCTGACCCTTCGCGGATCGACATGACCAGGGGAATGGGGCCGAGGAAGGCAATATCGAGCCGTTCCGCTGCCTTCTCAGCGCCGCCGCTACCAAAGATGTCGTAACGGTGGCCGGTATCGGGAGCGATGAAATAGCTCATGTTTTCGACCAGCCCGAGCACGGGCACGGACATGCGGCGGAGCATGTCGATGGCCTTTTGCGCGTCGATCAGGGCGAGGTCCTGTGGGGTGGAAACGATGACCACGCCGTCTACAACTGTCTGCTGGAAGAGGGCGATGTGAATGTCGCCGGTGCCGGGCGGCAGATCAATGATGAGCACGTCGAGCCCACCCCAATCGGTCTCGCGCAGCAACTGGCGGAGGCCTGACGTGGCCATGGGGCCGCGCCAGACTACGGCCTGGCCGGGCACGAGCATGGAGCCGATGGACATGGCTCTAAGGCCGAAGGCCTCGTGCGGCGTGAAGATGCCGTCGTCGCGGATGGCCGGACGACCCTCGATGCCGAGCAGTTTGGGAACGGAGGGGCCGTAGAGGTCGGCGTCGAGGATGCCGACCTTCAAACCCTCGGCCGCCAGCGACAGGGCGATGTTTACGGCGGTGGTGGACTTGCCCACTCCGCCCTTGCCCGAGCCGACGGCGATGATGCGCTTGACGCCATTGACGCGGGACTTGCCTTGCGGCTGGGCGCCGCCATGGCCGAATTTTGGACTGTTGGACTTTTCGGCGGTCAGCGAGACCATGACTTTGCGGGCACCACCAAGCGCCTGGGCGCGCTTCTGGGCGTCCTCACGAGCCGGACCGAAGGCGGCCTCCATACCGGGGGCGACGGCGATGGCGAAGGCGATGGCGCCGGGCGTGACGATGATTTCGGAGAGCCCGCCATAAGTCGCCAGATCGCCACCGCCGGGAATTTCCACATCGGCGAGGGCAGTTTTTATCTGGGCGGCGAGATCTGTGTCGGCCATGCGGCATGTTGAGCGCCGGAAGCGCAACAACTCCAATGTCATGCCGGCGCAGGCCGGCATCCATCCTGAGTTCTATCCCCGCGGGCGCATCTCAGGATGGACCCCGGCCTGCGCCGGGGTGACATCGCGTTTGCGGGAACTGTCGAGAGCTAGAGAATGCTCTGGCCGGTGCCGGCCCAATCCTTGAGGAAGCCTTCAATACCCTTGTCGGTCAGCGGGTGCTGGGCCAGCTTCTTGATCACGTCGGGCGGAATGGTCGCCACGTCGGCACCGGCCAGCGCGGCCTGAGTGACGTGATTGGCCGAACGGATCGAGGCGGCCAGGATCTGGGTTTCGAACTGGTAGTTGTCGTAGATCTGGCGGATGTTCTCGATCAGCTCCATGCCATCGAGATTGATGTCATCGAGGCGGCCGATGAAGGGCGAGATATAGGTCGCGCCGGCCTTGGCGGCCAGCAGGGCCTGATTGGCCGAGAAGCACAGGGTAACGTTGGTCGGAATACCCTTGTCCTTGAAGTACTTGGTTGCCTTCAGGCCATTGAGCGTCAGCGGCAGCTTGATGACGACGTTCTTGGCGATCTTGGAGAGCAGCTCACCCTCGGCGACCATGCCGTCGTATTCGAGGCTGGCGACTTCGGCGGAAACCGGATCAGGCGTGATGCCGCAGATTTCCTTGATGACTTCCTTGAAGTCACGGCCGGACTTGGCAATCAGCGACGGGTTGGTGGTGACGCCATTGATGAGCCCGGCATCGTTGAGCTCCTTGATGGCGGCGGTATCTGCAGTGTCGACGAAGAACTTCATCGTTCCCTCCTAAAACTCTAATTTTGTCTGGCGTTTACACCAGATGTAGCCATGGCGGCGCGCTGCCGCAAGGCGTCGGATCAGCGGATGGCGCCCAAAAACGCGTCCGCCAGATCACCCACGCGATCTTCCGGAATGCCGGCGACATTGATGCGGCTATCCCCGGTCATATAGACCCCGTTTTCGGCCTTAAGATGTTCCACGGCATCGTTGCTGAGCCCGAGCAGCGAAAACATGCCGCGGTGATCGGCGACGAAATCGAAATCGGTGGAATTGGACCGCTCACGGATCGCGTCGGCAAGCTTTTTGCGCAGCGAGATCATACGGTTACGCATTTCCGCCAGTTCCGTCTCCCATTCGGCGCGCAGGGCGGCGTCCTCGAGGATGGTGCGGATAATCTCGGCACCGTGATCGGGGGGCTGCGAATAGGCGCCGCGGATGATATTGAGCAGCTGCGAATTGGTGACCTCGGCTTCCTCGCCATTGCGGGCGACGAGGATGGCGGCGCCGACGCGCTCGCGATAGAGGCCGAAATTCTTCGAGCCCGAAAAGGCGATCAGCGCTTCGGGAACCGAGGCCAGAATCTTGCGGGTGCCGTAGGCGTCCGGTTCGATGCCATCGCCAAAGCCGAGATAGGCGAGGTCGATGAAGGGGAGCGCGCCGGTGCGTGCAAGCGAGGCGGCGACCTGGTCCCACTGGGCGTTCGAGAGGTTGGCGCCGGTGGGGTTGTGGCAGCAGCCATGCAGGAGCACGACGTCGCCCGCGCCCAGTTTATCAAGCGCGGCAAGCATTTGCGCGAACTTTACGCCACGCGTTTCAGCGTCGAAATAGGGGTAGGTCGCGACTTTGAGGCCGGAATTTATGGCGATCGGGTTGTGGTTGGCCCAGGTTGGATCGGAGACATAGACCGTCGCGCCAGGACGGGCACGGTTGATGAGCTGCATCAGCACCCAGAGCGAACCGGTCCCGCCCGGAGCCTGGGCGATGCGGACGCGGGCGCGGTCGATGGTATCGGCCAAGACCAGGTCGAGCACGGCATTGCCGAAGCCCTTGTTGCCGGCGATGCCGAGGTAAGTCTTTGTTTTCTCGTTCGAAAGAATGCGCTCTTCGGCCTTGCGCACCGAAGTCATGACCGGGGTCACGCCCTTCTCATCCTTGTAGACACCGACGCCGAGGTCGATCTTGGTGGAACGGGGGTCGGCCGCATACTCGCCCATGAGCGCAAGAATCTTGTCGCCAGGGGCCTTGGTGAGGGTTTCGAACATTTTCGGGAGGTCCGGTGGGAAGGCGCCGTCTTTATAGGACGGCAGGGGATTTTTGCAATTGAAAGAAGGGACGTGGCCTCAGCGTTTGAGGCCCAGTTTTTCCAGCTCTGTTGTCAATTGCGGAACGATTTCAAAGAGATCGCCGATGATTGCGACATCTGCGATCTTGACGATGGGCGCCTCGGGATCGGAATTGATGGCAATGATCTTCTTGGCGCCCTGAATGCCGGCGAGGTGCTGGAGAGCACCGGAAATGCCGATGGCAATATAGAGGTCGGGGGCGATGATCTTGCCGGTCTGGCCCACCTGCCAGTCATTGGGGGCATAGCCGGCATCGACCGCAGCGCGGGTCGCGCCAACCGCAGCACCCAAGGTTTTCCCAAGCTTTTCAATCAGCTGGAAGCCATCCGCAGAGCCGACCGACACACCGCCACCAACGACGATCTGTGCCGTAGCAAGATCGGGAACATCGCTTTCAGTGCGATGGGTGGCGATGAGGCGGGCAGCAGATTGTGCTGGCGTTTCAATCACTTCGACCGGGGCGGCATTGCCCGGGGCGGCGGGACGGAAAGCCGAGGCGCGGAAGGTCAGGACGTGCCTTGCCTGAGAATCCGTAACAGTTTCAAGGGCATTGCCGGCATAGATGGGCCGGACGAAACGGTTCGGCCCCTCGATGGCGACGATGTCGGTCACCGGCTGGATGTCGAGCTTGGCCGCAAGACGCGGCATGACATCCTTGCCAAGAGTGGAGGCCGCTGAAGCGACAATTTGATAACGGACTGCTAGCGCGAGCAGTAGCCTGGTGACGGAATCGGCCAGCAGATTGCCATCGGCCACGAGCACTTTGGTGACGCCAGCGATCGCGGCCGCGGAATCGGCAGCCGAACGCGGGCCGACGACCAGCACATCGACCGGCCCCAGTTGCGACGCAGCGGCGACGACGCGGGCGGTGGCGGGCGAGAGGATGCCGTTGTCGACTTCGGCGAGAACCAGGACGCTCATCAAATCGCCTCCATCGCGTTGACGTCGGCCGCAATGACGGCGACCAGTTCGGACACCGAGCCGACTGTTTTGCCCGCGACGCGCTCGGGCGGTGGGGATACTTTTTCGACGGTCAGGCGCGGGGAGAGGTCGACGCCGAATTCGGATGCCGGGCGGACGGCCAGCGGCTTGGATCGGGCCTTCATGACCATGGGGAGCGCGGCATTGCGCGGGGTGTTGAGGCGGAGGTCGGCGGTGACGATGGCTGGGAGCGGAAGGGAGACGGTTTCGCGGCCGTAATCGACCTCCCGGACAACTTCGAGCTCAGCGCCGGCGAGATTGATCTCGGAAGCGAAGGTGGCCTGCGGGCGATCGGTCAGCGCGGCCAGCATCTGGCCGACATGGTTGCTGTCATCGTCGACGGCCTGCTTGCCGAGAAGGACCAGGTCCGGCTTTTCCTCTTCGACCACCTTGGCCAGGAGCTTGGCAATGGCGAGGGTTTCGAGGGCGGCATCGGTCTCGATCAGGATGCCGCGATGGGCGCCGATGGCGAGAGCAGTGAGGATGACGTCATTGCTGGCCTTGGGGCCAATGGAAACAACCACGATCTCGCTGGCCTGCCCCGCTTCCGCCAGCTGCACGGCGGCTTCCACCGCGTGCTTGCAGAAGGGGTTCATCGACATGCGCACGCCATTGGTCTCGACGCCGGTGCCATCGGGACGGACCCGGATGCGGACGTTGTGATCGACCACGCGCTTGACCGCGACGAGGATTTTCATGAGCAGCTCCGTCAGGTTGGCGCTTCAATGGCAAAAAGGGCCGGAACGGGCAAGGCGAGAAGAGGGTATTTTGGTCTAGTTCGGGACGATATGTTGGAATGGTGTGGCATTCAGCGTGAGCCGCACCCCCACCCTCAATCCCTCCCCACAAGGGGGAGGGAGGCGATGAACACCGGCGACCCAGTCCTTTGCATCCCCCCTTGCGGGGAGGGTGAGTATCTACGCTTCCTGAATGGCCGACAGGCGCCAGTCGCTGTCGCCGCGATTGCGGACAAAAGTCCAGATCTCGGTGGACTGGCCGGGATTTTCTGCGTCGCCTTCCACCACGGCGCCGGTCTGGCGATTGACCATGTAGTCAACGGCCGAATAGCGCATGGCGACGGTGGCGTATTCAACCTGACCCTCGCGCCAGCTTTCGGCGAGATCACCCTGGAGCAGGGTGACGTCGGAGACCTGGTTCTTGACGCCATTGGTGGCGTTGGTCGCCAGTTCCTCGGAGAGGTAGCCCATGACTTCGGGCGTGGTCAGGGTGCGGAGAGCCGCATAATTCTCGCTGGCGAAGGCCGCCTGAACGCGGGTGAGCATGGACTCGAACTTTTCGAGATCCTCCATGCCGATACCGAGCTGGTTGCGGTCGGCCGGACGCGCGGGGGATGGGCGAGCGGTGCCGGCACTGCCAAACATGCCACTGAAATCCGGCTTGTGGCTGGACGGGCGCTCATAGGCGGCCATATCGGGGCCGCCGGCTGGGGCCGGACGCGGACGGAAGAGGCGCAGGGCCAGCCAGATAATGCCGCCGATGATGGCGATCTGCGCCAGCAGGGCGAAGACGCCGCCAATGCCGCCAAAACCGCCACCGAGCAGCAGGCCGAAGAGGCCGCCGATGAAGAGGCCGCGCATCAGCGAACCTCCAAAGCCATTCATGAAGCCACCCCGCGGCTGGGTGGCCTGAGCCGACGGCGACGGCGCGGTCTGCTGCTGGTTCGGCGTCATGGTGCGCTGGATCGGCGCGGCCGGGGCCGGGGCCGTCTGGGTGGGCGCAGGGCTGTTGAAGGTGTTCATGCCGCGGCTGCCGAAGCTGCCGCCCTTGCGGGCCTCGGCATCGCCGACGGACACGAAGGAGAATGCGACGATGAGGCAGGCCATGAGACTGGTGAAACGGAAGCCGCGAGAGGCGAACATTGAAAGGACCCGATTGAACTTTATCGGGACCGATATAGGGAGCCCTGGCCCCGCCGTGTAGATGGCAGCGGCGGAATTGGCTGCGACCGATGCGCCTAGCCTGACACGGACGGCCGAAATTCGGAGGTGACTTCCAGCGTACGATCCTCAAGGGTCTGCGCAAGATCACCCGATGCATGGGCCGCGAGCACTGAATCGCGCTGGCGGATCAGGTCGGCGATCTCGGCTTCGTAGCGTACGAAAATGGCGGTGAGCCAGCGGTTGACGAGATAGGATGGCCGCGCCATCTGCATGTCGAATTTTTCGAGCAGCGGCACAGTGGCAGCGGCATCGAGCCAGTCATCCCCAACCACCCAGTGATTGACGGTGAAGATGCGCAGCAGTTTCCCCTGCGGCGTGACCCCAATGGCAGCGAGGTGATGCACGGGCCCTTCTCGCCCTTCGGGGCGGACGAAGCAGTGGAAATGGCCGTGCTCCTCTTCATCGCCTGCGGGAGCATGGCAGTGATAGTACCATTGCGCGCCGCTATCGGGGTCGAAGACATCGCCCTCGGGATAATGGGACCAGGCGGAGACGTCGGGGGCGTCGCGCAGGGTTTCGAGCAGTATTGTGGTTCCGCTCTTGGCGAGGACGGCTTCGCAGAAGGCAATCTCCTGATCAGCGCGGTCGGTGGCTTCGCTCATGATATGCCTTTCCTGCCGGAGGACCGTTCTGGGCTAGCGCAGCGACGGGGGCGAAGCAAGGGCACGTGCTGGGATGGTGGGACCGCGTGCGGCCCTTCCAGCATGGCTGCCGTGGCTCCATTGCCTTGACGCGGGCGCCGGGGGCGGAGACATTGCCGCTTTCTTGTTCCTGCTTCGGTCCTCTATATGCCTGTTCTCAACCGCGTCGCCGAATTCCAGCCCGAAATCGCAGCCTGGCGGCGCGATTTCCACGCGCATCCCGAAGTGCTGTTCGATGTGCACCGGACGGCGGGCATCGTGGCGGACAAGCTGCGGGAATTCGGCTGCGACGAAGTGGTCAGCGGCATCGGACGCACCGGGGTCGTCGGTATCATCAAGGGCCGCGGTACCAGCACGCGCCGGATCGGTCTTCGAGCCGACATGGACGCCCTGCCGATGACCGAGAAGACCGGCCTGCCGCATGCCTCGACCACTGATGGCAAGATGCATGCCTGCGGCCATGACGGACACACGGCCATGCTGCTGGGTGCGGCGAAATACCTGGCCGAGACGCGCAATTTCGACGGCGAGGTGGCGCTGATCTTCCAGCCCGCCGAGGAAGGCGGCGGCGGCGGCCGCGTCATGCTCGAGGACGGGCTGTTCGAAAAATTCGACGTGGCCGAAGTCTATGGCATGCACAACTGGCCCGGCATGCCTGTGGGCACATTCGGTATCCGCGCCGGCGGCATCATGGCGGCCACGGATCGCTTCTATATCGACATTACCGGCAAGGGCGGCCATGCGGCGCGCCCGCAGCAGACGATCGACCCGATCATCGTCGCCGCGCAGATGGTGACGGCGCTGCAGACCATCGTCTCGCGCAATCTCGACCCGCTCTCCAGCGCCGTATTGAGCGTGACCATGGTGGAGGCCGGCGAGGCCGACAATGTGATCTCGCGCACCGCCAAGATCACCGGCACGGTGCGCACGCTGGATGGCGACGTGCAGGATTTCATCGAGGCACGACTGGCGGAATTCGTTCCCGCCTTTGCCCTCAGCTTCGGGGCCGAGGCGAGCGTGCGCTATGCACGGGGCTATCCGGTGACCGTCAATGCCGAGGACCAGACCCGCTTTGCGGCGGACGTGGCGCGCGATGTGGTGGGCGCCGCCAATGTCGATGACGACACGGCCCCCTCCATGGGCGGGGAAGACTTTTCCTTCCTGCTCAACCAGCGGCCAGGCGCCTATATCTTCATCGGCAATGGCGACAGCACCGAGCTCCATACCGATACTTATGATTTCAACGACGAAGCCATTCCCGTCGGCGTGAGCTATTGGGTGCGGCTGGTGGAGAAGGCACTTCCTTTGGGGTAAGGCCGCAGGCCCCCTCACCCGGCCTTCGGCCGACCTCTCCCCCAGAGGGAGAGGTGCCGCTGCGCGGCCTTCCTTCTTCACCTCGCCCTTGGGGGAGAGGTCGGATTGCGCAGCAATCCGGGTGAGGGGGCCTTGAGCCATGCCACATTGATCCTTCCCATCAACCTTTCGCCCGGGCGATGCATGGGGTAAGGCTCTGGCATAATGCCTGCCCTGTTCTCCCGATCCGATATTTTGCCCGTTGCGCTGACCCTCTGCATTGCTGCCGTGGGCGGGGGACTTGCCACACTGATCGGCCTGCCGGCCGGGTGGCTGATGGGTGGGGCGCTGGCGGTGACCATTGCGGCCATGCTGGGCGCGCCGGTGAAAATGCCGGACGGACTGCGCAATGTGGCCTTCGTGCTGATCGGCATGTCGATGGGCGCGAGTGTTGCGCCCGATAGCCTGACACTTCTCGCCAGCTGGCCAATATCGCTGGCGGCGCTGGCGCTGGAACTGGTGATCATCGTTGCCACCACCGGCTGGATGCTGACCAAGGTGTTCAAGCTCGATGCCGGCACGGCCTATCTCAGCTCGTTTCCTGGGCATTTGAGCTTTGTCATGGGCATTGCGGCAACGGGCGTGGGCAATTCGCGGCAGATCGTCATCATCCAGGTCATTCGCATATTGATGCTCACCATTGCCGTGCCCATCGGCTCGGTCTTCCTGCCCATCGACCATTTTGCTCCACCGGTGGTAAGCGACGTCCTGAGCCCGCTGCAGCTGGTGCTGCTGGCGGCAGGCTGCGTGGCGGCCGGGCTCGTCTTCATCAAGCTCAAGGTGCCTGCCGGCATGGTGCTGGGGGCCATGGCCGCAGCGACCGCCGCCAAGCTGGGCGGGCTCTATACCGAGGCCATGCCGGCCCCGCTGGTGGTGGGCACATTCATCCTGACCGGGGCGCTGATCGGTTCGCGCTTCGTGGGCATCACCCGAACGGAATTCATGGCAGCGGCCAAGGGCGGTCTGATTGCCACGGCCATGACGGTGAGCATTGTCACGGTCATGGCCTTGGTCGTGGCGCAGCTGGTGGACATGCCGTTTGGGCAGATCTGGCTGGGCCTGTCGCCGGGGGCCCTAGAGGGCATGGGCGCGCTGGGCATTGCGCTGGGCTATGACACGGCATTCATCGCCGCGCATCACGTCATCCGGCTGCTGATGCTGAGTTTTGCGATCCCGGCGGTGGTGGTGCTGATCCGATGGTCGGAGCGGCGGGTGGGCCTTCAATAAGGCCCCCTCACTCGGCCGACCCCTCCCCCAAGGGAGAGGTGGCACGGACCGCGTTGAAAATTCAGAGCGCCTTGAAGCTGACCTTGCCCTCGCCGGCCGGGGCGGGAAGGATGGCGAAGCCGTTGGGGCCGAGCTTGAGCGACGAGCCTTCGAGCTCGGCATTGTTGCTGACCGGTTCGAGCGCCAGTTCCACCTTTGACAACTTGACCGTCAGCGGGGAGCCCGAGAGGTTGAAGACGCAGATCAGGTCCTTGTTGCCGGCGGAGCGGCGATAGGCCAGCACGGGTTCGGATGTGTTGAAGAACGTAATGTCGCCGGTCACCAGCTGCGGGTGGCTTTTGCGCCAGGCGAGGATCGCCCGGTAATAGTTGAGCGTGGAATTGGGATCGGCATTCTGCTGGTCGACGCTCAGCGCGGTGTGGGCCGGCTTGACCGGCAGCCAGGGCTTGCCGGTCGTGAAGCCGGCATGGGCGAGATCGTGCTGCCAGGGCATGGGCGTGCGGCAGCCATCGCGGCCCTTGTCGCCCGGCCAGAAGCGGATGCCGCGCGGATCGGTCAGTTCCTCATAGAGAATATCGGCTTCGGGCAGACCCAGTTCCTCGCCCTGATAGAGGCCGACCGAGCCCTTGAGCGTGAGGCCAAGGGCCGCCGACTGGCGCGCCAGATCGGCGGGGGTGACGCTATGGGGCGCCCAGCGGGTCATGGGGCGGATGACGTCGTGATTGGAAAAACTCCAGCAGGGCCAGCCCGTCTCGCCACCGGAAAAGAAGGCTTCCACCTTGGAGCGGAAGTGTTTGGCGGTGAATCTGGGCCCAAGAAAATCGAAGGAATAGCACATGTGGAGCAAGGACTTGCCCGACGTATAGGCCTTCATCAGCTCCAGGCCGCGCTCGTCATCGCCCACTTCGCCAACGCTGGTGGCGCCGGGATACTTGTCGAGCATCTTGCGCACGCGCCTGAGCCAGCCGACATTTTCGGGCTGGCTCTTGGAATATTTGTGGCTCTGCATGTCATAAGGGTTGGTGGCCGGCAGGCCCTTCAATGACTTGAGCGGCGGGTTGGACCGGAGCTGCGCGTCGTGGAAGTAGTAGTTGACGGTATCGAGGCGGAAGCCATCGAGGCCGCGATCGAGCCAGAAGCGCATGACCTCTAGCACCGCATCCTGCACCGCAGGATTGTGAAAGTTGAGATCGGGCTGGGAGGTGAGGAAGTTGTGGAGGTAATACTGCTTGCGGGCAGTGTGCCATTCCCATGCCGAGCCACCAAAGACCGAGAGCCAGTTATTGGGCGGGGAACCATCGGGCCTGGCATCGGCCCAGACATACCAGTCGGCCTTGGCATTATCGCGGGAAAAGCTGGATTCGCCGAACCAGGGGTGCTGGTCGGAGGTGTGGGACACGACCTGATCCATGATGACCTTGAGGCCCAGTGCATGAGCCTTTTCGATCAGCTGGTCGAAATCCTGCAGCGAACCGAAGAGCGGATCGACGGCCATGTAGTCGGAAACGTCATAGCCCATATCGGCCTGGGGCGACCTGGTCAGCGGCGAGAGCCAGATGCAATCGACGCCAAGGCTGGCAATGTGATCGAGCCGGTCGATAATGCCGGGCAGATCGCCGACCCCATCGCCATTGCTGTCCTGAAACGAGCGGGGATAGACCTGATAGATCACTCCGCCACGCCACCATTCGGTCATTCAATACGCTCCAAGATCGGTCCAAATCACCGCGAGGCTAGCGGGTTCAGACCTTGGTGTTAATGGGGACTTTGTGCGTGGAAGCTATGTCGGGGCATAGCAAAGTGCAGCTGCCCGGGTCGAGCCCGAGGGTGACTATCACGAGGTACTGTCGAAACGCGGCGCCCCTAATCGTCGCATTGGCAATGAGGAGAAAAGACATGGCCCATATCCTGCGCGCCACTGACCGGCCGCCGAGCAAAAGCCGGACTATCCGTTTCGAGGGCGAGGCCTATGGCACGCCGATCTCGTTCTTTGCCGTGGACAATGAGCCGGGCCAGGGGCCTGGGCTGCATACCCATCCCTATGCCGAGACCTGGGTGGTGCGGCGGGGCCGCGCCGAAGTGGTGATCGGCGACGAGCGGTTCGAAGTGGGGCCGGGCGACATTGCGGTGGCACCGGCCAACACGCCGCACAAGTTCACTAATCTGGGGCCGGAGCGGCTCGATATCGTGTGCATTCATGCGGCGGGTGTGATGGAGCAGGTGGATCTGGAGTAGCGTTTAGCTGGTGATGTTCATCGTCACCACCCGGCTTGACCGGGTGGTCCAAACAGGCTGGATGGATTGCCGGGCCAAGCCCGGCAATGACGAAGGGTGGCGGGGCTCGTGCAGGGCCCCCTCACCGACTCGGCTTCGCCGAGCCACCTCTCCCTGATGGGGAGAGGAATAGAGGGGCCTACACCACCGCTGAAATCAGCGGCTCGCCGGCAAAATGCTTTTCGAGGTTGGCGACCAGCAGGGCGCCCATGGCGTCGCGGGTCTGGTGGGTGGCGCTGCCCTGGTGGGGGGAGAGGACGACATTGTCGAGGGCGAAGAGCGCCTCGGGAACCTGAGGTTCCTTCTCGAAGACGTCGAGCGCTGCGCCGCCGAGGCCGCCGTTGAGCAAAAGTTCGACCATGGCCTGTTCATCGATCAGGGTGCCGCGGGCGACATTGACGATGCGGCCTTCGGGGCCGAGGGCTTCGAGCACTTTTCGCGACACAATGCCTTCCGTGCCCTTGCCGCCGGGGGCGATGACGACGAGCCAGTCGCTGTCGCGGGCCATGTCTTCGAGCTTGTCGTAGTAGATATAGGGCGAGGCCGGCTGCTGGTGGCGGCCGTGATAGACGACGCGCATCTTCATGGCCTGGGCGCGGGTGGCGATTTCCTTGCCGATGCGGCCCAGGCCGAGAATGCCGACGGTCTTGCCGGTCAACTCGGAAAAAAGGCCGAAATTGCCATTGGACCATTTGCCCTGGCGCACGAACTGGTCGGACTGGGGGATGCGGCGGGCCAGCGAAATCATCAGGCCGATGGTGAGTTCAGCGACGGCATCATTGAGCACGTCGGGCGTATTGGTGACGCGGATGTTGCGGGCCTTGGCGGCGCCCACGTCGATATTGTCGTAACCGACCCCGAAGCTGGCGATGATTTCGAGATTGGGGAGCCTGTCCATGAGATCGGCCTGCACGCCGGAGCCGGCATGGGCGCGGATGCGCGCGCCGTTTTCCCTGAGCCAAGCGTCCTTGTCGGTCTGCTCGTGCAGCTTGTGCACGGTATAGCGCGTGGCCAGCGCCGCTTCGCAGGAGGCGAGAAGGGGATGGGTCTGAAGGATTTCGATGGTCATGGGAGTGCAGTTTCCTCGTCTGCGGGACCAGAGGCATTTACCGCCGCCTCCGCCTCGTCACCACCGGGTGGTCCAGTGGATGGCCCAGCATCGCATGGATTGCCCGGTCAAGCCGGGCAATGACCAAGTATGGTGAGGACCACTTGTTTGATTGCGCGCGAAGCTTAGCGAACGAGGCGCGATGTGCAAGCCAGACCTGCATCAAAAAGCGGCAGGGGTCGGTTTTGAGTGTCTGGACGGCAGATTTCAAATGTGTAGCAATGGCATGGCGATGGGAACGCCGTATCACTCGAGCGGAGAAGCATGGGCGACAAGACGCCGTTTGATGAAATGTACAATCCGGACGGGTCCGTTCGCGAACCTTACCGCGCGCTGGCCGGCTGGCTCAGCGAGCAGCCGGACAAGGCCCTGGCGCTGATGCAGGCGGATGCGGAAGCGATTTTCCGCAAGCTGGGCATCACCTTTGCCGTCTATGGATCGGAAGAAGGCGCCGAGAAGGTCATTCCCTTCGACGTCATTCCGCGGATCATCGCCGCCAATGAATGGCGCAGGCTCTCCAAAGGGATCGAGCAGCGCGTCAGGGCGCTCAATGCCTTTCTGCATGACGTCTATCACGACCAGGAAATTCTCAAGGCCGGGCGGGTGCCGGAAAAGCTGATCCTCAAGAATGCGGCCTTCTGCCCGCAGATGATGGGGATCAATCCGGCAAAAAATGTCTATGCCCATATCATCGGCGTCGACATTGTCCGCGTCGGGCCCGACGATTTCTACGTGCTGGAAGACAATCTGCGCACGCCGAGCGGGGTCAGCTACATGCTGGAAGACCGCGAAGCGATGATGCTGCTGGCGCCGGACCTGTTCCACCGCAGCAAGGTGGCGCCGGTGGAGACCTATCCCGAAAACCTGCGGCGGACCCTGGAAAGCGTGGCGCCGGACGGGTTCAAGGGCAGCAACCCCAATATAGCGGTGCTGACGCCGGGGATCTACAACTCGGCCTATTTCGAACACTCGTTCCTCGCCGACCAGATGGGCGCGCAGCTCTGCGAGGGACCCGACCTCTTCGTCGAGGACGGCAAGGTCTATATGCGGACCACTGTCGGCCCCAAACAGGTGGACGTGATCTACCGCAGGATCGACGACGAATATCTCGACCCTCTGACTTTCCGCCCCGACAGCATGCTGGGTGTGCCGGGCCTTTTCGACGCCTATCGCGCCGGCAATGTGACCCTGGTCAATGCGCCCGGTACCGGGATTGCCGATGACAAGGCCGTCTATACCTATGTGCCTGATATCATCGAATTCTATCTCGGCGAAAAGGCGCTGCTGGCCAATGTGCCGACCTATAACTGCACCGACGAGGACCAGCGCGCCTGGGTGCTCGAGAACATCGCGGACCTGGTGGTCAAGGAAGTGCATGGCTCGGGCGGCTACGGCATGATGGTCGGGCCCACGGCCACCAAGACGCAGCACGAGGAATTCAAGCAGAAAATCATGGCGCGGCCGGACAATTACATCGTCCAGCCGACGCTCGATCTGTCGACCTGTCCCACGCATATCGACGGCGACGTGGCACCGCGACATGTCGATCTGAGGCCCTATGTGCTGGTGGGCGACGAGGTGCGGATCACCCCGGGTGGGCTGACGCGCGTGGCGCTGAAGAAGGGCTCGCTGGTGGTGAACTCGTCGCAGGGCGGCGGCACCAAGGATACGTGGGTGCTGGAAGATTGATGATTTCGTTTTTCGTTCAGCCCGCTTCCGGGCACCGCGCACGTGGCTTCACCCCACCCTCATTCCCTCCCCCTCGAGGGGAGGAATGCAATGGACAGGAACGCCACTGCTCATCGCCTCCCTCCCCCTTGTGGGGAGGGAATGAGGATGGGAATGTCGAGGTCTCGGCAGGCTCCGGCTCAGGTCGAAAGGCCGACACCCCCACCCTAGTTTCGCCAGGCCTTCGGCCAAGCTCCACTACCCTCCCCTCAGGGGGGAGGGTGAAGGGGACTGCGTGCGCGGGATTGTCGTGCCATTCGAGCATAGCTCTCATGGCCTTCTCGCCTCAAAACGCTCCACTGGAGCGTTTTGCCCTCCGGGAGGGCTCGAAGTGAGAATGCTCGGACGCACCGCACAGAACCTGTTCTGGCTTTCCCGCTATGTCGAGCGGGCCGAGAACATGGCCCGCCTGCTCGATGTCGGCTATCGCATGTCGCTCACCAGCCACCGCGAAGGCGGGGCGAGCGAACACCTGATGTCGATGATGCAGGCCGCCGAAGTCGATGAAGGTTTTACCGCCAAATATGACGTGGCCGATGTCGACACAGTCGCCCATTACATGATGTTCGACCCGGACAATCCCAGCTCGGTCTATTCGTGCCTGCAGGCCGCCCGTACCAATGCCCGCTCGGTTCGCACCGCCATCACCAGCGACATGTGGCAGAGCATGAACGGGGCCTGGCTCGAATATGCGCAGATCAAGCCGCGGGACGTGCGCGGCGCCAAACTCCTGGGCCTCCTGCAATGGGTCAAGCAGCGCAGCCACGAATTTCGCGGCGCCCTGCTCGGCACGATCCTGCGCGATGATGGCTTCAACTTCCTGCAGGCGGGCAATTTCGTCGAGCGGGCGGACAATACGGCGCGCATCCTCGACATGAAATATTACGTGCTGCTGCCGCAGGCGACGCAGGTGGGTGGCGATCTCGATATCCAGCAATGGACGCTGATCCTGCGCGCAGCATCGGCGCACCGGGCCTATCGGCATGTCTATCACGAAAGCTACAAGGCCAAGAACGTTGCCGATTTCCTGATCCTGCGGCCAGAAATGCCGCGGAGCCTGGTCTATTGCGCCAGCTTCGTGCAGCAGAATCTCGATAATCTGGCCAAGCTCTATGGCCGCCAGGAAAAGTGCCACGAGGCAGCGGCGAACCTGATGGCCATGGTGGAAGGGACCAGCATGGACGAAATATTCGCGCGGGGCCTGCACGAATTCCTCGAGGACTTCATCGCCCGCAACAACCACGTCACCGACACGCTTTCGGAGAGCTACAACTTTTTCTGATCGGGCATGTCCAAGGCCCCCTCACCCGGCCCTTCAGGCCGCCTCTTCCCCAAGGGAGAGGTGCGCTTCGCGCTAAAGGCTGAGCACGAACAGCCAGCCGGAAATCGTCACCGCCGAGAGCACCGTGGAGATCAGGATCGTGTTGGCGGCGACGCTGACGCCGCGATCGTAGAAGGTGGCAAAGACATAGATGTTGATGCCCGCCGGCATGGACGACAGCAGGATACCGTAGCGGGCAATATCCATGGGCACATGGAAGACCCAGATCATCAGCGCATAGGCGATGGCCGGGTGGATGACGAGTTTTATCAGCGAGGCGACCAGCGCCTGTTTCCAGTTGTCTGAGAGCTTGAACTCGTTGAGCGCGCCCCCGATGCCGAACAGGGCGGCGGGGACCACCGCCTGGCCCAGCATGGAAAAGAAGGCGGCGACCGGCTCGGCCAGGGTAATGCCCGACAGCGAGAGGGCAATGCCTCCCAGAATGCCCCAGATCAGCGGATTGGAGCCGACGCGCTTGATGGCGAGGACCAGGGTGCGGCCCAGAGGCTGGCCGTCGCGGCGGGTCAGTTCCATGGTGACCATGCCCAGGGTGAGAAGGATGGCCCCATGCAGGCCGATGATGGAGAGCGTCACCGGCAGCGCGCCGTCGCCATAGGCGCGGGACATGATCGGCAGGCCGACCAGCACGGTATTGGTGAAGGTGCCGGCAAAGCCCACCGAAACGCTTTCGCCGGGACGGTTGGCAAAGATCCTGCGCGCCACGACGATGCCGATGGCAAAGCAGGCGAAGGCGCCCAGGTAGAAGGGCGCGATGATGCCGATATTGAAGGCGGAGCGGAAATCGCTGCTGCCGATGGAATAGAATAGAAGGCAGGGCGTCGCGAAATTGTTGACGAAGGCGATCAGCGCCTTCACCCCCTCGGCCGGATAGAGACGATAGCGCACAGCCAGATAGCCCAGCGCGATGAGCGCGAAGATGGGCGCGATAACGGCAAGAATGGAGAGCATCGGCCAGCGATCCGGGCCAGGAGAAGGGATGATGCAGCCCTAGACCTCATCGCGCGGGAGGTCAATCACGATCTTGTATGGTAGAACAAACGAAACAAATATCCTCCACAAACGAAAGGCAATGGCGTATAAACGAACCATACTGACAACGGGGTGGCGGGATGCTGGACATTTTCGTGATTGGTGGCGGCATCAACGGCGCGAGCGTGGCGCGCGACGCGGTGGGACGCGGCTATTCGGTGGCGCTGGCGGAAATGAACGACCTGGCCTCGGGCACCAGTTCGGCCGCGACCAAGCTGATCCATGGCGGACTGCGCTATCTCGAACATTACGAATTCCGGCTGGTGCATGAGGCCCTGGCCGAGCGCGAAGTGCTCTGGGCGGCGGCGCCGCATATCATCTGGCCGCTGCGTTTCGTGCTGCCGCACCACAAGGGCTTGCGGCCCGCCGCCGTATTGCGGGCCGGGCTGGCACTTTATGACTATATGGGCGGGCGCCGTCTCTTGCCGCCGACCAAGACGCTCGACCTCAAGCATGACGAGGCGGGCAAGCCGCTGAAGCCGGGCTATGGCCTCGCCTTCGAATATTCGGACTGCTGGGTCAATGACGCGCGCTTCGTGGTGCTCAATGCCCGCGACGCCGCCGATCGCGGCGCCAATGTGCATGTGCGCACCAAGGTGGTTTCGGCCCGGCGCGAGGATGGTGGCTGGACGGTCGACCTCGATGGCGAGGGCGGCCGGCAGAGCGTGCGGGCAAAGATGCTGGTCAATGCATCCGGGCCATGGGTGGACCAGGTGATCGGCGACACGCTGGGCAAGACCGGCGCGCACAATGTGCGGCTGGTCCAGGGCAGCCATATCGTGGTGAGAAAGCTCTACGACCACGACCGCTGCTATTTCTTCCAGAACAGCGACGGCCGCATCTTCTTTGCCATTCCCTATGAGGGCGAGTTCACCCTGATCGGCACCACCGACCGGGATTATCATGGCGACCCCAAGGACGTGAAAATCACGCCCGAGGAGACCGATTATCTGCTCAAGGCGGCGAACGAGTATTTCGCCCGGCAGGTGGGCCGCGATGACATCGTCTGGTCCTATTCGGGCGTGCGGCCGCTCTACGACGACGGCGCCAGCGCCGCGCAGGAAGCGACGCGCGACTATGTGCTCAAGGTCGATGACGACGCGACCACGGGCGCCGTGGTCAATGTGTTCGGCGGCAAGCTCACCACGTCGCGGCGACTGGCGGAATCGGTGCTCGAAAAAATCGAGGACGTGCTGGGCAAGAAGGGGCCTGCCTGGACCAAGGGCAGCACCCTGCCCGGCGGCGATTTCGGACCCAAGAGCTTTGACGCGGAAGTGCGCCGGCTGGGCCTCGACTATCCAGGCTTGCCGCCGAGTCTGCTCAGGCGGCTGATGCGGCTCTATGGCACCCGGGCACGCATGGTTCTGGGCGACGCAAAAGGCGTGGACGCGCTGGGACAGAATTTCGGCGCGGATTTGTATGCGGCCGAAGTCGTGTATCTTGCCGAGCACGAATGGGCGCGGACGGCACAGGATGTGCTGTGGCGGCGCACCAAGCTGGGGCTGAAGGTCGGCGCGGAGGATGTGGCGCGGCTGGAGGCGTTCTTGCGTGCGCGGAAGTAGGCATCGTCACACCGGCTGACAGCCCCGGTTGATGGTCTCGCCGTCACCACCGGGCTTGTCCCGGTGGTCCACGACTGCAGCAAGATGGATTGCCGGGACAAGCCCGGCAATGACGATGGGTCGGAAAAATCGAGGAACCGACGAGTTCCGGAGGACAATGCGTTGACCAAGTATATTCTCGCCATCGACCAGGGCACCACTTCGAGCCGGGCCATTGTGTTCGATGGCGACCGGAAGATCGCCGGGTCCGGGCAGAAGGAATTTACCCAGCACTTTCCGCAGGACGGCTGGGTGGAGCATGAACCGGAGGAAATCTGGGAGAGCGTGGTCTGGTCGGTGAAGACGGCGCTGGACAAGGCGGGCGTTGGCGCGGCGGATATTGCCGCCATCGGCATTACCAACCAGCGCGAAACCGTCGTCATCTGGGACCGCAAGAGCGGCAAGCCTATCCACAACGCCATTGTCTGGCAGGACCGGCGGACATCTGCCTTCTGCGCTGAGCTGAAAAAGGCCGGGCACGAGGACGACGTCACCGCACGGACCGGACTGCTGCTCGACCCATATTTTTCCGGCACCAAGGTCAAGTGGCTGCTCGATCATGTCGAGGGTGCACGGGAGCGGGCCAACAAGGGCGAGCTGGCTTTCGGGACGGTGGACAGTTTCCTCATCTGGCGGCTGACCGGGGGCGAGGTGCACGCCACCGACGCCACCAATGCGGCGCGGACCCTGCTCTACAATATCGGCACCAACATGTGGGACGACGACCTCTGCAAGCTGCTCGAAGTGCCCCAGGCGCTGCTGCCTGAGGTGAAGGATTGCGCCGATGATTTCGGCGTGGCGGAAGCAGGCCTGTTCGGGGCGGCCATTCCCATTCTCGGAGTGGCAGGCGACCAGCATGCGGCCACTATCGGCCAGGCCTGTTTTGAGCCGGGCATGCTCAAATCCACCTATGGCACGGGGTGCTTTGCGCTGCTCAATACCGGAACGGAAATGGTGGCGTCGAAAAACCGGCTGCTCACCACCATCGCCTACCGGCTCGATGGCAAGACCACCTATGCGCTGGAAGGCTCGATCTTCATTGCCGGGGCAGCCGTGCAGTGGATCCGCGACGGATTGAAACTGGTCAAGCATGCCAGCGAGACCGGCCCCCTCGCGCAATCGGCGGACCCGAGCCAGAATGTCTATATGGTGCCCGCCTTTGTGGGCCTGGGTGCGCCCTGGTGGGATGCCGAAGCACGCGGCGCCATTTTTGGCATTACCCGCAATACCGGTCCGGCCGAGATCGCCAAGGCGGCGCTGGAAGCGGTGAGCTACCAGACGCGCGATCTGCTCGAAGCCATGCGCAAGGACTGGCAGGGCGGCGCCGGGGACACGGTGCTGCGGGTCGATGGCGGCATGGTAGCCTCTGACTGGACCATGCAGTTCCTGGCCGACATTCTCGATGCGCCGGTGGACCGGCCGACCATCCTCGAAACCACGGCGCTTGGCGCGGCCTGGCTGGCGGGCATGAAGGCGGGCGTATGGCCTGACATGGCTGAATTCGCCGCGGGATGGGCGCGGGACCAGCGATTTGAGCCGAAGATGGACGGGCAGACGCGTGAGGCGAAAGTGGCCGGCTGGGACGATGCCGTGCGGCGGACGCTGACACAGTAGGGGCTAAAAGCCCCCACCCTTGATCCAGCCATTCGAGCACAGCTCTCATGGCCTTCTCGGCGACGATGAACACAGCTCCAGCCCCCGCGCCTCCCTCCCCTCGATGGAGAGGGACTGAGGGTGGGGTGTTGCCGGAGTACCAAGTCCAGCCGCTCTATCCGCCCGTCTCGACTTCCGGCGCGGGTTCTTCGCGTTCGGTAGGGATGGGCTGGTTGGTGTTGGGATTATCGCGGAGGAAGGCGGTGACCTCGTCATCGAGGGTGACGAGAAAGCTGGAAATGCGCTCACCGTTGGAGCCCAGATCGTGTGGCGCGCCGATGGAGGCAGAGCGCATGTCGACGGCGCTGCCGCCCGGGGTCGAAGACACACGCAGCACGGCCTCTTCGCGCCAGCCCGGAATGGTCACGATGCGTGCATTGATGCGGCCCGGCCTGCCGTCGATATCGGGCTCGCTGCTCTGGCGGATGTCCCAGCCCTGTTCCTCGACCAGGTGCTGGACAATGGCAAAGAGCTGCAGCGGATCCATGGGATAGGTGCGGGTAGTGGCATTGGGAAAATAGAGCTGCTGTTCTTCCGGCGTGAGCATGCGGGAGGCGGGCATGACCGCCGTATCCGGCTCAAAGATCAGCGGCAGTTCACCGCGCGACACGGTCGAAATGTCGGTGACGACGGGATTGCGCAGGGCGAGCGAGCCATACCAGGCGAAAGGCGTGAGACAGAGAAGACCGAGAAACATGCCGGTCAGCGCCCTGCCCCAGCCCTGATCCCCGGTATGCCAGAGTCGCACCAGCCCGACGAAGCCGACAAGCACCGCCAAGGCGGCGACGGCACAGGCGAAGAAGGCGACAACCAGAAAGGTGCGCGAATCGAGAAAGCTCTCGCGGTGCATGAACACCGGAATGATGGTGAGCGGCACGGCCAACCAGCCCAGCCGCCGCGACAGGGTCGCCCATTTCGAGGTTCTGACCAGTATACGCACGAAGACTCATTCCCCAAACCGGGGCCGACAATAGCGGCAAGGTGTTTCGCTAGGTTGAATAAAATGCGGGGTCGGGTGGATAACGGCGGCCCTCATGGCACCGCCCATCTAACGCCACTGGACCGCCCTCGGGCCTGACCCGAGGGCCAGCCGGCGCGCCTGCCGACATTTCGGTTTGGCGGAGAGTGGCCCTCGGGTCGAGCCCGAGGGCGGCACTGAGCGTCGTACGGGTCCGTGGACAATGACTGGCGGCAGTCCTACGGATACAAGCGGTCGCTCGACCAGGGGCTGCCCTCGCCCGCGCGGGTGAAGCGGACGCGGTCGTGGAGGCGGAATTCGCCATCCTTCCAGAACTCAATGCTTGTGGGCACAAGCCGGAAGCCGGACCAGTGGGCGGGGCGCGCCATGTCGCCATCGCCCACCATGGCGGTGAGGGTCGCCACTTCGTCCATCATCTGCTGGCGGCTGGCGAGGGGGCGGGACTGTCTGGACGTAGCCGAGGCAATGCGACTGCCCCTGGCGCGTGAGGCGAAATAGGCATCGGCCTCATCTGGCGTCACCTGCTCGACAGGACCGCGCATGCGCACCTGGCGGCGGAGGCTCTTCCAGTGCATGACCGTGGCGGCCTGCGGATTGGCCAGCAATTGCTGGCCCTTGGCACTCTCGAAATTGGTGAAGAAGCAGAAGCCGCGCTCATCCCGCCGATTGAGCAGCACCATGCGCACATCGGGCAGGCCCGACGCATCAGCGGTAGCCAGCGCCATGGCATGGGGGTCGTTGGGCTCGCTCTCCTCGGCGAGGGCAAACCACTCCTCGAAAAGGGCGAATGGATCAAGTTCGGTGCGATCGCTGTCATCGAAGAGGCGTTCGGTGAGGGTCTGCAGCATCATGATTATTCCTGCGCACGAACCCCGCCGCAACTGGACAAGGGCGGGGGTCGTGGCCATATAGGACTTCAAATGCGGGACAAACAATGTCCCATTTCAAAGATTGGACCCAATGCGCGATCCTTACACCGTCCTTGGGGTGACGCGGTCCGCAAGCGAGAAGGACATCAAGTCCGCCTATCGCAAGCTGGCCAAGAAATTCCACCCCGATCAAAATCCCGACGACCCGAGCGCCCACGGCAAATTCGCCGAGGCGACGCATGCCTATGACCTGCTCAGTGACGCCGAAAAGCGCGGCCAGTTCGACCGTGGCGAAATCGACGCCGATGGCAATCCGCGCTTTGCCGGCTTCGGCAATGGCGGCTTTGGCGGTGCCCGTCCAGGCGCACGCCCTGGCGCCGGGCCCGGCGCAGGCGGCTTTTCAGCCGAGGATATTCTGAAAGAGTTCATGAGCGGCTTTGGTGGCCAGCCGCGCGGTGGCGCCGGTGGCCGTGGACCGGCCGGTGGCGCCCAATGGGACCCCTTCGCCGGTGCGGCGGGCGGCGGCGCCGGCGCGCGCATGGGCAAGGGCGACGATGTGGTCGTCAACGTTGCCATCTCGCTCGAGGACGCCCACAAGGCGGCTTCGGTGCCGGTGCGCATGCCCTCGGGCAAGGTGCTGTCGGTCAAGCTCCCCGACAAGGTCGAGGAAGGCCAGCAGATCCGCCTCAAGGGCCAGGGTTCGCCCAGCCCCTATGGCGAGCCGGGCGACGCGCTGGTGACGGTGAAATTCGAGAAGTCGAAGACCTTCCGCAAGGACGGCCACGACGTTCGCACCGACGTGCCGGTGACACTTTATGAAGCGGTGCTGGGCGCCAAGGTGCGGGTGCCGACGCTGGATGGTTCGGTTGAACTCACCCTGCCGCCGGGCGTCGACACGTCCAAGGCGCTGCGCCTCAAGGGCAAGGGCCTTTATGGCGACGGCGACCTCTATGTGAATATCCGCGTCGTGCTGCCGCCGGGCGGAGACGCGGATCTTGAAGCGCTGGCCCGCTTCATGCGCGACCAGAAGCCTTACAAGGTCAGGGACTAACAGGCGAACCGCCCATACCTGACCTTACACGAAGCCGTCCTCGGGCTCGACCCGAGGACCCGCCGCAGCTCACTCGTGCGTCGCGAGTGGCCCTCGGATCAAGCCCGAGGGCGGCACAGTGGACTTTGACGGCTTCAGCTCCGCGGAGCGGCTGCCCGCCTCAAGCGGTCGTTGATGGCCTCGCCCAGGCCGTGTTCGGGAATGGGCGAGACGGCAATGCTCGGCGCGCCGGTCGCGTCGAGTTCATGCAGCATGGCGAAGAGATTGCGCGCGGCTTCGTGGAGATCCGCAGCTTCCGAGAGATTGCGCATTGGACCGGCAAAAGGCGGAGTGGGTCCGAAAGCAAGCCAGGCTTCGCCGGCTTGCGGGGTCGTGTCGAGGCGGATCTGCGCCTCGGGCGCATAGTGACTCAGCATCATGCCCGGGGCGGAAATGGCCGCGCCTTTTTTGGCACGTTCGAGGGGGCGAACCATGCGGCGCTCGATTTCGTCCAACGCCAGGGCGCCGGCGCGCAGCTGGATGAGCCGTTCACCGTCGACCGCGACAATGGTGGATTCCACACCCGACTTGCACGGACCGCCGTCGAGCACGGGCACCTTGCCTAAAAAGCCCTTGCGGACCTGCTCGGCGCTGGTGGGCGAAAGCTTTCCCGATGGATTGGCTGATGGAGCGGCCAGTGGCCGATCGGCGGCGCGCAGCAGAGCGAGCGCGACCGGATGATCGGGCACGCGCAGGGCCACCGTATCGAGGCCCGCCGTGACGATGTCGGAAAGGCCGTGGCCCGGCCGCAGCGGCAGGACCAGGCTCAGGGGCCCAGGCCAGAAGGCTTCGGCCAGCTGCCGGGCCAGGGGCGAGAAGAGCGCATAGCGTTCGGCCATATCCAGATGGGCGCAGTGCACGATCAGCGGATTAAAGCGCGGACGGCCCTTGGTTTCGTAGATCGAGAGCACCGCATCGGCATTGGTGGCATCTGCCCCCAGACCATACACCGTCTCGGTTGGGAAGGCGCAAAGCCTGCCTTCGCGCAGCAGCGCGGCGGCCTCGGCAATGGCGTTCTGGTCGAGCTTGGTCATGAGCGGTGTTTGACAACAGGCCTTGCCCGCGTCAAGACGGAGCATGCCTGGCGCAGTGCCGCGCGGAGAGCGAAGTGACAACACTTCTGGTCAGCCAGCCCAATTTTGCCGATCACCTGACGCCGCAGGGGCATCCCGAGCGCGCCGACCGCATCCGTGCCGTGGAGGACGCGCTGTCAGGACCCGATTTCGCCGCGCTGGTGCGCCGCAACGCGCCCTATGCCGACCTGATGCTGGCCGAGCTGGTGCATGACGGGGACTATCTCGGGCGGCTGCGCGATGCGCGCCCGGCCGAGGGAATCGGGCAGATCGATACCGATACGTTCATTTCGGACGGGTCGATGGATGTCATTGCCACCGGGCTGGGCGGCGCGCTGGCAGGGCTCGATGCGGTATTGCTGGGCGAGGTGGACAATGCCTTTTGCGCCATCCGCCCGCCCGGCCATCATGCGGAAATCTCCATGCCCATGGGCTTTTGCCTGATCAATACCGTGGCCATCGCGGCGCGGGAGGCGCAGCGCAAATATGGGGCGGAGCGGATCGCCATTGTCGATTTCGACGTGCATCACGGCAATGGCACTCAGGATATTTTCAAGGACGATCCCAGCGTCTTCTACGCCTCGAGCCACCAGATGCCGCTTTATCCCGGCACGGGGCGACCGGATGAAACCGGGGTGGGCAATATCGTGAATGTCGCCCTGCCCGGCCATTCGGGCGGCGAGGCAATGCGCGCGGCCTATACTGACAAGATCTTGCCGGCGCTGCATAATTTCGCGCCGGACCTGCTTCTGATCTCGGCCGGATTCGATGCGCATATCCGCGATCCGCTGGCGCAGCTTGAATGGGTGGACGCGGATTTTGCCTGGGTCACGGGAAAGTTGATGGAGGTCGCCGAGCGGCGCTGCGGCAACCGCATTGTATCGCTGCTCGAAGGTGGCTATGACCTCAAGGGCCTCGCCGGGGGCGTGCGCCAACACCTGGCCACCCTCCAGGGCAGGTAAGATGAACGTGTTTTGAATGGGCGGGACCAGATGGCCGAAACGGCACATGACGATGTGAAAACGCTGAGCTTCGAGGCCGCGCTGGAACAGCTCGAGCAGATTGTGCAGAAGCTCGAAAGCGGCCGCGCGCCGCTGGCCGAGAGCATCGCCATCTATGAACGCGGCGAAGCGCTGAAGGCGCATTGCGAGACCCTGCTCAAGACCGCCGAGGCGCGGATCGAGAAGATTACGCTCAATCGCGACGGCAGGGCCGTGGGCACCGAGCCGCTCGACGCGAACTGAGTTTGCGACTGCCACCCGTCGTCACCACCGGGCCTGGCCCCGGTGGGCCATGCCTTCCTCAAGATGGATTGCCCGGACAAGCCGGGCAATGACGGCGTGGATAGAGTGTGGTCCACCACGGACACCCAGAGACCTGACGAATGACCACCAACAACACTCTCCGCAATTTTCGCATCGTGCTTTGGGTACTGGTGGCCGTGGCGGCGATCGGGGCGACGATGCTCTATGTGTTCCGGCCGCCACAGCGGCCGCTGGGCGTGACGGGGCAGGAATTTGCGCTCAATTCCACCCAGGGCGGTACTTTCACGCAGAATGACCTGCGCGGCAAACCGAGCCTGGTCTTCTTCGGCTTTACCTTCTGCCCGGATGTGTGTCCGACAACTCTTGCGCAGACGACGGCTTGGCGCGAGCAGCTTGGCCTTACCGCCGATGACCTCCGGATCATCTTCGTGACCGTGGACCCCGAGCGCGACACGCCTGAAATGGTCAAGAGCTATGTGGAAGGCTATGACCCCAGCATTATCGGCCTCGTGGGCAGCCTCGAAGAGACCGAAAGGGCCAAGGCGGCCTTCGGGGTCTTCTCGGAAAAGGCGGGAGATGTCGAGAGCGAGTTCTACCTCGTCAACCACACGGCACTGACCTTCCTCATTGACGACGATGGAACGTTCGAGGGCACGATTGCCTATGAGGAGGCCAGCGAGACGGCCCGCGCCAAGATCGAGCGGCTGGTCAAGGGGTGAGCCGCATCCGGCTCGACCTGGCACTCGAGGCGCGCGGGCTGATGCCCAGCCGGGCCAGGGCGCGCGACGCCATTCTGCGCGGCACGGTGACGGTGAATGGCGAGGCGGCCAAAAAGCCCAACCAGATGGTGGGCGAGAGCGATGTGCTGGCGATTGACGATCCAGCTGCCGGCTATGTGTCGCGTGCGGCGCTGAAGCTGATTGCCGGGCTCGATGCCGGTGGGATCGATGTGACGGACACGGTGTGTCTCGACGTGGGATCATCCACCGGCGGCTTCACCCAGGTGCTGCTGGAGCGCGGCGCGGCAAAGGTGTTTGCCGTGGATGTGGGGCACGACCAATTGCATGCGAGCCTGCGCGGTGATCGGCGGGTGGTGAGCCTTGAGGGTTTTAACGCGCGGGAACTCGGCCGCGAGACAATCCCTGGTGTCATCGACCTGCTGGTCTCGGATGTGAGCTTTGTGTCGGTGACGAAAGTGCTGGCCGCGCCCCTGGGGCTCTGCGGCCCGAATGCGCAAGCCGTGATCCTCTTCAAGCCGCAGTTTGAAGTGGGACGCGATTTCGTCGGCAAGGGCGGGATTGTCACGGATGCCGAAGCAAGCGAGCGGGCACTGGGCGAAGTGGTGGCGTTTGTCCAGGGCGCGGGTTTCGCGCTGCAGACAAGGGTGACCTCGCCGATTGCCGGGGGCGACGGGAATGTCGAGACGGTGCTGGTGTTCGGGCGGGGATAGCTCTCCCCTCACCATCGTCACCACCGGGCCTGTCCCGGTGGTCCATGTCTTCCCGGGATGGATTGCCGGGACAAGCCCGGCAATGACGAAGGAATTACTAAGGCTGAGCTACGCCTGCTTCCACGCCTCATACGGTCCACCCGCGATGAGGGTCCAGTAAACCTTGCCGGAACTGGTGCGGGCGAAGGCGAGGCCGAATTCGGTGAAACGATCAGACAGGAGGGTGTTACGGTGGCCTGAGGAGGCCAACCAGCCCTCGATCGTGGCCGGGAGGGTCTTGTAGCCCTTGGCGACATTTTCGCCCACGGCCAGGACATAGCCCGCCTCGGTCACCCGCTGGCGCAGGGTGACGCCGAGATCGTGGCTGAGCGTGTCCTTGCTGGCCATGAGGCGGGACTGCGAGCGGGCGGCGGATTCCAGCGCCGGATTATAGGTCCAGGGGCCGGCGCCATTGGCGCGGCGCACGGCATTGATGGTGGCCACGATCTGATCGCGCGTCAGGTCCTCGGGCTGGTCGGAGACCTTGGCGGGCAATGGCGGAATGGTCGATGCGCAGGCCGAGAGCAGCGAGGCCGAGCCCAGCACAAGGACAGCGCGGCGGGAGATTTTCAGCATGGATCAGGCCTGGTCGTATGCACTGAGGAGATTGGGGAGACAGGCCAAAAGGCCCGTTATGGGCTGGCCATCGGCCAGGTCCCAGCAGGCGGACAGCGCGGCGTGGGCGGCGGCCCAGCCCAGGATGCGCTTGCGCGGATAATTCAGCCGCTGTGACAGGATGTCGGCGCGGGCAGCGATGCGCTGCGGATCGGCCGCCATATTGTTGGCATTGATGGGATTGATGAAGACATTGGCGAGCTCGTAGGCCGGATCGCCCAGCACGCCCTTGGGGTCGATGGCGAGCCAGCCCCGGCCGGACGACATGATATTGTCGTGATGCAGGTCGCCATGGAGCGGCACCAGTGCGGTCGGGCGGTCGAAGAGGCGCAGGGCAATGCCGCTGGAGCGCGCATAAAGATCGCGCGCGGTATGCGGCCAGGCCCGCACGTCGGATTTGAACAGAGGCTCGAAGCGCTCCCGCAGCGGCTGCAAGTCGGGCAGCTCGCCATCGCGCGGGCGATGCAGCTGGCCGACCAGGGTGGCGATGGCAATGGTCGCCTCGTCGTCGCGGCCAGCGCGGACGGCGTCGCCCAGCGTGCCGCCATCGAGCCATTCCATGAAGATGGTATTGCCGTGCATGTCGAACACGGTTGCAGCGCCCTCGCCGGCATACCATTGCAGCAGGCGCGACCCCCTGCCCTCTTCCTCGGCCACGACGGGTTTTAGAATCTTGAGGGCGGCCAGGTTGCGGCCGTTCTGCTCGACCCGGAAGATCCAGCTGCGCGGCGTTTCGGCCACGGGCGTGGACTTGGTCAGCGACCAGCGGATCATGGCGCGGCTAAGAGCCGTTTCGGCGGGAGACTGATTCATCATGTCGCCATTAGAGCAGAAGCGGGCGGTCGATTCGACGGGGCAATCGCTCTTGGCGCGAGAAGGTGATCGAAGTGAGGCGGGGGCGGGTTCGAGAAGACCCCCAGCTAGCTGTCGTTTCCAAGTAGGTTGTTCAGTCTTTGGAACGGAGTTTTTCCGCCGATGGCGGAGTGAGGTCTGTTCAGATTGTAGTCGTCGGTCCAAGGGCCGATGGCCTGTTTGCGATGTTCTGAGGTCTCGTATGGCTGTGCATAGGCCCACTCCCTCAGAGAAGTCTGGATGAAGCGCTCGGCCTTGCCATTGGTTTGGGGACGGTAGGGTCGGGTGCGGATATGGCGGATGCCGGCAGCCTGGATGGCGTTGGCAAAGAGCTTTGAGCTATAGGCCGAGCCATTGTCGGTCATGATGCGCTCGACGGTCACGCCGAGCCGCTCGAACCAGCGCACAGCCCGGTTGAGAAAGGCGGTGGCGTCCTCCTTGCCCAGGCTGGGCAGCACCTCGGTATAGGCCAGCCGGCTCGCATCATCGATTGCCACATGCAGATGTTCCCAGCCAATGCCTCGCCCCCTGTTGTGCTCGATCCGCGCGCCCGTGATGCGGTGCCCCGTGCGTTTGAAGCGTCCCAGGGTCTTGATATCAATATGCACCAACTCGCCGGGACGCTCGCGTTCGTAGCGGACGGCCACTGGCTTGGGGTCCAGCCGGTCCAGGCGGTTCAGTCCAAGCCGACGCAGAACCAGCCCCACCGTTGAGCGGGCCAGCCCCAGGGCCTGGGCGATCATTGGACCGGTTTGACGCTGGTGGCGCAGCTGTGCGATCGCGGCAACATGCTCCTGAGCCAGGCGATGCGGACAATAACGGGGAGCCGAGCTGCGGTCACGCAACTGCCGGTCGCCAGAACGATACCGCGCCAGCCAGCGATGCGCCGTTCGAGACGACACACCGGCGGCCTCGGCGGCACGTTTGGCTGGCCAGCCTGCTTGCATACGGTTGACCAAAAGCACTCGACCTGAGGGCGTCAGGCGCGCATTCTTGTGCACGTTCATTCGGGGAGCTCCGAGACAGATGGATTGGTTTCGCAACCCCAGCTTCTCAGTCCTTCTCCGAATGAACAACCTTCATAGCTTCGACAGCTAGCCTCCCCCTGTAGAAGGGGGAGGGACCATCGTGGTTGCTTCAACATTGCGGCAAGCACCGGAGCAGCTCCTCCTCTGTTTCAGGGGGAGGTCGGGTGGGGGTGCATCAGGCTTACTTGATCTTGTAGGCGTCCTTGGCGGCCTGGTAGCTCAGATGCACCGCGATGTCCCGGGCGGTGGATTTGCTGATGCGGTTTTCGCCGACCCACGTCCCCAAGAAGCCGCAGACTTCGCGGCGCCAGACATCGTGGCGGGCGGGAATGGAGAGCAGCGCGCGGGTGTCGTCGTTGAAACCGGCGAGATTGTAGAAGCCCGCGGTTTCAACGACCTGATCGAGATAGCGGCGGATGCCCTGCGGGCTGTCGTGGAACCACCAGGGCGGGCCGATCATCAGTGAAGGCCAGTAGCCGGCCATGGGCGCCAGTTCGCGCGCATAGGTGGTTTCGTCGAGGACGAACATGATGAGGCGCAGGTTCGGCTCGTTGCCGCAGCGGCTCAAAAGCGCGCGCAGGCCACCGACATAGTCGGTGGGGCCGGGAATATCGGCGCCGAGATCGGCACCGCGTTCGCCGAAGAGCAGTGGATCGGTATTGCGGCGGGAGCCGGCATGGATCTGCATGACCATGCCGTCCTCGACCGAGAGCAGCGCCATTTCGGTCATCATCTGGGCGCGGAACAATTCCGCGTCATTGGCGTCGTGCTTGCCGGAGAGGACCCTGTCGAGCAGAGCCTGCTTTTCCGGAGCCGAGAGATCGGCGGTACTGGCGGTGGGCACGCCATGGTCGGTGGCGACGGCGCCGAAGCGGCGGAAATATTCGCGGCGGTTGCGATGGGCGTTGATGAGGCCGGCCCAGTTGGACACATTCTCGCCGGTCAGTTCGCCGAACGTATTGAGGTTCTCGACAATGGCGGCGCGGCTGGGGTCGCAGACGTCATCGGGGCGATAGGTGGTGCGGACCTGGCCGATGAGACCCTGGTCGAGCATGGACTGGTGATGGGTCAGGGGATCGAGCGCGAATTCGGTCGTGGCGATCACCTCGACCTTGAAGCGATCGAGAATGGCGCGCGGCAGCAGATCCGGCGAGGCCAGCCTTGCGTCGATGGCATCATAGATGCTGTCGGCAGTGGCGCCGGACAATTCCTCGGTGATGCCGAAGACGGCATGAAGGGAATGATCGATCCAGGTCTTCGAGGGGGTGCCGGCAAAGAGATAGTAGTTGTCGGCAAAGAGCTTCCACGCCTTGTGCCCATCGGCCTCGACGGGCTTGCCATCCTTGCGGGGAATGCCCAGCGCGTCATAGGAAATGCCGCGACTCTTGAGCATGCGCAGCACATAGTGATCGGGCGTCAGGAACAGCGCCGTGGGGCTGGCAAAGCGCCCGTTCTGGGCGAACCAGGACGGATCGGTATGGCCATGCGGGCTGACGATGGGAAGATCCCGGACCGAAGGATAAAGATCGCGCGCATGGGACTGCGCCGGCTCGGAAGCAGGAAAAAGACGATCAGGATGGAGATGGCTTGGCTGGGTCATGGCAGGGTTTTGCCATGTTCGCCGGCTGTTTTCAATATCTTCCATACAAGATGAACATAGATCGTGTTTGAAACAAATTAACCGCGTTCCAAGGCTTTGGTTCGGTCACGGGACGGCGCGTCGTAGGCTCACGCGAAGAGGGTGAGAACAGCCCAGCAAGGCGGCGACCCGGCAGGACTTCAGGCGTTCGGAAGAACGCGCAAGCGGCGGGACGGAACATGGCCAACCTTGAGACCCATGGCGATCTAGACAGTATCAGACGCGCGGTGCGGCGCAGCGCGCACGCGCAACAGGCCCGCATCATGCTGGTGGCGGCCGGGCTCTGCGCCTTCGGGCTGGTGGCAGTAGCCGCGACCCTGCTGACCAACCTGATCTAGTCCCCGCTGCGCCCCTCTTGAACGCGGGGGAATCGCACCTATCTCATTGGGCAAGGAAGCAGGCGCCCTAGCCGGCGCGCTTCCCAAGTGCTCGGCCAAGAACTGCATGCGGGGCGCGGTCCCCTCCCCCAGCGACCCGTGGCGCAGCCGCCAGAGCCAAAGGCCCGGATTCCTCCCCAGGAATCCGGGCCTTGTTTTTTGCGCTGGCGGATCAGCTGGCCTGGGCGCGGCGGCGGACGGGCTGCTTCTGGCCGAACAGGCGCAGCAACTGGGTAATGTCTTCTGCCGGCACCGGACGGGAGAACAGATAGCCCTGCCCCATCAGGCAGCCGAACTGGCGCAGGGCCGAGACCTGCTGGCTGGTCTCGATGCCCTCGGCGATCACCCGCATGTCGAGGCGCCGGGCAATTTCGAGAATGGCGCGGACCACAACTTCGCTGGGCTGATCGCTGCCCAGCCTGTCGACAAAGCTGCGATCGATCTTGATGACGTCGACCGGGAAGCTGAGGAGGTGGGTCAGCGAGGCAAAGCCGGTGCCGAAGTCATCGAGCGCGACAAGGATGCCCTGGTCACGCAACGCCTCGACGGCGCGAGCCACGGACTGGTCCGCACCACCCATGAAAACGGACTCGTTGACCTCGAGCACGATATGGCTGAGCGGCACTTTGCGGGCCGCAAAGAGCGTGGTGAGGCGCTCGGCCAGATCGCCGCGCAGGAAATCGCCGGTGGTGACATTGACGCCCACATGCTGGAAGGGAATGCCTTCATCGAGCCAGAAGCGCACGTCGCGGGCGACCTGTTCGAACATCTGTCCGGTCAATTGATAGGCGATGCGCGGATCGCTGAGCGCGGCCGAAAAGGCCCCGGCTGACACAACCGTGCCATCGGGCATGACCAGACGCGCGAGGGCCTCGAGCCCGACGATCTCGGCCGTTTCGAGCCGCACGATGGGTTGGTAATGCGGAATGAGCCGGCCTTCGGCCATGGCGCTGCTCACCTGGCGGACGCTGGCAATGCGCTCGACAATGGCGGTGCGCAGATCGGGACGGAACCCGACATAGCCGCCGCGATGGGTCTGCTTGGCCTGATAGAGCGCAAAATCGGCATTCTGACAGATCGTATCGGGGTCGGCCCCATCGACGCCGAACAGGGCACCACCCATGGTGACATGGGCATCGACGCTCTGGTCGCCGACGCTGACCATGCCGGAGACAGCGGCAAGGACGCGCTCGGCCACGGCTTCGAGCGCGGCATGGCTGGAACAGCCATCGACCAGCATGGCCATTTCATCGCCACCCAAACGGCAGGGCAGGATTTCCGGCCGGCAGGCGCAAAGGCGCTCGGCAATGGCGCGAATGAGCGCATCGCCGGCGGCGTGGCCGATACTATCGTTGACCAGCTTGAGGTGATCGATGTCGAGAAGCAGCAGGCCAAAGGGCTTGCCGAGCCGCGTATGGGCCGCGAGCTGATCGTTGAAAAGGGCGCGGTTGGGCAGGTCGGTTAGGGCGTCGTAGAAGGCGAGATGCCGGTTGCGGGCGTGGACGCGATCATGCTCGATGGCCAGGGCGCACAGATGCAGGCAGGTCTCCACGATCTGCCGCTCGAAGTCCGTAGGGCCGCGGCATGTGTCGTAATAAAAGGCGAAGGTGGCCATGGCCTGCCCCTGCGCATCGAGAATGGGGCTCGACCAGCTGGCGACGAGGCCAAGCGGCAGCGCCAGCCCCTTGTAATCGGCCCAGAGCGGATCGTTGGCAATATCGGTGACGATGACGGGTTCCCTGCGCCAGGCGGCGGTGCCGCAGGAGCCGGCACTTGGACCGATAGGCGCGCCATCCACGGCGGCGGAGAATGCGTGCGGCAGGCTTGGCGCCGCCAGCGGATGCACCTTGCCCTGTTCATCGACAAGCAGAATGGAACAGGTGACGCCTGACGTGATGGCCTCGATCTGCCGGCACAGAATGGTGCCGACATCGCCCAGTGGCCTGCCCCGCGCAACAGCCTCCAAGACTTCTGTCTGTATACGGAGCAATAATTCTGTATCGCCCGCCAGCATGATCCATCCCCTGATGCAGAGGAGATCAATCTAGTCACACCGATGTAAAGGGAGCGTTTGCGGGTGGCTAAAAATCGAATCAATTGAGCAGGCAATATAGCCATGAGAAAGGGGCCGCGAACTGGTGTTCGCGACCCCCAAATGGGTCGAGCGCGGGCGGGGCGTCACATGGCGCCGAAGAGCGCCTTCTGGGCAATCTTCAATGCGCCGATGGCGTCGTGACGGCTCTGGGCTTCCTGGAGGGCATGGATGTCGAGGGCGTCGAGGCCCCTGGCGGCGGCCTTGAGGAAGTCGATGGCATGGGTGGCCGTGGCGACGGAGTCTTCGCGGAACGGGAACTGGTCGAGCTGCCAGACGCCTTCCCACTTGTTCTTCTTGAGCACGTAGAAGAACTCGAACAGCTCGATGGGGTGAAGGCTGCCGGCGACAAGGTCGTCGTCCCAGGAGCGGTAATTGTCGTTGACGTCCATGCCGAAGAGCCGGCCGTGGTCGATGGCGAGCTGGGCGCTGTCGGCGGCGGATTCACCGCCCATGATGGCGTGGCCGAAATCGAGCAGGATGCCGACATTGGGCAGGCCGATCTTCTCGATGCCGAGAATGGTGCGGGCGACCGAACCAAAGCTCATGCGCACACGCGGCTCGCGCGGCTTGTATTCGATGACAAACTTCAGGTCCGGATTTTCGGATGCGAGCTGGCCGACGCCGTCGAGCGAGCGCTGCCACTGGGTCGAGTAGTCGACCTGGAAGGGATAGTCCCAGCCGTCCTGGCCGGGCCAGAGCTTGACATAGTCGGCCTTGTGGAAGCGGACCACGTCGCAGGCGGCGGTGACGAGTTCGTGGGCCTTGCGGCGGATGCCGGCATCGGGATTGGTGAAGGCGCCCTTGACGAAGTCGCGGGTGTAAATCTCGGGCGTGATGCCGATGACGGAGAGATTGTTCCGGTCGAGCGCGGTCTTGATCTCGGCGTTGGAGAACTCGCCGCCGAAATAGGGCCAGTTGAGGTCGACGACCGAGAGGTCCCTGACCTGGCCGGCGAGATCGATGGCGTCGATGATGGTGCGTGGCGTGCCATAACCATCGGTGGCATAGCGATCGAGATAGGTGGCGAAGTGCCAGATGCCGGCGCCGAAGCGTGGGGTGGTCATGTTGTTCCTCCGGAAGTCTGCTTATCGTTGATGGCGAGCGTCTGGGTCACGGCGGATGCCCAGCGCTGGCGATGATTTTTGCGGGTCGGCTCGTCCATCTGCGGGGCGAAATGACCGGCTGCCGGCACGCCGGGCATGGCCATGCCGAGAGACGCAAAGGCCAGAGCGGCAGCGCCAAGGGCACTGACTTCGGGCGCGGCGGCAGCGGCGACCGGGCGGTCGAGAATGTCGGACTGGAACTGCATCACGACAGGGTTTCGCGAGGCGCCCCCATCGGCACGGAGTTCCCCGAGATCAGACCCCATATCGGCTTCCATGGCCAAATAGACATCGGCGACCTGGAAGGCGATGGCTTCCAGCGCGGCACGGGCGAGATGCGCCGGCCTGGTGCCCAGCGTCATGCCGGTGATGGTCCCCCGAGCGTCGCTGCGCCAATAGGGTGCGCCGAGACCGACAAGGGCCGGAACGAAGGCGACGCCATTGCTGTCGGGGACGGTTTCGGCGAGGGCCGAAAGTGCGGCGGCGTCGGGCAGGCCCAGCAGTTCGGCGACGAAGGCGGCGGTCTGGCCGGAGACGGAAATATTGCCCTCAAGCGCGTGCTGCACGACCCCGTTCTGGCTCCAGGCGATGGTGCTGGACATGCCGTGGCGCGAGCGCACCCGCTGTGGCGTCAGCGCCATCAGCGAGGTGCCCGTGCCATAGGTGGCTTTGACCGTGCCCGGCGCGCGAACGCCATGACCGAAAAGGGCTGCGTGGGAATCCCCGATCATGGCACGTACCGGCGTACCAGGAGGCAGGGCACAGACCCCGGCGGCGACACGGCCAAACTCGGAATCGGAGGAGCGCACGTCGGGCAGCATGGAGAGCGGCACATCGAAGAGGGCGCAGAGATCGGCGTCCCAGCTCAGCGTCCCGGTATTGAAGAGCTGCGTGCGGGAGGCGTTGGAGTGGTCGGTGGCATGGACTGCGCCGCCGGTGAGCATCCAGAGGAGCCAGGAATCGACCGTGCCGACGCGGAGTTCACCGGCCTTGGCGCGGCTGCGGGCGCCGGAGACATTGTCGAGCAGCCAGGCAATCTTGGCGGCGGGGAAGAGCGGATCGAGGGCGAGACCGGTTTTTCCCTCGATGGCGTCGGCGTGTCCGGCGGCACGGAGGGCATCGCATTTGGGCGCGGAGCGGCGGCACTGCCAGATGATGCAGGGGCCGATGGGCTCGCCCGTCGCGGCATCCCAGACGACAATGGATTCGCGCTGGTTGGAGATGCCGATGCCAAGGATTTCGGCGTTACCGGCCCTGGCCACGACGTCTGATATCACCTGCTTTACACCATCGACCAGCGCAGTGGCCGATTGCTCGGCCCAGCCGGGCTGGGGATAGGTGACGACGTTCGGCACCGAGGCCTGGTGATGCACGCGACCCGAGGCATCCACCAGCAAAGCCTTGGTGTTGGTCGTGCCCTGGTCGATGGCGAGGATCAGGCCTGAGGTCATTTCTTGCGGGCGATGGTCTGGCGAACGGCGTCGGCGATACCTGATGCGTTGAGGCCGAAGTGGTCAAAGAGCCATTCGGCCGAGCCTGTCGGCACGAAGCCGGGGAAGCCGAGAATGCGCATGGGTACGGGATTAGTGCCGATGACGACTTCGGCCACGGCGCCCCCGAGCCCGCCGCGCACGGAATGTTCTTCCACGGTGACGATGGCGCCGGTTTCGGCGGCAGAGGCGATGACGGCTTCGTCGAGGGGATTGACCGTGGCCATGTTGACGACGCGGGCGGAGATACCTTCGGCGGCGAGCGCCCTGGCGGCGGCGACGGCGCGGTGCACCATGGTGCCATTGGCGATGATGGTCGCTTCACTGCCTTCCACCAGCGTCTCGGCCTTGCCGATCTCGAAGACGGCGCCCGCCGGGCGCTCCAGTGCGGGCACGGCCATACGGCTGACGCGGACGAAGACCGGACCATCATAAGCAGCCGCAGCCTTGATGGCTTCGGCGGTCTGCCAGGGATCGGCCGGAACGATGAGTTTGAGATTGTTGAAGAGACGCAGCCAGGCGAGATCTTCGATGGAGTGGTGGGTCGGGCCCAGCTCGCCATAGGCGACGCCCGAGGACTGGCCGATGAGCTTCACGTTGACATTGGAATAGGCGATGTCGGCCTTGACCTGCTCAAGGGCGCGGCCGGTGATGAAGCAGGAGGCGGCAGAGACGAAGGGCACCTTGCCGCCATTGGCGAGGCCGGCGCCGACGGCGACCAGGGTCTGTTCGGCAATGCCGACATTGACCATGCGATCGGGGAATTTTTTGCGGAAATTGCCGAGCTTGGATGAGCCGACGCTGTCGCTGACCACGGTGACGATGCGCGGATCGGCTTCGGCCAGTTCCTCGATGGTTGAGGCAAAGCTGTCGCGGCAATCGAAGAAACCGGACTTGGAGGGGGCGGCAGCGCTCATCAGACCAGTTCCCGCATGGCTTGTTCGTATTGTTCCTTGTTGGGCACGCCATGATGCCAGGCGACATTGTCATGCATGTAGCTGACGCCCTTGCCCTTGACCGTATTGGCGATGACGCAGAGCGGCTTGCCGCGCCCCTTGGGCGAGGCGGAGAGGACCTCGAGCAGCGCGGCATGATCGTGGCCATCGACCACTTCCACATGCCAGCCGAAGGCGCGCCACTTGTCGTCGAGCGGGTCGAGCGAGGCGGTGTCCTCGGTGCGGGCGCCCTGCTGCAGACGATTGCGGTCGATGATGAGGGTCAGGTTTTCCAATCTGCGATGGGCGCAGGTGAGCGCCGCTTCCCAATTGCTGCCTTCCTGCAATTCGCCATCGCCTGTGAGGACGAAGGTGCGGAAATCGGCATTGTCGATCTGGCCGGCAATGGCAATACCGGTCGCGACGGGCAAGCCATGGCCGAGCGGACCAGTATTGGTTTCGACGCCGGGCAGATAGTTGCGGTTGGGGTGGCCGTTGAGCTTGCTCAACGGCTCCATATAGGTCGAGAGGTCGGCCTCGGGGAAATAGCCGGCGCGGGCGAGCACCGAATAGAAGGCACCGGTGCAGTGGCCCTTGCTCATGACGAAGCGGTCGCGCCGGGGATCGCGCGGATTGGCCGGGTCGTAGCGCATGACCCCGAAATAGAGCGTGGCGAGGATGTCGGTGGCGCTGAAATCCCCACCGGGATGGCCCTGCTGGGCCTCATAGACCATCTGGAAGCTGCGGCGACGAATCCACAGCGCCTGAGCGGCAATGGGAGCAACCAGGTCGTTGCTGAAATCTGGGGCGGTTGAGGTCACGAAAAACTTTCCTGTCGCGGCACTTCGGCCGGCCTGACATGTGCCGTAAACGTACCGCCCGGCCAGCGGTCCTGGCAATGAGAAAATTCGCGATTTTTTGCGTTTTGTATTTTGCCATTTTGATCCAGTGACTTAACAACAATATTGGGCCCATTCCTTGCTGGGCACAGCATTGACAGGGGCGGTGTTGCGTGTTGGTCATGGGCAAAACGAAAATAATCGCAATGTGAAGTTGCGAATGAGGAGTGCCACAATGGGAAAACAGTGGCTGGCCCGCATGGCCGTGACGCTGGCCCTTGCCCTGCCCCTTTCGGGCTGCAAGATCGTGCAGATCGCTGACCAGGAGGCCGCGGCGCCCGCTGGTTTCAATGCTGCCGCCTATGCCGAAGGGCTCTGGAGCGAGCAGGCGCTGCCGCATTTTGCGCAATCGGCACGACCGGTGACGGAGGTGGTGCCGGCCATAGTGGCAGACCTGCCGGCGGCGGGGGCGGAATTTGGCTATCGGCCGGGTGAGGGTTCGCCATGGGCCTTCGTGGTGACCGGCACGGGCGTCGTCGCGGCCAAGAATACCGAATCGCGGGCCGGCACGCTGGACGTGACCGTCGAGGGACTGCCCGAGCCGGTGGTGCTGCAGATCGGGCCGGTCATTCGCGGCAATGCGGTGCGTGACGCCCTGCCCTTCGTGTCGTTCCAGGATTTTACCAACCAGCTTGAATTTGCCGATGCCGGCAAGGCGCTGACGGCGATTGCGCTGTCCGGGGTCGCGCCAATCTCCGAAACCCTCGCCGTTGGCGATGGCGTGACCTTTACCGGCTCGATCAGCATGGCCAATGCGTCGGACCGGTTGCAGATCACCCCGGTCATCCTGGAAAAGGCCGCGCCATGAGCGACGTGGTCCTTTCGGCGCGCCGCATCACCAAGGCCTTTCCGGGCACGCTGGCGCTCAACGAGGTGGATTTCGACGTCCATGCCGGGGCAGTCAATGTGCTGATCGGGGAGAATGGCGCAGGCAAATCGACGCTGATGAAGATCCTCGCCGGGGTGGAGCAGCCGACGCTGGGCACGATCACCATGGATGGCGGGACGGTGAGTTTCGGCTCGATCCGCGATGCCGCCAAGCATGGGATCGGCATCGTCTTCCAGGAGCTCAATCTCTGCCTCAATCTCAGCGTTACCGAGAACATTTTCCTCGGTCGTGACATTACCAGAGCCGGTTTTCATATCGACCGGGCGGCGCAGAAGGCGCGGGCGAGCGAACTGATCGGGCGGCTCGAGCACGATATCGACCCCGACGCGCTGGTGGGCGACCTGATGATCGGCGAACAGCAGATCGTCGAAATCGCCAAGGCGCTGGCCGAGGATGCGCGCATCCTGATCATGGATGAACCCACTTCGGCGCTTTCCGCATCGGAAGTGGAAGTGCTGTTCAAGGTGATCGGCGAACTCAAGCGCTCGGGTGTCGCCATCATCTACATCTCCCACCGCCTGGAAGAGTTGATCCGCATCGGCGACCATTTCACCGTGTTGCGCGACGGCAAGTTGGCCGCCACCGCCGGGCGCGCGGAAGTGACCATTCCTTGGATCATCGAAAAGATGCTGGGCGCCGGCGAGGTGGTGGCCAAGCGCCCTGCGGCCGTTGCGGTGGGGGCGGCCATTCTCGAAGTGAACGCCCTGTCCCTGCCCGGGCGCGGCCAGGGCCTCGCACTCGACGATGTGTCGGTGTCGTTTCGATCAGGGGAAATCACCGCCATCTATGGCCTGCTCGGCGCCGGACGCACGGAGCTGTTCGAGAGCCTCTATGGCCTCCGGCGCAATGCCAGGGGCTCGGTGCGGCTCCACGGGATCGAGCTGGGCGGACATTCGATCACCAGCCGCATGAAGGCCGGACTGGTGCTGGTGCCAGAGGACCGGCAACGCGACGGCCTGCTGCAGAACCTTTCGGTGGGCGGCAATCTGGGCATTGCCAGCCTCAAGCGTTTCACGAAATTCTTCTCGATTTCCAAGGCCGAGGAAGCGCCGCTCCTCAGGCAGGTGATCGAGCAGCTGCGGATCAAGACGGCCGGGCCGGATGCGCCCATCACCTCGCTGTCGGGCGGCAACCAGCAAAAGGTTGTCATCGGCAAATCGCTGCTCACTGAACCACGCGTGCTGCTGCTCGACGAGCCCAGCCGTGGCATCGATATCGGCGCCAAGGCCGAGGTGTTCTCGACCATGCGGGACCTGGCCGACCAGGGGCTCTGCGTCGTTTACACGACCTCGGATCTGAAAGAGACCCATGCCGTGGCCGACCGGATCCTGGTGATGGCCTATGGCCGGATCACCGCCGACCTGCGGGCCGAAGAGGCCACCGACGAGGCGCTGGTGCGCGCTTCAACACTCAAAACCGAAGAACCGGCTTTTGCCTGAGGAGCCATGATGTCCACTGCTACCGTTCCCGCAAAATCCGGCGCCAATGGCACTCAGTCGGCCCTGCTGCTGGTGCTCAAACTGCGCACCTTCATCGCGCTGATCGCGGTGACGCTGTTCTTCGCGCTGATGGCGCCGAACTTCGTCTCGGTGGCCAATGCCATCATCATTTCCAAGCATGTGGCGATCAACGCGATCCTGGCCATCGGCATGACCTACGTCATCCTGACCGGAGGCATCGACCTCAGCGTGGGCTCGATCGTGGGCCTGACCGGCATGGTGGCCGGGGGCCTGCTCGCTCATGGGCTGCAACTGCCGATGCTGGACATCATCATCTATCCCAATGTGCTGGAGGTGATCTGCATCGCCCTGCTGGTGGGTACGGCGATCGGAGCGATAAACGGGCTCCTTGTCACCAAACTGGGGGTGGCACCCTTCATCGCCACGCTGGGCACGCTCTATGTGGCGCGCGGCGCGGCGCTGCTACTGTCGGGCGGGTCGACCTTCTCCAACCTCGTGGGCAAGGAAGAACTGGGCAATCAGGGCTATCCGATCATCGGCTCGGGCAATGTTCTGGGCATTCCGGTATCGGTGCTCATCCTCATCGTGCTGGCGCTGGTGGCCGCCTATGTTGCGCAGCGCACGCCCTTTGGCCGCAAGGTCTATGCGGTGGGCGGCAATGAACGGGCGGCGGCCCTTTCGGGCGTGCGCGTCGACCGCATCAAGATCGCCGTCTACATGATTTCCGGCTTCTGCGCCGCGGTGGTGGGGCTGATTGTCTCGTCGCAGCTGGTGGCCAGCCACCCGGCGAGCGGGGAGACCTTCGAACTCAACGCCATTGCTGCAGCAGTGCTGGGCGGGACGTCGCTCTCGGGCGGGCGCGGTCTGATCGGCGGGACCATCATCGGCGCCTTCGTCATTGGCGTGCTCAGCGACGGACTGGTGATGATGGGGGTGTCGGAGTTCTGGCAGATGGTGATCAAGGGCCTGGTCATCATTGCTGCGGTCGTGCTGGACCAGTTGCAGCGACGCCTGGCCGCCAACACCCGCCAGGGCTGAGGTTTTCGGGGAGTTTTGGACCTCCGGGCTTTCGGTGGCGGCGTCGCTGACATAGGTTGCGCCGACGACCGTGTAACTGGCATCCGACTCAGCAGAGCCGGATCCAATCATGCAGGAGCCGAGATTGGCCGAGACCAGGGCAAGCAGGGGCCGCAAGGCGGCGGCGGAGACCACGCGCCAGAACCTGCTGGCCGAACCGCGCCGCATGAAAATTCTTGAATGGCTGCAAGAGGAAGGCAGCGCCCGCGTGCGCGACCTCAGCGTGGCTTTTGCCGTCTCGGAAGCCACGATCCGCCAGGACCTCGAAAGGCTCGACAATGACGGCTATGTGGTGCGCGAGCATGGCGGGGCGTATCTGAAATCGGTGCCGCAGCAGGTGCAGTCGATGTCGCTGCAGCACCTGACCAATATGGATGCCAAGAAGCGGATCGGCCGGGCCGCCGCCGCCCTGGTGGGCAATGGCGACACAATCATTCTCGACTCCGGCTCGACCACGACCGAGATCGCCAACGCGCTGGTCGGGCACCAGAACCTCAACGTCATCACCAATGCCATCAATATCGCGTTGACCCTGGGCGCCCTGCCTTCGATGTCTGTGCATCTGTCGGGTGGGCTGTTCAAGGCGCCAACGCTCTCGGTGACGGGCGAGAAATCGGGTGATTTCTTCACCGGCATCTTTGCCGAAAAACTGTTTCTCGCCACGGCTGCCGTGTCGTTCGAAGCGGGGCTGACTTTTCCCGCCATGGCCGACCTCTATGTCAAGCGGGCGATGATCAAGGCGGCCTCAAAGGTGTATCTGGTGGCCGACAGTTCCAAAATCGGGCGGACCTCGTTTTCCTCGCTGGGTCCGATCAACCTGATTGGCGGCTTCATCACTGATGAAGGCATTTCCGATGCGGACCGGGCCGAGTTTGAACGGCGCGGCATCGAGGTCATCATCGCCAGGTAGGCGGCACCTAAAGACACCCCCACCCTAGCGCCGCCAGGCTCCTTCGTCGCCAAGCTTTGCTTGCCCTCCCCACATGTGGGAGGGAGGGATGAACATTGACGTTTCGGTCCTGCGTCTCCCTCCCCTTGATGGGGAGGGACCGAGGGCGGGTGATCGGCGCATGCATTGCCGCTGACAACTGGTTTCAAATCCCCGCGATTTCTGCGGATGACCGCACCGGCCCCTTTCACCCAATTTGCTAGCACGCTGTTAGCGCGTGGCATCACCTCGCTATGGGCAGAGCGTGAGAGAATCGTGGCTGGCCCCAATTCGATCTCATTGACTCCTTCGCATTTGATTTGTAACCATCAACAAACGCAAAAAATACGAAGTAGCCGAAAAGGCAACGTTTGCGAAACCGACCCTGACAGGGTCAACCGGAGGACCACAATGAAACTGCACAAGACACTTGCTGCGCTGGCTCTGGCTGCGATGGCTGGCGTGGCGATGGCCATGCCCGCTGCGGCGCAGGACCTGATCGTGATCATCACGCCCAGCCACGACAATCCGTTCTTCAAGGCAGAGGCCGACGGCGCCAAAGCCAAGGCGGAAGAGCTGGGCTACACGACCCAGGTCTATTCGCATGACGACGACGCCAACAAGCAGAACGAGCTGATCGACTCGGCCATTGCCGCAGGCGCCAAGGCCATCATCCTCGACAATGCCGGGGCCGACGCTTCGGTGGCCGCCGTGCAGAAGGCCAAGGATGCGGGCATTCCAAGCTTCCTGATCGACCGCGAAATCAACGCCACCGGCGTCGCCGCCGCACAGATCGTGTCCAACAACTACCAAGGCGCCACGCTGGGCGCGGAAGCCTTCGTCGAAGCCATGGGCGAGGCCGGCAACTATGTCGAACTCGTGGGCAAGGAGTCCGACACCAATGCCGGCATCCGCTCCTCGGGCTATCACGACGTGATCGACCAGTATCCTGACATGGTGATGGTTGCCCAGCAGTCGGCCAACTGGAGCCAGACCGAGGCCTTCACCAAGATGGAATCGATCCTGCAGGCCAATCCGGACATCAAGGGCGTGATCGCCGGCAATGACACGATGGCCATGGGTGCGCTCGCCGCGCTGGAAGCGGCCGGCCGCAACGACGTGATCGTGGTGGGCTTTGACGGCTCCAACGACGTCCGCGACGCCATTACCGCGGGCAAGATCCACGCCACCGTCTTGCAGCCGGCTTACCGCCAGGCCCAGTGGGCCGTGGAACTGGCCGACAAGTATCTCAAGGAAGGCTCGACCGGCGAAGACGAGAAGATCTCGATGGACTGCGTGCTCATCGACGCGAGCAATGCAGGCAGCCTCGAGACTTTCGCACTGGCCAGCTAATCGTCCTCCCCGACGTGTAGGGGCCGGGCCGCAGGGTCCGGCCTTTTTTTGGGGGTGATGAGTCTCCTGCAACACAAGCAGCGTCGCTTTTCTTCATTTCCCGGCTTGACCGGGCAATCCAGTGCGGTGCGAGGTGGACCACCGGGTCAAGCCCGGTGGTGACGATGGAACCAGAGATTGGGGATGTCGAGGAGATGATGGCGATGTCATCCCGGCGAAGGCCGGATCCATGCGCGGTACAATTCCAACGCTGGATGCATGTGGCCACCTACGGATATGGATTCCGGCCTTCGCCGGAATGACGCTGTGGGTGGCGCAAATGGAGTGGACTACCAAATGACCCAAACCATTGCCCAGTGGGACATGTTTGAAGCTGAGCTTGCCGGGCCGAGCGCCGGCAATCCTTTCATGGACGTGAGCCTGGAGGCAGAGTTTCGGCAGCGTGGGCGCGTGGTGCGGGTCCCCGGTTTTTATGATGGCGAGGGGGTCTACAAGGTCCGCTTCATGCCCGACAATCCGGGCAGCTGGGAGTTTGTAACCAAGTCCAATGTTGCGGAGCTGGACGGACGGACGGGCGCAGTGGAAGTGACGGGGCCGCGAACGGGCAATCATGGGCCGGTGCAGGTGGCCAACCGCTTTCACTTCGCCCATGCCGATGGCACGCCGTTCCTGAGTTTTGGCACGACCTGCTATGCCTGGACGCATCAGCCGCTCAGCGAGCAGCACAAGACGCTGGCGACGCTGGAAAGGGCGCGGTTCAACAAGATCCGCATGGGCATTTTTCCAAAGGACTACCCATACAATACCAATGAGCCGCTGCATGACGTCTATCAGCGCGACGCGGCGGGCAATCTCGATTTCGACCGGCCCAATCCGGAGGCCTTCCGGCATTTCGAAAGCCAAGTCGCGGCGCTGGGCGCATTGGGCATCCAGGCGGACATCATCATGCTCCACCCCTATGACCGCTGGGGCTATGCCGGCATGAGCGAAGAGCAGGACTACCGCTATTTCGCCTATGCGACGGCGCGGCTGGCGGCCTATCACAATGTGTGGTGGGCGCTGGCCAATGAATATGACTTCATGCTCGACACCAAGCCGATGCGGCAATGGGATCGATACTTCCACATCATCGAGGAAAACGACCCCTATGGGCATTTGCGCTCGATCCACAACGGCGACCCCAAGGCCAATTACGATCACCGCAAGGCCTGGGTGAGCCATGTGTGCATCCAGCACTGGGATGTGAAGCGGACCGGTGAATGGCGCGCCGCCTATGGCAAGCCGGTCGTCAATGACGAGCCCGAATATGAGGGCAATATCACCGAGGCCTGGGGCAATATCTCGGCAGAAGAGCTGGTAGGCCGGTTCTGGACCACGGTGCTGCGCGGGGGCTATGCCGGGCATGGCGAAACCTATCGCCACCCCGAGGATCTCATCTGGTGGGCCAAGGGCGGCGAATTGCGCGGCGAGGCATGGAAGCGCATCGGCTTCATGCGCGACCTGCTCGAAGAGGATGCGCGCAACGGCTTCGAGCCGATCGAGACCGGGATGCGTTTTGCCGGACGGGTCTCGGCGGCGCGCGATGGCGACACAACCATCATCTATCTCGGCGAGCACCAGCCGGAAATCTGGCCCTATGGCCTGCCCAAGGATGATGGGACCTACCAGGTAGACGTGATCGACACCTGGGCCATGACGGTGACGCCGGCCGAGCGTGTGGCGGCGCCGGAGAACCATTCGGTGCGGCATGGCGCGGTGGTGCTGAAGAAGGAGCCTGATGCGGCTTTCGCGGTGAAGCTGCCGGTGAGGCCGTATCTGGCGATACGGGTGCGGAAGGGGTGAGGGCGGGGGTGAGCTGGCCAAGGGCGGCCAGGCCCATCTCCATGCACAAGGCCCCCTCACCCGGCGCTACGCGCCGACCTCTCCCCCAGAGGGAGAGGTGAAGTGTCAGCCCCGCTTGCGGGAGCTGGCGCGGGCGACGATGCGGGGGGTGACGACGAAGTGTTCGGCTTCGGTGCGGCCTTCGATGCGTTCGATGAGCAGGCGCGCGGCCTGGAGACCCAACAGTTCCCCGGATTGATCGACGCTGGTCAGCCGGTTCTGGGCGAAATCGCAATACATGGTGTTGTCATAGCCCACGATGGCCACGTCATCAGGGATGGAGAGGCCCATTTCGGTGACGACGCTGATGGCCTCGAAGGCCATGAGATCGGTCCAGCAGAAGATGGCGTCGGGGCGATCGGGGCTTTCGAGCAGGCGCTTGACGCTCAATTGCACGTCGCGGGCCACCTGGGTCGCACGCACCACATTGATGTCGGCGCCCAGCCCCTGCTCCATCATTTCGAGCCGATAGCCGAGCTCGCGCTCGCGCACCACCGTGGAGGGCTGCTGCAGCAGGCTCAGCATGGCGATCTTGCGGTGGCCATTGGCGATGAGGTGGCGAACCACAAGGCGCGCGCCGAGCTGGTCATCGTTGTTGACCGTGTCGAAGGGCATGGGCGTCAGGTCGTCGTGATGGCCGATGGCGACGATGGGTTTGCGCAGGGCGAGTTCGCTGAGATAGGCCGGCTGCTCATTGGGGCCGATGAGGATGATGCCATCCATCTGCCGGTCGATCATGGCCTCGGCCAGAGCCTCGATGGAGGTACTGATGCCCTGCATGGCCTGATACTGCGTGCGCTCGAGCGCCGAGTTCACGCCGGCAAAGACATCACCGAAAAAGGGATTGCGCAGATCGGGAAAAATCAGCCCGAGCGTATAGGTGCGGCCACGCAGTCCGCGCGCCGAAGCGAGCGGGCGATAGTTGAGCTTGCCCATGGAGGTGCGCACTTTTTCGCGCAGTGCATCGCTCACCCCATAGGCATCGCGCAACACCTTGGAGACGGCAGCCACGGAGACGCCGGCATCCTCCGCCACTTCCCGGATGGTGACCCTGCCCGGCCTGCTGGTCTTCCGCTCACTCATGACAACTTTCCTCCGCTCCATCGCATAGCCGCCCAATTTCCCTATTGCAAACGCCGTCATTTTGTAGAACGCTACACGTAGAACAGTTTACAACAGCAATCCAAGCTGTCGAGGAGACTACGCCGTGTTGAATGAAACTGCCGCCGAGCTGGCTTCCGGCTCGCGATCGCCGTCGCGTAACTGGGTCGCCAAGATGGTGCGTCCGCTTGCCGACAGGGGCGTCGGCACGCCGGCGAGCTTTGTCGCCAAGACGTTCCACCTGGACACGGTTTCGGGCAGCGAAGTGCTCGATGTTACAGCGCTCGGGCTCTATGTGGCCTTCATCAATGGCACCAAAGTCGGCAAGGACGTGCTGACGCCGGGCTGGACGGCCTATGATGCGCGTCTGAGCTACCAGACCTACGACGTGGGCTCGCTGCTGGTGGCGGGCGAAAACCGCATCGAAATCTGGCTGGGCGATGGCTGGCTGCGCTCGGCGCTGATGTGGGGCAAGCACCCGATCTACAATACCTGGGGCAGCGAAATCGCCGCCATGGTCGAGCTGCGCAGCGCGCCTGATGATGCCGAGCCAATCCTGGTCACCGATGCCAGCTGGGAAAGCGGCGAGCTGCCGATCCGCAAGTCGGGCATCTATTTCGGCGAAACCTTTGACGCCCGCATCGCACCGAAGGTATCGGCCGGCACAGAAGCGATCAGCTTCGATACGGCCCGCCTTGTGGCGCACGAAACGACGCCGGTGCGCGAACTGGCGCCGCTCACAGCAAACAAGACCTGGACCGATGCCGAGGGTCGCACAGTTTTCGACTTTGCGCAGAATGTCGGCGGCTATGTCGCCATCGAGGTGTCCGGTTCTGCCGGCGCGGTGGTGAAGGTCGAGCATGCCGAAGTGCTCGACAAGGACGGCAATTTCTACAACGTCAATTACCGCACCGCCGAGGCCACCATCACCTATGTGCTGGCCGGCACAGGCACGGAAAGCTACCGCCCGCACTTCACCTTCCAGGGCTTCCGCTATGCCCGCGTGACCGTGGAGGGTGACGCTGAGATCATCGACATCAAGTCGATCCCGATCAGCTCGGTGACTGAGCAGAAGGCCAGCTTCACCTCGGGCAATGCGCTGGTGAACCGGCTGTTCCTCAACACGCTCTGGAGCCAGCGCGGCAATTTCATCGAAGTCCCGACCGACTGCCCGCAGCGCGACGAGCGCCTGGGCTGGACCGGCGATGCGCAGGTCTTTGCCGGCACGGCTGCCTATCTGGGCGATGTGCATGGCTTCTTCCATAAATGGGTGCGCGACCTGATGGTCGATCAGCGCGACGACGGCGCGGTGCCCCATGTCTGCCCCGACCCGACCCGCATGCAGCCGGAACACTATCCAGGCTTTTTCGGCTCAACCGGCTGGGGCGACGCCATCTACCAGGTGCCCTGGCAGGTCTACCTGCACTATGGCGACACGGCTTTCCTCAAGGAAGTGCTGCCCAATATGGTGCGCTGGGTCGATTTCGTCTGGTCGATCAGCGATGGTCCCATCGTCAACCCACCGCGCGAATGGGGCGCCCGTGGCTTCTCGTTCGGCGACTGGCTGCAGCCCAAGGGCCCGAGCGCCAAGCCGCTGCCGACCATTGGCGACGATGCTGCGGCCACGATCTATCTTTATATCGCGGCCAAGCAGGTTGCCGAGATTGCCCGGATCGTCGGCGACGCCGCCATTGCGCAGCGCCTCACGCAGATGGCCGAGGAGGTGAAGACCGCCTTCCAGCGTGAATTCATCACCACTTCGGGGCGCCTGGCCTATGACGACCAGACCTCCTATGCGCTGGCGATCGTCCACGACCTCATTCCCACCGACAAGTTTGAAGCGGCCAAGGGCTATTTCAAGAACACCATTGCCCGCGCCGAAGGGCGTATCGGCACCGGCTTCATCGGCACTCCCGCTCTGCTTCCGGCGCTGATCAGAATTGGCGAATGGGGTCTGGCGAGCGAAGTGTTCCTGCAGGAGGAAGTGCCGGGCTGGCTCTATCAGGTGAAGATGGGCGCCACCACGATCTGGGAACGCTGGGACGCAATCCAGGCCGATGGCACGATCTACAATCCGCAGATGAATTCCTACAACCACTATGCCTATGGCGCCGTCTGCCAGTGGCTGCTCGAAGGGGTTGCCGGCTTCCGTCCGGACGAAAAGGACCCCGCCTTCAAGACCGTGATCTTCGAGCCGCTGATCCTGCCCGACCTGTCGCCGGTCAAGGCGGACCACCAGAGCCCGGCCGGCCTCGTCCGCGCAGAATGGAGCATCGAGGGCGAAGCCGTGCGCTACGAAATCGAGGTTCCGGCGGGATCGAAGGGCGTGCTGAAGCTCGCCGAGACCTATCGCGACGCCATGCTCGACGGAGCAGCAGTAAGCGGCACCGAGGCCGCCCTGACCGCCGGCAAGCACGTCGTCACTTTCAACTACACCGCGCCCAAGCGCACCGCGCGCCAGAAGTCGCTGGTGAATGCCAACACGCCCTGAGGGCGGGTATCCGAGGACTAACCACTGCCCGCACAATGCGGGTTTTCCAGGGAGGAAGACCATGACCAAGACCAAACTCATCGCCCTGATGGGCGCCAGCACGCTAGGGCTGATGCTGTCGGCCAGTGCCGTCAGCGCCCAGCAGTCCGGCAACCTGACATTCCTGATCGACAACGGCCCGCAGTCGGTGGCCGTCGCCGAAGCCTGGGTGGCCGCCTATACCGAGAAGAACCCCGATGTGAGCATCGACATCGAAGTGCGCCCGGGTGGCGGTGAAGGCGACAATATCGTCAAGACACGCCTGGCCACCGGCGCCATGGCCGACGTGTTCTTCTACAATTCGGGCTCGCTGTTCCAGGCCATCAACCCGACCCAGAACCTCCTGCCGGTGACCAACGAGCCCTGGCAGGCCGGCATCCAGGACAGCTTCAAGTCGGTGGTTTCGGCCGGCGGGGAAGTCTATGGCACCCCGTTTGCCCCGGCGATGGGCGGCGGCATTTTCTACAACAAGCCGATCTATGAAGAGCTTGGCCTCGAAATCCCAACGACCTGGGACGAGTTCATGGCCAATAATGAAAAGATCAAGGCTGCCGGCAAGACGGCCGTGATCCAGACCTATGGCGAGACCTGGACCAGCCAGCTGTTCGTATTGGCCGACTTCTTCAACGTCCTGGCCGCCGAGCCGGACTTTGCCGAGAAGTTCACCGCCAACGAAGCCAAGTTCGCCACCTCCCCGGCAGCCTTGCGCGGCTTTGAAAAGCTGCAGGAAGTCTATGAAGCGGGCTACCTCAACGCCGATTTCGGCGCGGCGACCTATCCCGATGGCCTGCGCATGGTCGCCACCGGCGAAGGCGCGCACTATCCGATGCTGACCTTCGGCATCGGCGCCATTGCCGAAACCCTGCCCGACAACCTCCAGGACGTGGGCTTCTTCGCCCAGCCCGGTGACAGCGCCGAGAGCAACGGCCTGACCACCTGGATGCCGGACTCGATCTACATCGCCAAGTCCACGGCGAACCCTGATCTGGCCAAGGATTTCGTGGGCTTCATCGGTTCGCCCGAAGGCTGCGACATCCGCAATGAAGCCGTTGGCGCCACCGGCCCCTACATGATCGAGGGCTGCACCCTGCCCGACGACGTGCCGCCGGCCCTGGCCGACATGCTGCCCTACTTCCAGGAAGGCGGCCAGAACGCTCCGGCGCTTGAGTTCCTCAGCCCGGTCAAGGGCCCGGCGCTCGAGCAGATCACGGTTGAAGTCGGCTCCGGCATCCGCCCGGCCGCCGAGGGCGCCGCGCTCTATGACGAGGACGTCAAGAAGCAGGCCCAGCAGCTTGGCCTTGCCGGCTGGTAACCACGTGTCATGATGCGGCCCGGGATGCTTTGCGGCACCCCGGGCCATTCCACTTTCCGAGGAGAAGGCGATGGCTGTTTCAAGCATTGCCGGTGTAGCCGAAGCCCCGCCCGAAAAGCGGCAACTGCGTTCGCGCTCGCCCTATCCGGGCTGGTTCTTCCTGCCCGCAGCCATCATCTATTCGGTGCTGTTCCTGGCGCCGACCTTTGCCTCGCTGTATTTCAGCCTGACGCGATGGACGCTGTTCGACTCGACGTTCATCGGGCTCGACAACTTCATCCAGTTCTTCCGCGAGCCGTTCCTGATCAAGGGCCTTGTCAACACGGTGATCTACGCCGTGGTGACATCGAGCCTCAAGGTGGTCATCGGCATGCTGCTGGCGGTGATGCTGACCAGCCAGATCATGGCGCGCGGCTATCTCCGCTCGGTCATCTTCTTCCCGGTGCTGGTGTCCACTGTCGGCGTGGGCATCACCTTTACCGTCTTGATGCACCCAACCGCCGGCGCCATCAACCAGGGTCTGGCCATGATCGGCATCAAGGGTCCGGGCTGGCTAGTCGACCCCAACCTGGCGCTCTATTCGGTGGCGCTGGTGGATGTGTGGAAGGGCGTGGGACTTGCCACCGTCATCTACATTGCCGGGCTCGTGGCTATTCCCAAGGACTATTACGAGGCCGCGCGCATCGACGGCGCAACGCCCTTGCAGAACTTCTTCTATGTGACGCTGCCGCTTTGCCGCCCGGCAACGGCGACCGTCATCACCCTCTCCTTCATCGGCGGCCTTCGTACCTTTGACCTGATCTGGGCGATGACCAAGGGCGGGCCGGGCTTTGCCTCCGACACCGTGGCCTCGGTGATCTACAAGCAGTACCAGGCCGGCTTCTATGGCCTCTCGACCGCGGGCAATGTGGTGCTCTTCGTGCTCATCGCCGTGCTGGTGGTGCCGCTGACCATGTTCCTCAATCGCAAGCAGGGTCACGAATGATGAAGCGCGCCTCTTTTTTGGGCGGCGTTGCCGCCATTGCCGCGACTTTCGTGGTCTTCGTGATCCCGTTCATCTTCATCGTGCTGATGGCCTTCAAGGACCGCCAGCAATCGGCCCTGCGCGACTTTTCCTGGCCCAATGGCTTCCATCTCTGGGACAATGTGGTCGAGGTGGTGCAGACACGGAACTGGATGATGGTCACGGCCTTCGTCAATTCCACCCTGATCACCGTGGCAAGCGTGACGCTGCTGATCGTGCTGGCAGCCATGGTCGGCTTCGTGCTGGCGCGGCGCAAGACGCGCTTCAACGGGCTGATCGAATTCCTGATCCTGGCCGGGTTGATGATCCCGCCCGCCGTGGTGCCGACCATCTGGCTGCTGCAGGGGCTAAAACTTTTCGGGACGCTCCATGGCATGGTGCTGATCCAGGTGGCCTATAACCTGCCCTTCTCGATCATCCTCTACCGGGCCTTCATCGCCACCATTCCGCGCGAGCTGGACGAGGCGGCGGTGATCGACGGCGCGCGGCCGCTCGACGTCTTCTTCCGGGTGATCCTGCCGCTGCTCTGGCCGGTGACCGTCACCAATATCGTGGTGCAGTCGGTGGGTATCTTCAACGACTTCACCAACCCGCTCTACTACCTGCCGGGCAACCAGAATGCGACGGTGCAGCTGACGCTCTATAATTTCCAGAGCCAGTTCAACACCGCCTACAACCTGCTCTTCACCAATATCCTGCTCATTACCATTCCGCCGCTGATCGTCTTCATGTTCTTCAATCGACAGATCGTGGCCGGAATGACCGCAGGCGCCGTCAAGGGATAACTGATATGGCCGGGCTGGAACTGAAATCGCTGCGCAAAAATTACGGCGGCGTCGAGGTCATCAAAGGTGTCGACCTCAATATCGAGCATGGCGAGTTCGTGGTGTTCGTGGGCCCTTCGGGCTGCGGCAAATCCACCCTCTTGCGGATGATTGCGGGCCTTGAAGACATTACCGGTGGTGAACTCGTCATCGGGGACCGGGTGGTCAACCATGTCGAGCCGCGCGACCGCGGCATTGCCATGGTGTTCCAGAGCTACGCGCTCTACCCGCATATGACGGTCTACGACAATGTGGGCTTCGGGCTGAAGCTGGCGCGCACGCCCAAGGATGTGCGCGACAAGAAGATCCGCGACGCCGCCCGTATCCTGCAAATGGAACACCTGCTCGACCGCAAGCCGAGCCAGCTTTCGGGCGGCCAGCGCCAGCGTGTCGCCATCGGCCGCGCCATCGTGCGCCAGCCTGAAGTCTTCCTGTTCGACGAGCCGCTGTCCAATCTCGATGCGGCCCTGCGCGTCGACATGCGCATGGAGCTGAGCAAGCTTCACAACGACCTGGGCGCTACCATGATCTATGTGACGCATGACCAGGTGGAGGCCATGACCCTGGCCGACAAGATCGTCGTGCTCAATGGCGGCGTGGTGCAGCAGGTGGGCAGCCCAATCGAGCTCTACAAAAAACCGGCCAATCTGTTTGTTGCCGGGTTCATAGGCTCTCCGAAGATGAACTTCATCGACGTTTCGGTTCAGGCCGTTGCCGCCGACAGCGTGACCATTGCGGGCAAGGACATTTCGCCGGTCGCCATTCCGGCTGACCCTGCTGGTATCCGCGTGGGCGACACCGTGACCCTGGGCATCCGCCCGCATGAGCTCACCAATGCATCGTCGGGCACGATCGTGGGCCAGGTCGTGCTGGTGGAGCGGCTGGGCAACGAGACCATCGTCAACATCGCCCTGCCCTCGGGCAATTCGTGGCTGGCCGTACTCGATGGCGACCACAGCCTCTCGATCGGGCAGAGCTTTGCCTTGGCCTTCGACGCCAGCGCCGGGATCATTTTCGACAAGGACGGCAAGGCGCGGCACAAGCCGGAATAGGCTGATCGGGGCGGAGCAAAGCTGCGCGTTCGAGGACTACTCTGAGGTCCGAGAATGGACCCCGGCCTTCGCCGGGGTGACATCGTGGGTGTGCAGAGTCTGAGTCAAACGCGCTCAAGGCCGATGGCGATGCCCTGGCCGACGCCAATGCACATGGTGGCCAGCGCCCGGCGCTCGCCCGAAAGGGCCAGCTCCAGCGCTGCAGTGCCGGTGATGCGGGCGCCGCTCATGCCGAGCGGATGGCCAAGGGCAATGGCGCCGCCATTGGGGTTCACGCGGGCGTCGTCCTCGGCAATGCCGAGGTCGCGCAACACGGCAATGCCCTGGCTGGCGAATGCCTCGTTGAGTTCGATGACATCGAAATCGGCTTCGGTGAGCCCCAGCCGTGCGAACAGCTTCTTGCTGGCCGGCGCCGGGCCCATGCCCATGATGCGCGGCGGCACGCCCGAAGTGGCACCGCCGAGAATGCGGGCAATGGGCGTGAGGCCATGCCGCTTCGCGGCGGCTTCGGAGGCGATGATGAGCGCAGCCGCGCCATCGTTGACCCCCGAGGCATTGCCGGCGGTGACCGTGCCATTGGGAAAGAGCGGGCGCAGTTTTGCCAGCGTCTCGAGCGTCGTGCCGGCGCGCGGATGCTCGTCGGTATCGACGACTGTTGGGTCGCCCTTTTTCTGGGGGATGGAGACCGGGACGATTTCCCTGGCGAGGCGGCCGGATTTCTGCGCGGCGACGGCCTTGTCCTGACTACGGACCGCGAAGGCGTCCTGCGCCTCGCGCGAAACGCCGAATTCCTGCGCCACGTTCTCGCCGGTTTCGGGCATGGAATCGACGCCGTACAGCGCCTTCATCTGCGGATTGACGAAACGCCAGCCAATGGTGGTGTCGTAAATCTCGGCATTGCGCGAAAAGGCCGTGTCGGCCTTGGGCAGGACGAAGGGCGCGCGCGACATGCTTTCGGTGCCGCCGGCAATGACGAGGTCGGCCTCGCCGGACTTGATTGCCCGGGCGGCTGCAATCACCGCATCCATGCCCGAGCCGCAGAGCCGGTTGATCGTGGTGCCGGTGACGCCGACCGGAAGACCCGCCAGCAGCAGGCTCATGCGTGCGACATTGCGATTGTCCTCGCCCGCCTGGTTGGCATTGCCGAAAATGACGTCGTCGACGGCGTCCCAATCAACGCCGGCCAGTTCGGCCATCAGCGCCTTCAGGGGGATGGCGCCGAGATCGTCGGGACGGACCGCGGAGAGCGAGCCGCCAAAGCGACCGATGGGGGTGCGCCTATAGGCGCAGATAAAGGCTTCGGTCATATCAAAGCTCCGGGGCGACGAGGTCGCCAATGGTCGAGGGCAGGACCAGCTCGGCGCCAGTCACCGCCTGCAGGTCCGCGACACTCATGGAGGGCAGTTTTTCGCGCAGCACGAAGCGGCCGTTTTCGATGTCGAGTACGGCAAGGCTGGTATAGACGCGGGTGACGCAGCCGACGCCGGTCAGCGGCAGGGTGCACTTTTTCACCAGCTTCGGCTTGCCGTCCTTGGTGACGTGATCGGTGATGACGGCGACGCGCCTGGCGCCATGGACCAGATCCATGGCGCCACCGACGGCCGGTACGCCCTTGGGACCGGTCGACCAATTGGCGAGATCACCGTTTTCGGCGACTTCATAGGTGCCGAGGATCGCCACGTCGAGATGGCCGCCGCGCACCATGCCAAAGCTGTCGGCATGATGGAAAAAGGCGGCACCGGGCCTGAGGGTGATGGCCTTCTTGCCGGCATTGATGAGGTCCCAGTCCTCCTCACCCTCGGGCGGCGCCTCTCCGAAATTGAGCACGCCGTTCTCGGTGTGGAAGATGGCCTGCCTGCCGGGCGGCTGGAACTTGGCCACCATTTCGGGAAAGCCGATGCCGAGGTTCACATAGGCACCGTCCTCGATGTCCTGCGCGGCGCGCCAGGCGATCTGGGCGTTGGAAAGTTTGTCGCTCATGCGTAGGCCACTCCTTCGCGCATCAGGGCTTCTTCCTGCTTTGCATCGGCCACTTCGACGATACGGTTGACGAAAATGCCCGGCGTGACGACCTGTTCGGGGTCGATGTCCCCCGGCTGCACGACCCTGGTCGCCTGCACGATGGTGACCTTCGCGGCGGCGGCCATCAGCGGCGAGAAATTGCGCGCCGCCTTGCGATAGGTGAGATTGCCCATCGTGTCGGCCAGCTCGGCCTTGATGAGAGCGGCATCGGCCTTCAGCCAGCGCTCCTGCACATAGTGCTTGCCGTCGAATTCGGCGACCGGCTTGCCCTTGGCGACATCGGTGCCATAGCTGGCGGGCGTATAGAAGGCCGGAATGCCGGCGCCACCGGCGCGGATGCGTTCGGCCAGAGTGCCCTGTGGCACCAGTTCGAGCCCGATCTGGCCAGCGAGGTATTTCTCGGTGAAGGCGCGCGGATCGGCCGAGCGCGGGAAGGAACAGACCATCTTGGCGACCATGCCGGCATCGATCATGGCGGCGATGCCGATGCGGCCATTGCCGGCATTGTTGTTGACCACGGTGAGGTTCTTCGGGCTCCCCGTGGCCTTGAACCGGTCGATGAGGGCGTGGATCAGCTCGATCGGCGCGCCGGAGCCGCCGAAGCCGCCCACCATCAGCACCATGCCATCCTCGATGCCCGCCACTGCCGTGGCCAGGTCCGGGACTGTCTTGTCCATTGACGTGTCATTCCTTCTGCATGAGCCAGAATTGCCTGAAATCGATTAGGCCCGGGCGATGGTTGAAGGCAATGCGGTTTGTGCGATATGTTCCATTTGTTGATATATCGCACAAACGAGACCAGAATGCTGGAACGCGACATCATGGGCGGGCTGGCCAAGGGGCTTCTCGTCATCGAGAGTTTCACCGCCGACAAGCCGCGCCAGTCGATCTCGGAAATCTCGGCCACTTCCGGGCTCGACCGGGCCACGGCGCGGCGGTGTCTGCTCACCCTCGCCCATCTCGGCTACGCCGATTATGACGGGAAATACTTCACCCTGACGCCGCGCATCCTGCGGCTGGGCACGGCGTGCCTCGCCACCATGCCGCTGCCGCAGATGGTGCAGCCGCTGCTCGACCAGCTCTCGGATCGGCTCGGCGAGAGCTCGTCGGTGTCGATCCTCGATGGATCAGAAATCGTCTATGTGGCGCGGGCGGCGCAGCGCAAGGTCATGTCCATCGCCCTGATGCCCGGCTCGCGCCTGCCGGCCTTCTGCACCTCGATGGGACGGGTGATGCTGGCCGCAATGCCCGAGGCGGAGGCGCGGGCCTTGCTGGAAGGGGCGCCGCTGCTCGGGCGCACACCCTATACGGTCACCGACGTGGAGCGGCTGATGGCCATTCTCGGTGAGGTGCGGGAACAGGGTTTTGCGTTGATCGACCAGGAGGTGGAGCTGGGGCTGCGGTCCATTGCCGTGCCGGTGCACAATGCACGGGGCAAGGTGATCGCGGCGCTCAATATCGGGCTGCCAGCCAATCAGACTGAAATCGGCGCCCTGGCAGAGCTTTATCTGGCGCCAATGCGCGCCGTTCAGGCAGAGCTGCGGGGCATGCTGAACTAACGGCGGGCGCCGATCAGCGTTGAACAGCGCTTCGATGTGAGAAAGGAGTGGTGCCCAGAGCCGGAATCGAACCAGCGACACGCGGATTTTCAATCCGCTGCTCTACCAACTGAGCTATCTGGGCATCGGGCTTTTGCAGCTGATGCTGCGAGCCACGGGCCTTATAGGGGAACGGTTTTTGCCGCGCAAGCGGGAAAAGGGGATGTGGATAAAGGGATTTTTGGTGGGGCGGTGATGAGGCGCTCGTGTGCGGCAACACCCCCACCTCGCTCTGCTACGACCCTATGGGCCTAGCGACGCTCCCCGTTCAGGGGGAGGTGACGAAGGAGCCGAGAGGCTTCTCGTCGGGGAAGCGAAAAACTAGTTCTCTTCGTCGTCACTGTCCGGCAGGGGTTCGTCGTCCCGGGCGGGGATGACGTAGTTGCCCGTGAGCCAGCGGTTGAGGTCGACGTCGGCGCAGCGTTTGGAGCAGAAGGGCTTGAACGCTTCTACGGCGGGCTTGCCACAGATGGGGCATTTCTTTGCTGGTGTTTCCGGCATCAGACGCCCGAAAGGCTCGACTGATTGAGCCAGTTGAAATGCACGGGATAGCCCTCGCCGGCCAGAAGCTGGGCAGTTTCGTGCAGGGGCAGGCCGACGACGGCGGAATAGGAGCCGACGAGCTTGACCACGAAGGAGCCGGCAATGCCCTGGATGGCATAGCCGCCGGCCTTGTCGCGCCATTCGGCGCTGGCAAGATAGGCTTCCATTTCCTTGGCCGACAGGCGCTTGAAACGGATGCGGGTTTCGACCAGGCGATGACGGCGGGCGCCGGACGGGGTGATCAGGGTCATGCCGGTATAGACGCGATGCGCGCGGCCCGAGAGCAGGCGAAGGCAATCGGAGGCCTCTTCCATGGTCTCGGCCTTGGGCAGGACGCGACGTCCGACGGCAACGACCGTATCGGCCGCCAGCACCAGGGAATTGGAGCCGAAGCCGGCGACCCGCGCCTTGTGCTGGGCGGTGAGCGCCTTCAGATCGGCCAGGCGCTGCGCCAGCTTGCGCGGCAGCTCGCCCTTTTCGGGGGTTTCATCGACATGGGCCGGCACCAGATGTTCGGGCTCGATGCCGATCTGGTTGAGCAGAGCCAGCCGACGCGGCGAGGCGGAAGCCAGAATCAGGTCGGGACGGCCGGCCATCTATATCGTGCTCCTGGAAAACCCGGGCCCTTCGCATGGCTCAGGGCGTTCGTTGCTCAAAACGATCCACTGGATCGTTTTGCCCACCTTTCGGTGGTCGCGCCTCACTTGAATCGGTAGGTGATGCGACCCTTGGTGAGGTCGTAGGGGGTCATCTCGCACAGCACCTTGTCGCCGGCCAGAACGCGGATGCGGTTCTTGCGCATGCGCCCAGCGGTGTGAGCGATGATCTCATGATCGTTCTCGAGCTTCACGCGGAATGTCGCGTTGGGAAGCAATTCTGTGACGACGCCCGGAAATTCGAGCACTTCTTCCTTCGCCATACTGTCTCCTGATGGACCCATAGGGGCATTGCTTGCCGGCCACGGGTCGGAAAGTGGCCTCTACCTACTGCAATTCAATGGATTTGTGAACCACCTGCCCAAGGCGGCGTCACATTGTGCGCAAAAGCGGGTGAAAAGGCCTGAATTCGGGCGCTCTTGTCGGGCGATGGGGTCAGGTGACCAGGGTTTCCAGCCGCGCCCTGACCTTCTTGCGAAGGCTGTCGCGCAGGTCGCGATAGGCATCGAGCACCAGCGCCCGATTGCCTTCGACCAGCGATGGATCGGCCACCTGCCACTCTTCGAGCGCGCCTGCCTCCAGTCCCTTCCGCCGAACGGCCTCGGGCGCATCGTCGGAGAGCGTGATGACGAGATCGAAATGGTTGGCGACCAATTCGTCCAGGATATGGGGCGTGTGCACGCTCATATCAATGCCGACCTCTTCCATGACCTCGTGCACGAACTGGTCGGCCTTGCCGCCATTGACACCCACCGAGCGGGCGATGACGCGACCGGGAAAGGCCTGGCGGGCGAGCGCGGCGGCAATGGGCGATCGCACCGAATTCATCGAGCAGACAAAGAGCACGGTGGGCAGCTCGCTGGTCGCCTCGTCGATGCGGCTGGCATAGGGCTGGACGGCACAGATGAGGGTAAAGAGGCGCCGCGCGGTGTTGAGATCGAGGATGATCTTGTTGTTGAGCCGCGTGCGCAGCAGCTCGGCCGCCTCGTTGTGCATGCCGCGCCGGGCCATATCGACGGTTTCGATCTGAAAGGGCTGGGCCGAGCGGATGGCCTCGTAATAGGCGTCGCGGATGCGGAAATAATCGCGAATCAGCCGGCGGAACGGGGTCAGCGAAAGATAGTGCGCGGCGATCGGCTGGAAGGTCTCGGGATTGCGCACGTCGAGCAGGATGTAATTGCCGATGATCGACATGTGCAGCGCATAGGGGCCCTCGGCGCTGACCCGGGCAGGCTTGAAGCTGTTGTTTTCCAGCAGGTCATAGATGGCGATGCGCCATTCATGCACCTCGTCGGGATTGATCGAGGTAATGGTATTGGGGTCGAGCGTGACGGTGACGAGCCTGTTCTTTTCTGTCGCCACCGGCTCCTTGCCCATGGGATTGCTCACCGGTTGAGCCGAATGGAAATGGACCGCCCATGGCCGTCGAGGTCCTCGACCCCGGCAATGGTCACGGCGGGTTCGGCCAGAGCCGACAGCGAAGAGGGCGTGCACCCCAGGATCGAGGTGCGCTTCATGAAATCGAGCACGCCGAGACCCGAGGCGAAACGCGCCGACCGGGCGGTGGGCAGAACGTGGTTGGACCCACCGACATAGTCGCCGATGGCCTCGGGCGTGTGGTGGCCAAGAAAGATAGCGCCGGCGTGGCGGATCTTTGGAACCAATGCTTCGGGGGCGTCGGTGGCGATCTCGACATGTTCGGAAGCGATGCGATTGGCGAGGTCCGCCGCCTCGTCAAGCGAGGACACGGTGATGATGGCGCCCAGCTCGTCCCAGCCGTCGCGGGCCAGTTTCTGCTTAGGCAGCAGCGCGAGCTGGCGATCCATTTCCGCTGCAACCGCATCGGCGAGCCGCGGATCGGTGGTGACAAGAATGGACTGGGCCCCTGCCCCATGCTCGGCCTGGGCGATGAGATCGGCCGCGACCCAGGCGGGATTGGCGGAGCTATCGGCAATGACCAGGACCTCGGAGGGGCCGGCGATCATGTCGATGCCGACCTGACCAAAAACCTGGCGCTTGGCGGTCGCCACATAGGCATTGCCGGGACCGGTGACCTTGTCGACCCGCGGAATGGTTGCCGTGCCATAGGCCAGGGCCGCCACGGCCTGGGCGCCGCCGATGCGATAGATCTCGGTGGTGCCTGATATCTGCGCGGCCGCCAGCACGGTCGGGTTGATCTCGCCGTCGGGCGTCGGCACGGCCATGGCTATGCGGGAGACGCCGGCGACGCGCGCCGGCACGGCATTCATCAGCACCGAGGAGGGATAGGAGGCCAGCCCCCCCGGCACATAGATGCCGACGGCATCGACCGCCGTCCAGCGCGAACCCAGGGTAACGCCAAGCGCATCGGTATAGATATGATCCTCGGGCTTCTGCTTTTCGTGATGGGCCTTGATGCGATCATGAGCGGTTTGCAGCGCCGCACGCACATGGGTCGGGACCGCGGCCGCCGCAGCGGCGATCTCGTCGGCGGTGAAGGCGATGTCCGATGTGGTAAAGCTGGTGCGGTCGAACTTGTTGGTCAATTCGACCACGGCCGCGTCACCGCGCAGGCGCACATCGGCAATGATGGCGGCAACGGTGTCGCTCACATCCTTGCTGGATTCACGCTTGGCGCCGAGCAGGTCGACGAAACGCTGTTCGAAATCGGGCTGCGCACTATCGAGGCGAAGAGGCATTGCTGGCTTTCAATCGAGGTTGTGGGACGGCCTTGCCGCGGCGGCCCAGGCACCGCCGAGATCGGCCAGGCGCACTTCGAGATAGTCGACGCTGAGGCGCACCGTGCCGCCGCCGGCGAGGCGCAGCTCGACAATGCCCGAGGGCGCGTCGGTCGGCGTGAAGGCGATGTCGAGCAGCTCCACCACGCCTTCGGGCGCGGCAGGATCAAAGCCGGCAAAGGCGGCATGGGTGACGCCGCTGAAATAGAGCGCAGAGCGCTTGCGCAGGCCCTTGGAGCGCGGCTTGTCGCTGGCCCAGTCGAACCGGTTCATCAGCAGCGCGAAGCGCTTGTCGCCCTTGGCATAGCCCATGTCGGCTGTGCGGATGATGGCATCCTGCACGTGGGCGGAGACGATTTCGAGGTCTTCGGTATCAAGCGCTATCAGCTTGAGATCGGTCATGTGCGAGGCCCTGTTGGGATGCGATGACCCTATCTGGTCACGACAATTCCGATCTACAAGTTTGCGAGCAGAGGGGCAATGCTTTGCCGCTGCATTGGAGAGCACCGCCACGGGACCGGCATACGCGAATGATGGCTAGCCCACGCGCGCCGTCACCCCACCCTCATTCCCTCCCCATCAAGGGGAGGGAGGCGCAGGACCGCGGCGCCGGTGTTCATCGTGCAGGGATCAAGTGTGGTGGTCTATGGCGCAGCGGCGCTACCGAACTCAAGTCCGGGCCGACTGCATCCAGCCTATGGCCGCACCGGTGGGGTCGCGCAGGACGCAGACCCGGCCAATGCCTTCGACGTCGTGCGGCGGGCGGATGGCGATGGCGCCGGCTTCGAGCGCGGTGGCGAAGCGCTCGTCGATGTCGGTGACTTCTATGAAGCCGATCCAATAGGAATATGTCGTCTCAACATCGCCATGCTCGATGGCGCCGAGGCCACCGACCATTTCTGCGCCAGAGCGGATGACGAAGTATGGGTGACCTTCAAGGGTAAAATCCTCAAAGGTCCAGCCCAGGGCTCGGGCGAAGAAGGTTTTCGCCTTTTCGACATCCGTGGTGAGCAGGTCGTTCCAGACGAATGTGCCGTGGGGTCTTGTCATAGTCCGCGCTCCCTCCACGATCGTCATTGCCCGGCTTGTCCGGGCAACCCATCTTGCGGCGGCATGGACCACCGGGACAAGCCCGGTGGTGACGATTTGGGATGTATCGAGAGACCCCGCCATTCGAGCTGCCACTCAAGCATAGCTTTCGTGGCCTTCTTGGCTCGAAAGGCTCCACCGGAGCCTTTCGTCCTTCGGATCACCCGCGAAGTCTCATGGCCTGCCCGCCTCCAATCGCTCCACTGGAGCGATTAGCCCTTCGGGACGGCTCTCAGCCCGCCACGCGTTCAATCTCCGCCCCGCAGCGGCCGAGCTTGTCTTCGAGCCGCTCGAAGCCGCGATCGAGGTGATAGATGCGGTTGACGACGGTCTCGCCCCGGGCGGCAAGGCCGGCAATGACCAGCGACACCGAGGCGCGCAGGTCGGTCGCCATGACCTGGGCTCCCCGAAGCTGGGACTTGCCGGTAATGGTGGCGACCTGGCCGTTGACGGCAATATCGGCCCCGAAGCGGGCAAGTTCGGCCACATGCATGTAGCGGTTCTCGAAAATCGTCTCGCGGATATGGCTCACGCCGTTGCTCATGGTCATCAGCGCCATGAACTGGGCCTGCAAGTCGGTCGGGAAGCCGGGGAAGGGATCGGTTTCCACATCGACCGGCTGGATGCCGTTGCCATTGCGGCGCACGCGCAGCCCGCCGGCTTCCGGGGTGAGTTCGACCCCGGTCCGGGCGAGAATGTCGAGGGCGGCCTGCAGGTGTTCGGGGCGGGCGCCGGTCAGCAGCACGTCACCCCCGGTCATGGCCGCAGCCATGGCGAAGGTGCCGGTTTCGATGCGATCGGGAATCACTTCCACCGTGGCGCCATGGAGCTTTTCGACGCCTTCGATGGTCAGGGTACGCGTGCCGATACCGGAAATCTTCGCGCCCATGGCCACGAGGCATTCGGCGACATTGGTGATTTCGGGTTCTTGGGCGGCGTTCTCAATGACGGTGGTGCCCTTGGCGAGGGTTGCCGCCATCAGGATCGTATGGGTCGCGCCGACCGACACTTTGGGGAAGGTGATGGTCGCACCGACAAGTCCCCCCTTGGGCGCCTTGGCAACGACATAGCCCTCGTCGATGTCGATCTCGGCGCCCAGCGCCTTGAGCCCGAAGAGGAACAGATCGACCGGACGCGTGCCGATGGCGCAGCCGCCAGGCAGCGAAACGCGGGCCTCGTGGCAGCGGGCCAGCAGCGGCCCGATGACCCAGAAACTGGCGCGCATCTTGGAGACGAGGTCATAGGGGGCGGTGGTGTCGACGATGTCGGCGGCATGAAAGGTCATGCGCTGGCCCACGCCTTCCTCTTCGCCGCGACGACGGCCATGCACGGCAATATCGACACCGTGATTCTCGAGAATGCGCTCGAGCTGCTTGACGTCGGCGAGGCGAGGCACATTGGTCAGAACCAGCGGCTCGTCGCTCAGAAGCGATGCAATCATCAGCGGCAGGGCGGCGTTCTTGGCGCCCGAAATCGGGATTTCGCCGCGCAGCTCATTGCCACCAATCAAACGAATACGATCCATAAGAAGTCCTCAAAAATGGCCCCCTGGGGCCTGCTACCTGGTGGGAGGTAGGCGAGGTCTTCGTTGCCACGTAGGCCAGACCAGCCGTTCTCTAGAATGGGTTGGAACCTTGCGGCCCCGTTTAGCCTGTCGCGCGATGGTCATCCACTGATGGCCTCGGCGCCCGACACGCTAGAATCGCCCGAAAATGGTTTACGGTTTCTTGTCCGTGCCCGTTTCTGGGTGCCGGTCATCAAGCGGGGCGGCATCGGTTGCCGATCGCGCCCGTGCCTGATCCTTGCGGCGTTTCAGGTTCTCACGCAGCTTTGCGGCCAATCTTTGCTCGCGCAACTGGTTTTGCTCCGATTTGCCCATGGCTCCGGCCCGTCGATTCCAACGGGGCGGTTGATAGGCGCTTTTTGGTCTTGCGTCGAGTGAGACGCTATGGCAAAGGAGCCCCCGTCGCCGCGCCGGATCACCGCGCCAAAGACAAAACGCTGCCGTAGCTCAGTGGTAGAGCACTCCCTTGGTAAGGGAGAGGCCGACAGTTCAATCCTGTCCGGCAGCACCAGTTTCCTCACATTGTAGTTTGCCATCACCAGTCCGGGCCGCTCGTGCCTTTTGGCGCCGAGCGACCCGGACGAGTGGTGGCTGCTGTCAGCCCGGGCTGAGTTGCGGCGTGGTGCGGCGGGCGATCCTGGATTCCAGGGCGAGGCCGGCCGTGATGGCGAGGAGGTTGGCGCTCACCAGAAGGGCACAGAACAGGGCCCAGAGCTGGTCGGCCGGAATGGAATTGTTGAATTGCGGAATGGTGGCGAGCGCCACCGGGACATACCAGCAGGTCACGGATGTGGTGCCGCCGATGATCATGCGGATCCGCTGACCGCGCGTCAGGTCACCGAACAGCGTGCGCGATACCTGCGCCTGCACGATGGGGAGCACCAGCTTGTGCAGATAGACGGCATTGGCCGTCAGAACGCCGACAATGCTCAGCTTGGCCCAGATCTTGGGGTTGCCGAGCTTTTCGGGATCAAAGCCCCAATAGTAGACCAGGAAGCCCAGGCCGCTGATCCACAGCATGACCAGGCCCGCCGTCACTACCTTAGTGCCAAACTCGAACGCCTCGGCATGGGACTTGCGCACCCGGTCGCGGACCATGAAGCGCAGGATCATCAGATCCAGAAACGTCGCCGTACCGAGGCCCAGGGCAAGGCCGATGAAGTGCACGATCCGGATTCCCCCTTTGAAGAAGGTTGGATCGCCAATCAAATCGCTAATGTTCATTTTATCTCCAAGCGTAATTCATCGCGCGCCGGAATGGCGCGTGGATTGTATTTCTTCAGTTTTTGGTAAAATCCCCGACGAACTCTTCAGTCTTCGAAGGGGCGAGCAACACGCGACAACCACGCCACTTCGACGCGCTCACTTAAATGTGAGATAGCGGCCGCTTTGTGAACTTTTGTTCCCTGTCGGAATGAATGGGAGAACCGAGCAATTCATCCCCACTTAAATAGTGCACACTGCGTGATTCTTTTTTGCGCGGAGGGTGCGACACCGGGTGGGGAGATTGTGGATTACGCACCCGCCCGCCTCGAACCGTGGCGAAAACGTGCCGAAATGGGCGCGGGAAACGAGGGAGAAATAGCCCGGCATCGTGCTTGTGAGCCCGATGAGCAGAGGCTAATCCTGAGCCAGATGGGGAGACCGCAATGACAGCAGAGGCGCTTTACGACATCCACGACCAGCGGTTTGCCCGAAAGATCCTGGGCAGCGCAAAGCTGGAAGAACTGCATTCGGGCTGTCGCTGGACAGAGGGGCCGGTATGGTTCCCGGACCACGACTGCCTCTATTTTTCCGACATTCCCAACGAGCGCGTGTTGCGGTTCCTCGCCGCCGACAATTCGGTGACGACCTACCTGGCTCCGTCCAATTTCGCCAATGGCCACACCCGAGACCGGCAGGGGCGGCTGATTTCGTGCGAGCATGGCACGCGAAGCGTGACCCGAACCGAGCCTGACGGTTCGATCACCGTGCTAGCGGACCGGTTCGAGGGAAAGCGGCTCAATTCTCCCAATGATGTCGTGGTGCGCTCGGACGGCTCGATCTGGTTCACCGACCCCAGCTACGGGATCATCTCGGACTATGAGGGCTATCAATCGCCCCAGGAGCAGCCCGTGCATGGCGTCTACCGGATCGACCAGGAGACAGGGGAGGTTACGCTCGTCATTGCCGATTTCATCCAGCCCAATGGCCTGGCCTTCTCGCCCGACGAAAGCCGGCTTTACGTGGCCGATTCAGGGGCCAGTCACGACCCTGAAGCGCCCCGTCACATCCGCGCCTTCGATCTGCTCGAAGAGGGCAGACGGGTCCGTGATGCCGGGCCCTTCGCCGTGATCGACAACGGGATTCCCGATGGCTTCCGGGTGGACAGCGACGGCTGGATCTGGTGTTCGGCCGCCGACGGCGTCCATGTGTTCGATGATCGGGGTACGCTTTGCGGAAAAATCCTCGTGCCGCAGCGGGTCTCCAACCTGACCTTCGGCGGCAAACGGCGGAACCGGCTGTTCATCACGGCCACGACTTCGCTCTATGCGATATATGTCAATGCGAGAGGCGTTCAGACACCCTGAGGCATGATGCGAAGGGGCCGGTGCCTGAAGCATTCCGAGAAAGAGGCCGGTGCCTGAGGGCACCGGCCGCGCAATTATCAGGTCATTGAAAAACCTGGACTGGTTAGATCCAGTATGGGGTTACGCCGTAATAGTCGTGGACGCGACGGCCGTTTTCAGCGGTCCAGAAGTTGTCGTCCATATCGTCATAACGCGGGGCGCCTTCGATCTGCTCCTTGGAAATATCGATGCGGTAGCCGCCGAGATTTTCATCATATTCGAGCTTGGACCAGGGCAGCGGATAATGCTCGTGGCCCATGCCGAGGAAGCCGCCAAAGCTGAGCACAGCATAAGAAACCTTGCCGCCACGCTTTTCGACGAGAATGCGCTCGATCGAGCCGATATGCTCGCCGTTGAGCCCATACACCTTGGTGCCCTCTACCTTGTCGGAAGCGATGAGGTCGTGGGTTTCCTTGACGTCGGCAGAAGCGACGCGATTGTCATCATAAGCCATCTTATCCTCCTAACTTGGTTGTGCGGGGTGAACGCAACGATCGCGCTGAGGTTTCGCCGCATCGGGAAAATGTGATCGGTGCCGAGACAGCCGATGCCGGAGGGCCTTTTCAGGAACCGCGCGGCTTCCACTGCATTGACTCCGGATGGCCGAATTCGGCCGAATCCATTGAAAGGAGACGATAAATGGTCTTCGACACGCTCAGGCAGCGCATGGGAGGCACCGATGAGCTCAATCCCATGTTCATCGCGCACCACACCCTGTTCACTGCACGTGAAAAGATCGAGCTTCTGAACGAGCTCAAGGCCGAGGCGACAGGTGCCATGGCCGAGGGCCGCCCGGTCGACTTCGAGCCGGAAGAAATCGACCGCGCCATCGCAGAAGTCCGCGAAGGTGTGGAAAGTGGCGTCGGCACGGAAACCGTATTGCGGGGAGACTTCTGATGGCCGAGCCCAGCGACTTCCGCTCACCACAGGTTGCCAAGGTCGACTACCTGATCGACGAGAAGGGGTCGCGCATCGATGTCCCCGATGATTCCGGCGTCAAGGTTGCGGGCGAACACGAGGAATCCGTAGGCGCCGCCGGACCCACCAATTGGTGGCTCTATGGCATGGTGGCCCTGGGGATCATCGTCGCAATCCTGTTCCTGCTGCAGCTCTTTTCGGGCGCGCCGGGGACAGATGTGGAACCCGGTTCGCCAACTGCCGCCCCGATGGTGGAGTCCCCGGCCCAGGAACGGGCCGCGGAAGAGGCCTTGCCGCCGCAATAGAAAAGGCGCAGCCCGCGGGCTGCGCCTTAGTTACGGGTCGTGCGGAACGGAACTTAGCCGCGGATCGGCGAGAGCTGGATTTCAACGCGACGGTTCTGAGCGCGGCCGGCTTCGGTGGCATTGGAAGCGATGGGGCTCGTTGCACCCTTGCCTTCGATATAGAAGCGGCGCTGATCGATGCCCTGGCTGGACAGGACCGTGGCCACCGAAACGGCACGGCGCTGGCTGAGTTCGAGATTGTGCTGGGCGCTACCGGTGGAATCGGTGTGGCCGTAGACGTCGACAATGGTCTTGTCGAACTTCTTGAGCACGAGCGCCACCGAGACCAAGGTCTGGTTGAACTGCGGCTGCACGGTTGCCTGATCGGTGGCGAAGGTGATGTTGGACGGCATGTTGAGGATGATCTGGTCGCCCACGCGGGTGACCGAAACGCCGGTGCCCTGGAGCTGCGCACGCAGCTCGGCTTCCTGCTGATCCATGTAGCTGCCGATGGCCGCACCCGTGAGACCGCCGACACCAGCACCGATCAGCGCACCGACGCGCGGGTCACCGCCCACGGCCGTGCCGACAATGGCACCGGCAATGGCGCCGCCGCCGGCGCCGAGCAGGGTGCCGCCCGCCGTGTTGGAGAGCTGGCTCTGGCCGGTATAGGGATTGGTGGTGGTGCAGGCGCTGAGCGCCAGCGTCGCTGCAAGAGCGACGAGTACCTTCGACTTCATGATTCCCCCAAAAGGATTCGTGGTTGGTGGCCTTGTGTTGCCATTGAATAAGGCAGGAGCGTGATGAGGGAAAGGGGATGAACAGGCGATGAATGGGCTCAGACGTTGGCCCAGCCGGCATCGACGAGGAATTGCTGGCCGGTGATCATGGCGCTGTCGTCGGCGGCAAGGAACAGGGCCATGCGGGCACAGTCGTCCGGAGCCAGAGTCTTCGGGATCGCCTGGCTCTGCTTGATACCTTCAATATCCGCGTCGGTCACCCAGAGGTCGCGCTGGCGTTGAGTCATGACGGCACCGGGCACCAGCGTGTTGACGCGGATGCCGGAGGCCCCCAGTTCGCGGGCGAGGGACCGGCTGAGGCCATGGGCGGCCGCCTTGGCAGTTTCATAGACCGGCAGCTTGGGTACGAGGATCATCCAGCTCACCGAGCCGAAATTGATGATGGCGCCCTTGCCGGCCTTGATCATGCCCGGCGCCACGGCCTGCGCGGCAAAGAAGGCATGCTTGAGATTGACGCCCATGCGCTGGTCCCAGCTTTCAGGAGTGACGTCTTCCCAGTCGTGACGATCATCGTGTGCCGCATTGTTCACCAGCGCCAGCGCATCGCCATGGAGACGCGCAAACTCGGCGATGGCGGACTGATAGGCGGCGATGTCAGTGACGTCGCAGCGGATGAAGTGGACCACTTGCCCCTTCTGGGTCAGCTCCTGTGCCAGCGCGGTTCCGGCCTCGGTCGCGATATCCACAAAGCCGACACGAGCGCCCTGCCCGGCAAAGGCACGCACCATGGCTTCGCCAATGCCCGTGGCGCCGCCGGAAATGACGACGGCGCGATCCTTGAGGCTGGGATAGAGGGCAAATTCAGTCATGGCGGGACATCCGACGGTCAGTATTATTGGCGCCAGATAGCCTTATCGCGCCCAGGGAGCAAGGGCCTGATGTACGTGCATCAGAACCGCGCAGCCCACTTCCGACCGGGCAGGCCCTTGCCAAGGGTGGAGCGGCGGGTTTCAAGACGGTCCGTGGGCGGCCGGATCGGGGCCGCAAGCGAGCCGGGAAAGCGTGTGGCAGACATGACGACATCAGGGCGCGAGCGACTTGCGGTAATCGAACACGGCACCGATGCGCAGACCGCACTCGCCTATTTCGACAGCCTGCCGGCCGTGACCATCGCCAACATGCTTGGAAACTGGCGCGGCAGCGAATTGCCGACCGGGCACGGACTGGATGGGCTGCTCGGCAAATCCGGCTGGCACGGCAAGCGGTTCGACGACAGTGAAACCGTCCACCCCCTGGTCTTCAAGCGCAGGGATGCCAGCCTCTTTGCCCTCGACCCGGCCTGGCTGCCGATGTCGCTGCTGACCTCGAGGGTTGGGCTCGCGCAGCGCCTGGCCCGGCCGGGACTTGTGCAGCTGGCATCGGCCTTTGCAGCAACGACGAAGCCCAAGGCCAGGCTGCGCATGACGATGTTCCGGGACGTGGTTTCGGCGACCATGATCTATGACACGTTGCCGATCAACGACGTGTTCCGCATGGTGGACGCGGACACTGTCATCGGCGCCATGGACATGCGCGGCCATGAGGCGCCGTACTTCTTCGTGCTGCGGCGGGAACCGGCGCGGCCCCCAGGCTGATGCCGGTAGATTACCTGCCTTAACGCAGACGTTCTACCGACGGGGTCATGGTATGCGGCGTGACCTCGCGCTGTTCTACCTCGTCCAGAAGCCCCAGGATCTTGTCCACATTGGCAATGTGGCGCTGTTCCATCGAGAAATTGAGCGTGACGAAATCGCGGCCCGGGCAGAAGGTGCAGATATTCACCTCGGTGTGCCAGGCCCCGCAATAGAGCGGCTCCACCATGCCATGGGTCATGGGACCATAGGTGCGATGGGGCGGGACAAGCGTCAGCACGATATGCATCCCGCCATTGAAGCGCCAGAAGCGCTTGTTGGGCAGCGAGGGGATGAACCGGTTGAGGGTGCGCATCGCCTTGAACATCGAATTGATGACCACCTGGAATGAGGTGATGTCCTTCTGCTCGATGCCGGCGACGGTGTCGTCCACGGCCCGGACATACGCAACGAAATCGTCCATGACGGTGAACTTGGCTTCCAGCGCGCGGACCCGGAAAAAGTCGTCGTCGGTATTGTTCCGCTTGGTGTCGAGCATGGTGTAGGCGGCGCCGATCACCTTCTTGCTCATGTGCTTTTCGGCGCCATCGCCGTTGAGCGCATGGGTGACGAGCGCGAACATCAGCGAGCGCTGGCGAACCCCGAGTTTGTTGGCAAGGCGACGCAGGCGGTGTCGCTCGATGGCCAGGGTCCTGAAGCCCCAGGGCTGTTCCTTGGGAGCCAGGACATTGGCCAGGACCAGGTAGATGAACGTGGTCAGCCAGCCGCGCAGGGCACTCTTGAGGCGCTCGCCGAAGGGCAGCTTGTTGGCCTTGTCCGACTGCACGCCATGGCCGGCGGCGGCCGAACGGGTCAGGAGGGCGGAGTCCGACCCTTCGAGCAAAGCGTGGCTTGAGCGCACCTGCAGGATGGCCGCCCGCCCCTCGGCATCGGGTCCGCTGCGGCGCACGGCCGCCATGACGCGGAACAGCGGCAGGTCCTCGCGCTCAAAAATGTCGGTCGACTTGCTCAGCCACTTGTCGGGATAGCCGTCGAACTCATCAACCATTTCCACCGAAGTGATGGCATCGAGCAGGTGCTTGGGGAAGGGCTGTCCGGGTTGGGCGCCGACAAAGCCGTGCGTCAGCTGCGGCGCGAGGGCGATCATCTCGGCCACCATATTGCCCAGACGATCCTTGTCGTAGCTTTCGGTGGAAAAGGCGGTGAAGAAGACCGTGTCCTGCCCCTTGAACAGGAACCACTGGAAATCGGTGAACAAGGCCTGAGGGTTCCGCTCCACCGCGGCATTGGCCAGGGCCAAGGCATCACTCTGCTGACCAGCAAAACTCGACGACGAAAAACTCTTCACGCCAATATCCCCCACACGCCCCCTCCGGGACCTGCCGATCTAAGCGCAGTCGGCGCCGAACCGCAACATTTTGCCGCATGAGCGGTTAACCTGGGAGACTGCGATCTGCCGGCCGGTCCCTGCCTGTGCCAAACGGGGAAACCGCACCGACTTTGGCCCAATCACACGCCAGACCATTGCCGGGTGGCGCGGCGGTTCATCACAGTTTAGAATTGCTCTCAATGTTGAGAGTGCGCCCGTTGCAAACCAATGGGTTAGCAAGAGGACGCGTCGAATTGACCTATATCAAAGTGACGCCCAGGGGATTAGGTAGAGCTCAATGAGCCAGGATCGGCCGCCCCGCCGTATCCGCGCTCGCAAAGGAATGGCTCCCATGGACTATCGCGGAATTTTCGAGGATGCAGTGGACACGCTGCGGTCGGAAAAGCGCTATCGCGTGTTTGCAGACCTTGAGCGGATTGCTGGCCGATTCCCCCGCGCGGTCTATCGCGATGACGCCGACAATGCCCGCGAAATCACCATCTGGTGCTCCAATGACTATCTGGGCATGGGCCAGCACGACAAGGTCGTGAAGGCCATGCAGGACACGGCGGGCACGATGGGCGTGGGCGCCGGCGGCACCCGCAATATTTCAGGCACCAACCGCCCGCTGGTCGAGCTGGAGCGTTCGCTCGCCGACCTGCATCGCAAGGAAGCGGCCCTGGTCTTCACCTCGGGCTTTGTCTCCAACGAGGCGGCGATCTCGACCATTGCGCGCCTCCTGCCCGACTGCATCATCTTCTCGGACCAGCTCAACCACGCCTCGATGATCCAGGGCGTGCGCCAGAGCGGCATGGAGAAGAAGATCTTTCGGCACAATGACGTGGCGCATTTGCGTGAGCTGCTGAGCCAGGTCGACCGCAAGCGACCCAAGCTGATCGCGTTTGAATCCGTCTATTCGATGGATGGCGACATCGCCCCGATCAAGGACATCTGCGACCTGGCCGAGGAATTCGGCGCCCTCACCTATATCGACGAAGTCCATGCCGTGGGCATGTATGGTCCGCGCGGCGGCGGCATTGCCGAGCGCGAAGGCGTGATGGACCGGATCGACGTCATCGAAGGCACACTGGCCAAGGGTTTTGGTGTGATGGGCGGCTATATTGCTGCCAACCGCGCGATCATCGACGCCGTACGCTCCTATGCGCCCGAATTCATTTTCACCACAGCCCTGCCTCCGGCGCTCTGCGCGGCCGCCCGCGCGTCGATCGAGCATCTCAAGGGCAATGGCGAAGAACGCCTGATGCACCAGCGCCAGGCACGGCTGACCAAGGCGATCCTGGCCGATGCCGGCCTGCCGGTCATGGAGGCCGCCACCCATATCGTGCCGCTGATCGTGGGCGATGCGCGCGCCGTGAAAGCCGCCAGCGACATGCTGCTCGACAAGCACAACATCTATATCCAGCCGATCAACTATCCGACTGTCCCCAAGGGCACCGAGCGCCTGCGCATCACCCCGACGCCGCTGCATACGGACGAGATGATCTTCGAGCTACGCCACGCGCTGGTCAGCGTCTGGACCAGCCTCGAATTGCCACGCGAGCCCGCCGACGCGGCCATTACCGCGAGCAAGCTGACCAGTGGCGACCTGACCCTGCCCAGCCTGGGGGGCTGAGGCCCGCATCAAAGGCTTCAGTAAGGCGCCCATCGCAGGCCGATCCGTCGGACGGCACGGGCGCCTCCGGGTGTATGGATATGATGGTTGGCTCGAGACGGCCTCCGCCCCCGAGTGAAGTATGGTGAGACGGTTTCTGTCTCTGGGCGTCCGGCATGCTTGCAGGGGTTAGCCAGAGGACATTGCTGCCCGAACCCATCTTCGGACACCGGCTCCGCAAGGATTCAGAACCTTCCCGACTGTCGCAGGGCGGTGGGTCTCTCCGACCGCCAATCGCGCCTCTCTCCAGAGCGTTTTAGTCCTGTCCAGCCAAGAGGATTGCATCTGCCGCCCGCGCTGGATTGCTAAAGCAAACTTCGTGACTCCCCGGCGCCTGAACCAGTCGAAACAGTCCCAGCTTTTGCGACAGGCGCGGATGCCAGGGCATTGAGGGCGGCATGCCGGTATCTTCGGTGAAATTGATGTAGGATTTTGGAATGTCGAAGGCGGCAGGTGGACGCGACAAACGGATCTTGTCGGTGAAGGTCTTGTAGGGTTGCGCGACAAGTTGCCCATACGCTGCTTGTGACGCTGCCTGGGTCATGTCGTTGGTCAGGGCGTCTCGCCAGATTGGGAACGGCATCATGACCGTGCCATCATGCTTCGCCATCTCATCGAACATCGCTAGAAAGTAGTCAGGGACAAGGTCATTGAGGCTCTCACCGTCATTGGGGACGAATGCGTTCCAGTAGACCAGCCGTCTAATGAGGCCAGCGGGCAAACGATCCGCCGCGCCAGTAATGAGCATACCGCCATAACTGTGCCCCACGAGAACGACGTCTCTTAGGGCTTCTCGTTCAATGAACTCCACAATTGACTGGATGGCAGCATCGAGACTGGTCTCGATGCCATCGCCTGGCCGGTTGCCCGCGGCAGTGGGGGTGTGGACCTCATGCCCATGCGCGGAAATATGCTCGGCAACCGCCAGCATCAATTCGCCCGTGTGCCAGGCTCCATGTACAACGACGAAAGTAGCCATCTGCTTGCTCCTTGCCAGTAGGGAGGGCCTGGTTCAGGCCGTGCTTGAGATTACCTGCGAGCTGCATCAAGCTGGAAATCCAATGATGATATGGGGCCAATTGACCAGATGAATATCGCCTCGCTCGATCTCAACCTGCTGCGTGTGTTCAATGCTCTTATGCAGGAGCGCAGTGTTACTCGTGCCGGCGAACGCATTGGCCTTAGCCAGCCTGCGGTCAGTTCGGCGCTTAACCGCCTGAGACATTTGGTCGGCGATCAGCTTTTTATCCGCGAGGGCAACAATATGGTGCCGACACCGCGCGCCCTCGCGCTTGGACCGGCTATCCGCGATGCCATGGCAAGCATTGACACGGTTCTGTCCGAGCACTCCTCGTTCGATCCCCTAACGGCTGTCCGGACCTTCCGAATTTTGGGATCGGACTATTTTTCGACGATGCTGATGCCAGAGCTGTCGCAGCGTGTCCTTGCGCAGGCGCCAATGGTTTTGCTGCAGTTTCTGGATGGCGGACCACGTGCCATGCCTCATGTGTTGTCTGAGGGCACAATTGATCTTGCGCTTTCGCCCCCAGTTGACATCCCGGAATGGGCAACCTTTCAGTTTCTCTTCAAGTCCCGCCTTGTGTTGGTGGCGAAGCTTGGTGACCCTGCGCTCACTATGGCGGGTGTTGAAGCAGGAGCCGTCGTGCCGATGGACGTATTCTGCGACCTGCCTCAGGCGATCTGCTCTACCGATGGTGGACTTTCAACTGCGATCGATTCAGCGCTCGCACGCTGGGGACGCAGGCGTCATGTCTCTCTGACGATGCCACATTTCCATGCGCTCGCTATGGCGATTGCCCAAGGCCACGTGGTGGGCTCGCTTCCCGTGCAGTTTGCACAAGCCACGGCCATGTCCCACGGACTGGCGCTCTATGAACTCCCTGTTGGCGGCGAAGAACTGGCCATGGGGATGTACTGGCATCGCCGATACGACGGTGACAGTGCTCATGCGTGGCTTCGTGAACAAGTTCGTGCCGTGCTCGGACCCTAGACCGGGCTTGGGTGCGACGGGGCGTGCAGTGGCACCGCCCAAAGGGAGCCCACAGGGCGTCACCGGGGCCGGCTACAAACCGATAGCTTCAGCAGCCGCACGCGGGATAGCTGCCATTGCGCTGCAGTTCAGCCCCAGCAGCTTCCCACACCATCCCCGCGATGCCGCGCGTTCTCTCCAGCCGACTCTATAGCGGCGCCGATGGCGCCGACCGGGCGGGTGCAACAACCTGCAGCCTAGCTCGTAAGCACGATCCTCATGAGATCGGCCGTGTTGCGGGCGCCGAGTTTTTCCATGACGCGGGCGCGATGCACTTCGATGGTGCGGGGGGAAATGCCCAGCTCGCGCCCCGCTTCCTTGTTGGACTGGCCATTGGTGATCAATTGCAGCACTTCGCGCTCGCGCGGGGTCAGCTGGGCAAAGCCGCGCACCTCTACGGGGCGGCTGCCCGACTGCATGGCGCCGACATGGACATCCTTGCGCAGGGCATCGCGGATGACCGTCAACAGGCGCTCGCTGTCGATGGGCCTGACGAGAACATCGGTGGCCCCCAGTTTCATGGCGGTCACCGCCGCCTCGACCTGCGGGCTATTGGCCAGCATGACAACAGGCACACCGGTGCGCAAAGCCTTTACGCGTCGCAGGATGGCGAGCCCGCTGTCTTCGCCCTGCTCAAGATTGGCGACCACCACATCGGGCTGCCGCCGATCCAGGGCCGCGAAGAAATGTGCCGTCTCCAGCGAGAACACCGTCTGAAACCCCTCGAGACGGAACAGAACGCTCAGCGCCTCGCAGATTCCCGGATCGGGATCGACGATGTGGACCATGCGGTCCCGATTGAGAAAGGCGTGGTAGTAAGAATGCGAGTTCATGCCTAAACCCCTTCCAGCAAGTTCTTCCCCAGAACTGGACGGCCCGGCGCAAAGCGGCTCGCATGGCAACGAGGTTTAGCCCGCCGCCGCTGCACCTCTGCCCAGGTGTCCCGCAAGTGTATTTTGATCTAAGTGGTCGCTCTGTCCGATACGATGAATCCGTAGGATGAACTACCTAGTTATAGGGATCTTTTCATTTACTCTGCGTGTCAATGACTTTATTCCTATATCTCGTGTAAAGAAAAGCCGGCGCATTTTGCCGGCTTTTCAGATCAGACAGTGGATTTGGCGCGCAGAGCGTCGCGAATTTCGGTGAGCAGCACTTCTTCCCTGGTCGGGGCGGGCGTGGTTTCCACCGGCTCCTCGGCTGCCTTGCGCTTCATGGCATTGATACCCTTGACCACGAGGAAGAGCGCGAAGGCGATGATGGTGAACTTGACCACAGCGTTGATGAAGAGGCCGATATTGACCTGCGCCGCGCCGACGGTCAGCACGATGCCGGAAAAATCCACCCCGCCGATGAGGATGCCGATCAGCGGCATGAAGATGTCATCGACGAGCGAGGAAACAATTCCGCCGAAAGCGGCACCAATAACCACGCCGATAGCCAGATCAATCATGTTGCCCTTGACGGCGAAGTCACGGAATTCCTTGAGAAAGCCCATCATCGAGGTCCCCTAATACGTCCCTGCAGGTCCCACACTCACTGGCGGGAACGGTTAATCGGACTTAACGATTGCCGGGGATTGGCGACAATTGCAATGGGCCCAATGACCAGCTTGCACCGGCATCGGCGCAGGCCGATAAAGACACAGACGCTTTTCAAAGGCCCGGGCGCAAACCTAGATGACCCTGCTCGACCACGACCCTGTCCGGGCCCTCACTCTGGCCATGGATCATATTCCGCAAGGCATTGCCGTATTCGATGCGGGGCTGCGGCTGGTCGTCTCCAACCGGCGCTACAACACGCTGCTCGACCTGCCTGACGACCTGGTGCGACCCGGCTCAGCCCTGTTCGATATTGCCCTGTTCATGGCCGAACGCGGCGATCTGGGGCAGGGCGATGCGGCGCAGCTGGCGATAGAGCGAATCAAGGTGCTGACCGGGGCACCAACGACCGTGACGCAGCGCATGGGCAATGCCGGACAGTCGCTGGAATTTCATTCGAGCCGCCTGCCCAACGGGGGCCTCGTGGTCAGTTTTACCGATGTGACGGCGCGGGTGCGGGCCGAGCAGCAGATCGAGCAGCGCGTCGAGGAGCGCACATCGGCACTCAAGCTGGTCAATGCCGAGCTGGAAACGGCGCGGGCAAAGGCCGACGCGTCGAACCACGACAAGACGCGTTTCCTGGCCGCCGCCAGTCATGACCTGCTGCAGCCGCTCAACGCAGCGCGGCTCTATACATCGACCCTGATCGAACGCGCCAAATCCACCGCCTTTGGCGAACTGGCCAATTCCATCGAGGCGTCGCTGACGGCCGTGGAAGACATCATGTCGGCCCTGCTCGATATTTCGCGCATCGACAGCGGCGCGCTCAAGCCGGCGCCCAAGCCGATCCAGGCGCAGGACCTCCTGAGGAAAACCGAGGTGGAATTCGCGCCCATGGCTCGGGAACGCTCGATCTCGCTGCGTATCGTGCCGACCCGGGCCACCGTGCTGGCCGACCGCTCGCTGGTCGGGCGCATCGTGCAGAACCTTGTCTCCAACGCCATCAAGTATACCCCGGTGGGCGGCAAGGTGCTGGTGGGCCTGCGGCGTCGCGGCAATCGCTGGCGGCTCGACGTGATCGATACCGGGATCGGCTTCAACCGCGACCAGCACAAGCTGGTCTTCGCCGAATTTTCCCGGCTCGAGCGTGGCGCGCGCATGGCCCAGGGGCTGGGCCTGGGTCTCTCGATCGTGCAGCGCCTCGTGGCGGCCCTGGGCCTTACCCTTGAACTCGACAGCCAGGAGGGCAAGGGCTCGCGCTTCTCGCTCTACCTGCCTGCGGTGCGCAATGCCCGCCCGGCCAGCGAAAGCCAAGCCCCGGCCAACGAGCCCAGCTTCGGCACGCTCAACCTCAAAGTGCTATGCGTCGACAACGAACGCGCCATTCTGGAGGCCATGGAGGGCCTGCTGGTGCATTGGGGATGCGACGTCCGCACGGCCCTGTCGCTCAAGCAGATCGACCGGGAACATCTGCTCGAGGGCTGGTACCCGGACCTGGTGCTGATGGACTATCACCTCGACCAGACATCGGGGCTGGATGCCATCGAGTGGCTGCGGCACAATCTGGGCGGGCACCTGCCGGCGGCGCTGGTGACGGCAGACCGCAGTCCGGCCGTGCGGGCCCTGGCCGAGGATCGCGGCATCGCGGTGGTGACCAAGCCGGTCAAACCGGCCGCCTTGCGCGCCACGATCAGTGGCCTTGCCAATCAGGGCCGGGTTGGCCCAAGGGCGGGGTAGGCTACCCAAACAGTAACACCCCACCCTTGATCCTTCCCCTCAACCAGCGTGTAGCCAAAGCTCCAGATCACCCCGCCCTAGCGTCGCTGGGCGCCTAGCGTCGCCAAGCTTTGCTTGCCCTCCCCCTCCAGGGGAGGGAGTGGATGAACACCGGCGACTGATGCCTGCGCCTCCCTCCCCTTGAGGGGGAGGGAATGAGGGTGGGGTGACCTAAGTTCTCGGAGATCGCTAGCCCTTAACCTGCTCGGGTGCCAACGTTTCCGGGCTGGAATCCGGCGTGGCCGTGGCCTTGTCCACGACCGGCGCCATGGGGGTGACGCGGGGCATGCGGTTCCAGGCGTCGAGGGCGGCGATCTTGTAGGCTTCGGCGAGCGTGGGATAATTGAAGGTGTTCTCGACGAAATAGTCGAGCGTGGCCCCGAGATTGAGCACGGCCTGGCCGATGTGAATGAGTTCGGTCGCCCCCTCGCCCACGATATGCACCCCGAGGAGCTTTCGCGTTTCGAGCGAAACGATCATCTTCATCATCCCCGATTGCAGGCCCATGATGTGGCCGCGCGAAGTCTCGCGGAACCGTGCCACGCCGCATTCATAGGGAATGTTCTGGGCGCGCACCTGTGCCTCGGTGAGACCGACCGTGGAAATTTCGGGCACGGCATAGATGCCATAGGGAAAAAATTCCGGTGCCGGCGGCATGCGCGCATCGAAGGCATGGAGCGCCGCAATGCGGCCCTGTTCCATCGACGTCGAGGCCAGCGAGGGAAAGCCGATGACGTCGCCGGCGGCATAGATATGGGGAATCTGGGTCTGGAAGGTGGTCGGATTGACCTTGAGGCGACCGCGGTCATCGGGCACGACGCCGCATTTTTCGAGGCCGAGATTGCTGGTCGCGCCGACACGGCCCGCCGCATAGAGCAGCATGTCGGAGCGGATCTGCCTTCCATCGGTGAGGTGGGCCATGGCCCAGCCCTGCCCGTCCTTTTCGACGCGCTCCACCTTGGCGCCGAGGCGAATGGTGACGCCGCGCTGCCTCAAGTCATGGGTGAACTCCTCGATGATTTCGCGATCGATGAATTCGAGAAAACTGTCGCGCGGCTCGATAATGGTGACCGGCACGTCGAGAGCGGAAAAGATGGTGGCATATTCGATACCGATGACGCCGGCACCCACCACGGTCAGGCTGCGGGGGACGCGAAGCTGATCGCCTACCAGACTGTCGCTGTCGAGAACGGTGTGCTCGTCGAAGGGGATATTGGCCGGGCGATAGGGGGCGGTGCCGACGGCGATCACGGCGTAGTCAAACCCGAAGACATGATCGTCGCCCTGGGGATCGGTGACCACGACATGGTGTTCGTCGCGGAAATGGGCCATGCCGCCAAAGGTGCGTACGCCATTGCGGGCGAACTGGTGCTCGAGCACCTCGATCTCGTAGTCGAGGGTCTTGCGCAGCCGAGCGCCCAGGTCCCTGCCCTCGATGTCCTTCTTGACCCTGTAGGCTAGACCATAAAAGCCGCGTTCGCGCCAACCCGAGAGGTTGAGCACGGTTTCGCGCAGGGTTTTGGAGGGAATGGTGCCGGTGTGGACAGAAACGCCACCCAGCCGGAGACGGTTCTCCACCACCAGCACCGACTTGCCGAGCTTGGCAGCCTGAATGGCGGCGCGGCGCCCGGCGGGCCCCGAACCAATGACGACGAGATCGAAACGTTCCACGAGATTAGCCCCCAAAGCCCATGGGCACCCTAGCGAGCCAGTGTGACAGCGGGGTTAAGAGGCGAGGAGGCCCCGGACCGCAAGGCAGGCCTGCAATACGGGGGCACGGATTGCGCTCTTACTCGGCGCGCGGCGCTGGCGCACCCAGATCGGGCAGGTCGTAGAATTTGCGCACGACCTCCCAGCCTTCCTCGGCCGTGTCGACCACGGTGAAGAGCTCCGGATCGGTCGGCGAGATCGTGCCCGCTTCGGCCAGGGCCTCGAAATTGATGACGCGGCTCCAGAACGCCTTGCCGAAGAGGAGCATGGGGATCTTGTCCATGCGGCCGGTCTGGATCAGGGTCAGTGCCTCGAAAAATTCGTCGAGCGTGCCGAAGCCGCCCGGGAACACAGCGACCGCCTTGGCTCGCATCAGGAAGTGAATCTTGCGCGTCGCGAAGTAGTGGAAATTGAAGCTCAGGTCGGGCGTGACGAACAGATTGGGCGCCTGCTCATGGGGCAGGACGATATTGAGCCCGATCGAGGGCGCACCCATGTCGGATGCGCCGCGATTGCCCGCTTCCATGACGCCTGGCCCGCCACCCGTGGTGACCACAAATTCCTTATAGTCCATGGAAGCGGAGGTTTGGGAGGCGAATTGGGCAAACCGGCGCGCTTCCTCGTAGTAGCGCGATGCGGCTTCGAGATTGCGGCGCTGCGTCTCGTTCTTGGCCGCCCAGGCCGGCTCGCCGGGTTCGGGGATGCGCGCGCCCCCGAAGAGCACGATGGTGGAATTGATGCCGTGTTCGCGCAGGCGGAATTCGGGTTTCAGATATTCCAGCTGGAAGCGCACGCCGCGCGTGTCCTCGGAGGTCATGAACTCATCGTCGGCGAAGGCCAGCCGATAAGCGGGGCTGCGCGTCTGGGGCGTATCGGGCGCCTTGCGCGAAACGACGACGTCCTCGCTCGAGGTGCGCAGGGATGTCGGATGGCGGCGTTTGGCCAAGTCGAACTCCGTATGGACTGTTGCGCCACAATTCGGCGCCGTTCTAAACGGCATAACCAGCATGGATGGTCGGGGCAAGGGCGGGGCATGGCCAATCGGTTCACGAGTGTGGAAGCGGCGATCGACCATGCGGCGCATGGCGTATTGGCGCGCATGCCACGCGGGAAGGTCGCCGACGGTCTTGTGGAGTTCCTGGTCTTTGGGCTCAAGCAGGCCTGGGGGTGCCTGTTCGGCGGGCTGATGCTGGGCATGATCCTTGTCACGCGCCTCTGGTGGCCCGATATCGGGCTCAATCGCTACGACTTCTGGTTCCTCGCCGCACTGGGCATCCAGGCAGCCATGATCCTCTTCCGGCTCGAAACCCTCGAGGAAGCGCGCGTCATCCTGATCTTCCACCTCGTGGGTACCGGGATGGAAATCTTCAAGACCGGGGTCGGGTCGTGGATCTACCCTGACGATGCGCTGTTTCGCATTGCCGGCGTGCCACTGTTTTCCGGCTTCATGTATGCCTGTGTCGGCTCCTACATGGCCCGTATCCAGCGCATATTCGACATCGAGTTCACGCGCTACCCGCCGATCTGGATGACGGTGATCCTGGCTGTCGCCATCTATGTCAACTTCTTCACCCACCACTATATTTTCGATTTCCGCTGGGCGCTGTTCGCCGCTATCGCGCTCCTCTACGGGCGCAGCTGGATGCACTATCGCGTTTTCCGCTTTCGTCATCGCATGCCGATGCTGCTTGCCTTCCTGCTGGTCGCCCTGTTCATCTGGATCGCCGAAAACATCGCCACCTGGTCACGGGCATGGATTTATCCCGATCAGGCGGACGGCTGGGCGGTGGTCAGCTGGAGCAAGCTGGGCTCCTGGTACCTGCTGATGATGATTTCCGTCGTGCTGGTGACACTGGTCCACACGCCCAAGCAGCACGAGCCCGCACGATAGCCACGCAGCCGCCGTCACGAGCAATGACTGAAGTAGTCATAGTCTAAATTGATCATAGAGCAAAAATAGCGACAACAAACTGCCGATATTCACGAGTCATCAACAGTCATATGCACTTCTAAGCAAAGGAGGGCACTGAGTTGTTGCTGTTTACGGATCGGCATCTGGCACCACAGGGGGAACTCAAGCGCCTGGTCGCGCGCGGCATCTGCCGGATGTTTCCGCTCCACTCAGCGCCAACCATCAAGGTCGAAAACGCCCTGATCCTGTGCGACGTGGACCTCGAGAACTTTTCCAGCGCCCGCATGCTGCGCCTGGCACTGGCCGTTCACCGTACAGCTGATAGTCCGCTGGTTTTCCTGCTGCGCGAACGCAACCATCACACCGAATCCCAGGCGCGGGCGCTGGGCGCCACCGACACGCTGGACGGCGCCCAAGGTCTCGATGCGGCGCTCGGGCACCTGCTCGAGAAATACCCGTTCCTCAATGCGCACAAGTCCTGCGTACCGCCAGAGGCGCGGCTGGCGATCGAAGGCCTGCTCGACGCCAATAGCTGGACGGCGGCCGGCGATTGCAACGACATGATCGATGCCGGGGCACAGGCCGTGCTCGATGCGATCGAATCCAGGGGCATCCATCACTGGATGGACGAAGTCTGGTCCTATGACGACTTTACCTACCAGCACTGTCTGCTGGTGGCGGGCGCCGCTGCCGCCTTCGGCTCGTCGCTCGGCTTTTCGCGCGGGGACAAGATCCTGCTGACCACGGCGGGCCTCGTACATGATGTCGGCAAGGCCTTCATCCCGCGCGAAATCCTCAACAAGGATGGCGCGCTCGATGCCATCGAGCTGGCCAATATCCGGCGCCACCCGATGATCGGCTATGCCATTCTCAAGGAACATGGCGTGCGCAACAGCGATGTGCTGGGCTGCGTGCGCTCGCATCACGAAATGCTGGACGGCTCGGGTTATCCGGCGGGGCTGGTGGGCAGCGAGGTCCCTGACCTGGTCAAGATGATCACCATCTGCGACGTCTTCTCCGCATTGGTGGAGCGGCGCCCCTACAAAAACCCGATGTCCCGGGAGGCGGCCTTGGTCTACCTCGCCGAAAAGACCCAGTTCTTCGATCAGGATCTGTTGCGTGCCTTCCGCCCCTGCGTCGAGGCGGCATAGACACGAACTCTCCCCCTGTTCATGTATCCTGCCCCGAACAGCAATTGGGGAAGCCGGTCTGTGCCGGCTTCCCCTGCCCTTGCGTTCGGAAAGTATGCCTACTGTGCCGGGACCTCGCTCTCCGCCGGGGCTTCGCCCGCATCGTCGGTCAGCGGCACGCACAGACCTCGCTCATCAAGGATCTGGCCTTCGGGGCAGACAATCGGCTCAGGCGCCGGTGCAGCCTCCTCGGGCGCGGCCTCTTCCTCAGCCGGAGCGGCCTCTTCGGCTGGCTGTTCCTCGGCAGGAGCGGCCTCCTCCGGAGGAGCTTCATCGACTACAGGCTCCTCTTCAGGGGCCGCTTCCTCCTGAGCAGGCTCTTCGGGCGGTGCGGGCTCCTCGGCGGGGGCAGCTTCCTCGGCCGGGGCAGGTTCTTCGGCGGCCTCCTCGGCAGGCACCTCTTCTACAACCTCCTCTTCGGGGGTTGCGTCGTCGATCTCGGGACAGACGCCATCCACGAGCTCTTCTGGCGCGCATTCGAGCTCGGCTGGCAGGCCTTCACCGTCGGCCGGCACATCTGCGGCATCCGGATCCTCGGCGGGCGCTTCGTCGGCTGCGGGATCGGCCCCCTCGCCATCGGGCTCTGTAGCAGCGTCTTCGGGCGCTACGGCATCATCGTCGGCCGGGGCCTCCTCGGCAGGCTCAGCATCATCGGCGGTTTCGGGCACTGCCTCGCCTTCGGCCCCGGTCGTGTCTTCGGCCGGCGGTACGCTTTCTGCCTCTTCGACAGTCTCCGGTTCGGGAACCGGCTCCGTTTCATTCTCGGCTATGACCTCGGCGGCCTCATCGACTTCAACAGCGTCGGGCGGCACATCCTCCGGGGTCGGCTCTTCGACATTACCGGTATAGATTTCGAGCGTCGTGCCATCGACGGCCGGCGCAACAGGCTCAGTGGACTGCGCGACCGTGAAGACCGGAACGGTCACGTTTGTCTGCTCCTCGACGAAGTTCACGTTGATGACGTTGTTGATCACCACGTTGTTCTGCACGACGACAGGCCCGAGAAACTCGGTCTGCCTCACGAAAGTGGGATTCTGATCGGCGACGATCACCACCACACGCAGGTTTGGATCAACGAAGCGAACGACCGGCACGAAGATCCAGTTGGCATCTACAATGGTGACATTGACATTGACGTCGACGACAAAGCCAGGCCGGGTTGGCGGCAAAGGCGCCCAGCCGATAACGTCGCCGCTGCTGCGCCAGGTCACCCATGCCGGGGCCCATTGCGTGCCCGGAACCCAGCACCAGCCAAGGCGGGGATCGGCCAGCCAGCGGCCATAGTGGTAGGTGGCCCAGGCGAAGGGCTCATCGGACTGGAAGAACCAGCCAAACTCGCTCGTGAAGACCCAGCGGCCATTGGTATAAGGGCGCCAGTTCGCCGGAAGACCGGTTGGGCACCAGACAAAGTTGAAGTCGGCATGCCGCACCCAGACGCCGAGGGGCTGCAACTGGGTGAAGAAGACATTGAAGCTGACATTGACCTGTTGTGCCTGAACGGCCTGAAGGCCGAACATGGGCACGCCCGGCAGTCCCGTCGTCGCCACGGTCAAAGCTGCCGCGGCCATTCCGGCAAGAAGTCTGGAACGGATCATGATGTTCACCGTGAGGTTGTCGACAATGCCGCATGACCGCAATGACCCTGACCGCCCTGAGTTCCGTCAAATCGGCCGATCGGGCACCTTGTGATCGCCTGGTGTCGCGTCCTCCCGCTCCCGCCGGGCAGGACAGCGCCAGTTTTTGCGCATAGGCAAGCAGGCGCCGGCAGCGACCATGGCACCATTCGACCCCTTGCATCTCCGGCCAAGAATCCGCATATAGCCCTTCGGGAGGTTGGCGCGGACGTGTTCCTCGCCAACCGGGTCAGGTCCGGAAGGAAGCAGCCCCAACGAGATCCTCACGGGTCGATGCCAGCCTCCTACTCAATCTGTTCACAACTGGGCATATCGGACCCGCAACCGGCCTCTTGGCTTTTGCGGTCTCTTGCGGCTTGCCCTAAGGTCCGGGCATGAACAAAGGCAGATTCCAACGAGTGCGCGACACGGATGGACGGCATGGCTGAAAACCAGACCTCCCCCTATCTGGTGCTGGCGCGCAAATATCGCCCGCGCGACTTTTCGACCCTCGTGGGTCAGGACGCCATGGTGCAGACGCTAGGCAATGCCTTTGCGCAGAACCGGATCCACCATGCCTTCATCCTGACCGGGGTGCGCGGTGTGGGCAAGACCACCACCGCCCGCATCCTGGCCCGCGCCTTCAATTATGAAGATGAAAGCGGCCGCCACCCGACACTCGACCTTTCGAAGGAAGGCACGCATTGCCGCGCCATCATCGAGGGACGGCATGTGGACGTGGTGGAAATGGACGCCGCCAGTAATACCGGCATCGGCGATATCCGAGAGATCATCGACTCGGTCAAATACGGGCCGGTCTCTGCACCCTACAAGGTCTATGTGATCGACGAGGTGCACATGCTCTCGACGGCGGCCTTCAACGGGCTGCTGAAGACGCTTGAAGAGCCGCCGCCCTATGTGAAGTTCATCTTCGCGACCACCGAAATCCGCAAGGTGCCGATCACCATCCTGTCGCGCTGCCAGCGCTTTGACCTCAGGCGCATTCCGGCCGAGGTGATGTCTGACTATCTCGAGCAGATCCTTGCCAAGGAGAATATCGGCTTCGAAGCCGATGCCCTGGCCATGATCGTGCGCGCCGGCGAAGGCTCGGCCCGCGACAGTCTCTCGCTGCTTGACCAGGCCATCGCCCATGGCAATGGCACGGTGACCGCAGCGACGGTCAAAGCAATGCTTGGTCTGGGCGACCGGGCACGGATCATTGACCTCTTCGAGGACCTGATGGGCGGGCGGATTGCCGAGGCCCTGACGGCCTTGCGCGAACTCTACGATCTCGGCGCCGATCCCCAGACGCTACTGGCGGACCTGGCCGAATTCACCCATCTGGTCACACGCATCAAGGTTGTGCCGGCTGCGGCCGACGACGCCTCGCTGACACCGGACGAGCGCAACCGGGGCCGCGATCTGGCGCAGCGCCTGCCGATGCGGGCGCTGACCCGCGCCTGGCAGATCCTCTTCAAGGGCAATGAAGAGACGGCGCGTGCCGGCAATGGCCTGCAGGCCGCGGAGATGACGCTCATTCGTCTGGCCTATGCGGCCGACCTGCCGAGCCCCGATGAGGTGATCACCAAGCTGACCCAGCAGGGCAGCCTGCCGTCAGGCTCAGGCACGCCGCAATTGCCGCCGCGCGGGCCTTCGGGCGGTGCTTCAGCCATGCGAGTCGAGGCCGTGCAGACGGCGCCCGCCGCACTGTCGACAGCGCCCACGCCGGTCGCCATTCCGGCGACGCGCCCGCAGGCCGTGGTGCAGCCGGCCCTGGCGACGGTCGCCAGCTACAAGGACCTGATCGCCCTGGCCACGGCCAAGCGTGACATGCTGACCAAGCTGGCGCTCGAGAGCCAGATGTTGCCCGTCTCGTTCGAGCAGGGACGCATCGAGGTGTCACTGCTCCCCGGCACCAATCCCGCCGTGGTCAACAATCTGGCGGCGCGCCTGCAGACCTGGACCGGCGAGCGGTGGCTGGTGACCGTATCGACCAGGCCCGCCGAAGGCATGACCATCAGGCAGGAAAAGGAGCAGCGGCAGGAAGCGGCGACCGCCGCCGCCCATGACGATCCGCTGGTCAAAGCCATAATGGAAACATTTCCGGGCGCGAAACTTGTCAATGTGACGGTGCGCGAAGAAGCCGCCGCGCCAGACATGCCACCGCCCCCGTTTGAAGAGGACGACGAATGAAAGACATCATGAACATGATGAAGGCCGCCGGCGAGATGAAGGCCAAGATGGAAACCATGCAGGCCGAACTGGCCGAACTGGTTGTCGAAGGGCGTTCCGGCGGCGGTATGGTCAGCGTCTCGCTCTCGGGTAAGGGCGACATGCGCGCCATCAAGATCGACCCCACCTTGCTCAAGCCCGAAGACGCCGAAATGGTTGAAGACCTGATCATCGCGGCTTTCAGCGACGCCAAGGCCAAGAGCGAGGCCGAAGCCCAGCGCAAGATGGCGGAAGTTACCGCCGGGCTGCCGATCCCGCCGGGCATGAAACTGCCGTTTTAACAACTGGACCTCCCCTCCTCCCCTTGCGGGAGAAAGGGCCCCGAAGGGGCGGATGAGGGGTCCGCGCCCCGAACACCCGTTGCGGACGCGGAGAGAACCCCTCACCCTGATTTTCTGCTGAACGCAGAAAATCTGTCCCTCTCCCGCAAGGGGAGAGGGGGAACACCGAGCAAGGTGGCAAGATGCCCTCAGGCGGACCCGAAATCGAACAGCTCATTCAGCTCCTGGCGCGGCTGCCGGGATTGGGACCGCGTTCGGCCCGACGCGCCGTGCTGCACCTGATCAAGAAAAAGGAACAGCTGATGCTGCCGCTTTCGGCGGCGCTGGACCGCGCGGTCGCGGCAGTGCGGACCTGCGATGTCTGCGGCAATGTCGATACTATCAGTCCCTGCACGATCTGTTCGGATCCGCGGCGTGGAGATAGTGGCCTGATCATCGTCGTTGAAGATGTGGCGGACCTCTGGGCGCTGGAACGCGCCGGGGTAGGACAGGTGCGCTATCACGTTCTGGGTGGCGTACTATCCCCGCTCGACGGGATCGGGCCGGACGACCTCAACCTCGACGGCCTCGTCGCGCGCGCCCATGATTATCGCGAGATCGTGCTGGCCATGAATGCCACGGTCGAGGGCCAGACCACGGCGCATTACATTACCGACCGACTTGCTGGCACGGAAATCAAGGTGACCCGCCTCGCCCATGGCGTGCCTGTGGGCGGTGAGCTCGACTATCTCGACGAAGGCACGCTGAGCCAGGCCCTGAGGGCGCGGACCGAGATTTAGGGTAGTGTGTGGGGCATCCGGACGGTTAGCTCCACCGAACCGCCCTCGGGCTTGACCCGAGGGCCACTGTCCATATGGCAACGCCCGCGCACTTTGATAGGGGCCCTCGGGTCGAGCCCGAGGGCGGAATCGTGGTGGACAGGGCTCTGTTCAATGCAGGTGCGGATCGAATTCCTCGCTGCCGTGCCAGACGTGGTCGTCGTCTACGGGGCCGTCCTCATCGTCCTCGTAGAATTCTTCTTCCCCGATCAGAGCCTCACGGGCTTCCATGTCATCGGGTGAGAGTGCATCGAGGTGATCGGCCGGGTCGGTGGCCATCATCGCGTCGACATTGCCGGTTTCATCGGTGTTGTCGAGATCGCGCTGCAGCTCGTCGATGGCCCGATCGAGTTCCTGCAACAGGTAGGCAGGGTCACGGCCACCAAAATCGCCGCTGGCCCGTTCATAGGCCTCCGCGCGCATTTCCCTCAGCCGCTCCAGCCGCTCTGCAACCGAACGGTCGTCGCCGTAGAGCAGGTCTTCGATCTCTGTCTGGCTATAGGGCTGGGCAATGCCCGGCGTGTCGGCATTGTCGAAATTGGTTTCCTGGGGCACGAGGCTGCCTGGATGACTGTGGTTCTGCACCATGATCTTCTCCCGCATGCAGTAACATGAGGAAGAAACGCATCACCAAAGCCAGGGTTCGATCACAAGAATGGGGGCGACAGTGCCCTAGTTGAGATCGCCCGGTTCGTCGCGCACGAGGCGGAGCGTGGGCTGAACGTCCTCTGCACCCCCGTCCCATCCCGCCGGCAGCGGCTTGGAAGACTTCGCTCCCAGTTCGCGCAGTTTTTCAATCCTGCGCAGAACGTTGCCTTTGCCATCTGACAGCTGGCTCTTGGCCTGCTCGTAACTCGTCTGGGCCTTGTTCAGGTGACCGCCGAGCTTGTCCATCGTATCCAGAAAGCCAGCGACCTTGTCGTAGAGCTGGCCGGCGCTCTCGGCAATTTCTTCTGCATTCTTGTGGCGCTTTTCGATGTCCCAGACATTGCGCACGGTGCGCAGCACGGTCATCAGCGTGGTCGGCGTGGTCAGCATGACGCCCTTGCCCATGCCGAATTCGACCAGCTTGGCATCGTGCTGGATAGCGGTGGCCAAGGCGCTCTCGATGGGCACGAACATCATCACATAATCGAGGCTCGACTTGGCGGCGCGATTGTAACCCTTGTCGCCGAGCGTCGTGATGTGGCCGCGGACCGAGGTGATGTGGGCGCGCAGATGCTGGTCGCGGTCGTCTTCATGGCTATTCACGAAGGCTTCGAAGGCGGTGAGCGAGACCTTGGAGTCGATCACCAGCCTGTCGCCGTTGGGCATGAGGATTTCGACGTCGGTGCGCAGGCGCTGGCCGTCTTCGCCACTATGGCTCTGCTGGGTGAAATATTGCTCGCCCTCGCGCAGGCCCGATTGTTCTAGAATGGTGGCGAGGATCATTTCGCCCCAGGCGCCCTGGGTCTGCGAATTGCCCTTGAGGGCCCGGGTCAGGTTCTGCGCCTCGGTGGTGATCTGGAGGTTGCTTTCGGCCAGCGCACGGATGCGCTCACCCATGGCCGAGCGGTCTTCAAGCAGATTCCTGTGGAACTCGGTTATCTTGTCCTGCAGGGGCTTGAGCAGCGTGTCGACCTGCTCGCGGTTCTGCTTGGTAAAGGTTTCGCTGTGACTGCGCAGCACATCGCCGGCAATGGACTTGAACTCGTCGGTCATCTGCTGGCGCGCTTCGGTGAAGCGCTGCAAATTGGCCTCGTTCTGGCGCTGCTGTTCGTCGAGCCGGGTGCGCATGGCGGCAAGTTCGGCCTGGAGGCCGCTCGACCGGTCGCGTTCGGCATCGAGCAGATCGGCGGCGCGTTCACGTTCCCGCTCGACCTGCGCTTCGAGATCGCGAATGCGGGTATCGCGGCTCGCCACCTGTTCCAGCACGCTGGCTTTCAAACCTTCCGCGGCTTCGCGCGCCGCCGCATCGGCGCGGGCGGCGCTGGCACGGGCGGAAACCAGCAGCCAGAGGATGAGCAGGAGCACAACCGCGGCGGCGCCGGCGATAAGTGCCGTGGCTGATGTGACGGGCCAATCGCCCAGGGTGAAGAGGATGGTCTCGAGATCGCGCATGCACCCAGTCTAGCGCGATTCTTTTGTTCGCAAAATGTTCCGCGCCGCTGGCAGGATTGACCGCTGCGCTGTTGACCGCGGACCCGGAAATGGCCATATCGGGAATAATCCTTTCATCGCCGGACTTTCTGCCATGGCCATCCGCCCTATTCTCATCATTCCCGATGCCCGCCTCCGGGCCGTCGCCGACCCGATCATCGAGGTTGATGACGAGATCAAGGCGCTGGCCAAGGACATGCTCGACACCATGTATGACGCGCCGGGCATTGGCCTGGCCGCGCCGCAGATCGGGGTCATGAAGCGCATCGTGGTGATGGACCTGGCCGGCGAAGGCGAGCCCCCGGCTCCGCTGGTGATGATCAACCCCGAAATCACCCATTTCGGCGACCAGATCCAGGTGACCGAGGAAGGTTGCCTTTCCATTCCCGAGCTCTATTACGAGGTCGAGCGTCCGAACGACGTGACGGTGAAATACACCGATCTCGAGGGCAAGGAAGTGGTCAAGGAAGCCGAGGGTAAGCTCGCCGTCTGCATCCAGCACGAGCTCGATCACCTCGATGGCGTGCTCTATATCGACTATCTCAGCCGCCTGAAGCGCGACCGCGTGATCAAGAAGTTCGACAAGCAGGCCAAACTCGCCGCGCGGTAGTCGCACTCGCTCCCTTCCCTTCTCCCCTTGCGGGAGAAGGTGGCGCGCAGCGCCGGATGAGGGTCCGGAATGCGTGAGAGAACCCCTCACCCGCCCTTCGGGCACCCTCTCCCGCAAGGGGAGAGGGGGACAGCGGAGCTTGCCGAACCATGCGCGTCGTCTTCATGGGTACGCCCGATTTTTCCGTTCCGGTGCTGACCGAGATCGTCTCGGCAGGGCACGAGGTCGTGGCGGTCTATACGCGCGCGCCCAAGCCGGCCGGGCGCGGCCAGGCCGAGCGCAAGAGCCCGGTGCATGAGACGGCCGAAGCCTTCGGCATTCCGGTGTTCACGCCGCGCTCGCTCAAGGGGGCAGACGAGCAGGACCAGTTTGCATCGCTCGGCGCTGAGGTGGCGGTCGTCGTGGCCTATGGGCTGATCCTGCCCAAGCCGATCCTCGAAGCGCCCGAATATGGCTGCCTCAATCTGCATGGGTCGCTGCTGCCGCGCTGGCGGGGTGCAGCGCCGATCCAGCGTGCCATCATGGCGGGGGACACCAAGACCGGCCTCGTGGTGATGAAGATGGACGAAGGTCTCGATACCGGCGCCATGGGGCCGACCGAGATCATTCCCATTTCGGCCAATATGACGGCCGGCGAATTGCACGACCAGATGATGCGGCTCGGCGCCGACCTGATGGGACGGGCCCTGGCCGCACTGGAACGCGGCAGCCTCGATTTCACGCCACAGCCCGATAGCGGCGAGACCTATGCCGCCAAGATCGACAAGGCCGAGGCCAGGATCGATTTCACCAAATCCTCCGAAGAGGTGCACAATCTCATCCGTGGCCTGTCGCCCTTCCCCGGCGCCTGGTTCGAGCTGGAGCTCGCCGGCAAGCCGGTGCGGATCAAGGCATTGCGGTCGAGCCTTGCAGAGGGCAGCGGTGCGCCGGGCGCGCTGATCGGCGATGGCCTCACCATTGCCTGCGGAACGGGCGCCATTCGCCTGATCCAGGTGCAGCGCGAAGGCAAGGGCGCCATGGATGCGGCCACGTTCCTGCGCGGTGCAGGGACGCTGCCTGCCGCAGTCAGCTGATGCCCCGCTATAAGCTCATCATCGAGTATGACGGAACGCTCTTTTCCGGCTGGCAGCGGCAGGCGGACCGGATCAGCGTGCAGCAGGTACTGGAAGAGGCGATCTTCCGCTTTTCGGGCGAGACAGTCGTCACCCAGGCCGCGGGGCGCACCGATGCGGGTGTGCATGCGCTGGGCCAGGTGGCGCATTTCGACCTGTCGAAGGATTGGGACCCGTTCCGGATCCGCGAGGCGCTGAACTATCACCTCAGGCCCCATCCCGCGGTCATCATAGACTGTGAGGCCGTGGACGAGACTTTTGAAGCGCGGTTTTCGGCCACGGCTCGGCACTACGAATATCGCATCCTCAACCGGCGGGCGCCCGCAGCCATCGAGCGCAATCAGGTCTGGCACGTGCCGATGCCGCTGAATGCGGGGCGGATGCATGAAGCGGCGCAGTTGATCCTTGGCCTGCATGACTTCACCACGTTCCGCTCGTCCGAATGCCAGGCGAAATCGCCGATGCGGACGCTGGATGCGTTTGACGTTTCCGGAGATGGCGAAGTGATCGCGATCACGGCCTCGGCGCGCAGCTTCCTGCATCACCAGGTGCGCTCGATGGTTGGCTCGCTCAAGCTGGTTGGTGAGGGCAAGTGGAGCCCGGCCGACTTCCGCGCGGCGCTCGATGCGGCCGACCGCAGCCGCTGCGGCGCCATGGCGCCGTCAAGCGGGCTCTATCTGACCGGTGTGGATTATCCCGGAGGCAGCGGCCCCATCGCCTGAAGGATGATGCCGCCCAGGATCAGCAGACCGAACAATTGGGCGACCACTTGCGCGACGATGAAGAGCGCGATCTGCATCGGCGCCAGCGTCACGATACGACGGGCGATATTGATCTCGACGATGATGCTGACAAGACCCACGACCACGAGCATGATGTCGCTGCCGCCCAGGAGCACGATGCTCACCGCGCCAATCAGCGAGACATAGAAATTCACCCAGTTGTCGGCAACGAGATAGGGCAGGAACCCGTCGAGCCGACCCATCAGGCTGAGGACCGCATAGGCCGCGCCAATCTGGATGGCGAACAGCAGGATCGACAGCAGCGTCATGGTGGCGGCGGCGCCAACCGGTGAGGGCACGCCCAGGAGTTGAGGCCCGAAGACGCTGACGCCCACGGCCAGAACCAGAGCAATCAGGCTGCCGATGACGCCGCGCTGCGAAAAATCGAAGTAACGAGGCGCGTCCTGCCGACCCAGAACCAGCGCCCAGGCGCCACGAGCAGCGTCGCGGGCTTCGTCGAGAAATGTCGGGAGAGTCTGGGGCAAGGAACTGTCTCGTCTCAGGCGGCAGGAATGGTCGCTGGCATCATGTAGAGCGCGATGGGCGTGCCGACAAGAAGCAGAACGCTCAACACTGCGAAGGCCGCCGCGACGCCGATGCTCCACCCACCAGCCATGCGCCCCAGGCGGAACAGCATGTAGACAAGCCCCAACCACAGCAAGGGCAGCAGAAAACCGATAGCCAGCGAGAGCAGCGCCCCCAGGATGAGATAGAAGGTGAGGGCATAGATGCCGGGCACCAGCAGCGGCAATACGCCGCCCTGATCGCGCACCGCAAAGCGGGTGCCGTAGATGCCGATGACCAGCGCCACGAGGAACAGCGACTGCAGGGCCATGGTGGCGACCAGCTCGGGCAGCGTCGGCACGCCGAAGCTCAGTGACCCCAGGACAATGCCGAGGAAGGCAAAGAGATAGTAGAGCACCAGAGCAGTGGCGAGGCCCGGCACCGTCAGGCGAAACCGCTCCTGCCACAAGGCTTCGCCCCGCAGGATCATGATCCACCCATAGACGGCCTGTCGCAGCGCCTTGAAGATATTCATGCGCCCTGCTCCGCAAAGAAGCGGCGCATGAAGGCCGCGTAGATCTCGGTGAGACCTGCAAGGTCATCGAGAGCGATGTGTTCATCGGCCTTGTGCATGGAGGGGCCCACCAGGCCGCATTCAACCACCGGACCGTAATGGGCGAGAAAGCGCGCATCCGAAGTGCCGCCGCCGGTGGAATATTCTGGCGGCTTGCCATTGCGCTCGGCAATCACGGCGGAGAGCGTGTCGATGTCCCGGCCCAGGGGCGAAAGGAAGGAGCGCGACGGCACGCCCGAAATTTCGAGCTCGACGCGGCAATCCTGGCGGGCCGGCTCGCCATTGTGCATCTTGGCGATCAGCAACCGGTCCCTGACCCACTTTTCGAGAGTCTCGGGCGTCCAGAGGTCATTGTAGCGAATGTTGAAGCGCAGCGTGCCGCTCATCGGGATGACATTGGAAACCGGATTGCCGACATCGATCGTGGTCAGCTCCAGATTGGAGGCGGGGAAATGGGTCGTACCCTCGTCGAGCGGCTCGGAGGAGAGCGCCGTGGCGATGGCCGCCAGCAGCGGCAGGGGATTGTTGGCCTTGTGCGGATAGGCAACGTGACCCTGGGTGCCCGTGACCGTGACCTTGCCCGAAAACGAGCCGCGACGGCCGATCTTGATGCTGTCGCCCAGCACCTCGGTGGAGCTGGGTTCGCCGACAATGGCGAAATCGAACTGGTGACCATTGTCGTCCATCCAGCGCACCAGCTTCTCGGTGCCATTGATGGCGTCGGCTTCCTCGTCATTGGTGATGGCCAGCTGGATGGTGCCGGCGTCGGCCGGGATGGACGAGCAGGCGGCGACAAAGGCAGCAATGCCCGATTTCATGTCGGCGGCCCCGCGCCCGTAGAGCTTGCCATCGGCAATGCGCGGGATGAAGGGGTCGGCAGTCCAGTGCGCCCGATCCCCCGGCGGCACGACATCGGTGTGTCCGGCAAAGAGCAGGCGGCGACCGCCCTGCCCGCGCGTGGCAAAGAGATTGTCGACCGGATAGGAGCCGTCGCCCTCGAACGGCAGGCGCGTTACCGCAAAGCCCATGGCTTCCAGTTCGGCTTGCAGCAGATCGAGCGCCCCGGCCTCCTCGGGCGTGACCGAGGGACAGGCGACGAGGCGTTCGAGCAGGGTTTGCGGGTCGATGGTCACGACGGCTCCGTATAGTGGTCAGGCGGCGGCGTTCAGCGGATCGGCGCCATAGGTATTGCTGCCGGTAGTGCCCTTGAGGAAGCCGAGCTGGACCAGCATGTAGAGGGCAAAGATGCCGAAGGCGATGTTGATGACACTCAGCCAGATGGCGGGCATGGGCACCATGACGCCGCCGACATCGGTGAGGGTCGTGCCGATGCCGGTGGCCGTCAGCACGTTCAAAAGGACCGACCCGGCCAGGAGGATCTTGAGATCGGTGCCGTCATTGTTGCGGTCGCGCCGACGCTTGATGCCGATGCAGTAGCTGGGCCAGATGAAGGCGATGCCGAGCAGGACATTGAGCCAGGCGACCAGCGTGAGGTTGCCGAAAGTAACGATGCCGAAGACTATCGACGCGACGAGGCCGATGACAATCAGGCAGACGACACCAATCCACCACTGCTGGCGACCGATACGCCCCTCGGTGGTGGTGAGAAGAGACACCAACTTATCCATTTAATCCCCCTTGTTGACCGGAATCATCTCCGGCCAGACAGAGAGTAAATTGCCGGAGCTTTTCCCACCAGCACCGGCGATTATGGGCCCTAGTCGCGCAGCAATTCGTTGATGCCCGTCTTGGAGCGGGTCTGGGCGTCCACGGTCTTGACGATGACGGCGCAGTAGAGGTTCGGGCCGGGCGTGCCATCGGGGAAGGGCTTGCCAGGGAGCGAACCGGATACGACCACCGAATAGGGCGGCACGTAGCCCATGTGGATCTCGCCGGTGGCGCGGTTCACCACCTTGGTGGAGGCGCCGATGAAGACGCCCATGGAGACGACCGAGCCCTCGCCCACGACCACGCCTTCGACGATTTCGGAGCGGGCGCCGATGAAGCAATTGTCCTCGATGATGGTGGGGCCGGCCTGCAGTGGCTCGAGCACGCCGCCAATGCCAACGCCGCCGGAGAGGTGTACGTTCTTGCCGATCTGGGCGCAGGAGCCGACCGTCACCCAGGTATCGACCATGGTGCCTTCATCGACATAGGCGCCCAGGTTGACGAAGCTGGGCATGAGAATGGCGCCCTTGCCGATATGGGCCGAGCGGCGAACGATGGCGCCGGGCACGGCGCGGAAACCGGCATCGCGCCAGGTATTCTCGCTCCAGCCCTCGAACTTGGTCGGCACCTTGTCCCACCAGGTCGATTGCTGCGGGCCGCCGGTCATGGGCACATTGTCGTTGAGGCGGAAGGAGAGCAGCACGGCGCGCTTCAGCCACTGATTGACCTGCCACTTGCCATCGACCTTCTCGGCCACGCGGGCCTTGCCGGCATCGAGCAAAGCCAGCGCCTCGTTGACCGCATCGCGCACTTCGCCCTTGGTACCGAAATTGATCTCGGCGCGGTTGTCGAAGGCGGTGTCAATGATCTGGGCGAGCTGGGTAAGCGACATGGCAGGTCCTGCGGAGAATGGTTCGGCCGGACCATAGTGAGGGCGGCAGGCAAGTCAACGGATATGACAGCATCCGGACGACGACCCCGCCTCCGGTTTCGACTGGCGACTGACAGCACAAGACTTCGGAAATGAACCATCCCCTCCTGCGGTCGTTGGTCGACAGAAAGGGGATCGCAATGAGCTATGTTCGCTTCGGCGCAATGGTCGCGACTTCCACTGTGGTCATGTTCGGCCTCATGTATCTGAATACCTACCTGCTTGAGCACGTGGTGTTCAGTCAGACCCGAATGTGGATGGCATTGTTGATGGGCGCCACGATGGCGTTCATCATGCTGCTGTTCATGTGGACGATGTACAAGAATAGAGCAGCGAACGTCGCAATACTGATTGCCGCCGTTGCCGTGTTTGCGGCGTCGCTATGGCTGGTGCGGAGTCAGGAAACGGTTGGTGATGTCGACTACATGCGGGCGATGATCCCGCATCATTCTATCGCCGTCCTCACCAGCACCCGAGCCCACATACGAGACCCCCGGGTGCGGGAACTTGCCGATGGCATCATCGAAGCGCAAGTGCGCGAGATTGCGCAGATGAAGCAATTGCTCTCTGAGCTCGAACGGAACCCAACAGCCGCAGCGGCAACCGACTAACTGCCTCGCAGCCGGAAGCGGTTGTTGGCAAGGACTAACGCATTGAGGAGGTCCCCGTTATGGATTGGCAGAGCATGCTGTTTCAGAATTGGTCGGGCATATTCCGCACGTTGCTCGTCGGCATACTTGCCTACGTCACCTTGGTTTTGTTCCTCCGGATTTCCGGCAAGCGTACTCTGGCCAAGCTCAACGCTTTTGACCTCGTCGTGACCGTCGCGCTCGGTTCCACCTTATCGGCCATACTCCTACAGGAGTCGATCGCTTTGGCAGAAGGGGCCGCAGCCCTCGGGCTGCTCATCCTCATGCAATACCTGGTCACGTTCATCTCCGTCCGTTCGCCCGGCTTCGCCAAGGCTGTTCGGTCGGAGCCGACGCTCCTGGCGCATGACGGTGAATTTTGCGACGAAGCCATGAAGCGCGAGCGCATCACTCAAGGGGAAGCCTTAAGCGCCGTGCGGTCTGCAGGCGGTCAGGATATCGAGTGCGTCAAGTATCTGGTTCTCGAGAGCGATGGGACCCTCAGCGCTGCTCTACTCCCAAAAACCTGACACCGCCAGGACACAAAAGGTGAACCCTTGGTCTGCTTTAGCTTCCGATGGGACAAAAGCCGCCCGCCCGCTACCCACCCCAAACTGTACCGTGGCGGCCGCGATCAATCCGCGGCCGGATAGACGCCCAGAATGCGGAAATAGTCGGTGAAGAAGCCCAGTTCCTCGAAGGCGTGCTGGACGCCGATGTCGTCGGGGTGACCTTCGATGTCGGCATAAAACTGGGTGGCGGTGAAGGCGCCGCCGACCATGTAGCTTTCGAGCTTGGTCATGTTGACGCCATTGGTGGCAAAGCCGCCCATGGCCTTGTAGAGCGCGGCCGGCACGTTGCGCACGCGAAAGACGAAAGTGGTCTTCACCTTGCCCTTCTTGGGCGCCAGCTTTTCGCTGGGCGAGAGCACGAGGAAACGGGTGGTATTGTGGTCGGCATCCTCGATGTTTTCGGCCAGTACATTGAGGCCGTAGATCTGGCCGGCAAAGCGCGAGGCGATGGCGGCCACCGACTTGTCGGCCTTTTCGGCGACCTCGCGGGCAGAGCCGGCGGTGTCGACGGCGTTAATGGTGCGGAAGCCGTTGGAGGCGATGAACTTGCGGCACTGGCCGAGCGCTACCGAGAGGGACTGGACCGCCTTGATGTCCGCAAGCGTGGCGCCGGGGACGCCGAGCAGGGTCATCTCCACGCGCAGGTAGGTCTCGCCGATAATGTGCAGACCACTTTCGGGCAGCAGGTGATGGATATCGGTGATGCGCCCGTAGAGCGAGTTTTCGACCGGGACGACGGCGAAATCGGCCTTGCCTGATTGCACGGCATTGAGGGTTTCCTCAAAGGTGACGCAGCCAAGAAACTCTTCGCCAGGGAAAAACTTGGCGGACGCCGCATGGCTGAAGGCGCCGGGTTCACCCTGGAAAGCGATTTTCTTGGTCATGGAAGACATCCTGAAAGCAAAGGCTGGCGGGTTGTGGCGCGGGGATGGGAGAGAGTCAATCTGGCGGCTCGCGGCACGGGTCATTCTCGCCCCTCCAATCGGCCTGCCCGCCCTGGCGGATAAAATCCGCCCACCGCGACGATTTGACGAGTGCGCTTCCGGCTTTGCACTGTTGCGCCGCAAGCCCTCTTGATACTATGGTCCGCGCGCGTCGAACCGGCTGGTTGAGGCGGAATCTCCTTTTGGGGAGTCCTAAGTTGAGCCGGTTCGAATTAACGTCCACGGGGATGGACCGGCAGAGAGACCAAATGGATTCGTTCGAGCTAAACAAAATCATGGGCGCCGTTCTCGGCACGCTGTTGTTCGTCATGGGTGTCGGCTTCCTGGCTGAAGCCATCTATCACCCGATCGAAAATCGCGGTCCTGGCTATGCCCTGCCCGAACCCGAAGTTGCAGAAGGCGGCGAGCCGGCCGAAGAAGTTGCGGCGGTTCCGCTCGGGGTCCTGCTGGCCAGCGCCAGCGCCGAACGTGGTGCCTCGGCCGTCCGCAAGTGCCAGTCGTGCCACACGTTTGGCGAAGGCGAAGGCAACAAGCAGGGTCCGAACCTCTATGGCATCGTCGGCGCCCCAGAAGCCCACATTGATGGCTTTGCCTATTCCGATATCCTGATCCAGTATCATGGTGAAGGCCGCATCTGGACCTACGAAGACCTGGATGCATTCCTCGAAAATCCCAAGGCCTATGCCCCGGGCACGAAGATGGGTTTTGCCGGCGTGAAGTCGCCGGAAGAGCGCGCTGACATCCTGGCCTACCTGCAGACCCTGTCCGCTTCGCCCGTACCCTTCCCCGCCGCGGATGTGGCCGCGCCCAGCGAAGGCGAAACCGTCGAGACCGACGATGCAGGGGCTGAACCGCTCCCCGGCGAAGAAGTGACCGCGCCGGAATCGGAGGTCACCGAGACCCTGGCGCCGGGCGCCGCTGTCGAGACCCCGACCGAGACGCAGACCGACACCAATGTGGAAGGCACCCCGGTGCAGGAAACCACGCCGGCCGCGCCCATGTCGGGTGGCGACAATCCGGCCACGCCGGCGACCAACACCACCGGCGCCCAGCCCGCCCCGACCAACAGCCAGTAGGGCTAGCGGTCACCCGAAAAAGATTGCGAGCCGCGCCAAAAGCGCGGCTCTTTTCTTGAGGATCAATCAGCATGCTGCTCCTGCACCTGTCCGATGTCGATGAAGCCAGCTGGGCCCGCGCCTTTGCCGCGGCGCTGGCGCCCTACCCCGTGGTGCGGCGCGGCGACGACTTCGACCCGACCGACATCCGCTATATCTTCGTCTGGAAGCCCAGGCCGGATGCCTTTGATGGCCTCACCAACCTCAAGGCGGTGCTGTCACTGGGCGCCGGGGTCGATGCACTGCTCAAGCATCCGCGACTGCCCGATGCGCCGATCGTGCGGTTTGTCGACGAGGATCTCAGCCAGCGCATGAGCGACTATGTGGTGGCCAATGTGACCATGCATCACCGCCAGTTCAGCCGTTTCCGCGACGACCAGAAGGCCCATCGCTGGAGTCAGTACTACCCGCCCGCCGCAGGGGAAACGACGGTCGGGATCATGGGTATGGGCGTGCTCGGGCAGGATGCGGTCAAGCGTCTGCGCCCCCTGGGCTTCGACCTCAGAAGCTGGAGCCGCACAGCCAAGATCATCGAGGGGGTGAAGGGCTTTTCGGGGACAAGCGAATTCGATGCTTTCCTTGCCGGCACCGATATTCTCGTCAATCTGCTGCCGCTGACGCCTGATACGGCGGGGATCCTCAACCACTCGACGTTTGCCAAACTGCGCCGTGGTCGCCTGGCGGGCGGGCCGGTGATCATCAATGCGGCGCGCGGGGGGCATCAGAAAGAGGCCGACATCATCGCCGCGCTCGCCGACGGTACGCTGGGGGCCGCCAGTCTCGATGTATTCGAGGTGGAGCCCCTGCCGCCGGAAAGCCCGCTCTGGGACCTGCCGAATTGCTACATTACGCCCCATATCGCGGCGATTTCCAATGAGCAGAGCGGGGTGCGCTATTTTACTGCATTGCTCAAGGCGCACGAAGCGGGACAAGATTTGCCAAATGTGGTCGACCGAATCCGGGGTTATTGAGGCCGGCAGACACACAAAATTCATTGGGGTGACCTCAGCTTACATGATCTAGAGCTAAGGTGACGAACAGGACCGGACGAGGGCATGACGGACATAACGCAGGCACAGAAACCGGGCCTCTATGAAAGGCTGAAGACCGCGACGGCCCATCCGCTGGCCGAGCCTATCCTGGCGCTGATCTGTTTCCTTGAAGCCATGATCGTGCCGGTGTTTCCCGAGGTCATGCTGGCCCCGATGATCCTGGCCGATCGTCGTCGGGCCTGGCGCCTGGCGGCCATTTGTACGATCTCATCGGTGGTCGGCGGCCTGTTCGGCTATGCCATCGGCTATTTCCTGTTCGACAGCATCGGCAAGGGCATTGTCGAATTTTATGGCGCCGGGGCCGGCTTTGAGGAATTGCGCCACAGCTTTGTAGAAAATGGCTGGCTGATGATCATGATAGGCGCCGTGACGCCCATTCCCTACAAGGTCATCACCATTACCTCGGGCGTCGCCGGGGTGGATCTCTGGACCTTCCTCTTCTTCGGGCTGATCGGGCGCGGCCTCAGGTTCTTTGTCCCCTGCGGCCTGTTCTACTTCTTCGGGCCGGTCGCGAGCGAGTTCATCGAAAAGCACAAGAAGTGGGCCGGCTGGGTCATGCTCGTCGCCATCATCGGCGGCTTCGCCGCAGCGCCCCTGCTCTTTCCCAAGCATGCCACGCAGGTCACCGATGCGGTGATCGAGCAAACCACCGGCACCGACATCATTCCTGGAAACTGACCCTCAGCGTCAGCGCTGATAGCGCTGACGGAGCATGCCATAGACGGCGCGGATACCCTGATCGGTGGCGCCGACCGGGCGCCCCGGACGGGCCTCGGGCGCCCAGCCGAAAATGTCGAGATGCACCCAAGCGCCGGCATTCTTGACGAAGCGCCTGAGGAACAGTGCGGCGGTAACCGAGCCGGCATAGCCGCCCGAGCCGGCATTGTTCACGTCGGCGATCTTGGACGACATCTGGCTATCGTAATTGTGCCAGAGCGGCATGGGCCAGAGCGGATCCTCGGCGGCGGCCCCGGCGGCCACGAGACCCGCGGTGACGCTGTCATCGGTGGAATAGAGGGCCGGCAGATCGGGCCCCAGCGCCACGCGGGCGGCCCCGGTCAAGGTGGCCATGTCGACGAGGATTTCCGGGCTCTCCTCATCAGCCAGCGCCAGCGCATCGGCCAGGATCAGCCTGCCCTCAGCATCGGTATTGCCGATCTCGACTGTGAGGCCGGCGCGCGAGCGCAGCACATCGCCGGGGCGGAAGGCATTGCCCGAAATGGCATTCTCGACCACCGGCAGCAGCACGCGCAGGCGAACCGGCAGGTTGGCGGACATAATGGTGAGCGCCAGGCCCATGACATTGGCAGCGCCGCCCATATCCTTCTTCATGGTCAGCATGCCGGCCGCCGACTTGATGTCGAGCCCGCCGGTGTCGAAGGTGACACCCTTGCCGACCAGCGTGACCTTGGGATGGCTGGCATCACCCCAGGCAAGGTCGATGAGGCGCGGCGCCTGGGCGCTGGCGCGACCGACGGCGTGGATCATGGGAAAATTGGCGCCGATGAGATCGTCGCCCAGCGTGACCGCAATGGTCATGCCGTGGCGGCGGGCAAAGTCGCGCGCCGCCGCTTCGAGGGCATCCGGGCCCAGATCATTGGCGGGAGTATTGATTAGATCGCGCGCCAGGATCGCCGCTTCCACCTGGCGGTCGACTTCGCCCTCGTCCGCGCCTTCGGGCAGGCTCAGGGTCGCGGTGGGCTGGCTGTCGCGATAGCGGTCGAAACGATAGGCCCCGAGCTGGAAGCCGATGGCCGCGAGGGTCGGATCATCCAGTTCCCCCGCGAGGCGGTACTGCGCCGCCGGCAATGCCGCCGCGGCAATGCCAGCCACGAAAGGCGAGCGACCCGCAGCCTTGCCGGTGCCGAACAGCACGCCCTCCAGAGCGCCTTCGGCGCCGGGCAGGGAGAGCAGCCGGCCGCGCTGGCCGCCAAAACCGTTGGCACGCGCCCAGGCCTTGTGCGCGTCGGAAATGCCAGCACCATCCAGACCGCCTTCGGGAACGAGATAGAGCGGAATGGCGGGGACGTTTGACATGAATTCTCTCCATTGCGTGGCGTTCCCTTCTAGCCGCCGCGGCGGCCATGGGCAACGTCCCGGAAGACCGGCTTAACCGGGTGTTAGGGTTAATGATCTATTGCTCGACAGCATGGTTTTACGGTTCGGTCACTGAGCCGGGAGTGCGCTGTGTTCAAGTTCAAACCGATCATCCCGTTCTTGCGCCCGGTGCTTCTGGCCGGTGTGGCCGCCCTTGCGCTGTCGGCCTGTGCGTCCAATCGGGGACACCTCGATACGACCACCACCGGGAGCATCGGCCAGAGCAATGCGAGCCTGGGCGAACTGACCGAGCGCTATCGCCGCAATCCGGGCGACCGGGTCGTGGTCATCCAGTATTCGTCCGCCCTGCGCGCCGCCGGCCAGCCGCAGCAGGCGGCGGCCGCGCTGGAACAGGCACTGTCGCGCAACCCGAAAGACGCCGCCATTTCGGTGGAATATGCCCGCGCCCTCACTGCTTCGGGGCGGTTCGAACAATCGCTGCAGGTTCTGCAGAACGTCATCCGTCCGGACGCGCCGGACTGGAATGCGCTTCTCGTGATGGGCGCCACGCTCGACCAGATGGGGCGATATCCCGAGGCAAGGCGGATCTATACGCAGGCCGCGGTGATCGCGCCGGGCGAAGCGTCGATCGAGACCAATCTGGGCCTCTCCTTTGCCATGACCAACGAATTGCCGGCCGCCGAGACGCATTTGCGCCGGGCCGTGCAGATGCGCGGCGCGACCACCAAGACACGGCAAAACCTGGCCCTGGTCATCGGCCTGCAGGGCCGTTTCCAGGAAGCGCAGGCGCTCTATGCCGCCGAATTGCCGCCCGACCAGGTCGAGGCCAACATGGCCTATGTCCGCGGCATGCTCAGCCAGCAAAACCGCTGGGACGCGATCGCCAAGAGCTGATTTCGCCGCCGGCCTTGTGCTGAGGTCGCCGGCTACGGCTGTCGCCTCGTGTTCTGCACGCGCTTTCATAACCGCCTCCTCTTGGATTGCGCAGGCATGGCTCGACGCCGGCCGGCACGCCTGCCCCCGGTTATCGGCATCTGATAGAGGCTCCGAGACGGAATCCGCCTCTGAGTGAAGAATAGTGAGACGGTTTCCGCCTCGGAGCGCCGGGATTTCTGGCAGGGGGTTTCGCTAGGGCCGGCTTACGCCGGAATTTCCCATCCCCGGACCCACACCCCATAACGATTCAGGGTGCTCCCGACTGTCGCCGGACGGTTGATCGTTGCAACCCTATCTCCACCCGGCTGATGGGGTGAGTATGCAGAAGGGTTGAGGACCGGGGATAAACTTTTGCGCGGTGCCATTTCCACTCGGAAGGGGCTAGCAGGATACACGTTGCTGGCTACCAGCGCGGGGCACACCCCCACTCAGCCTCCCCCGTCAAGGAGGAGGAGCCGCACCGCGTTTGCCGACTTTACTGTGGGCGGAAAGTCATTTCGGGCCGGCCTGTTCTGCGCTGTTATACTTATCCACCAAATCGTCAAAGACAGCGGCACCGGCGGCCCCAACTGCACATTGGCTTTCAATCGCGCTGAGTGTGCTGGCAATTGAAGCTGCGGAACTGCCGTTGCATAAACCCTTTACGACCAAGGTCGCATGGCAGAGGCGAGAAACGGCTTGCTCGGCTCCTGCGAGCTCTTTCAGGACACCTCCGCCAAATAGATAAGAATATCGATTCTCATTGTTTGGTATTTCTTGCGGCTCCAAGCCAGCTATGCCGTTGAAAACCAGAAAGTATGTATAGTCTCTAGAGCCCGAACTCACCTGCTTCTCGTCAAATAGATATACAAGAAGCGATACATTGGTGTTGCTATCGAATACCTTAATCGAGGCAATGCCGGTTTCGCCTAGGCGCACGCCAAGGTCAGATGCAATGTCAGTGAGAGGCTCGTTCACATCGACATTATATTTCGCGAAGGCGTTGCGCAGCGCAAATTCCGTTGCAACAGCAGTCGGTTCGCTTATTGAGCCGAACCAGACTACCCGGTCCGCAGATCTGCGTTCAAACGTCGGAGAGAAACCGCAACCCGAGGCTGCTTGCCCCAGCAGGAAGACGATGAATCGTGCGTCACTCTCGTTTGGAAAGTCGGCACTCTCGATGTCGATTAGTGTTGATCCACTCAGGTTATCGCTGATCTGGCTTACGCTGGGTGGGTGCATCAACAGGTCGAGCATGTCCGCAGCTGTAGCCAAGGGAGCCGACACTCCGAAGAGGAGGAGTGCCAGCAACGGTCGCACAAGAAAACTCATCGGCAAGTCTCAACGTCCAGTGGTCCACCCTTATCGGCAACGGTCATACAGTGGCGCCTAATGCGTTTAGTTGGCAACGTATTTAGCCTGCTTCCGTTCGTGGCCAGGTTTCATGGTCAATCCAGCTCCCTCCCCTCGCGGGAGGGTTGGGGTGGGAGGCTCGCCGACAGGGCGTCAGCCTTGGCCTGCCAGCGCGGGGCGCACCCCCACCCAGCCTCCCCCGTCAAGGGGGAGGAGCCGCACCGCGTCTGCCGCAGTTTCAGCGAAGCTAATCTTCCTTCGCTTCTTCAGGGGGAGGCCGGGGTGCTTTTGCAACAAGTGCAGAGCCCTCGGCTCAAGGCCGAGGGTGACGCGCGATGGGGGTGGATAATGTGGAGGAACCAGACATTCCGGTTGCGACCGCAATTCGGACGTCAGGGCGAACAAAGCGATTGCCTAAATCGGCCGTCTGGATTGACGTCGAAGTTGGTGCGCTGCTGGCCTCGGCACCAAGGCAGTCACCGCGTCATTCCGGCGAAGGCCGGAATCCATGCTCGGTAATGCCTGCAGTGCCTGTGTTCATAGATAGGGTCGGACATGGACCCCGGCCTACGCCGGGGTGACGCAGTGGAGGTTGGGTACGACTGGGTCAACTGGAGACCGGATCACTGCCTCGGTCAGGCGTGGCAACCCGAGAGCTGAAGCGACACGCGACAGCGTGTTGACATTCTCAGGCACGGGCCTAACCTTGTTGGTGGCCTGTGCAGCCAGCCGCTCGCGCCCGATAGGGAATGGTGAATGCACATCGATCTGGTTTGACCCTGCAACTCCTGGGCAGGCTGTTAGCAATGCGAGCACTGATCTTTTCTGCTGCCCGAGAGAAGGATCGAACCCATGCATAGCTACATGGACGCCAAGCTCATGGCGAAACTGCTGCGCCAGGCACTCGCCGAAAGAAGCATCGACATCAGCCACAGCGACAGCCTCGAACTGGTCTCCCGCCAGTTCGGCCTGGCCAACTGGAACATGCTCAGCGCCAGAATTGATCGCGCCGCCGCGACGGATCAGGCCTTACCTGGCGGCTGGTTCAAGGCCGGCAAGAGTCCGCAGCTCTACGATACGCGCCTCGACCCCGAGAACGGTTCAACCGTGCTGATCGCCGCGCGGCCGGACCTGCTGCACGAGGTGCGCGGGGACGACTTCTGCACGGTCATGCAGAGCGTGGACGCCGAGCCGTTCAGAGCCAAGCGTATCCGGATCACCGGAGAGTTAAGGACGGAGGACGCCGGCACCGGCGCGACCATCTGGTTCCGGGTGGATGGCGCCAAAGGCACGCTGCTGTTCGACAATCTCGAACTGCGACGTCCCGATGGGCCGCTGGTGGGAACGCAGGGCTGGAGCGACCGGTCCGTTGTTTTTGACATTCCCGCCCAGGCGCTGAGCCTTCACTACGGCTTCTTCCTCAAGGGAACAGGCAAATGCTGGTCGCGCAAATTCCGCCTCGACGAAGTCGATGGCAGCGTTCCCACCAGCAGTGGCAAGGGACCTGTGCTGCCGCGTCCGACCAACCTCGATTTTGGACAAGGGGCCGCGCACTAACTTTGGAAGCGGCGGCGCTTGTTCGCCGCTTCACCCCACGCGCGTGCGGGGAACCTCAGCCGCCGCCCATGGTGCTGGCGACGGAGCCGGAAAACACCTGGATCATGGCCGGGGAGAGGATGACGATGAACAGCACCGGCAGGAAGAACAGGATGAGCGGCACGGTGAGCTTAGGCGGCAGGGCGGCGGCCTTCTTTTCGGCTTCCATCATGCGGGCCTCGCGGCCTTCCTCGGCCATGACGCGCAGCGCCTGGCCCACCGACGTGCCGTAGCGGTCGGCCTGGATGAGGGCAGTCATCACAGACTTGACGTTGTCGAGGCCGGTGCGGCGTCCGAGATTTTCGTAGGCGCGGGTGCGGTCTTCGAGAAAGCTGAGTTCGGCCGTGGTCAGGGTGAGCTCTTCAGCCAGTTCCACCGACTGGGCACCGATTTCCTTGGCGACGCGCTTGAAGGCATGTTCCATGGACATGCCGGCTTCCACACACAGCAGCAGCAGATCGAGGACATCGGGCCAGGCGCGGCGAATGGAGGCCTGGCGCTTCTGCGTCTTGTTCTTGAGCAGGAGGACCGGCAGGTAAGCGCCGAGCAGGCCCGCGCCGATGGCATAGACCACGTTGATATAGACCGGACGATCGCCTGGAGCCAGGATCAGCAGATAGAACGCGCCGAGGGCAAAGACGGCCAGGGGATAGGCCAGGCGCTGAAACAGGAACTTGGTCAGCTCCCCCTGCCCGCGCAGGCCGGCCATGGCGAGCTTGTCGACCGTATTCTCGTCCTGAAACGCCTTCTTGAGGTCGAACCGCTCCACCGCCTGCTTCATATAGGACTTGGCTTCGGTGCCGCGCCGGATATTGGCGCGGCCGTCGAGGGCGGCATTGCCGCCGCGCAGGCGCGCCATTTCCTCGACCCGCATCTTGTCGCGCTCGAGGGCGACCCGCCTGATGCGGCCCTTCATCTCCTGCTTGACGATGAGCGACGAACCGAAGGTGAAGACCACGGCTGCAGCCGAAATCGCGGCCAGGACGGCGATCAGAAAATCGCGCTGCGTGAGCAGTTCAACAATGCTCATAGGACTGCCCCCCGGTGGCGATCAGATTTCGAACTGCACCATGCGGTACATGACAAAGATACCCGTCGCCATCATCAGCACGCCGATGCCGAGGCAGAGATTGCCGATGGGGGTGACGAACAGCGGCTCGAGATAGCGCGGCGAAGCCAGCGACACGAGGATGGACACGACGATGGGCAGCGAACCGATGATACCGGCCGAGGCCTTGGCCTCCGAGGACATGGCCTTGACCTTCTGCTTCATCTTCTTGCGGTTGCGCAGCACGCGCGCAAGGTTCCCCAGGGCTTCCGAGAGATTGCCGCCGGCCTGTTGCTGGACCGAAATCACCACGACGAAGAAATTCACTTCCGGCAGCGGCACGCGATCAAGCAGCACCTGCACGGCCTCGGTCATGGATAGACCGAAGCTCTGCTGATCCAGCACGCGGGCAAATTCGGACTTCACCGGCTCCTTGGTATCGCGGGCGACGACGCGCATGGAGTCGTTGAGCGGCAGACCGGTCTTGACGCCACGGACGATGGCTTCAATGGCGTTCGGCAATTCCTCGAGGAACTTGTCCTGGTAGCGCTTGCGCTTGTGGGACACATACATGCGCGGCAGCACATAGGCCCCGGCCACCGCGAAGATGGCCGCGAAGTAGAACGGCACCTGGGCGATGAACAGGACGACAAAAAGACCGGCGCCGAAGATCACGCTGTTGCGGATGAAGGTGGCCGGCTTCATCGTCATGCCGGCCTGGAACAGCAGGTTCTCGATGGTCAGGCGTTTCCTGGCGTTGATTTCTTCGGTCTGCGACTTGAGCGCCTGCTGCACGCTCTTGCGGCGGTTCTCACGGACACGGCTGGCATCGGCGCTCTGCCGGTTGGAGCGGATGTCGCCCTGAAAGGCCTTCATGCGTGCTGCGGCCCGCTTATTGCCCAGCGCCGAGGGCACCAATGCGAAGCCGGCAGCCCCGATGGTGACGGCGAACAGGAGGACAAGTAGCAGCGTGGTCATGCTTAGCGCCCCAGGATCTCGTGCTGCTCGGTATTGGCCTTTTCGAGCGCCTCGACGAGGTTGGCTTCCTCGTTGAAATAGCGGGCGCGCTCGGTGAATTGCGGCTTGGTGATGCCGGTGGATCGATGCTTGCCGATCAGCATGCCATTGGCGTCCTCGCCCAGGATGTCATAGACGAACACGTCCTGGGTGACGATGACGTCGCCTTCCATGCCCAGCACTTCGGAAATGTGGGTGATGCGGCGCGAACCGTCGCGCAGGCGGGCGGCCTGGACGATGACGTCGATGGACGACACGATCATTTCGCGGATGGTGCGGCTCGGGAGCGCATAGCCGCCCATGGTGATCATGGATTCGAGACGGGAAAGGGCTTCGCGCGGAGAGTTGGCGTGCAGCGTGCCCATGGAGCCGTCGTGGCCCGTATTCATCGCCTGCAGGAGGTCGAAGCTTTCGGGGCCGCGGACTTCGCCGACGATGATGCGTTCGGGACGCATGCGCAGGCAGTTCTTGATGAGATCGCGCATGGTGATCTCGCCCTCGCCCTCGAGATTGGGCGGGCGCGTTTCGAGACGCACCACGTGGGGCTGCTGGAGCTGAAGTTCGGCCGAGTCCTCGCAGGTGATGACCCGCTCGTCCTTCTCGATGAAGGCGGTGAGACAGTTGAGCAAGGTGGTCTTGCCCGAACCGGTACCGCCCGAGATCAGCACATTGGCGCGGACGCGGCCGAGGATGCGCAGCACTTCAGCGCCTTCGGGCGAGATGGAATTGTATTTGACCAGCTGCTGGAGGGTCAGCTTGTCCTTCTTGAATTTTCGAATGGTCAGAGCAGCGCCATCAATCGCCAGGGGAGGCGCGATGACGTTCACACGAGACCCGTCGGGGAGGCGGGCGTCGCAGATGGGCGAGCCTTCGTCGACGCGACGGCCGACCTGGGACACGATGCGCTGGCAGACATTCATCAGGTGCGCATCGTCGCGGAAGCGCACATTGGTCAGGCGCACCTTGCCGCCGACTTCGATGTAGCACTTCTGCGACCCGTTCACCATGATGTCGGCGATGTCGTCGCGCGCCAGCAGCGGTTCGAGCGGGCCATAGCCCAGCACGTCGTTGCAAATGTCCTCGAGCAGGTCTTCCTGCTCGGAAATGGACATGACGATGGACTTGAGCGCGATGATCTCGGCGACGATGTCGCGGATTTCCTCGCGCGCCGCCTGCGTCTCCATGGTGGCCAGCTGGCTGAGATCGATGGAGTCGATGAGGGCGTTGAAGATGGCCGACTTGGTCTGGAAGTATTCCTTGGCGCGCTGCGCGTCGGCGGGAGCGCGGACATCGAGCACTTCATCGGTGGTGCGCAGGCGCGCGCCCATGCTGTCACCATCGCTAGCGCGGCGCTGCGGCGCGGCAACCGGCGCGGGCGGCGGGCTGGCAACCGGCCGTGGCGCCTCGCTCAGTCCCGGAGTGTTGCCGCCGAATGTGGTGCGCTTGCCAAACATCTACTTGCGTTCCTGACTAGGCCCGTTTCCTGAACAGCGCCGGCAGCTTCAGAAGCGCCGCCGACTTGCTGCCGCTGTGAGTGACCTGACGGCCGGTGACCTGCATGCCGATTGACGAGAAGGTCTCGATGACCTTGGTGCTGGACGACACTTCGGCGATCATCTGGCCATTGTTGGCGGCCGTGCCGAACAGGGCCGCATCAAAGCCGATCTGGCCGATGAGGCTGCATTCGACCGATGACGCGAACTCGCCCGAGCCGATTTCCGGCCGGCGCGGCACGCCCTGCTTGTTGATCACCAGCTTTGGCGCGGCGTCGGTAGGCCGCAGCGTCTTGATCGCGTCAGCCAGGTTCTTGGCGTTGCGCAGATTGGCCAGATCGGGCTCGGCAACGATGACCACGTCGTCGATAGAGGCCAGGGTCTGGCGGGTCCAGGCATTCCAGACATGGGGAATGTCGAGCACGATGACCGGCACGCTCTTCTGGCAGATCTCGATGACCTGCTCGAACTCGCGCTCCTCGAAATCCCAGGTGCGGTCGAGCGTGGCGGGCGCGGTCAGCAGGTTGATATGGTTGGCCGCCTTGCTCATCAACCGGTCCAGCATGGTCTGGTCGACCTTCTGGTTGGCGAGAACCGCATCGGCCAGGCCATGAGGCGGATCCTGGTTGAAGTTGAGTCCAGCCGTACCGAAGGCCAGATCCATATCCATGATGAGGCAATCCTGCCGCAGGCCGGTGGCGATCGCCCAGGCGACATTGTGGGCAATGGTGGAACTGCCCGCCCCGCCCTTGGCGGCGATGAAGCCCACGGTCCGTCCGATCGGCGCGGCGCCTTCGGCCGCATAGAGATCGGTGATCGCGGTGACGATTTCGGACGATGACGCCGGCAGGACGACATATTCGGAAATGCCGGAGCGGATCAGCTCGCGATAGAGCAGCACGTCATTGACATGGCCCAGCACGATGACGCGGGTCGACGCATCGCACACTTCGGCCAGACGCTCGAGGCTGGCCGGAATCTCCTGCGGCGAGAGCGTGGTCTCGACGACGATGAGATTGGGCGTGGGGTTGGACTTGTAGGTCTCGACCGCACCCTCGATGCCGCCATTGTGGGTGGTGAGGGCCACCTTGGACATGCGCCGGTCATGCATGGCGCTCTCTACCAGCTGGGCCGTCTGCGAATTCTCGCAGAAGGCCTGGATGGTGATGCGGGGCACGAGGCGGGCACCCGAGGCGATCTCGGCTGCCGGTTCTTCGACCTGCTGGGGCTTATCAGGGGTAAGGAAACTCATGAAACTTCTCCTGATCCGCAATCAATCCAAGACGAAGCCGACCGAGCCGGAGAAACCGCCCCGGAATTCGCCAGTGGCACCGACGCCATACATGCTTTCGATCCGCCCCAGGAAAATGCCTTCGGCATCGGTGGCGGGAGCCGATGTATCGGTGGGCAGGGCGATGGTGTTGGCCGGGCTCGGGCTGACCAGATAGGGCGTGACGAGAATGACCATTTCGGTCTCGAGGTTCTGGTATTCGCGCGACCGGAACAGGGCGCCCAGGATGGGAATGTCGCCCAGGACCGGGAGCTGGCTGATATTGGAGGTGGTACGGCGATCCAGCAGGCCGCCGATGGCCAGCGTGTGGCCGGCACCCAGTTCGACCGATGTCACCGCCTGGCGCTTGGAGATCGACCCATCAGCCTGCGGCTCGGAGACCGAGGTGTTGACCGAGAGCGCGATCATGCCGTTGGAGCGGATCACCGGGGTGAACTCGAGCTCGACACCATAGGGCTTCCAGGTCGTCTGGCGCACATTGTCGACCATTTCCGAATAAGGCAGTTCGCCACCCGCCAGGAAGTCGGCGGTCTGGCCAGATATTGCGGTCAGCACCGGCTGGGCCAGAACATGCACGGCACCGCGATCTTCCAGCGCCCTGATGGCCGCATTGATCTGCAGGTCCGGGCTCGCCCAGCCTGCATCGACGCCGTGGCCGGCATTCGCGGTGGGTCCGTTGAAGGCGACCGACAGGTTGCCGATCGAGGCGGTGCCCGACAGGTTGATGCCCAGTTGCTTGGCGACGTCGCGGCGCACTTCGGAAACCGTGACCTGCAGCATGACCTGCTGCGGTCCGGTCACCTGGATCAGGCTGCCGCCCTCCCCTTCGCTCTCGGAGATCGCCCAGGCCATGGCCTCGGCATTGGCCTTGTCTTCGGCGGTCCGCACGGTGCCGGTGAGGACGAAGTGGACCTTTCCGTTGGTCGAATTGTTGGTGAGCGTCTCGACCCGGATGTTGGAACCGGGAATGACACGCGCCAACGTGTCCTCAAGCGCCCGGCCGACCTGAAGCTGCGGCAGGATGATATCGACATCCAGAACGCTGATGGTGCGACCGGCATCATCGATGAAGATGATGTTGGTCGAGCCTTCCGCAAGACCCTGGACGATGGCGCGGGTCCGGCTGCGCATGATGGCTGCGGCAATGCCGGGCTGCGAGACGACGACTTCGGCGACGCCCGCGGGCAGATCGACGATCATCGACTTGTTCATCTCGACCTCGACCTCGCGCAGCGCACCATAGGCGCTGCTGGCAATGGTGAGCTGGGCATCGGCGGCCTGGGCCAGGCCGGGCGTCGCGGGGACAAGCATCAAGGCCACCATCCCGGCGGCCCGGAGGGCGCGGGATGAGCAGCGGAACTTGGAGGTCTGGGTCATGTGCATCATCTCTTGCCCCTACTGCGGCAGGACCTGCGGCGTTTCGGTCGCCGCCGGGAATGAGGTGTCAGGCGTGGAGGCGTCGGCGGCACTGTAGCCCTGCCCGCTGGAACCGCTGCCGGCCAGGACGCTCTGCTCCTTGCCGTAGCGGATCAGCCGGACGGCCTGGTTGGTGGTGACGGGCGTTGCATCGACGCGATTGAAATCGACCACCGAGCGCAGGGTCAGGCTGAGCTGGCCGCGGGTGGATGCATTGACCAGCGTTTCCGCCTCGGCCGGATCGAGCTCCAGGGTGGCGATGGTGGCATTGTCGAAGGTGACCGGGGTCGGGCTGGCCTCGGCGCCGGTCTCGTCGCCGCCGGTGACGCCCATCTCGCCCAGACGCTTGCCGATGGCGAGAACCCGAACATTGGAGAGGATGACTTCGGAGCGCTGGCCCATATCGGACGAGGTGGTGAGCAGCACGTCGACATGATCGTTGGGGACCACGAAGCCGCCGGCGCTGGAGGCCGGCGTCACGGAAACCGAGACGCCGCGCTTGCCGGCCGACAGAACGGCGGACAGATAACCCTGATCGGCGCGGACCAGCTTGGCCTCGCGGATCGGCTCGCCGGGGAAGAATTCGAAGCGGGCGACAGCGCCGGTCAATTGCGCCGGGGCGTCGGGCATGGCGGACACGGTGACATATTCGGAGCGCAGGGCGCCTTCCGGCCAATCCTGCCACTCAACGCGGTCGGCACTGAGGCGCTCGCCGACACCGATAGGCGCCTTGGCCACCAGAACCTGGGCCTTGGCCTCCTCAACCACCTGCGTGACTGTCGTGGTTGTCGGGGCCGGAGCCCGCCCACCGCGCGTCACCAGGAAGGCAGCAAGCGAACCAGCCACCAGGGCTACCAACAACAGGATAATACGCGCCGGCCTCATGACCTACTCCGGTTGGGGGCAATAAAGGCCCATTTCCACCGGCTGAACTATGAGACCAAAGGGTCAAAGTTTAGTTAATCAGAACTTTGCAAAACTCGTTAACGAGTTATGAATGCTTGCTTTTTGCAAACGACATTGCAAACAGCAACACGCGCCCACAGTTTCCTGCGGGAGCGTCGGGTCACCAGTACTGGATCTGCGATATGGTCAGGCGGCGAGGCTCGCGAAGATCGCCGTGTTGGAATATGTGAGCAGGCCCGCAATCGCCATGGCCACCCCGTAGGGAACGCCCTGCTTCTTGTCATGCAGGCGCTCAAGCCAGCGGAAACGCGAGATGGCAGGGATCAGGGGCAGCCGGCGCAAGGCAAGGACGGCAAGGGTCAGCGCCCCGCCTAGAAGGGCCGTATAGATAAGGTAGGGCAAAGTGAGGCCGAAACCGAGCCACAGCGTCGTGGCGGCGGCCAGCTTGGCGTCACCGCCGCCAATCCAGCGCATGGCGAACATGCCGAAGGCGACGACGAGCACAATGAAGGCGCACAGGAGATGCAGAGCGAATTGCTGCAAGGGCATTTCCACCAGCAGGGCCACGACCACGAAACCGGCGGCCAGGAGCAGGACCAACTTGTTGGAAATGCGCATGGTCAGCAAATCGGACGAGGCGGCAAAAGCCATCAGCAGGGGAAAGAAAAACAGCGCTGTAATCTGGAACATGTCATCCTCCCGGCAAACGATTGCCCCCGAACCCGGCCAGTATGGGCACGGTTCGTTTAAGAAATGGCGAATGGCGGGGAGTGTAGGCTCGCTTAGCGGGACAGGCCCGCGGTGACTTCATTGCGGATGTAGCCCCAGAGACCTTCAAGGCCGCCGCCCAGCAAGAAGGCGGACCCAAGGACGGCCATGGAGAGCAATGAGGCGATCAACGCATATTCAATTGCGGTGGCGCCGTTCTCGTCGCGAATGAAGCGCGCGTATACGGCTGCAAGTCCAGAACTGATCCCCATTGGTCCAGACATTCCAATTCCTCGCCAAGATGATCAGAAGTCGCGGGCTCACCCATGACGGATGAGCCCGCAGACGCATTGGCGCATCACTATCGGTGATGCCGTCGACAATGAATATCGACGTCGCTTACGCGCTCTTAGTCGAACGAGAGCTGATTGTTGATCTCGCCGAAGACGTTGGCCAGACCATTGCCCAGCGTCGAAACGGCGGCAATGATACCAACGGAGATGAGTGCGGCGATCAGGCCGTACTCGATTGCGGTCGCGCCCGACTCGTCCTGCGCGAAACGTGCGAAAATGTTCATTCCCAGGCTCCTTTTTACACGTTCTGAAGTGACTGCAGTGTCGGACCACGTCACAGATCGAACATGTCCAAACGCTATCTTTCACAGGTTGAAATAGCGTTAACTCGAAAGCCACCCAAACCACCAAGATCGCTAGCGAATTTCTTGATGATCCAAGAGTTGCTGCAAATGATAAAAGTTTATCTAAATGCACGCCTTTGTAGAACTGCGCAGCCTGCGTCCAGTTAACTTATCGTTAATTCGCACAGCGCCCAATCAGCTCCAATAAATAGTCAACACCCACATCGAGGCGCAGGAGAACCATCGCCGAATGGCGCGTTTGCCAAGTATTTACCATTCCGCGTGATCCTAGAGGAACAGAGTACCAGTTCCGGATTTTCGCCATGTTCCGTCCCGCCGCCATTGCCTTGCTGCTTGCCACCAGCCTTGCCGCACCAATGCCCGCCCAGGCCCAGGACGGCGCCCCGATCAATGTCAATGTGAACATGGCGCGGGTGTTGCGGATCAGCGCACCGGCCGCAACGGTCATCGTGGGCAATCCCGGCATTGCCGATGTCACCATCCAGGACCCGCAGACGCTGATCCTGACCGGCAAGAGCTATGGCCAGACCAATCTGATCGTGCTCGACAGCCGCGGCGAACCGGTGGCCGACACATTGGTGGAGGTCGTACAGATGACGGCCGGCGTGATGACCGTCTATCAGGGTCTCAACCGCACCTCCCTCTCCTGCGCGCCCACCTGTCAGCCGGTGGTGATGATGGGTGACGACCCGGGCTTTTCGGGCCAGACCCTGGCCTCGTCACAGCTGGTGCAATCAGCGGCTAATTAGGCCCGTCGGGCGCGAACGTGGTCGCCGTGTTAGCCGATGTTTAACCAAGTATCGCGGCCCGCACAGTCTTCAGCGATAAACTAACCTTTGAGTTAGGGTCTCCACATAGTCTGCCCGCAAGGTAACAAGCGGGGCCGGAGGATGGTGCTCGACGGAATGAGGAAGGTCCTGCACCGGCAGTTGCGTCGCTTCGCTCGCGACGACGGCGGCGTCACGGCCGTTGAATTCGGCGTCCTGGCCTTTCCCTTCTTCAGCATTATCGGCGCCATCATCCAGACTTCGGTCGTGCTATTGGCCTCGCAGGTGCTGGAAAGCGCCGTCTATGACGTGTCGCGCACCATTCGCACCGGGCAGGCGCAGAATGCCAACATGGATGCCGACCAGTTCCGAGCGGCGATCTGCGCGCGGCTCTATGGTCTGTTCCCCGATTGCGCCGCGGGCCTGCATGTGCGCGTCAATGTGGTGACCAACTTCCAGTCCGCGACCACCCAACCCCCGATCCCGCGCCCATGCGTGGCGCCCTGCGACTGGACGGAGACCCAGAGCTTCGCGGCTGGCCAGGGCAAATCCGTAGTGGTGGCGCAGGTCTATTATCGCTACCCGATCGTCCTGCAGCTTGGCCCCCTGGGCCTTTCGAACATGGCCGACGGACGCCGCCTGATGGGGTCGACCGCCGTTTTCCAGAACGAGCCATTCTGATGCCTGGCGGACGCACCATCAGGGCCGCGCTCAAGCGATTGCGGCACAGCGAAGGCGGCGCGGCAGTGGTCGAATTTGCGCTGATCCTGCCGGTCATGCTGATGGTCTATCTGGGCACGCTGGAAGCCAGCCTGCTCATCATCACCGACCGGAAAGTGCAGTCGACCGCGGGCGCCGTGGGGGACCTCGTGGCCCGATCGGACCAGACCATTTCAACGGGCACGATGCTGGACTATTTCCGCGCTGCGGGCAGCACGATGCAGACGCATTCGCTCGACGACCTGCTGCAGGTGGTGACGGCTGTGGCCGTGGATGCGGACGGGAACCCGACCGTGGTATGGACCCGCCAATTCGATGGCAATGACATGTCCAGCACGACACCTTATACGGTGGGTGACGAATATCCCCTGCCCCAGGAAATGATCGACATTTCCAGAGGGCGCATGGTGATTGCGGCGGAGGCCCGCTATTCCTATCCGCCGGTGACGAACATGATCTTCGACAACACCGTCTCTCTCTTCCGCTCGAGCTTTTTCCTGCCCCGCTTCGGCGGCACGATCACCCTGAGCCCCTAAGCCCAAACGCCGCGCCCGGCTGGCTTGCCCGGCGGTGGACGCCGTGGCACAAGCCAGGCATTCCTCCCCTGACTACCGGAAGCGCTATGCACGAGAACGATACCATCATCCCCGTCTTCGACCTGGGCGGCGTCTTCGTCGACTGGAACCCGATGTATCTGTTCCGCAAGCTGTTCGAGAGCGAGGAAGATGCCCTGTGGTTCCACCAGAATGTGTGCACCGGCGACTGGAACCTGGAATTCGACGCCGGCGAAATCTATGCCGAGGGTGTCGCCAAGCTGATTACGCGCTTTCCGAAATACTGGCGCGAAATCCAGGCCTTCGACCTGCGCTGGAAAGAGACCTTCAACGGCTTCTACCAGGGCACGATCGACATCCATAACGAGCTGATCGAGCAGGACATCCCCACCTTCGCGATCACCAATTTCTCCTGGGAGAAATGGGTGAGCTGCCTTGGAGAATGGCCGTTCCTCGAGAAGTTCGACGGTGTCGTCGTGTCTGGCCTCGAAGGCCTCGTGAAGCCCGATCCGCGGCTCTATCGCGTGTTCTGCGAGCGCTATGGCCTGGCGCCCGAAGCCTGCGTCTTCATCGACGATAGCGAGCCCAATATCGTGGCCGCGCGCAAATACGGCATGAAGGGCATCCATTTCAGAGATCCGGTGCATCTGCGCGCCGACCTGATCGCGCTGGGGCTGCCGCTCAAGGCGAAATAACATCTTCCATTCTTCTCCCCCTCGGGGAGAAGGTGGCGCGTAGCGCCGGATGAGGGGGATGTTTCAGCGAGAATGGAGATATCCCCCTCACCGACCCGGCTGCGCCGTGCCACCTCTCCCGAGGAGGAGAGGAAAGAAGCATATCTACTGGAACCGGCCGCCGCGCTGGATGACTTCGATCTTGTAACCATCGGGATCGGTGGCGAAGAAGAAGCGGGCGACCGGCACAGTGCCGTTCTTGAAATCCACCAGCTTGCCGACGGTGAACCCCTCGGCGGTGAAGCGATCGTATTCGGCCTGGAGATTGTCGACGATAACAGCCAGGTGCCCATAGCCATCGCCCAGATCATAGGGCTCGGTGCGGCCGTGATTGATGGTCAGCTCCAGCTCGAAGCCGCCGAGTTCATGGGCCATGTAGACCAGCGTGAAATCGGCAAAGGCAAGCCGGTTGACGATTTCGAGTCCGAAGGCGCGGCGATAGAAATCGACCGACCTCTCCTCGTCGATGACGCGGATCATCGAATGAGCGAGTTTTGCCATTTTATTCCCTTTCGCAGTTCCACCCTAGTCTTCTCCCCATCGGGGAGAAGGTGGCGCGAAGCGCCGGATGAGGGGGAGGTTCAGCTAGGGTGGCGACAGCCCCCTCACCGCCTCGGTTCTGCTCCCCGATGGGGAGAGGAAAGAGGTTACCTCGTGCCGTACATGCGGTCGCCGGCATCGCCGAGACCTGGCACGATATAGCCCTTCTCGTTGAGGTGGCTGTCGATGGAGGCCGTGAAGATCGGCACGTCGGGATGAGCCTCGGAGAAGTGCTTGATGCCTTCGGGCGCGGCCAGCAGGCACAGGAAGCGGATGTTGTTGGCGCCGCGCTCCTTGAGCTTTTCCATGGCGGCGGTGGCCGAATTGCCGGTGGCCAGCATCGGATCGACGACAATGATCAGGCGGTCCTCGAGATTGGACGGCGCCTTGAAATAGTATTCGACCGGCTCGAGCGTCTCGTGATCGCGATAGATGCCGATATGGGCGACGCGGGCGGCCGGCACCAGGTCGAGCATGCCGTCGAGCAGGCCGTTGCCGGCGCGCAGGATGGAGGCGAAGACCAGCTTCTTGCCCTTGATGGCCGGAGAATCCATCTGCGACATCGGCGTTTCGATCGGGATCATTTCCAGTTCGAGATCGCGCGTGACTTCATAGCACATCAGATGCGCAATCTCGCGCAGGAGCCGCCGGAAACCGGCAATGGAAGTCTCCTTGTTGCGCATGATGGTCAGCTTGTGCTGGATCAGGGGATGATCGATGACCGTCACATTGCCTTCGACTCTGCTCATCGACACACCTCTTTGGTTTTCACAAGAATGACTTGCCGTGACGGCCGGGCGCGAGCCCCAGCCAGGCGGCTATGCTTTCACCTATATCAGCGAAGCTCTGGCGAATGCCAATCTCTCCCATCGGCAGGGCTGGGGAAAAGACCAGGATCGGCACCTGTTCTCGCGTGTGATCGGTGCCAGGCCAGGTCGGATCGTTGCCGTGGTCGGCCGTCAGCACCAGCAGATCGTCATGGCGCATCCTGGCGATGATCTCGGGCAGGCGGCTGTCGAACAGTTCCAGCGCGGCGGCATAGCCGGGCACATCGCGGCGATGACCGTATTCGCTATCGAAATCGACGAAATTGGTCATGATGAATGCCCGGTCGCCGGCCATTTCCATGGCTTCGAGCGTGCGGTCGAAAAGCTGCGGAATGCCGGTGCCCTTGAGCTTATGGGTCACGCCATGGCCGGCATAGATGTCGGAAATCTTGCCGATGGCAAAAACCTGGTTGCCCGCGGCCTGATTGCGGTCGAGCAGGGTCGGCTCGGGCGGGGAAATGGCAAAGTCGCGGCGATTGCCGGTGCGCTTGAAGGTCGCTGCGCTTTCGCCTACGAAGGGGCGGGCGATGACGCGGCCGATCTTGAGCGGTTCGGTCAGCTCGAAAGCGATCTTGCAGATTTCATAGAGGCGATCGAGGCCGAAATGGCTCTCATGAGCGGCGATCTGGAACACGCTGTCGATGGAGGTGTAGCAGATGGGCATGCCAGAGCGGATATGCTCTTCGCCCAGTTCGGCGATGATGTCGGTGCCAGAAGCATGCTTGTCGCCGAGGATGCCGGGAAGACCCGTGCGCTGCAAGAATTCTGCAATCAGCCCGGGCGGGAATGTCGGCTCGGTCTGGGGAAAATAACCCCAGTCGAAGGGTACCGGCACGCCGGCGATTTCCCAATGGCCCGAGGGCGTGTCCTTGCCCCTGGAGATTTCGCGGCCCACACCGAAGCGGCCGCCCATGGGTGTATCGGAGAGATTGGGGGGCAGGGTGCCGGTCGACAGTTTGATGGCGGCGCCGAGGCCCAGCGCATCCATGTTCGGCACACGGAGCGGGCCAGCGCGCAGTCCGGCGCGGTCTGCCTGGCCGGATGCGGCCCATTCGGCAATGTGGCCAACGGTGTTCGAGCCCTCATCGCCATAGGCAGCGGCGTCAGGCGCGCCGCCGATACCGACGCTGTCGAGCAGGCAGACAATGGCGCGGGGCATGGCGTCCCTCCCTCAAATCCGGTTCAATATGTTCGTCGTCATTGCCCGGCTTGTCCGGGCAATCCACGGTTCTGCGCGCGCCGCGTCATCGCATGGATCACCCGGACGGGCCGGGCGATGACGGTGTGGAGAAAACGAGATCATGCTGGCGAAATCCTGCCCGCTACGAGGGGGTTTTGCGGTACATTCCCATCGAACCCATAGGCGCGACGCAGCCGCGCTTCGGCATCGGCAGCGCTGGCCTCGTCAGCGGCGTGAATGCGCGCAATGGGCGTCTGCCGGTCGGCCATGGCGCCCAGCGGGGCGAGACGATCGAAGCCCACGCGATGGTCAATGACATCCGTCGGGGTCGCGCGACCGCCACCCAGGGCCACCACGGCCATGCCGACGCCGCGGGTGTCGATGGACGAAATGGTGCCCTGCCCCGTGGCAAAGACATCGCGGATGATGGGCGCCGGCGCGAGATGGGTATCCATATTGTCGATGAAGTCGGCGGGACCGCCCAGGGCCGCAACCATCTTGCCGAAATGTTCGGTGGCGCGACCGGAATCGAGGGCGTCATCGACCAGTGCGCGGGCGGCGGAAGGCGTGTCGGCCTTGCCCGTCATCAGGAGGATTTCGGCGCAGAGGGCCAGCGTCACCTCTTTGAGGCGCGCGTCCTGGTGGGAGCCGGTCAGAAAGTCGACGGCATTGCGGACTTCGAGACCATTGCCAGCGGCCGAGGCCAGCGGCTCGTTCATATCGGTGATGAGCGCGCCGGTCCTGAGGCCCGCGCCATTGGCGACGGTGACAAGGCTTTCGGCGAGGGACCGGGACTGTTCCAGCGTGGGCATGAAGGCGCCGGTGCCGGTCTTCACATCGAGGATCAGCGCGCCGAGACCGGCAGCCAGCTTCTTGGAAAGGATCGAGGCGGTGATGAGGGCGATGGATTCGACCGTGCCGGTGACATCGCGGATGGAATAGAGGGTCTTGTCGGCGGGGGCGAGATCGGCGGTCTGGCCAATAATGGCGCAACCGGCTTCCTTCACCACCTTGCGGAAGAGCGCATTGTCCGGCTGGGTCTGGTAGCCGGGAATGGAATCGAACTTGTCGAGCGTGCCGCCGGTATGGCCGAGGCCGCGACCCGAAATCATCGGCACATATATGCCGACGGCCGCCAGGATCGGCGCCAGCATCAGGGAAACATTGTCCCCCACGCCGCCGGTCGAATGCTTGTCGGCCACCGGGCCATCGAGGTCGGACCAGTCGAGCACGGTGCCGCTATCGCGCATGGCCAGGGTCAGCGCCACGCGCTCGTCCATGGACATGTCCTGGAAATAGACCGCCATGGCGAAGGCAGCGGCCTGCGCATGCGAGACGCTGCCATTGGCGAAGCCATGGATGAACTGGGCGATGTCTTGGCTCGGAAGCTTCTCGCCGTTGCGCTTTTTCAGGATGACTTCTTGTGGGAGGAAGACCATGAATTTCTCGATTGTTTCCGCATCCCCCTCACCCGCCCTTCGGGCACCCTCTCCCCGAGGGGGAGAGGAATGGCCCAGCGTTTGTCGCGAGAGTGGAGCCAATTCTTCTCCCCCTCGGGGAGAAGGTGGCGCGTAGCGCCGGATGAGGGGGACTCACGCCCCGTAAGGAATCCACACGTTTTTCACCTGCGTCGCCTTGCTCAGGAAATAGGTCCCGGCAAAGCGTGGATCGGCGAGGTCGTAGTAAAGCCCCCGACTGGTCCAGGTCTGCTTGAGGTTGCCCACCGATGCCTTTTCGACCATGGCGGAGGCCTCGGCACTGCCGGCAAACCACATGCCGTCGACGCCGTCATGTTCGGCCAGCGTCCTGGCCAGGGTGACGCTGTCGCCGGTGACGATATTGACCACGCCCGAGGGCATGTCGGAGGTTTCCAGCACCTGGTAGAAATCGGTCATCGACAGTGGGCTGCGATCAGACGGGACCAGCACCACCGTATTGCCCATGGCAATGGCCGGGGCAAGCAGCGCCACTGAAGCCAAAAGCGGCCGTGACGGTGGGGCGACAATGCCCATGACGCCCAAGGGTTCGACCATGGCGGCGGCGACCATGCGCTGGGGCGGGTTATGAATGGCGCCATCATATTTGTCGGCCCAGCCGGCAAAGGCAAAGAGTCGCTCGATGGACTGAGTGACTTCGGCAGCTCCATCCTCGCCGGTCTGCGCCTTGATGCGGGCGGCGAATTCATCGCGACGATAGTCGAGGTTTTCCGCGAGGAAATAGAGGATTTGCGCGCGGGCATGGGCCGCGGTGGTGCCCCAGCCCAGGGCGGCGCGGGCGGCTTCCACGGCATTGCGGATATCCTTGCGGTTACCCTCGCCGACTTCGCCGATCAGTTCACCCTTCGCATTGAGCACCGGGCGATTGTAGCCAGAGTCAGGGCGGGCCTGCTTGCCGCCGATATACATTTTTGCGGTCTGGTCGAGACCATCGCTGTCGAGCGGATTGGCTGTGGCCTTCGCGGGAGCCGCGCTGGCGGGAGCGGCCTTCAACGCTTTTTCCCAACTTGGCTTGAGATAGACGCTCATGCCTTCGCGGCCGCCCTCGCGACCAAAGCCGCTTTCCTTGTAGCCACCGAAGCCTACGGCTGCGTCAAAGTTGTTGGTGCCGTTGATCCAGACCACGCCGGCCTTGAGTTTTGGCGCAATGTCGAGCGCGAGGTTGATGTTCTCGCTCCAGAGCGTGGCGGCGAGGCCATATTTGGTATTGTTGGCCAGCGCCACTGCTTCTTCCGGCGTGCGGAAGCTCATGGCGACCAGGACCGGCCCGAAGATTTCTTCGCTGACCAACGTATTGGCCGGGGAAACATTGGTGACGAGCGCGGGCTTGAGGAAACAGCCATTGGCAGGCAATTGCCCATCGGGCTCATAGACCACGGCGCCTTCGGCCACGCCCTTCTTCATCAGGTCGCGGATGCGCTCGACCTGCACCGGGGCAACCAGCGCGCCAATATCGACAGACTTGTCCAGCGGATCGCCGACGCGCAGCTTGGCCATGCGGGAACGCACCTTGGCGAGGAAGCGCTCCTCGATGCTCTCCTGCACCAGGAGGCGCGAACCGGCGCAGCAGACCTGGCCCTGATTGAACCAGATGGCTTCGACGAGGCCTTCGACGGCGCTGTCGAGATCAGCATCTTCGAAGACGATATAGGGCGACTTGCCGCCCAACTCGAGCGATAGACCCTTGCCCGAGCCAGCCGTGGCGGCGCGGATGATCTTGCCCACTTCGGTCGAGCCGGTGAAGGCGATCTTGTCGATATCGGGGTGGTTGACAATGGCAGCGCCGGTATCGCCCTCGCCGGTGACGATATTGACGACGCCCTTGGGGAGGCCGATGCGCTCGCAGATTTCGGCGAACAGCAGAGCCGTGAGCGAGGTGAATTCAGCGGGCTTGAGCACGACCGTATTACCGGCGGCCAGAGCCGGCGCGATCTTCCAGGCCAGCATCAAGAGCGGGAAATTCCAGGGGATGATCTGCCCGCAGACGCCGTAGGGGACGTGGTCGGGGAACTGGGTGGAGAGATGCGTGGCCCAGCCGGCGTGGTGATAGAAATGGCGCGCCACCAGCGGAATATCGGCGTCGCGGCTCTCGCGGATCGGTTTGCCATTGTCCATGCTTTCGAGCACGGCAAACAGGCGCGCATGCTTCTGCACGGATCGGGCGATGGCATAGAGATACTTGCCGCGCTCGTAGCCGGACAGGGCCGACCAGGTCTTGAAGGCAGCGCGGGCGGCCTTGACCGCCGCATCGACATCTTCGGCCGTGCCGTCGGTAATGTCGGCCAGCTTCTGCCCATTGGCAGGATTGTCGCTGGCAAAAGTCTTGCCCGGCTTGGTCCATTTGCCATTGATGAAATGGCCGAACTTGCGACCATGACTATCGAGCCAGGCATTGGCCTGATCGGGCGCCTCGGGGGCGGGACCATAGTCAAGGCTATCGAAGATTTGCGCGATCTTGTTCATGCTTTCCTCCGGGTGGCGTAGCCCCACCCTCATCCGCCCTTCGGGCACCTTCTCCCATCAAGGGAGAAGGGCAACGCGGAGAGCTCTCGGTTCTCTTCCCTTCTCCCCTCGTGGGAGAAGGTGGCGCGTGAGCGCCGGATGAGGGGGCCTTCGTCCCCTCCAAAATCATCACACCATCGGCTGCCTGTAATCAGCCGCATAGTGCCCGGTCAGGCCATGTTCGAGCTGGCGTTCAATGTCCGTGAGAAGGCTCGACGCGCCGAAGCGGAAGAGGTGCGGCTGGAGCCAGTGGGTGCCCAGTTCTTCCTTCATCAGCGCCATGTATTTGAGCGCGTCGCCGGCCGTGGCGATGCCGCCGGCGGGCTTGTAGCCGATCTCGATGCCGGTTTCCTCGGCGAACCAGCGGATCATGCGGATCATGGTCAGCGACGTCACGAGGTTGGCGTTGACCTTTTCCTTGCCGGTGGAGGTCTTGATGAAATCGGCGCCGGCCAGCATGCAGACCAGCGAGGCCTTGGCGATATTGGTCTGGGTGGCCAGTTCGCCGGTGCCCAGGATGGTCTTGATATGTGCGTCGCCGCAGGCCTTGCGGAAGGCTCTTACTTGGTCATAGAGCGCTTGCCAGTCACCTCTGAGCACCATGCCGCGCTCGATTACGATGTCGATTTCCTCGGCGCCATCCCTCACCGAAGCCTCGATCTCGGCGATCTTGGTTTCGACCGGGGCGAGGCCATGCGGGAAAGCGGTGGACACGGCGGCAACCGGTATGCCGCTACCTTCGAGCGCCCTGACCGCAGTGCCGACAAAGGTGTGATAGACGCAGACGGCGCCGGGCAGGATGCGGCGATTGCCCATGCCGAGCTGGTCGAGAATATCACGGCGGATCGGGTTGCGGGCCTTGGCGCAGAGGCGTTCGACCCGGCCATCGGTATCGTCGGCATTGAGCGTGGTCAGGTCGATCAGGGTGATCGCCTTCAGGAGCCAGGCCAGCTGATAGTCTTTCTTGACGGTACGGCGCGCACCAATGGAGCCGGCGCGGCGTTCCAGCGCCGAGCGGTTCATGCGCACGCGCTCGACCCAGTCGAGGTCCAGCGGATAGCCCGGATTGCGCTTGTGACCGGCCTCTGAATGCGCGGTGTCGACGACCTTGAGACTCATAGCTCCTCCACCAGCGCGGGGATGAGCTTTTTCAGCTTCTCCGCGCCCTCTACGGCCATGTGCTTGGTATGCTCATGGCTGATATTTTCACTCGACAGGCCCGCGCCCATATTGGTGATGGACGAACAGGCCCAGACCTTCATGCCAAGGAAACGCCCGAGGATGACTTCGGGTGCCGTCGACATGCCTACTGCATTGGCGCCGAGGCGCATGGCCATCTGGATTTCGGCGACCGTTTCGAAGCTGGGGCCCGAATACCAGAGATAGACCCCCTCCCCGAGCGCATAGTCGAAGCGCTGCGCAATCCCTGTTGCCTTGGCGCGCAGGTCGAGGTCGTAGCAATTGACCATGTTCACAAAGCGGCGGTCGGTGGGTTCACCGATGAGCGGATTCATGCCAGCATAGTTGATGTGATCGGCAATCAGCATCAGGTCGCCGGGCTGGAAGCGCCCATCCACCGAACCCGCCGAATTGGTCAGCAGCAGCGTCTGCGCGCCGAGTTCGGCGATTGTCTCCAGCGCCGGACGCATGGCGGCGGCATTGCCGTGTTCGTAATAATGCTCGCGGCCGGTGAGGACCGCAATGCGCTTGCCGCCCATCCGTCCGATGATGAGATCGCGGCCATGGCCCGAGACACCCCCGCCGGGAAAGCCCTTCAATTCCGAATAAGGGATGAGGACCTTGTCCTCCATCAGCTCGCCGATGGAAGAGAGGCCCGAGCCCAGCACCAAAGCGGCGCTGATCGGTTCGTTCCCCGCAATCTTTCGGATGGTCTTGGCAGGCTTGCTCATTGCTGTCCTCCAGCGCGCCGATACCCCTCACCCGTCTCGGCCTTCGGCCGATCCACCCTCTCCCACAAGGGGCGAGGGGTAGCGCGGTGCGTCGGGAGGTACGGTGCCCCCCTTCTCCCCTTGTGGGAGAAGGTGCCCGAAGGGCGGATGAGGGGTGACCTGCTCATTTGCCGAGGAACTCCGGGCCGAAGGAATGCGGCAGCAACTGGCCCAGCGTCTGCACTAGCGGGGTGCCGTCGACGCCATGGGAAATCACTTCCACGTCGGGATCGGCGAATTCGCGGATGCGCTGGCGGCAACCGCCGCAGGGGGTGACCGGCATGGTGCCGGGGCCGGTCACGTAGATGCGCCTGATCCGCTTGCCGCCGCCCGCAATCATGGCGGCGATGGCGCTGGGCTCGGCGCAATTGCCGACCGGATAGGCGGCGTTTTCGACATTGCAGCCGGCATAGATCCTGCCGTCGTCGGCCAGGATAGCGGCGCCCACCTGGAACTTCGAATAGGGCGCATAGGCCCGCGCACGAACGGCTTCGGCGGCCTCGAAGAGGGCCTTGTCTATCTCTTGCATGGTCATCGCTTTCGGCGCCGGGCCCGAAGGCCCTAGCGCTCCTTGGTATAGGGTATGCCAGCGGCCTTGGGGGCCACGGCACGGCCGATGAAACCGGCGAGCAGGACTACCGTCAGCACATAGGGCAGCGCCTGGATGGCCTGCACCGGCACTTCGCCGATGATCGGGAAGCTCTGGCCCTGGATGCGGAACTGGACCGCGTCGAGGAAGCCGAACATGAGACAGACCAGCAGCGCCGGGCCGGGCCGCCACTTGGCAAAGATCAGCGCCGCCAGCGCGATATAGCCGCGGCCGGCCGACATGTTGTTGTTGAACCCTGCCGACTGGGCGATCGAGAGATAGGCGCCGCCAATACCCACCAGCACGGCTGTGATGATCAGGGCCTGATAGCGCAGGCGCGTCACCGAAATGCCGGCCGTATCGATGGCCTTGGGGTTTTCGCCCACGGCGCGCATACGCAGACCAAAGCGGGTGCGGAACAGCACCCAGGACGTCACCGGCACAGCGATGAAGGCGAAATAGGTGATGATATTGTGGCCCGAGATCAGCTCGAAATAGATCTGGCCGATGATCGGCACGTCCCGGATCTCGTTGGCGAAGGGCAGCGTGATCGGGTTGAAGCGCTGGTCGCCGGAGAGCTGGGGCGTATAGCCGCCGCGATGGAACCATGACTGGCCAAGGAAGGTGGTGAGACCGGCGGCGAGGAAATTGAGCGCCACGCCGGAAATGGTCTGGTTGCCCTTGAAGGTGATCGAGGCCAGGCCATGGATGCCAGAGAACATCAGCGCCGCGGCAATGCCGGCGAGCAGCCCGAGCCAGGCCGAGCCGCTCACGGCCGCCATGGAGGCGGCCGCAAAGGCGCCGGCCAAGAGCTTGCCCTCAAGGCCGATATCGACAATGCCGGCGCGTTCCGAATAGAGGCCGGCCAGACACGCCAGGATCAGCGGGACGGCGAGGCGCACCGTGGAGTCGAGGATGAGGGTCAGATCGACGAGATAGCTGTCCATCATTTGGCTCCCGTCGAGGGTTCAGGTCGGGTCAACAGACGTGACAGCGGCGCGCGCAGCATGTCGCCCATGGCGCCAGTGAAGAGAATGACCAGCGCCTGGATGGTGACGATCATCTCGCGGGTAATGCCCGGCATCTGGAAGGCCAGTTCCTGCCCGCCCTGATAGAGAATGCCGAAGAGCAGCGCCGAAAGACCCACACCCACCGGGTGGCCCCGGCCCATGAAGGCCACAGCAATGCCGACAAAGCCGGCGCCGTTGACGAAGTTGAGAATGAGACGCCCCTGCACGCCGCCGACATTGTTGACGGCAACCATGGCAGCCAGCATGCCCGACATGGTCATGACGATCATGATCAGTTTCTGGTTGGAGATGCCCGCATAGCTGGCAGCCACCGGATTGTGCCCAAGCGCCCGGACGGCATAGCCGAACTTGGTGCGCCAGATCAGCCAGTAGACGAAGATCAGCGCGGCGATGGCCAGGAAGAAGGTGAGGTTGACCGGCGAATTCCTGAACAGCTCGATGAAGGTCCTGAGCTGCGGCACGCGGGTAATGGCCTCGAGCGGCGCGCTTTCGTCGGAATTGACGCCCTCGGGCTTCAGCACGCGGCTGATGAGAAAGCCCATCATGGCCGTGGCTATGAAGTTGAACATGATGGTGGTGATGACGATATGGCTGCCGCGCTTGGCCTGCAAATAGCCCGGTATGAAGGCCCAGGCCCCGCCAAAAGCGGCGCCGCAAAGCACCATCAGCGGGAAGACGATCGCCCAGTGCATGCCATTGAGTGCGAGACCGACAAGGATGACACCGAGGCCAGCCACATAGGCCTGCCCCTCGGGTCCGATATTGAACAGGCCCGCATGATAGGCCAGCGACACGGCAAGGCCGGCGAAGATGAAATCGGTTGTATAGTAGAGCGTGTAGCCGAAGCCCGAGCCGTAGCCGAAGGCGCCGTAGAGCATGATGCCCACGGCCTCGATCGGGTTCTGCCCGACGGCCAGAACGATGAGGCCGCCTACGAGGAAAGCCAGGGCGACATTGAGCAGGGGCAGAAGGACGACGTCGGCCCAGCGTGGCAATGGGGTCATCAGTTGGTATCCCTGCCGGAATTGTCTTTGGGGCTCATTTCGACCAGCGTCTGCTGCACCGGCGTTTCATGCGCAGGCAAGGTGCCCGGCTCGGTGACAACGCCATCGGCATGCGAGCCTGTCATCAGCAGCCCCAGTTCGGTTTCATCGGCGGTGGCCGGATCGGCCTCGCCCACCAGATGCCCGTCGAAGAGCACCAGGATGCGATCGGACAGCGAGCGGATTTCGTCCAGCTCCACCGAAACGAGCAGGATGGCCTTGCCCGCGTCGCGCATCTTGATGATCTGGTTGTGGATGAATTCGATGGCGCCGATATCGACCCCGCGCGTCGGCTGGCCGACGATCAGCACGTCGGGATCGCGTTCCATCTCGCGCGCCAGGACAATCTTCTGCTGATTGCCGCCCGAGAAATTGGACGACTTCAGATCGAGATTGGCGGGGCGGACGTCGAATTTCTTGAGATAGGTTTCGGCAATCGAGCGCGCCTTGTCGATGTCGAGCCCAAGGCCTTGGCCATATTTGTCCTGATAGCCAAGAATGGCGTTTTCCCAGGCCATGAAATTTGTCACCAGACCCATGCGCAACCGGTCCTCGGGCACATGGGCGAGTCCGGCCGCGCGCGCCCTGGCGGCGCCGTCATCACCTTCGAGCGAGAGCACCTGGCCATTGACGGCAATGGAGCCGCCCAGCTGGTCGCGCATGCCGGCGATGGATTCGAGCAGTTCGGATTGGCCGTTGCCGGCCACGCCGGCAATGCCGACGATTTCGCCGGCGCGCACCTGGAAACTGATATTCTTGACGCGCGGCACCTTGAAATCGTCGGTGACGATCAGGTTCTTGACGTCGAGCAGGACCTTGCCGGGATTGGCGGGACCCTTTTCGACGCGCAGCAGCACGCGGCGGCCCACCATCAGCTCGGCCAGTTCGCCGGGCGAGGTGTCCCTGGTGTCAAGCGTCTTGACCATGGCGCCCTGGCGCATGACCGAGACTTCATCGGTGATGGCCATGATCTCGCGCAGCTTGTGCGTGATCAGGATGATGGTCTTGCCTTCCTCGCGCAGCTTGCCGAGGATGCGGAACAGGTGGTCGGCCTCGGCAGGGGTCAGAACGCCGGTGGGCTCGTCGAGAATGAGGGTCTCGGCGCCGCGATAGAGGGCCTTCAGAATTTCCACGCGCTGCTGCTGGCCCACCGAGAGGTTCTCGATGATGGCATCGGGATCGACTTCGAGGCCGTAGTCGCGCGCCAGTTGCTTGAGGTGATCGCGCGCCCTGTTGAGCGTCGGGCGCAGCAGCGCCGAATCCTCGGCCCCCAGCACGACGTTTTCGAGCACGCTGAAATTGTCGACCAGCATGAAGTGCTGGTGCACCATGCCGATGCCTAGTGCCAGGGCGTGGCGGCTGTCGGTAATGTTCTGCACCGTGCCGTTGACGCGGATTTCGCCGCTATCGGCGGTGTAGAAGCCATAGAGGATCGACATCAGGGTCGATTTGCCGGCGCCGTTTTCGCCCACAATGCCATGCACCGTGCCACGCCTAATGGCCAGGTGAATGTCCTTGTTGGCGTGAACCGGACCGAAATGCTTGTTGATGCCGACAAGCTCGATAGCGAGCGCAGAGGCAGCGGTCCCGGAGGACCGCTGCTCGTTTGTCGGGTTAAGACCTGTCATCGCAGTCTAACCCCTTGTTGGGAGCCTTAGAGGGCTTCGCAGGTCTTGTCGGTGCGGAAATCGTGCACGGTGATGGCGCCCGAGATGATGTCGGCAGTGGCCTTTTCGACGGCCGCCTTCATTTCGTCAGTGATGAGGGCGGCATTGTTGTCGTCAAATGCAGCGCCAACGCCTTCTTCGGCTAGGCCCAGGGTGATCACACCGGGAGCCCAGGTACCGTCTTCCACGCCCTTCATGGCATTGTAGGTGGCGACGTCGACGCGCTTGAGCATCGAGGTCAGGACCGAACCGGGATGGAGGTGGTTCTGATTGCTATCCACGCCGATGGAATACTTGCCGGCGTCGGCAGCAGCCTGGAGCACACCGGCGCCAGCACCACCGGCCACCTGGAAGATCACGTCCACGCCCTGGTCGAGCTGCGAACGGGCAACTTCGGTGGCCTTGACCGGGTCGTTGAAGGCTTCAAAGCCGGTGCCGACATAGGTCTCGATGACCTCGATGTCCGGATTGACCGACTTGGCGCCCTGGGCATAGCCGCAGGCAAAGGCTTCGAGCAGGTCGAAGTTGAAGGCCGGCACAACGCCGATCTTGCCCGATTCGGACTGCATGGCAGCAAGGATACCCACGAGGTAGGAGCCTTCGTGTTCCTTGAAGACCACCGACTGCACGTTGGGCAGGTCGACGACAGTGTCGATGATGGTGAACTTGGTATCGGGGAATTCCGGCGCAACGGCGCGCAGAGCGGTTTCCCACGAAAAGCCCGGCAGCACGATCGGGTTGTTGCCGCGCGAGGCGAACTGGCGCACCGCCTGTTCGCGCATGGCGTCGCCCGAGATTTCCAGGTCCTGATAGGCGCCGCCTTCGGCCTTGAAGCGTTCGGCACCGGTATAGGCGGCTTCGTTGAACGACTTGTCGAACTTGCCACCACCGTCATAGACGAGGGCGCCGTCGGCAAATGCTGCACCAGCCAGAACGGCGCTGAGTGCGACACCACCGGCGAAGGCCTTGGAAAGCTTAGAAATTTTCATTGATTTACGTCTCCCTGTCTCGCACCAGCACCGGAACCAAGCCCGTTGGTCAATCTGCGTGCGCTAACAAGGAATAAAATCGTGCAATGGCCTTTGCCGCAAGGGGGAAGGCGCGTAATTTTTCCGAATGGTCAAAATTCGTTAGGGACAACCCGGGCCCCTGCCCGCGACCGGACCGCGCCGCGGGCAATTCTGCTGCTAGAAGCGCGCCAGGAGCCCCTGGAACATCGCGGTCAGGTCCAGATCGGCATACATGGTGACCATCACGGCAAGGGCGGCGATGAGGTAAAGAGCGAGGCTGTCGCGTGACTGGGATGACATGATGGATTTGATACAAATTGCGTTGAACTGCATCCTGTGTAGCGGATCGGGCGCGGCGAAATCATGGCGCAGTTCAGGTCAATTGCGCCATGGTTAAGCAAGCGTTGCGCCTGCAGCTCAGGCCGGCCCGAGCGGCGTGATCTCGACGCCCATGGCGTCGGCAAACCGCTCGAAAAAGCCATCGATGATCTTCTGGGCCGAATTGCCGACAATGGCCTTGCCCAGCTTCATGATCTGGCCCGATGCGCCGCCCGTCGCCCCGAAGGAGAGTAGTGTCGCCGCACCGTCATCGGTCAGGGTGATGTCGGCGCTGCCTTCGGCAAGACCCAGCAAACCGCCCTTGCCCTTGCCCGACAGCGTGTAGCTTCGGGCCGTATCGACATTGGACAGCGCCAGTTCCCCTTTGAAGACTGGCTTCATGACGCCCAGATTGACCGTAATGGCCAGGTCCAGCGTAGCCGGGCCCGACCAGTCAATATAACTGCAGCCGGGGATCGCCGCCTTGAGCATCTGGGGATCGTTGAGGGCGTTCCAGACGGCCTCGCGACCGGCGCCGATACGATAGCGTCCGCCGAAATCCATCAGACGAGACGCCCCTTCAGGGTCCGGTTTGCTGTAGCGCCGCCGGGGCATTGGGGCATTGCGGGTTCCCACTCTTTACGTGCGGCTTTTTCGCACCAATATGATCTAAATAGTTGTCCCGACGCCGACTTGCAATTGTCAGGCCGGGCCGCAAAAGCAATCTAGAGCCGACCGGCAGCTTGCCGGATCGGCCCAGTTCAAAGGGAGCCCAGCATGACCGACCAAGTGACCACCACTGCGACCCCTGCCAGCACCGTTTCCGTGCTGAACGAGAAGCCGTTGCAGTATCTGGACAAGGCCGTCAACGCCATCCGCGATCTGGGCATCTGGCCGGAAAGCCAGGGCGAGGCGCCGATCACGGGCCTGCTGCAGCAGATTACCGAACTCGACGAAACCCGGGTCATCCTGATCGGCCGCACGCTCAGCCAGGCCAGCGCCTTCAATGAGGTGGTGCGCGAGCAGGTCGCTGCAATGAAGATCGGCGAGCGCTACGAGGACATTACCAAGGGGTTTGACTCCATCCGCGACGATGCCAAGGGCATGGTCGACCAGCTCCAGGACAACAAGATCGACGCCTTCGAGCGCGTCTCCAATGTCTGGATGAAGATCAGCCGCGGTGACATTGCCACCCGCTTCAACAAGATCCGCGACACCTACCTCGCCGTCACTGCCGATACCAAGGACCAGATCGACCGCGAGCACACCATTCTCGAGGCCTATCGCGACTTCCGCGGCGCGCTCAAGCAGTCCGAAGTGATGGCGCTAGAAGTGCTGGCAACGGCCGAAACGCGCCTCAATGAAAAGAAGAACATCCTGCAAAAAGCCGCTGACGAGCTGGCGGCCTATGCCGGCAACGTTCCCGCCGATCGCGCCCGCCTTGAAATGGCGCGCGACGAGCGCCTGCGCGAAATGCAGAACGAGGAAAAGCGCTACCAGATCGCCAAGGACCTCTCCGATAACCTCACCATTTCCTACAATACGTCGGAAGTGGTGATGGCGCGGCTGATGCAGACCACCAACGCCAAGGAGCGCGTCTACCAGCAGTCGATCTCGTTCTTCTCGACCAACGAGACCGTGCTGACGGCGCTTTCGGCCTCGTTCACCGGCATGTTCGGCCTGCATGAGAGCACCGAGACGCTGAACGCGATGAAGGAAGGCATGAGCAAGTCGCTCGAGACGCTTTCGGAGATCGGCGACAAGGTGCAGGAAGAAGCCGTCCGGGCCGGCTATGGTCCGACCGTGCGCGCCGATGCCGTCAAGAAGCTGGTCGATAGCGTGGTCAACTTCCAGGAGAAGAGCCGCACCATCATCAACGAGATGCGCGTGGCCTCTACCAAGAACTCGGCCGAAATCCGCGATGCCGTGGAAGACGGCAAGCGGCGCCTGGCGACGCTGGCCGCAGAGGGCAATGCCCTCCTGCTCGAAACCCGTTCCTGAGACGCCGGGACAAGGGGTGAAGGCCATTTATGAGTGACGCGACGGCAAAAGCCGCTGCCCCTCTGGACGAAGTCATGCTGGCGATGGACGTGGTCGACACGCTCCGTCACCGGCAGGATCTGGTGACGCGCGAGCTCGACGGGGCAGCACGCGAAAAGCAGCTTATCGAGAAGCTGCGCGCGGTTTACCACCAGCAGGGCATAGACGTGCCCGACCATATCCTGCGGGAGGGCGTGTCTGCACTCGCCGAAAGCCGTTTCACCTATGAACCGCCCGCGCCGGGCTTTGGCACGACGATGGCTCGCCTCTATGTCGGCCGCAAGGTCTGGGGCCGTCCGGTGATGGTGGCGCTCGTGGCTCTGGTGGTGTTGGGCGTTGGCTATTTTGGCATCTGGCAGCCCTATCAGCGCGGGCAGGCCGAGCAGGCCCGCATCGAGCTGACCGAGGGCCTGCCGGCGCAGATGGATGCGCTCTACCAGACCATCTACGATGAGACCAAGGTGCAGGTGGCCGTGACCGAGGCCGAAGCGCTGGTCGCCCGGGGCAAGGCCTATGCCGCCGAAGGCAATCGCGAGGGCGCCGAAGACAGCGTCGCGCGGCTGACCGAGCTGCGCGACAAGCTCCGGCAGGAATATTCGCTGCGCGTGGTCAACCGCCAAGACGTGCAATCGGGCTTCTGGACCTTCCCGGAGGTCAATACCGACGCCACCAACTACTATATTGTCGTCGAGGCACTGACGCCCGATGGCGATGTCCTGTCCCTGCCCATCCTCAACGAGGAAACCGGCCAGACGGAAACTGTCTCGATGTGGGGCCTGCGGGTCTCCGAGGAGGTCTATGACTCCGTAGCTGCCGACAAGCGGGACGACGGCATCATCCAGTCCAACTTGATGGGCCGCAAATCGAGCGGTTTCCTTGATGTTCAATACGCCGTGCCCGTCATGGGCGGCGCCGTGACCCAGTGGTAAGCCCATGAGTATACGTGGCCCACAGGCTCTGGCCAGCCTTGAAGAGGCGATGCGCGACATCCGCCGCGAGGAGGATGAAGTTTCCAAGCGCGTGGCGCGCGCCGCCGAGCGGCTGAGCAAGACGCGCGAGAACGAAGCCGAACTGTTCCGCCAGCTGGCGCGCCTCAGGCTCGATCCAGCCTTGCAGGCAGAACTGGACGGCCGGATTTCGGGGGCGGAAGCCAAGGCACGCGAAACGCTCAAGGCCCACGCCAAGGATGTGAGCAAGGCCGAAAAAGCCATCAATACGCTCGATGCGCAGCGTGCCGAACTGGCCGAAAGGCGCGCGGAAGCGCTCAGGCTTCTCTCCGAGCAGCAGGCTGAGTTCGATGCGCTGAGCAAGGCGCAGTCGGCTCGTCTCGCCACCGACCCGCTCTTCCTCGCCCAGCGCAGCGAAACCGAGGAGCTTGACCGGATCGCCGAGCAGTCGCGCCGCAAGACCGAGCAGGCCGAAGCGGATCGCGACGAGAAGGGCAGGCCGTATCGCGACGATCCGCTCTTCATGTATCTCTGGGATGCCGGCTATGGCACGTCCAGCTACAAGGCCGGCAATCTCACGCGCTATCTCGATGGGCTGGTGGCCAACCTGGTCGGCTTCGCCAAGGCCCGGCCCAACTACGCCATGCTCAACGAAATTCCGCTGCGGCTGCGCGAGCATGCCGAGCTGCAGGAAGCCAATGTGATGGCGGCCGAGGCGCGGCTACTGGCCTTGCAGACCGAAGCCGTGGATGCCGCGGGTGGCAAGCCGATACGCGAGGCGATGGCCAGGGCGCAGGCCGAGATCGAAAAGCTCGATGTGGACATTACCGCCATCGAGGACCAGCGCGACGCTGCCGCCGCCGAACTGCGCGCCCTGGCCGAAGGCCGCGACCCCGCCTTTGAAAGCGCGGCAGCCGAGCTGGCGGCCGCCCTGGGCCGGGAGGACATCAAGACGCTGCTCGCCGATGCGCGCCTGACCCGCACGGGACAGGACGACACCATTGTCGCCCAGATCGATGATGCGCGCGCGCGGATGCGCGAGGAGCAGGAAGAGAGCCGCGAGCAGCAGGAGCGCCTCAAGACCCTGGCCGAGCGGCGCCGCGAGCTGGAGGACATCCAGTGGGAGTTCAAGAAGCAGCGGTTCGACGATCCCGGTTCGAGCTTCAGGGAGGATCGCCTCGTGGGCGACCTGCTCAACGACTTCCTGCGGGGCGGGATTTCGGCGGCCAGCTACTGGGACCAATGGCGCAAGAGCCAGAACTGGGCGCCGGGCAGCGAATGGGGTGCGGGCTACAGGCCGACACGCCAGAACAGCTCGAACTCTCCCTGGCCACCCAGCGGCAGCGGTTTTGACTGGCCGGATAGCTCCATTTCGGGATCGTCCGGGCGCAAGAGCAAGCCATCCAGCGGCGGCTTCGGTGGTGGTTGGGGCAGCGGGTCGTCGGGCGGATCATCCGGCGGCGGCTTCTCGCGCCCCCGCACCGGTTCCTCCGGCACGCGCAAGCATGGCGGCTTCAAGACGGGTGGAGGGTTTTAGGGGGCTACTCGATACCTTACCCCTCTCCCCTTGCGGGAGAGGGTGGGTTTTCGCGTCCAGCGAAAAGCCGGGTGAGGGTTCTCTCCGCACAGTCCGCGTCCGGCAATAGACCGCTGACCCCCTCATCCGCCCCTTCGGGGCACCTTCTCCCGCAAGGGGAGAAGGGAGGACCGGTGCAAAGCTCAGTTCTGCTTGGGCTGGGCCATCAGTTCCCAGACATTGCCTTCGCTGTCCTCGAAATAGGCCGAATAGCCCCACTCGCTTTCGGTGCCGGGGGTGATGATCGAGCCGCCTGCGACCAGCACGCGTTCGAGGATCTCGTCCACTGCTTCGGGACTTTCGGCCCGGTGTGAGAGGACAAAGCCCGGCGTGCCTTCGAGGCTTTCGGGCTTGCCGGCGGTCTGGGCGATCTGCTCGCGCGGGAACAGGACGAAGGAAAACTTGTCGTCGAAGAAGAAGGCGACATGATCCTCGCCGGCCCCGATCTGCTCGTCGGCAATGTCGAACAGGGTCCGGTAGAAGGCGAAGGCGCGCTCGAGATCGTCGACGCCGACGGTGATGATGGAAATTTCTGGCTTCATGGTTCAGACCTTGTCTGCACCAGTGGAAAAGAGCGCCTCGAACTGGCCTTCTTCGATGCGGGAGGCGGCGATCACCGCCTGGGTGCGGCTATCGACATCGAGCTTTTGCAGGATGGCCGAGACATGCGCCTTGACCGTGGCTTCCGAAATCGTGAGCTCGTAGGCGATCTGCTTGTTCATCAGCCCGTCGCTGAGCATCATCAGCACGCGCACCTGCTGCGGCGTCAGGGTCGAGAGCCGCTTCATGAGCGCGGTGTGATCATCTTCGCCGCCCAAAGTCGTGCCCTGGGGCACGAAAACCTCGCCCGACAGCACGGTTTCGATGGCGCGGCGGATCTCGGTGGGGCCCACCGACTTGTGCAGGTAGCCGGCGGCGCCAAGCTCGAAGGCGCGCCGCACCACCGTCGCATCCTCAACCGCGGAAATGATCATCACCGGAATATCGGGATATTGCGCGCGCAGCAGCAGAAGCCCGGAAAATCCGCGCACGCCCGGCATGTTGAGATCGAGCAGAACCAGGTCGCAATCGCGATCGGCATCGAGCGCGGCGCTGAGGCTGGTGAGGTCCCCGGCCTCCTCAACGTTCACCGTCGCGTCACCGCCAGCCAGGGTCTGCCGGAGGGCCGCCCGGAACAGGGGGTGATCGTCAACGATGATGATGCGGCGGCGCGTCATGAATCAAACCTGTCATAGAGGGTCCGTTGCGGACCTGAATCGCACGGTTTTCCGGCGGTTGCCCTTGCATATTGCGACAATGCTTAACGGGTTCTTTACCATGTTTTCCCAAGAGTGGCCGTTAGACCTTCGTGTTGAATCGCGAGGGGTCCGTCTATTTTGACGAAGGACCTGTCATGCCCCGCGCCTACAGCCACCCGAGTTACGCAGAACCGGCCCAAGATCCTGGCGCAGGTGAGTGGCAGGCTTTGCGCGGAGAATTGGTCGCCCTGCTCGACAAGGTGGAAAGCCACTACGGACAGGCCGGGGCGGAACCCGAAGCCCCGGCAATGACCGGCCTCGCACAGCGCGTGCGCCACCTGCGCGATCAGGTCGGCACCCCCGAGCCGATCAACCGCCGACGCGAAGCGCTGCGCACCGTCAAGCGGGCCGTGGATCGTTTCAGCGAGCGCGACGCACTGCCGGCCGACGATGACGGGGTCGACGACCTCACATCGGCCATTGCCGAAATCCGCAGCCGCCAGGGCGCGGCCCCGATGCCGCAGCCGATGCGCCGCGCCAGTGACATGCCAGAAATCCGCGAACTCGGCTCCCTCGTCGGCGGCATGAGCCAGCGCCTAGAGCGGCTCGAAGGCGAACTCAAGTCGCAGCGCTCCAATGCCGGCCATGTGCGCGAAGTGGCCAGCCAGGTCGAACAGCTGACGCAGGTGGTGGAACTGCTGGCGGGCGCCGTTGGCGAGACCGGTCAGGTCAAGCGCCTCGAAGCCCAGATCGCGGCGCTTGGCGCCATGATCGAAGATGGCCCGCGCAGCGACCTGTCGGTGCTCAATGCGCGGCTCGACGACGTCTCCACCACGGTGGGCAAACTGGCCGAACTGCAGGCCCAGCAGATGGAGCGCGAGATTGCGCGTGACCAGCGCCGCAATGCGGAGAGCAAGTCCGACGCCTTTGCCGTGCTCGCCCCGGCCGTGCAGTCGATCGAAGATGGCGTGCGCAATGTCTATGACCGGATCGACGCCATCGAGCGTTCGGTGGCGCTGTCTTCGGGCGATTTCGAACGCCTGACCAGCGAGATGGCGGCCTTTACCAAGGCAGTACAGAGCAAGGCGGGTGATCCCGGCGCCCTGGCCGGCCAGGTCGAGGCGCTTGTCGCCCGGCTCGACGCCGCCGATGGCGGCAATGCCGAAGTGGCGGCGCTGAAGGCCGACATGGCCGCGCTGCGCAATGCGGTTCTGGCCGGCATGGAGCCGCGCTTCAGCCGGCTGGAAAACCAGATCGAGGCGCTGAGCGAACGCATCGTACCGGTCGACACGGGCGCAGTGGAAAGCCAGCTCAAGCTGCTGATGGCGCGGATGGACGATGCCGGTGCCCAGCTCGACGGCCTCGCGCGGCTCTATCACGCGGCCGAAGAACGACCCGCCATGGAATCGCTGGCCGACCTGGTCGCCGAGCGCGCCTCAGAGGCGTTCAGCCGCAAGGCCCCTGCCCCCGTCGCCATGTTTGGCCCCGAAAGCCTCAAGAGCATCGAGGATCGCCTGACCGGGCTGATCAAATCGGCCGGCAAGACGCCCGACTATGAGCAGCTGGCCGAAATGGTCGCCACGCGCACCTCGGAAGCCATCCGGGTGCCAGCCGCCAACGGGCTCAGCGACGAAAACATGGCGGTACTCGAAAAGCGCATGACCGCGCTCTTCAATACCGCCGGCAAGGATACGGCCGAACGCCTGACCCGTCTCGAAGCCGTGCTGGCCGGCAAGGCCGAAGCGGCCCCCGCGCCCGCAGCGCCTATGGCACCGCCCGTGCCGGCGAAGGCCGCAGCCCCCGCCCAACCCGTTCGCGATCCGGTCGACGACCAGTTCGAGCAGGCCCTGCGCGGCGAAGAGATGTCGGAAAATCGCCTCGACGCAATCCTGGCCGGGCTCACCAACAGCCAGCCCGACGCCATGCCGTCCAATCCGGCTGACGACGTGCCGCTGATCGACCAGGGTATTCCCGAGCGCAAGGTGGGGCGCGCCAACGCTGTTGCGGCAACCCGCCAGGCCGTGGTGGAACGCCCGGCAGCACCCAAGCCCGCACCGGCTGGTTTCGACCCGAGCCAGGCCGAGCGGCCGCCGCGCCCCCTGTCGAGCTTTGCCGAACAGGGCGCCGATCCTTTTGCCCCCCGCCCTGCCGACAAGCCGGCAGGCACCGCACCGGCCCAGACCAGCACCAGCACGTTCGTTGCTGCTGCACGCCGGGCGCAGCGCGCCAAGCAGGAAGACAGTCAGGCCGCCGACAGCAATTCGCTGATCGCCCGGGCCCTGTCGCGCGTTCGACCCAAAAAGGACGCAGAAGCCATCTCGGCTGAGGCGCAAGCCAAGCCGGCACCGAAGGCCGAAGCAAAAGTCGAGCGCAAGCCGCGCAAGACCGAGAAGCCGGCGCCCGTCATGGTGCCGGAAGCGCCGAAACTTTCCGATGACGGCGAGACCCGACCCGGCTTCCTGACCCGCAATCGCCGCCCGCTGCTGCTGGCGGCAACGCTCGTGGCGGTGTCGATGCTGGCGCTCAACCTGGTCATGCAGCGCATGGCGCCCGCGACGCCGGCGACAGTGTCCGAGGCAGCACCTGCCGCCGCCAACCCGGCGCCATCGGATGACCAGTCCGCCATCGTGCCGCCCCGCGTCATTGACATGGTGGATGTCACGGCGACCGGCTCGATCAATCCAGGCGAGCCGATGAGCTTTGCTCGCTCGACCGCGCTTGCGACCTCGACCCCGATGCCGCCGACGCTGGCCGCCAATGGGGACCGCGTCGCCTTTGCCCTTCCCGGGGACGAGGTTGCGCCGGAAACGACCGGCTCGATCGAAACGCCGGTGCCCGGCGCCGACACGATGAGCGAAACCTTCGACCTCCCGCCCGAAGCTGTGGGCCCGCTTGAATTGCGCGAAGCCGCGGCCGCGGGCAATGCCCGGGCCCAGTTCGAAGTCGCGTCGATCTTTACCGAGGGTCAGGCGCAGGAAAAGGACCTGGCCGAGGCAGCACGCTGGTATGAGCGCTCGGCCGCACAGGGCTTCGTGCCCGCCCAGTACCGTCTCGGCAATCTCTACGAGATGGGCTCGGGCGTAGAAAAGGATCTCGAGCAGGCCCGCCTCTGGTACCAGCGCAGCGCCGAGAGCGGCAACCGCATGGCCATGCATAACCTCGCCGCGCTCTATGCCGGCGGGGAAATGGGCCAGCAGGAGTTCGAGCTGGCTGCCGAGTGGTTTGCCCGCGCGGCAGCACATGGCATGACCGACAGTCAATTCAACCTGGGCATGCTTCACGCCCGCGGTCTCGGCGTCGAACAGGACTTCGAGCAGTCCTACAAGTGGTTCTCCCTCGCCGCTGCCAGTGGCGACCAGGATGCCGCAAAGGCACGCGACGATATTGCCAAGTCCCTGTCGGCCGAGGCGGTCGGGCGTCTCGATGACGAAGTAGCCGCCTGGACGCTACAGCCGATTGACCTGGCCGCCAATTTTGCGCCGATCGGCACCTGGTCGCCCAGCTTTGATCCGGGTGCTGCCATCGACAATGGAGAGGTGGTGGCGCGGGTCCAGCAGGCGCTGAACCGGCTCGGCTTCGACGTGGGTACGTCAGACGGCGTGGCCGGCCCCAAGACGCGCGATGCCATCAAGGCCTTCGAGAAGGCCACGGGCATGAGCGAGATGGGCATTATCAATCCGCGGCTGCTCGCCGTGCTCGGCAGCCAGCCGGTCTAGTTTCCGCTCCCTGTGACCGCCATGGCCCGGACGCCGGTTCGGGCCATATTATTTTGCCGCACTTGTGAGCCTTACTTATTGTTGACGGACCATCCCTTAGGATGGGTCAGCGACATTCTTACGGGACCCCAGGATCTTGCAGATCTATCTGCCGATCGCCGAGCTTTCCGTGAACCTCTTCTTTCTCGTGGGGATCGGAGGGGCCGTCGGCTTTTTGTCCGGCCTGTTCGGCGTTGGCGGCGGGTTTCTGCTCACCCCCCTGCTGATCTTTTCCGGCGTGCCCACGGCCGTGGCCGTCGCCTCGGTGACCGGGCAGGTCGTGGCCGCCTCGACGTCAGGGGCCCTCAGCCATTACCGGCGCGGCGGCGTCGACCTGCACCTGGCCTTGTATCTGGTGCTGTCCGGCGTCCTGGGCGCCTTTGGCGGGGTGGCAGCCTTCGACCTGCTGCGCGGCGCCGGCCAGCTCGATCTCGTCATTTCGCTGGGTTTCCTCATCCTTCTCGGTTTTGTCGGCGTGCTGATGCTGCAGGAAGCTGTGCGGGCGCTGCTCAAGCGGCGCCAGGGCATCGTCGTGCGCGAGCGCCTGCCCAATCAGCATAACTGGATCCACGGCCTGCCGCTGCGCGTACGCTTCAAGAAGAGCCGGCTCTATATCAGCGTGCTGCCGGTGCTGGTCATTGGCCTGTTCATCGGTTTCGTCGGCTCGCTGCTGGGCATTGGCGGCGGCTTCATCATGGTGCCGGCGCTGGTCTATCTGCTGCGCGTGCCCGGCTCGGTGGTCATCGGCACGTCCCTGGCGCAGGTCGTGGCGATGATGGCGGCAACGACGATCCTGCATGCCGTGCAGAGCCAGAGCGTCGATATCCTGCTGGCCTTCTGCCTGATGGTGGGCGGTGTGGCCGGCGCCCAGTTCGGTGCGGCGGCGGGCAAGCATCTGCGCGGCGAGCAGCTGCGGGGGCTCCTGGCGCTGCTGGTCCTGGCCGTGGCCATCCGTTTCGGTCTGTCGCTGGTGCTGACGCCGAATGACGTCTTCTCCATGGCCGTGGCAGGGTGAGCGCGATGATCCGCATGCTTGTCGCCCTCATCGTCATCCTGGCTTGCACACTGCCCTCTGCCGCCGAGCGGCTGATCTCGGGCATCTCCACCGATACGGTGCAGATCACCTCGAGCTTCGACGGCGAGCGCATGACCTTTTTCGGCACCATTGCGCCCGATGCCGGCGCCGAACAGCGCTATGTCGAGGGGACCTATCACGCCGTCATCGTCGTGATGGGACCAACCCAGGATCGGGTGGCGCGCAAGAAGACCCGCAATTTCGGCATCTGGCTCAATACCGAGCAGGTCGAATTCGAGGGCTTTCCGAGCTATTTCCACGTACTCTCGAGCGCAAGGCTCGATGACATTACCGACGTCAATACCCTGACCACCAATTTCATCCTGCCCGAGTCCCATGCGATTTCGCCCAACCCGGCGGGCTGGTGGCAGACCCTGACCTTTGGCCGCGAACTCATCCGGCTGATGTCGGAGGACGGCCTGTTCGGCGTGCAGGAAACCGGGGTGCGGTTTCATTCGGACGTGTTCTATTCGGCCCAGCTGGTGCTGCCGAGCAATGCACCGCCGGGCCCCTATATCGCCCAGACCTATCTGTTCAAGGATGGGGAAATCATCGCCCGCAAGTCGGATGGCTTTGCCGTGCGCAAGATCGGCTTCGAACGCTTCTTGGCCCTCGCCTCGACCCAGTCGCCCTTCCTCTATGGCCTTGCCTGCGTCGTGCTGGCGCTGTTCACCGGCTGGCTTGGCGGCGTACTGTTCAGGCGGTGACTCGGGCCTTGTGAAGCCGTCACCGCCGGGCTTGACCCGGTGGTCCATCTCGCCACGGCATGGATTGCCGGTACAAGCCCGGCAATGACGAAAGAGCGAGAGCCTCGTGTTCTGCCTCAGCCGCCCACCAACCGCTTTACCGGCACCGGATAGGTGCGGTCGCGGCCCAGCATGACCACTTCCAGTGAGGGCCAGTTGAAGAGGCCGAAAAACGCCTGCGAGAGAATGTTGAGCGCGCCGGTGGAGCTGCCATAGGCGGGCAGGATCATCAGCCGGCTGTCATGCACGAAGCAGGGTTTTCGCGTGGTGCGGCCATCCATCAGCAGGCGGGCGGCCGGATGCAGGTGACCGGCGACGAGGCCGGTCTGGCCCTTCTTCGGCTCATGAGTGAGAAAGAGACCTTCAAGTTCCAGCTCCGGCAGGCAAGTACCGCCGATGGCATGGGGCGCCGGATCATGGTTGCCGGAAAGCCAGATGCATTCGACCATTTCGGTGATGGCATCGAGCCGCATGCGGTCGGCCGGCGTCAGCAGGCCGGCGGAGTCGGGTCGATGGAAACTGTCGCCCAGAGCAATGAGTCGCTTTGCGCCCGTCCGCCGAAGGTCAGTTTCCAGCCGCGTCAGCGTCATGGCCGTATCATAGGGCGGCAACATCTGGCCTCGCCGGGCAAAGCTCGCCATCTTCTCGAAATGCAGGTCCGCCACGAGCAGGGTTTCGCGCGCGCGCCAATAAAGGGCGCCCGAGGCGAGAGGCTCGAAATTATGACCGGCGAAACGCAGCACTGATTGGTCCGGGATGGAGGCAGAAAGGGCGGCGTTGTTCATATAGTTTTTCGTACCATTCGTGGCCAGACCCGAGGCCTGCCATTCGAGCACAGCTCTCATGGCCTTTCGCCTCAAATCGCTCCACTGGAGCGATTTACCCTTCGGGACGGCTCAAAGCCTCTCTCAGCAACTCCTCTGCGGCATCAGCCATAGCTGATTCCCGCGCTTCCCCGAAAATCGGTTCCTTGCCGATGTCGAGCATGACCGGCACGGCAAGCGGGGAAATCTGCTGCAGGGGCTTGTGGACGATGTGGTGCCGGATGCGGCTGAGCATCTGCCCGAGCCGCTCGATGTCGAGCAGGCCCCGTGCGGCGTCGCGGCGGGTGGCTTCGATGAGAATATGGTCGGGCTCGTGCTGGTAGAGCACGTCATAGATGATGTCCGAGCTCATGGTGATCTGGCGCCCGGACTTTTCCTTGCCCGGATGCCGCCGCTCGATCAGCCCGGAAATGATCGCGCAATTGCGGAAGGTGCGCTTCATCAGCGCGCTCTCATCGAGCCAGGATTCGAGATCGTCGCCGAGCATGTCCTCATCGAAGAGCTCGTCGAGCGAGAGCCTCCCGGTACGGATCAGCGCCGAAAGATCGCCCAGCCCCCAGACGGCCAGAGCATATTCACTGGCAACGAAACCCAGCGGCCGGGCGCGCATGCGCTCCAGGCGGCGGGTCAGCAGCATGCCCAGGGTCTGATGCGCCAATCGGCCCTCGAAAGGATAGCAGACGAGGAAATTATGGGTGCCGCGCGGAAAGGTTTCCACGAGGAGACTATCGCGCCGCGGCAGCACGGAAAGATCGCGCTGCAGGCGCAGCCAGTCCGATACCTGGTCGGGCAGTTTGGACCATTCGGCGGGGCTGTCCATGATGCGACGTACGCGCTCGGCGAGGTAGGTAGAGAGCGGGAATTTGCCGCCCATATAGGACGGGATTTTCGGGTCCTTGGCAAAGGCCCGCGACACGAAGGCCTCATTGTCCTTCATGCCTTCAAAGGCGACGATTTCGCCGCCGAACATGAAAGTGTCGCCCAGCGACAAGGTGCCGAAGAAATATTCCTCCATCTCGCCCAGCACGCGCCCGCCCGCCCCGATCGGCCCGGTGGTGCGGCCGGTCTTCTGGCCGCGCGCCCGCACCAGCCGGACGCGCACCATGGGTTCCTCGATGATGGTGCCGATATTGAGCCGATATTGCTGGGCCACGGCCGGATGGGAAATCCGCCACTTGCCATCATCCATCTGCCGGAGGCGCGCATAGCGCTCATAGGCGCGCAGGGCGTAGCCGCCGGTGGCGACGAAATCGAGCACCTTGTCGAATTTTGCGCGGGTGAGATCGCGATAAGGCCAGGCGCGGATCACTTCCGCATAGAGATCGTCGGCGAGAAAGGCATCGGCGCAGGCCATGCCGAGCACATGCTGGGCCAGCACGTCATAACCGCCCGATTGCGGGTCTTCGCTGTCCTGATGCCCTTCCGACACGGCCTCCACCGCCGCTTCGCATTCGAGCACTTCGAAGCGGTTGGAAGGCACCAGCAATGCCTTGGAGGGCTCATCGAGCCGGTGATTGGCGCGGCCGATGCGCTGCAGCATGCGGCTCGAGCCCTTGGGCGCGCCCACCTGCACCACGAGGTCCACATCGCCCCAGTCGATGCCCAGGTCCAGCGTCGAAGTACACACGACCGCCTTGAGCTTGCCCGAGCCCATGGCCGCCTCGACCTTGCGCCGCTGTTCCACCGAGAGCGACCCGTGGTGGAGCGCAATGGGCAGCATGTCCTCGTTGATGTTCCAGAGCCCCTGGAACAGCAGCTCGGCCTGCGAGCGGGTGTTCACGAAGAGCAAAGTGGTCTTGTGCGCCTTGATCGTCTCGTAGAGCTCACGATGGGCATAGACCGCCGAGTGCCCGGCCCAGGGCAGGCGCTCCTCGGTTTCGAGAATGCTGAGTTCCGGCGCCGCACCGCCCACCATGCGCAGCAGGTCGGTCTGCCCGTCGGGATGGGGCTGGGCAATCCAGTCGCGCAAGAGATCCGGCCGCGCCACCGTTGCCGACAGCGCGGTAATGCGCATGTCCGGCGCGAGTTTTGCGAGGCGGGCGAGACCGAGCGAGAGCAGGTCGCCACGCTTGGAGGTGACGAGGGCATGGAGTTCGTCGAGGACGACGCGCCGCAGCGTCCCGAACATCAGCTCGGCCTGCGGATGGGAAATCAGCAGGGCCAGCTGTTCGGGTGTGGTCAGCAGCACATGCGGCGGCTTTACCCGTTGCCGGGCGCGCTTGGACGCCGGCGTATCACCGGTTCGCGCCTCCACGGTGATCGGCAGTCGCATCTGGGTGATCGGCGTCGAAAGGTTGCGCTCGACGTCTACGGCAAGGGCCTTGAGTGGGGAAATGTAGAGGGTGTGCAAGCCCTCGAAATCGCCATCGACGAGATCGGAAAGGGTCGGCAGGAAGCCGGCCAGGGTCTTGCCGGCGCCGGTCGGCGCGATCAGCAGCTGGCTGGCGCCGGATTGATATGACGCCAGAACATCGCGCTGATGCTGGCGCGGGGCCCAGCCGCGCGCCTCGAACCAGTTTGAAATGACGGGCGGGAGGGATGAGGTCACGGCGACGCCGCCGGTCGCGCGAATAAACCCCCACCCTGCTTCGCGACGGACTTGGCAGTCGCCAAGTCCTGCTCAGCTTCCCTCCCCACAAGGGGGAGGGCGAGGAAGGAGCCGAAGCCGTTCAGTATCCGGGCATCTGCAGTCTGCGCCTCCCTCCCCCTTGTGGGGAGGGAATGAGGGTGGGGGGTTTCGCGCACACGGAAAAGAGACACGTTGAACCTTCTGCAAATCACCTCAGACCCTATATGATGGGCCTGACCCTGCCAAACAGAGTGAACCGATGACAGAAGATCCAAGATCATATTCCCGTTCCAGCTTCGAGCGGTTGATCGGCGGCAGGCCGGTCCCGGTGCTGCTGAAGCTGGTGGTGATCTCGCTGCTGGTCGGCTTTGGCATGGCCCTGTTTGGCCTTGATCCGGCGAGCCTGGTGCGCGGCGTGGTCGATCTCATTGAGGAAGCGCTCCGCGACGGAGCCGGCGTGTTCCGCCAGATGGGCGCCTATATCATCACCGGCGCCGTCATCGTCGTGCCGATCTGGCTGCTGCTGCGCCTGACCCGCGCGCGCTGACATGGTCGATACCGTCTCGATCACGCCGAAAAACGTGCTGTCGCGGCTGGTGCCGCATATTCTCGAGATGGAGAGCCAGGCGCGCGGGCAGCGGATCGCCATCGGCATTGCCGGCGGACCGGGCGTGGGCAAGTCGACCTTGTCGGCCGAACTGGTCGCCATGCTCAATGCGGTCAAGCCCGGCAGCGCGGCACTGGTACCCATGGACGGCTTCCACATCAAGCATGCCAAGCTCGAAGCCATGGGTGCAACCGACCGCAAGGGCGCGCCGCATACATTCGAAGGCGCGGAATTCGTGAGCTTCCTGCACCATCTCAAGCATGCGACCGGGCCCGTCAGCGGGCCGGGCTATATCCGCAGGATAGAGGATACGGTGGAGGATGCCTTCACCGTCGCGCCTGACGTCCGGGTGCTGGTGGTCGAGGGCAATTATCTGCTGCTGACCCAGGGCGAATGGGCCGGGGTCAAGGCGATGCTCGACTATGCCGTTTTCCTCCACGTGCCACGCGACCTCGTGCGGGTCCGGCTGATGCATCGCCACGGCGAGGAAGGGCTCTTTTCCGAAGAGCGCAACCGCGCCCATATCGAGCGCAATGACCTGCCCAACTATGATCTTGTCGAACAGTCGCGCGAGCGGGCCGATGTGGTGTTTGAACTGGAGGTGGAGCGGTAGTCTCACCCGTTCTTCCGCGGGTCGTCACCACCGGGCTTGTCCCGGTGGTCCATGGATTGTTGGGACAAGCCCGGCAATGACGTTGAACACAAGACTGCGCTTGATCTGATACCGGTCTATCGGGCTAGTACGGTGCCTGCCCATTCCCGAGTCCCCTCCCATGACCACCCGCCCCCAGCATCCATTCGACGTCCGCCATGCCGATGTCTGGAAGATCGCCCTGCCCGCGTCCGTCGCCTTCATCACCGAGCCCATGGTGGGTCTGGTCGACATTACCGTAGTCGGGCGGCTCGGAGATGCGGCCCTGCTGGGTGGGCTGGTGCTGGGCGCACTGGTCTTCGACGTGCTGTTCTCGCTGGCCTATTTCCTGCGCATCGGCACGGCCGGGCTCGTGGCGCAGTCGGTGGGCGCGCGCGATCCGCGCAATGGGCTCCTGCATGTCAGCCGGGCGCTGATCCTCGGCACCATCATGGGTCTCCTGATGATCCTTTTCGCCGCGCCCATTCTCTGGGCGTCCGAGGCAATCCTGGCGCCAGAGGCCGGGGTGCGGCAGGCGCTGGCGGACTATTTCCATGTCCGCATCTGGTCGGCGCCGTTTTCGCTGATCAACTATGCACTGCTCGGCTGGTTCTATGGCCGCGCCGAAGCGCGCACCGGCATGATGGTGCAGATGCTGCTCCATGGCATCAACATCGTGTGCAGCATCGTCTTGGTTTATTGGCTCGGCTGGGGTGTTGCCGGCGCGGCGGCCGGAACCGTGATCGGACAGGTCGTGGCGGCGCTGCTCGGCCTGTACCTTATGGCCCGCACCTATGGCGGCCTGCGCGCGCTGGCAGCCCGGATCGCGCCGGGAGAGCTGGGCGACGCTGCCGCCATCAGGCGCATGTTCGGCCTCAGCCGCGACCTGATGATCAGATCGATGGCGCTGATGGGCGCCTATGCCTGGTTTGCTGCGCAGGGCTCTCGCATGGGCGAGGTTGCGCTGGCGGCCAATGCGCTGCTGCTCAACCTGCTCATGGTAGTCGGCTTCTTCCTCGATGGCATCGCCCAGGCGGGCGAGCAGTTGACCGGCAAGGCGGTCGGCGCCAATTGGCGGCCGGCTTTCGACAGGGCCTATGGCCTGTCGCTGCTCTGGGGCCTCATCATCTCCGTGAGCCTTGGTCTGGTCTTCTATCTCGCCGGCCCCGCCATCATCGGTTTCATGAGCACCAATGACGATGTGCGAAACTATGCGCTCGACTTCCTACCGCTGGCCGCCCTTTGCTCTCTGACCTTCATGCCCGCCGTAGTGCATGATGGCATTCTCGTCGGCACGACGCAGAATGTGCTGATGCGCAATGGCATGGTGGCGTCGCTGCCGGTTTTCCTCGGCGCAGCGCTGATCCTGCAGCCGCTCTGGGGCAATTGGGGCCTGTGGGCCGCGCTGCACATCTGGTTCCTGACACGCGGCCTCATCTACTGGTGGGCGCTGGGACGCCGCAAGGCCGGCCTGTTCAGCCCGGCCTGACTGCATACCATCCAAAAACGCAGTTCCGTCCTCGCGCCCGACGCGAGGACCACTATCCGCGCGCGCCTCTCGCAATTTGGGCTGTGGCGGCTGGCCCTCGGATCAAGTCCGAGGGCGGCACAGTGGGTGGATGGCTATCGCGTTCAGTCGACCCTGCCGTCCGCCCAATCCGCAGTCTTCGTCCCCACCAGTTCGGAGATATTCTTCTTGCCAGCCGAACGGACCTCGGCAACCAGGCCGCGCTTGATGCGGTCGAGCAGGTCGAGCCCGCCAAAAACCAGCGCCGAATAGAGCTGGATGGCATTGGCGCCGGCTTCGAATTTCTGCAGCGCCGTCTGCGGCGAATGGATGCCGCCCACGCCCACCAGCGGCAGCGTGCCGACGCGCTGGCGCATCTGCGCGAGGCGCTGGGTCGAGAGCGCAAACAACGGCTTGCCCGAGAGGCCGCCAGTTTCGGTTGCGTTTTCCATTTCCGCTACTAGATCGCGCGAAATCGTGGTGTTGGAGACGATCAGCCCGTCGAGATCGGTGTCGAGAATGACGCGCGCCACGGCATCCATACCGGACTCGTCGAGATCGGGCGCGATCTTCAAGAGCACCGGCACGCGGGTCCTGGCCTTGGCGCGGGCCGCCAGCACTTCGCCGAGCAGGCGCCGCAGCGCCTCGTCGGCCTGGAGATTGCGGAGACCAGGCGTATTGGGCGAGGAAATGTTGACGGTGAGGTAATCGGCGAGGTCGGCGAAGCGTTTGACGCCCAGGACATAGTCGGCGACGAAATCCTCGCTATCCTTGTTGGCGCCGATATTGACGCCGAGCGCGGCCGGCACGCGCAGGCCCTTCAGCCGCGCAAAGGCCGCGTCGTGGCCCTCATTGTTGAAGCCCATGCGGTTGATGACGCCGTCGGCCTCGGCAATGCGGAACAGGCGGGGCTTGGCGTTACCGGCCTGCGGTCGCGGCGTCACGGTGCCGATCTCGACCATGCCAAAACCCATCAGCGCCAGCGGGCGTGGCACTTCGGCATTCTTGTCAAAGCCTGCCGCCATGCCGACGGGGTTTTTCAGCTCCAGACCGCAGAGAGTGGTCGCCAGTTCCGGCGGATCGGCATGCTCCTGTTGTGGCGCCAGGCCCAGCCGCAGGGCGGTAATGGTGGCGCCATGGGCCGTTTCCGGATCCATGCGCAGCAGAGTGTCCCTGGTGAGATTGGCCAGGCCCGCATTGCGCAGCAGCGGCGACAGGGCGGAGAGGATCATTGCACGGCCTCCGGCAGCACGCAGTTGCCGTCGGCATCGACACTGATCGGCTCCTCCCACTCGACATGGCTCAGGTCCAGCGGACCGCCATAGAGATGGGGAAACAACTGACCGCCGCGCGACGGCTCCCACACAAGGTCCTGACCCAGATCACCGGCGCGCACCGCCAGCAGCACCAGATCGGCCTGACCCTTGAAGTGCAGGCGCAGGGTTTCGGGCAATTGGGCGGCGGTCGAAAAGTGCATGTAGCCGTCGGCCGCATCGATCGGCATGCCGGCGTAAGACCCGGCCTGGCGGGCCGGCGCAAAGCTGGTGCCGGTTGCGATCTTGTAGATGAACTGGGGCGTTTCGGGCATGCGTCAAACCTTGTGCAGGCAAAGAACCGATCGGTTGCCGGGGTAATGCGGAATGGGGCGCTTTACAAGCGGCTTGGGAGGGGTATAGGATTGTTTTCTTCTCTAAGACACAATTCCTTTCCGGGTGCAGCCATGCTCTCACATCGGGCCATTTGGGATGGCATTGACTCGCTGGCGCGACGGCAAGGCGTATCCGTCTCGGCGCTGGCCAAGCTGGCCGGGCTTGATGCCACCGCCTTCAACGTCTCCAAGCGCATCAGCAAGGACGGGCGGGAACGCTGGCCTTCGACGGAGAGCATTTCCAAAATTCTCGAAGCGACCGGGGAGAGCTTTGACAGCTTTCTCAACGGAACCGGAGCTTTCCTGTCCATGCAAGGCGGATTTTCGGAGCCCGGCGGCGGCCTGCGCAACATACCCCTATTGGGTCTCGCCCAGGCGGGTAGCGGCGGGTTCTTCGACAGCGCCGGCTTTCCGGTGGGCCACGGCTGGGACGAGGTAGCGCTGCCCACCCCCGACGATACCGGCATCTATGCCCTCGAAATCTCGGGCGACAGCATGGAGCCGCTCTATCGCGAGGGGGACAGGATCGTCGTTTCGCCTACCGAACAGGTCCGCCGTGGGGACCGGGTGGTGGTCAAGACCCATGAGGGCGAGGTGATGGCGAAAATCCTCTTCCGCCAGACCGCCAAGCAGATCGAGCTGCATTCGATCAATCCGGCCTATGAGCCGATCCTGCTCGACATTGTCGATATCGAATGGATGGCGCGCATCATCTGGGCCAGCCAGTGAGGGTGGAGCCGGCCATCGCCGCCGATGCCGCGGACTGGACCAGGATGCGCACGGCGCTGTGGCCCGAAGGCGGCGAGGCCGAGCATGCAGAGGAGATTGCGCGCCTGCTCGTCGATCCGGGCGAGACCCTCAACCTGATCGCACGAAGCGATGCGGGAGTGGCGCTCGGCTTTCTCGAAGCCAGCCTCCGTCGGGACTATGTCGAGGGCTGCAGCACTTCGCCGGTGGCCTTTCTCGAAGGCATTTTTGTCCAACCGGAGGCGCGCGGCCAGGGCGTGGCCCGTGCCATGGTGTCGAAGGCCGAGAACTGGGGGCGGCAGCGCGGTTGCACCGAATTCGCCTCTGATGCGGCGCTCGACAATTTTGCCAGCCACGACATGCATGCCGCGCTGGGCTTCGAGGAAACCCGGCGCGTCGTCTATTTCAGGAAATCCCTCTGACCTGCCAGCTACGGCCGGCTCGCACGAAGAGATCGGCGAGAATGCGCGGCATTGCCGCCGTCTCCGCCAACTCTCCTGGTTCGGAGCGGAGGCGACGAACGCGGCCTCCTCCGAAAGCACAAAGGTCTGCCACGGTTTGCCGCTCGCTACGGCTTCCAGGACCATCCGTTCGCCGTTTCGCACCACACGAGTGCCGGTTGCGCGAGGCCGGATCGGCGCGCGAGCGGTCGGTCATCACCATCACCTGGCGATGGATACTTTGCCGCTACTGGTCGTGGTTGGTCGCGGCGGCCAGGGGCAGCGCCACGGCGAGCATCGAGAAGAGGCGGCTCCCCGCCTCTTATCGTTTAGCAACAATTTTTGTTCCACTCATGTGCTTTTATTATTGTACAACGATAATTTTCATGCAACCAATTCGGCACAGATCGGAGACTGGACATGAACACTGGATTGACGCCGGCTGACGGCAGAGTCGTGGCGATGGACGTCGCGCCGCGCATGGTATTGTTGTTCAACGGCCTCGCCATCGGCGCCGTCACCCTGGCAACATTGCTGCCCCTGGCTTCGGTCGCCTACTGGCTGCTGGTCGATCCGGCCGAGGCGCGGCAGATGACGGGCGTACCCGCCGACCTCCTGCCAGACATCACCATGGGGCAGCGCCTCGTTGCAGCGCTCGTCGCCCTGATCACCTGCCTGCCCCTGGCTTGGGGCCTCGCGCGTCTCAGGACGTGCCTTGGCAGCTTTGCCGATGGACGCCCCTTTGCCTCCGATGGCGTGGCCGGTCTGCGTGACTTCGCCTTGGGCAGCATGGTGGCGGCCCTGGCCCAATTGGCGGGTCATACCGCGATGGGGCTGGTCCTGACCTGGAATGCGGCACCGGGCCACCGGCAGCTCGTGCTGCGCGTCGACAGCGACATGCTGTTGCTGGCCATGTTCGCCAGCACGATCGCGGCGCTGGCCTGGGCCATGGAAAAGGCTGCAGCCCTCGCCGAAGAAAACAGCCAGTTCATCTGACCATGGCAATCAGGGTCAATCTCGGCGTCGTGCTGGCGCAGCGTAATGTGAAGTCCAAGGACCTTGCTGAATATATCGGCATCACCGAGGCCAATCTGAGCCTGCTCAAGCAGGGCAAGGTCAAGGGCATCCGCTTCGATACGCTCGAAGCCATCTGCCGATACCTCGACTGCCAGCCGGGAGACATTCTCGCCTTCGAGGATGAGCCGACCCCGGCGGAATAGACTTTTCACCCAAGGAGAAATGATATGCGGTTCCTTTCCGGCGCCGTCGCGATGGCGCTTGCCTGCCTTCCGGCGACCACGGCCATGGCCGAAACCCTGCAGCGCAGCGATGGCAGTGCCATTCACTATCACCTTGCCCGCCCGGACGGGCCGCCTGAGGGCCTCATCCTCATTGCCCAGGGGTCTGGCTGTGCGCCGGCCGCGACCAATCCCTCGCTGGCGGCGGTACGCGATGCCTTTGCCGGCTACGCTGCCCTGACGGTGGAAAAATCCGGCGTCACGCCGGAGGCCGGCATTGTCGACGGCTTTACCGACTGCCCGGCGGCGTTTCACGACACCTATACGCTCACGCAGCGGGTGGAGGATTACCGGACGGTGCTTGCCCATCTGCGGCGGACCGGGGGACTGGAGGGACAGAGGCTCGTGCTGTTCGGCGGCTCCGAAGGGGGGCTGGCCGTCGCACGGCTCGCCGCCACGGAGAAGCCTGTCGCCACGATCATTCTCTCATCGGCCACCGGCCTGTCGCTGGAGGAGATCATTCTCATGACCCTGCCGCCGGAGGGCCAGGCCGCCGTGTCGGCGGGGTTTGCGGCAGCCAGGGCCGATGACGAAGGCGCTGCGCTGTTCGCTGGGTCGTCGCATCGCTTCTGGGCCGATATTCTCGACCAGCGCGCCCTCGACACCATGCTCGAGAGCACCGCACCCTTCCTGGTCATCCAGGGCGGTCTCGACACGTCCAGCCCGCCGGCCGCATCGCGACCGACCCTCGACGCCTTTGCCCGGGCCGGCGCTTGCGGGCTCACCTATTGGGAGTTTCCCGGCCTCGACCACGGAATGCTGACACCAGACGGGCAATCCCGGCTGACCGCGGTGCTGAACATGGCGGCCCTTTGGGCCGAACGGCCCATGACCGCCTGTTGATTATAGCCCTGGACCTAGGCGGTCAGCTTGCCGTCCAGGGCCTTCTGAATGAGGTGGCGCGTGTTCTCGATGCCGTAGAGCGCGGCGAAGGAGCCGAAGCGCGGGCCGCGTTCCTGGCCGATCAGCACCTGGTAGAGCATCTGGAAGAAGTCGCCGGATACGCCGGGACCGCCGCTGGGGCTCTGCTTGGTGTGGTCCTGGTAGCGCTCGATGGTACGGGCCACATCGAGAGCAGCGGTCTGGATGGTTTCGTTGTCGGCGTCGGCGGGCAATTCACCGAAGGCGGCCGACAGCTTTTCAAGCGCGGCTCGTTCGACCGCGTCGGGGGCACGGTAGGTCTTCTTCACGAAGTCGCGGAAGTAGCGCATGGCGTAGCCGACCAGCGCATCGAGCTGGGGATGGGTCTTGGCCGAAACGCCCGGCGCATAGGCCGAGATATAGCCCCACATGACTTCCGGGGTTTCCGGGTTGGACGCCGTAGCCAAGTTCAGCAGCAGGCCAAAAGTGACCGGCATGTCGATCTTGGGCACATTGCCGAAATGGACATGGAAAGCTGGATTTTCGAGCCGTGCAGCCGCTTCCTGGCGCTCGAAAGCGGCGACGAACGAGAAGTATTCGTCCACGGCGCGCGGAATGACATCGAAATGCAGGCGCTTGGCGACGCGCGGCTTCTGGAACATGTAGAGCCCCAGGCTCTCCGTCGGCGCATAGGTCAGCCATTCATCGATGGTCAGGCCATTGCCCTTGGACTTGGAGATCTTCTGGCCTTCGGCGTCGAGGAACAGCTCATAGACATAGTGCTCGGGCGGGGTGCCGCCGAGGATCGAACAGATCTTGTCGTAGATATGCTGGTTGGTCTGGTGGTCCTTGCCGAACATCTCGAAATCGACACCCAGGGCCGCCCAGCGCATGCCGAAGTCCGGCTTCCACTGTAGCTTCACATGGCCGCCGGTGACCGGCACGGTGGTGTCGCGGCCGTCTTCGTCCTCGAAGGTGACAGTGCCATCCCTGGCGTTGACTTCCTTCATCGGCACATAGAGCACGCGCCCCGAAATCGGCGAGATCGGCAGGAAAGGCGAATAGGTCGCCTGCCGTTCGGCCCCAAGCGTGGGCAGCATGACATCCATGATCGCCTGGTAGCGTTCGGCCGCGAGGCGCAGCACGGTGTCGAACTGGCCGGACTTGTAATAGTCGGTGGCGCTGGCGAACTCGTAGTCGAAGCCGAAGGTGTCGAGGAAACGCCGCAGCATGGCGTTATTATGCTCGCCAAAGCTCGCATATTCATTGGTCCACGGATCGGGCACCGCCGTCAGCGGCTTTTGCAGATGCGGCTCCATCGCCTCCTTGGAGGGGACGGTATCCGGGATCTTGCGCATGCCGTCCATGTCGTCGGAAAAGCACAACAGGCGGGTCGGAATCTGGTCGCGGGTCAGCAGGCGAAACGCGGTGCGGACCATGGTGGTGCGCGCCACTTCGCCGAACGTGCCGATATGGGGCAGGCCCGAGGGACCATAGCCGGTCTCGAACAGGGCTTCGCCCTTGCCCGACTTTTCCAGGCGTTTGACCAGTTTGCGCGCTTCCTCGAAGGGCCAGGCGCGCGCGGTCTGCGCGGGCTCGAAGAAATCGGGGTCAAGTTCGGGCAAAGCGGCTGGCGACACGGGCTGGCGGCCTTTCGGTGGGCAGGAAGACACAAAGCCCGGTCAATGCACCGGAACCGGGTCAACGTCAATGTCGCAGGTGGTTGCGCAGGGGGGCGCAAGCGCCTAGTTCTTGGTCCTGTTCGCAACGGGGACTGCCACGATGACTCATGCCCATGACGCCCTCATCCACCTGATGATCGTGGCCGCCTCATCAGACAGTGCGATGAGCGAGAAGGAGCTCAAGCGCATGACGGCGCTGATCGAGCGCCTGCCGGTGTTCGACGGCTTCGACATGGATCGGCTGGAAGACGTCGCCAATGAATGCGCGGACCTGCTCAACGGTCCCAACGGCCTTGATCGGGTGGTCGCCGAAGCGGTCGCCGCCCTGCCCCCCAAGCTGCAGGACACGGCCTATGCCTTGGCTGTCGAACTGACGGCCGTGGACCTTCACCTGGAACAGGAAGAACTGCGCTTCCTCGAAATGCTGCGCGATCACCTGAGCCTTGACCGGCTGACGACGGCGGCCATCGAAGTCGCCGCGCGCGCCCGCCATCGCCGCATGCCGAGCTGAGTTATCAGCCGGCATGGAAACCGCGCTCTACCTGCCCGTCAAAGCCTTCCTTGAAGCGGCCGGCTATGTGGTCAAGGGCGAGGTCGGCGGTTGCGACCTGGTCGGCGTCAGCGCCACCGATCCTGATGTCATCGTCGTGTGCGAACTTAAGCTCAGCTTCAATCTCGAGCTGATCCTGCAGGCAGTGGACCGTGCCACCATCGCCGACGAGGTCTGGATCGCGGCGCGCCTGTCCAAGGGCAAGGGACGCGAAGCCGACAAGCGCTATCGCCAGCTCTGTCGCAGACTGGGCATCGGCATGCTGGGAGTAACCGATGAGGGCGTGGTCAGCATCATCGTCAGCTCCGTCGCACCCATGCCGCGCACCAATTCCAAACGGCGCTCGCGCCTGGTGCGCGAACACCAGCGCCGGCAGGGCGATCCGGCTCTTGGCGGCAGTACCCGCGTTCCCATCATGACCGCCTATCGCCAGCAGGCGCTGACCTGTGCCTTGGCCATGCTCGATGGCCCGCTGCGACCGCGCGACATACGACCGGCCGCACCCGATGCGGGCAAGATCCTGCTGGGCAATGTCTATGGCTGGTTCGAACGGGTCCGCCCCGGCGTCTATCAGTTGACCGAGGCCGGTCGGTCTGCCGCCGAGCAGCATCGCCAGTTGATGGCCTGAACCGGCCCCTCAGTAAAATCCTACCGGGAACCAGCGCAGATAGAGTTCGTCGAGCGCGCCGCTTTCCTTCAGGCGCACCAGCGCCCAGTCGATGGCATGGCGCACCGGATCGTGTCCGGCCGGCACGGCGATGGTCATGCCTTCGCCGAACAGGCTCGGCCGGAAATAGGCGCCGCCGGCAAAGCCGCAGCAGCCGAGGTTCTCATTGAGCCAGAAGGAGGCCCGCATGGCGTCGCCAAACCAGGCATCAATGGACCCCGACCTGACCGCGTCGAGCCCGGCAATCTCGCTGTCGAAGCCGACGCGCTCGACATCGGGCAGGTAGCGTTCGAGAAAATCCTCATGGGCGCTGCCTGCTCGTACGCCGACGCGCTGCTCGATCAGCCCCTCGGGAGAGAAGCCTTCAACAGCATCGGCCTGGGTCACGAAGCGGCCCGGCAGGGCGAGATAGGCGGAGGAAAAATCGAACTGCGCCCCATTCTCGTCGGTCATGGCGAGGCCCGCGATCAGGGCGTCCCCCTGGCTTTCCGAAAGCGCCGTTGCTGCCTGGTCCCATGGCCAGGCCTGGATGGTGCAGGCGACATTGACCTCGGCGCAGATGCGCTTGGCCAGATCGATATTGAAGCCGACCAGTTCCCCGCCTTGGTCCCGGAAGTTGAAGGGCGGGAAATCGGCGGTGGTCAGAAAGCGGATCGCCGGAATGGGCGTGAGGCTCGGCAGCATTTCACGTGCATCGGGATCGGCATGATAGGGCATGGTCTGGGCGAAGGCGGGGGTGGCGAGCAGGGCCAAAGCCAGCGCGCCCAGCGTGCGGCGCCACCCCACCCTTGATCCCTCCCCCTCAAGGGGAGGGAGACGATGAACTCCGGCGCCTCGGTCCTGCGCCTCCCTCCCCTTGAGGGGGAGGGAATGAGGGTGGGGTGAAGCGGCCAACACCATGGCTAAACTTGATCCAGCCCATACATCAGGTCGGCAATCAGGTCGTCGGGGTCTTCAAGGCCGACCGACAGACGCAGCAGGCCCGGGGTCACGCCGGTTTCGAGGCGGACCTCCTCGGTCAGGCGCGCATGGGTCGTGGTCCGCGGGTGGGTGATGAGCGATTTGGCATCGCCCAGATTGTTGGAGATGAGGATCACCGCCAGATTGTCGGACAGGGCGAAAGCCCCCTCCTGCCCGCCCTTGACGTCGATGGCGAGCAGCGTCGAACCGCGCTTCATCTGCCGCTTGGCGAGGTCATATTGTGGATGACTGGGGTCATGCGGGTAGATCACGCGCTCGACCTTGGGATGGCCTGACAGCGCCTTGGCAATCTTCTCGGCCGAATTGGTCATCTGCTCGACGCGCAGCGCAAAGGTTTCGAGGCCCTTTGTGAGAACCCAGGCATTGAAGGGCGAGAGCGTCGCCCCGGTATGGCGCAGGAACGTATGGACATCGCCTTCGATGAGCGCCTTGGAACCCAGCACGATGCCGCCCAGCACGCGGCCCTGGCCATCAATATGCTTGGTGGCCGAATAGGTGACCAGATCGGCCCCCATCGCGAGCGGCTTCTGATAGAGCGCCGTGGCAAAGACGTTGTCGACGATCAGTTTTGCGCCATGGGCATGGGCGATTTCGGCGACGGCGGCGATGTCGACCAGTTCGAGCGTCGGGTTGGTCGGGGTCTCGATGAACACGACCTTGGTATTGTTCTGCATGGCGGCAGCGAAATTGGCCGGGTCGCGCCCGTCGACAAGCGTCGAGGCGACGCCGAAGCGTGGCGCGAAATCTTCGACCACATAGCGACAGCCGCCGAACAGCGCCTGCGAGGCAACGATATGATCGCCGGCACGCACCTGGCTCATCACCGCATTGGTAACGGCGGACATGCCGGTGGCGAAGCACCGCGCCGCCTCGGCGCCTTCGATCAGCGCCATGCGATCCTGGAACATGTCGTAATTCGGATTGGCGAAGCGCGAGTAGTTGTGCCCGCCCGGAATCTTGCCCTGAAACAGCAGCTCGGCATGCTCCGAACTGGGATAGGAAAAGCCGGAATTGAGGAACAGCGCTTCGCTGGTCTCGTTGAACTCCGAACGCCTGTTGCCCCCGTGAACCATCTGCGTCGCCGCCGACAGCTTCTTGGGATCGGCGAGGGGATTGTTGTTCCTGGACATGTTCGAAACCTTCATACGAAAAAACCGGCACGCAATGGGCGGCCGGTTACTACGGTCTTTAGCGACTTCTTTAGAGTGGCTGCAAGCGACCGGCCAAATCACCACTACGAATTACCCTAAGGCCATCAGCGCAGCGGCGTCAATTGTCGAGGTTGCTGGGGAAGAAGCCCCGACGCGGCCCCCCATCGTCATTGCCCGGCTTGTCCGGGCAATCCAGACTTGGCACAAGCATGGAGGATGCGAGACGGGTGGAGCCCGTCCTCGCGGCCTCGAGGAGCGCACTATATGACCCAGACCTGGCCAAAGGGCGTCTTTCCGGCGCGGTTGATCGAAAAGCTGCACGCCGAAGGCTCCATTGCCGCGGAGCGTCCGTTCGACGCCGATCAAGTGCAGCCGGCCAGCCTCGACCTTCGGCTGGGCAAGACCGCCTATCGCGTCCGCTCAAGCTTTCTGCCCGGCCCCAACCATTCGGTTGCCGAGCGTATCGAAGCGCTGAAACTGCACGAAATCGACCTGACCAAGGGCGCGGTGCTGGAGCGGGGTTGCGTCTATCTCGTGCCGCTCGAGGAAAGCCTCGACCTGCCTGCCGACGTCAGTGCTTCGGCAAACCCCAAGAGCTCAACCGGGCGCCTAGACGTCTTCACCCGCGTCATCGGCGACCGGGCGCGCGGCTTTGACCAGTTGCCGCCAGGCTACAAGGGCCCGCTTTTCCTCGAGATCAGCCCACGCACCTTTCCCGTGCTGGTGCGCACCGGCTCGCGCCTCACCCAGATGCGCTTCCGTTCCGGCGACGCCCGCCTGTCGGTTGAGGCACATCGGGCGCTGCACGCCTCCGATACGCTGGTCATTGGTGGCGATCAGCCGGTCGACAACGGCGTCGCGCTCTCCATCGACCTCATGGGCGAGGGGCGGGACGGGCTCATCGGCTTCCGATCCAAGCGCCATACGGCTGTGGTCGATGTCGACAAGAAGGGTGCGCTCGATGTGCTCGACTTCTGGGAGCCGCTCTATGCCCATGGCCAGAGCGAGCTGATCCTTGATCCCGATGAATTCTATATCCTGGTGAGCCTCGAGGCCGTCCACGTGCCCCCCACGCACGCCGCAGAAATGGTGCCGTTCGATCCGCTGGTCGGCGAATTCCGCGTGCATTATGCGGGATTTTTCGATCCGGGCTTCGGCCACTCGGCCGCCGGCGGCACCGGCAGCCGCGCCGTGCTCGAAGTCCGCAGTCGCGAAGTGCCGTTCCTGCTCGGCCATGGCCAGATCATCGGACGGCTTATCTATGAGGAACTGGCCGAAAAACCCGACCGCCTCTATGGCAGCGCCTTCGGCTCCAACTACCAGGCCCAGACGCTCAAGCTCTCGAAACACTTTAGGCCGTTCGAGCGATAGGGCCCGGCCCCATGCCACCAAAAAACTCGTACCGTCCTCGGGCCTGACCCGAGGACCTGTTGCCACATCCGCCATGGTTGAAAGTGGCCCTCGGATCAAGTCCGAGGGCGGCTCGGTGGTTGCAGGGAAGCCGGATTACCTCCCCGTCGTCATTGCCCGGCTCGTCCGGGCAATCCACCTCGCAAAAGCATGGACCACCGGGACAAGCCCGGTGGTGACGATGAACATATAGGCCTCCGCGCTCTACCTTATCCGCCTGCCGTCCTTGCCGAACACCAGCAGGTCCGCGGGTTCGAATTTCGCCGAATAACGGTCGCCGGTCTTGAGCGTGCGGTTATTGTCGGTGGCGATGGTGAGCAGTTCGCTGCCGGTGTCGCGGGCATAGGCATAGGTTTCCCCGCCCAGATGCTCGATGATCTCGACAGTGACGTCGAGCGCGGCGCTGCCCTCGGTGGAAAAATGCTCAGGACGGATGCCCACGGTGACGGAAGCGCCGGTCTCCAGCGCCACGGGCGAGGGAATGACCTGACCCGGGAAATCGATGAGGCGGATGCCGCCGGTCTCAGCCGTGCCTGCGAGGAAGTTCATCTTAGGCGAGCCGATGAAGCCAGCCACGAAGATATTGTCCGGGTTATCGTAAAGTTCGAGCGGCGAGCCGACCTGTTCGATGCGCCCGTCGCGCAGCACCACGATCTTGTCGGCCAGGGTCATGGCCTCGACCTGGTCGTGGGTGACGTAGATGATGGTGGTGTTGAGCTCCTGATGCAGGCGCGCAATCTCGATGCGCATATGCACGCGCAGCTCGGCGTCGAGGTTGCTGAGCGGTTCGTCGAACAGGAACACGTCCGGGTGGCGGACGATGGCGCGGCCGATGGCGACGCGCTGGCGCTGCCCGCCCGAGAGCTGGCCGGGACGGCGCTCCAGCAAGGGTCCGAGTTCAAGAATGCGGGCCGCCTCGGCCACGCGCCTGTCAATCTCGGCCCTGGGTGCACCGGCGAATTTCAGCGCGAAGCCCATATTCTCGCGCACCGTCATATGCGGGTAGAGTGCATAGGTCTGGAACACCATGGCAATGCCGCGCTGGGACGGATCGACCTCGTTCATGCGCCTGTCGCCGATGGTGAGATCGCCCGAGGTGATCTGCTCAAGTCCGGCGATCATGCGCAGCAGGGTGGACTTGCCGCAGCCCGAGGGGCCGACAAAGACCACGAATTCCTTGTCCGCAATTTCGAGATCGACGCCCTTGATGACCTCGACGGCGCCGAAGGACTTCTTGACGTTGGCCAGCTTCAATCCGGACATGGGCGGTTCCTCAGCTTGCGGAAAGCGTTGCGACGGCCCGTCCGAGCCGGTCGCTGGTGACGGTGACAGTGATCGGACCCTTGCCGGTGGTCCTCAGCCAGAAGCCGGTCGAACCGGCGCGCAGCGGCACGAGGCCCGGGCCCAGCCGTTCGGCGGCGCCGGAGACTTCGATACTCACCGGCTCGGGGAAGAAGGGCAGCTTCTTGCCCGACTGGTCGAGCGCCCGCACCATGACGCGGACAGTGTCGCCCTCCGCGCCGAGTTCGGTCTTGTCGGCCACGACTTCAAGCTCGTGGGCGATCGGATCGGCGATGAAATTGACGGTCTTGACCGGTTTTCCATTGATGAAGCCGGTGACGGTGGCGTCCTCCCAGCTCATGCCCCAAAGGCCCAGTTCCTCGTCGGTGAGATGCGCGCGGGTGATGACCACGGGCGCATGCGGCAGGTGCGGGAATTTATCGCGGTCGGGTCGGAAGCGCTTGGGCGCGTTCTTGCCATAGGTCAGCTCGACCTCGTCGCAATTGGTGAGGATGATGAGCGGCAGCACGCCACCGATATTGCGCTCGCCGCGGGCCCAGAAGGTCACCGGCTTGAGGATGACCTCGTCCTCCGGTTCGCACTGGCTGCTATAGGCCCAGGCGGCAAACTTCGGTTCGCGGAACATGTCCATGACGCCATGGTGGCAGATGCGGTCGCCCGAGCCGAAATCCTTGTGGGTGTTGTAGTCGAAGGCGCACCAGCCGATGCAGCCGGCAATCTGCGGATCGCCATAGGCGGCGTTCATCACTTCCAGATGCCGCAGCACATGCTCGGCCTGGCGCTGTTCCTGGTCCCAGGACTTGGTCGGGTACATGTGCCCGCCATATTCGGTGATCATGTAGGGCACGACACGGTCGAGGCCCGTCACTTCCTGCTGCGGCCGCAGCGGGGTGCGCGGGCGGTTGCCGCCCCACTCCTCATTACCGAGGATGAAGTCGTTCATGGTGTAGACGTCTTCGAGCAGCTCGCTGTCGGTGATGTAGCGCACGCCACCGGTGGAGCGGGTCGGATCGAGCTCCCGCGCCAGTGTGTTAGTGCGCACATAGAAATCGCGGTCGTCCTGGCTCTCGTTGATGCGCACGCCCCATATGACGATGGAGGGGTGGTTCCAGTCGCGGGTGATCATGCGCCGGACGTTTTCGACGCTCTCGTCCTTCCAGCTTTCGCCGCCGATATGCTGCCAACCGGGGATTTCCTCGAACACCAGGAGCCCCAGTTCATCGCAGCGGTCGAGGAAATAATGGCTCTGCGGATAGTGCGAGGTGCGCACCATGTTGAGCTTGAGCTCGTGCTTCAGGATTTCCGCGTCCCGTTCCTGCGCCGACTTGCCGAGGGCGTAGCCGACATAGGGGAAGGACTGGTGCCGGTTGAGGCCGCGCAGTTTTAGCGCTCTGCCGTTGAGCTTGAAGCCCTCGGTGGTGAATTCAGCCGTGCGGAAGCCGAAGCGAAATGTTGCCTCGTCCTGGCCGGCGGCGGTGTCCACGGTCACGGCAAGCGTATAGAGCGACGGGGTCTTGAGATCCCAAAGCGTGATGCCGGTGAGCCCGTCGAAACCGATCTCGACACCGGCGCCTGAAATCGCCGCCTCGGTACTGGCAATGATCTTGCCCTCGCCGTCGAGCAGCGTTGCCTTGAGCGTGCCGGACAAAGCCAGGTCCTGCGGATTGGCGAGATCGATGCGGGCGCGCACCGCCTTCTTTTCGGCCAGCGCGTCGGGCGTTTCCACCTTGGCATTGCCGACAAAGATGGGCGCCGTCACCTTGAGCCAGGCTTCGCGATAGATGCCGGCATAGGTGAGGTAATCGATCTGGCCGCCGAAGGGCGGGATTTCCGGATTTTCACTGCCGTCGATGATGACCGAGAGCAGGTTTTCGCCGTCATTCAGCCGGCCGGTCAGACGGGCCTCGAAGGGCGTATAGCCATCCTTGTGCGCGGCGATCTCCGCCCCATTGAGGCTGACCTTTGCATTGGCCATGGCGCCGTCGAAGACCACCGACACTTCCCTGCCCTGCCAGACGGAGTCGGCGGTGAAGCGCTTCTCATAGGTGAAGACGCGCTGGTAGGCCTTCTCGTCGAAATAGGTGAAGGGCAGTTCCACCGCCGTATGCGGCAGGCGGACCTGGTCCTTGCCCTCGAACAGCCAGCCGGAATTGAAATCGATCAGGGAACGCATGGAAGACTCTATTTGACGGCGCCCAGCATGCCTTCGACGAAGCGGCGCTGGAGCAGGAAGAAGATGATGAGGGTGGGCAGGGTGGCAAAGATGGCGCCGACCATGACCACGCCCCAGTCGGGCGTATAGGCCGAGGTGAGACCGGCAACGACCAGGGTCAGGGTCTTCATCTCATTGGTCTGCAGCACGATCAGCGGCCAGAGGTAATTGTTCCAGTTGGCCATGAAGACGATGATGGTGGCCGCCGCATAGGTCGAGCGCATCACCGGCATGTAGACCCAGAAGAAGATCTGCCATTCCTTGAGCCCGTCGATGCGCGCGGCATCGCGCAGTTCATGCGGGAAGGCTTTCGTCGCCTGGCGGAAGTAGAAGACGATGAAGATCGACGCCACCGTGGGCAGGATGATCGCCTGGTAGGTGTTAATCAGCTTGAGGTTCGCCATCATGATGAAGAGCGGGACCATCAGGGCCGCGAAGGGAATGGACAGCATCAGCAAGAGGCTGCCGAAGATCTTTTCGCGGAAGCGGCTGCGGAACATCTCGAAGCCATAGCCCGCCAGTGAGGAGATCAGCAGCGTCAGCGCCGTGCCGAAGCCGGCGATGAAGAACGAGTTGAACAGGATGCGCGGCATGTCCACCGAGGTGAAGAAGTTCACCATATTGCCCCAGAGCGCACCGCCGGGCGTGGCCTTGCCCTTGAGGATGTCGGCAGAGGTATTGGTGGCGCCGACCGCCATCCAGAAGAACGGGAAAACCGAGATGAAGGCGGCCAGCAGCAGCAGCAGATAGGTGGCGGCGCGGCCGACAAGGGCGATTGGGTTGCTCATGCGCGGCGATCCCTTGCCACCAGGAACTGGATGAGGGTGAGGATGCCCACCAGCACGACGATCACATAGGAGACGGTCGCGGCGTAGCCGAAGCTGGGCATGAAGCGGAAGCTGAGATTGTAGATATAGAGCGACAGCGTCAGCGTCGCGTCTGACGGCCCGCCCTGATTGGTGATCAGGTTGGGCTCGTCGAAGAGCTGCAGCGTGCCGATGGTGGAAATGACGGTGGTGAAGAGGATCACGGGCTTGAGCATTGGCACGGTGATGTACCAGAAGCGCGCCCAGGCCGGGACGCCGTCGATCCTGGCCGCCTCGTAGATCGAGCGGTCGATATTCTGCATGGCGGCGAGGTAGAAGATCATGTTGTAGCCGGTCCAGCGCCAGGTGATGGCGCTGATGATCACGACCTTGGCCCAGAACGGATCGGCGAGCCAGGGAATGGGATTGTCGATGATCTGCAGGGCCATGAGCATCTCGTTCATGATGCCGTCCTGGGCAAACATGGAGCGGAAGACCACCGAATAGGCCACCAGCGAGGTGACGCAGGGCAGGAAGATGGCAGTGCGGAACCAGCTCCGCCCCCAGAGCCTGCTGTCATTGAGCGCATTGGCAAACAGCAGCGCCAGGATCAGCATGATCGGCACCTGGATGGCCAGGAAGATCAGCGTATTGGAAAGGGCCCGGAGGAAGATCGGGTCCTGGGTCAGGCGCATGATATTGGTGAAGCCGCCGAAGCTGAAATTCATGCCGCGACCGACCTGGAAACTCATCCAGAGCGACCAGATGATCGGGTAGATCATGAATATGCCGAGAAGGGTGAGGGCGGGCAGCACGAAGAGCCAGCCATTGACCTGCTGCGAGCGGTCATATCCCGATTGCGCCACGCTTTCCCCCTGCTTACTCGCCGTGCCCGAGGGGCGTCGGCTCTTTCCTGGTGTCATTCCCGCGAACGCGGGAACCCCTGTTCAGCGAAACCCAAGTTTATCGTCATTGCCCGGCTCGACCGGGCAATCCACCTCCCCCGCAGTCTGGACTACCCGGTCAAGCCGGGCAGTGACGACCATGAAGAGATTGGCGGAACGATAAAATCACCGACGACCCCCGCGCCGAACGCGAGGGCCTCGGGGAGGCCGGGGGCGGCGTGCCGCCCCCGGTTTTCCTGATTACTGGACCTGCTGGTTGACCTGGGCCTCGATGGCCGCGGCGATCTCGTCGATATTGCCGCCGCTGGTCAGGGCCGGAATCTGCGCCACGACAGCCGCGTCGGCTTCGTTGGTGAAGATGCCATAGTTGACCGCCGGGATCTGGCCGAGCCAGTCGGAGAAGTTCTGCCACACCGGGGCGCCGCCGAAGAAGTCGTCGCTGGCCGAATAGGCCTCACCTTCACGGGCGGCCAGGAGCGAGCCGAGCGCACCCTGGTTGACGAGGATTTCCTGGTAGAAATCGACATCCTGACCCCAGACGGTGCTGAGGAAGTCGAGGGCTTCGGCCTTGTTGGGGGCCGAGGACATGACATACCAGCTCGAACCGCCGAGGTTGGAGGCATTGGTGGCGCCTTCAACGCCGTCGAGCGCCGGGATTGGGGCAATGCCCCACTGGCCGGACTGGTCGGCATTGGCCTTGATCGTGCCGACCATCCACACGCCGGTCACGGTGGCAAGGGTGTCGCCCGAGGTGAAGGAACCGGTATACTCGGTCCAGCCGGCAACCGGCTTGGTGATGCCCGAGGCAATCAGATCCTGGTAGGTCTTGAGGGCAGCCTTGAACACGTCGTTATTGGCAATGTTCACGCTGCCATCTTCGTTGAAGTACCAGGAACCTGCCGACTGCATCATGATGCGGAAGATGCCGGCGTCATTGGGATCGATCGGCAAGAGGATCTGGCCGGTCTTTTCCTTGATGTCGGTGCCGATTTCGATGAGGCGGGCCCAGGTGATGCCTTCGAGGTCGGCGGCGGTATAGCCGGCATCCTCGAGAATGTCGGAGCGGTAGAAGAGGCCCGTCACGCCGGAGTCGAAGGGCAGCGAATAGGCTGCGCCATTGAGGGTGGCGAGCTCAACCTTGTAGGGCGCGAAGCCGGAGAGATCGGCAGTGCCGGACACCGGCTCGAAGGCGCCGGGGAAGGACTGCAGATACTTCTGTGCACCATAGTCCTCGATCAGCACGATGTCGGGCAGGCCGTCAGTGGTGCCGGAGGCCAACTGGGCCTGCAGCTTGGTTTCGAGGTCGGCCTTGGCGAAGTCGACGACGGTGACAGTCACATCGGGATGCGCGGCGGTATAGATTTCGGCGGCCTTGTTCATGGTGGCGCCGTTGAAGTTGGGGTCCCAGGCCCAGACGGTGATTTCACCGGCCGATGCGGCGGTGACGGTGAACAGGGATACGCCGGCAAGCGCGATAGCAAGCGAGCGCTTCAGGCCCGCGGAAAAGCTGGTCATTGATAATCCTCCCAATTGGGTGTTTCCTCTTCACCCTGAGAGCACACTAATATGACTTTTGGCTCCCGCGCAAGAATTTCAGTAAATTTTTACTGCGGATAATTTTGCGCGCCTATTGTCCGTCGAGGGACCGCGTACTCGCCCGCCAGACAATGCGGGAGGCCAGGTTGATCTGCTTGGCCAATTCGCGCCCACCAACCCGTTCGAGCAGCAGTTCCACCGCGGTTTCGCCGATTTCCTCAGCCGGCAGGTGGACCGTGGTCAGCGGCGGGTTGAGAAACTGCGCCACCGAGATGTCGTTAAAGCTCGCCACCCCGATGTCGCCGGGAATGGCGAGGCCTGCCTCGTGCAGGGCACGATAGACGCCGATGGCCATGGAATCGTTGAAAGTGACGATGGCGTCGAAGGGCCGCCGCTCGGCGAGAATATCGCGGGTGAGGCGGTAACCGCCCTCTTCGGTATTGTCGCCGCTGCGGAACAGGCGGTCATCGAACCAGCCGGCCGCCGTCATCCATTGCACAAAGGCCTGGGCGCGCCGGTCACCCCAGCCGATATAGCCGATCCGCCGGTAGCCGCGCTGCGCGAGCGCCGCCAGCAGCTTCTCCATGGCTGATCTGAGGTCAGCCGACACGGAGTCGATCTGGTCGTCATGCGGCACGTGGTCGGCAAAGACGATCTGGCGGGAATTCTTCACCAGCCAATCGGTTTCGTCCTCGTCGTGGCGGCCAATGACGATGGTGCCGGAGGCCTCCTGCAGCAGCTTGGCGTCGGGCTTCGCATCGGTGTGGTAAACTTTTACCGTTTCAATCTTGAGGGCGGCGCAGCGCCGCTCGATGCCGAGGCGCAGGGCCACGTAATAGGGATCAACCAGCTCGCGTTCAGGCGCCAGGAAATGCACCAGCGCCACCTTGGAGAGGCCCTGCTGATTGGCGCGATTGCGGGCACGCGGGGTCGCGTAATTGAGCGCTTCGGCCGTCTCGATGATTGCCTGCCGCTTGCGATTGGAGATCGAGAGCGTGGAATCGTAATTGAGGACGCGCGACACCGTGGCGCTCGAAACGCCCACCGCCGCCGCGATTTCTTTTATCGTTACCATGGCCGGCACGCTACTTCCGCGCGGCCAGCGGGGTCAATCGCCTTGCTCAGACCGCAAAACCCGCTTCAAGCCGGTCATCCCAATCGATGGCGCCGGGCCGGCCGAGCAGGAAGCCCTGCGCCTCGGTACAGCCTTCCTTGCGCAGCACGTCGAGCTGGGCCCGTGTCTCCACGCCTTCAGCCAGGACAGGCACGGAGAGACTGCGCCCGAGCGCCAGAATGGCCCGCACAATGGCCTTGGACTGCTCGTTGCTCTCGACTTCGTTCATGAAGGAGCGGTCGAGCTTGATCTTGTCGAAGGGGAAGGCGCGCAGGGTTTCGAGCGAAGAATAGCCGGTGCCGAAATCATCGATGGCGATGGAGACGCCAAGCGCCTTGATCTGCCGCAGGATATGGAGGGCCCGCTGCTTGTCGCTGATGATCGAGGTCTCGGTGACTTCCAGCTCGAGACGATGGGGGGCGAGGCCCGACATGAAGAGCGTATTGCGGACCGTGTCGATGAGGTCGACCTGGGCCAGTTGCAGTCCGGAGACGTTGACGGCGATCTTGTAGGGTTCGGGCCAGGACGCGGCTTCGAGGCACGCCATCTTCAGCACCCAGGCGCCGATGGCGTTGATGGCGCCGCATTCCTCGGCTACCGGAATGAAGTCGGCCGGCGAGACTTCGCCATGGCCGGGGCGATTCCAGCGCAACAGCACTTCGTAGCCGGTGATGTCACCGGACGAGACAGACTTCTGCACCTGATAGGCGAGGTAGAATGCGTTCTGTTCGAGCGCGGTCCAGAGGTCCCGCGCCATGTCGCGGCGATCGCGCGCCTGCTCGTCCATGTCGCGTTCATAGTAACAGATGCGGCGGTCGAACTCGGCCTTGGCGCGATACATGGCGAGGTCCGCATTGCTCATGAGCTTGGACAGGTCCTGCCCGTCCTCGGGCCACACGGCGACCCCGATGCTGCCGCCCGAGGAGACCGCCAGCCCATCGGTTTCGATCCGTCGGCTCAGGGCATCCTCGATGCGCACGAGGAAGTCGCGCAGCCCATCCATGCCGGAAAACACCTTGATGGCCGCAAACTCGTCGCCGCCGAGACGGGCTATGACCTCGCCGTCGCGCAAGAGGGCGTTGAACCGGCTCGCCAGGGTCTTGAGCACCAGGTCACCCGCGGCGTGGCCATGGCTGTCATTGATGTCCTTGAAGTGGTCGAGGTCGATAGCGATGATCGCCATCTTGCCGCGGGTTTCCTCGGCCTTGGTCCGGCACACTTCGAAGGATTCGTTGAAGCGGGCGCGGTTGGGCAGGCCGGTCAGCCCGTCGTGCCGGGCGAGATGGGCGATGGCCCGCTGCGAGCGGTGCCGCTCGGTGATGTCATCGAGGGTCGTGACCCAGGAGCCGTCGCCAATCGGGCTGTGGCTCACATGCAGCACGCGGTCTTCGGCGAATGGAATGACGATTTCACCACCGTCGCGGATGAGCGGGGCATGATCGGCCAGGACGTCATCGACCCGCGCCTCAAGATCGTCGGGTTCGATATCGCTGCTGATGATGGTCAACCGGCAGGTTTCGCGGAAACTCACGCCATGCAGATCAGTGGAGGATTGCAGGCCAAGCAGGGTGAGAAACCGCTCATTGTGGAGCTGCAGGTGGCCATCGGCACCATAGAGGCCAAGTCCCTGCGCCATATGGGTCATGGCCAGTTCGAGCTTGGTGGTCACCGCCATGATCTGGGCCGCGTCGCGCATTTCGCGCTCCTGCTCACGCGCGGTCCGTCGGCGATCCGCCTCGTCCAGAATGGCGCTGCCCAGAGCCAGGGCGAGCAGCAGGATGGAAATGCAGGTGAGGGCTATGGAGAGCCAGAAGCCATCCAGCTGGCCGCTGACCGAAAGCGGGAAGCAGAGCGAAAAGTCCGCAGCGGCCATTGAAGTGAAGTGCATGGCGCAGATGGCGACGGTCAGCAGCGATGCGCCGGCCAGCACGCGCCGCACCTTGCCTTCCATGCCCAGGCCGAGCGCCACGCCACCCATGGCAATGCCCGACAGAACCGAAGTGGTGACCAGCGTCGGGTCCCAGACGAGGCGTCCGCCCATAATGAGTGCGGCGATGCCGGTATAGTGCATGGCCGAAATGGCGATGCCGACGACCGCGCCGCCCAGGAAACGATCGGAGAAACTTTCGGCCCGCGCCGCCATGGCAATGCCCAGGCCACAGACACCGATGGAGATGAGCAGCGACAAAGCCGTCAGCCCGATGTCGTAGCTGAGGGTAAAGCCGGGCTGGAAGGCCAGCATGGCCACGAAGTGCGTGGCCCAGATGCCAAAGCCGACGGCCATAGCGGCCACGGCGGTCCAGATATTGCGGACGCGCCCGGAGGCGCGCGCGGCATGGCGCGCCAGTCCGATACAGGCATAGGAGGAAATCATGCAGATCGTCGCCGCGAGGACGATCAGGGCCGGATCGTGGGCCGAAATGAAAAACTCGATGATCGGCAATTACGCGCCTATGGAAATACCCGTACTCGTGCATAGTCCTGAGGCTAAAAGATTTACGGAACCGTCACTGCGAAGCTGCAAATGCGCAAACGTGATCGTTTCTGGGCTTTTTTGTCGGCGCGCTATAGCATTACCGAGCCGAGGGGGCGTCATGACCACAGAACTCTACCCTGCCGACTTTTATGCTGACCGGCGCGCTCATACGCTGCATGCGGCGCGGCGCATCCTCGCGGCCCTGCCCCAGGGTCTTGCTCGTGATCGCGTCGCCGATATTGGCTGCGGCACGGGCACATTCCTGGCCGCGGCGCTGGAGGCAGGCGCAAGCCATGCCTTCGGCATGGAGGGCGACTGGGTCAGCGCCGACATGCTCGATGACAAGGCAATCGCCTTCTCTACGCAGGACCTGGAGCAGGACTTTGCCGGCCCGCAAGTCGACCTGGCCCTGTCGCTGGAAGTGGCCGAACATCTCTCGCCCGGCCGCGCCGAAGGGTTTGTGCGCGACCTCGTAGCCATGGCCCCGGCCATTCTGTTCAGCGCCGCCATTCCCGGCCAGGGCGGGGTCGGTCACATCAACGAGCAGTGGCAGAGCTATTGGGCCAACCGTTTCGCCGCCCATGGCTATCGTGCCTATGACGTCGTCCGCCCGCTGATCTGGACCGATGAAGCCGTGCCCGCCTGGTACCGTCAGAATGCGCTGCTGTTCCTCAACGACGCGACCGCCTCGGCACTGGGCCTCACACCTACCGATGCGACGCTACTCGACCGCGTTCATCCGGCCTTCTGGGCCCGCGCCAATCGCGAACTCAAATATGCCAATGCGCTTCCGGAGTCAGAAGTGCTCCGCCAGCAGGCGCAACAGCAGCAACAGTAGGCCAACAGGTCCCAATGTTCATCGTCATTGCCCGGCTCGACCGGGCAATCCAGTTCGCTGTCGCATTGACCACCCGATCAAGTCGGGTAGTGACGAAGGACGGGTGAAGCCGCGTCCTGAACCGGTCCGGTCACCGCGCCGCCCACAACAGTCCGCGCTTCAGGATCGTCCGCACCTGCGGGATTTCAAGCTCGTCCGCCGTATGACCGAGAGAGGAATAGAACACCCGGCCCTGGTCATGGGTTGTGGTAAAGACAACAGGCATCACTACGTCCTTGCGCCAGGAGTGGAATTCTCCCGAGAAGGTGGTGGTCGCCAGCACTTCGACCGCCGGATCGTAGTTGAGGTAGTACTGCTCGCTCGTGTGCTTGAAGCTTTCGATCCCGGCCATGATGGGATGGTCGGATCGGGTCACGTCCACGGTGTAGGTGATGATATTGCCCGGATGCTGCACCCAGTAGACGCTGGCGGCATAGCGGAAGGGCACGCTGGCGCGGAAGGTGGTCGCCAGCCCCATGTGATACCCGGCCAGCCCGGTCCCCGCCCTGATGGCGGCAATCAGGTTCTTCATCTTTTCGGGGTCAAGCGTGCCGTCGGTGATGACGGGCACGACCAGATCATTCGTCCCCACATCCTCTGCCCCCAGCGCTTCGTAGTCCGGGGTCACGGTGACAGCAAAACCCTCTTCCTCGAGCAGGGTCCGCACCACATGCGCGCCACGCTCGGGCGTATGCAGCTCCATGCCACCCCAGACGACGAGGGCCTTTTTGGTCATGTCTCATTCCTTCCTGTTCTTCTCCCCATCGGAGAGAAGATCAAAGCCCCAACCCAACCGCCTCTGTCCGGTGCACACCCTTGGGCACGAAGCAGAAGGCATCGTCCTCGCCCAGCAGTTTGGCTGCCAGATGCACCACCGAGAGCCACATTTCGGTGCCCTGCAGGCTAGGCGTCTGCCCATCGGCAAAGGCAAAGCCTGCACCATCCACCCAGCGCTCGCCCGCCCGCGCGATCACCGAGCGGGCAATGGCTTCAGCCTCGCCGCGACGATGGTCGGTCTGGCCCAGACAAAGCAGCAGCGGGTGGATGGTGTCGAGCAGGTTGCAGGCGGTATAGGTTGGCCCCGAAAAGCCGCCATAGTTGCGATGGTTGCGCAGCACGGAGTCAATCGCCGCTTCCGGCCGCGGCACGGCCACGCCAAACTGGGCATAGGTGCCGCGCGTCAGCCGGTAAAAGCCGTTGACCGGCTGCAACAAGCCCTCGTCCGAGGTGGGCGATCCCCAGAGGCCGGAGGCCCGGTCCTGTTTCAGCGCCAGCCAGCCGAACAGCGTTTCCCGCGCCGAACCGGAAGAGAAATAGCGGGCATTGAAATAAAGCGCCGTGCCGATGGCATCGACGGCAGCACCGGCACCCCAGGCACGACTGCGCCAGGTGAGGTTCTGCAACCAGGCGCAGAGGTCAGGGGCGGACAACTCGACGGCAGAAACCTTATGCAGCGGCTGCGACCCCAGCACTTCGAGCGCATAGCCGACGGCCAGGATGTTGTAGAGCGCCAGGCCGTCGTCGCGCATGGCCACACCCGGCATGGGCGCCTGATAGGGGTCGGGGAAGAGCCCCGTCTCCGTGTCCTGCACCGCCTGCAATCGGGCAATTGCCGTCGGTACGTCCAGCCCCTCAGGCAGGCCGTTGAACGCCGTTGCAATCTCGATGGCGTCGCAAAGATGGCGAATGCTCATCTTCGCTCCGCCATGGTTTTCGCGCGAAAGATAGTCGCCTTCCGCCATGTTGCGCTTGAGGATGTCCTGGGACTGCCCTTTGGCCCGTTCACCCAGAGCCGCCAGTTGCGCCCGCGTATCGTCGCGCCGCGAACGGCCGCGATAGCGCAGCACCTTGGCCGGCACGCCGCCGACAATGGCCATGGGTGGAACATCCTTGCTGACCACCGCACCCGCCGCGATCACCGCACCACGCCCGATGGTGACGCCATCGACCACGACCGCATTGGCGCCGATCCACACGTCGTCCTCGATCGTGATACCCAGCGTCTCGTGCTTCTGCAGGTAGATCGGCACATCGGGGTCGTCATAGCCGTGGTTGAACCCCACCAGAGACACGTGGCTCGCGATGCGCACCCCGTCGCCGCAGCGCACCTTGCCCGAGATCATCGCATAGGGATTGACGGTGCAATGGGCGCCAAAGGTCGCCTCGCCACGCACCAGCGCGTGTCCGGCGATCCAGCTCTGCGCGCCCAGGTCCAGCCTTGTGGTGAAGATGGCCGCGTCCCGCGCCACATAGGCGGTGGGGTGGAATGTCGCCCCTGCGCGGGTGGCCAGCTCGGCCTGTCGCGCCCGGTGCTCGGGGCTATCGATATCCTCGGGCCTGCGGTCCCAGGTGAGGAATTGCAGGCGGGATTGGTGCCAGTCCTCGTCCGCGTGGTTTTTATCGAGCATCGCTACCCCTCACCCGTCTCGGCCTGCGGCCGATCCACCCTCTCCCTCAAGGGGAGAGGGGAAGCACCGCGCTCGCCTCACCCCCGATTTCCCCTTCTCCCCTTGAGGGAGAAGGTGCCCGAAGGGCGGATGAGGGGTCCTCTTCTCCGCCATCACGCCAATCTCTCCAGCAGCGCCGGCTCGATTTCATAAAGCATGGGCTCGCCGCGCACGAAGCGCTCGACCTCTTCCACCGCCATCAGCCCCAGGCGCGCCCGTTCGGTGCCGATGGCGCCGGCCACATGCGGCGTGAGAAAGACATTGGGCAGGGTGAACAGGGGCGAACTTGCCGGTGGAATTTCGGGGTCGGTGACATCGATCACCGCGTGGATACGGCCCGTCTGCAGTTCGGCGATCAATGCCGCCTCGTCGACCAGAGCTCCGCGCGCCGTGTTGATGAAGGCGGCACCATCCTGCATGAGTTTCAGTTGCCGCGCGCCGATCATGTGCCGCGTGCTGGGCAGGGACGGCGCATGGATCGAAACCACGTCCGAGCGGGCCATCAATATGTCGAGCTCGGCCAGTTCCACCTGAAGGGCGATCGGATCGTCGGGCTGCACGAAGGGATCATAGACCAGCACATCGACGTCGAACCCAGCGAGCATGGACGCGACCTTGCGGCCGATGCGCGAGGCGCCGACAAGACCCACCGTGCGGCGGAAATTGCCGATTGTGTCGTCCATCAATTCATAGCTCGACCGGCGTGTGGGGTCGGCGCGATAGAGATCTCGCAACTCGAACATGCGCTTGTTGGCAAACAGGATCGCCGCCAGTGTGAACTCGGCCACCGGCACCGCATTGGCTTCGGCGGCATGGGTCACGCGGATGCCCGAGGTATAGGCGGAGTGATCGACGGTGAATTTCACCGTGCCTGCCGCATGGGCGATCAGCCTCAGGCGCGGCGCGGCGCGCAGCACATCCGGTGTCAGCATGGGACAGCCCCAGCCCGTCACCAGCACCTCGGTCTCGGCCAGCGCGGCGCGGGCCTCGGGGGTCGAGAAGCTTGTCAACGGCTCAGGTGAGATCATGTCGCAGCAGGCAGCGAGCCGTTGCATGGCGCCGTCGTCGAAGACATGCCGCGTCTTGTGCGGATCGAAGGCAAAACTCAGTTTTGGGCGCATCAGAACCGCTCCGGCACCAATATGGCGCTGACATCCACGCCCTCGCGGGCAAACAGGGCTTCGAGGGCCGCAAGGTCCGGCGCATGCGGCGGGGTGGTGAGAGCCGTCTCGGCCTCCCGCCCGGCCTTGAGCGCCATGGCCGCCGTTACCAGAACGGTCGTGCCGGCCTCGATGTCGCCGCGCAATTGCGGCACGATGGTCTTCGAAGCAATGAGATTGGTATTGGGCAAGGCGCGGAAGGCACGGCCTTCGCGACCACCCTGCAAGCATATAATGGCACTGAGATCGGTCTTCGACCGTGCCACCGCCCTGCCCTTCCCGTCGATATAGTCATCGGCATTGAGATCGGCCCGGGCAATGGCAAATCCGCCCTCGGTGCCATGCAGGGCCCTTGGCGTCGTGATCCGATGCACGCGGACATGCCAGTGATTGGCCGGGATCAGCCAGGTTTCGACCGTCACATCGCTCCAGGGCTTCCAGCGCGCATGGAGGCAGTTTTCGGCAATCTGCGCCACTTCGTTGGTTTCGCGCACCCGGTAGTGGCGGCCATCGTCGCTGAGGGCCAGCGCGCCATCGAAGGCGCCTGAGTGGTAAGCGCGCTCGTCCACTTCCACGGAAAAGCCATAGCGGCTCGAGTAGACGAACTTGGCATATTTCTCGGCGCCCGCCCGCATCTGCCAGTTCTGCTGGCCGCTCGAGAGGGCAACGACATTGCCAGGCGAGTGCTGCATCACCATGCCGGGGTGCTTAAGCGGCACCGGCTTGTGATCGAAAGCGGCTGCCTCTTCCTCTGCGGTCCAGAACGGGTGGTCGGCGGGAAGAGCCAGCGGCAGGAAGGCTTTCAGCGCCCAATAGGGCGAGCCGGCGGAATTGTAGCTCTCGGACATGAAGAGCTGCGGATAGGCAAAGCCGATGGAGAGCACGCCATTGCCATGGGCGATGGGCTTGTCGGCCCACCAGCGCAGGTGGCGCAGGAAATGGCCCTTGATCTTGCCCCAGGGCAGGCCCTCGACATCGGCAAAGGCCAGAGCGCCCCAGAAACCTCCACAGGCAAAGCGATAGGTCAGCGAGCGCCCGAAGGCCAGCGTGCCGCCATCTTCGTCGAACCAGTGCTGGATATCCTGGGCAAAGAGTTTCGCGCGCTCCTTGTAGGCCGCCACGCGCTGCTCATCGCCGCGCGCCAGCCTGGCGTAGATCAGGCCATAAAAGTGCATGGCGAAGGGAATGTAGTGGTCGATGCGTCGCACATTGCCGTCGCGATACCAGCCCTCGCCGAGATAGAAGCCGTCGAGTTCCTCGAGATACTTTTCGGTCAGCGAGCGGTCGAACTCGACCCCGCATTCTTCAAGGCCGAGATCGACCAGTATGCGGAAAAATTTCCAGTTGTTGTCCGCATAGTCGAATTGGCGCGCATGCTTGAGATAGGTCGCCAGATTGTCCTTGGCCCGTTGCGGCAGCGGCTCCCAGACGAGGTGCGGCACCATGCGCATGGTAAAGCCGATCGCGGCAAGTTCGACCATGCGCTGGTCGGTGGAATTGACCTCGCCCCAATATTCGGGGTGCTCCGGATCGGTGCCATTGGCGAGGCCCTGTCGATAGAGCTCCCAATGGGCAAAGTCGGCGCCACCCGCCGCCAGCGGCGTCAGGCCCCAGAGCGGGCGGGCAAAGCCTTCGAGGTCAGCCGCGGCGCGGTCGAAATGGGCCGCCGCCCCGTCGAGCCGCACGCGGGCGCCGCCCTCGGAGAAATAGGGCAGCAGCGGATCGAAGAGATCGCGCAGTCCCTTTTCGACATCGGCACGGGTCAGAAGCGGGTTGCCGAAGAGCGGATTGTCGGCGGCAGGATCAAAAGTCATTACGCGAAAACCTTTTGCGGCGCCTCGTAGGCGCCCTTGAGATCGAGAGTGTCGGCAAAGTGGCATGCGGCCATCTGCGCCGTGCCGTTGATGGGCCGCAATTCGGGCTTGTCCGAGCGACAGACGTCCTGCGCGTATTTGCAGCGCGTATGGAAGGGGCAGCCCTTGGGCCGGTTGCCCAGATAGGGGATTTCGCCCTTGAGTTCCTTGTTGCGGCCCTTGCGCCGGGTCGGATCGGCAATGGGCAGCGCTTCGAGCAGCATTTCGGTATAGGGGTGGCGCGGCCGCTCGAACAGGAGATCCGTGGGCGCGTTTTCCACTACATGCCCCAGATACATCACCACCACCCGGTCGGCGATGTAGTTCACCACCCCCAGGTCGTGGCTGATGAAAATATAGGTGAGGCCAAACTCTTCCTTGAGATCGTCGAGGAGGTTGAGCACCTGCGCCTGGATGGAGACGTCCAGCGCCGACACCGCCTCGTCTGCAATGACAAGCTTGGGGTTGAGCACCAGCGCCCTTGCAATGCCGATGCGCTGCCGCTGGCCGCCGGAAAAGGCGTGCGGATAGCGCCCCGCCGCGTCGGGCGAAATGCCAACCTTGGCCAGCGTCTCATAGACCCGTGCTTCCAGCTCCCGGCCGCGCAGCAGCTTGTGGACCCGGAGCGGCTCGGCGACGATGTCGAAGACCCGCATATTGGGATTGAGCGAGCTCATCGGGTCCTGGAAGATCATGCGGATGTCGCGCCGATAGGGTTTTATCTCCCGTTTGCTCAGCGTGGTCAGGTCGACATGGCCGCCTTCATCCTTGTGATAGAAGACGTGACCCGAAGAGACCGGCTGCGCCTTGATGATGCAGCGCCCGAGCGTGGTCTTGCCGCAGCCGCTTTCGCCGACAATGGCCAGGGTCTCGCCCTTTTCGACGGTGAGGTTGATGTCGTTGAGCGCCACCAGTTCGCGGCCCTCGCGGAAGAGGCCGCCGCCGAGGTGAAAGACTTTGCTGAGGTTTTCGACTGACAGCAGAGTGGTCATGCCAGAACCTCCTCGCGAACATGGGTAAGCAGATGGCAGCGGGCGACATGGCCCTCGCTGATCAGCGTGCGTTCCGGCCGCATCGTGGCGCAGGGCCCGAAGGCATGCGGACAGCGGCTGGTGAAGGAGCAGCCCGAAGGCCGATCCTTGGGCGAGGGCACTGTGCCCTTGATCGGCGTCAGCCGCGTGCGCTCCGCCTTGCGTTGCAGCCGCGGCACCGAACTCATCAGCGCCTGCGTATAGGGATGCTTTGGGGCCCGGAAGACTTCGTAGACATCGCCCTGTTCCACGACATCGCCCAGATACATGACGGCGATGTCGTCGGCGATTTCGGCCACCACGCCCAGGTCATGGGTGATGAACAGCATGGCCATGCCGAAATCGTCCTGCAGCTGGCGCAGGAGATCAAGGATCTGCGCCTGCGTCGTCACGTCGAGGGCCGTGGTCGGCTCGTCGGCGATCAGCAGTTTGGGCGTACAGGCCAGTGCCATGGCGATCATGGCGCGCTGCCGTAAACCGCCCGAGAGTTCGAACGGATAGGCATTGGCGCGGTCGCGGGCGCCGGGCACGCCGACCTGGTCGAGCAGCGACACGGTCCGTTCGCGCGCCTGCTTCTTGTTGAGCCGATCGTGCAGGATGATGATTTCGTCGATCTGGTCGCCGATCGTGTGCACGGGCGAGAGCGAGCTCATCGGCTCCTGGAAGATCATCGAGATCTCTGCCCCGCGCAGCGCCCGCATCTGAAGGCTGTCGGATTTGAGCTTGGCGATATCCACTGCGCCGTTGCCGGTATCGAAGAGGATTTCGCCGCTCGGGATCCGGGCGTTCTTGTCGAGCAGGCGCAGCACGGCGCGGGCGGTGACGGACTTGCCGCAGCCGCTTTCGCCCACCAGCGCCAGCGTCTTGCCGGGGGTCAGCGTAAGGTCAACCTGCCGCACCGCCTCGATGTCGGCCTCGTCGGGCGAGGAGAAGACGATGGACATGTTGCTTATTGTGAGGAGGGGCTTGGTCATGCCGGGAACTCTGTGTTGGTAGCGGCGCGCAGCGCCACCTCTCCCTTGGGGGAAAGGTCGACCCTCTTGGGTCGGGTGAGGGGGCCTTGCGACGACAACGGTGCCAAAGGCCCCCTCACCCGTCGCTTCGCGCCGACCTCTCCCCCAAAGGGAGAGGTGAAGTAAGACCTATCGCCCATGGGGATCTGCGGCATCACGAAGGCCGTCTCCGAAGAAGTTGAGGGCAAGGATGACCACGACGACACAGACGCCAGGTGCCAGGAGCCAAGGCGCCGTCGCCAGCGTGCGGATGTTCTGCGCGTCCTGCAGCAATGTGCCCCAGGAGACGATGGGCGCCTGCAAACCGAGGCCCAGGAAGCTCAGCGCCGTTTCGGCCAGGATCATGCCGGGAATGGCAAGCGTCGCCGCGGCAATGATATGGCTGGTGAAGCTCGGGACCATGTGGCGGGTGACGATGCGCCAGTCGCTGGCGCCGTCGAGCTGGGCCGCCGTCACGAAATCCTCGGTGCGCAGCGAGAGGAACCGCCCACGCACCACGCGCGCCAGCTCGGTCCAGCCGATCAGCGAGAGGATGAGGGTGATGGCGAAGTAGGTTTGCAGCGCGGACCAGTCCTTGGGCATGGCCGCGGCCAGGCCCAGCCAGAGCGGTATGGTGGGCATGGAGCGGATGAACTCGACCACGCGCATGACCGCACTGTCGAACCAGCCGCCATAGAAGCCGGCAAAGCCGCCAATGACGATGCCGAAGAAGAGGCTCAGCGTCACCCCGGCGAGACCGATGGAGAGCGAAATGCGGGTACCATGGATGAGGCGGCTCAGCATGTCGCGGCCCAGCCGGTCGGCCCCCAGGATGTAGAAAGGGTCGCGCGGATTTTCGACGCCCATCAGTTTGACCGACATGGGGATGATCCCGGCCAGCATGTAGGGCTCGCTCGCCACGAAGAAGCTCACCGGCAGGCGCACTTCCTCGTCGATGACGAAGGTGCGCCTGAGGGCCACCGGGTCGATCTCGGTCTTGTAGCCATAGACATAGGGGCCGAACTGCCAGGAGCCGTCTTCGTTCTGGGCAATGAAGTGCAGGCCCTGGGGCGGCGCATACGTATAACGGGCGCTGTAATGGGCCGGGTCGACCGGCGCGAGAAACTCGGCCAGCAGGGCGATGAGATAGAAGGCGCCCACGATCCAGAGGCTGACCAGTGCCAGCTTGTGCTGGCGGAAGCGCCGCCACATCAGCCGGAACTGGCTTTCGCGCACGGGGCGCTTGGGCGCGACGGCGACAGCGGAGCTTGGGTTGACGGTGTCCACGGTCATGACTTGCTCCCGTAGCGGATGCGGGGATCGATGAGGGCAAGCAGGATGTCGGAAATCAGCGTGCCGACCACGGTGAGGACGCTCAGCAGCAGGATGATCGCCCCGGCCAGATACATGTCCTGCGTCGTCAGCGAGCGCAGCAGCATGGGGCCGGCCGTGGGCAGGTTGAGCACGACCGAAACGATGACCGAACCCGAGACCAGTGCCGGCAGCAGCCAGCCGATGGTCGAGACCAGCGGATTGAGGGCCAGCCGCACGGGATATTTGAGGATCACCTTCCATTCGGGCAGGCCCTTGGCCCGCGCCGTCACCACATAGGGCTTCTTGAGTTCGTCCAGCAGGTTGGCGCGCAGGATGCGGATCAGTTCGGCCGTGCCCGCCATGGCGAGCACCAGAACCGGCGCCCAGGCATGGGCGAAGAAATCCCAGACGCGGGGCAGGCTCCAGCGCGCTGTCTCGAATTCGGGCGAGAACAGTCCACCCAGCGTCACCCCGAACCAGGTATAGGCCAGGTACATCAGGATCAGCGCGAAAAGGAAATTGGGGACGGCGAGGCCAATGAAGCCGACCACGGTAGCGAGATAATCGCCCAGGGAATATTTGCGCACCGCCGCATAGATGCCGATGGGCATGGCGATGAGCCACATGAAGATGACGGCCATGCCTTCCACCAGGATGGAATTGCCGAGGCGCCCCCAGATCAGCTCGGTCACGGGGCGCTTCCATTCGAAGCTCGACCCGAAATTGCCCTGCAAGATGCCGGTCACCCACTTCCAGTATTGCACATAGAAGGGCTCTCCCAGGCCATACTGGACGCGCAGGTTTTCGATAACCCTGGGGTCGACCTGGTCGCCGGTGGCCGAGAGCGCGGCAATGTAGCTGGTGAGATAGTCGCCGGGCGGCAGCTGGATGATGGCGAAAGCCACGATCGACACCGCCACCAGTGTCAGGAGCATGGCGAGGGTGCGCCGAATGATGAAGCCAAGCATGGCGGGGGCCTTTCCGGTTTGGTCGGTCCCCTCGCGGCCGGGAAGCGCCGCGAGGGGAGGCAAGCGGGGGGAGGTCGTCCCGCTCTGTGTGGGTGGTCGCTTTCGCTGACCTTCAGACCTTATTCGAAGTACCAGGTCACCGGATCCATCGGGGCCGGGGTCGGGAACAGCCAGGCGTTGAACATGCTGTCGGGCACGTTCTTGAGGTTGTTACGGACGATCGAATAGGAGTTCGGCATCAGGCTGACGCCAATCACCGGGAACTGCTCCTTGGTGATCGCGAGCACCTGGCGGAACAGATCGGCGCGCTTGTCCGGATCGGCTTCGGCACGGACCTGATTGTAGAGGTCCATCTGCTCCTTGGCCCAGTCGGCCGGCTCTTCGGCGATTTCCGGACGCGTGCCGTTGAACCACTGTGCCCAGCGATAGGCCCAGACCGATTCATCGGAGAACGGGAAGTAGTAGCGCGGCTCCTGCAGGGCCTCGATGCCACCGTCGCCGGCCCAGACCTGGGCATCGAACTCGCCGGCCGGACGCTTTTCGTAGAACAGCGTACGGTCGATATTGTTCAGTTCGATCTCGATACCGGCAGCGCCAAGCTGGAGCTGCATGATTTCGAGCATGTCGATCCATTCCGGACGCAGGGCCGAGATCACGTCGACCGAGATCTTGGCCGGATTGCCGTCGCTCATCAGGTAGATGCCGTCGCCATTCTTTTCGGTGAGGCCCGCGGCTTCGAAATGCTGGGCGGCGAGGTCCGGGTCGAACTCGGTATATTGCTTGGCCAGCTCTTCGTCATAGAAGGCCGATTCAGGACGCGGCGCGACCTGGAAGGGTTCGCCCTGGCCGGTAAAGACCACGTCGACGATCTCTGCGCGATCGATGGCATGGGAAATGCCGATGCGGAAGTCCTTGTTCTGGTAGAGCTCGCGCTTGACCGGATCGAGGTGGTTGAGATTGAGCTGCAGCACCAGGGTATTGGAGGCCGAGGGGATGACCTCGCCCAGATAATAGCCGCCGGCTTCCTGGCCGTCGAAGAACAGGGGCTTGTTCACATTGGTGGCAATGTGGCGTTCCTGAAAATCGATCTCGCCGTTGAGGGCGGCCAGCGTCAGTTCTTCAACGCCGCCCTGGCTCACGCGCATGTCGAGATTGTCGATATAGGGCAGCTGGTTTCCGGCGCTGTCGGTCTTCCAGTAGTAGGGATTGCGCTTCCAGGTGACACGCTGGGCATTGGCCGAAAGCGGCTGATCGATGATCCAGCCGTAGATGGTGGGCAGGTCCGGATTGGAGAAGCGGATGGTTTCCCAGCCCCAGGCACAGCGGTCCTGAAGGTAGAGCGCCCAGCCGTCGAAGCCGGCTGCCTGGGCGTCTGCGTCGGCATTCTCGTTATAGGTGGGGTGGAACTGGCTGCAATATTCCTTCTGCAGCGAGGTGATGTGCAGGCCATCGGTCGAGGCCAGCGTCTCCAGGAACATGCCGTTCGGCTTTTCGAACGTGAACTTGAAGGTGTAGTCGTCGATGACATCAAGGGTCATCGGGTTGTTCTTGTTGTCGATCCAGCTATTGGCCGCGTAATCCGGGTCCTGGTACATTTCGACGGTGAAGGCGATATCGGCCGTCGTATAGGGCGTGCCGTCGCTCCACTTTACGCCTTCGCGCAGCTTGAACGTATACTCCTTGGCGTCGGCGCTGGCTTCCCAGCTCTCGGCCAGGTTCGGCATCACCGTCTTCCATTCGTGGTCGTAGCGAACCAGGCCCTCATAGGCCACGGTCTTGACGATGAGACCGTTGTCATTGCCGCCGTTCATGCCCATGCGCCAGGTGCCGCCATAGGTGCCGACACTGGGGCCATCCACGACAAGCGGATTGGCCGGCAGTCGTTCGGCGACCGGCGGCAGTTCGCCGCTGTCTACGGCCGCGTCCAGTGCTGGCGATTGCTGCTGTGCCAATACAGGCCCCGCCGCGGCCATGACCGCTGCAAGGGCCACTGCACTGGCCAGGCCAAACAGATGGTCTTTCCTCATCCTAGTCCTCCCTTTGCCGGGGTTGTCCCACCGCCGGCGTTCACTCCTGGCCGTCGGCACTCCTCAGAGCCGCAGGCCCGCGATAGATCTGCCCAAGGGGCAGCACTCTCCCCTCAGTCGAGGGGCGAGATTTCGAGCGCAAGGCGTCCCGCCCGGCTTTTCTGCCGGGGCGTAAACACCACGCGTGTAAGGTCAACGGCAGGCTGGTACTGCTTTTCCGAGCCGGGATGCCGGTCGAAGGCAACGTCCAGTTCTGCCGTGTCGTAGCGGACGACGACGCCCGCGAATTCATCGCCGATGCGGACAGTGCCGTTGCCGGCTTCCGCCGCCATGGGCGTCACCAGCACCGACTGAAACAGGCCCTCGGTCCCGGCAAATTCGAAATCGTCTTCCAGCAGCACGCGGCCACCCGGGGTCTTCCGGTCGAAGGTCAGGCTGCGCTTGAGGGCGGCAAGGCCGGCCTCGCCGGGATAGGCGGCCGCCATGTCCAGCTCCAGCCGGTCGGCTTCGGCGCCATGTTCGTGCAGCAGCACCTCGGCCGCGTGCTCGCGACCCGGCGCCTGCTCGATACCATTGACCATGGGCACCGAATGGCCGCGCGAGGAGGCAAACAGATTCTGGTAGCGCTCGGGCCCGAAATAGCTCTTGGAATAGCGCCCGCGACCGGGATCGGTCAGCACGACCTTGCCGCCCGTGACGACCATGAACGAGCCGACATCGTTCTGGTTGTGCATCTCGTCATTATGGCCGCCCTTGGCGGCGAGACAGAGCGCATCGGCATCGGACGGATCGAACCGGCTCATCATCCAGCCCATCTCGTCGTACCAGTCGTGCAGACTCGGCAGTGCGGGGGCGGCATCGTCGGGCAGCGGCCAGGCAAACTGACGCAGCGGCCAGCAGAACTGGTTGTAAATCCCGACCGAAAAGTCGTTCTTCATCCCAAGACCCAGGAGGCCCGGCAGGTCGAGCACCCCGGCCAGATGCGTGAGCAGGCCCGGATGAAAGAGCGGGTTGCTGTCGCTGTCGGAAAAGCTCACCCAGACACCCGGCGTCAGCATGGTGTTGAGCGGGAAACGGGCGATGGATTTTACATAGTCGCCTTCCAGGAGGTCGATGGCGCCATCGGTCCTGGCGTTGAGCAGGTGGGCGAGCACGACGTAGTTGCCAAACCCATAGGTCCAGTAATCCGGTCCTTCGCTCGACCCGCCTTCGCCGTCAAACGTCTCGAGATAGTCGGCAAGGCTATGGAGGCCGCGGGTGACGATACGGGCCAGCCGCGCCGTATCGGTCTCAAGATAGAGTGCCGCGCCGACCACGCCGGCCACGCAGACCGCCGTCCAGTTATTGACCTGCTTGTGCGGCGTCGTATGCAGCCACCAGTGATCGTCCCGATCGAGAAAGGCGCCAATGGCCCGGCGCTCCACTTCGGAGCGGATACGCAGTCGCAGATTGGGCGAAAGCCGATCGCCGATCAGGTAGTCCATTTCCGCCAGGTCGAGCGCGGTCATGGCGGCAGCAAGGTCCAGCGTCGGATGATCGGGCCGGTCAAGATCGCGGGCATGGGCGGGCCAGGCCCAGTTGCTTTCCTCGAGCCGCGCCCAGGCGACATCTTCGAGTGCAACGAGGAAACGACCCTGCCCTTCGAGCCATTCGGCCAGGGTCAGGCGATAAAGCATATTGCGGCGGGCGCGCTGGGCATCTTCATAGCCCTCGCGGCGACCCGTCTCGCGGAATTCGTGGTAGAGCGAAGCCGGCAGGGCGGGGATCGACGCATTCAGGTCGGTCGCTGCCGCCTCAAGCAGATCGGCAATCGCCGCCTTGCCCAGCCGCGCCTTGAGCGACACGAGTTCGGGCGACCCGAAGCGGGGAAATGGCGCAAAATCGGTCGCGGCGTCGAGCACCAGGCCAACATGCTTCACATTCCAGTGCCGCAGAGTCACACATGCCTCCCAAGGTCGCGTCAGGCGCTAACAATGGGTTAGCGAATTCCCTTTGCGGGCTATTCTGAACGCCATGCAAGGCTATGCACGGTTTTGCGCAAATTCAAGCTTTTTGCGCATTTCACGCAATTAATGCAAGATTGCGGAAATTGCGTCGATAGAGCAGCCGGATAGTGTGGATCGGCCCGGCAGGGGCGCAGGGCTTTTCAACATGGCGGGAGAAAAAAGTTACGCAAATTTGCTCGCGTGGCGGGCGCCAGGCCGGTTTCAGACGAGACTGTGAACCGTTTCACCCTCGACCATGGACAGGCCGATCTCAAGCTGCTGCACGGCGCGTTCGCCATCGAGCTGGCTGCCCAGAAGCCGGATGACGCCCCGTCCAATCGCCTCACGGTCAACCCGCACCGTCGACAGGCGCGGATTGGCCATGCCAGCAATCGGCAGGTCGTCGAAGCCGATGATGGAAAAGCCTTCCGGCATGGGAGAATCGGGACCCAGCAGCGCCTCGACCATGCTCACGGCCACACTGTCATTCCAGCACAGGACCGCCGTGATGTCGTATTCGCCGGCCAGGATCGCGGCCAAAAGATCCTTGCTCGAATGCTCGTTAGAGATCACCACAGTACCGGAAACGCCGGGGTTTGCGGCGATCGCCGCCTCAAATCCGCGGCGACGCTGCAGGATGGTGGGGCGGTGGCGATAAGTATAGTGCAGGATCTTGCGGTGCCCGGCGTCGATGAGCCGCTGGGTAGCGCGGTAGGCGCCATAGAAATTGGCTGGCGCCACCGAATTGAAACGCATCAGCGGATCGCTGCCATTTGCGAGGACCAGGGCCATTTCGGTCTCCTGTGCCCATTGGGCAATGTCCTCGTCCGGATCGATCCCGGCCAGGATGACCCCATTGGCGCCGGTCTTGGAGACTTGCCGGCGGATAAAGTCGAGGGTCACCATATCCTCGTTGACCAGCCGCACGTCGAGCACGATGCCGGCCTCTTCGGACTGGGCCCGCATGGCCTCGACAATGCCGTGGTAAAAGCTCGCCAGACTGCCCATGGCGCTGTTGAGCGGCACCAGCGCCAGGGCCCGCTTGTCGAGCTTGCCAAAGGCCGGCGGATGCTTGCTCTTGTAGCCGAGCATCCGCGCCACGCGCTGCACATCGGCCCGCACGGCATCGCTGATGCCGATCTCATTTGCCAGCGCGCGGGAGACGGTCGAGACCGAAACGCCCAGTTTCTCTGCGATGTCAGCCTGACTGGCGCGCTTGCCCGATGCCATGAGAGCTCCCCTTCACCCAATACGCAATATTTGCGTTTATTGAGCAAAGCAAGAGGTGATCCAGGACCCGACCCGCCTCCTGGACCCTGCGGATGAACGGACCGATACCGGGCCATTTTGCCAACACACTGTTATCGTTTGACATAACCTCGCCAAACGCGCTGCGCGCTTGACGCTGATCGCGATTTCACGCATTGATCGCGCCGATGCGGGTGTAGCTCAATGGTAGAGCAGCAGCTTCCCAAGCTGAATACGAGGGTTCGATTCCCTTCACCCGCTCCATTTCCCCGATATCACCATCCACCAATGCGCTGTTGTGCTGAGTTGAAGCGGCGCTACGGGCGCAGCGCATGGCCGGGGCCGCCGATGAGACGCTGGCGGATCGCCGTGGACATGTTGTCGAAGAGGAAGACGACGAACAGGATGAGCAGCACCATATAAGCGACCTTGTCCCAGTCGGAATTGGTGCCCATGGTTTCGAGCAGTTTGAGGCCGATACCGCCAGCACCCACGGCGCCGATGACGGTCGCCGAACGCGTGTTGGCCTCCCAGAAGTAGAGCGACTGCGAGACGAAGACCGGCAGGACCTGCGGGACGACGCCATAGCGGTTGACCGCGGCCGGGTGCGCACCGACCGACTTCATGCCCTCGCGCTGCTTGTCATCGACATTTTCCAGCGCCTCGGCATAGACCTTGCCCAGCGCACCGGTGTCGGTGAGGAAGATCGCGGCAATGCCGGGGATCGGACCGGGCCCGAAGCCGCGGGTGAAGAACAAGGCCCAGATCAGCATGTCGACCGAGCGGATGAAGTCGAAGAAGCGTTTCATCAGCCAGTTGGTCGGTCGGTTGAGGGTGATGTTTCGAGCCGCGAAGAAGGCCAGCGGGAAGGCGACGAGGGTCGCCAGCAGCGTGCCGACAAAGGCCATGACCAGGGTCTGGAACAGCTTCACCAGGATATCGCCGTGCTGCCAGGCCTGGTTGCCCAGCCACTGTTCCCAGACCAGCTGGATATTGGGCTTGCCCGCAACGACCTCGTCGCCCGAGAAGATGAGGCCAATGGTGGAGAACAGGTCATTGCCCCAGAGCGGCGAGCCCGGATCGTAGAGGAAATTGGCCCAGCCGAAGAAGCGGCGCTGCACCGCCACCTGGTTGTCGCGGATCTCGGCCTGGCCGGCAAAGCCGTAATGGACCCAGACCTTGTCGCGATCCTGGACGATCGCATCAGGGGCATTTGCGGGCGCATAGGCGCCATCGGCGGTGATGGTGACGGGATAGACGGTGCCATCGACATAGACATCGACCTGACTGGTGGTGATGTGAAGGCGATTGGCCTCGCCATCGAAGACGGCAGTCATGCTGCCATCGGCATGGGGCGTCAGCCAGGGGATGATGGCGCCTTCGGGATATTGGCCGCGGCTCGACCACTGGGCGTTGACGACACCATCGTCGCCGAAGCGGAGGCGCGGCTGGGCACGCCAGCTATACCAGTCCTGCACATAGATCGATGCGCGGTCCCATTTGCCGTTCTGCAAGGCCGGGCCGACATTGAAGAAGAACCAGCAGAAAACGAGATAGGCGAAGGTCAGGCCGATACCGAGTGGCAGGCCGTACTGCCTGACGAAACTGCGCCGGAAGACTTCGGGAAACTTGTTTTCGAGGCGGGCGCGTTCGGCGGTGCTGATGGCGGACATGTCAGACGCTCCCACGGGCGATGTCGAAACCCTGGTTGCCGACGAGGCGCCGGCGCAGCCAGCCCGAGAGCTGATCGATGGCGATGATGGTCACCAGGAGCATGATGATGATGGCATAGGTCTGGGCGGCGTAGTCGCGGCCGATGGAGAGGCGGAACACTTCGCCAATGCCACCGCCCCCCACCGCGCCGATAATGGTGGAGGCGCGGACATTGATCTCCATGCGGAGCAGCCCATAGGAAACGAAATTGGGCAGCACCTGCGGAACGATGGCATAGCGGACGCGGTCGAGCCAGGTGGCGCCGACGGACCTGAGGCCCTCATCCGGCTTCATGTCGGCATTTTCCACCACTTCGAAGAACAGCTTGCCCAGCGCGCCGACGGTGTGGAGCGAGACCGCCACGATGGCGGCAATGGGACCGATGGACAGAATGGCCGTCAGCATGCCGGCGATGACGATTTCGGGGAAAGCGCGCAGGACTTCCATGACACGGCGCACGAACCAGCGCACGGCGCCCGCGCCAACCAGATTGGTGGCAGCGAAGAAGCAGAGGCAAAAGGCAAAGGTGCCGCCGATAATCGTCGAGACGATGGCGATGTTGACCGTGATGATCAGCTGGTAGACCAAGTGCGGGATGTAGAAACTGTCGGTGATGTAGACCCGCTCCGACGTGTAATCGTACTTGGCCGAGCCGTCGAAATAGGGCGAGGGCAGATCGAACATGGCGCGGAAGATCTCGAAGGGATCGCGCGGCAGGAAGTTCTTCACGAAGTCGAACATGTAGGGAATTCGGTCGAAGAACTTCCCGGAATTGGCGGCATTGGCGTAGTTCATGGCGAAGAACAGCGCCGCCAGCACGCCTCCCACGGCGAGAAGCGAATAGACGCGGCGCGTCATCACCTGGCTGCGATAGTGCCGCAGCAGGGTCTCGGTCGCTGGCGCAAGGCCATTGGATGGGGCGATGTCGGCCATGAACCAGCCTTTCAAGAACCACGGTGTCATTCCGGCGAAGGCCGGAATCCATGTCCACATGCCCACGCACAGCGGCCTTGGCAGTTCGGCGCATGGATCCCGGCCTGCGCCGGGATGACATTGAGTTTGGGGTAGCTGCGGTGACCGAAATCACCGCAGCGTCTTATTTGAAATCAGCTACCGATGACCGACTTACGGGCGTCGATAATGGTCTGGTACATGGCCTTGTCGGCGTCGACAAAATTGGTGTAGCCGCCGGCGGTGAAGGCGTCGAAGCATTCGAAATCGGTTTCCGGCAGGGCCTTGAACATGGCCGTGATCTGTTCCTTGACCTCGGGAGCAACGGCGTTGGAGACCATCAGCGGACCGTTCGGGATGATCGGGGACTGCCAGACTTCGACCAGGTCGTCCATGTCGAGCATGCCCTTGTCGACCATGATGCGCAGGTTGCCCGAGGTGTAACCCTCGGAGAAGTCGCCCTGCCCCGAGCCGAAGGTGGTGCCGACATCCCAGGTGCCGTCGATCACGCCGAGGACGAGGTTTTCATGGCCGCCACCGAAGCCGGTCTCGGCGTAGAATTCCTTGATTTCCTTGCCGAGGTCGGCCGGCAGGGCAACGCTCGGGATCAGGAAGCCCGAGGTGGAATCCGGATCGGCGAAGCCGAGCTTCTTGCCTTCGGTCGAGGCCAGGTCGGTAATGCCCGAATCCGAACGGGCGACCATGATCGTGTAGTAGCCGGTGGAGCCATCCGCCTGCTGGGTGGTCAGCACCGGATCAACGGCGTCGGGGCTCTGCAGTTCGATGGCGGCGTAGGACGAGGCGCCCATGATGGCGATGTCGATGGTGCCGCCGAGCAGGCCCTGAATGATGCCGTTATAGTCCGGCGAGGGGAAGAACTGGACTTCGGTGGCGCCGGTGGCGGCTTTCAGCGGCTCGGCGACGCATTCGGCACGGCGCAGCTGGTCGGCTTCGTTTTCGCTGCCGTCGAGGCCGATGCGCAGGACGAGACCGTCCTGGGCAAAGGCGGCTGACGACAGGGAAAGGGCGACGGAGGCGAGGAGAAGTTTACGGATCGCGGACACGGGAAGTCTCCTTTGGTGACGCGGGATGGGTCCTTCGGCGACAGGGAAGAGCCGAATGACTTAGGGAGCCTGTTGCGCATTGCTTGGCGTGCGCGGCAGGAACTGGACGGGCGCAATGGAGGTCGAGGTCATGACTTCCGAAAAAGCTTCCTTCAGACCATCGGCACCGTAGATAGAGCGGGCCACATCGGTGGTGAGTTCGTCGGGCGTGCCGTCGAAGACGACGCGGCCCTGGGCCATGCCGACAATGCGCTCGCAATAGGCGCGGGCGGTGTCGAGCGTGTGGAGGTTAGTGATGACGGTGATGCCTTCGGCATTGATGTCTCTGAGGCTGTCCATGACGATCTGGGCATTGCGCGGATCAAGGCTGGCAATGGGCTCGTCGGCCAGGATCATCTTTGGCTCCTGCATCAGGGCACGGGCAATGGCGACGCGCTGCTGCTGGCCACCCGACAGAGTCTGCGCCCACTGCGTAGCCGTCTGGGCGATGTCGAGACGTTCCAGTGCCCGCAGTGCCTCATACTGCTCGTCGGCGGTGAACAGCTGCAGCAGGTTCAAGACGCCGTTGCGACCGTTGAGCCGGCCGAGCATCACATTGGTGATGACATCGAGGCGCGGCACGAGATTGAACTGCTGGAAGATCATAGCGCAGTCGCGCTGCCAGTCGCGCAGGGCCTGGCCGCGCAGCTCAGACACCTTCACGCCGTCATATTCGATATAGCCGGAGGAAACGTCGTTGAGACGGTTGACCATACGCAGCAGTGTCGACTTGCCGGCGCCGGAGCGGCCGATGATGCCGACCATCTGTCCTTGCGGGATTTCCAGCGTCACATTGTCGACGGCAACCTTGTCACCAAATCGTCGCGTAACGTGCGAAATCTTTAGCATGGAACTGCCCCGGCCGTTGAACTGCGGCAGACCTAGGGCCGGGACGTAACGCCCCCATTACACTTGGGTGACGGTTGCATGACTATGCACCGGGAAAGTGTGGTGGGTTGTCGCGGGGGATGGCCACCTTTCCTTCTCCCCTTGCGGGAGAAGGTGCCCGAAGGCGGACGAGGGGATGGACCGACCGCGCGGTAGGAACCCCTCACCCGTCTCGGCCTGCGGCCGATCCACCCTCTCCCGCAAGGGGAGAGGGGGAGCCGGAGATTATTCGTACTTCTCGAGAAACGCCTCGATCCCCAGCATCCGGAAATCGGGCAGCGCCACGTGCAGTTGCTCGTGGCTCCAGTCCCACCATTTCATGGAATCGAGGCGGCCCGCGACGCTGTCATCAAAGCGCTGGCGGATGGTCCGCGCCGGCACACCGACGGCGATGGCAAAATCGGCAACGTCTTTTGTGACAACCGCGTTGGAGCCAATAATGGCGCCGTTGCCAATATTCACCCCCGGCATGATCACCGCGCCATGGCCAATCCAGGTATCGTGGCCAATGGAAATCGGCGTGCTTTCGCGCCATTCGAAGAACGATGCATCGTCCTCCTCGCCCTCGAAATACTGCGCCGAGCGATAGGTAAAATGGTGCAGCGAAGCGCGCTCCATCGGATGCATGCTCGCATAGATGCGCACATTGGCGGCGATGTTGGAGAATTTGCCGATGGTGGCATAGGCGATCTGGGTGCCGCCGACGCAGTAGGAATAGTCGCCCATGGTCGAGTAAGCGACGTGGCATTGGGCGCCCACTTCGGTATAGCGGCCGAGGGTCGATTGCGTGACCCTGGCCGTTTCGTGGACAAACGGCGTCTCGCTCAGCTTCTTCATGCGATGCCCTCACACCGGCAGGCGCAGCAGATCGCGCAGCAGCGCCACAAACTGCTGGCCGGACGCTTCGAGATCGCCCGAATTGTCGATGCGCACCGTGCTGGGCGGCAGGCGGAAGCCGGCGCTGCGCTCGATGCGGCGACGGATGTCCTCGCCCCCCTCGCGCCCACGCCCGGCCAGGCGCCGCGCGATGATCTCGGGCTCTGCCGTCACCTCGACGACCAGAGCGGTCGGATAGCGTGCGAGCAGTTTTGGCAGCACGGCGCGCGAGAGATTGGCAATAACCACCCGACCGGCGGCCAGATCGGCTTCCAGCGCAATCGGCAGACCGTAGAGGAGGCCATGCGCCTCCCAGCTGAGCGCATATTCACCGTCCCGCTCTGCGGCGGCAAAGGCCTCGGGCGAGAGGCTGTCATGATCCTCGCTGCCACCATCGGCGGCGCGTGTCACCGCTCGGCGCACCACGACGACCTGGTCACCCAGACGATCTCGTGCAAAATTCATGACGCTGTCCTTGCCGGCGCCGCTCGGCCCGACAACAGCAACGAAGGTACCGGTCATAGCACCCGCCTGCCCTGGCGCCAGACGGTGCGCACGATCGGAATCCCATCCTCGATCCGCACTTGCACGAGGTCGGCGCGCTTGCCCAGTGCGATCTCGCCGCGATCATCAAGACCCGCCGCATCGGCCGGCCGCTTGGTGACGAGGCTGATAGCCTGCGGCACGTCCACGCCGGCCACTTCGTCGACAAGGCAGAAGGCCGATTGCAGCATGGAAAAGGGAATGTAGTCGGATGACAAAATGTCGAGCAGTCCCGCAGTGGCCAGCTCGCGCGCCGAGACATTGCCTGAATGCGAGCCGCCGCGCACCACATTTGGCCCACCCATGAGAATGGCAAGGCCGGCATCGCGCGACGCCTGCGCGGCTTCCATCGTGGTGGGGAATTCGGCGATGCGAATGCCCAGTTCCAGCGACTCATCGACATGGGCGGCGGTGGCGTCATCGTGGCTGGCCAGCGCGATATTCCTGATATGGCAGAGTTCGGCCAGCGCCTTGCGGTGGCGGTCGGCATAGGTGATCGATTCCAGCGTGCGGCGGGCGATGAATTCGGCCAGCTGTGCATCGCTCATCTTGAGCTTGCCCTGGTAATAGGCGCGGTAGGCGTCCGGGTTGGCGAACTGGCGCTGGCCCGGCGCGTGATCCATCAGCGAGGCGAGACGAACCAGCTTGTGGTCCATGATGCCCTCGAATGCCTTGAGACAATCGGGCGCTGACACCTCGCAGCGCAGGTGGATGAAATGGTCGGCGCGCAGGCGCCGCGCCTCGACCCCTGCAGTGATCGCATCGGCGAGGATGCGCAGTTCGGCGGCGCCCATATCGGCATGCTCGTCAATGCCGACGCGGATGGCGTCGAAAACGGTGGTGATGCCCGAGGCCGCGATCTGCGCGTCATGCGCCTGCACGGCCGCCACCGGATGCCAGCGCACTTTCGGGCGCGGCGCATAGTGGGTTTCGAGATGATCGGTGTGCAGCTCGACGAGGCCCGGAATGAGATAGTCGCCTTCGAGGTCGACACCCCGCACGCTGTCGGAGCCGATATCGGTGATGACCCCGCCAGCCACTTCCACTGCACCTTCGACCACCCGGTCGGCGAGCACTATGCGGGCATTGGTGAGGACGATCTGGTCGAGGCCGATGGCTGTCATGTCTGGTCTCCTTGGCGCCTCACCTACCCAGCCTCTGTGACAAGCCGACGACAGAACAGGCGACATTCGAATGAGTTGGCGCACGGATGTCGAAAGGTCGTCCTACCGTCATTCCAGTGTCACCTCGGCTCGCTAGAACCAGCTCATTCGAATGAGTTGACGATATGCGAAGCCAAGGACAGTCCTGGGAAGAGACCCGGGACAAAATCAATCAGGAAATCACCTCCGGACGGTTGGCGGCGGATACAAAGCTGCCATCCGAACCTGAACTCTGCGTGCTCTATGGTGTGCGTCGCCACTCGCTGCGCAAGGCGCTGGCAGCGCTGGTCAACGAGGGCAAGTTGCGTGTCGAGCATGGCCGCGGCACGTTCGTCGAACGGGCGACCCTGCTCAACTATGTCATCGGCGCCCGCACCCGCTGGCATGAAAATCTGTCGAGCCAGGGCCTCACCGCATCGGGCGAGACGCTGGCAGAAATGAAGCTGCCGGCCAGCAGCCGTGTCGCCGCCGCACTCGGGATCGAGAAGGACGCGCCGGTCTTTGCCCGCTCCTGGCGCGGCTTTGCCAATGACCTGCCGATCTCCATCGACTGGGCCTACCACGCCGCCGCGCGCTTCCCGGACCTGCCCGAGCGCCGGCGGAGCGACGCGTCGATCACGCAGGTCTATCGCTCCTACGGCATTCTCGACTATCGCCGGCAGCGCACCACGGTCTTTACCCGGCTCGCCACCGAGCACGAGGCCAGCATGCTGATGCTGCGGCCCGGACAATCGGTACTGGTGGTGCAGAAAATCGACGCGGACATGGACGGCAACCCCATCGGCTTTTCTGAAGCCGTGTGGGCCGGCGACCGCGTGCAATTCACCTTTGAATCCGACCAGCCACGAGTCACCACGTCCGAGAGAGACAGCGATGTTCAATGAAACCCCATCCGGCGGACCCGAGCATGGCGAGATGCTCGACATCCTTGCCCGCGCCCGCCCCGACCGCCTCAAGCAACTTGCCGAAACCCTGCTTGTCGACTTGGGCGACATCTCGGTCATCGCCAACCGCACCGGCCTTGTCATGGTGCCGATGCGCGACACGGTCGGACAAGTCGATTTTCACCTGGGCGAAGTGCTGGTGAGCGAGGCCCATATCAGCGGCCAGGCCGGCCAGATCGGCTATGGCATGGTGACCGGCCGCGATCTCGAGCGCGCCATGGCCATGGCCGTCATCGACCTCCATGTCGCGGCCCGCGGCGAAGATGAAAGCACCCGCGCCTTCCTCGCCGAGGAAAGGGCCCACCAGGCCCAGACAGATGCCGAACGTATGCGGCAAGTGGAAGCCACCCGCGTGGAAATGGAGACATTCTGATGCTGACCGTCGCTGCTCCCGACGCCGTCGAACTGCGCGCCAATGCGACGTTCGAAGCGCTGATGTGGGCCCTGTCGCGCCCCGGCGATGTCAGGACCCTGCCCGAACCCGGCTTCGGCGCCATTGCCGAAACCCTCATCGATCGCGAATGCAGCGCCTATGCCGATTCGCCCGAAATGCGCGCGCGCATCGCGGCGAGCGGCGCCATGCTGGCTGATACGATCGGCGCGGCCGACCATGTGTTCCTCTCCAGCTTCGATGGCGTCGAACTGGCCGAGATCAATTGCGGCAGCGCACTCTATCCCGATCACGGCGCGACCCTGGTTGTCGCCGTGGCCCATGCCGGACAGCGTATCCGCCTCACTGGCCCCGGCATAAACGGCTCGACCGAGATTGCCCTCGCTGTGTCGTCTGGCTTCTGGGCCATGCGGAACCTGCTCTGCCTCTATCCCGAAGGCTTCGACATCTTCTTCGTCGATGGCGACCAGGTCGTCGGCATTCCGCGCTCTTGCCTGGTGGAGGTGCTGTAGTGGCCTATGTTGCAACCCGCGGGGGCGAGAAGGCCATCGAACAGGCCGAGCGGCTGTTCCGCCAGGACCTCGGCACAATCGACGCCGCCCGCGTCGAAACCATCCGCTCGACCATGCCTTACCTGATCGACCGGGTGATGGGCGAAGCTTCGCTCTATGACGAAGAACTGGCAGCGCTCGCTCTGGCGCAGACCGGGGGCGAACTTTCCGAAGCCGTGCTGGTGTTGCGCGCCTGGCGCACCACCCAACCACGCCTCGCGATATCGCGACCCGTGCAGCAGCATGAAATCCTCACCCAGCGCCGCATCTCGGCTGCCTTCAAGGATATTCCGGGCGGCCAGATCCTCGGGCCAACTCTCGATTATTCCCATCGCGTGCTGGCGACTGACGTGCTCGAAGGCAAGCCCTTCACCCCGCCCGCAGTCGAGAAGGCGGCCAACCCCGCACCGGCGCAGCAGCCCTCGCTCGCCGACTGGCAGCGCCAGCAAGGGCTCGTCGCCCCGGCCAGAGCATCGACCGTGTCGCCGGAAAACATTCCGGACCTGACGCGGGAGCCGCTGCTGTTCCCGGCCTCGCGCGCGCATCGCCTGCAGAGCCTCGCCCGAGCCGAAACCGGCGGTGTGCTGGCCCTCGGCTACGCCGCCATGCGCGGCTATGGCAATGCCCATCCCACGGTCAACGAGCTGCGCGTCGGCGAGGCCAATGTCGTCGTGCGCCATCCCAATGGCACCGAGTTTTCCGCCGGGCGCGTGCGTGTCAGCCAGGCGGAAGTCACGTCCAAGGAGAAGGGCGGCTATCTCGAACTGGGCTTTGCCGCCACCTTCGGCTGGAACGAGGTCAAGGTGATTGCCGCGGCAACGCTCGACCTCAATTCGGACGAAGCCCCTGTCGGCTCGGCCGTGCATGAGGAATTCTACCTCTACCACACCGAAAGCGTCGAAGCTTCGGGCTTCTGCATTCACTTCAAGCTGCCCCACTACGTCACTTTCCAGTCGATCCTGGACGCCATGCGTGACGCCAAGGCCAGGAAGGTCGCGGCCGAAGCCAGGGGCGAGACTGACGTCGCCGAAACCGAAGAGGAACCCGCGCTATGAGCCTTGCAATGCTGACCAAGGACTGGGCCGCCACCAGCTATGGTTTCCTCGACGCGTCGGCCAAGCGGGAGTTGCGTCGCAAGATGCTGAAAGCCATCGCCGTGCCCGGCTGCCAGATGCCCTATGCCAGCCGCGAAGTGCCGATGGCCCGCGGCTGGGGCACCGGTGGCCTGCAGGTGACGCTGACCCTCGTCAACCCGAGCTCGGTGGTGAAAGTGATCGACCAGGGTGCCGATGACGGCGTCAACGCCGCCTCGATCCGCCGCTTCATTTCGCGTGTCTCCGGCGCTTCCGAGACCTGGGACACGCTGGGCGCCAGCATCATCCAGTCGCGCCACCGCATTCCCGAGGAGGTGATGCGCGAGGACCAGGTCCTCGTCCTGCAGGTCCCGGATCCGGAGCCCTTGCGCGATGTTGAGCCGAACATCTCCCTCGCCAAGCAGATGCATGCCGATGCCGACTACGGAAAGCTCTGGCTCACGCTTTACGAGCAGATCGTGCGCAAGGGCCGGATCATGCAGGGCGCCTCCTATCCGGCCATGGTCAATGGCCGCCACGTCATGACACCCTCGCCCATTCCGCGCTGGGACGTACCCAAGCTCAATATGGCCCAGCACCTGACCTTCCTCTCGGCCGGGCGCGAAAAGCGTCTTCATGCCGTGCCACCCTATACGCGGGTCGAGCCGCTGGTCTTTTCCGATCGTCCTTACCTCGTCGAAGATCATGCCGACCTCACCTGCCGGCGCTCGGGCGTCCGGGGCTTCTTCATGAACGAGTTGCCGCAGGATGACGGCGGCTCGGTCTTCGAAGTTTCCGACAGCAATCTCGGGATCAAGGCCCTCGACAGGGCCGACGGCGCGCCCACTGAAATCGGCGAGACCTGGTATCGCAACGGGGAGTTTTCAGCATGAGCCTTGATCTCAGCCCGCCGGCGCTGGAGCGCGCCGCCCCCCGCCTGATGCGGGCCGAACCACTGCTGACGATGCAGGGCATCTCAAAGACCTTTGGCACCGTCCGCGCGCTGCGTGGCGTCGATGCCAAGGTCTATCCCGGCGAAGTCATGGGCATTGTCGGAGAAAGCGGTTCGGGCAAGTCGACGCTCCTCAGGATGATGAACCTCGAAGACACGCCTGACAGCGGCGATTACACCTTGCGTCTGCCGGGCCGCGAGCACGAGAACCTCTTCGATCTCACGCGCTATGAGCGCCGGATGCTCTGCGCCCGCCATATCGGCATCGTCTACCAGAACCCGCATCTGGGGCTGCTGATGCAGCATTCTTCGAGCGGCAATGTCGCCGAGCGCCTGCTGATTGCCGGCGAGCGCAGCTTCGACGTGCTGCGCGGCAAGGCCCGCGAGGCACTCGACGCATCCGAGTTTCCGCTCGACCGCATGGATGCGCGCCCCATCGAGCTCTCGGGCGGCATGCAGCAGCGCGTGCAGCTGGCCAAGGCGATTGCCCTCGAACCGGCTCTGCTGCTGCTCGACGAGCCGACCACCGGCCTTGACGTGTCGGTGCAGGCCCTCGTGCTCGATACGCTGAAGCGCCTGCAGCGCGATCGCAGGATTACCATGGTGCTGGTCAGCCACGACCTCGGCGTCATCCGCACCATGGCCGACCGCGTCATGGTCATGCGTCATGGCGAAGTGGTGGAACAGGGCCTGGCCGACCAGGTCTTCCAGGACCCCCAGCACGCCTATACCCAGCAACTCGTCCACGCGAAGCTTTGAGGTGACGCGATGCCCTCCCTCATTTCCGTTCCCCCCACAACGTCATTGCCGGGCTCGTCCCGGCAATCCATGCGATGCCTCGACGCCCAATGGACCACCCGGACAAGCCGGGTGGTGACGGGCGTGGCAAGATCGCGCTTCACGAAGAGCTCCCGGAAGGCACGTTCATGACCGCACCCTCCCCCCTGCTTCGCGTCCAGGGTCTCACCAAGACCTTCCGCATGTATCACCTCGACAGCATGCTGCATGCCTTCGAGGGCGTCAGCTTTGACCTTTTCGAGGGAGAATTCATCCTGCTGCGCGGCCACAATGGCGCCGGCAAGTCGACGCTTCTGCGCACCATCTGGCGCAGCTACCTGCCGGTCGGCGGCCACGTCCTTTATCGTTCCAGCCATGGCGAGATTGACCTCGCCAATGCCGCCGATGTCGACATTGCCTTGCTCCGTCGCGAGGAAATCGGCTTTGTCACCCAGTTCCTCAATGCGCGCCCGCGCGTCGCGGCACAGGACATTGTCGCCGAACCACTCCTGCTGGCCGGCACGTCAAAGACCGAGGCGCTGGAGCAGGCCCGTCACTGGCTCGACCAGTTCGGCGTGCGCCCCGAACTCTGGCGCGCCTACCCGTCCACCTTTTCGGGCGGCGAACAGCAGA
>NZ_CP094375.1:2325000-3255000 GCF_056341075.1 Devosia sp. Micro-HW1 | reverse complement strand
AGCGCAGATAGGCATTTGCCGCGTCAACCGTCTGCGGGACCGGCAATTGCAGCAGGTCCGCAACCCGCCCGTCCCTGCCAACGACCGATGGCAGGTAGCGGAAGCGCTCGATCTCGCTTTGCAGCGACCGCAGATTGATGGTGAGGCGGCTTTCGATCTGTCGCTCGAGTTCGGTGACGCCACGCATATAGGTGACGCGCCAGGCCGCCAGCGCCAGGCCCAGAACAATGACCACCGTCAGCAGCGCCATTCCAAGCTGGCGGCGCCCCATCCATGCTGGCACCCGCATCCTCCCAACGAGCATGTCAACCCGGCCCACTCATGCAAGGTGGTCCAGTTCGGCCTGACTTGCAATGGAGGAGCATCGAGCAAGTCAGCAGGAGGCGGCGGGGCCGCCCCCCTCGGGCATCAGCGCACCAAAGCGAGAGTGTCGGGGTCGAAATACCTGAAGCTTGAATGGCCCTGGTCGTCCACGACCGTGGCGACGATGAGATCGCCCCATTCCTCGACGCCGCTGACCGTATAGCCCTGGGCGGCAATGTCCTGGGCGACATAGTGGCTAGAATGCTCGAAGACGGTGCCGTCTGACGCCATGGCGGGGAAGACAACGGCAGCGGACAGGGCGGCCAGAACGGCAGCGCGGGTAATCTTGTTCATGGAAAAGTCCTCTTGGTTACGAACAAGATCACCATGACGGGGAGCACCTTGCCTCCACATGGCCCGCGCGTGAACAGACGGACAGCTTACCGAGATGTAATCATTTCAACACGTTAGCAAGTTTCAGCCCAGGGATGGTCGGCTTGCTCCGCATGATGCAAAACGTGGCAGATATTGGCGCGACGCCGCGATTGCGGGAAAAATCCTCGCAGGCGGACGCAAAAACGCTTGCAGCTATCGGGGCTTTGCACCGAATAGCGGCATTGAGGAAGAGGCGGGAAGACGATGGACGTACGGGTAGACAGGGTTCGCAAGGAATTCGACCGGTTTCCGGCACTGCATGAAGTGTCACTCGACATCCGTTCGGGTGAACTGATCGCGCTGCTGGGTCCCTCGGGCTCGGGCAAGACCACTTTGCTGCGTTTGATTGCCGGGCTCGAACGCCCCACTGCCGGCCGCATCTTCTTCGGCGATACCGACGCCTCGGAAAGGAGCGTCCAGGAGCGCAATATCGGCTTCGTGTTCCAGCACTATGCCCTGTTCCGCCACATGACCATTCTGGAAAACGTCGCCTTTGGCCTCAAGGTCCGGCCGCGTTCGACCCGCCCGCCCAATGGCGAGATCCGCCGCCGGGCGCTCGAACTGCTCGACCTGGTCCAACTTTCCGGCCTCGAAAAGCGCTATCCCAACCAGCTCTCGGGCGGGCAGCGGCAGCGCGTGGCCCTGGCCCGGGCGCTGGCCATCGAGCCGGCCGTGCTGCTGCTCGACGAACCCTTTGGCGCCCTCGACGCGCAGGTGCGGCGCGAATTGCGCAAGTGGCTCAGGGAAATCCACGAGCGCACCGGCCATACCACGGTATTCGTCACCCATGACCAGGAGGAGGCGCTCGAGCTGGCCGACCGGCTCTGCGTCATGAGCCAGGGAAGGATCGAGCAGGTCGGCTCGCCCGACACTGTCTACGACACCCCGACCTCGCCCTTTGTCTTCGGCTTTATCGGGGAAAGCTCGGAACTGCCGGTCACGGTGGAAAAGGGCGATGTCTGGCTCGGCGACCGGCCGATCGGCCTTGCCCGGACCGGGGTCGAGGGCAGGCAGCGCCTGTTCTTCCGCCCGCATGACATCGAACTGGTCGAGGGCGATGCAGCCCTGGCCGGGGTCGTCGCCTCCAGCCGACGGGTCGGGGGCACCAGGCGCGTCGAACTCGACATTGGCGGGGCCGCCCATCGCGTCGAGATCGACCTCCCCTTCGATCACCCCGCCGGCGAGCGATCCCAGATCGCCTTCCGGCCAAAACGCTTCGCCCTCTTCCCCGAAAGCTGAAGTCCGTCGCCCACTGCCGGTGGCCCGGCGCTGGCGCTATGCGGGCTCTTGAACCAATGGAACGGGCGCAGGGTGAACTCGCGAAAGGCCCGCTGGGTGGCCAGCCAGATCAGGACCCAGTAGACCGGCAGGAGCATCTGCCAGGCCCACAGATGTTGCTGACCTGTCCTCGACAGCCCAACCAGATTGGTGGCAATGGCACAGGTGTGCCCGACGATCAGCACGATCAGGCAGGCCAGTGGCCACGGCTGCAGCATGGGCAAGGCCAGCTGCCCGGTCAGCAGATGGAGCAGCAGGACCAGCAGAAAGCCGGCATATAACAGCGGTGCCACCAGCATGCCCAATAGCACGGCCTGCAGCATCAGCATGCCGCGCCAGCCCAGGTCGCCGATCAGGTCCGGCAGATGTCGGTTGTGCACGACATAGGTCTGCATCCACCCTTTCATCCAGCGCGTGCGCTGACCCAACCAGACAGGCCAGGTTGTCGGGGCTGCCTCCAGCGTGGCCGACAGGCAGGTGGCGCAACGCAGTTTCCGTCTGGCGAGCCGCACCCCGAGGTCGGCATCTTCGGTGACATTGAATGAATCCCAGCCACCCAGTTCCCGCAATGTGCTGGTACGGAAATGATTGGAGGTGCCGCCCAGCGGCATGACCAGGCCCCATCTGGCCAGAGCGGGCAGCAACACGCTGAACAGGGCCGCATACTCTCCCGCGAACAGCGACGGCAGGAATTGCCTTCCCCCATTGTCGATCACGAGCCGCGCCTGGACACAGGCCAGATCCGGGTCGCGATCAAACCAGGCCGCAACCTGCCGGAGCTGACCTGGCGCGGGACGATCCTCGGCGTCATAGGCGACAAGAAATTCGCCCCGGCAGAGCGGCAATGCAAAGCTCAGCGCCTTGGGCTTTGTGCGCGGAAGGGCATCGGGGACGACCAGTAGCGAGAAACGCGGATCGACCAGATGCCGGCGAACGGAGGCCACGGTCCTGGGCGAGCTCGCCTCCACAACGAAGATGATCTCGAGCTTTTCGGCAGGATAGTCCAGCTGGCCCAGGGAGTGGCAGAGCTGACCGACCATGTGAGCCTCGTCGCGCAGCGGCACGAGGATCGTGTAGAGCGGCAGGTCAGCCAAAGGGCCGAGTGGCGGATCCGGTGTCACCGGCATGCAGAGCGCCGCCAGGCGGAGCAAGCTCGGGATCAGGACCAGCAGCAGCCAGAGTGGCAGTAGCCAGATTTGGCCGGTGAGGGGCCCAACCACCAGAAGTGCGGCGAGGGCGAGCAACATGCAGGCAAAGCCATGCCGCATCGGCGTCGTCAGTTCAAGCTGGGCCGCAGCGCGCGGCCAGTGGCGCGCCAGGGTCTGGCGCGCCCCATCGATCATGACCTCCCCGGCGTGGTCGACGAGAAAGCCACGCAAGGCTGGAGCGGGGACCAGGCAGAGGCTGCGCACAAGCTCGGGATTGCGTCTGCGGGCATCGGCGATCCGGAGCAAGCCCAGAAAATCGGGGGCAGCAAAGGCGATGTCGCGATCGATGATGCGCAGGCGGCAGAACCTGATATCCGCCAGATGCTCCAGCCGGTGAACCGGACGCAACGGCAGGCCGATGCGCGGCATCGTGTCCATAAAGGTCAGTTCGGCCCAGACGGAGGCTCGCCGCATGATCTCGGCATCGGGGAGGCGCAGATGCGTCGCGCACCAATGCAGGGGATCGGTTTCGGAGGTGAGAGCCTGCTCCAGCAACACCCTTGCCGTGGCCGGGTCAGCTCCCTTTCCGAGCAATGCCTGCATCAGGCTGATCGCCGCAGACACCATTCGCTGTCACCAGGGGCTGACATGTCCTGAGGGATGGATGGTTGGCACCGGCGCCTGGGCCAGCAGGGGCCGATCCATGCCAGTGGCTCTGCGCACATTCTCGAGGGCCGCCTCGGATACTTCGATCCAGGCTGCGACGGTCGGCTTGCGCTCGCTCATAATGGGAGCGCCGAGCGGCGTGATCCGCCAGCCGACCGACATACCGTGCTCGATCATATAGATCGAGGAGACAAAGGTGATGAAGCTGAACCCCTGAGACAGGGCATACTCCATCACCGCGCAGAAAAGGGCTGCAGACTCGGCGGCGCGCCGGCGTCCTTCACGTCGATCCGGACGTACGTAGAAACGAGTCCAGTCGGCCCCTAGCGAAGGATGCGCGGGGAATTCTCCTTGCACCAATCCGTTGAAGACAGTCTGCAGCAAGTTCGGCCGATCCAGCGGGGTGATGCGCGAGCCGCCCACCAGGTCTCCGGTTGAATCGGTAATCAGGAGATGGGTCGCGTCGTCATTGTCAAACGCATCGACATCCCGCCCATCGGGTCTACGCAGGGCCTCCCACCCCTCCATCTCGACAAAAACCCGGTGCCGCAACCGATAGTTCTGTTCGAGCAAATCTCTGCCGAGCCGGTCCACAGGACTACGCACGATGTGTAACTTCATCGATCTGCCCCCCGAAGCGACCGGCCTCGAATGGCGCCATTAGGCACAGGGGGGTGGAGCAACGAAATTGGGAAATATCACAATATTCCGGAGATATTCCCAGACTTAGAGCGAGATAAGCTTATGCCGTATCGCCTCGACCACGGTGTGCAGGCGATTATTCGTGCCCATGCGTTTCTGGGCATTTTCGCAGTGCTGGTTGATGGTGCGCGGGGTTAGGCCGGTAATGTCGGCAATCTCGGCCGCCGTCTTGCCGGCAGCCGCCCATTTGAGAATCTCGGCCTCGCGCCGGGTGATGCCGCGCCGCCCATCCAGGCTCTCCCGGGGGCTGTTGAGGTAGCGCAGCCGGCCATGGGCATAGAGCGCCAGCATATGCAGTTCGAGGCGGCTCTTCTCGTCGAGATGATCGGTCTTGCCGGCGAGCGACACGACGCCCTGCATGCCGCCCTCCATGTGCACGGGCACGCAGAAGCCCTCATCCATGCCGAATTCGCGCGCCTCCTGCATCACCCGGCGGGCCGGCGAGTCATTCTGGCGATCATAGGGGGCGTCCGACCAGTCGAACGGCAGGGTGGTGGAAAAGCAGTGACGGGCGACCGGGTCGAGATGCACGTAGCCCTTGCTCGTATAGCGCTCGTACCATTCGCTGTGCCAGCCCGAGAGCAGCACGAAGGGGCGCACATCGACGCCCGGATCGGGCAGGCCGGAAATGATGAACCGCTCGAAGCCATAGTCGCCGATGGCGCGATACATGATGTCGAGGATAGCGTCAGACGAGGTCTGATGCTGGATATTCTCAATTGTCGACATCAGGTCGGCATTCATCTTGGCTACCCTCCACCGGCCAATTGAACCCACGCGGACTGTGATCCGGTTCGCCGGCGAAGGCAAGCCGGAGAGATCCCGGCCGCCATCAATGCGGCCGGAACCGTTGCTCAATCGTTATGAGGAGTGAAACTGGTGCGGATTGAAGCGGTAGGCGGTCGAGCAGAACTCACACACCACCTCGATTTCCCCATCCACGGCCATTTCCTGCCGTTCTTCTTCAGAAAAGCTGTTGGCCAGCATGTCCTCGATCCGATCGGCTGAACAGGTGCAGCGCTCCACCAGGTCCTGGGGCGGGAACACCCGGACGCCGGTTTCGTGATAGAGGCGGAACATCAGCCGCTCGGGCGACAGATCCGGATCGGTCAGTTCGAGATCACCCACCGTGCCCAGAAGAGCCTTCGCCTCGGCCCAGCCATCGGCCTCGACGTAGTCGGGGTCGGCGGAATCGGGATTGCTGAAATCCCCGTCGCCCGGCAGGTCGGCCATGACCGACAGGCCATTGGCCGGCAGGTGCTGGACGAGCATGCCACCGGCACGCCAGCGCGGGCGGTGGTCGCCGCGCGTGGTGATCTGGGCCACGGCCAGGCGCACCTGGGTAGGGATCTGCTCGGACTGCATGAAATAGTTGTGCGCCACCTCCTCGAGCGAGGCGCCATCGAGGGCCACAATGCCCTGATAGCGCTCGGTATGGGCGCCCTGGTCGATGGTCATGGCGAGATGCCCCTTGCCCAGGAGGTCCGCCGGGCTGGTCTTGCCGCTTTCGGAGGCCTTGACGAGGGCATCATGATCGAAGCGGGCATAGCCCCTGATGCCATCGGGTGCGTCGAAATCGACGACGATCAGGTTGACCGGACCGTCGGTCTGGGTCTGCATGATGAAGCGTCCCTCGAACTTGAGGGAGGAACCGATCAGCGAGGCGAGCACCACGGCCTCGCCCAGCAGGCGCGCCACCGGCAAAGGATAGTCGTGACGGCTCAGAATGGTGTCGAGGGCGTCGCCGAGGCGGACAACGCGGCCGCGGGTATCGAGCTTGTCGAGGGTGAATGGCACCACGGCATCGTCACCGGTCTCGGGGCGGTCGAGGCCGAGGCTCGAGAGCAGGGTTTCGGTCATGGTCTGGTCCGTGGACATTTTCGATCTTCCTTAAGCTACGCCCCGGGATTGCGATACGCTACCCAACGCAGCCCCTTAAAACAGAGCCCCCCGCTTTCGCGGGGGTGACGGTTTGGTGAATTGCAACGATGACGAGGCGTCTCGTCTAGTTGGTTGCGACTCCAAAGGCCCAGCACAAGACGGCTTTCTGGGCATGGAGGCGGTTCTCGGCCTCGTCGAACACCACCGACTGGGGACCGTCGATCACTTCGTCGGTCACCTCGTCGCCCCGATGGGCAGGAAGGCAGTGCATGAACAGGGCATCCTTGTTCGCCAAGCCCATTAGAGTGGTGTTGACCTGATAGGGTTTCAAGACCCGGCGGCGCTCGGCGGCGTCGACGTCACCCATCGAGACCCAGGTGTCGGTGATGACGAGATCGGCGCCTTCCACGGCCTCGCGCGGATCCTCGATCAGCCTGGCGTATTTGCCGGCCCTTGTAATGTCCTGCATCAGGTCCTTTTCCGGGCTGTATTCATCCGGCGTGGCGATGGTCAGCTCGCACTGGAAGAGCTCGGCCGCATTCACCCAGGAATGGAGCACGTTGTTGCTGTCGCCGACCCAGGCGATCTTGGCGCCGCGGATGTCGCCGCGATGCTCTTCGAAGGTCATGAGGTCAGCCATGATCTGGCAGGGATGGGCGCGGCGGGTGAGGCCGTTGATAACGGGCACGGTGGCCGCCTCAGCCAATTCGATGAGGTCGAGGTGGCTGAGGATGCGGATCATGATGGCATCGACATAGCGGCTCATCACCTTGGCGGTATCGGCCAGGGTTTCCTCGCGGCTCAACTGCATTTCCTGGCCAGACAGCATGATGGTCTCGCCGCCCAGCTGGCGCATGCCGACATCGAAGCTGACCCGGGTACGGGTAGACTGGCGCTCGAAAATCATGGCCAGCACCTTGTCCTTGAGGAGAAGGGGGCGATCGCCGTCCTTGAGGCGCGCCTTGAGGGTGCTCGCCTGGTTCAGCATGCCGCGCAGTTCGGCATAGGAAAAATCGTCAATCGAGAGAAAATGGTTCGGGGTGCCGGTCGTCATGGGGCCGGGCTCCTTTGTGACGCTTTAATTCAAAAGTGCGGCGCAAGCCGCGCGGATCTGCCCTGCGCTCACGGCGGAGGGAACAGACCACTTCGGCGCCGCCCGAAATGATAGAAGGTCAGCATGACATCAGCCCGCTGCGGCGGTGGACGCCGTCTCGGCTTCGATTGCGTCGAAGGCTGCGCCGAGCTTTTCCATGGCGAGTTCGATATCGGCCTCGGTCAGGATCAGCGGCGGCAGGAGGCGCAGCACATTGTCACCGGCGCCGATGGTCAGCAACTGGTGGTCATCGCGCAGGCGCGCCACGAAATCGCGCACCGGCGGGGTGACCTTTATGCCGGCCAGCAGGCCCTTGCCACGAAGTTCGAGCACGTAGTCGGGATATTTCTGCGCCAGCTGCTGCAGGTGCCAGGCGAGGCGCTGGCCCATCTGGGCGACGTGATCGAGGAAGCCGGGGGCCTGGATACGGTCCAGGACGGCATTGCCCATGGCGCAGCCAAGCGGATTGCCGCCATAGGTCGAGCCATGCGTGCCCGGCACCATGGAGGCGGCGGCCGCTTCGGTGGCGAGGCAGGCGCCCAGCGGGAAGCCGCCGCCAATGGCCTTGGCCACGGCAACGATATCGGGGGTGATGCCCGACCATTCAAAAGCAAAGAACCGCCCGGTGCGACCAAAGCCGCACTGCACTTCGTCAAGGATCAGCAACAGGTCGTTGTCGTCACAGATCTTGCGCAGGCCCTGCATGAATTCTGCGCTCATGGCGGTGACCCCGCCCTCGCCCTGCACAGGCTCGATGAGAATGGCGCAGGTCTGCGGACCGACCAGGGCCTTGACCGCTTCCAGATCGCCCGGGGCGGTATGCTTGAAGCCCGGCATGGGCGGACCAAAGCCTTCGAGATAGCTCGGATTGCCGCCGGCGGCGATCGTGCCCAGGGTGCGGCCATGGAAGGAGCCGGTAAAGGCGATCACTTCATAACGCTCCGGCTGGCCCTTGGCGAAAAAGTAGTGCCGCGCCGTCTTGATGGCGCATTCGAGCGCCTCGGCGCCGGAATTGGTGAAAAACACCTTGTCGGCAAAGGTGGCATCCACCAGCCGCTGTCCAAGCCGTTCCTGTTCGGGAATGGTGAAGACATTGGAGGTGTGCCAGACCTTTTCGGCGGCAGACTTCAGCGCCGCCACCATATGCGGGTCGCCATGGCCCAGTGCGTTGACCGCAATGCCCGAATGGAAATCGAGATATTCTCGGCCATGCTGGTCATACAGGCGCATGCCCTCGCCCCGCTCGAAAGCGAGATCGGACCGGGCATACGTGCCGTAGAGCGCAGACATGGCATATTCCTTCAAGGGTTGGCGTCGGCGATGGACAGGAGCGTGGCAAAGCTGCCACAGAAATCAAAAACGCGCCCTCTCGGCCGCGCGTCTGGGCCTCAGAATTAGGCGAAAATCACGCGGCAAGTCAATGAATAACGCCCCAAGTCCCTGATTTGACTCGCGGATCGTTAGGGCAATCTTAACCAATGAATAAACGGGGAAAAAACGCCCCGACTCTTGATCCCGATTCCCGCGATGTCGTAGTCTCCGAGGCGTTGGGGACACGATATCTCGTGCGGCGGACCCGCTCAACATACGAGCTGTAGAGTCAAAAGGCTGCCATGTTGTTTTGGCAGCGCAATGAAGGATTCTGTTTTGTCGATGGTTTCAGGAGCGCAATCGATGGGCTGGACTGACGAGCGCGTCGAACTTTTGAAGAAGCTTTGGATGGAAGGGCTCAGCGCCAGCCAGATTGCGGCTGAGCTGGGCGAAGGGGTGACGCGCAATGCCGTGATCGGCAAGGTGCATCGCCTGAAGCTTTCGGCCCGTGCCAAGCCCACCAATACCGCACCGCGGGCCCGGCCGGCTGCGCGCCCGGCGGCTCCGCGCCGCGTGACCGGCCAGACCTCGGGAGCCACCCCGATGAGCGCCAAGCCGCGCGTTTCCATGGCCCGTCCGCAGGTCATGGGTGCCACTGCCCTCGCCGCAGCACCGGACATGGAAGCTGAACTCTATGTGGCTCCGGCCGCAGCAGAACTCTTCATTCCCGAGGACAAGCGCCTCAACCTGCTGCAGCTCAACGAGCATACCTGCAAGTGGCCGATCGGCGACCCGCTGACCAAGGATTTCTACTTCTGTGGCCAGCACAGCCTGGAATCCGGCCCCTATTGCGATTTCCATTCGCGTCGGGCCTACCACCAGATGGACAAGAAGCGCCGCTAGGCGGTGTGCATCGCTGATATCAAGACCGGGCGCCACTGGCGCCCTTTCTTTCGCGCCGTGCGGCAGATTACTGGACGCGCGCCGCCCCTTCGGCCCGCAATTGCGCCGCCCTCTCCCCGCCGGTCGAGGCCCATGTCTGACCGAAGGTGACGGCACAGGCGCGCACAATGGCGGTCCGGTCGTCCGGGATAGTCCCGCCATTGCGGTGGATGGCCTGCACTTCGCCGGCGAGGCGATGGCAATCGTCGATCTGGAGCTTGCTGGCCGGCGGCGCAGACTGGCTGGCCCAGGCAAAATAGAATGCTACGGCGACGGCAAGGATCGTGGCGGTCCAGACAGCGTTCATGGGAGCGTTCCTCAGCATTCTCAGACTGCATGCAGAAGCTGAAAAGGTCCAGAAAACCCGCAGGATTGGATTAAGGCGCCGTTACCCAAACCGGGCGGGGAGCCTCAGGGCAACAGGACATCCACGCGCAGCCCTTCGCCGGGTCTGGACTTGATGCTCATCTGGCCGCGATGGCGCTGGATGATGTGCTTGACGATGGCGAGCCCCAGTCCGGTGCCCTTCTTCTTGCGGCTCGATTCCGCGTCGATGCGATAGAAGCGCTCGGTCATGCGGGGCACATGCTCGGGTTCCACCCCGGGGCCGTGATCGACAATGCTGACCATGTGCTGGAGTCCGGGGCGTTCGATGGCTGTCAGCGTCACCTCGACAGTCTTGCCATCGGCGCCATATTTGATGGCATTGTCCATGAGGTTTTCGAACACTTCATAGAGCTGCCCCCGGTCGCCAATCGTGGTGACCGGCGCCTGAGGTAGGCTGAGGATGACGTCGATATCCGCCGCCTTGGCCTGGATCTGCAACCCCTCGCGCACTTCGCGCAGCAGGCCACTGAGATCGACCGCCCCGGTAGGGCGCACATGCTGGTGCATTTCGATGCGCGACAGGCTCAGGAGGTCATCGATCAGCCGGCTCATGCGGTCGGCCTGGCTGCGCATGATGCCGAGAAATTTCTCGCGCGCCGCAGCGTCGCGTGCCGCCGGCCCGAGCAGCGTGTCGATGAAGCCGACGAGGGACGCCAGGGGCGTGCGCAGCTCATGGCTGGCATTGGCGACAAAATCGGTTCGCAAAGCATCGACGCGCTTGAGTTCGGTCAGGCTCTGGAAGGTCACCAGCAATTGGCGGTTCTCGTCGGCGAACCAGTCTCGGTCAGGCCGGCGAATGGGCGCGACCATGACCCTGTCCCAGGTTTCCGAGGGCACGGTTTCATGCAGTTCAAAACTGCGCGGCTCGCCGCTGCGTTGCGAGCTTTCGATGGCCGCGACGAGATCGGGATTGCGCATGACCAGGGTCATGACACGCCCCACCTGCAGGTTCGGATATTGCCTTGCGGCAGCGCCGTTGCGGTAGAGCACGGCCCCGCGCCCATCAAGCACCAGCCCGGGATCGCCGATGGCCTCCACCAGGGCGGGCAACATCTCCCGCTCCACGTCCTGCCGGCTCGGCCCAAGGGCTGGCACTTCGACCGTGTGGGTGACTGTGACAACCGGTTGAGGCAGCATGGCCATGAAGGCGACGACGACCAGGTAACCGATCAGCGCCAGGTCGAGGCGCAATCCACCAAAGAGGACAAAAGCCAGGACAAGCCCGGCAAGACCAAGCAGGAGCGGAGCCTGTCCAGCAAGGCGCACCAGGACATTGTCTGGTCGGCTGGTCAGTCTCGTGCTGCGAAGATCATCCATTTCGGGGGGTCGAATCAACGGTTTAGCCCGCCTCTTGCGCGGGGAACCGGTTCATAGCACGGTCTATGTGACAGTGGAGAGACAGCGTGACAGATCCTATCGACGGCTTTGACATCAACAATCCCGAACTGCCCAAATCCATCAAGAAGGCGGCGTTCGGTTCGGGCGGCTATCCCTATGAGGAGCCGCTCGACAAGGATGAGTATGACACGGCCATGTACGCGCTGCAAAAGCAGCTGGTGCTGCACCAGGCGCATATGGCCAAGGCGGGTACGCGCACCATCATCGTCTTCGAGGGCCGCGACGCCGCCGGCAAGGGCGGCACGATCGAGCGGTTCCGCGAAAATCTCAACCCTCGCTACACCAACATCGTCGCGCTGCCCAAACCGAATGACCGGGAAAGCACACAATGGTATTTCCAGCGCTATGTCGACTGGCTGCCGGCGGCCGGGGAGATGATGCTGTTCGACCGCTCCTGGTATAACCGTGCCGTGGTCGAACCGGTCATGGGTTTTTGCACGCCGGAACAGACGACGACATTCCTTGAGGAAGCCCCGCAGTTCGAGCGGCAGCTGACGCGGGACGGTATAAAACTCTTCAAGTTCTGGCTCTCCATCGGACGGGAAATGCAGTTGAAGCGGTTCCACGACCGCCGCCACGACCCGCTCAAGCAGTGGAAGCTGTCACCGGTCGATCTTAAAGCCCTGGACAAGTGGGAGGAGTATTCTGTCGCCCGGGACCGGATGCTCAAGGCCACCGACAGCCGCCACGCCCCCTGGACGGTGATCCGCGCCAATGACAAGAAACGCCTGCGGCTCAACGCCATCCGCACCGTTCTCCATGGCCTCGATTACGAGGGCAAGGACGAGAAGGAAATCGGCAGAATAGACAGGAAGATCGTGCTGAGCGCGGACGAGTTCGTGGAGATGCAGGGGGAATAGGGCCGCTCCGATCTCAACCTGCCCCTGAAGAAGGGCGAGGGCGCATCGAGACCGCCACGATCACCGCGCCGCCCTGGGCCCGACCCGAGGGCCATTATCGACACGCACCGCGGTCAATCTCTGGCAGAGTGCCGCCGTCTTGTGGCCCTCGGGTCAAGCCCGAGGGCGGAACAGGTTATTGAACGAAAACTAGACGCTGAACGCCCATTCGCCCTTGCGCATGACCGGCTCGGTGGAGCCGTCGGCGTGGACGCCGTCGATGTCGACTTGGTCGGAGCCGATCATCCAGTCGATGTGGATGAGGCTCTTGTTGCCGCCCTGGGCGAAAATCTGGTCCTGGGTCAGGGTCTTGCCGCCCTCGAAACAGTCGGCATAGCACTGGCCCATGGCGATGTGGCACGAGGCGTTTTCGTCGTAGAGCGTGTTGTAGAACAGGATCCCCGAAGCCGAGATCGGCGAGGAATGGGGCACCAGAGCCACTTCGCCCAGGCGCCGCGCGCCCTCGTCGGTATCGAGCACCTTGTTGAACACTTCCTGGCCCTTGGTGGCCTTGAGCTCGACCAGACGGCCGCCTTCGAAGCGGGCCTGGATATTCTCGATCAGCGTGCCGTTATGCGAGAGCGGCTTGGTCGCCGCCACCGTGCCCTCGACGCGCAGGCGGTGCGGGGTGGTGAAGACTTCCTCGGTCGGGATATTGGGGTTGCAGGTGACCCCGTTCTTGGCTTCCGAGGCGCCGCCCTTCCAGCGATGGCCATCGGCAAGCCCCACGGTGAGGTCGGTACCGGGGCCCTTGTACTGGAGGGACGAAAATTTCTTGCCGTTGAGCCAGGTCCAGCGCGCCTTGAGATTGGCATTGTGCTGCTGCCATTCGGCAATCGGGTCGTCGCGGTCGACGCGGCTCGCCTTGAAGATGGCATCGGCCAGCTTGGCGATGGCCACATCCTCGGGGTCGTTGGGGAAGACCAGCTTGGCCCAGTTGGGCGTCGGGTAGGAAACGATGTTCCAGTTGATGTCGAAGCCGGTGATCAGCTCCAGCGCCGGGCGGTAGGCCGCCGAATTGGCGCGATTGGCGCGCGAGACTTTTTCGGGGTCCTCATTGGCCAGCATCATAGGGTTGTCGCCGGAAATGGCGAGGCGCGCGGCGTTGTTCTTGTAGGCTTCGGCCATGCCCTGGTAGAGCCAGCCGGCGGCGCGATCAAAGCTCGCATCCCTGGCGTGGCGGAAGCGCGACAGCGTCGCCTCCTCGTCCGAATAGATGGTGGTCACCAGACCCGCACCGGCCTTGTAGGCATGCTCGGTAATGCGGCGCACCAGCGGGGCCGCCGTCATCGGGCCGGTGATGATCAGGTCCTGGCCCTCGGCAAGCTGCAGGCCGACCTTGATGGCGACTTCGCCGAGCTTGTCGAGTTTGACCGGATCGATGGGGGACGTGCTCATTTGGGCATATGCCTTCTTGCTCTTGAATCGATTGGAGGGAGCCTAGCCTTCCCTTGGCCCCAGCGCCACCCCGGCCCGCGCGGGAGAAAATCGAAAGGCCGATTGACCCAGATCAAGCGCAACGGGCGGCAGAAGGGCGAAATGACCCCATCATCAATGGGGTTTGCCATGACCGTTCTCATCGCCGCCGTTCTGGGCATCTTTGCCGCCTTTGCCGCAGCCCTGGCCTATGGCCAGATCATGACACGGGGCATGCTGGCGCCCGGCGCCCGCCCGCTCGACTAAGCACCAGTCCGACACGACCGCGCCAAGCTTAGGCAAGTTGTGGCGCCGGTCGGCTGTCTGCCTCCGGTTGGACGGTTGTTCGACGGACCCCGAGGCGGATAGCGCCCCATGAGAACAAAAAACGAGACGCATACCGCCCCGGGGCGCCGGTTTTTGGAACTGTCCGGCGGCGGGGGATCGCTCGTCCCGTCGCGGCCGGACTGGAACCTGTGGGACAGGCAAAGACCCCACCCGGCTCACCCGGCCACTGTTCGCCTGCAGGCCGCCGCGCCGGGTGATGGGAGGAGAATACTGGAGGTTTCGAGGGCGAGGATAACTTTGCTCAGACGCAGCAGCACCCCCACCTGACCTCCCCCTGAAACAGGGGGAGGGAGCGAACGAGTTTGCCTGCATGCTTGCGAAAGCACTGGCCTAGCTCCTCCCCCGTGACGGGGAGGGAGCTGCATCGCGTTTGTGGATACGTTTGTGCAACCGGGCTGTCCTCTCCCGCTGGCGGGAGAGGGGGACCGCGCGAAGCGTGGTGGGGAGGGGAGCAGCGGGCACCGAACTTTCATACGATCAGGGACTTGGTGCTTGTTGCACCCCCCTCCACCGCCTAGGCGCGCCTCTCGAGTATAGCCCTCAAGGCTTTCTCACCTAAAATCGCTCCACTGGAGCGATTTTGCCCATGGCCGGTTCGTAGCCCCTCCTCCGTGAACGGGGGAGGATGGGGTGCGTCGCGCCATGGTGACCGGTTGCGAGCATCCTGCCCGTGAGGGGGAGGATGGGCATCGCGTTTGTCATTTGCGCCATTGGCAAGTCCGGTTGATTTGGTTACAAACCGTCCGCCGCTTCATTTTCGAGATCAGGGGAGGCGTTGTATGACAGCATCGATGTACTCTCCCCCTGCGGGCAAGCGCCTGGTTTAGGCCCCTGCCCCCGGTGACCCGCCCTCCTGGCCCGGTCACCCGCGGTTCTTTCCGTCTTGTCTCGCAGTCGCTCCGGTAAACCGGCCCCGCTGCGCCTTTCATTTCCCCGTTTTGAGGAACCGGAGCCGGAGAACGGCGCCGGATACACCAAATGAGTCGCAAGAAACTCGACTTCCGGGCCGATGCTTTCCGCAATGTGCTCGGCTTCACCTTCCGTCACTGGCGTGAGCAGCCCCTGCGCATTGCCGGCATTGCTCTTCTCGTTCTGTCGGCGACCGTTGCCGAAGCCCTGAGTCCGGTTTTTGCCGGCCGGCTGGTCGACGCCGTCGCCTCGGGCCAGAGCAGCTGGGACGGTGCCGTGTCGGCGTTCTGGTTCATGTCCGGTCTTTATCTGGCCTCCGTTGCCCTGCGCCAGCTGGTGTTCCTCAACATCATCCCGCTGACGCTCAAGATGATGAGCAATGTCGCCGCGCAGGGTTTTCATCGCGTGCAGCGCTTCTCCACCGATTGGCATGCCAACAGCTTTGCCGGCTCGACCGTGCGCAAGATCACGCGCGGCATGTGGGCGCTGGACCTCCTGAACGACACGCTGCTGCTGGCGCTGCTGCCCTCGGTGGTCATGCTGGTCGGCGCCACCTTCATTCTCGGCTCCTCCTGGCCGGTCATGGGCCTCGTCGTCGGCCTGGGCTCGCTGATCTATATCTGCGTCACCATCGCGCTGTCGGTGGGGTTCGTGGCGCCTGCCGCGACCCTTTCCAACGCCTGGGACACCAAGGTGGGCGGCGCACTGGCCGATGCGGTGAGCTGCAACAGCGTGGTCAAGGCCTTCGGCGCCGAGGCGCGGGAAGACCGGCTGCTCGACCGGGTCGTTGCCAAGTGGCGCAAGCGCACGCGGCGCACCTGGCGGCGCGGCACGTTCAATGGCGGCATCCAGGGCGTCATGATGGTGGCCATGCAGACCGCCATCCTGGGCACGGCATTGATGCTGTGGCAGAGCGGCGCGGCGACGGCGGGTGACATCACCTTCGTGCTCACCATGTTCTTCCTGCTGCAGGGCCACCTGCGCGACGTGGGCCAGCACATCCGGAACCTGCAGAAGTCGGTCAACGACATGGAGGAACTGGTGAACCTGCATGCCCAGCAGCTGGGCATTGCCGACGCCAGGGGTGCCAAGCCGATCGTCATTGGCGACGGGCATATCCGCTTCGACAATGTCACGTTCCAGTATGGCTCGCACCCGACGCCGCTCTACAAGGATTTCTCGGTGGAGATCCAGCCGGGCGAACGCGTTGGCCTGGTCGGTCACTCCGGCTCGGGCAAGACGACCTTCGTCAAGCTCATTCAGCGGCTCTACGACGTCAGGGGCGGTGCCATCACCATCGACGGGCAGAATATCGCCGAGCACCAGCAGGCGTCGCTGCGCAACCAGATCGCCATCGTGCAGCAGGAACCGATCCTGTTCCACCGGACCCTGGCCGAGAATATCGCCTATGCGCGGCCCGAAGCCACGCGGACCGAAATCATCGAGGCAGCACGGCAGGCCAATGCGCATGACTTCATCATGAGCCTGCCCCGGCAGTATGAAACGCTGGTGGGCGAACGCGGGGTGAAGCTCTCGGGTGGCGAGCGCCAGCGCGTCGCCATTGCCCGGGCCTTCCTTGCCGATGCACCAATCCTCATTCTCGACGAGGCAACATCAAGTCTCGACAGCGAGAGCGAAGTGATGATCCAGCAGGCGATGGAGCGGCTGATGCAGGGCCGCACCACGCTGGTCATCGCGCACCGGCTCTCGACCGTCCGGGCGCTGGACCGGTTGCTGGTGTTCGACAAGGGCCGCATTGTCGAGGAGGGCGACCACCAGGCGCTGATCCGGCTCAATGGCGGCATCTATCGCCGGCTGTTCGAGCGGCAGGCGCTGGAGCTGACCAAAGGGTTGGTGGCGTAGGGAAAAGGGGCGCTTCGGCGCCCCTTCTTCCTAGCTTGCGTCACGATCCTCGCGCTCATATTCGCGCTTGGTCTCCACCTCGGTGAGGACGCGCTCGGACAGGGTGCGCTGGCGATTGCGCATCGTGCCGTAGATCATTGCGCCGCCGAGCACGACGACACCAACCGTGAGCACAATGAGCCACATGGCGGGGCCGACACTATCCATGGCAGTTCTCCTTTCCGGGGAAACGGTGAGAATGGCCAAGGGTTGCCTGCCATCAGAAAGCGCGACCGTCCTGCTCTTTCATATAGTCGATTTCCTCTGGCGTGCTCTCGCGCCCCAGCGCCTTGTTGCGGAAGGGGAAGCGCCCGAAGCGGGCGATGGTGTCGCGATGAGCCTTCATGTAATTGGCCGCATCCTCATTGCCCATGGCATCGAAGAGTTTCACGCCCTCGTCCTGGATCACCAGCGACTCGGCATGCATGAAGGGCATGTAGAAGAACATGGCCCAGCCGCGCTCCACTGCCATGTCATGCCCACCGGCGATCGCCTCCTGCGCGAGGGCAAGCGCCATCTTGTCCTGCGCGAAGGCGACGGGACTGTTGCGATGGAGCTGGCGCGAGAACTGGTCGAGCACGACCAGCTCGGCCAGGCGCCCCTCGGGCGTTTCCCGCCATTGCCAGGCCTCGCCGCGTGCCACCTGGGCATGGAGGTCCATGAACTGGGTGCAGCGCTCATCGAACTCGGCCGCACCGCCGAACCAGTCGTCATAGCCGTGGTCGACAAACCAGAACTGAATGATGGCTTCGGGGCCCTGCATATAAACGCTCCACTTCCACGGACGTCACCCTCGGCCTGACCCGAGGGTGTTACACTGACCGAATTTGAACAAGTGCCATCCCCCCGGGTCAAGCCCGAGGGGACAACCTGAACTAGGCTGCAACTTCGAGGCGGATGCGATTGCCCGAAGGATCGCGGGTTTCGAGATCATTGCCCACCACTTCGATGGGGGCGCCAGCCTTTTCCAGCCGTGTCCTGAGTGCGGCAAGGCTTTCGGCATCGGGCAAGCGGATCGTGAACCACCTGAGGCCGGCCGAACCAGCCGGCGGCAGGGTCGCATTGGGGCCGGACCAGATGTTGAAGGCCAGGGTATGGGGCATGTAGTCGAGCCCGACATCGCCCATGCCGAAGGATTCGATCAAAAGGAATCCGGCAAAGCCGACGACATCGCGATAGAAATCCATGGACTGGAAGAGATCGCTGACATGCACATGGACGTGGCCGATGCGCGTATCCGAGGGCATGCGCGCGGCGAGGACCGGGTTGACGCCCAGTTCACCCAGCAGACCATCGAGATCGATGGGGTCGCGGCCCGAATGGGGCTTGCCCTCGGTGGTCACCGCATAGGTCTCGCCCTTGTCAGGATCGCCCAGCGTGCCGCGCCAGGGGGTCTCGAAGGTGATCTCAATGCCATTGCCGTCGAGATCCCAGAGATAGATAGCCTCGGAAACCAGGTGGTCGGTGGGCGAAATGCGGACATTGCGCTGCAGGGCGCGCACCGCCAGCTGCGCCAGGTCGACCCGGGCGGGCACATGGATGGCGACGTGATAGAGGCCGATAGTGCGGGGCACGACCGGCCTGATGGCGCCGGTTTCGAGCACGATGAGGGTCTTTCCCCCGACACCCATATGCAGCGCGTTGCCGTTTTCCTCGATCAGGTCGAGGCCCACCACGTCCTGCCAGATGGCAAGGGCGCGGCTGCGGTCGGTGACGGCAAGATGCACGGGGCCGAGCCTGGTCGTGAGGGGCAGGATGGGCTCGGACTTGACGTTGGTCTGGACGGATGTGTCGATCATCTCGACCTCCTGGAATGGATCAGTTGTCCAAAAGATAGTCCTCCCACCCCGTTGCACAAAGCGGACGCTGGCGAAGGCATCGTTCGCTGATCGGCACCAGTCAGAGCCCAGCCCTTGCGGCGATGTCGCTCCATTCGGCCATGATGCCGTCGCGGGCGCGCAGACCAGCCGTGACCTCGTGGCGCGTCTCGTCCTGATTGAGCCGGACAAAGACCACGCGCTTTCCCGCCTTTTCGGCCCAGCCTACATACCAGCCCCAGCCCCGCGCATAATCGAAGCTGTAGTCGGCATTGCGGGGATAGGCCGAGCCGGTCTTGCCCCAGACCTGCCAGCCATCGGCCTCCCCGGGGCTTTCGAGCAGGCCGATGGCCCCGTCCATGGCTGACTGCGACACCGGCAATTGCCGCTCGACCAGCGCCGCGACAAAACCCGCCTGTTCCAGGGGCGACACCAGCAGGGAGGAGGAAATCCACGACCGCACAAGGCCATTGTCACGTCCGGCATCGCCGGAGAAGTCTGCATTGCCGAGGTTGAAGGCCCGGGCATAGGCGGTGAGTTTTTCCGCCCCCAGCTGCTCGGTCAGGCGCTGCGAATACCAGACATTGGAATAGTGCATCCACATGGTCGGGTCGGTGTCCTGCCGCCAGGCGGCAACCCAATCGGAATAGCCTTCTTTGAACGGATATCTGGGCTCGGTGGGCGAGGTGATGATGCCGGCATCGAAAGCCATGACGGCGAGGGGCACCTTGAAAGTAGAGGCCGGTGTGACCCGGCTCTCGCAATCGCCTTCGGCCAGCAGCACGGTGCGCGCGGCAGGATCGGCGACAAGGGTGCAGATGGTTCGCGCCTGGGTGGGGGCGACCAGTGCGCAGAGCATCAGGCAAAGCGCCCATGCAAAACGTAGCGATACCATGATGTCCCCTCTGCTTCGTCCATTTCCATTGGTCCGCGATTCAGGCCAAATGGCGGCCATGCTCGACAAGACCTTCTTTGACCGCCCGGCCCCTGACGTTTCACGCGACCTGATCGGAGCGACCCTGCTGCATGAAGGGGTGGGCGGGACAATCGTCGAGGTCGAAGCCTATGACGAGACCGATCCCGCTTCGCATAGCTTTTCCGGCCCGACGCCACGCAACCGGGTCATGTTCGGACCGCCGGGACATGCCTATGTCTACAAGATCTACGGCATTCACTATTGCCTGAATTTCGTCTGCCGGCCGGGCAGCGCCGTGCTGATCAGGGCGCTCGAACCGCTCCACGGCATCGCGGCCATGCGGACCCGCCGTGGCGCCATGCCCGACAAGAATCTGTGTTCCGGCCCGGGCAAGCTGGCCCAGGCCCTGGCCATTGATCTCAGGCAGAATGGCCTTGCTCTCGACGCGCCGCCCTTCGAGGTCGGCGCCGCCGCCGAGGGCCATGAGATTGCCGCCGGCACCCGCATCGGCATCACCAAGGGCGCCGAAACGCCCTGGCGCTTCGTCAAGGCAGGCTCGCCTTTTCTGAGCAAGCCGCTCCCCCGCAGCACGCCGGATTTGTGATCGACGGCAGGGAACCGCCAATAGGCCGCACCGTTGGGGGCACAGGCCGGTGCGTGTCAACCGGACGCGGCGATAATAGGGCTTTTGGTGCGGTTTTTCCGGTTTCCCGCATCAGTCATTTCAACCTGACCCAGGCCTTTGTCTCGTCCGCACCGCGCCACTGAACAGACGCAGGAGGCCAGAATGCCCCAGGGCGACAAGAGCGCTTATACCGACAAGCAGAAGCGCAAGGCTGCGGCCATTGAAGAGGGCTACGAGAAGAAGGGCGTGTCCCACAAGGAGGCGGAAGCCCGCGCCTGGGCCACCGTCAACAAGGACGATGGCGGCGGCAAGAAATCCGGCTCCGGCCGCGGCAAGGATACCGGCCATCCTGCCTCCCACGAGGGCGGCAAGAAGGGCGGCGCGGCATCGGCCAGCCGCTCGGCCGCGGAGCGCTCCGCTTCGGCCAAGAAGGCGGCCGCGACGCGCAAGCGCAATGCCGAGCACCACGCTCACCACTAAGGAAAAGCCCATGTCCGATTCCGGCTCCGCCAAGCCGATCAACCCGCCGCAGACGCAGGACCATCAGCCCGGTCGCGAGACCGAGATGCATCCCAAGCCCGACTATATGCCGAAATTTCCCGGCAATGGGCGCCTGAAGGACAAGGTCGCGATCATCACCGGCGGCGATAGCGGCATTGGCCGGGCTTGCGCGGTGCTGTTTGCCCGCGAGGGCGCGCAGGTGGCGCTGGTCTATCTCGAAGAGACCGAGGACGCGGCGATCACCGCCGATGCCGTCAAGCGAGAGGGCAAGGAAGCCCTGCTGCTGCGCGGCGACGTGGCCGACAAGATCTTTTGCGAAAATGTCGTCGGCCAGGTTATCGAAAACTTCGGCAAGCTCGACGTGCTGGTCAACAATGCTGCCGAGCAGCATCCGCAGAAGGCCCTCACGGACATCACCCCCGAGCAGTTGCGCGAGACCTTCGAGACCAATCTCTTCGGCTATTTCTACCTGACGCAGGCCGCGCTTCCCTATCTCGAAAAAGGCGCCGCCATCGTCAACACCACCTCGGTGACCGCCTATCGCGGCTCGCCCGAGCTGGTAGACTATTCGGCCACCAAGGGCGCCATTGTCTCGTTTACCCGCTCGCTGTCGGGCCAGCTCGCCGAAAAGGGCATCCGCGTCAATGGCGTGGCGCCCGGCCCGATCTGGACGCCGCTGATCCCGGCGACCTTCCCGGCCAAGAAGGTCGCGGAATTTGGCTCCACCCAGCCGCTGAAGCGTGCTGGCCAGCCCAATGAAGTGGCGACCTGCCACCTGTTCCTGGCCTGCGACGAGAGTTCGTACCTCACCGGGCAGGTGCTGCATCCGAATGGCGGGGAGATCATCGGAGGTTGATCGCCCCCATGTTGCCTCCCCGGCAACCCCGTGATTCAACAGGTCTGTGCAAGCCATTGAGTCGCTCGACCTGTTCTCGCCCCATCGCCACGAGCGGCCCAGCCCGCTCGCGGTTCTGCGCGACATTTTCGGACATCGCGAATTCCGCGGCCAGCAGGCCGATGTCATCGACCACGTGGCCGAGGGTGGGGACGCCGTGGTGCTGTTCCCGACAGGCGCCGGCAAGAGCATGTGCTACCAGATCCCGGCCATCTGCCGACAGGGCGTGGGTATCGTCATTTCCCCGCTGATTGCCCTGATGCGCGACCAGGTGGAAGCCCTCAAGCAGGCCGGCGTCGCGGCGGCAGCTCTCAATTCGTCGCTGACATCGGAAGAAAGCGCCGAGGTCCGCCGAAAACTGCGGCGCGGCGAACTCGACCTGCTTTATGTGGCGCCCGAACGCGTGGCGACGCCGGGCTTTGCCAATATGCTGGCCGATGTGCCAATCGCGCTCTTTGCCATCGACGAGGCGCATTGCGTGAGCCAGTGGGGTCACGATTTCCGGCCCGAATATCGCGAGCTCATCCACCTCGTCGAACTCTTTCCCGGCGTGCCGCGCATTGCGCTGACCGCCACGGCGGATCCGACGACGCGCGAAGACATTATCGAGCGCCTGGGGCTCGAACAGGCCGAGGTGTTCACCACCAGCTTCGACCGGCCCAACATTTCCTATTCCATTGTCGAGCGCGACAAGGCGCGCGAGCAGCTGCTCGATTTCCTCGCCGGCCACAAACAGGAGAGCGGCATCGTCTATTGCCTCTCCCGCGCCAAGGTCGAGGACATTGCCGATTATCTCTCGGGCAAGGGCATTCGCGCCCTGCCCTATCATGCCGGGATGAGCGCCGATCTGCGCTCGGCTAACCAGGACGCCTTTTTGAAGGAAGAAGGCCTGTGCCTTGTCGCAACAGTCGCCTTCGGCATGGGGATCGACAAGCCCGACGTGCGCTATGTGGCGCATATGGACCTGCCGGCCTCCATCGAAGCCTATTACCAGGAAACCGGGCGCGCCGGGCGCGACGGGCAGCCCGCCGATGCCTGGATGAGCTATGGCATGGCCGATGTGGTGCAGCGTCGGCGCATGATTGACGAGGGCAATGCGCCCGACGAGATCAAGCGGCTCGAACACGGCAAGCTCAATGCGTTGCTCGGCGTGTGCGAAACCGCCTCCTGCCGGCGGCAGGCCATTCTCAACCACTTTGGCGAGGCCCATGCCGGCGGTTGCGGCAATTGCGATACCTGCCGCTCGCCGGTCGAAAGCTGGGACGGCACCGGGGCCGCGATCAAGGCCATGGCCGCCATCTACCGCACCGGCATGCGTTTCGGGGCCGCCCATGTCATCGACGTGCTCACCGGCAAGGAGACCGAAAAGGTCACCCGCTTCGGCCACCAGCACCAGAAGGTGTTTGGGCAAGGCACGGAGCTCGACGCCAAATCCTGGCAATCGGTCATCCGGCAGTTGACGGCCATGGGCCTGATCGTCGTCGACCATGCCAATCACGGGGCGCTGACGCTGAGCGCCGGGGCCCATGATGTGTTCAAGGGCACCCGAAGCGTCACGCTGCGCAAGGACCGGCCCAAAAAGGCCGTCGAGGTGCGCCGCGCACTGGCCCGTTCGATCGACGTGCCCGAGCATGCGCGGCCGCTGTTCGAGGCGCTGCGTGCCGAACGAACGCGCCTGGCCAAGGCACAGGGCGTGCCGCCCTATGTGATTTTCCACGACGCCACGCTCAAGGCCATGGCGCTGGCGCAGCCGACCCACCCGCATGACATGCTCAACCTGCCCGGCGTCGGCCAGGGCAAGCTGGACAGGTATGGGGACGAGTTTCTGGCGGTGGTGCGGGGGTTCGGGGGATAGATGGTGCTTGATGCGAAGGCCCCCTCACCCGGCCTTCGGCCGACCTCTCCCCCAAAGGGAGAGGTGAAGAGGGTCAGAGCGCGACAGCACCTCTCCCTGGGGGGAGAGGTCGGATTGCGCAGCAATCCGGGTGAGGGGGCCTTTCCATGAGCGAACCGACCAAGCGTCTCCGCCTGCCCATCATCGATATCGCCCGCGGCGTCGCGATTATCGCGATGGTCATCTACCACCTCTCCTGGGACCTATGGTTCTACGGCTTCATCTCTGCTGATGTCGGCTTTGACCCCGGCTGGGTCGCCTTCGCGCGCACCATCCTTTTTGCCTTCATGGTGCTGGTCGGCGTCGGCCTCGTGCTGGGGCATGGCGATGGCATGCGCTGGAAGAGCTTCTGGCGGCGCTGGTTTTTCGTCGTGGGCGGCGCGGCGCTGATCACGCTGGGCACATGGTTCGCCTTCCCCGACAGTTTCGTCTATTTCGGCGTGCTGCATGCCATTGCGCTGACGAGCCTGCTCGCCCTGCCCTTCCTGTTCACGCCGGTCTGGCTGACCGGTCTGGTTGCCGCCGCGGTGATCGGCCTGCATTTCGTCTATGCCGACCCGCTCTTCAACGAGAAGATCTTTTCATGGATCGGCTTCTGGGTGGTGCCGCCGCCGACCAATGACCTGGTGCCGGTGTTTCCATGGTTTGGGGTTGTGCTGCTGGGTGTCGTCGTCATGCGGCTCATTCGCGGCACCAGCGTCGAGGCTCGCCTCGCGGCAATCCAGCCGCGAAACTGGCTCGCCCGGCTGCTGGGCTGGATGGGGCGCTGGAGCCTCGTCATCTATCTCGTGCACCAGCCGCTACTCCTGGCCGTGATCGTGCCGCTCTCCATGGCCATGGGCACGCAGGAAGCCAGCCGCGACATGGATTTCCTCAATTCGTGCCAGATGAGCTGCGAGGCGTCGGGGACGACAGCGGCGCTCTGCGCCGTCTATTGCCAATGCGGGCTTGAAGGCATCGAGCGCGACGACCTCTGGGAGCCGGTCTATTCCGGCCTCGTCTCGGCCGAGGACCAGGCCAAGCTCGACGCCAATAACAGGCAGTGCTCGGCGCTGATCTATCCGGAGCTGGAGACGCCTACTCCGCCAGCTCCGGGAAATACGTCGCCGCCGTCGGCGCCAGAAAATCCCTGAGATCGGACAGGGGCACGGTGATGAGGTCGCCAGTGCAGACCGATATCACATGCGGATAGCCGGACGCGGTAAAGACCACTGAGGGCCCCGGCGCGAGGCGTATGCCAAGATGCTCGGACAGCGCCTGCTCGCCATAGCAGGTCTCGTCCATTTCGGGGTCGTCGAAGAGGACATCTGTTGGCAGGCGTTCCCGCACATAGGCGATGAGGGCCTCGCTCGGACCCCAGACATATTCGGCAGGTGCTGCCTCGGCCACGGCGGGGTCGACGATGTCCGATGGGGCGGCGCCCCATTCGCGCGGCACCCAGGCGGAGAATATGGCGCGCATGTCCAGTTCCTCCCCGGTGGCCGTGTCGAAGGTGAAGCTATCGATATGATTGTAGGGATGCGCCCCGGTGCACCAGAGGCTGCCCGACTGCGTCCAGCTCACGAGGCGCGGCGAAACATAGGTCAATTCCACCAGTTCGCTGTCATAGTCGCCCAGGTGGCCGCCGCGAATGCTGTTCTGACTCTGCAGGCCATAGCTGGCATATTGGTAGGCGAGGCAATCGAACGCCGAGAGATTCATGCGCCCGTGGCGGGTCGCGAGAATGGCGTTGACGGGATCGACGCTTTCGCCGCCGGGCAGGGATACAATCCGTGGGAAGGCAAATCGGGTGCGCGGATCGATGACCTCGCGATATTCCGCGCCGCCGAGCGTTTGTACCGGCCCCTCATCCAGCGGCACGTCGAGCAGCGCCATTTCGTAGGGCGAGCTGGCCCAGTCCAGCGGACCGCCATCGGAAAAGGAGCGGTAGAAGGACTGTTCGTGGAGCGAAAGGGCCGTGGCATTCTCCTCGTCGCCCAGTGGACGCCAGGCGATGACGTCAAGCACCAGGTCCTCTGCTCCTGCCTTCTTGCCCGTGCCTTGCCGCGTGCCGGTGGCGACGAGATTGTTGGCGTCATAGGTCAGGCGCCAGGTCGCCGCGATGGGGGCCTCGAGCACGTCGCCACTGTCATCCAGGACGCAGTCGGCCTCGCCGCAGATGGCCTCTTCGTGCAGGATCCAGGTGTCGCCCTGGTTGGAAACGGGGACAAGCGGAATGTCACCGCCGGTATCGAGATAGGCGAAGCGTCCGGCCACGCCACCATCGCTGGGCTGGGTCATCTCGACCACGATCTGCCGTCCATCAAGCATGCCCTCGAAGGTCAGCGCCGCGGCAAAGGCGGGGGGTGCTGTCAGCGAGACCAGCAAGGCAAGGACCAGGCGCATGGCGGAGACTCCCGTTTGCGCTTTCCTAGCATGCGGCGATGAATGGGAGATGAGTGAAAGTGGGACGCGCATCGAGTCACCCCAAGCTCGGTCCCTCCGCCAATCGATCATCCCGGTTTTGGTTAAACACCATTGGTCAGGGAGGCCGGCCCTCGGGTCAAGCCCGAGGGCGGAACAGTGGTTGGGGCGTGGGCGGCACGAAAGGTCGAGGGGCGAGGTTACGTACTCGCCGCCCTGGCATTGGCTGCGGCGACCAGCTCGTCGGGAATGTCGTCAAAGCTGGCATAGTTCATGTTGTAGAGGCGCGAATAGAGCCCGCCCAGTTCCATGAGCTGGTCGTGATTGCCCTCTTCGATCTTCTCGCCATTCTGCAACACGATGATGCGGTCGGCGCCGCGGATGGTGGCGAGACGATGGGCGATGACCATGCCGGTGCGGCCCTCGAGCAGGATTTCCAGCGCCTTCTGAATCTGCCGCTCGGTATAGCTATCGATATTGGCCGTCGCCTCGTCGAGAACGAGGATTTTGGCATCGGCCACCAGCGCGCGGGCAAAGCTCAAGAGCTGCCGCTGGCCCAGCGAGAGGTTCGAGCCGCGCTGTTCGAGCAAGGTGTCATAGCCCTTTTCGAACCGGGCAATGAATTCATGCGCACCCACCGCCTTGGCGGCATTGATGACGTCTTCGCGCGTGGCCGAGGTCTTGTTGTAGCGAATGTTCTCGAAGATGGTGCCGGTGAACAGGAACGGCTCCTGCAGCACCATGGCGACCTGTTCACCAAGGGACTCCTGGGTCACGTCCCGGACGTCGTGCCCGCCGACCACGACGGCGCCGCCCTGCACTTCATAGAAGCGGTGCACCAGCGCCATGGCCGAGGTCTTGCCCGAGCCGGTCGGGCCGACCAGCGCGACCGTCTCGCCGGGATTGACCTTGAAAGACACATTCTTGAGCACGAGGCGGCCCGGATCGTAGCCGAAGACGACGTCGCGGAATTCCACCGAGCCATCCATGTCGCCGGTCAGCGTCACGGCACCGGGCTTGTCCTCGATCACGGTGGGCAGATCGAGCACTTCGGTAATGCGGCGACCCGAGGTCATGGCCCGCTGCATGATCGAATATTGCATGGTGAGCGAGCGGATCGGGTCGAAGAAGCGCTGGATGTAGAAGAGGAAGGCGACGATGACGCCCACCTGCATGGAGCCATTGAGCACCATGGTTCCGCCAACGACCACGACCGTGGCCATGGAAATGCCGGTGAGGCTATCGACGATGGGCACCATGACCTGGGCATATTTCGACCCCGTCAGCTGGGTGCGCAGGTTATGGTAGGCCTTGTCGTCATAGAGGTCGAAATTGACCTTCTGGCGATCCAGGTTCTGCACCGTGCGCACGCCATTGATGCCTTCGGCCATGGCGCCATTGGTCAGCGAATTGGTTTCGTGTGCCGCCCAGAAGGCGCGCTTGGCCGGTGGCAGCCAGAAGATGCGGATGATGAACAGCGTGGGCATGGTGATGAGCGTCAGCATGCCCAGCCATGGATCGAGGCTCAGCAGCACGATGATGATGCCGAAGAGCAGCACGATGTCGCCCACCGAGACCACCGATGTCTCGAGGAATTCCTGCATGGAATTGACGTCGCCCTGGAGGCGGCTCATGAGGCGCCCGACTTCGGTCTTGTCCATGTAGCTCAGCGAGACGCGCTGGAGCTGGGCAAACATGGCGCGGCGCATGTCGAACAGCACGTTCTCGGCCACCTGGCCCACTTCGGTTTCCTGCACATAGGAAGCGCCGAAATTGAGCAGCACCGCCAGCGCGAACCCGGCCACCGCCCAGAGCAGATGGTTGGGATCGCCCCCGGCCACCAGCGAATTGTCGATGGCATTGCCGATGATCAGCGGAATGGCCAGCTGCGTGCCGGTAAAGACCAGCACGGCCAGCACCGAAAGGTAGATCCTGGAGCGATAGGGGCGCACGAAAGCCCAGATGCGCCGCACCGTCTTGGGGTCATAGGCCTTGCCGAAGACCTCTTCCTCGATGCGGTGGCTGCCCACGGAGGCACGCGGCGGGCGCTGGCCGGGAAAGGCGGCGACTTCGCGTTCGTCTTCGTCAACCACGCTCATTCTGCGGCCTCCAGGTCGTCGGTGGGCCGCGTCTGCAGATCATAAAGCGCCCGGTAGCGCCCGCCCTGTTCGAGAAGTTCGGCATGGCTGCCGCGTTCGATGATCTTGCCATCCTCGAGGAAGAGGATGAGATCGGCATGCATCAGCGAGGACAGCCGGTGGGCGATGATCATGGTGACCCGGTCGCTGGCATAGCGGCGGATGGCCGAGCGGATGCGATGCTCGGTGCCCGCATCGATGGCGGCGGTGGAGTCGTCGAACACCATGACGGCGGGCTTGAGCACCAGGGAGCGCGCAATCGAGAGACGCTGGCGCTGGCCGCCCGAGAGCGACACACCGCGCTCGCCCACGACCGTGTCATAGTCGGCCGGCAGGCCCATGATGTAATTGTGCAGCTGGGCGCTTTCGGCCGCCTTCTCGATCTTGGTCTCCTTGGACCAGGGATCGCCATAGGCAATGTTGTTCTCGATCGTGGTGGTGAAGAGGAACGTATCCTGCTGCACCACGGCGACCGAACGGCGAAGGCTCTGCAAGGTGACGTCGCGCACATCCTGCCCGTCGAGGGTAATGCGGCCGGCAGAGACATCATAGAAGCGCGGGATGAGGTGGGCGAGGGTCGACTTGCCGCTGCCCGGGGCGCCGACAATACCGATGGTCTGGCCCGGACGCGCTTCGAAACTGATGCCGTTGAGCGCCGGCACTGACGCGCCGGGATAGGTGAAGTAGACATCCTCGAAGCGCAGCACGCCATTGCTCAGCCTGAGCGGGGTGGCGCCCGCCCGGTCGGCGATTTCTTCCGGCGCGTCGAGGAAGGCATAGAAGCGCTCGCCGCAAGTCTGGGCGCGGGCGAAGGAATTGACCATGAGGCCAAGCTGGCGCACCGGCATCTGCAGGATGGTCATGAAGGTCAGGAAGCTCGCCAGCGTGCCGACGCTCATCTCCCCCGCAATGACCTTGTTGCCGCCGATCCAGAGCACCAGCCCCATGGCGGTGAAGAATGACAGCGTCATCATCGAGGTATTCTTGACGCGCACCAGCACGCGTTGATGCGCCAGTTCCAGCGCCGCATGCGAGGCCGCATCGAACTTGCCCAGCTCGTGCTTCTGTCCCGAAAAGGCGCGGACGACGCGGATGCCGCCGAGATTCTCTTCCATGACGCGGGTCAGCACGGAGAGCTTTTCCTGCAGGACCATCCAGGTGGCGCGCAGGGTCAGCTGCGCCACCGACGAGCGCCAGGCGACGAAGGGCACAAAGCTCAGGGCGATGAGGCCGAGCAGCCAGTCGGTCGAGATCAGCATCCAGGCGCCGACCCCGATCAGCACCGTCAGCAGGATGGTGCGGACAAAGCCGGTGGAGAAGAACATGCGCACGCCATCGAGATCGAGCAGGCCCAAAGTGATGAGATCGCCCGAATGCACGCGGTCGTGGTAGGAATAGGAGAGGCGCTGCACCTTGTCGTAAAAGGCCAGCCGCAGCTCGTAGCCGACGTGGTGGCCGACGCTTTCCGAGTAATAGTTCTGCACCAGCGTGAACATGCCGCGCGCCACCGACACGGCCAGCAATGTCACCGCCGTCCAGACCAGAGCCTGCTGGGCGCCCTCACCGGCGACCGTCATGACATTTTGCGCGTCGTCGATGGCCTGCCCCAGGAGCCGGGGAATGAGCAATTGCAGCACCGAAGCGACGATGGTCGCCCCGATGGCAAGGCTTGCCTGAAACGGGTGTCGAAATGAAAACAGGGTGATGCGCATCAATGGACCCATGCCTTTGCCGGCATGGGCTGCTGCAACATGGTCCCGAGCATCGCCGCGTGCACGATCGCGGCCAGCCTTGAGGGTAATCAAGGAAGTATCCAGACGTCAGTTAGGTGGGACCCGAATGGGGAGGCGGGAGGACCGTCGACCGGCAATCGGGCAAATCAAATTACTCGCCTGCCTATAAAAGGCGCATCGCGCGTTCCATTCAAGATGCAAATTGCGCAAAAAATGCAACGTTGCGAAGTTTCTGTGACACTGCGAGGCGTCCCGTCGGGCAAATCGCGCGGATAGGGCGATCTGGGTGAGTTGCAGAGCACTTCCCATTCACAGTGCCACCCTCGGACTTGACCCGGAGGCCACTCGCAACGTCCGCCGATGGAGGGGAGCCTCGGCTGGGGAGTGTGCCGGGTCACCCCACCCTCGGTCCCTCCCCATCAAGGGGAGGGAGGCGCCGGGCATGGTTGCAGTGTTCTACCCCACCATATGGCGCAGGGTGAAGTGCCGGTGTTCATCGTCTCCCTCCCCCTTGTGGGGAGGGATCAAGGGTGGGGGTGTTCTGCTAAGCAACCCAGCATGACCCCATGCCGCAACTGATGTGGCGCAGCACGACTGGCAGGTCCATCACTGCGGCAGGAGTTGCCGCATGTTTCCCGCCCTGACTTTTGCCGTCATCGCCATATCGGTCTTTCTCACCTCGACCCTGTCGGGGGTCTTCGGCATGGCCGGGGGGCTGGTCTTGCTCGCCATCCTGCTCGCCATGCTGCCGGTGGCCACGGCCATTGCCGTGCAGGGAGCCATCCAGATCGTTGCCAATGGCTCGCGCGCCTGGTTCAGCCGCGAGCACATCGACTGGCGCGTTCTGGGGTTCATCTGCACCGGGCTCGCGGCAGCCGCGCTCGTCCTCTATATTCTGCGCTACACGCCTGACCTCGCCACGGTCTGCCTTGCCATTGGCCTGATGCCGATCCTGGTCTGGATTCCCAGGGGCTGGCTGGCGCTCGATGCGCAAAAGCCGCTCCATGCTTTCATCTGCGGCTTTGCCGGGGGCGGGCTCAACCTCGCCGTCGGGGTGTCGGGGCCAACGGTCGACATCTTTTTCATTCGCACCAGCATGGACCGGCGCCGGATCATCGCCACCAAGGCGGCGACGCAGGTGATCTCGCATGCGTCCAAGGTGGTGTTCTATGGCGGGCTGGGGGCTGCCATGGGCCAGGGCGACTGGCTCATGGTGCTGGTCGCCGCGCCCTTTGCCATTGCCGGAACCAATCTGGGCTATCACATCCTGCAGCGCATGAGCGACGAGGGGTTCCGGCGCTGGACCCGCTGGGTCGTCACCGGCATTGGACTATTCTATTTCATCCGTGGCCTGTCCTTGCTCCCTGGCTTCTGATTCTCCTGTTGAAGCATTGCCTTGATCGGAAAACCGGTTCCCACTTTTCCGGGCAATGCTCTATGTTGCCGGCGGGAGACGACATGGCACCTTTCGACAGCGTAACCGCACGCCTCATTCTACTTCTGGCTGAAACCGGCTCGATCGGCCGCGCTGCGGAGCGCGAGGGCATAGCGTCATCGGCGGTCAGCCGCCGGGTCTCCGATCTCGAAGGGCGGCTGGGCGTCGTGCTGTTCGACCGCTCCGCCCATGGCGTGAAACTGACCAAGGCCGGCGAAGCCTATGCGGAGGGCTGTCGCACCGTCCTGCGCTCGATTGCCGATCTCGATGCCATCATGGACGATTTCGGCTCCGGCCAGCGCGGCAGCCTCCGCCTCGCCTGCACCAGCTCGGCGCTCACCGGACGCCTGCCGGAACTGCTGGCGAAATTCGCCGCCAAATATCCCGGCATCGAGATTGCCATTTCGGAAATGGGGGCCGCCAAGGCGCTGCTGGCGCTGGATGAGGGCCAGGCCGACATTGCCATCGTTTCGGACAATTACGACTTTTCGCGCTTCGACATCCGCCCCTTCGAGGACGAACGGGTCTGGGTGCTGGTGCCGCCCGAGCATGAACTGGCCGCGCAGATCGAACCGCGCAAATCGGTGCCCTTCGCGACCGTCATGCCCTATGCCATCGTCGGCATCCACCATGCCGGATCGCTCGACCGCCTGCTCACCGAGGCGGCTGGGAAAGAGGGGCGGAAACTGACCGAGGCGTTGCGGGTGGAAAGCTTCCCCGCGCTGGTGCGCATGGTGGAAGCCGGGTTCGGCATCGGCTTCCTGCGCTCGACAAGCCTCCACCTGCTGGCCGGGACGGACCTGGTCTGCGCGCCCCTGGCCGAACCCTGGGCAATGCGGCAATTGCTGGTGGCGCGACGCAAGTCGAGCCCGCTCTCGGCAGCCATGAAAAGCTTCGTGGCCCTGGCCAGCGAGACTTATCTGCCGACCGCGTAGTTAAATCGGATAAATTCCGTCAACTTTTCCTTTGACAGCCTCGTCGACCCGAGTCTAGGAAACCGGACAAGCGCCATCATGTTTGGCGCGACCACCGCCAACCCTTGACTGGACTCGATCGATGACCTCGCTTTTGCGCACCACTGCCCTTGTGGCCGCCCTGTTTGCCGGCTCCCTTGCCCTTGCTCCCGCCGTCTTCGCGCAGGAGAAGGTTGTTGCGACCCCGCAGGGCGAGGTGACCCTGCCGGGCGTGCCGGCCAAGGTTCTGACGCAGGACTGGGCGGTGTTCGATGACCTCAACGCCCTGGGCGTCACCGTTGCCGGCGTGCCCTCGTCCAATGCCCCGACCTATCTGAACGGCAAGATCCCGGCCGATGCACTGCAGATCGGCTCGCTCTTCGAGCCCGATTTCGAGGGCATTGCCGCTGCCGAAGCAGACGCCTATTTCGTCGCCGCCCGTTCGGCTGCGGCCTTCGAGACCGCCAAGGACATCCTGCCCACAATCGACCTTTCGGTCGACAATGCCGACATCGTCACCGGCGTGAAGGCCAACATCACCAAGTTGGGCGAAATCTTCGACCTCGAGGACAAGGCCGCTGAACTCAACGCCGCACTCGACGCCAAGGTCGCTGAAGTGACCGCTGCTGCCGAAGGCAAGGGCACGGCTCTCGTCCTCGTCACCAATGCCGGCAAGCTCGGCGTCTATGGCCCCGATTCCCGCGTCTCCTGGGTCTACAACAATGTCGGCATGCCCTCGGCCCTCGCTAACGTTGCCGACGGCGACCATGGCGGCGACTCTGTGTCGTTCGAATTCCTGCTCGAAGTGAACCCGGACTGGGTGTTCGTCGTCGACCGTGATGCCGGCACCGGCGAAAACGCCGGCGCTGCCGCAGCCCTGCTCGACAACGAACTGTTCAACCAGACCACTGCCGCCAAGGAAGGTCAGATCGTCTATCTCGACCCCCAGGCGTCCTACATCTCGATGCACGGCTACCAGGGCGTGATGCTGCTGCTCGACCAGGTCTTGGCCGGTTTGAACGGCTAAAACTCAATCCGGTGGCTACCGGTCACCCCACCCTCAATCCCTCCCCATCAAGGGGAGGGAGGCGCAGGCCGAGGCGTCTCGGTTCTTTCGTCTCCCTCCCCCTTGTGGGGGGACCAGGGGTGGGGTTGGGTCGCCACCGGCATCTGCCATAGGCCCCCACCTTGCGCACTCTGCTCCTTGCCCTCCTCGCCACGCTGGTCCTCGCTGTCATCAGCGTCTTTGTCGGCGTCAGCGATGTCTCGATCCCGAGCCTGCTCTCGGGCGGCGTCAATTCGCGCGCCATGGAAGTGCTGCTGATCAGCCGCATTCCCCGCACCATGGCCCTCGTCCTTGCCGGCGCCGCGATGGCCATTGCCGGTCTCGTCATGCAGATGGTGGTGCGCAACCGTTTCGTTGAACCCTCGACCACGGGCACGACCGAATCTGCCGCACTCGGCTTTCTCGTCGTCACCCTCTTCGCGCCCGGCTGGCCATTGATGGCCAAGATGGGCGTATCGGCGCTGTTCGCACTTGCCGGCACGGCCCTGTTCCTGCGTATCCTGCGCGCGGTGCCGCTGCGCGATGTGCTGCTGGTGCCGCTGGTCGGCATCATGCTGGGCGGCATTATCGGGGCGCTCACCGCCTTCATCGCCTACCGCGCCAATCTCATGGCCTCGATGCTCGCCTGGAACATGGGCGACTTTTCGGGTGTGCTGCGGGGCCGCTATGAATTGCTCTGGATCGGCCTTGTCTGCTGCGTCATGGCCATGGTGGCCGCCGACCGGTTCACCGTTGCCGGCATGGGCAAGGATTTTACCACCAATCTCGGGCTCAACTACAATCGCGTCATGACGCTGGGTCTGGTCATCGTCTCGCTGGTCAGCGCCGTGGTGCTGGTCTCGGTGGGGTCGATCCCCTTCCTTGGCCTGATCGTGCCCAATCTCGTGAGCCTCATGATCGGCGACAATATGCGCCGTACCGTGCCCTGGGTCGCCATTGGCGGCGCCGGCATGGTGCTGGCCTGCGACATAGCCGGGCGCCTCATCCGCTTCCCCTATGAAATTCCGATTGCCGTGGTCATGGGCGTCGTCGGCAGCGCCATGTTCCTTTACCTTTTGCTCCGCACGCCGCGAGGCGCGACATGACCGACCAGGCAATCGCCCCCACCCGCCTTGCGCTCGGCCGCCCGGCGCTCGTTCTGATCGGGCTGACGCTGCTGGCGCTGGTCTCCATTGCCCTGTTCATGACGCTCGGCGCCAAGGGCAGCTGGAGTTTCGTGCTCTCGTTCCGCGGCAAGAAGCTGCTCGGGCTGATCCTCGTGGCCTATGCGGTGGCGGTCTCGACCGTGCTGTTCCAGACCGTCACCAACAACCGCATCCTGACGCCCTCGATCATGGGCTTTGACGCCCTCTATGTGCTGATCAAGACCTCCATCGTCTTCTTTCTCGGCGCCGGCGCGCTCGTTGCCATCGACAGCCAGATCCAGTTCGTGGTCGAAGTGCTGGTCATGGTCGCCTTTTCGGGCCTTCTGTTCCGCTGGCTGTTCCTGGGCGAAGAGCGGAGCCTGCATCTGCTGGTCCTGGTCGGCATCATCTTCGGCGTGCTGTTCCGCTCGCTGAGCAGTTTCATGCAGCGCATGCTCGATCCGGGCGCCTTCAACGTGCTGCAGGACACCATGTTCGCCAGCTTCTCCACCACCGACCCGACGCTCCTGGGCATTTCCTGCTTCATCGTCGTGGCCGCCAGCATTGTCGGCCTGAAACTCATGCACACCTATGACGTGCTTTCGCTGGGGCGCGCACAGGCGATCAATCTGGGTGTCGACTACAGGCGCACCGTGGTCATCATCCTCAGCCTCGTCGCCGTGCTGGTCTCGGTGTCGACGGCGCTGGTGGGGCCGGTCACCTTCTTCGGCCTGCTCGTTGCCACCCTCGCCCATTCGCTGGTCGGCAATTCCAAGCATCGCTTCGTGCTGCCGGCAGCGATCCTGCTCGGCATTGTCGCGCTGGTCGGTGGGCAGACCCTGCTCGAACGCGTCTTCGCCTTCGACACGGCCCTCTCCATCATCATCGAATTCCTGGGCGGCATTGTCTTTATCGCCCTCGTCCTGCGGAGGTCGGCGCGATGATCGTCACCAGCAATGTCACCAAGAATTACGGCCCCTCCTGCGTCGTCAACGGCGTATCGCTCAGCCTTGCGCAGGGCGGGATCACCTCGATCATCGGCCCCAATGGCGCCGGCAAGTCGACCCTGCTCTCCATGGTCAGCCGCCTGATGGCCATGGACAAGGGCACGGTCACCGTGGGTGGGCTCGATGTCACCACCGCGCCCAGCGACGAGCTGGCCCGGCGCATGTCGATCCTGCGGCAGGACAATCACATGACGGCGCGCCTCACGGTGCGCGACCTGGTGTCCTTTGGCCGCTACCCCTATTCCAAGGGGCGCCTGACGCCTGAGGACAAGGGCCACATTGACCGCGCCATCACCTATCTCGACCTCGACGCCCTGAGCAGCCGCTTCCTTGATGAGCTTTCCGGCGGCCAGCGCCAGCGCGCCTTCGTTGCCATGGTGCTGGCCCAGGACACCGACTATGTGCTGCTCGACGAGCCGCTCAACAATCTCGACATGAAGCATGCCATGGGCATGATGAAGCTCATGCGGCAGGCGGCAAACGATCTGGGCAAGACGATCGTGCTGGTGCTGCACGACATCAATTTCGCCTCCTGGTATTCGGACCATATCGTGGCCATGAAACTGGGCGCGGTGGCCGCCCAGGGCACGCCGTCGGAAATGATCCGTCCGGACGTGCTGTCGGGCATCTATGAAATGGACATCAAGGTGCACGAGATCGGCGGGCAGCTGATCAGCGTCTACTACGGCTGAGCGGCGCCCATGTCGGCAAAGGCGACGACCCGGTTCCGGCCCTGCGCCTTGGCGGCATAGCAGGCCGCGTCGGCTTCACCCATGAAGCCGAGCGGGGAGGCCGGCACCCGGGTAATGGCGGTGACGCCGGCACTGGCGCCCACAGAATAATCCCGGCCGGCCCAGGAGAAGACCAGCGCTCCGATGGCGCGCACGATCTTTTCGGCCACCTGCTTGCCATGGGCGGTGGAACAGTCTTCCAGGATCACCGCAAATTCATCCCCGCCGATGCGGGCGGCCATGTCGTGGCTGCGGCAGACGCTCTTTATCGTCTGGGCGATCTGGCGCAGCAGGGCATCGCCGGCCGCATGCCCGGCGGTGTCATTGACCGGCTTGAAACGGTCGAGATCGAGATAGACCAGGCAATGCTCACGCTGGCTGTTGCGCGCGGCCAGGATCGTATCGGACAGGGCCCGCTCGAAGGCGGCCCGGTTGGGCAGGCCGGTCAGATCATCATGCGCCGCCGAATGGGCCAGCTGTCGCTGCAGCGCCCGGCTCTGGGTCACATCCTGGAATACCAGCACGGCGCCGGTCAGTGCGCCGCCCTCACCGAAGACGGGCGATGCGGTGCACCGGATATCGCGGCGGGGACCATCATGGGCACAGAGCAGGCTGTCATCGTCGGCGCGGATCTGGGTTGCGCTTGCCAGGCACGCCGCCACCGGACAGGGCAGGTCGCGCTCGGTGCGTTCGCTGCGCAGGCGGAACACGTCGGCGGCGGGGCGTCCCACGGCCGCAGTGGCACGCAAGCCGGTGAGTTTCTCGGCAGCCGGGTTCATGAAGACGACGCGACCGTCGAGATCGGTTGAAATCATCCCATCGGCCATGGCCTCGAGGGTCACGCGCAGCCGTTCCTTTTCGGCCGCCAGTTCCTGCTCCATCACCTTCAGCCGCGTGATGTCGGTATCGGTGCCGATGGTGCGGACGGGATTGCCGTCCTCGTCCCATTCCACCGGGCGGCCGCGGCTCAGGATCCAGACATAGCTGCCGTCCCGCTTGCGCTCCCGGTATTCGAGGGCATCGAAATCGGTATCCCCGAGATCCTGCTTGTCGACATTGGCCAGGATATGGGGACGGTCATCGGGATGGATGCGCTCAATCCATTTGCGCTGGTCGCCATCGACGTCTTCATCGGGCGGGATGCCACGCATGACGCGCCACATGCGCGAATAGAACATGGTGTCGCTGCGGATGTCGTGGTCCCACACACCCTGGCGCGCGCTTTCGAGCGCGAAATTCCACCGGCTCTCGGAGGCGGCCAATGCCTCCTCGGCGCGTTTCTGCAATTCGATACTGTTCATCTGCACCAGCACCAGCGCCGGCGTGTCGTCCTCGGCCGGGAGGATGGTAGCGCCGACCATGACCCAGACGGCATGTCCGTCGGCATGGCGCAACTGGTGTTCGCCGCGGCTGACCGATAGCTCGCCGCGCAGCAGGCGATCAAAGTGCAGTCGCGCCGTGACATGCGCCTCTGTGGCCACCAGGTCGGCAAAGTTGAGCTGGCCGCCGGGCTCGGGCAGGTGGCCCAGAAGGTCGGCAAAGGCAGGGTTGGCATAGACCACGACGCCATCCACCGTGGTCACCAGCATGCCGAGCGGGGCCGCATCGAGCAGGCGCGCAAAAGTCCGCGCCGTATGCCATGCATCGGCGCCGGACTGCGTCGCGGCCTGTGATCGGGGCTTTACCATCATGTCATCATCGCCGGTGAGGCTTAATAACTGGCTTCGCGCCGATCACATTTTCACGGCGGATTGTCGCTAGGGCAGGCGTTCGAGGATGAAATCGCGCTCGACCCCGAGGCCAACCCACTCGCTGGGATGATCGGCGTCGAAGATCAGCGTATAGGGGCCGGCATAGCCCGCCTCCTGGGCGGCCGCAACGCAGAGGCCGTAATCGGCCTCGTCCATCACGCCATCGGCAAAGCTCGCCTTGGCGTGGCAGAGCGAGGCGCGCGGAAAGATCGACCTCAGGCCTTCATACTTGTCGGGGCCGGCCCAGTTGCCCATGTCGGCCAATAGGCCCACCTGCCCCTCCAGCCGGTCGAGCAATTCGTGCACGGCGTCGGGCGTCGCGAGCAGGTCGAACCAGTTTTCGGTGACGAGCTTGAGCGGTGAGCCGGCATTGAGCGCCAGCAATTCCCTAAAGCCAGCGACCGACCGAGCCATAGTTTCGGCAGAGTATTGCTGCTTGCCGGCAATGATCCGGGCATTCTCGGCCCCCAATGCATTGGCGACATCGACCCAGCCGGCAATCCAGCGCGTGTCGCTCTGGCCATTGACCGGGTCCGTCATGTCGCCGGCATCGATGAGCAGGGTCTGCAGGGTCACACCGGTCACTTTGAGCTGGTCGCGCAACTCACCGAGATAGACGGGATCGCGGCTGCGCAGGTGAAAGGAGACGATCTCGAGCCGGTTGTATCCGTGGTTGTTGAGCACCGAAGGCAGGCCGAGCAGGGATTCCTCGCCTTCACCATAGCGGTCATCACCATTCCCGATGGCATCGGTGCTCAGGTCGTGGGGATAGATCGTTCCCAGGAACCGGTGCAGCGACCAGGTGGATACGGCGATGCGCTCGTTGGAGTCGGCCATTTGTGTCTCCTCTTTTTTCGAGAGAGTTCCACGACATAGCGGGCATGGCAAGGCACCGCTCGCGGCAAGGAATCGTTGACTTGTGCGGCTCGCTGGCGCCACCTCTGCGCAGGGGCGCGAGCGGGGAGACAGGTCATGAACAATGCCAGGGGCCAAGGCGGGGTTGCCTATGCCAGCCGCGAAAAGGCCTATTTCGACCGGCGGGGCCTGGTTCGCCACGCCAATGTCTGGCACCTCTGGGCGCTGGGCGTCGGCGCCGTCATCTCCGGGCATTTTTCCGGCTGGAATGGCGGCCTCTTGCAAGGCGGCTGGGGCGGCATGCTGGCCGCCACGCTCATCATCGGCGTCATGTATCTGGGTCTCACCTTCGCCATTGCCGAAATGAGCCCGGCTCTGCCCCATACCGGGGGTGCCTATTCCTTTGCCCGCACGGCCATGGGCCCATGGGGCGGCTTCATCACCGGCCTCACCGAGAATGTGGAATATGTGCTGGCGCCCGCCGTCATCGCCTTTTTCATCGGCTCCTACATGACCGGCATTTTCGAGACGCCAGAGGCCTGGCAACCGGCCTGGTGGGTCGGCTGCTATCTGGTTTTTGTCGGTCTCAACATGTGGGGCGTGGCGCTGAGCTTTCGCGTCACCGTGGTGGTCACCCTGCTCGCCCTCGCCTGCCTGCTCACCTTCTGGATCTCGGCCCTGCCGCGTCTCGATTTTGCGCGCTTCGCCCTCAATGTCGGGCCTGAAGGCATCGAACTGCCGGACGGGAACGGGCCGCTGCTGCCCAACGGGATCATGGGCATTTTCATGGCCCTGCCCTTTGCCGTCTGGCTGTTCCTGGCCATCGAGCAATTGCCGCTGGCCGCCGAGGAAAGCATGGACCCTAAGCGCGACATGCCGCGCGGCATTCTGCTTGGCTTCCTCACCCTCTCGGTTTCGGCGCTGGCCGTGCTGACGCTCAATCCATCGGTTGTGGGTGTCGGCGCCTTCGCCCTGGGCGGATCGGGCGAGCCGCTGCTCGACGGCTTCCGCGCCATCTTTGGCGACGGGCTGGCCAAGGTGCTGTCGCTGGTGGCAGTGCTCGGGCTCGTGGCCTCGTTCCATACCGTGGTCTTTGCGCAGGGGCGGCAGATTTATTCGCTGAGCCGGGCCGGCTATTTTCCGACCTTTCTGTCGCTGACGCATGACCGGCGGCGCACGCCGCACCTGGCCATGGTGTTCGGCGCCATTGTCGGCCTCTCTGTGCTCACCGCCATCTGGTTTCTTGCCGGGGAAGACGACCGCGGCTCCATCATCGGCTTCACCCTGCTCAACATGGCCGTGTTCGGCGCCATGCTGAGCTACATCATGCAGGCGCTGAGTTTTATTCTCCTGCGCCGCAACCTGCCCCATATCCCAAGGCCCTTCCGCAATCCGCTGGGCATTCCGGGCGCAGTGGCGACGATCGCCATCGCAGCGGTGACCCTGTGGTTTCAGGTGACCGGCGACGCGACCTATCGTGCCGGTATTTTCGGCGTCGGCATCTGGTTTTCCGTCTGCATCGCCTATTTTGCCCTGTTCGGGCGGCACCGACTGATCCTCTCCCCCGAGGAAGAGTTCGCGCTCGAGCATGGGCGGAGGACGCGGTGAGCAAACGAGGTGGTCATTGCCCGGCCTGACCGGGCAATCAAGGTTTTACGACACCGCAGCATGGACCACCCGGTCAAGCCGGGTGGTGACGATAGTCGGGTTAGCCAGCGTGTGGACCTAAGTTAGTCCACCCGCCCGCGTGCCGCGACAGCGACGGTCTCGACCAGTTCGCCATTGCGGATGAGGTTGACCCGATCAAAGAGATTGGTCACCGGGCAGCAGTGATTGGGGATGATGCGGATGACATCGCCGATCCCAGGCTTGGTGGCGCAGGCCGAGACGTCGAGCGTCCCGTGCTCTTCGCTGAGGCCAACCACTTTCGCATCCGGGAATTCCACCACATGACCGTGGCCGACAAGGCCGAGCAGGTCGCTGGTCAGTGCCTTGGAGCCGGCGTCGATGATGGCGCGGTTTTCGGTCGGGCGGGAGACGACCGTGGCGAGGACGGTCAGGGCGCAGTCCTCAAAGCTGGCGGCGCCGGCGGCGACCTGCGAGCGATCCATATAGATATAGGTGCCGGGGCGATATTCCGACGCGACGGCGGCGGCCTCGCCCATCTTCCAGATGTCGGGCGTGCCGCCGGTGGTGATGGCGGGCAGCTCAACGCCCGCGGCCAAGAACACGTCTCGCGCGCCGGCCAGCCACTGCGCCGCCGCCTGATATTTACCGGCTGCCGGATAGGTCATCAGCCCGGCAAAGGCGAGGCCGGGCGCGGCAATGATCTGCCTTGCCAGGTCCAGCGCTGCCGCTGGCGACTGCACGCCGCAACGCCCCATGCCGGTATCGCATTCAACAAAGACGCCCAGCGGCCTCATCGCATCGGTGAAGGTCGCAGCCAGGCCCGCGACGCAGTCGGCACTATCGGCCACGACGCGAATGGTGACGCGCTCATGCAGCGCCTTGAGGCGCCTCAGCTTGGCGGCGCCGATGATATTGAACGTCAGCAGCAGATCGGTGAGCCCGGCATCGGCCATGACCTCGGCCTCGCCCAGCTTCTGCACGGTGATGCCCACGGCGCCCAGTTCCACCTGCCGTTTGGCAAAGTAGGGCAGCTTGTGGGTCTTGATATGGGGGCGCAGCGCAATGCCGGCGGCGTTGGCGGCATCCTGCGCTTTGCTGAGATTGGCCTCGGCGCGGTCGAGATCGATGAGGACGGCGGGGGTATCGAGTTGGGAAAAATGGGTCACTTGGCCCTCAGGACTTCGTCGACGAAACGGAGATTGCCGGCGGTCAGACCAGCATCGACGGCAATGGTGACGCCGGTGACGCCCGAGGCGGCGTCGGAGGCAAGGAACAGCGCCGCATTGGCCACTTCTTCCGGGCTCACCATCCGCCCCAGCGGATAGTGCGGCAGGACATTGTCGAGGAGGTTGGGATTGGCGGCGAGGCGATGATCCCAGGCCGGGGTGCGCACCGAGCCGGGCGCCACGACATTGGCCCGCACCCCCTCGCCGCCGCGTTCGACGGCAATGGCCTTGGCATAGGCGATGAGCCCGGCCTTGGCGGCTGAATAGCCCGGATTGCCGAAATGCTGGAGCGCGTTGACCGAGGAAATGAACACGACATTGCCCGAGCCGCGCTTCGCCATGGCATGGGTGATCGGATCGACCAGAGCATAGGCGCCGTTGAGATTGATGGCCATCTCACTGGCCCAGACATCGTCGTCCAGATGCCCCAGATGTTCGGCGCGGGTGAAACCGGCATTGGCGACAACGGCATCGACCACGCCATGCGCGGCAATGTCGGCCATGGCCGCGGTGCGCGTCGCCTTTGCATCGGCCTGGTCGAACAGCACCGTTCGCGCCAGCGGCAGGTCTTCGAGCATGGAGGCTTCACGATCGGCGCCAACCACAAGGGCACCTGCCTCGTGGAACACACGCACCAGCGTGCGGCCGATGCCGCCACCGGCGCCGGAGATGAGGACGGTCTTGCCGTCGAGGCGGAAGGGATTGAATGTCATTTTGCTTTTGCCCTCACAAACACAGTGCCGCCCAGCGCCCACCGTCGGTCAGCGCTGAACCTGAATGGCCCTCGGGTCGAGCCCGAGGACGGCCCGGTGGACGGATGAAATCACGGCCCCTTATAGGCCACGCATTCGATCTCGACCTTGCAGTCGACCATCATGTGGCTCTGCACGCAGGCGCGGGCCGGCGGATGCTCGCCGAAATAGGACTTGTAGACGGCGTTGAAGCTCCAGAAGTCCCTGGGATCGTCGAGCCAGACGCCGCAACGCACCACGTGTTCGAGCCCGTAGCCGGCCTCTTCGAGAATGGCGATGACATTCTGGATGGTGAGATGGGTCTGCTCGATGATGCCGGAGCCGACAATCTCGCCATCCTTCATCGGCACCTGTCCGGAGACGTAGAGCCAGCCGCCGGCCTCGACGGCACGGGCGAAGGGCAGGTTCTGGCCACCGGCACCCGACTTCTCTGCTCCATAGCGCTTGATCGGCATTCTGATCTCCATTTCATGAAATTCAATTTCGCTAGTTCGGGTATTTATAGCCAAAATTCTGACACAGGGCGAGTTTCGCTGCCTCAAAATGTAAATTTCTTACGTGAATAGCATTCAGGCTTGGTGTAGTGTGCGGCTCGATCACATCACCGTCCCGTTTCCTCCGGAAATCCGTCCTTGCGCATTTTCACTGCGGCCCTCGCCACCGAAACCAATACATTTTCGCCCATTGCCATCGACAAGCGCGCCTTCGAGGCGTCGCTGCATGCCAAGCCGGGGCAGCACCCGGTCACGCCGACGCTGTGCACCGCGCCGATCACTGTCGGACGGGAGGTTTGTGCGCGCCAAGGGTGGACGCTCATCGAGGGTACGGCAAGCTGGGCGGACCCGGCGGGGCTGGTGGCGCAGGCGACCTACGAGGAGCTGCGCGACGAAATTCTTGAGCAATTGCAGTCGGCTATGCCGGTTGACGCGGTGGTGATGGGCCTTCATGGCGCGATGGTGGCGCAGGGCTATGACGACCCGGAAGGGGATCTCCTCAGCCGCGTCCGCGCCATTGTGGGGCCGGATGTGCTGGTCTGCGCCGAGCTCGACCCCCACAGCCATCTGACGGCCAAGCGCGCCGAAGCGGCCAATTTCTTCGTCTATTTCAAGGAGTTCCCGCATACCGACTTTGTCGACCGGGCGCGCGACCTGTGGTCCATCGCGGTGCGGGCGCTCAAGGGCGAGATCAAGCCGGTCATGAGCGTCTTCGACTGCCGGATGATTGATGTCTTCCCCACCAGCAAGCAGCCGATGCGTGGATTTGTTGACAGGCTGTTAGCATTGGAGACGACGAAAGAGGGACTTTTGTCCCTTTCGGTCGTGCATGGCTTCATGGCCGGCGATGTCCCCGAGATGGGCACCAAGATCGTTGCGGTGACGGACAGCCGTCCAGAGATGGGCGCCGCGCTGGCCGAAGAACTTGGGCGCGAGCTCTTTGCCATGCGCGGCACCTTCATGGTGGCGCAGGTTGACGAAAAGACCGCCGTCGACGCCGCTCTCGCCGCCACCAGCGGGCCGGTTGTCATCGCCGATGTCTGGGACAATCCGGGCGGCGGCACGGCAGGCGATGCCACGGTCATTCTGGGCGAGCTGATGGCGCGCGGCGCGAGCGATGTGGCCGTGGGCACGATCTGGGACCCGATTGCCGTGCAGATCTGTTTTGCCGCCGGGGAAGGCGCGGTCATACCGCTGCGTTTCGGGGCAAAATCGGCGCCCCATACCGGCCACCCGGTCGATGCGCTGGTGACCGTAAGAGGCCTCGTGCGCAATGCCGAGATGAAGTTCGGCGACAGCTTTGCGCCCTTCGGCGACGCGGCCTGGATTCATTTCGACGGGGTGGACGTGATCCTCAATTCCACCCGCGCGCAGAGCTTTGACCCCAGCCTGTTCTCGGCGCTCGGCATCGATCCGACATCGAGGAAGATCCTGCTGATCAAGTCGACCAACCATTTCTACGACTCGTTCTCGAAGATCGCCTCGGAGATCATTTACTGCTCGGCCGGCAAGCCTTATCCGAACCGGCCGGCGGAAACGGATTATCGCAAGGCCCCGCGCGACATTTGGCCGATGGTGGACAATCCGTGGAGCTGACTGCTCAGAACGAATGCTCCTGCGCCTCCCTCCCCTTGAGGGGGAGGGAATGAGGGTGGGGTGAGGCATGAGCTCCGCGGGCGCCATTAGGTCACCCCACCCTAGCTTTGCTACGGACCTCTCGGTCCTAGCGACGCTACCCTCCCCCTCAAGGGGAGGGTGACGAAGGAGCCGAAGTCGTCAGTCGCTTCACCGGAGCGATTTGCGGTTAGTCGGCCTACTCGGCAGACCAGTGCCCATACATGATCGGCATGAGGCCGACCATGGACTTGAAGCGGTCGTAGCTCTTGCGCTCGGGCAGGGTCCAGCCGCTTTCGGCAATGGCCGAGATGCGCGGGAAGACCAGGCGGTCGAAGATGGCGCGGTCGGTCATCGATTCCGACCAGATGCAGCCCTGGATGCCCTTGAGGTGCTTCAGCCCCGCTTCTGAGAAGCCGGCGCGGGCTTCGAATTCGTAGGTTTCCTGCGGGCCGGACCAGCCGGCCCAGCCGGCGCCGGGTTCCGCCCAGGAGACGCCATTGGCCATGTCGAGATAGTAGCGCTGGCCGGGCGAGACGACGATGTCAAAACCGCGTTCGGCCAGGGCCGCGTTGATTTCCACATTGCGCCAGCCAATGACATAGGCCTTGTCCTTAGCCACGGCATCGCCGTGGGCCGCCTCTTCCCAGCCGCCGGTAATGGCGCCCTTGGACGCGATGTATTTGTGCACGCGCCTGATGAACTCGGCCTGCAGGATGGCCGTGGGCGAGCCTTCGATTTCGTCGGCGCCGTGGTGGTTGCCGAGCTGGTTGAACTGGGCTTCGTGCTTCTTGCGCATGGCGGGGCCCGCCATCTTCTCGATCATGTCGAGCGCCAGCGGCGAGCCCGACCAGGCGGCCAGCGGCACTTCGTCGGCGCCGAGGTGGAAAATGCCGGCCGGGAACAGTTCCAGCACTTCATCGACCACCGTCTCGACGAAGCGGTAGACCGGCTCATGGGCGGGGTTGAGACTGTTATTGGGGAAGCCCTGGACCGACTGGTATTCGCCCTTTTCATTGGGATCGCGCAGTTCGGGCAGCGCCTGCAAGGCCGCATAGAAATGGCCCGGCATGTCGATTTCGGGAATGACGGCAATCCCCAGGTCATCGGCCAAAGCCACGATCTCGCGCACCGCCTTCTTGGAATAATAGCCACCGGTGGGCTGCGGGCCGGAGCCGAGCAGCGGCGGCAGCGCCTTGCCGTGACCGCGCCAGGCGGCGATCTCGGTCAATTGCGGATAGGCGTCGATTTCAAGGCGCCAGGCCTCATCCTCGGTCAGGTGCCAATGGAATTTGTTCATCTTGTTCCAGGCCATGAGGCGGATGAGGCGGCTGACTTCGGCGGCAGTATAGAACTGGCGGGCCACGTCGAGATGTTCGCCCCGGAAGGAGAAGCCCGGCGCGTCGCTGATGCTGCCCGCAGTGGGGAACTGGAACGTCCCCGGATACTGCCGCGCGCCGCGCAGGATGTGCCCCAGGGTCACGAGGCCGTAGAAGAGGCCCGAGCGCGTGGTGGCCGAAACCGTGGCAGAGTTTTCGGCGAACGTGATTTCATAGGCCTCGTCGCCAAGACCCGCCTTTTCCACGATATGGACCGGCATGCCCGCTTCCGAAGCCGGGCGCACGATGGCTTCCACCGGGAAGAGCTCGGCGGTGAGGTCGGCAAAGGCCGCTGCCGCGCGGGTGGCGAGGTCGCCGACCGGCTTCAGATCAAAGCCCGGCGGGGCAATGCGGCTGCCGCTGGCGGCGACGTGGTTGGGCCAGGGAATGATCGAATAGGGCGCCGGGGCCTTTGCTGGAACCGGGAATTTCGCGGCGCCCTTGAGCAGCGGGGAATTGTGGCCCTTGCCCTGGGTCGGTGCCGTTGGCACGGCGACGATCTTGCCATCCTCGAGCACGACATAGGCCGAATTGGCGCCATCGCTCCAATGCCGGAGGCCATAGGAGAGGCCACGCGCCGTCGCCGTCCAGGTTTCACCCGGCTGCAGGACGAACCCGTCAGGCGGAGCGATCATCGTATGGTTGGACAGTCGCACGAGGAGCTTGCCGTTTTCCAGCGTCGCATGCGGATCGATACGGGCCGGGCCCGAGAAGCCAAGCTGGAAATTGCGGATCGGCTGGTCGCCGTTATTGGTCAGCTCGATGCCATAGCCAAGCGGCTCGGTGGCGGTAGCGGGGGACCAGGTGGTGACGAGAGAGAAAGACATGGAAGGGGTCCTGATGTGTCGGGATTTCAAGTTCAGCGTCATTGCCCGGCTTGTCCGGGCAATCCATGGCCCGGCTCGCGCCAGGTCATCGCATGGATCACCCGGTCAAGCCGGGTGATGACGAAAGAGCGGAAGGACAGCGGGGATCAAAACATCAATCCCCCAGCGGCTGGGCGTCGTCGCCGTCGCGGTTGACGACGAGCTGGTGCTTGATGCGGCGCATGCTGGCCACCGCCGTGGAGCCCAGCCGGGCGGCTATGGTCTGACTGAGGATGTCGAGCGTGGCGAGGAAGGCGTAGCGGGCGGGGGTGGGGCGCAGGATGTCCTGGTTCTCGCGCCAGTGGACGGGCAACAGGATGTCGGCCTGTTCGGCCATGGCTGAGCCCGGGCGCGACAGCACGATGCGCGTCATGCCATATTCGCCCGCCACGGACAGCGCCTTGACCAGCGGCAGGTTATTGCCCGACAGCGAGAAGGCGATCAGTACGGAGCCCGAAGGCGCCGAGGCCGCCCGCATCATCTGCATCTGGTGATCGGTGGAGGCGCTGACCTTGAGGCCAAGCCGGAACAGCCGTGCCTCGGCCTCGTTGGCCATCATCGAGGACGCCCCGCCCGAGCCGAAGCTCAGAACGAAGCTGGATTTCACCAGCGACTCGGCGGCGCGTTCAATGGCGTCGAAGTCGAGGCTTTCGAAAGCGTCATAGATGGTGGACTGGATGCCGTTGACGACGCCCTGGGCAATCTCGCGCACGCTCGAAGGGCCCGAGGCCGGCGCGAAATAGCGCTGGCCCACGAAGCGCGACTGGGCCAGCCGCACCTTGAAATCGGCATAGCTGTCGCAGCCAAGGCGGCGGCAGAAACGGGTGACGGTGGGCGGAGACACATCAGCCTGCGCCGCCAGGTCGACAATGCTCATCTTGAGCACGCTGTCGACATCGGCCAGCACGATTTCGGTGAGGGCGCGCTCGGACCGCGTGAAGGCATCCTTCTCGGTTTGCAGCAGCCCCACAATATCGAGCATCACGCGTCCCCCCCTGCGTCTGCGGACCGGACTAGTAGACGGCCAGACCCCTGGAGTCGAAGAGATGAACCTGTGCCGTGTTGAAGCCGACGCGGATGGTTTTGCCATCTTCGAGGTCGGGATTGCCTTCGAACAGGCCGATAAAGGGCTCGCCGCCAGGCAGGGTCGAATAGGCGATGGTGTGGATGCCCAGATGCTCGACGATATTGGGAGTGGTTTCGATGACGAACTGGCCAGCGTCGAGCGTCAGGTGTTCGGGGCGGATGCCCACGGTCACGTCCTGGCCAGCCACGGCCGTGCTGGTGCGCGGCAGTTCGAGGATGCCCAGTGCGCCCAGATCCACGGTCACGGTCGTGCCATTGGCGGCCCGCACCTTGCCGTTCACGAAATTCATCTTGGGCGAGCCGATAAAGCCGGCGACAAAGAGATTGTCGGGGCGGTGGTAGAGCTCGAGCGGCGAGCCCACCTGGCTGATTTCACCGGCATTGAGCACCACGATCTTGTCGGCCATGGTCATGGCTTCGATCTGGTCGTGGGTCACGTAGATCATGGTCGAGCCGAGGCGCTTGTGCAGCTCCATCAGTTCGATGCGCATTTCCGAGCGCAGGGCGGCGTCGAGGTTGGAGAGCGGCTCGTCGAAGAGGAAAATCTTGGGCTGGCGCACGATGGCGCGGCCGATGGCGACGCGCTGGCGCTGGCCACCCGAAAGCTGGCCGGGACGGTGCTGCAAACGGCTTTCCAGCTGGAGCACCTTGGCGGCTGCGCCGACGCGCTGGTCCACCTCGGCCTGCGGCAGTTTTTCAACGCGCAGCGGAAAGGCGATGTTTTCATAGACGGTCATATGCGGATAAAGCGCATAGGACTGGAACACCATGGCAATGCCACGCTGCACCGGGGGGAGATCATTGACGACCTTGCCGCCGATCTCGATCTCGCCTTCGCTGACGTCTTCGAGGCCCGCGATCATGCGCAGCAGGGTGGACTTGCCGCAGCCCGAGGGGCCGACAAAGACCACGAATTCACCCTCGCTGACATCGAGGTCGATGCCCTTGATGATGCGCGCTTCGTTGAAGGATTTTTCGAGGCGCTTGAGGCTCAGTTGCGACATGGTTCGCGTTCCATCAGTGCTATCGGGCCCCTCATCACCCCACCCTCACGCCCTCCCCATCAAGGGGAGGGATGCGCAGGGTGAGAGGTCCCGGTTCCAGCGTCTCCCTCCCGCTTGTGGGGAGGGATCAAGGGTGGGGACGTTGCCGCCCCTGGGGGCGGCAACGTCGTTTCAGATCACTTGTACTGTTCGAGCTCGGCGGCAGCCTTGTCGATGGCAGCCTGGGGCTCGGCAGCGCCGGTGACGACCGACTGCACCATTTCGATCATGACGTTCTGCAGACCGATATAGTCATTGAACAGCGGCTCGGGACCACCGAACTCGATGCCGTCGAGGAACGGCTGCCAGTACGGCTTTTCGGCCAGCAGTTCAGCGGTCTGCGGCTCGAGCGGACGCAGCGGGGTCAGGCCCTGGGCCATTTCGGCAGCCCACTGGCGTTCGCCGTCGGTGATGAACTTGGCCAGGCTGATGGCCTGCTCTTCAACACCGGTGCCCTTGAAGATGGCCAGAGCGTCGGTGATCAGCAGCGTGCCGGGACCCTGGGCATCAGGACCGAGCGGCAGGTTGGCGACACCCCAGTTCATGCCGGCTTCTTCAGCGCGGATGGCAGCACCCGGAGAAGCTTCGATCATGGCGACGCCGCCGTCGAGCCAGATGGCGCGGACTTCGTTCTGTTCGTAGGCGGTCGGGCCTTCTTCAGAATAGGGGATGATGTCCTTGAGGGCGGTCAGGGCAGCCAGGACCTGCGGCGAGTTCAGGGTGATGTTGCCGTCGGCATCGATCACCGAACCGTTGTTGGTGTACACCCAGTGCAGGAACTGGTGCATGGTGTTGTCGAAGGTCTTGGCGACAGCGCCGTAACCGGCGGCATCGGTGTTCTCGGTGATCTGCTTGGCGAAAGCGATCTTTTCTTCCCAGGTCTTGGGCGGGGTTTCCGGATCGAGGCCGGCTTCTTCGAACAGGTCCTTGTTCCAGAACAGGGCCTTGGTGGAGAAGGCGACCGGAACGCCCCACTGGGTGCCGTCGAAGGTGACGGTATCGGGAACGTAGTTGTAGTAGGCAGCCTTTTCCTCGTCGGTCATCGGCACCGGAACGATCAGGTCGTTCTGGGCGAACTGCTTGAGGGTACGCGAGCCGACATAGGCGAGCGAAACCGGCGTACCGGCAGCAGCCAGCGTGGTCACCTTGTCCTGGCACTGGCCCCAGCCGACGATTTCCGGCACGACCTTGAAGCCGGGATTGGCAGCTTCCCACTCGGCGAAGTATTCGGCATAGCCGGCGGTCAGTTCGTCACCGCAGTTGATGAAGGAGATTTCCTTCACGTCCTGGGCGAACGCACCAGATGTCGCGCTGGCCAGAGCCAGCATCGAAACGGCCATCAAACCGATTGTTTTTTTCACTTGTAGTCTCCCTTGCATGTGGGCCCCTCGGCCCTTTCCGGAGCGGATCACGTTTCTCCCGAAACGGCGGACCAGCTCCAAACCCTTGTTGCGCCCCGTTGCAGGGGGAGCGCCCCCTATTGCTTCACCGCCCCCGCAGTCAGACCGGCCACGAGATAGCGCTGCAGCAGGATGATCACGACCATGACCGGCAGGATGCCGACGAAGCTGGCTGCCATCAGCTCGTTCCAGATCACTTCCTGCTTGCCGAAGAAGGCGAAGAGCCCGATCGGCAGCGGCATGAATTCGGTCTTGGAGTTGAAGGTCAGCGCGAAGATGAACTGCTGGGCATAGGCACCGATGAAGGTCATGATGGCGACCACCACGATGCCCGGCATGGCCAGCGGCAGGATAACCCGGCGCAGGGTGTAGAGGCGGCTGGCGCCATCCACCCAGGCGGCTTCGTCCAGCTCGCGCGGAATGCGCATCATATAGGTGCGCAGGAGCCAGATGGACGAGGGAATGAGGAAGGCGGCGCCCGGCACGATCATCGCCCAATAGGTATTGAGCAGGCCCAGCGAGCGCATCAGGCGGAACAGTGGGATCAGCAGCACGGCGCCCGAGAACATGTTGACGGCCAGGAACATGGCCAGCAGCAGGCCCTGCCCGGCAAACCGGAAGCGGGCGAAGGAATAGGCGGCCGGGACCACGATGGCGACGACGATGCCGGTCACCACGGTGGAGATGAAGAACGAATTGAAGATGTGCAGGCCCAGCGCCGGCACCGAAGTCCAGATGGAGAAATAGGCGTCGAAGGACCAGGTCTTGGGAATGAAGCTATAGGGCGTCGAGAACAGCTGCGCGAGCGGCTTCAGCGACACCAGGAACCCTTCGATGAATGGCGAGAGCACAAAGAAGAGGAACACGGCAAGGCCAAGATAGAGCCCGGTGACTTCGTACCAGCGGTAACGGTCGATCATCGGGCGGGAAGCAGACCAGAGACCGCGGCGCCTGGCGATGGCGGGCTTGATGCTGGCCGGGCTCTCGACAGCGGCCACTTCGGTGGTGCGGGCGACGTCGCTCATTTGGCTTCTCCCTGCTGGAGCTTGCGGACGGCACGGAAGTAGACGATGCAGAAGGCTGTCACGAACAGCGAGATGACCACGGCACGCGCCGCACCCTCACCGTATTTCCGGCTGCCCATAGCGGTCTTGTAGGTGTCGATGATCATCGTGGTGGTCGAGCCCGAGGGGCCGCCCTGGGTGAGGATCCAGATGATGTCGAAGGAATTGAAGGTGGCGATGAGCGAGAGCAGGCTCATGGTGATGATGGCCGGCACCATCAGCGGCACGGTGATGCGGCGGAAGCGGTAGAAGCGGCCGGCGCCATCGGTCCAGGCGGCTTCATGCAGGTCCCGCGGGATCGACTGCATGGCGGCCAGGAAATAGATGGTGACCATGGGCACGCCGATCCACACGTCGGTGACGATGGTGGCCCAGAAGGCGGTGTTGCCATAGGCGAGCCAGGCGATGGGGCCATCGGTGATGCCGAAATTCTGCAACAGGCCCGAGATCATCCCGAACTGGCCGTTATACATCCAGCCCCACATGAAGATGCCGATAGCCATGGGCACGATCCAGGGCGGCATGGTGAGGATGCGGAACACGGTCTGGCCGGGAATGGCGGCATTGAGCAGCACGGCCCCGAACATGCCGATGACCATCTTCATGGAGACCGAGAAGAAGGTCCAGATGAAGGTGCGGATGATGACTTCGGTGAAATTGCCAGCTCCGAAGATGCGCTGGTAATTGGCCCAGCCGACAAAGTCATATTCCTGGCGCAGCGAGGCATTGGTAAAGCTGAGGACGATCGTATCGACCAGCGGGTAAGCCACGATGGTCAGGATGTAGATCAATGCCGGAGCCAGCAGGGCGAGGGCGAAGATTGTGGCGCTTCTGGTGCTGGTCATCGGCTCTCTCCTCAGTGCCCTTGGCCCAGGGCAGCATCGAAACGCTGCCAGATCGGGGTCATGTCGATCACGGATTTGGTCCGCATCGCCTCATCCATGGAGATGGCCAGCAGGCCCGCCTCCAGCGCGTTGGTGACCGAGACCGGCAGCGGCGCGCCTTCCAGGCAATGCTTGAGGATATCCTCGGCCATCTGCTCGTCGGCGCCATAGTGCTGGCTGAGCTCGGACATCTGGTAGGTGGTGTCGACAAGGCGATCGGACGTGCGGCTGTCGGTGACCCGGAAGTAATTGCGGATGAAATCGCCTTCCGCCATGCCCTTGGCCCCCATGACGGCAAAGCGACGGAAATCGTCGGGCACGTTCATGTTGGTGTGGAAGGTCAGGGCCGCGCCATTCTCGTACTGCACGATGGCGGTCTGGAAATCGATGATGTCGCCATCGCTGTCGAAGACCTTGTCCGAACCCTGCCAGCCCGACGGCTTGCGGTGATAGACTTCCAGGTCGTTGACGCCTGACGTGGCGGGCGCATTTTCGGGCGTAAAGCTCTTGCGGCCGCCAAAGCTGGCCACAAAGTTCGGGCGGCAGCCCATGACGCCGTTATAGAGATCGAGGTCGTGGCAGCACTTTTCCAGCATGAAGCCGCCGGCATATTTGCCGTAGCGGCGCCAGTCGCGCATGAAGAAGGCGCCATGATAGGGCGGAATATGCTCGGAGGCCTCGATGGAAACGATGTCGCCCAGCTTGCCTTCGGCCTGGGCCTTCCTGAGGTCGACATAGAGCGGCGCATAGCGCAGGACCAGGCCCACCATGACATTGTCGGAGCCGTATTTGCCGATCAGTGCGGCCAGCGCCATGGTGTCTTCCACCGTGGTCACGACCGGCTTTTCGGCAAAGATCTTCATGCCGCGCTCAAGGCCGATGCGAATATGTTCGAGATGCAGGTGGTTGGGCGAGCCGACCATGAGCAGGTCCAGATTGCCCTCGTCGATCATCTGCTCGAGGCTGCCGAACGACGTGCCGACCGAAACGCCATGCTCGGTGGCATAGGCAAGCCCAGCCGGGGCCGGGTCCACGTAGCCAACAATATGGAAGTCATCGCGCGCTGCCGAAAAGACGCGCGACAGATAGCCAAGACGATAACCCAGGCCGATAATGCCTACCCGCATATCCCGCCGTTCCCTTTTTATTAATCCGCCGATCTCTTCCGGACCGGTGTCGTTTTGTGTAAACGATTTTCAAGACTAGGCGCCTTGCGAAGCCAATGTCAACACACATTCGGCGCAAGCACAATACCAATTTAAGCCACCCCTTTTCACTGCCCAAAGCCGCGCCGCTTTGCTTCAATTCTAGGCGTTTATTGGTATCTCAGTGGTATTGCGGGAGTAGACAAAACCCTCTTTACCGGGCAGCATGTCGCAATTGGTATCCATGTGGCCTCTTTCACGAGACCCCATATCCATGTCGAATCTGAAAATATGAAACAGAATTGGTGCACGTGCCTCGGGCAGGTGTTCCAGCCAGGCAAGAGACGGAAATGAGCCTATCCACCAACCCTTTCCCCAATGACGCCGACCGCTCCGCCATCTGGACCATGCTGGTGCCGCGCGACATCAAGGCCTATGTCAATGCCGACTGGTCGATGGTGGAAGGCGACTTCGTCGCTGATGATTTCATGGGCATCAACGGCAACCGTGTCGACAACCCTGACGGATGGACCATCAGCTTCCCGACCCTGCCCGACTATCGCGACGAATGGCTGCGCCAGGCCCATGAAGGCCAGAAGACCGAATATGCCGAGGATGTCGAAGCCGGCATTCACCGCGCCACCAGCCTCACCGAAATCGAAATCACCGGCGATCGCGCGGTGGCCCACAAGAAGTTCAATGGCGAGATCAAGCTGAGCAATGGCGGCGTCGATCGCCTCAACTGGCAGACGCTCTATTTCCTGCGCAAGGTCGGCGGAGAATGGAAGCTGACCGGGTTTGTTGGCTATCTGCCCTACCCAATGGGCTCGCCAACGTCCCGCTAGGCCAATCGCTCCCGTGGAGCGATTTGAGGCGGCGAGGCCATGAGAGCTACGCTCGAATGGCGGGGCTACCACCCCATACCCACCGCACCGCCCTCGGACTAGATCCGAGAGCCACTCACAGCGCGGAGGGCACTTGTACTGGTCCTCGGGTCAAGCCCGAGGACGGAATTCGTGGGGTACTGGTATTGCACCCCACACGATGTCATCCCGGCGAAGGCCGGGATCGAAATCCGCGTAGATTCTCAAGCGCCGGCGTTGCGCGCGACATCCGGACATGGATTCCGGCCTTCGCCGGAATGACCTGGTGATCGAAACAAGAGATGCAGATGTCTTTCCTCACTCCCCAACGCCTTGTCATGCTGGTTTTCTTCCTCCAGCCCGTTGCCTTCGGCTCCTGGCTGCCGCGCATTCCGGAAGTGCAGGCCAGCATGGGCCTCGGGCCGGCCGCCCTGGCGCTGGCGCTCCTGGGCATGCCGGTGGGCACCCTGCTGACGCTGCCTTTTGCCGGGCCGCTGGTGGGCAAGATCGGGGCGCGCACCGCGATCTTTACCGGCTTCATCTTCTATTCCATCGCCGTGAGCCTGCCGGTGCTGGCACCCAACCCGGTGCTGCTGTTCATCGCGCTTGGCCTGGCCGGCTCGGCCATTTCCTTTGTCGAGCTCGGGCTCAATGTGCAGGCGGACCTCGTGGAAAAATCCACCGGCAAGCTGATCATGAACACGTCCCATGGCTGCTGGTCGCTCGGCATCATGGCGGGCAGCCTGATCGGGTCCGGTTTTGCGGCCATGGGCCTGGCGCCCGGTTATGCCGTGCCACTGCTGGCCGCTCTGGTCCTGCCTATTGCCCTGCTCGCCACCAAAGCCTTGCCCGTGCTCCATGACACGGCGGCGGAAGGCGAGACGCAGCGCTCGGCCTGGTCCCTGCCCAGCCCGGCGCTGATCGGCATCTGTCTGTTTGTCTTCGGCATCACCATGACGGAAGGCGCCATGGCCGACTGGTCGGCGATTTTCCTGCGTGACGCCCTCAATGCCGAAGGCGGCCTCGTGGGCCTCGGCTACTCGGTCTTTGCCTTCATGGTGGCCGCCGGCCGCTTTGGCGGCGATACGCTGAAGCGCCGGTTCGGCGGTGTCGGCACCGCCCAGCTTTGTGGCGCCCTCGCCGTGGCAGGCGCGGTGCTGCTCTATCTTGCGCCCAGCACCGAACTGGCCCTCGTCGGCTTTGGCGTCATTGGCGTCGGCGTCTCGGTCGGCTTCCCGCTGGCCGTCACAGCCGCTGCCGGCATTGGCGACCGCGCTGCCTCGGCCAATGTCGCCGTGCTCTCCTTCGTGGCACTGACCGGCTTCCTCATCGGCCCGCCAATGATCGGTTTTGTCGCCGAGCATTGGGGCATTCGTGTCGGCGTGGCCTGCGTCATCCCGGTGCTGCTGCTGAGCCTGTTGCTCACGCCGCGCCTCAGGCCGAGGCCGGCCAGCACTACCCACAATCCTGAAGCCGAAGTCCCGGGAGTCCTCTAGTGAAAATCGCCGTTGCCGGTCTCCACATCGAATGCAGCACCTATAATCCTGTCCTCAACCGCGAGGCCGATTTCCGGGTGCTGCGCGGCGCGAGCATGCTCAAGGATCAGTACTTTGATTTCCTGACGCATTTCCCGGCCGAGTTCGTGACCATTTTCCATGCCCGCGCCATTGCCGGCGGGCCGGTGGCGCGCGACACCTACGAGACGTGGAAGGCGGAAATCCTTGCCGGGCTCAAGGCGGCCATGCCCTTCGATGGCGTCTACCTGCCCATGCACGGCGCCATGTATGTGGAGGGGATGTTCGACGCCGAGGGCGATTTCATCGCCGCGGTGCGCGAGACCGTTGGCCCCGACGTGCTGATCTCGGCCAGCTATGACCTGCATGGCAATGTCAGCCAGAAGATCATTGATGGGCTCGACATGTTCTCGACCTATCGCACCGCGCCCCATATCGACGTGCAGGACACGATGCGCCGCTCCGTGACCATGCTGGTGCGCGCGTTGAGGACCGGGGTGAAGCCGCTGCTCGCCTGGGCGCCGGTTCCAGTGCTGCTGCCGGGCGAGCGCACCTCAACGCAGGATGAACCGGCGCGGACTTTTTACACCCAGATCCATGAGGTCGAGGAACCGACGGGGATATGGGATGCCAGCTTCCAGGTGGGCTATGTGTGGGCCGACGAACCGCGCGCCACGGCCTGCGCGGTGGTGACCGGCACCGACCGCGCGGCGGTGGAAAAAGCCGCTGCCCATCTCGCCCAAAACTATTGGGATATCCGCGAGGGCTTTGTCTTCGGCATGGAAACCGGCTCGATTGCCGAATGCGTGGACCGCGCCATCGAGAGCCCGACGCACCCCGTCGTGCTGGCCGAATCGGGCGACAACCCGACCGGCGGCGGCGTGGGCGACCGCGCCGAAGTGCTGGCCGAACTCATCGCCAAGGGTGCTGATGGCGTCATCTTTGCCGGCATCACCGACAAGGCTGCCACCGACGCCGCCTATGCGGCGGGCGTTGGCGCCAGGGTGCAGCTTCACATCGGGGCGAGCCTTGATCCATCGAGCACGCCTGTGGATGCCGAAGCCGAGGTGGTGTTCCTCGCCGAAGTCACCGAGGACCGGCTGCGCGAAGCCGTGGTGCGCATCGGCGGGATCGACCTCGTGCTCACCGCCCGCCGCCGGCCGTTCCACAATATCGTGGACTTCACCCGGCTCGGGCTCGATCCGCATGGGGCCAAGATCATCGCGGTGAAATCGGGCTATCTATCGCCCGAACTGGGGCCCATCGCCAATCCCGGAATCATGGCCCTGTCGCCGGGCGTGGTGGATCAGTTCGTCGAACGCACGGAGCGCAAGCACACGCCGCGGCCGAGCTATCCGTTTGATCGGGATTTTGCGTTTGTGCCTGACGTGAAGTGGTCGAGAAGGGCGGGGTGACGTTGGAGCACCCCCCACCCTTGGTCCCTCCCCACAAGGGGGAGGGAGACGATGAACACCGGCGACTGATGCCTGCGCCTCCCTCCCCTTGATGGGGAGGGAATGAGGGTGGGGTGGCCTTCAGGGTAACTCCCCTTCCCCTTTCGCCCCCTTTCGTTTAATCACCAAACGAAAGGGAGGGCCGCCGAATGACCCCATCGATGCGGCAGGCGAAAATCGTCGAACTGGCGCGCCAGCAGGGCGAAGTCACGGTCGAAGAGCTCGTTGCCGCTTTCGACGTCACCCCCCAGACCATCCGCAAGGATCTCAATATTCTCTGCGACCGGGGCGCGCTCAAGCGCACCCATGGCGGGGCCATGCATCCCTCCGGGGTCGAGAATGTCGAATATGAAGCCCGCCGGCAGATCGCCCCGGCCGAAAAGCGCGCCATTGGCCGGGCCGCCGCGGCGCTGATCCCTGACCATGCCTCGCTGTTCATCAATATCGGCACCACCACCGAGGCCGTGGCCCAGGCGCTGACCGAGCATCGCGGCCTCATGGTCATCACCAACAATATCAATGTCGCCAATCACCTGCGGGTCGTGCCGGGCCTTGAAGTGGTGATTGCCGGGGGCGTGGTGCGCGCCAGCGATGGCGGCATTGTCGGCGAGGCGGCGGTGGATTTCATTCGCCAGTTCAAGGTCGACTACGCAGTCATCGGCGTTTCCGCCATCGACCCGGATGGGGCCCTGCTCGATTTCGATTTCCGCGAGGTGAAAGTGGCGCAGGCGATCATTGCCAATGCGCGTCATGTCATCGTCGTTGCCGATCAGAGCAAGTTCACCCGGACGGCGCCTGTGCGGATCGGCCACCTTTCCCAGGCGCAGAGCTTTATTACCGACATTTGCCATCTGGATTCCATCCGCCGAGTCTGCGCAGATGCCGGCATCCAGTTGATCGAAACAGGCGCCGCCTGAACTGCTTAGGACTTTCCCATGAACACGATTGCCGACCTCGCCAGTGCGCTCATTGCCGCCCATGACGGAGGCGACCCGGTGGGCGTGGTGCCCGAGGCCGTGGTCCCTGCCGATCTTGACGCCGTCTATGCGGTGCAGGACGAAATCATCCGCCAGATCGGTCCGGTCGGCGGCTGGAAGGTCGCGGCCGGCCTGGGGCACCCGCCGCTCTGCGCCCCCATTCCGGCCAATCGCTGCTTCGTGGACGGCGACCGGATCGATGGCCAGCACCACAAGATTTTCCTCGCCGAGATCGAATTTGCTGTGCGCCTGGGCAGCGACCTCCATGCCGGTGCCACCAGAAACGATGTCGAAGCCGCCATTGCCAGCCTGCACCCGGCCATCGAGCTGATCGGCAATCCCTTTGTCGACCGCGATGCGCAGCCGCGCAATGTGCAGCTCGCCGATCTGCAGTCCAACGGCGCCGTTGTGGTTGGCCCCGATCTCGATCGCAGCATCACGGCCGCGCTCGCGACCCTGCCGGTCACGCTCCATCTCGACGGCCGCGAAGTCCATGGCGTCGACAAGGGCGCCAGCTGGGACGACATCATCGAAGCCATTGCCTGGCTCGCCAGCCATGCCGAAGCCCGCGGCCTGCCGCTGAGGGCTGGCCAGGTGATCATCACCGGCTCGCGGGCCCTGCTCAAGCTCGACGGCGCGACCACGATCGAGGGCGTGCTGGGGGATTTTGGCCGGGTCCGCTGCCGGGTTTGAGCTGCCAGCAACAAGCCCCCTCACCCGTCTCGACCTTCGGCCGATCCACCCTCTCCCACAAGGGGAGAGGGGTGAGCCGGTTCTCGTTCAAGCTCGGTGCCCCCTTCTCCCCTCGTGGGAGAAGGGGGCGCGCAGCGCCGGATGAGGGGGCCTAACCCCTGAACGTGTTCTCCGCAATCGAACCCGGCTTCATCTCAATCGAAAAACCCGGCCTCTCCGGCGGCATATAGGCGGCGCCCCTGATGACGCAGGGATCGAGGAAGTGTTCGTGCAGGTGGTCGACATATTCGATCACCCTGCCCTCCTTGGTCCCCGACACGACCAGATAATCGATCATCGAGAGGTGCTGCACATATTCGCAGAGGCCGACGCCGCCGGCATGGGGCCAGACCGCCTTGCCGTATTTCGTCGCCATCAGCAGCACCGAGAGCACTTCGTTGAGGCCGCCGATGCGGCAGGCATCGATCTGCACGATGTCGATGGCATCGCGGGTGATGAACTGCTTGAACAGGATCCGGTTCTGGCACATTTCGCCGGTCGCCACTTTCACCGGGCCGATGGCCTCGCGGATCTTGCGGTGGCCTTCCACATCATCGGGACTTGTGGGTTCCTCGATGAAATAGGGTTCAAACCGCTTGAGCTGGTTGACCCAGTCAATGGCCTGATCGACCTCCCAGACCTGGTTGGCGTCGATCATCAGATAGCGGTCGGGGCCCATGATCGAGCGGACGATTTCGAGGCGGCGGATGTCGTCAGAGAGATCGCGGCCGACCTTCATCTTGATATGGGTGAACCCCTGCTCGACCGCTTCGGTGGCGAGCCGCGTCAGTTTCTCGTTGGAATAGCCCAGCCACCCTGCCGAGGTCGTGTAGCAGGCATAGCCTTCGGCGCGGAGGCGGGCGATGCGTTCGGCCTTGCCCGGCTCTGCGGCCCTGAAAATCTCCAGCGCCTCTTCGGGAGTGATGGCATCGGTGAGGTAGCGGAAGTCGATGATATTGACGAGCTGTTCGGGACTCATTTCGGCGACGTAGAGCCAGACTGGCTTGCCGGCCCGCTTGGCGAGGAGATCCCAGACCGCGTTGACCACGGCGCCGGTCGCCAGATGCATGGCGCCCTTGTCGGGGCCGATCCAGCGGAGCTGGCTGTCGCCGGTCATGTGCCGCCAGAAGCGACCGGGATTTTCTTCCACCCAGTCGAGATCGAGTCCCACGACCCGATCCGTCAGCGCCGCAATGGCCGCGCAGACCACTTCATTGCCGCGGCCGATGGTGAAGGTGAGACCATGGCCTTCGAGCGCGCCATCACTGCCGAGGACGACATAGGCGGCGGAGTAATCGGGATCGGGGTTCATGGCGTCGGAGCCATCGAGGGACGCCGAGGTAGGGAAGCGGAGGTCGTGGGTGGTGAGGGTTGTGATCTTCATGTCGTCGCTATCCGGAAAGGCCCCCTCACCCGGCCCTTTGGGCCGACCTCTCCCCCAAAGGGAGAGGTGGGGCATCGTGCCCTATCTAATTCTGTCGGCTCCTGCGTCCCCTCTCCCTTGGGGGAGAGGGTAGGGTGAGGGGGCCTTCCCACCGCGTTGACCAGTCAGGCCGTCCAGCCGCCGTCGATGATATGCACCTGCCCGGTCGTATAGGTGGCGCCCGCCAGATAGACGGCGAGGTCCGCCACTTCATCGGGCCTGGCAATGCGGCCGATGGGCTGGCGGGCGATGAAGGCCTTTTTCGCCGCCTCGAAATCGCCGGTCGCGTGCCAGCGTTGATGCAGGCTCGGGCTATCCACCGTGCCCGGGCAGATGGCGTTCACGCGGATGCCCCTGGTCGTATAGTCGGCAGCCATGGACTTGGTGAGGCCCACCACGGCTGCCTTGGAAATCGTATAGGCCGCGCGGTTGGGCACGCCTTTGATCGAAGAGGCCACTGTCGCCATGTTGATGATGGCGCCGTCCTGACGCTCCAGCATCTGCGGCAGCACGGCCCTTATGGTGCGGATCTGCGCGCGGACGTTCAACGCCAGCGCGAAATCGAGATCATCGTCGCTCATCTCAAGCACCGTGCCGGAATGGACGACACCGGCGCAATTGAAGAGCACATCGATGCGGCCGATCTCGGCGACGGCCCGGTTGACCGCCTCGGCGGAGAGCACGTCGAGCACCCGCGTCGTGACATTGGGCACGGCGTCGAGTTCACTCAACAAGGCGGCATTGATGTCGGTCGCAATCACCTTCGCGCCGGCCTTGGCAAAGGCCTCGGCCGAAGCCCTTCCGATGCCCTGGGCAGCGGCGGTGATGAGAACGATCTTTCCAGTGAGGTCGGCCAATTTTTATCCTTTTGCATTCGGTGCGCCATACCCCCACCCTTGATCCCTCCCCACAAGGGGGAGGGAGACGCAGGACCACAAAGTCCCTGTTCATCGCCTCCCTCCCCTTGATGGGGAGGGACTGAGGGTGGGGTGACGGCGAACCCTCGCCCGTCAATAGAGCAAAGGCTCATCGCGTCGAAGTCAGTCGTACAGCACGGCCGCGATTTCGGGATCGGCCATGTTGGTCGCATCATAGTAGTAGAAGCCGGTATCGATGACTTCAGGCAGCTCTTCGCCGTTGAGGGCGCCGATGGCGGCCTTGACGGTTTCGTAGCCGATGCCGACGGGGTTCTGGGTGATGGCGCCGGCCATGACGCCCGAGGTGATCATGCCCTTCTGGGCGGCGCCGCTATCAAAGCCGATGACGACGACTTCGCTGCCCAGTTCCGTCTTGCCATTGGCAACACCGATGGCCGAGCCTTCATTGGCACCAAAAATGCCCTTGAGGTCCGGATTGGCCAGGAGGATCGACTTGGTGATTTCAGTCGACTGCAACTGGTCGCCGCCACCGTACTGGACGGAGACGACTTCGATATTGGGATAGGCTTCGGCCATGCGGTTGACGAAACCGTCGACGCGGTCGATGCCGGTGCGGCTGGTCTGGTCATGGGCCACGACGGCCACCTTGCCTTCGCCGCCGATCAGCTCGGCCATCTTGTCGGCCGCGAGCGCGGCAGCGGCAACGTTGTCGGTGGTGGCGGTCGAAAGCGGAATGTCGCTGTCGACGCCGGAGTCAAAGGCGATGATCGGAATGCCGGCATCCGACGCCTGCTGCAGCAGCGGCACGGCGGCCTGGCTGTCGAGCGCGGCAAAACCGATGGCGTCGGGCTGGCGCGACAGGGCGGCGGCCAGCATGTCCATCTGGCGGTCGACCTGGCTTTCGCTTTCCGGGCCTTCGAAGGTGACATTGGCACCGAACTCGGCGGCGGCCTGGTCTGCACCGGCCTTCACGGCCTGCCAGAACTGATGCTGGAAGCCTTTCGAAATGAGGGCAATGTCGACTTGGTCCTGTGCCAGGACTGCGGGGCCGGATGCGGCCAGCATGGCAATGGCGCTGATGGCACCAATCAGGCTACGGCGGTTGAGCATGGTTTTCCTCCCAGATGCTGCTTTGAAACTCATTTGCTTGTTCTTCTTGTTATTGGCGCAGGACGCGCTGGTATTTTCGGCGTCTAAAGTTTGCGGCGCCGCAGGATGTCGGCATAGACGGCCAGGATGATGATGCACCCGGTCACCACCGTCTGCCATTCCTGGGCCACCGACAGGATGCGCAGGCCATTGGCCAGCACGGAGATGATGAGCGCGCCGATCAGCGTGCCGAGTACAGTGCCGCGCCCGCCCGAGAGCGAGGTGCCGCCAATGACCACGGCCGCGATGGCGTCGAGCTCATAGCCCTGGCCCAGGGCCGGCTGGGCCGAATTGAGCCGGCTGGCAATGAGCAGGCCCGCGACTCCGCAGATCGAGCCGGCCAGCGCATAGACGGCAATTTTCCAGCGATCGACATTAACGCCCGAAAGGCGCACCGCCTCCTCGTTGGAGCCCAGCGCAAAGGTGTAGCGGCCGAGCGCAGTCTTGCCGAGAATGAAGGCGGCGAGCAGGGCCACGCCGAAGAGGATCAGGACGCCATTGGGGATGGGCAGGCCCGGAATGACCGAGCCGACAAGCGAACCCAGCGAAATCTGGGAAAAGCCGGGCGTATCGTTGAAATAGATCGGCCGCGTCCCCGAGATGACCAGCGACAGGCCCTTCATGATCAGCATCATGCCCAGGGTGGCGATGAAGGGCGGCACTTTGAGCTTGGCAATGATCGTGCCCGATGTCGTCCCGACCACGGTTCCGGCGAGGATGGCGCCGATGATGCCGAGCGGCAAAGGCAGGCCCCAATAGGTGAGGATCACCCCGGCGATCACGGCGCAGAAGGTCATCAGCGTGCCGACGGAAAGATCAATGCCGCCGGTGATGATGACCAGCGTTGCGGCAATGGCCAGGACGCCATTGACCGAGGTGGCCTGCAGGATGGCCAGGATATTCTGGGTCTGCATGAAATTGGGCGAGGCGAGGGAAAACACCACGACCAGCGCGATGAGGCCGGAAAAGGCCAGCAGCCTATGGAAGGCGCCGGTGATGCGAATGCCCGATTTCTGGCCGGGGGCTGCGGTGTCGGTCATGGGGTCTCTCCGGTCGTGGGAGCAATGTACCCCCACCCTTGCTCCATCCCCACAAGGGGGAGGGAGACGATGAACACAGGCGCCGTAGCCTGCGCCTCCCTCCCCTTGATGGGGAGGGAATGAGGGTGGGGTGATGCCGGCCAAAGGGACAGGGCAGGCCCCCTCACCCGGCGCTGCGCGCCGACCTCTCCCCCAAGGGAGAGGTGAACGCGCTGCCGGCTCGTCGAAGACAACCTACCCCGCATGGCGCACCTCCATCGCAGGCTCGCGCATGGTGGCGAGGCGCATGATTTCTTCCTGGCTCGAGCCGCCCGGCAGCATGCCGGTCAGGCGTCCCTCGCACATGACCGCGATACGGTGGCTCAAGCGCAGAATTTCCGGCAGCTCGGACGAAATCACGATGATCGCCTTGCCCTGCGCCGCGAGATTGTTGAGCAATCTGTAGATTTCGGACTTGGCGCCGACATCGATGCCGCGGGTCGGCTCGTCGAAGATCAGGATATCACAGTCACGCAGCAGCCATTTGGCGATGACCACCTTCTGCTGGTTGCCGCCCGAGAGCAGCCGCGCTTCCTGTGTGTCGCTGGGCGTCTTGATGGAAAGCTGGCGGATGGCATCCCTGGCCGCGCTTTCCATCGCCCCTTCATTGAGCACGCCGCCAAGGCCGGTGAAGCGGTCGAGACTGGCCAGGGCAATGTTGTTGCGCACGTCGAGGCCCGTGGCGAGGCCGAAGAGTTTGCGGTCCTCGGAGAGGTAGCCGATGCCCTTTTCAACGGCGTCGCGCGGTGTCGATATGCCGACGCGCTGGCCATGCACCCAGATTTCGCCGGCCTCCTTGCGGTCTGCCCCGAAAATGGCGCGGGCGACTTCCGTCCGCCCTGCCCCCATCAGCCCGGCAAAGCCAAGGATTTCCCCCTGCCGCACGGCAAAGCTGACATCGCGGATTTCACGGCCGCGTCTGAGGCCCTTCACTTCCAGCGCCACGGGCGCATTGGCGGTGTTGGGAATGGTCAGAACCTCATTGGAGAGCGTCCGCCCCACCATCATGGAAATGATGGTTTCGATAGGCGTCGTGGCGGCCTCGATGGTGCCGACATATTCGCCGTCGCGCATGACGGTGACGCGGTCGGAGATGCGCTTGATCTCGTCCATCTTGTGGGAAATGTAGACGATGCCGACGCCCTCGGCCTTGAGGCGATTGATGATGGTGAAGAGCTCGGCAATTTCCGCATCGTTCAGCGCCGCCGTCGGCTCGTCCATGATCAGCACCCTGGAGCGATAGGAGAGCGCCTTGGCAATCTCGACCATCTGCTGCTTGGCAATGGTCAGGCTCTCCACCGGCACGGATGGTTCGAGCTTCAAATTCATCGACGCGAAGATGGCCGCAGTGTCGCGGTTGAGCTGGCCCTCGTCGAGAATGCCGAAGCGGCGCGGCTCGCGGCCGATGAAGATGTTCTGCGCGGCGGTCAGGTCGCGCATCAGGGCCAGTTCCTGGTGGATGATGGAAATGCCGGCATCCTGGGCCTGGCGCGGCGAGGTGATCTCCACCGGCACGCCGCCGAGCTTCACCTCGCCGGCATCGCGGGCATAGACACCGGAGAGCACTTTCATCAGCGTCGACTTGCCGGCGCCATTCTCACCCATCAGGGCATGGACTTCCCCTGCGCGCAGGTTGAACTGCGCACCCACCAGCGCCCGCACGCCGGGAAAGGTCTTGTCGATCCCGGTCATTTCGACCAGGGGCACGGCATGGGTCGACGTGGCTATGCCCTCGAAAGCTCCTCCCGCCATGCCTTGCTCCTCCACTTCGGCTTCCGCCCGATCTGTGCCGGGTCGTGAAATCTGAAGTGGAGCTAATGGCAAGTCCATCAGGCTGTCAAGTGGTCAGACCAGTTGATGCGCGTGACGCCACCGATCAGGCAAAACAGGCCCCGCCGAGGCGGAGCCAGTTGCCGGCATGGGCCGGGTTCTTCAGGAGGTCACACGATCAGGAGGTGCCGGGGCGGTAGGCCGCCCCGGCAAGTCACTTACTGCAGGAATTCATCGACATTGTCGGCGGTGACGACGTCATTGCCGGTATAGATGATCTCTTCGACCGTCTCGCCATTGACGAGGGCAAGCAGGGTATCCATTGCCTTCTCGCCCATTTCATAGGGACGCTGGCCGACCAGGCCATGCGCATAGCCTTCCTTGAGCAGCTGGAGCTGCTGGGGGAGGGTGTCGGCGACGACCAGCGCCAGGGCGCCGCTATCGACATCGGCCTTGTACTGGTCGACGAAGTTCTTCCAGCCGTCAGGCGCGAACATCGGCCAGCCGCCGACCGGCACGATGGCCTTGATATCAGGATTGGCGGTCTTGAGGTCGCCCATCTGCTGCACGGCCAGGGCAATGTCGTCATTGGAGAAGGTCGGCGATCCCGGCACTTCGGTCCAGTTCGATCCGGCGAGGGCCTCGCGGACGCCATCGACGCGCAGGGCCAGGTTCGGCGCGGCGGCGCCGCCCGAGATCATGCCATAGGTGCCGCCTTCGGGGGCAACCTGCAGCAGAAGCTTGCCAAGATCTTCGCCAAACAGCTTGTTGTCGGTGCCGACATAGGCGGTGCGGGTGCTGTCGGGCGCGTCCGAGTCAAAGGTAATGACGGCAATGCCCGCTTCGGTGGCGCGATCGATCACGGTGGTGGCGGCGGCAATGTCCGACACCGAAATGGCCAGGCCGTCGACACCCTGGGTGATCAGGTCTTCGATGATCTGGGCCTGGGTCGTGGCTTCGTGTTCGACCGGACCGATATAGAGGCAGGTCACGTTGCCGAGTTCGGCGGCCCGGGCTTCACAACCGTCGCGGGTGAGGTCGAAGAACGGGTTGTTCATGGCCTTGGGAACGACGGCAAAGGTATAGCTATCCTGTGCGATGGCAGTACCGCCAAGGAACAGGCTGGCGATCGTGCCGAGCACGATGGCTGTCTTGGTCATTGTTGTCTCCTCAAATGGACCGGATGGGTGCATCCGGTTAGTCGAACCGGCGAGCCATTCGCCGGCCTCCCTTCGACGCCGCCAGTCGTTGCTGCGGTGCCGATCTCGTGGGGACCGCCATGGCGCGGCCCCTGAACTTGTGCCGAAGTCAGCCGTTGCGGGCCGAGCGCAGCCGGTCCACCAGCACGGCGGCGACAATGATCGCGCCCACCAGGGTCTGTTGCCAGTAGGGGTCGACACGGGCGAGGACGAGGCCGTTGCGGATCACCTCGATCAGCACGCAGCCGATGATGGCGCCGGCAGCGCCGCCGACCCCGCCCGCCAGATTGGCGCCGCCGATGACGGCCGCCGCAATGATGGTCAGCTCGTAGGCCGTCGCCAGATTGGCGGGGGCCGAGCCGAGCCAGCCGGAGATGATGATGCCATTGACCCCGGCCGCCAGCGAGCAGAGCACATAGACCTGGATCTTGACCCGATCTACATTGACCCCGGTCAGCCGCCCCGCATTCTCGTTGCTGCCGATGGCAAAGACATGCTTGCCCCAGGCGGTGTGGTTGAGCGCCACCCACATCACGACGGCGCAGATGATGAGATAGAGGAAGGATACCGGCACGACGTTGAAAAGTTTGCCGGCGGTGACGGCCAGGAACATGTCCTTGTCCGGCCCGGCCGGAAACGTGCCGCGCCCCTGGGTGGCGACATAGACGAGGCCGCGCACCATGGAGAGCGTGCCCAGGGTGGTGACAAAGGGACTGAGCTTGAGCTTGGCGATGGCCACGCCATTGAACAGACCCACCGCCGCCGCTGCCAGCAGGCCCGCCAGCACCGAGATCAGGAGGGCACTGCCGGGGAAAGGGTAGAAGCCCGCCGTGACCAGACCATTCATGGCGAGCGAGGTCACCGTAGCCGACAGGGCAATGGTCGAGCCGACGCTGAGGTCGATGCCACCGGTAATGATGACCAGGGTTATGCCCAGCGTGGCAATGGCGATGAAGGAGAAATTGCGGGTGATGTTGGAGATGTTGCCGGCGGTCAGAAAATTGGGCGAAAGCAGGCTCATCACCACGACGAGCACGATCAGGGCCACCAGCACATAGGCGGACTGGCTGGCGAAGAAACCGCGCTGCCAGAAACGGACCCGCCCCACATTGGTAAAGGTCGATGCATGGGCGTTGGACATCACGCGGCCTCCTTGGCGCCGGTTATCAGCGCGGTCACTTCTTCCGGTGACGAGCTGGCTATGGCCTTGTCGGCCACCTTGGTGCCGCGGCGCATGACGATGACCCTCTCGCACACGGCAAACACGTCCGGCATGCGGTGGGAAATCAGGATGACGGCGATGCCGGCTTCCTTGAGGCGGTGGATCAGGTTGAGCACTTCGGCGACCTGGCGCACCGAAATGGCGGCGGTGGGCTCGTCCATCAGGATCAGCCGGGCATCGGCGAGGCGCGTGCGGGCAATGGCCACGGCCTGCCGCTGGCCACCCGACATCTGGCGCACATAGTCGTCGGCACGGGTTTCGGACTTGAGTTCGGCAAAGAGTTCGGCAGCACGCACATTCATGGCGGCGTGTCGCAGGAACCGGAAGGGGCCGACCTGGCGCTTGAGTTCGCGGCCGAGAAAGATGTTCTCGGCGGCGGTCAGGTTGTCGGCCAAAGCGAGGTCCTGATAGACCGTTTCAATTCCCAGCCGGCGCGCTTCGCCGGGGCTGTGGATATGGGCGTGATCGCCGGCGAAATGCAGGCTGCCCGCCGTGGGCTGGTAGATGCCCGAGATAATCTTGACCAGCGTGGATTTACCGGCGCCATTGTCGCCCATCAGCCCGACCACCTCGCCGGGCTCGACGGAAAAGCTGACATCGGACAGAGCCCGGATGGCCCCGAAATCCTTGGTTACGCCGTTCAGTTCCAGAAGAGCCAACACGTCCTCCCTTGTTGGCGATCTATTGATGTACGTACCTACGCGCGGGGTGCGCGCCGCCGCAGAGCGGGTGTAACAGGTCAATCGGCTGCGTGTGGTCGGCCTGCCGCCGCAGGTCGCACCAGATCACTGTCCTCTTCCCCGACAGCGCGGTCGCCTCCTCCCAAAGGCGACAGTCACTCAGTTCTAAGTCAGACAGATTAGTATTACAATATGATTTTCATGATTGGCCGCCGCGTCTGGCGATTAAATGCAGGCCACGAAGTAATTGCTAAGCCCGCAGCCTCTTCCTGTCAAGTGGTCAGACCAGTGGACAGGCGGCCGGACGGGGGCTAAGAGAAGGCAAAGAGGGCACAATGAAGCTTCAGGCCGTTTCCAACCGTAAACTCTATATCCAGATCGCCGACCAGATCCGCGACCAGATCCATGCGGGTGCGGTCGAGCCGGGCGGGCAATTGCCGTCCGAACGCGATCTGGCACTCAGCCTGGGCGTTTCCCGTCCCACGGTGCGCGAGGCTCTCATCGCGCTGGAAGTGGCCGGTCTTGTGGAAGTACGGGTGGGGGTCGGGGCCTTCGTGCGCAAACGCGACACGGCCAACGAGGCTTTGCCGGAGCAGAGTGCCTCGCCGCTTGAAATCATGGCCGTGCGGCGCCTGCTCGAACCCGAGGCCGCGGCGCTGGCCAGCCAGCACATCACCCCTGAAGGCACGGCGCGCCTGGCCGAAACCATCCGCAAGATGCGAGCCGAAACCCTCTTGGGCCAGTGGTCCTCCGACAGCGACCGGCTGCTGCACATGACCCTGGCCGATGCCTGCGGCAATGCCGTCTTGCGCGAGATGCTCGACGGGCTGTGGAATTCGCGCCGCGGCGAAGTGGATACCCGTTTCCACCAGCACCTGGCCGATATCGGCGACGTGCGCAGCCATATTCTCAATGACCACGAGGCGATCATCGCGGCCGTGGTCAGCGGCAATGCGGAGGCCGCGCGCACGGCCATGGCCCGGCACCTGCAATTTGTCGCCGACGCCATGCTCGAAGCCTGGGAATAGCACAGACGCTGCGAACCCCTTGCCTTCCGCCCGGGTCGGGTGGTGACGCGCGAGGGGGAGGCCAGGCCTGTCGGGTGAATGCCCTAACCCAGCACTGCCTTCAATGCCGCTACAAGCTCGCGGCTGGTGCTGCGCCGTCCGGGGCTGACAAAGCCCAGCCGCTGCGCCACGACGCTGTCGGCAATGGCCAGCTCCGAGCAGGACCCATGCACCGCGCCCAGCGGCACGCGCCGCAGGATGTCGGGGGCCGTCCCCGCATTGATGCCTGACCCGGCCATGATGGTGATGCGCCCATCGGCATGGGCATGGGCGCGCTCCAGCACCGCGATACCCTCGAGCGCCGTCTTGGCCTGGCCGGAAGTCAGGATGGTGTCAAAACCCAGGGCGATCGCCTGGTCGACCGCCGCGATGAAGTCGGGCGCCAGGTCGATGGCCCGGTGCAGGGTCCGGGGCATTTCGCCCGCCTCGTCCACCAGCCTTTCGATCATGTCGAGGTCCAGCCTGCCATCGTCGAGGCTGGCCCCGAGCACGACGCCGGCAAGGCCGGCGCGGCGCGCTGCGTCGATGTCACCGAGCATGGTCTCAAGATCATCGGGCCCGAAGGCAAAGTCCCCGGCGCGCGGCCGGATCATGGCGCGCACCGGCACGGGCGATGCCGCGGCGAGGGCCATGAGACCGGCGGAAGGCGTCAGCCCGCCCATTTCCAGGACCGAGCAGAGTTCGATGCGATCGGCGCCGCCAGCTATGGCAGCCGCGAGCCCGGCGGCATCGTCGACGCAGACTTCGAGAATGGTCATGCCACACCCTCCGAGAATGCCAGACTGGCCGCGCCAATCAGCCCGGCATCTACAGTCAACTGCGCCGGGACCACCAGCGGCCGGTCGAGCTTGCGCAGGATGCGCGCGCGCACCGCCGTATCGAGGCGGGCGATCAGAGCATGGACATTGCCCAGCCCCCCGCCGACCGGAATGATGTCGGGGCCGACAATATTGATCGTTAAAGCCAGAGGCACGCTCACCAGTTCCACATGGAGGTCCACCGTCTGCGCGGCCTTTGCGTCCCCCGCCTGCCAGGCGGCGATGATTTCGGTGCTGTTCAGGTCCACGCCGTGCAAAAGCCGGTGCAGTTTCTCGATGCCGCGCGCGCCACCGATCGTGTCGACGCAACCGGCCTGGCCGCAGCCGCAGGGGAAATGCGCCACCTCGAAGGGCGGCACGCTGGCTCTCGTGGCCACAGCCGTGCCATGGCCCCATTCGCCCGAAAGCCCACCGCCGCCCCGGAACAGCTTTCCATCGGCCACGATCCCGCCGCCGACGCCGGTGCCCAGAATGGCGCCGAAGACGACGCGATGCCCGCGGCCGGCGCCGGCATGCGCTTCGGCCAGGGCAAAGCAGTCGGCGTCATTGGCGACCAGCACCTGGCGCCCGAGGCGTGCACCGAGTTCGGCGCCCAGATAGCGCCCGTCGATGCAGGGGATATTGGCAACCGTGGCCAGACCGCTATCGGGATCAACGACGCCGGTGACCGATATGGATATGGCGCTGCCATCAGGCGCACCGCCCTGCTCCACCAGGCCGGCAATGACGTCGACGAAGGACTGAAAATCGTCGCGCGGCGTCGGCAGGCGACCGACCGGTGTGAGCGCTGTGGGACCGATGGCGGTCGCGGCCTTGATTGTGGTGCCGCCGATATCAAATGCTGTGATCATGGGAATGGTGCGCACGAGACTGGACACAGGCTTGTGGCCCCGCCCTCGTACAAAAGCAATCGGCTTACTGCGTGGCCCCGGCCTGCCGGGGCAGCCACAGGACGATGTCGGGTCGCTGTGCGCTGACGCCGAAAGCCGCCAGGCGGCTTCCATCACCCACGGTGTCGTGCGCGTGGGCGGGGCAAAGGGCCGACAAGTCCTCAGGCGATCCGCACCTGCTCCAGCAGCAGCCAGGCCAGACGCAGGCTCGCGCCTGTGGTCACCAGCATCGGCGGGAGCGTCAGCCATTCGAGCGTCCAGGCGGCGCCCGAGCGCTCGTTTTCATGCACCATGGCCTGGTTGAGCGTGCCCGAAAGACCGGCACTGTAGCGTGCCAGTGCCACCAGCACTTCGGCATTCACCGGGTTGGACTTGTGCGCCATGGCCGAGGAGCCGCCACCGCCGGCGAGCGTGATGGCCGCGACTTCGTTCTGCGCCAGAAGCGTCACGTCCATGCCGAGCTTGCCCAGCGATCCCGAGATCTGTGCGAGGAGGGCGCCAAGCGCCACAATGGGATCGCGGGTCGCCTGCCAGGGTGTCGCCAGCCCGAGATCTAGGCGCCTGGCGAGGCCTGCGGCAATGGCATCGCCATGGCCGTCGAAACTGCCGCGATCCCCCACCGGCCCGCCGAGCTGGATGACGAGGAGGCTCCGGCGCATGGCCACGAGGGCACGCAGCTGGCGCTTGAGCGGTTCGGACCAGCTCGTGAGCTTGGCGCCCCAGGTGGTGGGGAGCGCCACCTGCATGCGCGTATGCGCCATCAGCGGTTTTGCGCCGTGTTCGGCGGAAAGCGCCGCAAGCTTTTCCAACAGGCCCGAAAGCCGCGCCTCATAGACGTCGAACACTTTCGCCAGCTGCAGCATCAGTGCCGTGTCGATGACATCCTGGCTGGTGGCGCCCCTGTGCAGGGCGGCGCGATGCGGCTCCTGGAGCCTTGCCTTGAGCTGCTTCACCAATGCCGGCACCACGACACCGTCCTGTGCCATGCCCGCTTCGAGCCCGGACCAGTCCGGGGAATAGCTGTCGAGGGCAGTGACGATGGCCCTGGCCGCATCCTCGGAAACAAGACCGGCTTCGGCGCTGGCTTCGGCCAGCGCGCGCTCGAATTCCAGCATGGCGTCGAGCTGGGCCGCGTCGGACAGCAGGGCTTCGATTTCGTCATCACCGGCAAGGGCGGAAAGGAGGGTCATGCGATATTCCTAGCTGGCTACGGTCTGCGTCGCCACCCCCACCCTTGGTCCCTCCCCACAAGGGGGAGGGAGACGATGAACACAGGCGCTGCACCCTGCGCCTCCCTCCCCTCGATGGGGAGGGACCGAGGGTGGGGTGTTGGCACACGCCGCACCCCCTTCAGATATCGAAAAACACCGTTTCCCTGTCACCCTGCAGGTAAATATCGAGCCGGTAGGTGGACCCGTCTTTCCGCGCGATCAGCGTCTCGCGGCGGCGCTTGTCCATGATCTTGTTGAGCACGAAATCGCCCGCATTGGCCTCGGCCTCATCGTCGAAATAGAGGCGGGTCTGCAGGCCGATATTGATGCCGCGCGCCACGATCCAGAGTGAGACATGGGGCGCCTGCAGCTTGCCGTCTGGCCCGGCGACGCGACCCGGCTTGAGGGTCGCGAAGCGCACTTCGCCCTGTTCATTGGCCGGCTGGCGGCCCCAGCCGGTAAAGACGGGCAAGGAATTGGGCGAAGTGGGGCCCACGAAATTGCCCTCGGCATCGGCCTGCCAGATCTCGACCACGCCGTCGAAAACAGGCGTGCCGGCACCGTCGAACATGCGGATGACAAGATCGATCCGCTCACCGGCGACATCGCCGTGGATCATGGTCTTGCCCAGGTCCTGGGCAATCACGCCGGTAATGTCACAGAAATTCGGCGTCATGCCGATATGCACATAGGGGCCGGCGGTCTGGGACGGGGTTTCCTTGAGGGTCGGGATCGGGTGCAGCATCAGTTCCCCTCCAGCTTGTTTTCGAACATGGTCGAGCGGCGGCCGCGCAGCACGATATCGAAGCGATAGCAGAGCGCATCCATGGGCGTGGTGTTGAGCCGGTCGAGCCGGGCCGTCAACTGATCGATGGCGGCCTTGTCATTGATGGTCGCCACGATCGGGCACTGCCAGATCATCGGGTCGCCCTCGAAATACATCTGGGTGATGAGCCTTTGCGCAAAGGCATGGCCGAAGACCGAGAAATGGATATGGGCCGGGCGCCAGTCATTGCCGGTATTGGGCCAGGGATAGGCGCCGGGCTTGACGGTGCGGAAGTGATAGAAGCCGTTCTCATCGGTGATCGAGCGGCCGAAGCCACCGAAATTGGGATCGAGCGCGGCCAGATACCCTTCCTTCTTGTGGCGGTAGCGACCGCCGGCATTGGCCTGCCAGTATTCGACCAGCGTATTCGGCACCGGCCGCGCATTCTCGTCCAGCACCTGGCCATAGACGACCATCCGCTGCCCGATGGCGTCGGTACCGTCCTGGCTGAAATTGCGGATGAGGTCATTGTCGAGGGGCCCGAGCTTTTCGTGGCCGAAAGTGGGCCCGGTCATTTCTGACTTGGTTGGCCCCAATGCCAGCAGGCTATGCTTGGGCGCGCGGAAAGTGGTCGACTTGTAGCCGGGCGTATCGGCCTTGGGGTGCCAGTCGCGGTCGCGCTGGAACAGCAGCCCGTCGGCTCCGGGGAGAATGATGCCGCTCATTGCGCTGCCTCCTGTCTTTTGGCCAGTTCGTTTTTCGCAATCTTATAGGCACTGTTGGCTGCCGGCACGCCTGCATAGACGGCGACATGCAGCAGCAGCTCCTTGATGTCGTCTTCCGTCGCGCCGGTATTGACCGTGGCGCGCACATGCATGGCGAATTCTTCCTCGTGACCGAGCCCGGCCAAAAGGGCGAGGGTGATGATCGAGCGTTCGCGCTTGGTCAGGCCAGGCCGCGACCACACCGAGCCCCAGGCGCCTTCGGTGATGAAGGCCTGAAAATCGGCGTCAAACCCGGTCTTGCGCGCATTGGCATTATCGACATGCGCATCGCCCAGAACCGAGCGGCGCGTTGCCATGCCGCGCTCGAACAAAGTCGTGTCAGCCATGGCCGGCCTCCTTGAGGAAATTCTGGATCAGCGCGGTCAACTGGGCCGGCTGCTCGATACTGGGGATGTGGCCGACGCCTTCGATGACTTCGAGACGCGCGCCGGGAATGGCGAGGCCGTTGCGCACCAGGTCCACCGGTGCGGCAAGATCAGCAGAGCCGGCCACGATCAGCGTTGGAGCGGAGATGGCTGCAATGGCCGAAGTCAGATCGGTGTCGCGCAGGGTGGCGCAGGTATTGGCATAGCCCTGCGGGTCGGTGCGGAGGAAAAGATTGCGCCAGCCGGCCAGCTCCACCGGACGTTCAGCGCGGAAGGATGGGCTGAACCAGCGCTCCATGATGTTGTCCACCATGGCGCCGAGGCCAGTGCGGCGGGCGGTTTCGATGCGGGTATTCCACATGGCCGCATCGCCCATGCGCGGCGCCGTGCAGCAGAGCACCAGACCCAGGACCCGCTCTGGCGCGCGCAGGGCAAAGCCCTCGGAAATGACCCCGCCAATGGAGACGCCGACCAGCACGGCGCGGTCGATGCCGACATGGTCGAGCAGCCCGGTGAGATCGTCGAGATGGTCCTCGAGCGCATAGTCACCCGAAGGCGCGTCGCTGAGGCCATGGCCGCGCTTGTCATAGCTCAGGCAGCGATAGTGGGCGCTCAATGCGTCAATGACGACATCCCAGATGCGGGCGTCAGTGCCCAGGGAATTGACAAATACAAGCGCGGGCGCGCCCGCGGGACCCCTCAGGCGGTAATGCAGCAAAGTGCCGTTGATGCGGACAAAGGACATGGCTTCTCCTGGCCCCGATTTAAGGGACCCGAAGGGGCACTGTAAAATGATATGTCTCGGGTATACCATAACCCTCAGATTATTGTATTTCGACCCAATCGAGGTATTTTGCCGATAATCAGGCTCTAGTCATAACCGGTACCTGCATGTCGCAACGCATTATCGACCCCCGAATCCGGCTTCGGCACATTGCCTGCTTCCTTGAAGTGGCGCGGCTGCGCTCCATGGCGGGGGCGGCCGACGCGCTCAATATCAGCCAGCCCGCCGCCACCAAGACCATCCAGGAACTCGAAGCGCTGCTGGGCGGGCAATTGTTCGACCGCAGCCGTCGGCGACTGGCGCTGACCGCCTTTGGCGAAGTGTTCTTCCGCTATGCCTCGACCAGCCTGGCGGCGCTGCGGCAGGGGATCGACGCGGCGCGTGGCACCCATGATGCGGCGATTGTCCGCGTCGGTGCCCTGCCCACCGTCTCGGCCCGTATCCTGCCCGATGCGGTGCGCGCTTTCACCACAGACAATGCCGGCGTCACCACCCGCATCATTACCGGCCCCAATGGCTATCTGCTCTCGCTGCTGCGCACTGGCGATGTCGACCTGGTCATCGGCCGCATGGCCGAGCCCAATGCCATGGTGGGCCTCTCTTTCGAGCATCTCTATTCCGAACGCGTCGTGCTCGCCGTGCGACCGGGGCATCCGGTGCTTGATGAGCCAGATTTCAACCTGCGGCTGATCGAGGGGTTTCAGACTTTGATGCCGACCCCGGATTCGGTCATTCGCCCCATCGTCGACCGTATCCTCCTCGCCCATGGCGTCACCCAGCTGCGCGACGAGATCGAGACCGTCTCCAATGCCTTCGGGCGCTCCTATGTGCGTCAAACCGACGCCATCTGGATCATTTCCGAAGGCGTGGTGGCCGGCGATGTCGCCGAGGGCCTTCTCACGCTGCTGCCGGTCGATACCAGCGAAACGCTTGGCCCCGTCGGTTTTACGACACGCACCGATACACCTGCGGCCCTCGCCACCACCAGCCTTATGCAGGCCGTGCGGGATGTGGCGGAGAAGCTGCGGCGCAACGGGGCGTAGCAGACGGCCCTGCGCCCCCTTGGGAGATCAAGGGTGGGGATTCTCTCTGCGCGCCAGCATCTCTGCCCGCAAGGCCGCTGGCGCCATGCCGAGCTTGCGCGTCACGAAGCGGGTAAAATAGCCGGGGTCGGCATAGCCCAGCTCGGCCCCGATCTGCTTGATCGAAAGCGTCGAGAACAGCAATTGCCGGCGCACCTCAAGAACAATCCGGTCCTCGATGACATCGAGCGCCGAGCAGCCCAGGACCTGACGGCACAGGCGGTTGAGGTGGGTATGGCTGACCCCCACCGCCCCGGCATAGTCGGCCACGCGTCGCGTCTGCCGGAAGTGCTGTTCCACCGCATCGCGGAACACGGCGACCAGTTGCGCCGCCCGCCCGCTGCTGGCTGCGGCATCGGCCCGGTCCGGCATGGCCCGCAGCAGCGCCACCAGCAGCAACGACAGGTGGGCCCGCATGGCCACGTCGTGGCCAGCCCCGGGGCGATCGGCTTCAGCTATCAACCGGCCGATGGCCTGGGCGATGTCCTGGCACTGCCCCCGCACCACCATGGGGCCGGGACGCGGCAGTCCGAGCCCCACGAGATCGCGCTCCATCAGCGTCAGCACCAAACCACGGACATCGGCGCTGAACCGGTAGCCATGCACAATCCCGGCCGGAACCACCGCAAAGGTCTCGGGAACCAGCTGGTGCATGTCACCGTCGAGCATCATCTCGGCGGCCCCACCCGTCAGTTGGAGGAGCTGGAAAAAGGCATCGTGCCGGTGCGGGGCGATGCGATAGTCATGCAGGCGGCTGCGGGCCTGGATGGTTTCCCAATGCAGCCAGTCCTGCCGCTGCGGGCTCTCGGTCTCTCCGTACAAGGCATAGGTCGGGACAAAGTTCATGTTCAGATAGTGCAAGAAATTGCCCGCTCTGTCCATTCACCCCGCACTGGCAGCGCAGCACAATGGCGGCAAAAGACGGGAGGATTTCATGCGCACACAGGTCGCCATTATTGGCGCTGGACCGGCCGGGCTGATGCTTGGGCGGCTGCTCGATCTGGCAGGCGTGGATAATGTCATCCTCGAGCGCAAGAGCGCCGACTATGTGCTCGGCCGCATCCGCGCCGGGGTGCTCGAACAGGGCACGGTCGACCTGATGGAGCGGGCCCAGGTGGCGACACGCCTGCACGAGGAAGGCCTCGTGCATGAGGGCACTGAACTCAGCTTCGACGGCGACCGGCTCCGCGTGGATTTTATCGGCCTGGTCGACCGCCATGTCGTGGTCTACGGCCAGACTGAGGTGACCCGCGACCTGATGCAGGCGCGTCAGGGCAAGACCATTTACGAGGCCGAGAACGTGTCCCTGCACGATTTCGACGGCAAACCCTACGTCACCTGGCTCAAGGACGGGGTCACCCATCGGCTCGATTGCGATTTCATCGCCGGCTGCGACGGGTATCACGGCGTCAGCCGCGCCAGCGTTCCGCAGGCCGCGCTGACCACTTTCGAGCGCATCTATCCCTTCGGCTGGCTCGGCATCCTGGTCGACAAGCCGCCGGTGGCGCATGAGCTGATCTATGCCCATCACGAACGCGGCTTTGCCCTCTGCTCGCAGCGCTCCACCACGCGCAGCCGCTACTACGTGCAGGTGCCCGCGGAGGAAAAGGTCGAGGCCTGGAGCGATGACCGCTTCTGGGACGAACTGCGCGCCCGCCTCAATCCCGAGACATCAGAGGCGCTGCAGACTGGCCCCTCGATCGAAAAATCCATCGCGCCGCTGCGCAGCTTCGTCGCCGAGCCGCTGCGTTTCGGACAACTGTTCCTCGCCGGCGACGCCGCCCATATCGTGCCGCCCACCGGAGCCAAGGGGCTCAACCTCGCCATGAGCGATGTCGCCATGTTGGCCGACGCCTTCATCGAACTCTATGCCGAGCATTCCAATGTTGGGATCGAATTCTATTCGGCAAATGCCCTGAGCCGGATCTGGAAGGCCGAGCGTTTCTCGTGGTGGATGACGAGCCTCATGCACACATTCCCGGAAAACGGCCCCTTCGGCCGCCGCATCCAGCGGGCGGAGTTCGACTATCTTGCGGGATCGCGGGCGGCGCAGCAGAGCCTGGCGGAGAATTATACGGGTCTGCCGGCTTAGATGTGGCAGCCCACCGTGGCTGGTGACGCACCGCACCCCCACCCTTGATCCCTCCCCACAAGGGGGAGGGAGACGATGAACACATGCGTTGCGGTCTTTTGCATCCCTCCCCTCGATGGGGAGGGAATGAGGGTGGGGTATGCCCCGCACGTGGTCGCCTCCATGGGCCCCCAATTGAGTGACCACGACCACCCCATCACAAAACAAAAAAGACCCGGCCAGTTTCCCGGCCGGGCCCGATCATGTTCGAAAAATCCAACTACATTTCGGCGGCGACGGCAGCGCGGGCTGCGTCGTAGAGGGCGCGGCCGTCAATGCCGGCGCCTTCCATGTCCGAGAACCACTTGTCGATGGTGGGCTGGGCCGCATCGATCCACAGCTGGGTCTGGGCTTCGTCGAGCTGAACGATATTGTTGCCCGCTTCCACCGCGATCTTGAGGCCGCGTGCGTCGCCTTCATCCATGACCTTGCCGAACTGGCGCGACACTTCGAGGCCGGAATTGGCGTCGATCACCGCCTTCAGGTCGTCGGGCAGGTTGTTATAGCTGTCCTGGTTCATGATGAAGCCAAAGGTCTGGGTGTAGAGGCCGTACTGGCTGGTGAAGCCGGTATGGTTCTTGACCAGCTCGGCGACGCGGATCGAGGGCGTCACTTCCCACGGCACGGTGGTGGCATCGATCACGCCCTTGGAGAGCGCCTCGGTGGTCTGGGGCACCGGCATGCCGATCGGCTCGGCACCCAGGTTGGCCAGCATGTCCGAGATGATGCGCGAACCGCCGCGCACCTTCATGCCCTTGAGGTCTTCGAGGCTGGCAATCGGGTCCTTGGAATGGAACAGGCCCGGGCCATGGGTGTGCAGCGCGATGACATGCACGCCGGCGAATTCCTCGGCGGAATTGGCCATGACGTAATTGTAGAAGGCGGCCGAACCGACTTCGCCATTGGGCGAGATGAAGGGCAGCTCGAACACTTCGGACTTGGGGAAGCGGCCAGGCGTATAGCCGAGCACGGTCCAGATGATGTCGACGACCCCGTCCTTGGCCTGGTCATAGAGTTCGGGCGGCGCGCCACCGAGCTGCATGGCCGGGTAGAGTTCGAACTTGATGCGGCCGTCGGATTCTTCCGAAACCTTGTTGGCCCAGGGTTCGATGGCGCCGGCGGGCATGGTGGCCTGGGCCGGCAGGAACTGGTGGATGCGCAGGGTGACTTCCTGGGCAAAGGCACTGGTTGACATGGCCAGCGCGGCCAGCGCGCCCAGCACCAAAGTCTTGGTCTTCATTGGGTTTCCCTCCCTTGTTGGCCCGAGGGCCGGTTCATAGCCCGCGTCCGGCGACAGCGCCGGGCGCAGGCGATTTCTCCCTAGTAGAGCAGCCAGACTAGCCCCAGTGTGATGGGCGGAAAGGCGACCAGGATGGCAGTGCGGATCATGTCGCTGGCCACGAAGGGCAGGACGCCGCGATAGGTTTCCGACAGTCGCGTCTGCGGCGACATGGAATTGATGATGAAGAGGTTCATTCCCACCGGCGGGGTAATGAGGCCCACCTCCACGACGATGAGCACGATAATGCCGAACCAGATGCCGAATTCGTCCGGCGTCAGGCCGAAATCGAGCACGGTCATCATCGGATAGATGATCGGCACGGTGAGCAGGATCATGGACAGCGAATCCATGAAACAGCCGAGGATGAGGTAGAAGGCGAGCACCAGGATCATCACCAACCAGGGGTTGAACCCCTGTTCGCCCACCCAGGCGGCCATGACCTGCGGCACTTGCGAGAGCGCCAGGAAGCTGTTGAGCGCCGCCGCGCCGAGCACGATGAGGAAGATCATCGCCGTGGAGCTGGCGGTGGTGAGGCAGGCCTCGACGATTTCCTTGCGGTTGAGCCGGCGCGCGGCCAGCGCAATGAGGAAAGTGCCGGCCGCACCCACCGCCGCCGCTTCGGTCGGGGTGAAGATGCCGCCATAGATGCCGCCGATAACGGCGAGGAAGACCAGCATGACCGGCCAGGTCTGGCCCAAGGCCTTGAACCGCTCACGATAGGGCATGCGCTCGCGCGTGCCGCCCGAACCGGGCACCATGCGGACATAGATGGCGATGACGATGAGATAGCCGATGGCCGCCAGGATGCCGGGAATGAAGGCCGCCATGAACAGCTTGGCGATGTTCTGCTCGGTCAGCACGGCGAAGATGACGAGGATGATCGAGGGCGGAATGAGAATGCCCAGGGTGCCGCCGGCCGCCACGGTGGCGGTCGAGAGAGCGCCCGAATAGCCGTATTTCTTGAGCTCGGGCAGGGCCACCTGGCCCATGGTCGCGGCCGTGGCCAGCGATGAGCCGCAAATGGCGCCAAAGCCGGCGCTGGCGCCGATGGCCGCCATGGCAACCCCACCCTTTCGATGCCCCAGCCAGGCCGCTGCCGCATTGAAGAGGCCGGCCGAGAGGCCGCTGACCGTGGCGAACTGGCCCATCAACAGGAACAGGGGCACCACCGAGAGCGAATAGGAGGCAAAGGTCGAATAGGTGAGATTCTTGAACTGCGCCGCCACCGGATTGAAGTTTCCGGTGATCATCCAGGTGCCAAAGATGCCCACGGCAAACATGGCAATGCCGATCGGCACGCGCAGGAAAATCAGGATCAGAACGGCAGGGAGGCCAAGAAAGCCCAGAAGCAAGGGGGTCATACTTCGGCTCCCATGCGCTTGGGTTCGGCTTCGCCCCGCGCCGCATAGCCGATCGAGCGGCCCAGCACATACAGCGACACCGCGACCCAGACCACGGCACCGACAAAGCCCATGGCATAGGCCCAGCTCAGCGGAAAGCGCAGCAGCAGGGTGGTTTCATTATAGGCGAACTTGTCCATCATGCCGAAATAGAGCCGCCAGGCGAGGAAGCTTGCGGTCGCCAGCATCATGAAATCGGTGACGACGAGGATCCAGGCGTTCACGATGGGGCCGAAACTGTCCGAGACCAGCGAGACCAGCGCGTGCGCCCGCGTCAGATGCGCCCAGGGCATGAAAGCAAACACGGCAAAGCCCATGCCGATGGAGACCAGTTCATAGTCCCCGGTGATGGGCCTGAGACCAAAGGCCAGGAAGGCACGCCCCACAATGGAAATGCAGATCATGGCCACCATGGCCATGAGCACGAGGCCGCCCGCAATGGCCAGCCACTTGGCCAGACCGACAACGCACCGCCCCAATAGGGACTCATCTCTAAACACGCAGGTCCTCCCCCACTTCAGCACCGATTTAAGGCGCTGGCCGCTCCCAAGTAAAATGACAAATAGCCGCTGTTACATAACCCTACACATATGAAACGTGGCGCATTGCGCCCCCAAATCGTGCTCTTTGCCGTTGATCCGATAACCGCAACGCATATTTCTTCCCGTTTCCGGCCTGACATCCCCAGGCAGGAATAATTTCACTGTGCCGCCGTCTGTTGCCCGCCGCGCCCTTGCCTTCGCCACGGGCCCCGCTAGGCTCGCACTACCATGAGTCACACCGCCGACATCCTGCCCGAAACCGAGACTGGCCTGCGTACCGAGACGACCACTGGCGCCGTCGGCTATCGCCTGCGCCGGGCCCAGCTCAGCGTCTTCCAGAAGTTCATCGCCTTTTTCGACGAGTTCAAGCTGCGTCCGGCCGAATATTCCGTGCTCGTGCTCATTGCCGACAATCCCGGCCGCAAGCAGACCGAGATTGCCGAAGTGCTGGGCATCAAGCGGGCCAATTTCGTCGCCCTGGTCAATGGGCTGGAAGACCGGGGCCTCATCGAGCGGCTGCCATCGCGGCAGGACAAGCGGGCCAATGCCCTGCATCTGACCACGCAGGGCAGGACCTTCCTGTCTACGGCCCAGACACGCCATGCCGAGCTTGAGGAGGAGACCACGACCCGCCTCGGCGGCGAGGCCGCGCGCGCCCAGTTGCTGGCGCTGCTCGATCGGCTGATCTGAGCGGCTTTGGCTGTTCCTTTCCTGCCTCATCGCTTCTCCTCCCCGCCGTGCCGCCCTCGGGCTTGACCCGAGGGCCACTCGCCACATCCAGCGCGTTCTGAGTGGTCCTCGGGTCAAGCCCGAGGACGGCACCGTGTGTAACCAGTTACCTGAACACCGGCGGCCGCTTTTCCAGGAAGGCCCGCAATCCCTCCTCCGCATCCGGTCCGGTCTGGCTCAGCGCCGCTGTCAGGCTTTCGGCATAGAGCCCGGCCTCGGGCGGCATGGTGCCGATCTGGGCGATGGCCTGGATGATAAAGCCGTTGATGGTCGGCGAATTCCTGGCGATCCGCTCGGCCAGTTCGAAGGCCTTCGCCAATGCGCCGCCTTCGGGAACGACATGATGGGCGAGGCCCAGCCGCTCACCCTCGACGCCCGAATAGGTGCGGCCGGTCAGCATCATTTCGGTCAGCCGGTCCGGTCCGATCAGCCGCGAAATCCGCACCGAGCCGCCACCGCCCACAAAAATGCCGCGCAGGCCTTCGGGCATCTGGAAGCGCACCGTTTCTTCGGCCACGCGCACATGGCAGGTCGCCGCCACTTCGAGCCCCCCGCCCATGACCGCACCATTCATGGCCGCAATGACCGGCACCGGCGAATGGGCAATCTGCGCCACAGCCCGGTGCCAGTTGCGCGAATGCGCCATGACCTCAAGCGGCTCGCGCGCCACATGCTGCGACAGATCGAGGCCGGAGGAAAAGTGTCCACCCGCCCCTGACATCACGATGGCCCGTGTCTCGCCTGGCACTTTCGCAAAGAAGCCATCGATCGCGGCGACCAGATCGTCGCTGAGCGCATTGCGCTTGTCGGGACGATTGAGGGTGAGGTGGCTGATAGCGCCCTTCTGCTCGATCAGCAGCACATCCTGGGTCATCTCACGATCCTTGCTTTTGTTCCTGGCCCAGCAGCGCCCGGACCTCGTCCGGAAGCGGCGCCGAGCGAATGCTGCCATCCTCACCCCGAACGACCCAGACCCGCTTTTCATGCGCCTCGATGGCCAGTTCGCCATCGCGGTAGAGGCTGTGCTTCACACCAAAGCTCGAACGGCCCAGTTCGGCGATCTCGCTCCTGATCTCCACCACATCGCCAAAGCTCGAGGGCCTGATGAAACGCGCGCCGGTATCGACCATGGGAATGCCCAGGATTCCGTAATGGTCGAGCCAGTTGCGCTTGTGCATGGCAAAGGCAGCGGAGAGCAGAGCGGCCGTGGCATTGTCGAAGAAGCGGAAGTAATTGGGATAGTAGACGATGCCGGCCGGGTCGCAGTCGCCGAACTGGATCTCAACCTTGGTGATACGGGAAAACATGACGCCTCCTATTTCGGCTGCATTCTGAGGGCGCCGTCGAGCCTGATCACTTCGCCATTGAGGTAGTCATTGCCGACCATTGCCATCACCAGACCGGCGAATTCCTCGGGCCTGCCCAGCCGCGCCGGATGGGGGATGGATGTTGCCAGCCCATCGCGCACCTCCTCGGGCAGGCCTTCGAGCAATGGTGTCAGGAACAGGCCGGGCGCGATGGCAAGGACGCGGATGCCGAAACGGGCAAATTCGCGCGCCGCCGGCAGGGTCAGCGCAACAATGCCGCCCTTGGAGGCGGCATAGGCCGCCTGGCCGATCTGGCCCTCATAGGCGGCCACCGAAGCGGTCGAAACAATGACCCCACGCTGCCCGTTCGCGTCGGGCTCGGCCAGCGACATGGCATGGGCGCAGAGCCGCATCATGTTGAAGCTGCCGACCAGGTTGACATTGATGACCTTCTGGAAAACTGCCAGGTCCATTGGCCCGTCGCGCCCGACAATGCGTCCTGCCGTGCCGATGCCGGCACAGTTGACGAGTACCGAGGGCGGGCCCAGCGCGGCGATTGCAGCCGCGACGGCGGCTTCGGCACTGGCCGCATCGGCCACGTCGACGGCGAAGAATTGGCCGCCCAGTTCGGCGGCAAGAGCTTCACCCCTGGTGGTGTCGCGGTCGAAGATGGCGATGGTGGCGCCGGAGGCCTTGAGGGTCCGCGCGGTGGCCGCGCCAAGACCCGAGGCGCCGCCGGTGACAAAGGCGGTTCTGCCCGCAATATCCATCACACGGCCTCCGGGTTCTCGATGAGAAGGGCAATGCCCTGCCCGCCACCGATACAGGCCGATGCAATGCCATAGCGGGTGCCGGAGCGCCTGAGTTCCAGCGCCAGCGTCAGGCCAAGACGAATGCCGGTGACGCCCAGCGGGTGGCCGATGGCGATGGCCCCGCCATTGACGTTGAGTTTCGTCTCATCGAGCCCCAGTTCCTCGACGCAAGCGAGAACCTGCGCGCCAAAGGCCTCGTTGATCTCCACGCGGTCGATCTGGTCGAGGCGCATGTCCGCCGTTTCCAGCACGGCGCGGATTGCCGGGGCCGGGCCGATGCCCATGATCTGCGGCGGCACACCCACTGCGGCACTGGCGAGAATGCGCGCCAAGGGCCGGTGGCCATTGGCTTTTGCGTAGTTCGACGAGGCCACCAGCACCGCGCCGGCGCCATCGACGATGGCCGAAGAATTGCCGCCGGTCTGTACGCCACCAAAGGCCGGACGGAGTTTTGCCAGCACCTCATAGGGCGAGGGGCGGATATGGCTGTCCACAGCGACGCTCTCGACCCCGCGCGGCAGCTTGATGCCGCGCTGGTCCAGGCCATCAATGGCAAAGACTTCGCTGGTGACCGGCATAATTTCCTCGGCCAGGATGCCCGCATCGCGCGCGGCAATGGCGCGCTCGAAGCTGCGCTCGGCATAGCGGTCGACCCGCTCGCGGGAGATACCGTATTTCTTCGCCAGGTTCTCTGCCGTGTCGCCCATGGTGACGCAGCCGGCCGGGTCATAGAGCGCTTCCCAGAGGAAATCCTTGAACTCCACCTTGCCCATGGCAAAGCCATTGCGGTGGGTATAGGCGGCGATCGGGTTGCGGCTCATGCTTTCGCATCCCGCCGCCAGCGCCAGGTCGACACGGCCCAAAGCCACGGAATCGGCCGCCTGGGCAATCACTTCGAGTCCGGTGCCGCAGATCCGCTGCACCAGATGCGCCGGGGCTTCGGTGGGCGCACCGGCATAGAGGCCGATATGGCGCGGGGTCATGAAGGCATCGAACGAGGCCTGGGCCATGGAGCCGGCAATGGTGTGGCCGATGTCGGCTGCCTTGACCCCGGTCTTCTCGATCGCCGCGCGGGCGGCCTTGATGCCGAGATCGATAGGGGAAATCTCGGCAAAGGCGCCGCGATAGTCCACGAAGGGCGTGCGTGCGCCACCCAGCAGAACGGCATCATCGAAGGTGAGGCGAAGTCCTTTGCTCATGGGTCAGGCGCCTTTTCGCGGCAGAATGAAAATGTCGGGACCGGTGGTTTCGGCATGGAGCTGCGCCACCAGTTGCGAGCGGTGCGTCCGCACGGCGCGCTGGTTGATCGAGCCCTTGTCGGTCACCTCGCCCTTGTCGATACTGGGCACTTCGTCCATCACCAGCGCCCGCGCCACATGGTTGGAACTGCCGGTGGATTTCTCGGCCAGTGCGGTGAGACTCGTTGCAAATTTCTCGCGCACCGAAGGATGGGCGAGAAGGACGGCAGGATCGGTATCGGCTTGCAGGCCGGCATGGCGGGCACAGGCGGCCAGATCGGGGAAGATCAGCGCGCCGATAAAATTATCGTCGGCTCCGGTCAGCACCACGTCGCGGATCAGCGGCGCACAGGCACCGATCACCGACGCGCGGACGGCGGCAAAATTGACCCAGGTGCCGGTGGAGAGCTTGAAATCCTCGGTGACGCGGCCGTCGAAGACGAAGCCTTTGCCCAGATCGTCAGGATCGGCAAAGCGCACCGCGTCACCGATCCTGTAGAAGCCTTCCTCGTCAAAGGCCTCCGCGGTCTTGTCGGCGTCGCGCCAATAGCCGGGCGTGACATTGGGGCCCTTGAGGCGGATCTCGGTCTTTTCGGCATTGGGGACGAGTTTGACTTCCATGCCCGCTGCCGGCAGGCCGATATGGCCCGCCTCGGTCACCGGCCAGGTGGTGGTGAAGGCAAAGGGCGCCGTTTCGGTCGAGCCATAGCCGGTAATGAGCATCACCCGCTGCCCCAGCTCTGCTCGCGCCGAGCGGTCCAGCCCGTCAAAGACATGCTGGGAGAGGCTGGCGCCCGCATATTGCAGGATCTTGAGCTTGGCAAAAAAGTTGCGCCGCACCTCCGGGTCCTCGTCGAACGCGGCGACCAGGAATTCATAGGCCTTGGGCACATTGGTCGAAACCGTCGGCTGCACGTCCCGCAAGTTCCGCAGCGTGCGACCAATGCCCGCCGGGGTCGGCACGCCGTCGTCAATATAGAAGCTGCCGCCATTGTAGAGCGCGATGCCGGTATTGTGGCTGCCGCCGGCGACATGGTTCCAGGGCATCCAGTCGAGCAGTACGGGCGGCTCGTCCTCCAGAAAAGCCAAGGCCTGCCGGATCATCTGCTGATTGCACGCCATCATCCTGTTGGTGGTGATCACCCCCTTGGGCAGGCCCGTGGAGCCCGAGGTGAACAGCACTTTTGCCACCGTATCGGGCGTGATCGCATCATGTGCCGCCGCCACTGCCGACGTAACAGGCGTTCTGAGCAGATCGTCAAAGCGGCGGACGGCGCGCCCCTCGATGGGGTTTGTGCGCACCACCAGCGGAATGTCGGCGCCGAACACTGCATCAATGGCAGGCGCGAATTTTGCCCCATCGCTGGCATAAATGAGGCCCGGCGTCAGCAGCCCGGCAATGTGCCGAAGCTTGCCGAAATCGGTCGAGACCAGCGAATAGGCCGGGGAGATGGGGGCATAGGGAATGCCCACCCACATGGCCGCCAGCCCCAGCAGGAAATGCTCGATCTCATTGCCCGAGAGCACCATCAGCGGCCGCTCGGGCGAGAGGCCGGCATCGAGCAAGGCCTGCGCCAGCGGGGGAATGCGGGAGAGCACATCCGCATAGCTCAGTTCGCGCCAGCTCTCGCCGTCGCGGTCGGCGATCAGCACCGTGTCCGGCGTCCTTGCCGCCCAATCCTTCAGTGCATCGACCATGGCGCGCGGATAGGCGCCCAGGGCCTCGATCGGCCGGATGATGGTCGTGCCATCAGCACGCTTTTCAGCGCTCGCTGCCATGCTGCCGAGCCGCACCGGGCGGATCGGCGTCGTCGCCAGGTCCATGAGTCTCCTCCCTCATGAATTTAGTTATGCTACATAACTATCATTTCGACAAGGGGGCAGTCAGACGCCGTCCATAGAGCAGCAGCGACGCCTCCCTTGCCGCAACCTGCAAGCGGTCGAGCGCCCGGTCCAGGGCCGCCCTGTCGATCCGCGAGCTCGGGCCGAACATGGAGAGCCCCGCCACCATGCGTCCGCCATCGGTCAACACCGGCACAGCCACGGCGGTGATGCCGTCTTCACGCTCGCCCATATTATAGGAATAGCCGCGCTGACCTACCGTAGCGATCTCGTCCTGCAATTGCAGCGGATGCGTGATTGTCCGACCCGTCATGGCATCGAGCCGCGCCGTCTTGAGATAACGCGACCGCTCGCTGGCGCTGACATGGGCCAGCCACAGCTTGCCATGCGCCGTGCAATAGGCTTCCAGCCGGTCGCCCACGCGAATGTCCACTGAAAGGCTGCGTGGCGGCATGGCGCGCGCAATGCACACCACCATGCCCGCTTGATAAATGGTCGCCATGCTCGCCTCGCCGAGGTCCGTGGTCAGGTCATCGAGCACCGGTTGCAGCCACTGGCCCAGCCGGTCCTCGTCGCGCGCCCGGTCGCCCAGATCGACCAGCGCATAGCCCAGCCGATAGCTGCCCTTGGCCAGCTGTACCAGCGCCCCCTCGGCTTCGAGCGTTTTCAGGAAGCGATGGGCTGTGATCGCGTTGAGCCCCAGCTCCCGCGTCACATCGGCCACGCTGATGCGCGGCCGCCCGCGTCCGAGCAGCCGCAAAATGTCAAAGGCCCGCGCCACAGAATTGTTGAGCTGCTGCGCCAAGCGCCACTCCACTTCTCAATAATAGACAAACCCGTCACCCACTCTGACCCAGGGACGCGCCTCCAACCCACCGCCCACCGCTCCCACCCGGCGCATAGGTCACCGATTTCTCGCGGAAATCCGGCCTTTTCGCTCACGCCCGGTGCGCTGCTTGACAGGTGGTAGCACAAAAACCACGCTTTTAGTGGAATGTGCAAAACTATAATAGATAAATGGAACATCAAACACCCTCTCTCACCGCCGGTGGCGCCCTGCTCGCCCGGCTGAAGACCATTGGCGTCGACTATATCTTTGCCAATTCGGGCACGGACTTTCCGCCGATCATCGAGGGCCTCGCCGAGGCCGCCGCGAAAAGCGTGCCACTGCCGCAGGCTTTGGTCATGCCGCATGAAGGCGCGGCCATGGGCATGGCGCATGGCTATTACCTCGCCACCGGAAAATCGCAGGTGGTGATGGCCCACACCAATGTGGGGCTCGCCAATTGCGCCATCGGGGCCGTCAATGCTGCCGTGGAGAATGTGCCGGTGCTGCTGTTTTCCGGCCGCACGCCCGTGACCGAGGCCGGCCGCTTCGGCGCCCGCACTGTGCCCATCGGCTGGGGCCAGGAAATGCGCGACCAGACCGCGCTGGTGCGCGAGGCGAGCAAGTGGGACTATGAATTGCGCTTCCCCGAGCAGGTGGGGGAACTGGCCGACCGCGCCTATGCCATCGCCAATTCGACACCCAAGGGCCCGGTCTATGTCAGCCTGCCGCGCGAAGTGCTGTGCGAAGCCTATGCAGGTCCCGATGTCGCGCGGCCCCTCTGCATGCAGCCGGCAAAAGTGTCCGCCTCCAGCGCAGCGATCGCCGCGGTAGCGCGGCGGATCGCCGACGCAAAGTTCCCGGTCATTTTCGCCCAGCATGGCGCCGGTTCGACCGAGGCCTTTGCTGCACTGTCCGCCCTGGTGGATCGCTGGGCCATTCCGGTCTGTCAGTATTGGGCCGTGCAACTGGCTCTGCCCACCGATCACACCATGCATGCCGGAGCCAATCCCAAGGCGCTTCTGGAGCAGGCCGATCTGGTCATCGTCCTCGACAGTCTCGCGCCCTGGTCGCAGCAGGCCCATGCGGTGAGGGACGATGCCCATGTGGTCCATATTGGCCCGGACCCGCTGAAAGCCCGCACGCCGATCCGCAATTTTCGGTCCGACTTGTCCATGGTCAGCGAATTGCCCGAGGCGATCCTGGCGCTAGCAGAGGCGCTGGAGCCATTGCCGCCGGGCCAGAGCGTGGAACACCGCCGCGCACAGATCATGGCGAAGACTGCCCAAACGCGGCAAGCCGCACTCACCCATGCCGAAGCCGGCCGCGACGGAGTGATGAGCGCCGACTATGTGGCGAAGTCAGTGTCCGACGCCATTGCCGGGCGCAACGCCATGCTCCTTTCCGAGCGCGGCTGCCCGATGAGCGCCATGACGCTTTGCCATCACCAGGCCTGGTATCAGGAGCCCCATGCCGGCGGTCTGGGCTGGTCCTTCCCGGCAGCGCTCGGCATGCAGCTGGCCGACCGCGAGCGGCTGGTGGTCGCCACCATGGGCGACGGCTCCTACATGTTCGCCAATCCGGTCGCCTGCCACCAGATCGCAGAAGCGCTGGAGCTGCCGCTCCTCGTTGTCGTCATGAACAATAATGAATGGGCCGCCGTGCGCCATTCGGTCACCGACATCTATCCCGATGGCTTTGCCGCCAAGGCCAACCAGATGCCGCTGACCGCGCTCTCGCCCAGCCCCGATTTCGTGCAGGTGGCCCGCGCCAGCCGCGCCTTTGCACAAAAGGTCAACACATCAGCCGAACTCGCCGGGGCCCTGCCCCTGGCGCTCGCCCATATCGCCGAGCATCGCTCTCTCGCGCTGCTCGACGTGACCATGCGCAACTGAAGCGCAAACAAGAAGAAGAGGAGGCCCCGATGCCCGAAATTGCAAAGAATGAATTCTGGAAGGATTTTAAGCCCATCACCAGGGTATTCCAGCCCGATGCCTTGCCCGAGGTTTATCTGGCCAATGCGCCGACCGAGGACGAGCGCTATTACGTGCCCTTTACCGAAACAGTGTCCTCGCGCCCGCTGTGGATTTCACCGACGCAGAACAAGTGGTGCGACATCCTGATGGCCAAGAAGGCGGGGCTGGTAAACCGCCACTATCACCCGCACGAAGTCTTCGCGCTGACGCTGTCGGGCAAGTGGGGTTATCTCGAACACGACTGGACCGCCACCAAGGGCGACTTCGTCTACGAGACGCCCGGCGAGGGCCATACGCTGGTCGCCTACGAACACGAAGAGCCGATGCGCGTGTTCTTCACCGTCACCGGGCCGCTGATCTGGCTGGACGAAAACGGCGAACCCAATGGCTTCTTCGACGTCCACAACTACATCGCCATGTGCCGCGAGCACTATGACAAGGTCGGCATCGGCGCGGATTATGTGAATTCGCTGTTCCGGTAGGGTGCAGGAGGCCAATGGGCTGACCTGGCAGTCGCCAAGAAAGCCGCACCGCCCTCGGGCTCGACCCGAGGGCCGCTCGCTCCATCCACATGCACTGTGCAGGTGCACAGAGGTCCTCGGGTCAAGCCCGAGGACGGAACGCGCCGGTGATGACAGAGATTTTTCCGTCGAGCAAATCCATGATGGTCAGATCGGGTAGTGGATATGACCGTCCTGCACGGTCACCCAGCGCAGTTCGGTAAACTCGGCAATGCCCCAATTACCGCCGAACCGGCCATAGCCCGAGGCTTTAACGCCGCCAAAGGGCATCTGCGCCTCGTCATGCACGGTCGGGCCATTGACGTGGCAGATGCCGCTTTCGATGCGGCGGGCCACGGCCAGCGCCCGATTGACGTCCTTGCCGAAGACGGCTGAGGAGAGCCCATATTCGGTGTCATTGGCGACGCGCACGGCCTCGTCGATGGAGCCGACGCGGACAACGGTCACGACAGGGCCAAAGGATTCCTCGGCATAGATGCGCATCGAGGGCGTGACCTTGTCGAGCAGTGTCGCATCGACCAGCGTGCCCTCGATCTTGCCGCCGGCGGCAAGCACCGCGCCCTTGGCCACGGCATCCTTGACCAGCTGGTCGAGGCGCGTGGCGGCCGTCTGGTCGACCACAGAACCCAGCGGCGTCTGGCCCTTGACGGGGTCGCCGGCGACCAGGGTCTTGGCCTTGGCGGCAAGCTTTTCGACAAAGCTGTCGGCGACGGTATTGTCGACCACGATCCGCTCGGTCGACATGCAGATCTGGCCCTGGTTCATATAGGCACCGAAGGCAGCGGCGGCGACGGCCTCATCGAGATCGGCGTCATCGAGCACGATGAACGGGGCCTTGCCGCCCAGTTCGAGCAGGGCCGGCTTCAAATGCCGGCCGGCCTTTTCGGCAATGATGCGACCGACGCGGGTCGAGCCGGTGAAGTTGACGCGGCGCACGGCCGGATGGGCAATCAGCGCCTCGACGATCTCAGCCGCATCCTGCGGCGCGTTGGACACGGCATTGAGCGCGCCCTTGGGCAGGCCCGCTTCGAGCAGCGTCTCGACGATCAGCCGATGGGTGCGCGGGCACAGTTCGGAGGTCTTCATCACCACCGTATTGCCGCAGGCCAGCGGGGTCGCCAGCGAGCGCACGCCCAGGATGACCGGCGCATTCCACGGCGCCATGGCCAGCACCACGCCGGCCGGCTGGCGCACCGCCATGGCGGTCGAGCCCGGACGATTTGAGGGAATGATCTCGCCCTTGATCTGGGTGACGAGACTGGCCGCCTCGCGCAGCATGTCGGCGGCCAGCATGACGTTGAACATGGCCCAGCCGGCGGTGGCGCCGATCTCGGCGCCCATGGCCGCGACGAAGAGCGGGCCCTTCTCCTCAAGCAGGTCAGCCGCCCTGAGCAGGATTTTCCGCCGCTCCCTGGGCACGGTCCTTGACCATTCGGGGAAGGCTGCCGCAGCGGCATCGGCCGCGCGCTGGGCGTCATCCACGGTGGCGGCCGCGGCGCGGGTGGCCACTTCGCCTGAAATCGGGTTCATGCGCTCGAAGACGCCGCCGCCCGTCGCCTTCTGGTCTTCATTGTCAATGAGCAGGCCCAGCTGGTCCATGGCTCTTCTCCTTACTGCTTTTGGGCGGCAGCGCCGCCAAGGAATGCCTGTTGTACGGCCGCGTCGGTCTTGAGCGCCTCGGCCGTGTTTTCACCGGTGATGCGGCCCGCTTCCATCAGGTAGCCGCGATCGGAAATGGAGAGCGAGATCGACACATTCTGTTCGACCAGCAAGAGTCCAACGCCCGTCTCCTTGACGCGGCGCAAGGCCCCGAACAATTCGGTGACGACGATCGGCGCCAGGCCAAGGCTCGGCTCGTCGAGCATGAGGAAACGCGGATTGCTCATCAGCGCACGGCCGATGGCCACCATCTGCTGTTCGCCGCCCGACATGGTGCGCACGAGCTGGGTCCGGCGTTCGGCAAGGCGCGGAAAGAGATCGTAGATCAGCGCGTGGCGCTCCGTCTCGCCGGCGCGCGCCCGTTTGGGATTGGCGCCCAGGCGCAGGTTTTCCTCGACGCTGAGGTCACCGAACACGCCGCGACCTTCCGGCACCAGCGCGATGCCGGCTTCGGGAATGAGATGCGGCCTGGTGCCGAGGATGGATTGGCCATCAAGCGTTACAGCCGAACCGGCTTCCGCCCCGGCGAGGCCGGCAATGGCCTTGAGCAGCGAGGATTTTCCCGCGCCATTGGCGCCGAGAATGACCACGGTTTCGCCCTCGGCAATGCGCAGCGCGACCTGGTTGAGCGCCAGGTGGCGTCCATATCGCAGCGAGAGGTTGCTGATTTCAAGCATGGCCGTCTCCGAGATAGGCGGCGATCACGGCCGGGTCGGCCAGGACGTCTGCAGTCGGTCCGTCGGCGATCTTGGTCCCCACATTCATCACCACGGCGCGGCTGCACAGCGCCCGCACCGCTTCCATGATGTGCTCGACCAGCAATATGGTCATGCCGCGCCGCCCCAGCGAGGTGATGAGGTCGATGCCGACCCGCAATTCCGTCGGGTTGAGACCCGAAAGCCATTCGTCGAGCAGCAGCAGCAGCGGCTCGGCCGCCAGCGCCCGCGCCAGTTCCATGCGCTTCTGGTCAATATAGGTGAGGTCATTGGCATGCTCATCGCCGCGGCCGCCCAGGCCCACTTCGGCGAGCAATTGCTCGGCCCGGTCGCGCGCTTCCTGGCCCCAGAGATGGTTGGGTCGGAAGGCCAAAGCCGCCATCACATTTTCAGCGACGCTCAGCGAGGGCAGGATGCGCACCAGCTGGAAGGTCCGCGCAATGCCCTTGTGGGCAATGCGATTGGGGGCGAGCCCGGCGATGTTCTCGCCGGCCAGCATGATGGAACCCGAAGTCGGAGCGAGGGCGCCCGAAATCATGTTGATCACGGTGGTCTTGCCCGAGCCATTGGGACCGAGCAGCGCCACCGTCTCGCCTTCGGCCACCGAGAAGCTGACATCGTTGACCGCGGTCAGGCCTCCAAACTGCTTGCGCAGGTTCTGGATATCGAGAAGCGTGGTCATCAGGCTGCCTCCCCCTTGCGTTTCATGCGCTGCATCAGATCCTCGATCCCCGCCAGCACGCCGCGCGGCACCACGAAGACGATGGCGATGAACATCAGGCCCAGGATGATCGAATAGTGGCTGGGGAAATTGGCGCTGAGCCATTCGAACAGCAGGAAGAGCGGGATCGCCCCCAGTGCCGGGCCCCAGAGGCGGTTGGCACCGCCGAGCAGGGCCATGATCAGCGTCAGGAAGGAGATCGTCGGATTGAAGACGATGGACGGTTCGACATAGGTCCAGCGCGGCGCCTGGATGGCGCCCACCAGCGTGATGATGGTGGCGCTGGTGGCAAAGAGCGCGAGTTTCACCCCCGCAATATTGATGCCGGTATGGGCGGCCACGGTCTCGTCATCGCCGATGACCTTGAGCGCGAGGCCCAGCCGCGAGCGCGCGATCAACCAGCCGATGCCGATGGTGAGCGCGGCGAGCGCCAGCAATTGCCAGTAGATCTGTTCCGGGCTGATCGGCAGGAAGATGTAGCGGCCCAAAGTGCCCGTGACATTGACCTCATACCAGGTGACGAGCTGGCGGATGAGTTCAGCCAGGCCAAAGGTGAAGATGACGAAATAGACCCCGGCCAGCCGCAAGGTTGCGAGCCCGACCACCAGAGCCACGGCAAGGCCGATGCCTGCGGCCACCAGCAGCACCGCCCAATAGGGCAGGACTTCGCTCAGCACCGCGACCGTATAGGCGCCGATGCCGAAGAAGGCGACCGTGGCCAGTGACACATAGCGGGTGGGGCCGGAAAACAGCGCCCAGGCGCTGGCAAGCACCACATAACCGGTCATGCCGAGAAGCAGCCCGACACCATAGGCGCCGGCCTGAGACGGCAGCCAGGCGAGCGCCGCAAGGCCGAGTACAATCAGGACAATCGAGACAGCAGCACGGGTCATCGTCCGGCGACCTTTCCGAACAGGCCCGCGGGCTTCCACAGGAGCACGGCGAGGAAGAGACAATAGGTAGCGGCGAGCGTCAGGCCCGGATCGACATAGGTGGCGACAAGGGTTTCGACCACGCCGAGCAACAGGCCGGCGACCAGCGCGCCCATGAGATTGCCCAGGCCCCCCATGATGACGATGACCAGCGCCTTCATGGTGAAGACCACGCCCATCGAGGCATTGAAGGTCTGGTACATCGAAATCATCACCCCGCCCGAGGCGGCCAGCATGGTGCCCAGCGCGAAGGCGAAGCGGGCGGTTCTGGCCACGTCGATGCCCACCAGCGGCGCGGCATTGGGATTGACGGCGATGGCCCGGATGGTGGTGCCCCAGCGGGTGCGGGTCAGCACATGGAACAGGGTTGCGCCGATGATGACGGCGAGGGCAAAGGCCAGAAGGCGATTGGCCGCGATATTGGTGCCCAGCACGTTGATGCCGAAGTTGAGATAATTGTAGCTGGTATAGTTCGATCCGAAGGCCACCAGCATGACGCCCTGGATGACGAACAGGAGGCCAAAGGTGGCGAGGATCGAATCCACTTCCAGCGTGCCGCTTTTTTTCGAGCGGGTGACCAGCGGCTGCATCATCACGCCATAGATGACATAGCCTGCAATGAAGGCGACCGGCAGGATGATGCCGAGGCCCAGGATCGGGTTGATCCCGAAAGTGGAGAACAGCAGGAAGGCGGCAAAGGCAGCGAAGATCAGGATCTCGCCATAGGCGAGGTTCATGATGCGCGAGATGCCGTATTGAAGCGTCAGCCCCATCGCCACCAGCGCATAGGTGCCACCCAGCACCAGCCCGGTTATCAGTGTCGAGATCATTTTGTTCCTTCTCCCGCTGCCGACGCGTCTACTGATCGTTCTACGTCAGCGGAACGGCTTCCCTCGCTTGGGAGAGGTCGTTCCTGGGTTCGCAAGGTACACCCCCACCCAACCTCCCCCTGAAGTAGGGGGAGGAGAAGAGTCGAGCCACCGGCCCAGCTCCCTCCCCTATCAGGGGGAGGGTTGGGGGTGGGGGGTACCCCGTCATAAGAGTTCAATCAGTTTGCCGGCCAGGGGGCCTTGGGCAGGATCGGGGCGACCGCGCCTTCACGGTCGGACGGAGCGACGGCAACGAAATTGCCGCCCTGCCACTGACCGCCGAACCACAGCTGGCGCAGCTGGTTGTCTTCGAGCTTGGTCTCCCCCAGCACGGTTTCGAACGTGCCGGTGGAGAGTTCTTCAGAGACCGCTTCGCGATCGAGGCCGCGACGCTTGATCGCCTCTTCGAGCATTTCAAGGCTCGCATAGGTGATCACCGAACCCCACCAGTCCGGCGCCTGGCCGATGAATTCGGTGTGGCGGGCGCGATAGTCCATGACGGCCTCGTTGTTCACGTCGATGCCGCCAAGGCTCATGATGCCTTCGATCTTGTCGCCATTATTGGCCTGGTAGACCGGGAAGCCGGTGCCCACACCCAGATAGAGGACCTTGGGATTGTAGGCGGCGACCTGGGCCTGCTGGGTCAGGGCAAAGGTGTCGGGCGGATAGGAGAAGGCCACGAATGTGTCGGCACCGGAGGCGGCGGCTTCGTTGAGCATGGGCGTGAAGTCGGTGGTGCCGACCGGATAGGTCACGTCATAGACCATGTTGAGCCCGGCATCGGCAAAGGACTGGCGGGCGGCATTGATCAGGTCGATACCAAAGCCGTCGGCCACCGAAATCACCGCGACATCGCCATTGATGGTGCCGGCTGCCTGCTGGTCGGTGAGGATTTTCGACAGGGTCTCGGTATAGTCATGGCCGCCGCCAAGGAGCCAGAAGCTCTTCTTCCAGCGCTGCACGAATTCGGGGGCCTTGTCGGTCACGGCCGACACGGCCAGCTGCGGATAGCCAAAACGGTCGAACAGCGGCGCGGCGGCGAGGTTGAAGCCGGTGCCCCAGGGCACAAGAATGAAATCAACCTGATCCTGGGTGGCGAGGCGCTCGACGGCCCGCACCACTTCCTCGGACGAGGATCGGTCGTCATATTCGATGACTTCGATGGGCAGGCGGCTGCCGTCGGGCATTTCGAGACCTCCGGCTTCATTCACCTCATGCACCCAGAGCTGATAATTGGGCAGGGTGGTGATGCCGGCGCCACCGGCATTGGCGCCGGTCTTGGAAATGGCATAGCCGATCTTGACCGAAGTGCGGTCCTGAGCGGAGACGGCGGCGACGCCGACGCTGGCGAGCAGGGTCGCGGCAAGGCCGATGGCACGCAGGGCGGACCTGCGGGAAAACACAGTCATGGGTTCCTCCTCTGGGCCCTGTTTCGGGCCAGCTGTGCCGGGCAGCGTTTGACTGTTCTCCGGCCACTGGGCGAACGCTACACGGGTGCATGGCCGGTCACGAATAGACTTTTTGCGGAGAAACTTGTACTTTTTCCGGGTTTCGGAGGGGAAAATGCGCAAGCCTGACACCAGTCTCGGGTTTCGGCCTTTGGTCGATCTCGCTCGCGAACTCGACGGGCAAGTGATTGCCACGACGCTCGATACCGCCCGCTGGACAATGCCGGGCGGACAGAACTGCGTCTTCGTCCTGATATCAGGCTCGGGCACGGTGACCACGGCAGGCGAAACGACGCCATTGCAGGCGCCCAATCTCATCTGGATCCCCGCCAGCCAGCGGGCCGAACTGTTGCTGCTGGCCGGCTCGCGCGGGGCCTGGCTCACCATGTCCGACGCGGCCCTGGGTCAGATTGCCCTGCCCGGCAATATTGCCGAGGACATGCGCCGTTTCGCCCTCAGGCCCCAGCTGGGTACGCGCATCGAGCGCGACGTGGCGGCGCGGCTGGCAACGCTGTTCACCCTGATGACCGAGGAACTGCGCTCCAATGCCTCGGGCTCGCAGGACATGGTGCGGCACCAGTTGGCGATCGTCGCGATCCTCCTCTGGCGCACTTCGGACCTCGCACCCACCACCGCGCGCCCGGCGCCGCGCACCATTGTCAGCAACTTCCTGTCCATGGTCGACCAGCAGATGCGCAGCCATTGGTCGGTGGCCAATTATGCCCGCTATCTGGGGGTCAGCGTCGACCGCCTGACCAGCGCCGTACAACGCGCCACCGGGCAGACGCCGCTCGGCCTGATCCATGCGCGGCTCTTTGCCGAGGCAAGGCAGATGATGGAAAATTCGGGGCTGCAGATCTCCGAGATTTCCGCCCATCTCGGCTTTGACGACCCAGCCTATTTTTCACGATTTTTCAAACGGCTGAGCGGGAAATCGCCACGGCAATACCGGCAGGATGCGGCGATGAACCAGGTGCGCGACAGCGGGTCCTATGCGGCCTGGCCGTGAGCCTCTTGTGCTTTATTTGCGCCGAGTGTCGCCAACCACGATGCCGTCCTCGGGCTCGACCCGAGGACCACGCCGAACAGGCACAATGTGCCCGTGGTGAGCGGCCCTCGGGTCAGGCCCGAGGGCGGCGCGGTGGTTTGCACAGCCCTCCCACCTTTCGTTACCGGGACAAGCCCGGTGGTGACGATGAACAGGGGTGCCGGGTTCAGCCCCGCCCCGCCAGAAACTGCCCCGTCAGCGAGCCCGACGACTTCGCCAAATCCCCCGGCACGCCTTCGAACTGCACCCTGCCGCCATCGTGCCCCGCACCCGGCCCCATGTCGATCACCCAATCGGCGCGGGAGATGACGTCCAGATTGTGCTCGATGACGATGACGGTGGACCCTGCATCGACCAGCCGGTCGAAGAGGCCGATCAGCGTATCGACGTCGTTCATGTGAAGGCCGGTGGTGGGCTCGTCGAGCACGTAGATATTGCCCTTCTTGCCCAGTTCGGCGGCGAGCTTCAGGCGCTGGCGTTCGCCACCCGACAGGGTCGAGAGCGGCTGGCCGAGGGTCAGATAGCCGAGACCCACATCCACCAGGCCCTGCACGATTTTCGCCAGAGCCGGTTCGGTGAAATAAGCCGCGGCCTCCTCGATGCTCATCTCATAGACATCGGCGATCGACTTGCCGCGCAGCTTGTGTTCGAGCACTTCGGGCAGGAAGCGCTTGCCCTCGCAGGTCTCGCAGGTGGTCACCATGGGGTCGAGATGGGCGAGGTCGGTATAGATCACCCCGAGCCCGTTGCAGTCCGGGCAGGCGCCCTTGGAATTGGCCGAGAACAGCGCGGCTTCCACCCCGTTTTCCTTGGCAAAGGCCTTGCGGACGCCATCGAGAATGCCGGTATAGGTGGCCGTATTGGAGCGGCGCGAGCCGCGCGCAAGGTTCTGGTCGATGATGACGGTGTCGGGATAGGCCGCTGGGAGGCACCCCTGGATCAGGCTCGACTTGCCAGACCCCGCCACGCCGCTGACCACGGTCAGCACGCCGCGCGGAATATCCACCGACACGTCGCGCAGATTGTTGACCTTGGCGTGCTCGATCTTCAGTGGCTCGCCCGACGCCTTGCGCACAGTTTCCTTGATCGGCTGGTGCTTTTTCATGTGATTGCCGGTCAGCGTGCCCGACGACAGGAGGCCCGCAAAATCGCCTTCATAGACCACCTGTCCGCCACGCGAGCCGGCCAGCGGTCCCATGTCCACCACATGGTCGGCAATGGCGATCATGTCGGGCTTGTGCTCGACGATCAGCACCGTATTGCCCTTGTCGCGGAGCTGGGTCATCAGCGTCGCCAGACTCCCCACATCGTGCGGGTGCAGGCCCACCGAGGGCTCGTCGAAGACATAGGTGATGTCGGTGAGCGAACTGCCCAGATGCCGCACCATTTTCACCCGCTGGCTTTCGCCCCCTGAAAGAGTCGAGCTTTCGCGATCAAGGCTAAGATAACCCAGGCCGATAGTGACGAGGTTTTCGAGCCGCAGCGCCAGTGCCTCCAGCATCGGCCCCACCTGCGGCGCTCGAAGCGCGCGAATGAACACGGCGAGATCGGACACCTGCATGGCCGAAAGCTCGGCGATGGATTTACCGTTGACCAGGCTGGTCCGCGCGCCCTCATTGAGGCGGGTGCCGGAACAGGCGGGACAGATGGCGCGGGTAAAAATCTTCTCGTATTCGCGCAGCACATGGGGTTGCAGGCTTTCGGGATCTTTCGAACCGAGACCCTTCTTCAGCTTGGCGACCACGCCCTCATAGGTCAGCCCGATCTTGCCCACCTTGATCTTGCGGCCGTCATCGAGGTGAAGGAGATTTTCGCGCTCCTCGGCCGAATAGTCCTTGATCGGCTTGTCGAGATCGAAGAGCCCCGAATTGGCGTAGATTTCCCAGTACCAGCTGTCGACCGCAAAATCCTTGGGCAGCAGTGCACCGCCTTTCAGCGACTTGCTCTCATCGATCACGGCGGACATGTCCATGGCCGCGACCTGGCCTATGCCTTCGCAATCGGGGCACATGCCGCGCGGATCGTTGTAGGAGTAAAGCCCCGGCGGCCCGAGCCTGGGTTCGGCCAGGCGCGAGAACAGCACACGCAGCATCTGCGCCGCGTCGGTGACGGTGGCGACCGTCGAGCGCGAATTGCCGCCCAGCCTCTGCTGGTCGACAATGATGGCGGCCGAGATGTTTTCCAGCTGGTCGGCATCGGGCTGGCCATAGCTGGGCATGAACTGCTGGACGAAAGCGGGATAGGTCTCGTTGATCAGCCGCTGGCTTTCGGCGGCGATGGTGCCGAAGACCAGCGAGGATTTGCCCGAACCGGAGACGCCGGTGAAGACGGTGATGCGCCGCTTGGGAATGTCGAGCGAGACATTCTTCAAATTGTTCTCGCGCGCCCCTCTGATAACAATGGCGCCGTAAAGATCGTCCTGCATGTCGACTCCCGAAAATCTGCTCATTCACAGTTTACGCCGCTGAGACGCGATACCTTTTCCATCGTCATTGCCGGGCTTGTCCCGGCAATCCATCTTGCTGAGCCCTGGACCACCGGGACAAGCCCGGTGGTGACGATGGGGGACGATCGCGCTCATCACGCATCCGCCCTAGATACTCGCCTTGCGGATGGCATTGCCGCCTACGGCAAGGCCGATGACCAGGGTCGCGGCCACGACCAGCGTGCCATAGAGCACGGTCATGCTGACCAGCTCGCCCATGAACAGCGCCCGTTCCGCCTCGATGAGGTAGGTCAGCGGATTGAAGCGGCTGGCGATAAACAGCCAGGTCGGTCCGCTTTCGAGCGGCAGCAGCACGCCGCCGAGCAGCATCAGCGGCAGGGCCACGGACTGGCTGACCATGTAGAAGAGCGAGGTATTGTCCTTGGTGGCAATGGCCAGCGCATAGGAGAGCGCCGCAACACCGACGCCGAAGAGACCGAGCAGGACAAGGCCATAGAGCATGCCCACGGGATAGAGCTTCAGGCCAAAGGGAATGGCGATGACAATCATTACCAGGGCCTGAAAGAACAGCGGGAACATTTCCTTGAGGGCCCGGCCCATCAGAATAGCCGGCCGCGACATGGGCGTGGCGAGGAAGCGTTCCAGCACGCCGCTCATCAACTCCTCGGTCAGGCTCCAGCCCACCATGGCAGTCCCGAAGAGGGTGAGCATGACCATCATGCCGGGAATGAACCATTGCAGCGGCGAGACGCCGTCGCCCCCGACATCGCCCAGAAGCGGCACGAAAAGACCGATATAGAGCAGCGGCTGCACGAGGCCGAAGGCCAGCCAGACCCAGCCGGACACCAGCGGCCGCATCTCGCGGACGAAGCTGGTTTTCACGTCGTAGAGGAAATCCATTTCCGCTCTCCTTCAGGCCACGCTGCCCTGCGCTTCGCGCAGGGTGCGGCCGGTGAGGCCAAGGAAGACGTCATCGAGGGTCGGGCGACGGACATTGGCACTGGCAATATCGACGCCGACCTCATGCAGACGCCGGATGAATTCGGGCAGCAGGGCCTCGCCCTCGCCCACCGTCACTTCCACGCGGCTGTCAGCCACCGCGACGTCGCGGGCCTGGGGCAGGTTCTGCGCCAGTTCGGCGGCTCTTGCCGCGTCGGAATTGGCAAGGCCGATGGTGATGCGGTCACCGGCGAGATTGGCCTTCAACCGGGCCGGCGTGTCGTCGGCGATGAGCTGGCCATTGTCCATGACCATCACCCGCTCTGCCATGGTATCGGCCTCTTCGAGATAATGAGTGGTGAGGAAAATGGTCATCCCCGTCTCGCGCCGGAGCCTCAGGACATGCTCCCAGAGATTGGCGCGGCTATGTGGGTCGAGCCCGGTGGAAGGCTCGTCGAGGAACAACAGCGTCGGCTCATGCATAAGGCCCAGCGCCACGTCGAGCCGCCGCTTCTGCCCGCCCGACAGGGTGGTGCCGATGCGATCTTCCATGCCCGACAATTCCAGCATGCCGATCAGTTGGTCAGCGCGTTTCCTAGCATCGGCGGGGTTCATGCGCATGGCGGCGCCCTGCGTGAGGAGTTCGTCGCGCAGCTTGTAATACTGCCCGGCGCCGCTCCCCTGCCCGACATAACCGATGCGCTTGCGCACCCCTGCCGGGTCGCGGGCAATGTCGCAACCGGCAACCATGGCACTGCCGGAACTCGGTGGCAGCAATGTCGTCAGCATGCGCACCGAGGTGGATTTTCCAGCCCCATTAGGGCCGAGAAAGGCCACGAGTTCGCCCTCGGCGACATCGAGGCTCAAACCTTTGACGGCCTCGACCGGTCCGGTCTTGGTCTTGAAACTGCGAGTCAGATCTCTTGCATGGATCATGTGTTCCCCCTTGCGCCCGGACGCACACTCACCCCGCCCGCCGACATGACGTGTCAGCAGGGATGATTTCGACAGGCGCTCGACTTTTACGAGATGCGCAATTAAACTCTATACGCCGCACAATGTTTAGCAGAACATCGTACGGTGTAAAGAGTATTTTTCGAGGATGGCATGGCCGAAGAGATTTCCGGCAGGGGTGACCCGCTGCAATCGCTGCACCTGCTCTGGGGCAGAGTGGCGGCCGGCAAGCGCGGGCCCAAATCCAAGGTCAATCTCTCCGACCTCGTGCAGGCCGCCATCGCCATTGCCGACGCCGAGGGGATCGACGCCGTCTCCACCCGGCGCGTGGCCGAGGCGGTGGGCATTTCTGCCATGAGCTTTTACACCCACATCCCCGACAAGTCGGTGCTCATAGACCTGATGATCGACGCCATTGCCGGCGGACCCGAAGGCGCCGACCTGCCGCGGTTCGAGCCGGCGCAATGGCGCGACAATATCACCATGGTGGCAAGGGCCTATCGCCAGTTCTATCTCGATCACCCCTGGGCGCTGCAGGTGGGCACGCACCGGCCGGTGCTGGGCCCCAATACGCTGCGGGCCTATGAGGCGATATTGAGCGTCGTCGATGGGCTCGGGCTCGACGAGGTCGAGATGGACATGACCGTGTCGCTGATCACCAATTATGTCTATGGCGCGGTGCGCGACGTGGCGCGGGCGGCGCAGGTCAAGCAGCAGACCGGCATGAGCGACGACGAGTGGTGGTATGCCATAGCGCCCTTCCTCGAAACCATCGACTGGACACCCTTTCCCGTTGCCAGCCGCGTCGGCCCGATCGTCGGCGAGCTCTATGGGCTGGGCGATCCGGACCTGACCTTCAGGTTCGGTCTCGAGCGCATGCTCGACGGCATCGAAGTGATGATCGCGCGCAAGGCCGCGCTCAAGGCGTAGAGAGGCCTCGTGCCAAGAGCGGACGCCAGGCGGCGCCGCCCTCGCTCACCCCGAGCCGCGCGGCCGAGAGGGCGCTGTCGATGCTGGGCCGCGTTACCTCGACGCCCGGAAAACGCCAGGCGATTTCCTCAGCTATGACCTTGTGCAGGTTGAGCACGCCGCCGATCAGCGCAATCGGGCCTGGCCCGGCCCGCTTGCTGAGGGCCTCTCCAAGGCCCGCCAGTTCCGCCCCGGCACGGCGCAGAATATCGAGCGCCGTCTGGTCGCCGGCTTCGGCCGCCTTGGCCACGCCCACGGCCAGTGTACCGATACGGCCGCGATCCCCGGCATAGACGAACTGCCGGACATCGCTCCAGCCATTGCCGCCAACAGCCAAAAACATCTGTGCGGCAAGTTCGGCCAGTTCTTCGAAGGAGCCGGTATGGTCGAGGGCGCGATACATATGGTCGAGGGCCTGGAGAGCAATCCAGCTGCCCGACCCGGCATCGTCGATGAGAATGCCGCGGCCGCCGACGCGGATGACCTCGCCATTGCGGGTCACGTGAATGCCGATCGAGCCGGTGCCGGCGGAAATGAGATGCCCCTCACCAGGCCGGAAATGGGCGGCATAGGCCATGGCAATATCGTCCATGACGAGGATCTGGTCCGGGTCGAGGCCAAGCGCCGCGCTGGCCATGGCGCGGATCTCCGCCGTAGCGGGCGCGCCAAAGCCGGTCATGCCGGCACAAAGGCTGGCGGGGACCATCCCGGCTGCGCCGAGTTCTGCCGCGACTGTGGTGAAGACGCCGGCAAGCCTGACATGCTCGGCCGGGTTGAAGACGTGGGCGGTGGCGCCGCTGGCATTGCCGCGCGCCACGAGGTCGCCCGAGGCGTCGCAGGCAACCCAGCGGCTGGCCGTACCGCCGACATCGAGCCCGAGATGGACCTGGGTCACGCGGGCACGCCGGTCTTGACGAAAGCGCGGGTAATCTCGCGCGGATTGGTAATCATGGTTCCCACCACCACGGCATGGGCGCCGGAAGCAAATGCCGAGGCGACCAGTTCGGGACTATTGTAGCGTCCTTCGGCGACGATGGGTACGGTCAGCCGCGCCGCCAGGGCCTCGACCAGCGCCAGGTCGGGCTCTTCGGGCTTGGGCATGGTCGCCTCGGTATAGCCCGAGAGGGTCGTGGACACATAATCGGCGCCCCAGGCGGCCGCCTTGAGGCCCTCGTCCAGCGTCGAAATATCGGCAAAGACTTCCGCCCCCAGCTCGTCCCGGATGCGGCGGATCAGGACGCTGGGATGCTCGCCATTGCGGGGCCGCTCGGTACAGTCGAGGGCGACGATTTCTGCGCCGGCTTCGACAATGGCTCGGGCCGCTGCAAAATCGGGGGTGATATAAACCGGCCAGGCTTCGGAGAAGACCTTGTATATGCCGATGACCGGCAGGCCGGCCGCCTTGACGGCAGCAATGTCGGCCGGGCCATTGGCACGGATGGCGAGGGCGCCGCCATCCCGCGCGGCCAGCGCCATGGCGCCCATGAATTGAGGGCCGTGAAGAGGATTGTCGCTCCGGGCCTGGCAGGAGACGACGAGGCCCTTGGGAAGTCTCATTTGATGGCGCCCGAGGTCATGCCGGCGATGAACTGCCGGGACAGCACGATATAGATGATGATGATGGGCGCGGCCGACAGCGTCAGGCCCGAGAACAGCACGCCCCAGTCGGTCGTATATTCACCCATGAAGGTGGTCAGCCCCTGCGGCAGGGTCTTGAGATTATCGTTCTGGATGAAGACCAGCGGGAAGAAGAAGTCATTCCAGATCGGCACGACATTCTGAATGCCGGCGATCACCATGGCGGGGCGCACCAGCGGCAGCATGATCGACCACATGATGCGCGCTTCCGAGGCGCCATCCATGCGTGCCGCATCTTCCAGCTCATTGGGCAGGGTGCGGATGAAACCGGTCATGATGAAGATGGTCGAGGGCAGTCCCATGGCCGTATAGACGAAGATCAGCGAGAGCTGATTGTTGAGGATGGAGAGATCACGCATCAGCATGAAGAGCGGGATGATGGCGAGCTTCAATGGCAGCGTCAGCCCGGCGATGAAGAACATCAGGATGAAGCTGGCGCCGGTAAAGGCGTAGCGCCCCAGCGCATAGGCGGCCATGGTTCCCAGCGTCAGGATCAGCACCATGGAGGCACTGGTGACGACGAAGGAATTGACGAGGTAGCGCAGGAAATTGGTCTCGTTCCAGATTTTCACGAAATTCTGGACCTGGGTGAAATCGGGCAGACCGAAGGGCGAGGCAAAGATCTGCGGCGTGGTCTTGAAGGCCGAGAACACCATGATGACGATGGGCGCCAGCATCAGGATGGTGTTGGCGATGAGAATGACCTGCAACAGCCCGTCGCGTCCAAGCGCGCCCAGAATCCCCCGGCGGTCGTAATAGTCGGCCTTGGCGGCGCTCATAGCTGGATCTCCCTGGCGCGCAGCCGTGTGGTGATGACCGCTGCAACGACGGCAACGAAGAGGAAGATCAGCACGGCAAGAGCCGAGCCGAGCCCGAAATCCTGCTGGCCGGAGGACACATTGCCGAAGGCCGTGCGGTAGAAATAGAGCCCCAGCACATCGGTCGAGCCGAAGGGCGAGCCATCAAGTCCGCCCATGATGTAGGGCAGTTCGAACCAGTTGAAGGCGCCTACGAACAGCAGGGTGAAAACGATGGTGGCGCTGGGCGCGACCAGCGGCCAGACGATCTTTGAAATCTTGACCCATTCGCTTTCGGTTTCCATGCGCACGGCGTCGAGGATTTCACTGGGGATGCGCTGCATGCCGGCGAGGAAGACGAGGGTGGGGAAACCCACCATGTGCCAGGCCTGCGCCACGATGATGCTGCCCAGCGCCGTGCTCGATTGGCCGAGCCACGGCTGAGCCAGCCAGTCGAGCCCGATATTGCGCAGGGTCACATTCACCACGCCGAAGAGCGGGTGATAGAAGAGCTTGAACAGATAGGCGACGATGATGGTCGAGAGCACCACCGGCAGGAACACCGCAATGCGATGGAAGCGGGCGCCGGGCAATTCGCGCCAGAGCGCATAGGCGAGGATGAAGCCCAGCCCGTTCTGCAGCACCATGAGCGCAAAGAAGACGATGATGTTGTTCTTGAAGGCGTTGATCGTCCAGCTTCGGTAGGGCTCGACGAAGAGGACGGTATGAAAGTTTTCCAGCCCCACGAAGTCGAGGCGCTTCAGGCCCTGCCAGTCGAAGAAGGCATAGGCGAAGGCCGAAATGATCGGATAGACGATAAACAGCGCCACGAAGGCGAGCGGCGGCACGATCAGCACCGTGATCCAGAGGCCGCGACCTGTCATCCGAAACTGAGGCATTGGGGGCTCGCTTGGGCTTTTCTGCGTGGGAGAACCCCACCCTTGGTCCCTCCCCACAAGGGGGAGGGAGACGATGAACACAGGCGACTGATGCCTGCGCCTCCCTCCCCTTGATGGGGAGGGAATGAGGGTGGGGTGAAGCGGAGGACCCGGAGGAGCCCAATGCTCCACCCCTTTGGCGGAGGGAGTGGCCGCCTTAGTCCTGGAAGGGCTCGTACCAGGCAGCCAGACCGGTGGTCAGGGTCTCGCCGATGGCTTCCGGCGTGGTTTCGCCGGCGAACAGCTTCTGCATTTCGCCTTGGATCAGCACCGAGCCCGAGGGTTCGCCATAGCGGAAATGGGCGAGCATCAGGTAGGGGATCGAGGATTGGTTGAGCTCATTGACCTCGGCCAGCAGCGGGTTGTCGAAGGTGACGCCCGGAATGGTCGAGATGTTGTTGAGCGTATTGGCAAAGGCCTGGCCGAATTCCTGGCTGGCCAGGTAGTTCAGGAATTTTACCGAGGCTTCCTTGTTGGCGCCGGCGGCATTGGCGGCATAGCCGCCGTCGAAATAGAGGCCGACCAGCTTTTCGTCCTCGGCGGCCCTGCCGGGCGCAGCAAAGACGCCCAGTTCGATATCCGGGTTCTGGGCCTTGAAGGTCGCCAGCTCATAGGAGCCGCCAACGAACATGCCGGCCATGCCCGAGGAGAAGAGCTGCTGGGCGCTGGGATAGTCGAGGCCGATAAAGCCATCGGGGAAGTAGTCCTGGGCCAGCTCGTTGACCGAGGCCAGGGCCGAGGTGAAGCGCTCATCGGTGAAATCAGCGGTGCCGGCCATCAGCTCGTCATAGAAGGCCTTGCCCATCAGCGTCGAGCCGAGGCCGAAGGTGACGGTCTCGTTCTGCCAGGCGGTGGCGGTGCCATTGGCAAAGGGGATGACGCCGGCATCCTTGAGCGTCTGGCTGGCTGCAAGCAGCTCGTCCCAGGTCTGGGGTTCTTCGAGGCCATTGGCGTCGAACAGGGCCTTGTTATAGATCACCAGCTGGGTCTGGCTGGCAAAGGGCACGGCATAGAGCTTGTTGTCGGCGCGCACGCTTTCAGCGGCGAGGGCCGGGGCGGCGAATTCGGCCAGGGCCGGGACGCTCTCGGTGGTCAGCTCTTCGAGATAGCCGGCAACAGCGACGTTTTCGAGCCCGCCATAGGCGCGCACCATCATCACGTCGGGGCCCGTGCCACCGGCAAGGGCGGTCGAGAGAATGGTGTTGTAATTGGTGGCCTCAAACGTCTCGAAGGTGACGGTGATGCCGGGATTGGCCGCCTCGAACGTTTCGATGAACTGTTCATAGGCAGCCTTGTCTTCCTGGCGCCAGCTCCAGAAGGTCAGATCCTGGGCAAAAGCCGGGGCGGCGACGAGCACGGCGGCCAATGCGGCCCCGGTGCGAAGTACAGTTTTCTTCATGGATTTCCCTTCCCTTGAAAACGTCTTGGAATGATCTTTTCCGAGCCTCAGGGGCTCAGCCGCCGGCCATCCTCGGCGGAAAAATAATGCGCAGCCCCTGACGCGACCGTCACGGTCACCGTCTCGTCTGGCGCAAAGAGGTCATTGGGCGTGGTCCGCGCCGAAAGCAGCGTGCCGTCGGCAAGCCGGACATAGACATAGGCATTATCGCCCAGATACTCGGTATATTCGACGCGGCCGGAGAGCCCCTCGCCTCCCGGACCGCGCTGCAAATGTACCGAATCGGGCCGCAGGCCCAGCTTGAACGCGGCCCCGTCAGGCAGCGCGCCGGTCGCGATCGAACCGCCATTGGCAACCGCCAGTCGATCGCCTTCACGCGTCACGTCCACCAGCGTCATGCGCGGCGACCCGATGAAGGTGGCAACGAAGGTATTGGCGGGGGTCTCGAACAGTTCGCGCGGCGAGCCGACCTGCTCGATGCGCCCGTTGTTCATGACCACGATCTTGTCGGCCAGGGTCATGGCCTCGACCTGGTCATGGGTCACGTAGATCATGGTGCCGCCGATCTCGCGATGCAGCTTGGCGATCTCGAGGCGAACCTCGGAGCGCAGGGCGGCGTCGAGATTGGACAGCGGCTCGTCGAGCAGGAACACGTCGGGCTTCCTGACCAGCGCCCGGCCGATGGCGACGCGCTGACGCTGGCCGCCGGAAAGCTCGCGCGGCTTACGCTTGAGCAGAGGTTCGAGGCGCAGCATGCGCGCGGCCTCGGCAATGCGATTTTCCACCTCGGCCTTGTCGAGCCCCATGAGGCGGGCGCCGAAGGCCATGTTTTCGTAGACATCCATATGCGGGTAGAGCGCGTAGGACTGGAACACCATGGCAATGCCGCGGCGCGAGGGCGCGACGTCATTCATCTTCGTGCCGTTGAGCACGAAGTCGCCGTCCGAAATCGGATCGAGGCCCGCAATCAGGCGCAGCAGGGTGGACTTGCCGCAGCCGGAGGGGCCGACAAAGACCACGAATTCGCGGTCACCGATCTCGAGATCGATACCGTGCAGAATCTCGGTTTCGCGAAAACGCTTCTTGATGCCGCGAAGCGATAGCTGAGCCACATTGCTCTCCCGTCCCGACCCACCCCACGCGGGTCTCCCGAAGGCCCCTTCCAGGACTCTCAGATTGGAATACTAAATTCCACGAAAGAGCGGTGTCAAGAATATTCAATTACGATAGGCGCGCCAAGGAAAAGCGCAAAACCGGTCCAAAAAACCGTTCATCACAGGGGGCCAGGAGGAGAGCCGGGAGAGCCGGGAGAGCCGGGGTCAGCGGGCCTTGAGCACCGTGACTGCACTTTCGGAATTGTGGATGAAGTCATGCGCATCCGCCTGCTCGCGGATCATCAGGATGAACAGCATGTCCATCAGCATCAGCTGCGCGTCGCGCGAGGTGATCGCCGATGAGCGCACCCGCTCCTCGTCCGCCACCGTGAAGAGGTGAATATCGGCCAGATCAATCAACGGGTTAGGCTGCAGCCCGGTCATGGAGATGACGGTGGCGCCGCGCTGCTTGGCCACCTCGGCAATCCTGAGGGTTTCGACGCTGCGGCCCGAATGGGACAGGGCCAGCAGCACATCGGCGCTGTTCAGCGCCGAAGCGTTGGAGATCTGGATATGGCTGTCGCTGTCGATCAGCGCCATGCGTCCCAGCTTCAGCAACTTGTAAGAAAAATCCTTGGCCACCAGCGAAGACGCACCGACACCAGCAAGCTGGATTTTCCTTGCATTTCCAAGGGCTTCCAGCGCCAGGTCAATGGTCGCTTCGTTGTTGGCGGCGAGGGTTTCGCGCATCGAAAGCAGCTTGGAGCCGATCAGTTTTTGCAGGATGGTGACATAGCTGTCGGCCGCGTCGATGGTGCCGTGAATGACCCCGCCCGGGGTGTGCCATTCAAGCGCCTTGGCCTTGTTCACGGCGAGCTTCAATTGCTGGTAACCAGCATAGCCCAGCTTCTGGCTGAACTTGACGATGCTGGACTGGCTGCGCCCGGTGGCCTCGGCCAGGGCGACCGAGGACAGGGTCAGCATCTGCTCGGGGTGATCGATGATGAACTGGGCGATCTGGCGATCGGCCTGGGTCATGGTGTCGAGCTTGGCGCTGAGAACTTTCAGGACAGACATTTCGGCTTCCGTGACACCGGCGCCACCTCCGGCCCCCGATTTCGAGGACTAAAGCCGACACCGCTCCATTTGCAACTGGCTTCTCCCGCCACTTCCCACTCTCCCCCGATCGAGGCCGATGTGGAAAGCGCGAATTTTGGAATACAATATTCCTTGTCTCGTTGACAGCCGGAATATTCACTTCTAGCATCCGGCCGGAACTTGAGCATAGGCACAATGGCAAAAACCACCCTCATGGCTGAGCTGGAACAGCTCGTTTCCGAAGCCCGCAATCCGCATACGATGCAGATCGACCTGATGAGCTCGTCCGAGATTGTCACGGCGATGAATACGGAGGATGCGCGCGTCGCAGAGGCCGTGAACAAGGTTTTGCCCGAAGTCGCCGCGACCGTTGACTGCATCGTGGAAGCCTTCAAGGCCGGCGGACGGCTCGTCTATATGGGCGCCGGCACCAGCGGACGCCTCGGCGTGCTCGACGCCTCCGAATGCCCCCCGACTTTCGGCGTGCCCGAAGGCATGGTCGTGGGCCTGATTGCCGGCGGCGACCGCGCCCTGCGGCATCCGATCGAAGGGGCCGAGGACTCCCGCGAGGAGGGCCGCAAGGACCTCGAAAAGATCAACCTCACCGCCAAGGACGTTGTCGTCGGCATCGCCGTGAGCGGTCGCACGCCCTATGTCATTGGTGGCCTCGACTATGCCAGACAAGTCGGCTCGGTGACGGCGGCCCTGTCGTGCAATCCGGATTCGGCCATCGCGCGCATGGCCGACATCGCCATCTCGCCCCTTGTCGGACCCGAGGCGCTGACGGGCTCGACCCGCCTCAAGTCGGGCACAGCCCAGAAACTGGTTCTCAACATGCTGACCACGGCCAGCATGATCCGCATCGGCAAGTCCTACGAAAACCTCATGGTCGACCTGTCGGTGAGCAACGAAAAGCTCGCCGCCCGCGCCACCCGCATCCTCGTGGATGCGACCGGTTGTTCGCCCGAGGATGCTGAGAAATTCCTCGTCGCCAGCAACAATAATGTGAAGCTTGCCATCCTGATGGCGCTGACCGGCCTCGACGTGGCCGATGCAGAGATCGCGCTGGCCAATGCCGACGGCTTCCTGCGCCGCGCCGCCGCGCCCTCGCAGCCGCGCGCGGCCAGCTGAGGGCAACGGCATGGACCTTCTCGTCAATCTTTACAGCCGCAAGCTGGATGACCTCAAGGCGCGCGCCGAAGGGGTCGAAGCCACAATTCGCGTCGCCCTGCCGCCCGAGCAGCACATCATCAAGGACTGGGTGCGCAAGCACTTTTCCGAATATTGGGTGAGCGAAGTCAGCGCCGCCATGGCGCATCAGCCACCGGGATGCCTCATCGCCACCGTGGACGGGCAGCTGGTCGGCTTTGCCTGCTACGACGCCACCGCGCGGGGCTTTTTTGGCCCGACCGGCGTTTCGGAGGACCAGCGCGGCAAGGGCATCGGCCTCGCGCTCTTCCATCACACGCTCGTCGCCATGAAGGCGCAGGGCTACGCCTATGCAATTGTCGGCTCCGCCGGCCCGGTGGACTTCTACGTCAGTGCCGCCGGCGCCATGCCGATCCCCTCCGACAAGGAGGACATCTATCAGGGTCTGCTGCGCATCAAGCCGCAGCCGCAGGGAAACTAAGCCTATGTCGTCTACGCCGCTCGCCCTTTTCGTTGGCATGCCGGGCCATGAGCTGTCGCCATCGGAAATGGCCTTCTTCCGTGAAGCCAATCCGTTCGGCCTCTTCCTGTTCAAGCGCAATCTCGACAATCCCGACCAGATCAAGCATCTGGTCGGGCAGTTCAAGGAAGCGGTCGGCCGCGACGACGCCCCTGTCTATATTGACCAGGAAGGCGGCCGCGTGCAGCGGCTCGACAACGGCAACTGGCCGCTCTACCGCTCGCTCGGTGATTTCGGGGCCCTCGCCCGCAAGGATCTCGAGGCCGGCAAGCGCGCCCTGCGCCTGTCGTCCCTCGCCATGGGCTCCATGCTGAGCGAGCTGGGTCTGGGCAGCGGCACCACCCCGGTCGTCGACCTGGCTCGGCCCGGCACCCATAATGTCGTCGGCAACCGCTCCTTCGGCGACGATCCGGAACTGGTGACGACCCTGGGCCGCGTGGTCGTGGAGGCCATGCTCGAAGTGGGCTCGATGCCGATCTTCAAGCACATTCCGGGCTATGGGCGGGTGAATGTCGACCCGCATTTCACCTGCCCGGTGGTCGACGCAACGGTCGAAGACATGGCCGGCAGCGACTTCAAGCCTTTCGTGGCCCTCAAGGATGCGCCCTGGGCCATGGTCGCTCATCTCATCTTCTCGCAGATCGATGCCGAGCGCCCCGCTTCGGTATCGCCTGTCATCTGCGAGATGATCCGCCATGATTTGGACTTCGATGGCGTCTTGATCAGCGATTGCCTCACCATGGAGGCGCTCAAGGGAACATGGCCGGAACGAGTGCGCGCTTGCCTCGATGCCGGCTACGACATCGCCCTGCACAGCCAGGGTGATCTTGCCGCGAGCGAGGCGGCGGCAAAGGCGGCGAACCCGCTGAGCGATGAAAGCCTCGCCAGAATTGCCCGCGCCGAATCCCGGCTCGGGTCAAGCCGCTTCGACGTGCAGTCCCTGCATGCCGAGGTGGAGGGAATTTTCAGGGAGAACGGCTTCGCCTGAAGGCGAACCGCGATAACAAGGAGAGATATTGAGATGACCAGAACTTCATGGATTGCCACCGCATCCGTGCTGGCTCTGCTGGCGGCCGCGCCCGCCCAGGCCCAGGAGGCCAGCGGCAATGTGCTGACCCTCGTGTCCGAGCAGACCACCACGTTCGTGCGCAACTTCAACCCGTTCGGCCAGACCTCGGCGCGCTACACCACGCTCGACTTCATCTATGAGCCGCTGGTTGTGTTCAACCGCCTCAAGGCCAACGAACCGAATTTCCGCCTCGCCGAAAGTTACGAACTGGCTGACGACCTCAAGTCGATCACCTTCGTGCTGCGTGACGGCCTCAAGTGGTCGGATGGCGAGGCCCTTGATGCTGACGACGTCGTGTTCACCTACGACTACATCAAGCAGTTCCCGGCCCTCGACTTCATCTCCGTCTCGGCCCAGCTCGCTTCGGTCGAAAAGGTCGATGACCGCACCGTCAAGTTCAACCTCAACGAACCCAATGCTCTGATCGCCAATACCATTGTCGGCATGCCGATCGTGCCTCAGCACGTCTGGGCCGACATTGCCGATCCGGTGACCTTCGCCAACGAAAACCCGGTGGGTTCGGGTCCGATGACCGAGATCACCCGCTTCACGCCTCAGGTTTACGAACAGTGCCGCAACCCGAACTACTGGGATGCTGAAAACCTCAAGGTCGACTGCCTGCGCATGCCGCAGCTCGCCGACAATCCGCAGGTTCTTTCGGCCCTGGCCGACGGCACCCTGGACTGGGCAACGAGCTTCATCCCGGACATCGACAACACCTTTGTCGCCAAGGATCCGGAGCATCACCACTACTGGTTTACCCCGTCGAGCCTGGTCTCGCTCCAGGTGAGCATGACCACCCCGGACGAGAACAACCGCAAGGCCTTCACCGACGTCAACTTCCGTCGCGCCCTGTCGCAGCTCATCGACCGCCAGACGATCGTTGACATTGCGGGCTACGGCTACCCGCTGGTCAATGACGATCCGGCTGCCCTGGGCGAGCTCTATGCGTCCTTTGCCAATCCGGAAGTCGACGCCCAGTTCGGCCAGTATGGCCAGTTCGACCTCGAAGCCGGCATCGCCGCGCTCGATGCTGCCGGCTATGTCGATGCCGATGGCGACGGTTTCCGCGACAATCCCGATGGCACCCCGATCGCCATCGACTTCATGGTGCCGAACGGCTGGACCGACTGGATCGACGCCGTGCAGATTTCCATTGAGAGCCTTAGCGAAGCCGGCCTCAACGTGAAGATGTCGACGCCGGAAGCTGCGGTCTGGACCCAGAACCTGATCGACGGCACCTATTCGATGACGCTGAACGCCCTCGCCTCGGCGGCCAACCCCTACTTCCCGTATATCCGTTCGTTCAACCCGAACGATTTCGGCAAGTCGCGCTTCACCGCGCCGCATTGGGAAAATGCCGAGCTGAGCGCGCTCCTGGCCGAGTACACCCAGATCAAGGACCCGGCGGAAGCCAAGGCCGTGATGGACCAGGCTCAGCTGATCGTGGCCGAGAACCTGCCGATCATCCCGATCTACAACAGCCCGGCCTTCTATCAGTACAATACCAGCCGCTTCACCGGCTGGGCCGACGCTGACAATCCGAAGTACTCGCCGGTCGTCTCCAACGCCAACCCGGCCCGCCTGCTGCAGCTGCTGGATCTCGATCCGGTTGAATAAGGCTCAGTCCTGAGTCTCAACCCCCACCCAACCTCCCCCTTCCAGGGGGAGGAGCCACATCGGTGGCAATAACCAGGTCCGTGGCCGACCTCGCTCCACCCCTCCCCCTTCTTCAGGGGGAGGTCGGGTGGGGGTCAGGCACGGACCAATTGAAAGGGAACACATCACCATGGCCTTTTTGCTACGGCGACTGGCGTTCTACCTCGCGGCCTTCCTTGTTGCCGCCACCATCAATTTCTTCCTGCCCAGGCTGATGCCGGGCGACCCGATCCAGATCATGTTCGCCAGCGCCGGTTCCGAGCTCAGCCTCGAGAACCTCAACGCGCTCAAGCTGACCTTCGGCTTTATCGATGCGCCGCTGCACGAACAATATTTCGCCTATCTGAAGAGCGTCTTCACCGGCGATCTGGGCCGGTCGATCAAATTTTTCCCGCTGCCCGTCACCGAACTGCTGGGGCGCGCCCTGGTCTGGACGCTGGGCCTGATGGGCATTGCCACCGTCATCAGCTTCACCCTCGGGAGCTTCCTCGGCGTGTTCGCAGCGTGGCGCCGCGGGCGTCTCGTTGACTCGGTGATTTCGCTCACTGCCATCTTCTCAAGCTCGGTGCCGGCCGTGGTCGTGTCGCTGATCATGCTCTTCGTCTTCGGCTACACGCTGGGCTGGTTCCCCAATGGCTATGCCGCCAATCCGCTGATCGATCCGGCCTGGAACTGGGAATACATTTCGAGCGTGATCTACCATGGCACCCTGCCCATGCTGACGCTGGTCTTCGTGCTCTCGGGCGGCTTTGCCGTGACCATGCGCAACAACATGATCAACCTCCTGGGCGAAGACTATATCGTCATGGCCCGCGCCAAGGGTCTTTCCGACAACAATGTCATGATCTGGTACGCGGCGCGCAATGCGCTGCTGCCGACCGTGTCGAGCCTCGCCATCGCCATCGGCACCATTCTGGGCGGCTCGCTGGTCACCGAAGTGGTGTTCAACTATCCGGGCCTCGGCAACACGCTCTATCAGGCGATCATCGCGCGCGACTATCCTGTCATCCAGGGCCAGTTGCTGATCATGACCGCAGCGATGCTTGTCTCCAATTTCGTCGTCGATCTGAGCTATGTGTTGCTCGATCCGCGTCTCAAGAAGGCCTGACGCGATGAAGCTCATCCGCCAACTGCTGCAGAACAAGAAGGCCATGACCGGCCTTATCATTCTCACCATCATTCTCCTCGTGGCGATCTTTGCCCCGTTCCTGACCGAATACAGCCCGGTCAAGCGCGTCGGCCGGCCGCACCAGCCACCGAGCTGGGACCACTGGCTGGGCACGACCCGTCTGGGACATGACGTGTTCTCGCGCCTGGTCTATGGCGCGCGCGTGTCGCTGGCCGTGGGCTTTGGCGCGGGCCTGATGATCACCGTGATCGGCACGGTTCTCGGCATCATCGCCGGCTACAAGGGCGGCGTCGTCGACGAGGTCATCAACTTCTTCACCAATATGGTTCTGGTTGTTCCCAACCTGCCGCTGCTGCTGGTGCTGGCCGCCTTCATCGGCCAGGCGAGCCCGCTGGTCATCGCCGTGATCCTGGGCTTTACCTCCTGGGCCTGGGGCGTGCGCGTCACCCGCTCGGAAACGCTCTCGATACGCCAGCGCGACCTCGTCAAATCGGCGGAAATGCTGGGCGAGCCGAGCTGGCGGATCATGCTGTTCGAGATTTTCCCGAACCTCATTTCCATCGTCGGCATCAACTTCATCGGCTCGGTCATTTTCGCCGTCATCACCGAAGCGACGCTCGAATTCCTCGGCCTGGGCGATCCCAACACCGTCTCTTGGGGCATCATGCTTTACAATGCGCAGAACGCGGCGGCCCTCTCGGTCGGCGCCTGGTGGGACCTGCTCTCGCCCTGCTTCGCCCTGGCCTTCCTTGGCCTCGGGCTGGCACTCATCAACTTCGCCATCGACGAAATCGCCAATCCGCGGCTTCGCACCGGCGGCATGCTCAATCGCTGGACCCGCATGGTCCGCATCGGGGAGGGCAAGCTATGACCACGCCCGTCCTCTCCGTCCGCAATCTCAACATCGACTATATTGGCGCCGAAAGCGATTTCCACGCGGTCAAAGATGTCAGCTTCGACATCGCCCCCGGCGAGTTCTTCGGCCTGGCCGGGGAATCGGGCTGCGGCAAGTCGACCATCGCCTTTGCGGTGAGCCGCCTGCACCGCCCGCCGGCGCTGATCCGCACGGGCAGCGAAATCCTCGTCGAGGGGCGCAATGTGCTCGACCTCAGCGACGACGAACTGCGCAAATTCCGCTGGCGGGAAGTCGCCATGGTGTTCCAGAGCGCCATGAATTCGCTCAACCCGGTTCTCACGATCGAGACCCAGTTCTACGACGTGCTGCGCGCCCATGGCCCGATCAGCCGGGCCGAGGCCCGCGCCCGCGCGACCGAGTTGCTCAAGCTGGTCGACATCGCGCCGGAGCGGCTCGATTCCTACCCGCATCAGTGTTCGGGCGGCATGCGCCAGCGCATCGTCATCGCCATTTGCCTCGCGCTCGATCCGAAACTCCTGATCATGGACGAACCGACCACGGCGCTCGACGTGGTGGTGCAGCGCGAAATCCTGCAGCGCATCGACGTGCTGCGCAAAAAGCTCGGCTTTGCCGTGCTGTTCATCACCCATGATCTCGGGCTCATGGTGCAGGTGAGCGACCGTATCGGCATCATGCTCGAAGGCAAGCTGGTGGAAATGAACGAGGCCCAGACCATCTACCGCCAGCCGCAGCACCCCTATACCAAGAAGCTCTGGGCCTCGATGCCCAAGCTGCGTGGCGAGCAGACCCGCGTGGAGGCCACGCCATGACCGTGACACGTGACCCCATTCTTGCCCTCGACAATGTCTCGAAGGTTTTCGGCGACGCCAAGCATACGGTCTATGCCGCACGCGCCGTGAACTTTGCCCTCTATCCGGGCCGCACGCTGGCACTGGTCGGGGAATCCGGTTCAGGCAAGACCACGGCTGCCCGCCTCATCATGCGCGAATACACGCCCGACGAAGGGCGGCTGATGTTCCGCGGCGCCCCGCTCGGCAAGGCTGATGCCAAGGCGCTGAAGGCCTATCGCTCGGCCGTGCAGATGGTGTTCCAGGATCCGTTCTCATCGCTCAACCCGACCCACACGATCCGCTACCATCTCGAACGACCGCTGAAACTGCATCAGAAGGGGCTCACCTCTTCCCAGCGGCAGGCAGCCATCGAGGAACTGCTCGAACGGGTCAAGCTCGATCCCAAGCTCATCATGGGCAAGTTTCCGCACGAGTTGTCGGGTGGTCAGCGCCAGCGCATTTCCATTGCCCGCGCTTTGGCGGTCAATCCGCAGGTCATCGTCGCCGATGAGCCGACCTCGATGCTCGACGTCTCGGTACGGCAGGGCATTTTGAACCTGCTCAACGACATGAAGGCCGAGCTCAAGCTGGCGCTGCTCTACATTACCCATGACATCGCCACGGCGCGCTATGTCGCCGACGACATTATGGTCATGTATGCCGGCCAGATCGTGGAATGGGGCGCCGTCGACAAGGTGCTCGACGATCCGCGCCATCCCTATACGCGCCTGCTGCTCTCGGCGGTGCCGGACCCCGACCGGCGGTTTGATGACATCCGCTTTGCCGACGAGCTCGGCCGGATCGAGGAAATCCGCAAACAGGCGGCACTGGCGCAACCCGAAGTAAGCCAGGTGGGCGAGAACCACTTTTTCCGCCCCATGCCCGCCTGAGACCGCCTATGACCACGCTGTCTGCAACCATCGAGCGCTTTCCCATTGCCGGTAACTTCACCATTGCCCGGGGCAGCAAGACCGAGGCCGTGGTTGTCAGCGTGCGACTGGAAAAGGACGGACAGGTGGGCCGGGGCGAATGCACGCCCTATGCCCGCTATGGCGAGACGCCGGAAACGACGCTTGCCGCCATCGAGGGCATGGCGCCCGCGATTGCGGCCGGCATGACGCGGCTGGACCTGCAAGGCGAACTGCCGCCGGGAGCCGCGCGCAATGCGATCGACTGCGCCTTCTGGGACCTCGAGGCGAAGTTGGCAGGAACCACTGTCGCCGCCCTGGCGGGGGTGACCCTGCCGGAGCGGATCGAAACCGCCTTCACCATCAGCCTGGGCTCGCCCGACGCCATGGCTGATGCAGCCGCCAGGGTGGCGCATCTGCCGCTCCTCAAGATCAAGCTCGGTGCGCCCGGCGATGCGGAACGCCTGGGCGCCGTTCGCGCTGCCGCGCCCAATAGCCGCCTCGTGGTCGATGCCAATGAAGGCTGGCATGTGGAGGATCTCGGCGTCCTTCTTGATATCTGCCGGCATTGCGGTGTGGAACTGGTGGAACAACCCCTGCCTGCCGGCCAGGATGCGACGCTGGCCGACATCGACCATCTCGTCCCCATCTGCGCCGATGAAAGCGTCCACGCCCTCCAGGGCCTCGAGGACCTCGTCGGCCGCTATGACGCCATCAACATCAAGCTCGACAAGACCGGCGGCCTCACCGAGGCGCTGGCCGTGGCACGGCGGGCCGAGGAGTTGGGTCTCTCCATCATGGTGGGCTGCATGGTCAGCACGTCGCTCTCGATGTTGCCGGCCCGACTCCTGGCATCGAAGGCGAAGTGGGTGGACCTCGACGGGCCACTGCTACTGGCCGAAGACCGGCCGGATGGGCTGGTTTATCGCGGTGGGGGAATCGGAACAGGGGCTTCGGGGTTGTGGGGCGGGTAAGTCGTCCACCAAACCGACCGCCCTCTGGCTTGACCCGAGGGCCACTCACGACAGCTACGACCTGCCGGTGGAGAATGGTCCTCGCGAGGACGGCATCGCGTTTGAACAAGAGCTAAGCCGTCACTTCGGATGCGTCACGTCCCGCGTGCGCTGCAGGGCATCGACCGTCTGCTCGTAGCGCTGGCTGGCGACGCCGAGGAACAGGCAGTCGACGATGGCCAGTTGCGCAATGCGGCTGACCATGGCGCCGGCCCGCAGCCGGCTTTCGCGCGCCCGGCTGATCAACCTTTCGTCGGCAGCCCGCGCCAGGGGCGAATCCGGAGATCCGGTCAGGGCCACCGTCAGGGCGCCGGCCTGGCGCGCGATTTCGAGAAACCGCACCGTATCGGCAGTCGCTCCGGAATGGGAAAAGCCCAGGGCCACGGTACCGGGTGGCGAGAGCAAAGCCGCGGTCCAGGCCTCATGCGGATCGGCCAGAAGGAAAGCATTGCGGCCGACACGAAACAGCTTGTGGTGCAGGTCCTGGGCGACGAACTGGCTGGCGCCAATGCCGAACAGCAGGATGCGCTCGGCCCCGTCGAGCGCAGCCACGACCCGTTCAAGCGCGCCATAGTCGAGGCCGGACACGGTTTCGTCGATCGCCAGGATTTCGAGCGAGGCAACCTTGGAGGCCATTTCCTGCAAGGTGTCGGATTGGGCGATCTCGGCACCCAGCATGAGATCGGAACCGAACTGTGCCGCCTCCTTGCCCAGTTCGGTCGCCAATTGCATGCGCAGTTGTGCATAACCCGACAGGCCCAGGGTGCGGCAGAAGCGCACGACCGAGGCCACCGACGTTCCACAACTCTCAGCCAGTTCGGAAATTGTCTGCTCGAGCACGATGCGCGGCTGGTCGCGGATCACCGATGCCACACGCTGCATGGCTGGCGTGAACCTGTCCGCAGATGCTTCTATGCTCGTCTGAATGCCCAAGAAATTCCCCTCGCCTGGCCCTTTCGCGCCAGCCCGGCCCGAAATCGGCGCGACCCTATATGAGCCGCGTCCGGAACCCTATTGAAACAAAAGTTCAGAACAAACTTCAATCTTGAAAATTATTGACAGACAAAGCCCTGACTTCATAGGTTTGTCGCAGAGGTTGGTGTGGCCGGGGGCGAGGGACGCTGCTGTTGGCCCGCACCGGACGACCTTTGGCACGGCACCCATGCGTGGAGCCGGCCCAACAGAGAGGGAACTCGACAATGCTATTTTCCAGGAAACTTCTGGCCGGCCTCGCCGTGGCCACTGCTCTGACCTCGGTCAGCGCCGCGCTGCCCGTCCAGGCCGCCGAACTGCGCATGGCCTGGTCGCAGGACGCCACCGGCCTCGACCCGCACAAGCAGACCGCTTTCTCGTCGCTGCGCCTGCTCGAGCTGATCTATGAGCCGCTGGTGCGCCTCGATGCCGATCTCAACGTCGTTCCCGCGATTGCCACCGAATGGGAATTTGCCGAAGACGCCAAGACCCTCACCTTCACGCTCGACCCGAACGCCAAGTTCACCAATGGCGCGCAGGTGACCTCGGCTGACGTCAAGGCCTCGTTCGAGCGCCTGCTCGACGAAGAGACCGCCGCGGCCGCCCGCTCGAATTTCCTGTCGATCGAGAGCATCGACACGCCCGATGACACGACCGTCGTATTCAACCTCTCGACCGCTGATGTGCCGATCCTGGTCGCCATGGCCACGATCAACGCTGCCGTGGTCCCCGCTTCGGAAATCGAGGCCGGCACGGTCGGCACCGAGGCCATTGGCTCGGGTCCGTTCGTACTCGACAGCTGGGAACCCAATTCGCGCGAAGTGCTCTCGGCCAATGCCGACTGGGCTGGTGGCGAGGTCGGTGTCGAGGGCATCACCATTTCGGTCCTGCCCGACGAAATGGCGATCCTGGCTTCGCTGCGCGCCGGCCAGACGGATTTCGCCCTCCTGAATGACCCGCTGGTCGCCACCCTCGTGCCGATGGAATCCAACCTCACCCTCAACCGTGTCGGCCAGCTCGCCTATAACGTGCTGCAGCTCAATCCCTCGCGTCCGCCGATGGACAACCTGCTCGTGCGTCAGGCCATGAGCTGCGCCATCGACCGCCAGGCCATCATCGATGCGGCGCTCGCCGGTGAAGGCAAGGTGACCGGTCCCCTCACCATGCCGGCCTTTGCACAGGATCCGAACAACCTCTTCTGCTACACGCAGGACCTCGAAAAGGCCATGGCGCTGATGGCCGAAGCGGGCGTTGACGGCTTTACCGCCACGGTGATCGCCGCCACTGGCGAACCGCCGGTCGCCGCCTCGGAAGCTCAGGTACTGCAGGCCCAGCTGGCCGAGATCGGCGTCAATCTCGAAATCGAGATGATGGAACTCAACGTCTATGTCGACACCTGGCTGGCCGGTGACTTCGACATGGCCGTGGCGCTCAATGGTGGCCGTCCCGACCCCTACCCGATGTACAACCGCTACTTCACCAAGGACGGCAACCTGCTCAAGGTCTCCAACTTCGTCGACGACACGCTCGACAGCCTGATGAAGCAGGGCCAGGCCGAAACCGACCCGGCCAAGCGCGTGGAAATTTTCCAGGCCTTCGAAAGCCACCTGGCCGAACAGGCTCCGTGGCTCTGGCTCTCGACCAGCTATGGCTACACCGCCTCGCTCAACACAGTGACCGGCTTCGTGCCGTCGCCGACCGGCACGCTGTTCGGCCTCGTCGACGTCACTGTAGAGTAAGCCTCACAACGAAAAGGGCCGGCCGCATCGGCCGGTCCTTCCCACAGGGTCCGATTTCATGAGTTACGTGGTTCAGCGCCTGCTGACCTTTCCCCTGATCCTGCTGGGGGTTTCCATCCTGGTCTTCGTCTCGATCCGGCTGGTGCCGGGCGATGCGATCACGGCCATGCTCGGCACCGAAGCGGGCCTGCTGACGCCCGCCCAGCGCGAGTCGCTGGCCGCCTATTTCGGTATCGACCAGCCCGTCTGGCAGCAGTATCTGCGCTGGCTCAGCGGCCTGTTTCAGGGTGATCTCGGCATCTCCTCGATCTACGGCAAGCCCGTCCTGCAGGTGATCCTCGAGCGTTTCCCGCTGACCTTGCAGCTGTCGCTGATGTCGATGGTGATTTCCCTCAGCGTCGGCATTCCCTTGGGCGTGCTCGCCGCCTCGCGCAATGAGCGCCCGAGCGATCTCATCGTGCGGGTCCTGGCCATGCTCGGCCAGTCGACCCCGAGCTTCGTCATCGGCATTCTCATCATCTATGTGCTCTCGGTCTGGTTCGGCTTCGTGCCGGCCATGGGCACGTTCACGCCCTTCTTCGTTGATCCGCTGGCCAGCATGGCGCAGTTGATCTTTCCCGCCATCACGCTCGGCTTTGCCTTTGCCGCCTCCGTCACCCGCATCTCGCGCTCGGCCATGCTCGATGTGCTGAGCGATGACTATGTGCGCACCGCCCGCTCCAAGGGCGCTTCACCAATGAGGGTCATCTGGCGCCACGCCCTGCCCAATGCGCTCATTCCTGTCGTAACGCTGTGCGGTGTGGAATTCGGCTATCTTCTGGGTGGCGCCGTCATCGTCGAGCAGATCTTTGCCTTGCCTGGTCTCGGACGCCTCGTGCTCGATGCCATCACCCAGCGCGACTATGCGCTGGTGCAGGGGACGATCCTCTTCATCGCCTTCAACTTCCTGGTGGTCAATCTGCTCGTCGACCTCGCCTATGTCGCGCTCGATCCGCGCATCCGGATCGGGGGGCGCTGATGAAAAGCCTGTTCTCGGCCCTCTTCCGGCATCCTTCGGGGCGCATTGGCCTCGTCATCATCGGCATCTACCTGCTGGCTGCGGTGCTCGGCACGCTGGGCCTGACCCCGCATGATCCGCTCAAACTCTATGCTATCGACCGCCTGAAGCCCCCCAGTTCAACCTATTGGTTCGGCACGGACCTCCTGGGCCGTGACACGTTCAGCCGCCTGATGGTGGGCATCCGCCAGTCGATGATCATCGCCTTTTCCTCGGTGGCCATCGCGACCCTTGCCGGCACGATCATCGGCCTCCTCTCGGCCTGGTGGGGCGGGATCTGGGACGGCATCTTCATGCGCATCATGGACGTGCTGCTGGCCTTTCCGGCCATCCTCCTCGCGCTCCTCATCATCGCCATTGTCGGCCCCGGCACCGCGACCAGCGTCGCCGCCATCGCCATCGTCTATACGCCGATCTTTGCCCGCGTGGTGCGTGGTCCAGCCCTGTCGCTGAAGCAGCGCGACTTCGTCGATGCCGCCCGCACCTTTGGCAGTTCGCAGTCCTATGTGCTGACCCGCCACCTGCTGCTCAACCTCGTCGCGCCGCTGGCCGTGCAGGTGACCCTGGCCCTCGCCTGGGCGCTGCTCACCGAAGCGGGTCTGAGCTTCCTCGGCCTCGGCACCCAGCCGCCGACCCCGTCGCTCGGGCTGATGTTGGCGGAGAGCCGCAATCTCATGACGCACGCGCCGTGGCTGATGATCTTTCCTGCCATCACCATCATGCTTGGCATTCTCGGCTTCAACCTCACCGGCGATGCCTTGAGGGATATTCTCGATCCGCGCACCCAGAGGAGGGAAGCATGACCCGCCTGCTTTCTGTCCGCGACCTCCGCGTCGGCTTCGGCCAGGACCCTCGCGCCAACGAAGTGGTCAAGGGCGTGAGCTTCGACCTCGATGCCGGCCAGACCCTCGCCATTGTCGGGGAGAGCGGCTCGGGCAAATCGGTCTCGGCACTGTCGATCAATCGCCTCGTCGATTTCGGCGGCGGCCGCATCACCCATGGCGCCATCGAACTCACCCGCGCCGACGGCTCCGTCATCGATGTCGCCAAGGCCGATGAAAAAGCCATGCTGGGCATTCGCGGCCGCGATGTCGGCATGATCTTCCAGGAGCCGATGACTTCGCTCAACCCAGTCCATACTGTCGGATCGCAGATCGAGGAGGCGTTTCGGCTCTCCAAGGGCCTCACCGGCGCACAGGCGCACAAGGCGACTTTGGACGTGCTGGGCCGCGTGCGCATCCCCGACGCACAATCGCGCCTCGGCTATTATCCGCACCAGCTCTCGGGCGGCATGCGCCAGCGCATCATGATCGCCATGGCGCTTGCCGCCAGTCCGCGCCTGCTCATCGCCGACGAGCCGACCACCGCGCTCGACGTCACCGTGCAGGCCCAGATCATGGGGCTCCTGGCCGAACTCAGGCAGGAGACCGGCATGGCGATGATCTTCATCACCCATGACATTGGCCTTGTTGCCGGCATAGCCGACCGCATCATGGTGATGCAGAACGGCGTGGCGGTCGAGCAGGACGAAGCCGACAAGGTGCTCGACTTCCCGCAGCACGATTACACCAAGCACTTGTTGCGCGCCGTGCCGCACTTCACCTCCGGCGCCGCAGTGCGCGAGGACAGCGCCCGTCCCAAAGCCCGCGACCCGATCGTCAGGGTCGATGACCTCGTCGTCCGCTTCCCGGTAGGCAAGGCCTGGTTCAAGCCCAAGGGCGCCATCCATGCCGTCGACGGCGTGAGCTTCGACCTGATGCCTGGCGAGACCCTGGCCATCGTGGGCGAGAGCGGTTGCGGCAAGTCCACGACGGCGCGCGCCCTGCTCGCCCTCAATAGCAAGACGCGCGGCGACATCCAGGTCACCTCCACCCGCTCCGGCCGGCCAGTGCAGATGGTGTTCCAGGACCCGTTCGCCTCGCTCAATCCGCGTCTCAATGTCGAGGCGCTGCTGGCCGAGCCCGCCATTGCCAATGGCCAGCGGCTCGACGATGCGTTGCGCAAGCGGATGAGATTCCTGATGGACCGGGTGGGCCTGCCCCAGGATGCCCTCACCCGCTATCCGCACCAGTTTTCGGGCGGCCAGCGGCAGCGCCTCTGCATAGCCCGGGCGCTGATGCTCAACCCCGATGTGGTGGTGCTGGACGAGGCCGTTTCGGCGCTCGACGTCTCGGTGCAGGCGCGCGTGCTCGACCTCCTGATCGACCTGCAGCACGAATTCGGCCTCGCCTATCTCTTCATCTCGCATGACATGGCCGTGGTCGAACGCATCGCGCACCGCATTGCGGTGATGTTTGCCGGCCAGGTGGTGGAGATCGGCAATGCCCGTTCCGTCTTGGCCGAGCCGCAGCACAGCTATACCAGGCGCCTGATCGCAGCCGTGCCGGCCGTCGAGCGCCGCCGCCAGACCTTTGCCGTCGACATGACGCAGGTCCCTTCCCTGGTCCGCCCGGCTGGCTATGAACCGCCCCCCGCGCAATGGCGCGACGCCGGCGAGGACCATCGCGTCCGTCTTGAGGAAAACGCATGACCACTGTCGAAGACAAGCTCGATCGCGCCTTTGCGCCGCTCGCCCGGGCCATCGAAACGGGCCGCATTCCCGGTGGCATTCTCGGCGTCGTCGACCGCGACGGCAATCGCGCCACCCGCGTCATTGGCGAGGCGCAGACCGTGCCGATGCGCCGGCCGATGACCGAGGACACCTGGTTCGACCTCGCTTCGCTGACCAAGGTGCTGTTCACCACGGAACGGATACTGGCGCTGGCGGAAAGCGGTCGCATCGACCTCGACGCGCCGCTGGTCAGCGTCCTGCCCGACTATCGGCACTACAACCTCGACAATTGGGAACGCAAGGTCACCTTCCGCCAGTGCCTCGGGCACCAGACGCCCTATCCGGCCGTCTTCCCGCTCTATACCTATGGGCGCGATCCGGACCTGCTGCGCACCTTCCTGCTGCAGCATGAGTTTGCCGCCGGCCCGGCTGTCTATTCCGACATCAACTTCATCCTCCTCGGCCTCGCGCTCGAACGCATCGAGGGCAAATGGATCCGCCAGCAGGATGCCGGCACGGGCTTTGCCTGGTCGGCCGATCCGGCCAGCGCCGCCGCTACCGAGGACTGCTACTGGCGCCATCGCGTGCTGGTGGGCGAAGTGCATGACGACAATTGCTCGGCGCTCGAAGGCGCCGGCCATGCCGGTCTTTTCGGCACCGTCACCAGCGTCCTCGACTTCGCCGCGGCCAAGCTCAACAGCGCTGGCCCCGATGCGCTGATCCGCACGCCGCTTTCGGGCCGCCGCACCCATGGCTGGGAACGGCCCTATGAGGGCTGGTCGGGTGGCGAACTGTCGTCGCGCGACACGATCGGCCATACCGGCTTCACCGGCACGGGCCTGTGGCTCGATTTCGACCGCGGCCATGCCTGGACGCTGCTGACCAACCGCGTACACCCCACGCGCCATTTCGACAGCGGCATCTTGCCCCTGCGCCGCGCCGTGGGCGATTGCATCAATGCCGAATAAGGAGACGGTAATGGAACCGATCTGGGCCATAGGGCTGATGACGGGCACTGTGCTCGATGGCAATATCGACGTGGCTTTGCTGCGCACCGATGGCGAGACCATCGCCGAGTTCGGCACCTATACGCTCGCCCCCTATCCGCAGTCGATCCGCGATACGCTCGAGGAAACGCTGGCCCAGGCGCGCCGGTGGAATTTCGAGGGTCCCGAGCCCGCCATCTTCGCCGAAGCCGAGGAGGCGCTGACCCGCGCCCAGTCGGCCGCCGTGCTCGACCTCGTCAAGCAGGCCGGCCTCAAGCCCGAGGACATCGGCATTATCGGCTTCCATGGCCAGTCGGTACTGCACCGCGCACCGCAGCCGGGCCGCATCGGCGCCACCCGCCAGCTCGGCAATGGCGCGCTGATGCGCCAGCTGACCGGCATCAGGGTGGCCTACGACTTCCGCTCGGCCGACGTCCGCGCCGGGGGACAGGGCGCGCCGCTGGCCGCGCTCTATCATCGCGCGCTGCTCAGGAAGGCCGGCGCGACCGATGGCAAGACCGCCGTGCTCAATCTGGGTGGCGTCGCCAATGTCACCTATTGGGATGGCGCCGATACGCTGATTGCCTTCGATACCGGTCCAGCCAATGCGCCGATCAACGACTTCATCAAGGGTCTTGGCCTGGGTGACATGGACCGCAATGGCGAGATGGCGCTGCACGGCAAGGTCGATGAAGAGCGGCTGGCCCGCCTCCTCACCCACCCCTATCTTTCCGCCGCCTATCCCAAGTCGCTCGACCGTTTCGACTTCCTCTCCTCCATGGCCGATGGCCTTGGTGCCGAGGATGGCGCAGCGACGCTGACCGCCTTCACCACTGGTGCGGTGGGCAAGGCGCTGGATCTTCTCCCGCAGCGGCCGGAACGGCTGGTGGTCTGCGGCGGCGGACGGCACAATCCGGCGATCATGGCCATGCTCCAGACCCGCGCCCAGGTCGAGGCGGTCCCGGCGGAAGCCGTGGGCTGGCGCGGCGATGCGGTGGAAGCCGAATGCTTCGCGCTCCTCGCCGTGCGTGTGCTGCGCGGGATGCCCATCAGTTTTCCAACCACGACCGGCGCCCCGCATCCGCTGACCGGCGGCGTGCTGGCGGCCTGAGCCATGAGTGACCTCGCCCTTGAAGTCACTGACACGCCCCGGCCGGACGATCTCGATTTCACTGGCAGGGCGCTGACGGCATTCAACGATGCTGACGTCGGCGCTTCAGAACGGCGGGCCCTCGCCGTGTTCCTCCGCGACGAGACCGGCGCAATCGTTGCGGGCATTTCGGGCTACACGGCCTGGGGCTGGCTCTATGTCCAGTGGCTGTTCGTGGCCGAAAGTCAGCGCGGAAAGGGTCGGGCCGCAGAAATGCTCCTTGCCGCCGAGGACGAAGCGCTTCGGCGCGGCTGCCATGGCGCCCATATCGACACGTTCAGCCCGCACGCCCTCAAAGTCTACGAGCGTGCGGGCTACGCGGTCTTTGGCCAGTTGCCCGACTTTCCGGTTGGGCGGACGCGCAGCTTCCTGGCCAAGACGTTGCTCTAGCGGAATATCGCGTCGAGCAATTGCCGCTCGAGGCTGGCAAAGGCGGCGCTGCCGCGTTCACGCGGCCGCGGCAGGTCCACGGTCAGGTCCAGCGCCACATGGCCTTCGTCGAGCACGATGACGCGGTCAGCCAGCACCACCGCCTCGGTGACGTCATGGGTCACGAAAAGCGCGGTAAAGCCCTGTTCGCGCCACACATCCTCAAGCAGACCCTGCATGGTGATGCGGGTGAGGGCGTCGAGCGCGCCGAGCGGCTCGTCCAGCGCCAGAAAATTGGGCTGGCTGACCAGCGCCCGCGCCAGGGCCGCACGCTGGCGCTGGCCGCCCGAAAGCCGGGCCGGCCACTGGTCGATCTTTTCCGAGAGCTGCACCGCTTCGAGCGCCGCCACGACACGTGGATCGTGGCCGCTGACGCGGGCGCCAAGACCCACTGCGACATTGTCGCCAATGCTTGCCCAGGGCAACAGTCGCGGCTCCTGGAAGACGATGCGCTTGTTCACCGCCCCCTGCACGCCCCTGGGCGCGGCGAAGGCAATATCGCCATGGGTGGGCGGATCGAGATCGACCAGCAGGCGCAGCAAGATGCTCTTGCCGCAGCCACTCTTGCCGACGATGGCGACGAACTGGCCGGGCTCGATCTCGAGGTCAAGGTGCTTGAGCACCTTGGTCGGCCCGAAATTCTTGTCGAGACCGGTGATGCTGATGCCGGCACCTTCGGTGCGGAAAGCGGTCGCGCGGCGGGACACAGGGCGCAGTTCGGGCTCGATTTCACGGCCGGAAGCAGTATGGGTGCGGGCGCGTTGAATGGCGGTCATGTCACTTCTCCGGAGCCTGGTAGGCGGGGTGCCAGCGCAGGGTGCTGCGTTCGAGGAGGCGTGCCGTGACATCGGCCAGCTTGCCGAGCAGGGCGTAGAGCACGAGGGCGAGGATGACGACATCGGTCATCATGAATTCGCGGGCGCTATTGGCCATGTGGCCGATACCCGAGGACGCCGCCATGGATTCAGCCACGATCAGCGTCAGCCACATGATGCCGAGCGAGAAGCGCAGGCCGATGAAGATGGATGGCAGCGCGCCGGGGAAGATGACCTTGCGGAACAGGGTCCAGCCGCTCATGCCATAGACACGACCCATTTCGAGCAATTGTGGATCGACCGTGCGCACGCCGTGGAGCGTATTGAGATAGATCGGGAAGAAGACGCCGAGCGCAGTGAGGAACAGCTTGGCTTCCTCGCCGATGCCGAACCACAGGATGACCAGCGGGATCAGCGCCAGGTTGGGAATGGTGCGCAGCATCTGCAAGGTCGTGTCGGTCAGCGCATGGGAATGGCGTGACACACCATTGGCAATGCCCAGCACAAAGCCGATGGACCCGCCAACGAGCAGGCCGGAAATGGCGCGCACGGCGCTGGCCCAGATGTCGACAAAGATGCGGCCCGAGCTGACGCGGTCGACCAGTGCCGCCAGCACGGCAGAGGGCGCCGGCATCAGCCGGTTGCCGATCCAGCCGGCGCTCGCGGCCACCTGCCAGAGCAGGATGGCGCCGATGGGCAGAATGAACGGCACCAGCGGCGACAGGCTGGCGAGACTGAAGCCGGGTGTCGCGCGGCGCGGGGTCGAGAGCGTGGTCTTGAACGGCTCGGTCGCAGTGGTCATGACACGTTCCTTTTGCGGAGAATGGAAATGGCCCGGCGACCAGCCGCCGGGCCTTGCCTGGATCAGCTGGGCGCGTACCAGACGATGTCGGTGATGGTGAGCTGGCGCGGGATGATGCCCAGTTCGAAGAACTCGTCGGCCAGGCTCTGCTGATAGGCGATGGTCTCGTCGGTAATCGGGAAGATGCGGCTGAAATCGGCGCCTTCGCGGGTGAGGGCGACACGCTGGATGTCGACGGGTATGCCCGTCGTTTCGGAAATCTGCCCGATCGTGGCCTCAAGATCGGCCTGAGCCTCTGCGCCGACCTGCTTGAGCACCTCGATGACCTCGGCCACGATTTCGGCATGGTCGCGGGCGAAGGCACCATTGGCCTGATAGAAGCTCCATGCATCCAGGATGCCCTTGGTGGTGGTGAGGACGCGGGTCGTGGGCTCCTGTTCGGCAATGGCGAAGTAGGGATCCCAGATGACCCAGGCATCGACCTGGTCGGTGGCAAAGGCCGGCGCGGCGTCGGATGGTCCAAGATCGAATGCTTCGATATCCTGGAGCGTCAGACCAGCGGTGCGCAGCGCCTTTACGGTGAAGTTATGCGCACTCGAGCCACGCTTGAATGCGACCTTCTTACCCTTGAGATCGGCAATGGACTGGATCGGGCTATCCTGCTTGACGAGGATGGCCGAGCCCTCGGCGCTGCCCTTCTGGGCCGCGACATAGACGAGGTCGCCGCCGGCGGCCTGGGCAAAGAGCGGCGGCACGTCGCCGGTGGAACCGAAGTCGAGGGCATTGGCACCGAGCGCTTCGAGCAGCGGCGGACCGGAGGTGAATTCACTCCATTCCACCGTAATGCCGCGTTCAGCCAATTTGGTTTCGATGGCGGCGGACGCCTTGGCGAGGGCGAGAATACCACCCTTCTGCCAGCCGATGCGGAACGTGGTGGGCGCGGTCTGGGCAAGGCCCGCACGGGTGAGGGCGAGGCCGACGGGAGCGGCGGCGATCAGAGAGAGCAGGTGACGGCGTTTCATTGGTCGTTGGTCCTTGAGGAGGAGGAGAAATCAGGCGGTGCGTGCCAGGGGGCGGACGGTGCCCAGCCGCCAGGACAATTCCTCGGCAGCGCGGGCAATCCGGGCGTTGAGCGCATCGCTCTGCGGCCGGTATTCGGAGAATTCGGATTCGGTGCCGTAGATGGCAGTGGGGATGATGTCGGCCGCGAAGAAGGCAAAGAGCGGCCTGAGACCGTGGTCGAGCGCCAAGGCGTGGCGGTCGCTGCCGCCCGTCGCCGAGAGCACCACCGGCTTGCCCTTGAGTGCCTTGGGATCAACGAGGTCGAAGAGGTGCTTGAAGAGGCCCGAATAGGTGCCCTTGTAGACCGGAGACCCGACGACCAGGGCATCGGCCTTGGCAACGGCCTCCAGCAAGGCCGCCACGCTGGGCGCGGCATTGCGCGGATCGAGCGTGTGGCCGAGGTCCGGCAGCACGTCGTTGAGATCGAAGACCGAGGCTTCGACGCGCGGATCGCGGGCAGCAGCCGAAATCACTGCCTCGACCAGCCCACGCGTACGCGACGGACGGGATGGGCTGCCGGAAATTCCGAGGATTCTGATCGTGCTCATCAGGCGCTCCGCTGGCTGGATTGGGCGTCGCGGCGGGCGACGAACCGGTTGACCGGGCGCTCAAGGCCGAGGTTTTCGCGCAGGGTCGCGCCCGCATATTCGGTGCGGTAGAGCCCGCGTCGCTGCAGGATGGGCACGACCTGGTTGACGAAATCGTCGAGACCGGTGGGCAGGATCGGCGGCATGATGTTGAAGCCGTCGGCCGCGCCATTGGTGAACCAGACCTCGATGGCATCGGCGATCTGTTCGGGCGTGCCGACGACCGTGCGATGGCCGCGGGCGGTGGCGAGCGACAGGTAGAGCTGGCGGAGGGTGAGGCCAGTGTTAGCGAGGTCCGACACCAGTTTCAGGCGGCTCTTGTTGAGCTCGGTATCTGAGGGAAGCGGCGGTGCGCGGTCGTCGAGCGAATAGCCCGAGAGGTCGACCCCGACGTAATATTGCTTGAGGATGGCCCAGGCGATGGTGGGGTGGACCAGGGACTGGATAAACTCGTAATTGGCCTGCGCCTCGGCCTCGGTGCCGCCGATGACCGGGAAAATGCCGGGCATGATGAGCAACTGTTCGGGGCGGCGACCGAAACGCGGCAGGCGGACCTTGACGTCGCTGTAGAATGCCTGCGCGTCGGCAAGGGTCTGGTTGGCGGTGAAGATCACCTCGGCGGTGCGGGCGGCGAGATCGCGCCCGGCTTCGGAAGCCCCGGCCTGCACCACGACCGGCCGCCCCTGCGGCGAGCGGGCTACATTGAGTGGGCCGCTGACCGAGAAGAACTGCCCCTTGTGGTTGGTCAGATGCACCTTGTCGGGATCAAAGAAAATGCCGCTCTGCTTGTCGATGACCAGCGCGTCGTCCTCGTAGCTGTCCCAGAGATCGAGCACCAGGTCGACGACTTCCTCGGCCCGCTCGTAGCGATTGGCATGGGCCGGATGACCGGCAATGGAGAAATTCTTCGACACGTCGGCGGCGGTGGTCACCACATTCCAGGCCGCCCGCCCCTTGCTGATATGGTCGAGCGAGGCAAACTTGCGTGCCAAGAGATAGGGGTCCTCATAGGTGGTCGAGGCCGTGGCGACAAAGCCGATATTGCTGGTGACCTGCGAGAGCGCCGACCACAGTGTCACCGGTTCGAAATGGGCCGAATGGCTGACGCGCGAGCGGATTTCGGGACCGGCGCCACCATCCCAGCCGGCAGGACTGTCGGCGACGAAGACCATGTCGAACTTGCCGCGCTCGGCCGTCTGGGCCAGCTCGCGATAGTGATCGATATTGTGTCCGGCCGTCGCCTCGGCGTCCGGATGACGCCAGGCCGCGATGTGGTGACCCGTGGCCATGATGAAGGCGCCCAGGCGGATTTGACGTTGCGGATCGCTCATGGAAATCGCTCCTTTAATGCCAGCCCTCGAAGCCGGCGATGTCAAAAGCGTATTTAGTCTATGTTTTTTGTCGACTAATGAATTTGCGAAAATCCCGTCTCCGGGAGATTGGGATTGCGCCGAAAAAGCACGGCGAGAAAATCTCTGATCTTCGCGGCAGACCGCGCCCTGTCGGGAGCCGATCGCGCGCGTATAGGCGCCCAGGCGTGTTCCAATTCACCCCAGACGCGTCCCGCGGCCGTGATTGGCCCAACCATCGGGCCGGGCATATTTCACGTCGATTCCGCCACTATCCGAAACTGGATTGCGCCGTGGACAGACCGCTGACGCTGTCAGAGTAAAATTTTCTCCATTTCAAAAATCGCGCGCAAGCCTGAGCCTTCCCAATCACGACTGAGTTGATAGGGTTTGTGTATTATTCACTCGGGAGGCTCCGATGAAACGGACAGCCAAGATAGTTACCTACACCGCCCTTGCCGCTTCGCTGGCACTGGGCCTTGCCGTGACCACTTCGGTTCAGGCGCAGGACAAGACGCTGATCAACGTGTCCTACGATCCGACGCGCGAGCTCTATCGCGAATTCAACGAGGCTTTTGTCGCCCACTGGCAGGAAACCAAGGGCGAAAGCGTCGCCATCCAGGTCACCCATGGCGGCTCGGGCTCGCAGGCCCGCACTGTCATCGATGGGCTCGAAGCCGACGTCGTGACGCTGGCCCTTGAAAGCGACATCAATGCCATTTCCGACGCCAATCCCGACCTCATTCCCGCCGACTGGCGCGGTCAGCTCGAAAACAACAATGCCCCCTACACCTCGACCATCGTGTTCCTGGTGCGCAAGGGCAATCCCAAGAACCTCAATGATTGGGGTGACCTGATCGGGGAAGGCGTGGAAGTCATCACCCCCAATCCCAAGACCTCGGGTGGCGCGCGCTGGAATTTCCTGGCCGCATGGGCCTGGGCCCGCGAAGCCAATGGCGGCGATGACGCCAAGGCGCAGGAATTCGTGACCGAGCTGTTCAAGCATGTCCCGGTTCTCGATACCGGCGCCCGCGGCTCGACCACGACCTTCGTGCAGCGCGGCATTGGTGACGTGCTGCTCGCCTGGGAGAACGAGGCCTATCTCGCGCTAGAGGAACTCGGCCCCGACGCTTTCGACATCGTCACCCCCTCGCTCTCGATCCTGGCTGAACCGCCGGTGGCCCTGGTGCCGGGCAATGCCGACAAGAAGGGCAATCTCGAAGTCGCTCAGGCCTATCTCGACTATCTCTATTCCGATGTCGGCCAGGCGCTCGCCGCCAAGCACTATTATCGCCCCTACAAGCCTGAACTGGCGGCGGCCGAGGACATTGCCCGCTTTGGCGAACTGAACCTGGTCACCATCGAGGACTTCGGTGGATGGCGCGAAGCCCAGCCGAAATATTTCGGCGATGGCGGCGTGTTCGACCAGATCTATTCCGGTCCCACCCAGTAAGCGAAGACGTGGCCGGCCCGGGGCCGGCCACACCAGTTCTGCCCGCAGATATCCTTCTCATGAGCATGACATGGTTCACTTCCTTGGAATTTTCGGCCCCGGCCGCCTGGCGCGTAGCGCCGGCCAGGGGGCCCCGCACAAGGCCAACTTTTTCGGCGGCCTGCCGGATGCCGCTCTGGGTGCCGTGCCGATGAGCCGCGCCGAGCAGGACGCCTGCTATATCAACGGCAAGGCCCCGGAGCCGGTCAGGATCTCGCTCGATCCGCAGCGCGATGGGATGCCGGAGCGATGACCCGCCCCGTTCTCATCGTTCCTGGACTCAACGGTTCGGGTGCGGATCACTGGCAGCAGCACTGGCTGGCGGACCACGACCATGCCCTGCTTGTTGAACAGTCCGACTGGGCCAATCCGCAGGCCGGACGCTGGCTGCACCGGCTGGAGCAGGCAATCATCGCCAATCCGGGAGCATTGTTGGTCACCCATAGCCTCGGGACAATCCTGGCCGCGCGGCTGGGCACCAGTTCGGTCGCGCCGCTGGTCGGGGGCGCGCTGCTGGTGGCGCCGGCCGATATCGAGCGCACGTCGAGCCTGCATGCCCGTACCTACGAATTCGGCACCCTGCCCACCATGCCGCTGCCCTTTCCGGCGCTGGTCGTGGCCAGCCGAGACGACATCTATATGAGCCTTGCCAAGGCGCAGGCGCTGGCCGCCGCCTGGCACGCACCAGTGGTCGATCTGGGCTTTGCCGGCCATATCAACACCGCCAGCGGCTTTGGGCGCTGGCCCGGTGGCTATCACCTCGCCCGGCAGGTTCTGGACCGCGCCGACAGGCGCCCGCCGGCGATCCGGCAGGGCCTCCTCTCCGCCCAGGGTCTTGTTTAGTATGGCTATGGAATTTATACGCTGTTCCCGGATGCCGGTCGTGTCGACCGCCGACCGGTGGATGACCGCCTATGCTGACCAAGAAGGGCAAATACGGCCTCAAGGCCCTGGCGGCGCTGTCGCATCAGCCCGAGGGCGCGTTGATGGGCGTGGCCGAGCTGGCCCAGGCCAATGCCATTCCCAAGAAGTTCCTCGACGCCATCCTTGCCGATCTGCGCAATGCCGGCTTCGTGCGCAGCAAGAAGGGCAAGCTGGGGGGCTATGGACTGGCCCGACCTGCGGCCGAGATCATGATCGGCCATGTGGTGCGGGCGCTCGACGGGCCCCTGGCGCCCATTCCCTGCGCCAGCCGGACCCGTTTCGTACCCTGCGACGACTGCAATGTGGCGACCTGCCAGGTGCGGCACCTGATGCTCGACGTCCGCAATGCCGTTGCCGAAGTCCTCGACAATACGAGCCTCATGCAATTGGCGTCCATGGGGGGTGCCGACGCGCTGGACGCGGCCCTGCCCGGCTGAGCCGGCCACACCGCCACCCCCGGGGAGGCGCGGCGGCATGAGCGGGCAATCCATCGTCATTGTCGGGGGCGGCGCCAGTGGCGTGCTGCTGGCCGCCCATCTCCTGCGCAGTGCCGATCCCGACCTGCGGGTGACGCTCATCGAAAAGCAGGGGCAGTTCGGCCAGGGCCTCGCCTATTCGGCGCTGAACCGCGAGCATCGGGTCAACGTCCCGGCAAGAGGCATGAGTGCCTTTGCGGACGATCCCGAGCATTTCTGGCGCTGGCTGCAACGGCACGAACCGGGCAAGCATGCCAGCTCCTGGGTCTTTGTGCCCCGCCGACTCTACGGGGTCTATCTTGAGGCCGTGCTGCGCGACGCCGCTGCGCGCCTGCCGGGCCGGCTGCGCGTGCTCGCCGAGGAAGTGGAGGCCCTGCACGAGCGTCCCGATGGCGTCGACATCCGCCTCGCCTCGGGCTCGGAACTCACCGCCGACCGCGCCGTGCTCGCGGTCGGCCACGAGACCCAGCCCGCCCGTGGCAAGGGTCTGGCCGTGCGGGCGGGGTCTGCCCAGGATACGCGGCTGGACCCCGATGCGCCGGTGATGATCCTGCGCTCCGGGCTCAGCATGGTGGACGCCTTCGTCTCGCTTTCCTCGGCGCAGCATCGGGGGTCGATCACCGTGGTGTCGCGCAATGGCCTTGTGCCGCGCGCCCATCGTGACGTCGCGCCGCTCAGCATTGACGCTGCCGACGTGCCCTTGGGCACCAGCCTTGCCTATCTGACCACCTGGTTCCGCGACCTCGTTGCCGAGACCGCAGCGCAAGGCGGCGACTGGCGGAGCGTCGTCGACGGCCTCAGGCCCTACAATCAGCGACTGTGGCAAAGCTGGCCGGACCGGGAGAGGCGCCAGTTCCTGCGCCATGTCCGGCCCTGGTGGAACATCCATCGCCACCGCCTGCCACCAGACCTCCACCAGGGTCTCGTCGCCGCCATCACCGCGGGTCAGGTCGATCTGATTGCCGCCGAATTCCTGAGTATCGAGAAGCAAGCGGGCGGCGTCCGTGCCACGATCCGGCCGCGCGGAACGGACCACCGACAGGTCCTCGACGTCGCCCGGGTCTATGATTGCGGCGGCGTCAGCGTCGATATCGGCTCCAGCGCCAATCCGCTGATCCGCCAGCTGGTCCGGAGCGGCGCCGCGCGGCCCGATGCCATGAGCATTGGCATGGATGTCGATGAAAGCTGCGCCCTGATCGGCGCCGACGGACGCATCTCGAAACGCGTCCATGTCGTGGGGCCGCTGACAAGGGGCCGCTTCTTCGAGATCGAAGCGGTGCCGGACATCCGGGTGCAATGTGCTGACCTAGCCAGGTCCCTGACCCTGCCGCATCCAGTATAGGGCGCAAACACCGCCCATTAAACCGGCAGACCCGCAGAACAATTTTCTAGAAAATCGGAAAATCTTGCCGAATGACGACCTTGTTATACCCGACTATCCAGATAGAGTTAACGCAGTAAAGCGAAGGTACAGCAGATGGTTCTTGCTCCATCCAGTGCTCGGCCAATGGGACCAGCGGAGGTCAAGGTGACAGGATTTGGCCGTTTCCGCCAGCCCAGCGTCATCCCCGGATTTGGACTGACCTTTGGCTTCACCATTGCCTATTTCTCCCTGATCATCCTTGTGCCGCTCATCGCGCTGGTGTTCCGCTCGGCGGGCCTGGGTTGGTCCGGCTTCTGGAGCGCAGCGCTCGATCCGCGCGTGCTCGCCGCCCTCAGGACAAGCTTTGTCACCGCCTTCATCGCCGCCGCCATCAACGTCGTCTTCGGCACCCTGATCGCCTGGGTACTGGTGCGCTACCGCTTTCCGGGCAGGCGGATCTTCGACGCCATGGTCGACCTTCCCTTCGCCCTGCCCACCGCTGTCGCCGGCATCGCCCTCACGGCCATCTATGCGCCCAACGGGTTTATCGGCCAGCTTGTGGCGCCGCTGGGCTGGCGCATCGCCTACACGCCGGTCGGCATCACCATCGCCATGATCTTCATCGGCCTGCCCTTTGTGGTGCGGACCATCCAGCCGATCCTCGAAGAAACCAGCAAGGAAGTGGAAGAAGCCTCGGCCACGCTCGGCGCCAACCGCTTCCAGACCATTTCGCGCGTCCTGCTGCCCAGCCTGACGCCGGCCATTCTCACCGGCTTCGCCCTCGCCTTTGCACGGGCCGTGGGGGAGTACGGATCGGTCATCTTCATTGCCGGCAATATACCCTTCGTCTCGGAAATCGCGCCGCTGCTCATCGTCATCCGCCTCGAAGAGTTCAACTATACAGGGGCGGCGGTCATCGCCATGGTCATGCTGATCATCTCCTTCATCATGCTGTTCGTCATCAATCTCATCCAGGCCTGGAGCCGCCGGAGGTATGGCTATGGCCAATAGTGTCGCCGCCCGCCGCCTGGCATCCCCCACCAATGAACCCGTCTGGGTCCGTTGGACGCTGATCCTTGCCGGCATGCTGTTCATGGCGCTGTTCCTGGTGCTGCCGCTGGCTGCGGTTTTCTCGGAGGCTTTCCGGCAGGGGATCGGCGCCTATTTCCAGTCGCTGCAAAATCCGGACGCCCTCGCGGCCATCCGCCTGACCCTCCTGGTGGCCGCCATTGCCGTGCCGCTCAACGTCGTCTTCGGCATCTGCGCCTCCTGGGCCATCGCCAAGTTCGAATTCAAGGGCAAGGCGTTCCTGACCACGCTGATCGACCTGCCCTTCTCGGTTTCGCCGGTTATTTCGGGCCTCGTCTATGTGCTGCTCTTCGGCACGGGGAGCCTTATGGGTCCCTGGCTCAAATCCATGGGCGTCGAAATCCTGTTTGCCGTGCCCGGCATCGTGCTGGCGACGATTTTCGTCACCTTTCCGTTCGTCGCGCGCGAGCTGATCCCCCTGATGCAGGATCAGGGCACGGGCGACGAGGAGGCAGCGCTATCGCTGGGCGCCTCGGGCTGGCAGACCTTCTGGCGGGTGACCCTGCCAAATATCAAATGGGGCCTGCTCTATGGCGTACTGCTGTGCAATGCCCGCGCCATGGGCGAGTTCGGCGCCGTTGCCGTGGTCTCAGGCAAGATCCGCGGCCAGACTACCACCATGCCTTTGCAGGTGGAGATGTTTTACAACGAGTATCAGGGCACAGCCGCCTTTGCGCTTGCCTCGCTGCTGGCATTGCTGGCCCTGGTCACACTCGTCCTCAAGGCGGCGCTGGAATGGCGCTACAGCGATGAGCTGGCCGCCTCGGGACGCGGGCACTGACAGGACAGACGATGGACGTACGGGTAGACAGGGTTCGCAAGGAATTCGACCGGTTTCCGGCACTGCATGAGGTCTCGCTCGACATTGGCTCGGGGGAACTGATCGCGCTGCTGGGTCCTTCGGGATCGGGCAAAACCACGCTGCTGCGGTTGATTGCCGGATTGGAGCGCCCCACCGCCGGCCGCATCTTCTTTGGCGATACCGACGCCTCGGAAAAGAGCGTCCAGGAGCGCAATATCGGCTTCGTGTTCCAGCACTATGCCCTGTTCCGGCATATGACCATTCTCGAAAACGTCGCCTTTGGCCTCAAGGTCCGGCCGCGTTTGACCCGCCCGCCCAATGGCGAGATCCGCCGCCGGGCACTCGAACTGCTTGACCTGGTCCAGCTTTCCGGCCTTGAAAAGCGCTATCCCAACCAGCTCTCGGGCGGGCAGCGGCAGCGCGTGGCCCTGGCCCGGGCGCTTGCCATCGAGCCGGCCGTGCTGCTCCTCGACGAGCCCTTTGGCGCCCTCGACGCGCAGGTGCGGCGCGAATTGCGCAAGTGGCTCAGGGAAATCCACGAGCGCACCGGCCATACCACGGTATTCGTCACCCATGACCAGGAGGAGGCGCTCGAGCTGGCCGACCGGCTCTGCGTCATGAGCCAGGGAAGGATCGAGCAGGTCGGCTCGCCCGACACTGTCTACGACACCCCGACTTCGCCCTTTGTCTTCGGCTTTATCGGGGAAAGCTCGGAACTGCCGGTCACCGTGGAAAAGGGCGATGTCTGGCTCGGCGACCGGCCGATCGGCCTTGCCCGGACCGGGGCCGAGGGCAGGCAGCGCCTGTTCTTCCGCCCGCATGACATCGAACTGGTCGAGGGCGATGCAGCCCTGGCCGGGGTCGTCGCCTCCAGCCGCCGGGTCGGGGGCACCAGGCGCGTCGAACTCGACATTGGCGGGGCCGCCCATCGCGTCGAGATCGACCTCCCCTTCGATCACCCCGCCGGCGAGCGATCCCAGATCGCCTTCCGGCCAAAACGCTTCGCACTCTTCCCCGAAAGCTGAACCAGGAGCCGCGCAGTGATCTCGCAAAAGGCCAGATATGCACTGCGTGCCCTCCTGGCGCTGGCGCGTCCGGGGCCGGGCAAGACGCTGATGATCGGCGAGATCGCCAGCGAGCAGAAGATCCCCAAAAAGTTCCTCGAGCAGATCCTGCTCGAACTCAAGGCGGGCGGGATCGTGCAGAGCCGGCGCGGCCGCACGGGCGGCTATGAACTGATCCGATCCGCCGAAGACGTCACCTTTGGCGAGGTGTTGCGGCTGATCGACGGGCCGATTGCGCTCCTGCCCTGTCTCTCCAAGGTCGCATATCGCCCCTGCCAGGACTGCAAGTCCGAAGAGAGCTGCGAGCTGCGCCATGTCTTTGCGCAAGTAGCCGTCGCGTCGCGCGCCGTGCTCGACCGGACCAGCCTTGCCGAAGCGCTGGCAACGCCCGGTTTCGAAGCCTGATCGCCGGCTAGGCGAAACGCCAGGCCAGAACCAGCACGGTCGTCGCCCCCGTCAGGAGGACCAGCGGGCCGCCCAGACGCAGAAAATCGGCGAAGCTGTAGTCGCCCAGCCCCATCACCAGGGTGTTGTTGTGGTGACCGAAGGGCGTCAGGAAATCGAGCGAGGCGCCAACCCCGACTGCCAGCAGCAGCGGCTCGACGGGCACACCATACTGCCCCGCCATTTCCACCGCGATCGGCGCCAGCATGAGCACGGTGGCGGGATTGTTGACGAAGGGGGTGAGGATCGCCGCCAGCAGCACCATGGCGGCGATCAGGGCCGGCAGATTGGCGACCGGCAGCAGCGCCGTCACCATGTCCACAAGGCTTGCAGCAAGCCCCGTCGTCTCGACCGCCGCGCCGATCGGGATAATGGCCCCCAGCATGATGAGGATGGGCCAGTTCATGGTTTCGAGCCCCCGCCGGATCGACAGCGCGCCGGTCAGCGCCAGCGCGATGACGACCAGGCCAAAGGCAATCTCGGGATTGAGCCCGGCAAAGGCGGTGAGCATCACCCCTGCGGCAAAGATGAGGACGGGCAGCAGGGCCGCGCGCTCCGCCTTCCGACCTTCGGGCTGTGCCAGCGCCATCAGTCCGCAATCCTCGAGCTCTGCCGCCAGCGCTTCGGGCGAGCCGCGCAGCATCAGGACGTCGCCGATACGCAGCCGCTGCTCGGCAAAGGGACCATCGAGCGGGCGGCCGGCGGCGCGCAGTCCATCCACGATGATGTCGCGCGCATGCAGAGGCTCGAGATCGGCGATCTGCGAGCCGACGAAAATGCTGTCAGGCATGACGACGACGTCGACCCGCTGCGCAGCGTCATCGAGGGCCGGCAGCGGCACCAGCTGCCCGCTCCGCTCGAGCGCGTCGAGGTCATCGGCCGCGGCATGCACGAAGATCAGGTCACCGGCACGCAGACTGTCACCAATGGGGCGGTGGCGACCGGTGAGCAGCAGGTGGATGATCTCGATATTGTGCTGCTCCAGAGCGGAGACAGGCTGGCCGATCAGGTTCGAGCCCTCGGGCACAAGCCGCTGCAGGGAGGCGGCAGGCGCCTGCAGTTTCGCATCCCTGTCCCCGCCCGGCGCCTGACGCGGCCAGTACGGGGTCACCAGGGTCAGGTACACAATGCCGGCAGCGGCGACGGGGAGGCCCACAAGGCCAATTTCGAAAAAGCCGAACTGCGTTGCCCGCATCTCTTCGAGCGCCTGGGCGACCAGCAGGTTGGCGGGCGTACCGATGAGCGAGCCCAGCCCGCCGAGCAGGGTGGCAAAGGAGACCGGCATCAGCAGGGCCCGCGCCGGCAGGCCATGTCGCGCGCCGACCGCCAGAACCATCGGAATCACCAGGGCCAGCGCCCCGATATTGTTCATGAAGACCGACAGGGCCGCCGAGACCACGAGCAGACCGAAAAGCGTCGCCCGCGGACCCGAGGCCGCCGGCCAGGCACGACCGACGGCCTCGACCACATGGCTGCGGTTGAGCACGCTGATGATGAGGAGGATTTCCAGAACCGTGACGACCGTGGGGCTCGCAAAGCCGGAAAACACGGCAGTCTCGGACACCAGCCCGAGCATGAAGGCGACGGCCAGCCCGAGCAGCGCGACCATTTCGATCCGGAAACGGCCGGAGGCAAAGGCCACGACCATGACGGCCAGCAGGATGGTCAGACTGGTTTGCGCGAACATGCCCAAGTGATGCCAGCCGGGCCGCCGCTCTGCCAAGGGGAATATTCCGGATCAGGAAAGGCCGGAGGAACCGCAGGACGAGAAAAAATCGCAAGGCCACGGAAGAAATCCCACCTTCACTCCGTATACATGACGTGCGAATTCGCACGTCATGTATTTTGAAGTATTTCTGGCAACGAGACGCGTACCGATTTGTCAAAAACCGTTCGGCGCGGTGTTTGTCACAGCTTTGTGCCAGCAGCACGACTATTGATGCCAAGCTTGTGCAATTGCACTCCTGATAAATCTGAGCTTTTGTGTGGCCCAAGCCTTCCAAATGACTATTTCGAGAAGGCGTTATTCAGGAATGGAGAGAACGCTAATGCACACTTCACTGACCCGCATTGCCGCTGCGCTTATCGCGACGACCATGCTTGCCGGTGTTGCCCAGGCTGAAACGATCCGCTGGGCGCGCTCGTCCGACGCGCTGACGCTGGATCCGCACTCGCAGAACCAGGGCAATACCCACACCCTGGCGCACCACATCTACGAAACCCTCGTCGGCCGCGACAATGACGGCAACCTGACCCCGCGCCTGGCCACGGAATGGGCGCTCAAGGAAGGCGATGACACCGTTTGGGTGTTCAAGCTGCGCGAAGGCGTCAAGTTCCACGACGGGTCCGACTTCACCGCCGAGGACGTGGTCTACTCGATCACCCGCGCCAAGAGCGAATTCTCGAACATGAAGCAGCTCCACGCCGAAGTGGAGTCGGTGACGGCCGTGGACGACTACACTGTCGAGTTCCAGATGGCCGGCCCGTCGCTTATCTACCCGAACAACCTCACCAACACCTTCGTCATGGACAAGACCTGGTCGGAAGCCAACGACCTCGACACCGTCCAGGACTTTGCCTCGGGCGCCACCAACTACTCGGTGCTCAACACCAATGGTACCGGCCCCTACACGCTGGTCTCGCGTGAAGTCGACGTGAAGACCGTCCTGACCGCCAACCCGGAATGGTGGGGTGAAGCCGCCCCGGTCACCGACATCGAATATGTCGTGATCTCGGACGCCGGCACCCGCGTTGCCGCTCTGCTCTCGGGCGAAGTGGACATCGTCCAGGACGTGCCGCCGCAGGACATCGAGCGCCTTTCTTCGACCGAAGGCTTCAAGGTCGAAACCGGCCCGGAAAACCGCTTCATCTACTTCGGCTACAAGTTCGGTGACGAACCGCTGAAGTCGTCCAACATCACCGACAGCAACCCGTTCAACAATCCGCTGGTCCGCGAAGCCATGGAGCTGGTGCTCGATCGCGATGCGATCAAGCAGGTCGTGATGCGCGGCCAGTCGATCCCGACCGGTATCCCCAACCCGCCCTTCGTGGCCGGCTGGACCGAAGAACTTAATGCCTATCCGGCTCCCGATGTGGAAAAGGCCAAGGCGCTGATGGCCGAAGCCGGCTATCCGGATGGTTTCTCGGTCACCCTCGACACCCCGAACAACCGCTATGTCAACGACGAGGCGATCTCGACCGCCTATGTCGGCATGCTCGGCCAGATCGGCATCAACGTCACCCTGGCCTCGCGTCCGGTTGCCGAACACAGCCCGATCATTCTCGCCAACGAGTCGGACTTCTACCTGCTCGGCTGGGGTGTCCCGACCTTTGACTCGGCCTATGTCTTCAACGACCTGATCCACACCAAGACGGATCTGCACGGCACCTACAATGTCGGCCTCTACTCGAACCCGGAACTGGACGAGAAGATCATCTCGCTCGGCACCGAGAGCGATGCGGCCGTGCGTGAAGCCACCGTCGCCGAGATCTGGGCAACGGTTAAGGCCGATCGCGTGCTGCTGCCGATCCACAACCAGGTCCTGGCCTATGCCATGCGTGAAGGTGTGACGCTGCCGGTTCAGCCGGAAAACCAGCCGAACATGACCACGGTCACCTTCGAGTAAGCGTCCCGCAATCAGGAGCCGCCGCGCCAGGGCCTCGCGCCCGGCGGCGGCTCCGTCGTATCGGAGGGCATTATGCTCGCCTTCATCGCCCGGCGGCTGTTCCAGTCCGTCATTGTCATGCTCGTCGTGGCCTTCATCGCCTTCCTGGTGTTCCGCTATGTCGGTGACCCGCTGGCGAACCTGCTCAGCCAGGACGCGACCATGGCCGACTACGACGCTGCCCGCGAACGGCTCGGCCTCAACCAGCCCTTCTACGTCCAGTTCTACCATTTCGTGGTCAACGCCCTGCAGGGCAATTTCGGGGTCTCCTACCGGCTGCAGCAGCCGGTCAGCCAGCTCATCCTCGATCGCCTGCCAGCCACGATCGAGCTTGCCTTTGCCTCGGCCATCATCGCCCTTGTCGGCGGCGTGTTCCTGGGCATCTACACGGCCCTTCGCCCCCGCGCCTTTTCCTCGGGCGTCATCATGACCGCCTCACTGGTCGGCGTGTCGCTGCCCACTTTCCTTATCGGCATCGGGCTCATCTATGTCTTTGCCGTCGAGCTCAAATGGCTGCCCAGCTTCGGCCGGGGCGAAGTGGTGCAGATCGGCTGGTGGCGCACGGGCCTGCTTACCTCGTCGGGCCTGCGCTCACTCATCCTGCCGGCGATCACCCTCTCGCTGTTCCAGCTGACGCTGATCATGCGCCTCGTGCGGGCCGAAATGCTCGAAGTGATGCGCACCGACTATATCCGCTTCGCCAAGGCCCGTGGCCTTTCCAAGCGGGCGATCAATTTCGGCCATGCGCTCAAGAACACCATGGTGCCCGTGATCACCATTACCGGTCTGCAGCTGGGCTCGGTCATCGCCTTTGCCATCATCACCGAGACGGTGTTCCAGTGGCCGGGCGTGGGCTCGCTGTTCGTCAACTCCGTCGCTGCCGTCGATGTGCCTGTCATGGCCGCCTACCTCGTCTTCGTGGCGCTGGTCTTCGTGGTCATCAACCTCATCGTCGACATCCTCTATTTCATCGTCGATCCGCGCCTGCGCGACGGCGCCAAGTCCGGGAGGTAGGCCATGAGCGATCTGCCCCAAGCCTCAGTTAAGCCCGTCGTGGCCGTCAAGACCTCGCGCTGGAAGATGTTCCTCAAGTCGGACATCGTCTGGTCCTACCGGCACTCGCCGGTGACCATCGTCGCCTCCATCGTGGCAGTGCTGCTGGTCCTCATGGCCGTCTTCGCGCCGTGGCTGGCGCCCTATGATCCGTTCAACCCGGCGACGCTCAACCTGATGGACGGGTTCACCCCGCCCAACTCGACCTCGTTCGCCGGCAACTACTTCCTGCTCGGCAGCGACAGTCAGGGGCGCGACGTGCTTTCGACCATCATGTATGGCCTGCGCGTTTCCCTGTTCGTCGGCCTCATGGCGACGCTGTTTGCCATGGTACTCGGCGTTGGCCTGGGCCTCGTTGCGGGCTATGTCGGCGGTGTCCTCGACGCCGTCATCATGCGTATCGCCGACGTCCAACTCAGCTTCCCGGCCATCCTCATTGCGCTTTTGATCTTCGGCATTGCCCGCGGCATCATCCCCCCCAACCAGCAGGAAGGCGCGGCCGTCTGGGTGCTGATCATCGCCATCGGCCTTGCCAACTGGGCCCAGTTCGCCCGCACCGTGCGCGGCGCCACCATGGTCGAGCGGCAGAAGGACTATGTCGCGGCCGCTCGCATCCTGGGCGTCAATCCGTTTATCGTGCTGCTGCGCCATGTCCTGCCCAACGTCACCGGCCCGGTTCTGGTGATCGGCACGATCGGCCTGGCCCTCGCCATCATCGAGGAGGCGACCCTGTCCTTCCTTGGCGTCGGCGTGCCTCCGACCCAGCCCTCGCTGGGGACGCTGATCCGCATCGGCCAGCAGTTCCTGTTCTCTGGCGAATGGTGGATCCTGCTGTTCCCGGCCCTTACCCTTGTCCTGCTCGCCCTGTCGGTCAACCTCCTCGGTGACTGGCTGCGCGACGCCCTCAATCCGAAGTTGCGCTGATGACCGAGCCCGTTCTTTCCATCAAGGACCTCGTCGTCGAGTTCCCGTTCCGCGATGACGTGTTCCGCGCCGTCGATGGCGTTTCCTTCGACATCATGCCCGGCGAAGTCGTCGGGGTGGTCGGCGAAAGCGGCGCCGGCAAGTCGATGACCGGCTCGGCCGTCATCGGCCTGATCGAGCGCCCCGGCCACATTGCCGGCGGCGAAATCCGCCTCAAGGGCGAGCGCATCGACAACCTCCCGGAGGAGGCTCGCGCCAGGCTGCGGGGCAAGCGCATCGGCATGGTGTTCCAGGATCCGCTGACCAGCCTCAATCCGCTCTATACGGTGGGCGAGCAGCTGGTCGAGACCATCCGCGCTCATCTGCCGCTTTCGGCGGCCGAAGCTCGGCAAAAGGCCATCGACCTCCTCGCCGAGGCCGGCATTCCCAAGGCTGCCGAGCGCATCGACAGCTATCCGCACCAGTTCTCGGGCGGCATGCGCCAGCGTGTCGTCATCGCCCTTGCCATTGCGGCGGGTCCCGAGCTGATCGTGGCCGACGAGCCGACTTCGGCACTCGACGTGTCGGTGCAGGCCCAGATCATCAAGGTGCTGAAAAAGCTCTGCTCCAACCATGGCGCGGCGGTGATGCTCATCACCCACGATATGGGTGTCATTGCCCAGACGGCGGACCGCATGGTGGTGATGCACCAGGGCAAGGTGGTCGAGACCGGCACCGTGGGCGACATCATCCGCCGCCCGCGCGAGCCCTATACGATCAAGCTCATCAACTCGATCCCGACCATCGAACGCCAGGCTGGCGCCGTGGCCGTCGCGCCGGCTGCCAATGACGATGGCGCCTATGTGCAGGTCAAGAAGCTGGTCAAGGACTACGAGATCGGCGGCGGCGGCTTCCTGAAACTTCTGCCCGGCAAGGTCGAGGTCTTCCGCGCCGTCAACGAGGTCAGCTTCACCATCGAAAAGGGCAAGACCTTTGGCCTCGTCGGCGAATCCGGATCGGGCAAATCCACCTGCGCCAAGATGATCGTGGGCCTCGTGCGCCCCACTTCGGGTCAGATCACGGTCGATGGCCATGATATCTGGGCCAGCGGGGCCGGGCACAAGGAGCGCCGCAAGCGCGTCCAGATGATCTTCCAGGATCCCTATGCCAGCCTCAATCCGCGCTGGCGCGTCGCCGACATCATCGCCGAACCGATGCGGACCCTGGGCATTGCCCGAAACCGTTCGGAAGTCGATGACCGGGTGGCCGAACTGCTGCGCCGCGTGCGCCTCGATCCTGCCGTCATGCGCAAGTTCCCGCATGAATTTTCCGGCGGCCAGCGCCAGCGCGTCGCCATTGCCCGGGCGCTGTCGAGCCAGCCCGAATTCATCGTCTGCGACGAACCGACTTCGGCCCTCGACGTGTCGGTGCAGGCGCAGGTTCTGGACCTGATGAGCGAGCTGCAGGCCGAGTTCGGCCTCACCTACCTGCTCATCAGCCACAACCTGGCCGTGGTGCGACAGATGTCGAGCTCGGTCGGCGTGCTGCATAACGGGGTCCTGGTGGAAAACGGTCCGACCGATGCCATCTTCGACAACCCGCAGGCCGACTATACCAAAATGCTGCTGGACGCGGTTCCAGACATCTCCAAGGTCGCCTGAGGCGGGGCCGGGGCGATGAAGTCGATCGAAGCGGAACGGCGCCAGCACATCATCGACTGCACCATCGCCGTGCTGGTTCAGCACGGCGCGGCCGGGACGTCGCTGTCGCGCATCGCTTCGGAGGCCCGCGTCGCCAAGGGCATCATCTGCTACTACTTCGGCAACAAGGAAGGCCTGTTTGATGCCGTCCTCGCCAGCGTCCATGAGCGCATGGTCGAGGCGATCGTCGCCGATGCCGACGCCATCGAGGAAGAATGGCAGCGCGTGTCCGCCTTCATTGGCGGGCACCTCACCTATGCCCGGGAAAACCGGGACCAGTTGCTCGCCTTGCGCCACCTCTCGCCCACGCGGGCGGGTGGCTCGGACGTCTCCGATCATCTCGCGGTCTGGCGGGAGCAGCGGGAATGGCTCATTGCCACACTCACGGCCGGACAGGATCGCGGCACCTTCAAGTCCTTTGATCCAGCGGTCGTCGCCACGGCCATATCAGGGGCCCTCGAAGGCGGTCTGCTCCACTGGGCCCATGACGATACCCTCGACCTCGACCGCTATGCCGACCAGTTGCTCGACCTGTTCGAGCCGGGCGTCTGTGGACCCGCTGCCAGCGAGCAGGCAATGCAGGCCTGACGTGTTCGTGTCGGGTCTGGATGTCCGGACCCTTTGGCCCGTATATAGGGCATGGTCCAACGCTTGCTCCGCAAACTTGAAGTCATGAAGGCGCTTCCGGCTCTGCGGCGCTACGCCTTGAGCCTGACGCGCAACCGCACGGATGCCGAGGACCTTGTGCATGACGCGCTGGTGCGCGCGCTCGAGCGCAGTGCCAGCTTCAATCCCGATGGCAATCTGCGGGGATGGCTGATGTCCATCGTGCACAACCTGCATATCGATCGTGTCCGGTCAGGCCGGAGCGCTGTGGCCCGCGACCGTGACTTTGCGGCCCAGGCCGGCGAGACGCTGGCGCCCAATCAGGTCGACAGCGTCCGGCTCAACCAGGTGCGACGCGCCTTTGACACCCTGCCCGAGGAACAAAGGGAAGCCATGCATCTGGTGACGATAGAAGGCCTCAGCTACGAGGAAGCCGCAAGAGTCCTGGGCGTGCCGGCGGGCACGGTCATGTCGCGGATTTCGCGCGGCCGCGAGGCCCTGCGGCGCTGGGAAAGCGGACCACCCCTCAGACTGGTAAAAGGAGGCGAATGATGCGGACACCGGAAGCCCTCGATCCACTGGACCTTGCGGCCTTTGTCGATGGTCAGCTCGATATGTCGCGACGCATCGAAGTCGAGCACTGGCTGTCACGCCATCCTGATGTCGCGGCGCAGGTGATGACCGATCTGCGCATGCGGGACGAGCTGCGTCTCGCCCTCAGCGTCGACGACACGCCACCGCCTTCCGCCACTGCCGACCTGGCGCGGCGCCTCGAAGACCGTCTGCAACGCGGGCAGCTGTTCCGCCGCCTGCGCCCGCTCGCGGCGGCCTCGGTCCTGGTCAGCGCCGGCTGGGTTGCCCATGCCCAGCTGGGCGGCACGCTTGCCGCGCACGCGTCCAGCGACGTGCCCGAATATGTCACCGCCGCGGTCGAGGCCCACCACATCACCGCGCTGCGCGCCAGCATGCATTCGCAGACCCGCGTCACCGACTATGATCCGGCAGAGCTTCTGGCCGAGACCCAGATCCGCATGCCTGATCTGCCCAAAGGCTGGACCGTCACCGATGTGCAGGTCTATCCCTCGCATTTCGGGCCTTGCGTCGAACTGGCCGTCACGGCCGGCGATCTGGGCTCCGCATCGCTGTTTGCCGCGCGACCCGGAGAGTTCGGCTTCCAGCGCCCGACGACCCGACATGTCGCGGAAACCACGACCGCCTTTTGGCAATTCGGCGACATGGCCTATGCCCTGGTGGCTGCGGCCCCGACGGCCGAGGTTTCCAGCGCTGCGGGCGCGCTCTACGAGGCGCTGGACTGAGCGGTTCCGGGGCAAGGCAGAACCGCGTCACGACGGCATGACACTGCCAGGGTCAGGCAAACCAGGTCGTGCCGGGATATTGGTGCGCCCTTGCCACCTCCTCGTTGAGCTCGAGCCCGATGCCCGGCCGGTCGCTCAGCGCGATCCTGCCATTCTTGATGATCTCGCCGCCATCGGTGATGGTCGACCAGTAGTCGCGATGGAACCAGTGGAACTCGAGCACGAGGAAGTTGGGCACAGTGGCGCAGACATGGGCCGAGGCCATCGTGCCGATGGGCGAGGACACGTTGTGCGGCGCAAACGGGATCGAGTAGAGATCGGCCAGCTCTGCGATCTTGCGACATTCCGAAAGGCCGCCGCATTTCGGAATGTCGGGCATAATGATGTCGACGGCCTGGGTTTCAAGCAGTTTGCGGAAGCCGTGGCGCAGATAGAGGTTTTCGCCCGCGCAGATCGGCGTTGAGGTTGAGCGCGTGATCTCGGCCATGACGTCGATATTTTCCGGCGGGATCGGTTCTTCGAGCCACATCAGCTGCAGGTGCTCGAGATCGCGGGCGAGGCGGATGGCGCTGTGCTTGTCGAGGCGCGTGTGGAGGTCGCAGGCAACCTCGACGCCCTTGCCGGCGGCCTTCACCACCATCTCGGCCAGTTGCACCATGCGGTCATGCTCCCACTTGTTGGGAGTCATGTTGAAGCCGTCCTTCTCGTACCACCCGGTTTCCGTGCCGGTATGGCCATAGGCGCGGATGTCGAGATCGACCTTGAGCGCGGTGAAGCCGGCCTCCAGCACCTGGTCGACCTCGCGCTGCACTTCGTCCATGTTCATGCCGGGCGAGACTTCGCAATCGCAATAGACGCGGATATTGTCGCGGAACTTGCCGCCCATGAGCTCGTAGACCGGGACCTTGAGCGCCTTGCCCTTGAGGTCCCAGAGCGCAATTTCGACACCGGTCAGCGCGGTGATCAGCGCGCCGGCAAAGCCGCCTTCGAACACCAGGCTGCGGCGGATTTCCTCAAAGATGGCGTCGATGGCAAAAGGATCGCGTCCGACCAGCTTCTCCGCCAGTTCCGTCTCGATGATGGCAATGGCCTGGTGCCCGCCATGGACACATTCGCCGAGGCCCGTAATGCCGGCATCGGTTTCGATGCGGACCCACAGATGCATGCAATGGCCAACCGTGGCCGCAGTCTTGACGGAGGTGATTTTCACGGCCGTTCCCCAGGCAGGTTCGTATTGGAATGAGGTGATGCTGCGCCGGGCGATCAGCCCGGCTTGACCGGATTGAGCCTGCGCCAGGCCTGATATTCTTCCTCGGCATCGGGATGCAGCGGGTAGTAGCGCTGGAGCGGCTCGCCGGCCATGAGCTTCATGCGGGAGAATTCCTCCCATTCGGCATGTTTCTGGCCGTCTTCGAGTACCTGCTGGGCCATGGAGACCGGCACCACTACCGCGCCATCGTCATCGGCCACGATGATGTCGCCGGGCACGACTGTAACGCCGCCACAGGCAATGGTGACGTTGACGGCATTGGGGAAAATGTCGGTCTGCACGTGGTAGTTGGGCGACCAGCCCTTGAGCCAGAGCGCCAGGTCGAGTTTTTCGACATTGGGGCGGTCCCGCATGACCCCGTCGATGATGATGCCGGCGCCGCCACGACCCTTGAAATAGGTGGACATCATGTCCCCGAAAATGCCCGAGCGCATGTCGCCGCGCGCATCGACGACCACGACGTCGCCCTCCTGCACGTGATAGAGCACGTGCCGGTGCAGCTGGGTCTCGGGGTCGGCATATTCGCCTTCGCTGAACAGGTCCGGTCGTTGCGGCAGACACTGCAGGGTCAGCGCCGGACCGCAGATCGCCTTGCCCCTGATCTGGGGCAGAATGCCGGTCATATGCGGGTTCTTGAAGCCCATATGCCCCAGCGTACCCGCTATGGTCGCGGCGCCCAGCTGTCGCAGGCCGTCGACCAGTTGCCGGGGGGGCCGGGAGATATCGGAAGACGTGATCATGCTTGTCTCTCTTGATGGGCTACCAATTGGTGACCGAGCCGTCATTGCGCCGGAGGTGAGGTGCTTCCCAGAAGGCGAAGCTCTGTTTGGCCAGAAGGGCCTCGTTGACTTCAACGCCCAGACCCGGCGCATCCCTGACCGGGTAGACCGCGCCATCCAGGCGCGGCTGGACGGGAAAGAAGTCGGAATTGTCGAAACCAAGCGCGACTTCCGGCGCCCGGGTCTCGAGCCAGGCGAAGTTGGGAATGGCGGCCGCGAAGTGGATCGTCGCCGCCGTGCAGACCGGCCCAAGGGGGTTGTGCGGCATGAGGTCCACATAGTGCGCCTCGCTCCAGCCGGCCACTTTCATGGCTTCGGTCAGGCCGCCGACATTGCAGACATCGAGCCGGTTGAACTGGTGAATACCGCGTTCGATATAGGGCAGGAACTGCCATTTGCTGGCGAATTCCTCGCCGATGGCAAATGGGATGTCGGTCATCGTGCGCAGGGACTCATAGGCCTCCGGCGTCTCGTCGCGGATGGGCTCTTCGAGGAAGTCCAGGACGCCCTTGTCGAGCCTGGCGCAGAAGCTCGCGGCCTCCGCCACCGACAGGCGGTGATGATAGTCGATGCCGAGCACGACTTCATCGCCCAGCTCCTGCCGGGCGCGATTGAGCACGCGGGCCGTGGCCGCGATGGAGGCGCGCGGCTCGAAAATCTCGCGGCTGTCCTGGCCGATGGGGAAGAAGCGGATGGCGTCAAAGCCCATGGCGCGCAATTCGTGGGCGCGCTCCACCGCCCGTTCGCCGGCCGCATCGCCGGTCGAGGCAAAGGTGGGGATGACGTGACGCTGCCGGCCACCGAGCAGTTCGTAGACCGGCAACCCGAGCGCCTTGCCCTTGATGTCGTGCAGGGCAATGTCGATGGCCGAAATGGCGGCCTGCAGCACGCGGCCGCCCTCGAAATACTGGCTGCGATACATTTCCTGCCAGATGCGGCCGATCTGCATGGCGTCCTGGCCGAGGAGGAATTCGCGATAGTGTTCGACGGCGCCGGCAACGGCCTTCTCGCGCCCGGTCAGCCCGCTTTCTCCCCAGCCGAACACGCCCTGGTCGGTCTCGATCTTGAGCAGGAACTGGTTCCTGATGCCCACCCGCACCGGGTAGGTCTTGATGTCGGAAATCTTGAGCTTGAGGGACATGATCGTCTCGGTTGACCGCTATCGTTAGTCGGCGCGCAGCGCCATTTCGGTCTCGCCGTCGAAGAGGTGGATGCGGTCCTGGTCGAATTCGAGCCAGACCGTGCTGTCCGGTTCGACATGGACTGTGGGCGGCAGGCTGATATTGACGATGGCGCCCGAGAGGAAGGTCTGCACGAAGGTGATGTCGCCCGTTGGCTCGACCGTATAGACCCGGGAAGGAACAGCTCCGGCCACCTGTTCGGTATGCAGCTTGATTGTGGAGTGACGTGCACCGAGCACGACCCTGGACGACCTGGACGAGGCAACCTTGCGGGCATTGCGGTCGGACAGCGGCAGGTGCCAGCCTTCGGCGCTCCTAAGCGCGGTGTGTCCATCGACCTGGGTGGCCTCCAGCGGCACCAGGCTCATGGCAGGGCTGCCCACGAAGCTGGCGACGAACATGTTGACCGGATCGGCAAAGACCCTGGCCGGGGAATCGTATTGCTGGAGCAGGCCGCCATTCATCACCGCCATCTTGTCGGCCATGGTCACGGCCTCGAGCTGGTCGTGGGTCACATAGATGATGGTGGCGTTGAGGTCCTGGTGGAAGCGCTTGATCTCGGACCGCATCTGCACGCGCAGCTTGGCGTCGAGATTGGACAGGGGCTCATCCATGAGGAACACGGCGGGGTCGCGCACCAGGGCGCGGCCCAGGGCGACGCGCTGCTGCTGTCCGCCGGAGAGTTCGCGCGGACGGCGCTCGAGCAGGTGGGTGATGTCGAGAACCCGCGCCGCCTCACGGACCTTGGTGTCGATCTCCGCCTGTGGCAGCCTGCGCATCTGCAGCGGGAAGGCCAGGTTCTGGAACACGGTCTTTTGCGGGTAGAGGGCGTAGTTCTGGAACACCATGGCGATGTCCCGGTCCTTGGGGTCGAGATCGTTGACGATGCGATCGCCGATGACGATGTCCCCCGAAGTGATGGGTATGAGCCCGGCAACGAGGTTGAGCGTCGTGGTCTTGCCGCAGCCCGAGGGCCCGACCAGGGCCACGAACGCCCCGTCTTCGACCGTCAGCGATACATCCCTGGCGGCATAGACAGAGCCGTAGGTCTTGACGAGATCTTTGAGAACCACCTGGGCCATAGATGAAACCTTCTAGTGCTTGACCGCGCCTTCGGTGAGGGCACGCACGAAATACTTTTGCAGGACGAGAAACAGCACGACGACGGGCACGCTCATCATGAAGCTGGCCGCCATCAGGCCGGGAAAGTCGGTGGTGTTTTCCGAGAAGAAGCGCTGGATACCCACCGGCAGGGTCAGCTGTTCGTTCTTGGTGAGGAAGGTGGCGGCGTAGATGTATTCATTCCACGCCCCAATAAACGAGTAGATCGCGGTGGCGATGATCCCGGGCACCGAGAGTGGCATGACGATCAGCAGGAAAGCCTGGAAGCGGGTGGCGCCGTCGATGCGCGCCGCCTGTTCGAGCTGGACCGGGATGTTGTCGTAAAAACCCTTGAGCAGCCAGATGGCGAGCGGCAGGCCGAAGGTCAGGTAAGTCAGGATCAGCGATCCGTGCGTATTCACCAGGCCCAGCCAGCGCATCAGAATGAACAGCGGCACCAGGAAGATCACGGCGGGAAACATGTTCCGCAGCAGCACCGAAAAGAACAGAAACTTGCGTCCGGGAAAGCGGAAGCGCGAAAAGGCATAGGCCGCCGGCACGGCCACGACGACTGCCAGGATCGTCGTCACTGTCGAAACGAAAAGACTGTTCCAGAAGAAGCGCAGGAAGTCCTGGCCGACGCTGTTCTGCGGATCGAGCAGTTTCTGGTAGCTCGCCAGGGTCGGCTCGGCCGGCCACCATTGCGGCGGAAACTGCATGGCGGCGAAGCCGGACTTGATGGACGTGATCAGCATCCACACCATGGGCACGGCCGTATAGAGCAGCATGAACACCAGGAAGATGCGGCCGGACCAGCGCCAGCCGTCGATGCGGCGGCGGCTGCGTGGAGCCTCGGGTGAGATCGTGGTCATGCGCCATGCTCCTTCGGCTCGTTACCGCTGAGGGCGCGGACATAGAAGTAGCCCAGCACCATAAGGATGACGAACAGCAGTACCGAATAGGCCGCCGCCACACCCCAGCGCTGCCGGCCGAAGGCCAGCTCGTAGATGTGGGTGATCCAGATGTGGCTGGCATTGGATGGGCCCCCACCGGTCATGATCCAGGGCACGATGAAGGAGTTGAAGTTGGCCACGGCCAGCAACAGGATGGTGACCGTCGACACGCCGCGCAGATGCGGGAAGGTGACATGCCAGAAGCGCTGCCACGCCGAGGCCCCGTCGACCTTGGCGGCGCGCAGCAACTGGTCCGGCACGGTCTGGAGACCGGCCATGATCATGATCATGGCGAAGGGAAATTCCCGCCAGATGTTCACCACGATGAGCGACGGCAACACCGTATGGACATTGTCGATGAAATTGGGCTGCCGGTCGGTGATGCCGAGCTGCACCATGACGGCGCCGATGATGCCGAAGTCGGAATGGTAGATCCATTTCCAGATGTAAGACGCGGCAACGGCGCTGATCACCCAGGGAATGATCAGGATGGCGCGCAGCACGGCCCGACCGAGGAAATCGCGATGAAGAGCCAGTGCACACCCGTAGCCCAGAACGAAGGCGATCAGCGTCGAGGCGATGGTCCAGATGAAGGTGTTGAGGGTGACCCGCCAGAACACGTCGCTGGACAGGATCGCGCCATAATTGTCGACGCCCACAAAGATCTTGTCGCGCAGCTGCAGGCCGGGCGGGGTTTTGAAGAAGCTGAGTTCGATCGTGTAGTAGATCGGGTAGGCGATGACGACGAGCATCACCACGATGGCGGGCAGAACATAGAGATAGTCGGTGCGGCCGTTCCACATCTGGCGCAGCACGTTCGGACGTACCGGACTGGATGTGCGGAAGCCTTCCCGCTGGGCCGCCTGAATGGTCATGATCATGGTCCTGCGCTGCCGGAGGGATGATGCCGGCGGCCCATGGGCCGCCGACAGATTCTTCAGGGAGAGCTAGAGCCCGCCGCCGTCCGTCAGGTCCCGGATCTTCTGGGCGGCATCGGCCGCGGCCTCTTCCACCGTCATCGCTCCGGTCAATGCGTTCTGCAGCATGTCGGGAATGATGATGTTCATGATCTCAGGCGTTTCCGGCAGTGTCGGGAACGGGATGCCGTAAGGCAGCATGGAGGTGGTGACGTCGAGGAACTTGATGGAGTCCAGACGCTCCTTCATCCACACGGTCTTGAAACCATTGAGGTTACCCGGATTGGAGCCGGCATAGGCCATTTTCAGCGACCATTCCGGGCTCGTCCAGAAACAGACCATGGCCCTGGCCGCGGCCTCGTCAACCACACCGCCCTCGACATATTCGGGGTTGAGGATGTGGATGTTGGAGCCGCCGAACACGACGGCACGCTTGCCGTCCGGGCCCTTGGGGATCAGGCCATAGCGCATGTTGTCGATGACGGTCTGCGCCGTTTCCTGATCTGCGCCGGTCGCCTTGGCCTGCAGGTCAAGCATCACGTTGTAGTCTGAGGGGTGGCTGATCATCATGGCCAGCTGGCCGGCGAGGAAAAGCGGCTGATTGTCGGCCTGCTGGTTGGTGAGGGCCGAGACCGGCACCGACTGATCCTGGACATACATGTCGTAGGATGCCTGCAGCGCCCTTATGCTTTCGGGACTGTCGAGACGGATTTCGCCGTAAGTCGGGCTGGGATCGGCCTCGTCAAACACGCCGCCGCCATAGGCCCAGAGCTGGGGCATGAAGCGATAGGGCGTGTTGCCGGCGTTTTTGCGGGCAACCAGGCCGTAACCGGCCACGCCAAGCGTGTCGTGGATCTGCTTGGAATAGGCGACCACGTCGTCCCAGGTTTCCGGTGGCGAGTCGGGGTCGAGGCCTGCGCGCTCGAAAATATCGGCATTCCAGATCAGGGCCATGGTCTCGTTATTGGTGGGAATGCCATAGGCCTTGCCTTCCCACATCACCGACTTCATGGCGCCGGGCCAGAAATCCTCGGTCTTCCAGCCGACATCCTCGGGCTTGAGTTCCTGGAGATAGCCCTTGGACGCGAATTCGACGCCGCCCAGGATCTGCAGGCGCACCACCATGGGGCCGGCATTGCCCAGCAGGGCGGTACGGAACTTGTCGAGCAGGTCGTTGTAGGTGAGCGCCTGTTCTTCCAGTTCGATGTTGGGATAGGTGGTGCGGAACGCTTCGAAGAAGTCGCGGTAATACTGGCGAAGCAGGTCGGGGTCACCCTCGAACACACCCTGGTACCAGAAGGTCAGCTTGCCCTCGTAGTCGAGCGGCGTTACGGCGCCGCACTGTTCGGCAGTGTCGTATTCCTCGGTGCCGGCGATCGAGCGTACATATTCCGGCGACCACTGGCTGAGATCCACGCCCTGAGCCATCACGGACGTGCTCAGCATAGAAACAGCAAGCGCAGAGACAACTGCGCCGCGCGCAAGCGCACGGCCCATTCGGTAAGTCCTCATCTAGTCCTCCTGTCACCCTGCCCTGATTGCTGCGGCAGGTCCCTTGTCGGCGGAATACATCGGGCTTTGCCTCTTATGTACAATACGCCTTGCGGATACCGTTGCAGATGCCATATTGCGTGTCAACTGCGCAGGATTATACATTATCTGAGTTCATCGCTGTGCAATATGCCGATAATGCGCAGACTCAGCGGCCTGAAATGGCTAGTGCCAACGCCTGGAGCGAGCACAAAGGGACTATTGGGATGACGGCCTTCAAGGCGCAGCCACCGGCGGGAATGGAGTTCAGCGGAGCCACGCCAGCCGGCGACTCAGTCTATCAGCAGATCCGGGACGACATCATCGCGGGGCGACTCAGGCCCAATGAGCGCCTGGTGGTCGCCGATCTGGCCCAGCGCCACCACACATCGACAAATCCCATCCGCGAGGCACTCCAGATGCTGCGGGGCGAGGGTTTCGTCGTGATTTCACCAAATCGCGGTGCGCGTGTCCGTGCCATCGACCAGAATTTCGTGCGCGACATCTACGAGATTGGGGTGTTGATCGAACCGGCACTGACCCGCTGGTTCGTCGGGATGGCCACCCATGACGACATTGTCAAACTCGAGACTGTGCAGGCGGAAATCGAGCGGAACAATTTCGAGGATCCCATTCGCCACAGCGAATTGGACACGCAATTCCACACCATCATGTACGAGCGGCATTACAATCAGCACGCCGCCGAACTCTGGTGGAAACACCGCGAAGTCCTGCGTGCAGTCAGCCGCAGGTTCAATTTCACCCTGGCCCGGCGTGTGCAGGTGCTGCGGGAGCATCGCGAATTGATCCAGCTCATCAAGGATGGTGAGGCGGACAAGGCAGCGGCACTGGTGGCCCAGCACGTGGAGGGGTCGGGCCGCCATATTCTGGAACACATGCGGGCCGCGGAGGCGGCGCGGGCCAGCTAGGCGTCAATCTGGGAGGGGACATGAAGATCACGGGCGTCAGGCCGTGGCTGATCAAGACCGAGGCATCCTATTGGGGGGAATTCCTGTTCGTCGAAGTGACGACTGATGCGGGCGTTTCCGGGTGGGGCGAAATCACCACCACGACCTTTGTGGCCAACCGGGCGCTCTGCGTCATGCTCCGGCAGATCAGCAAGATCGTCGAAGGCGATGATCCCGGTCGCATCGAACAGATCTGGCACAAGGTGTTCCGCAATTTCACCTATATGGGCAGCCGCGGCGCCGCCGTCGAATGCCTCAGCGCCATCGACATCGCCCTTTGGGATATCAGAGGCAAGGTCCTCGGGCAGCCGATCTACGAATTGCTAGGCGGTGCGGTGCGTGAAGATGTGCTGCTCTATACCCATCCCGACCAGCGCAAGTTCACCAGCAGGGAAGGCGTTGTCCAGGAAATCCGCGACATCATCGCCTCGGGCCACACGGCCCTCAAGTTCGACCCCTATCCGCAGCAGGGGCCATTGGGCAGGAACGGGATCGCCCGCGAACAGGCCGATGGCTATCTCGATGGGTCCATGGACCGCAAGCATGCCCGCGAGGCCGCCGAACTCACGGCCCTGATCCGCGAAACTGCGGGGCCCGATGTCGATATTCTCATCGACGCCCATGGGCGCTTCGACGTCCCCACCGCGATCCGCTGCTGCCGCGACCTCGAGGAGGCCGGCGACATCGACTGGTTCGAGGAGCCCGTCCCGCCGGAAAGCATCGAGGCATTGCGGCAGGTCCGCGACAAGGTCAATGCGGCCATCTCCTGGGGTGAGCGCGGCCACACCAAGTGGGACTTTGTGCCCATCCTCGAAAACCGGCTCGCCGACTATATCATGCCCGACGTCACCTGGACCGGGGGCATTACCGAACTCAAGAAAATCGCGGCCCTGTGCGAGGCCTATTACATCCCCGTGTCGCCCCATGACGCGGCCGGGCCAATCAATGTCGTTGCCGGTGCGCAGGTGATGATGACCGTGCCCAATTTCTACCGGCTCGAAACTTCCGAATGGAACCTGAGCAAATACGATCACCTGATCGACAGGCCCCTCGACAATTCCAATGGCAGCCTCAAGCTCAACCGGGCGCCGGGCCTCGGCATCGAGATGAACCGGGATTACCTGGACGACAACCAGATCCAGTTCGACGAGAGGTCATGACGACAAGGCCGGTGAAGAGCTTGCCGGCGTCACGGGAGGACAAGACGTGGATGTGCCAACGGCCGCCGAAACCATAGAACACAATATCCGCACCGCATCGCGGCCGAGCGAACTGCGCATCACCGACATGCGGGTGGCCGAGATCGTCGGCGCTCCCTTCACCTCGGCGCTGCTCAAGATCTACACCAATCAGGGTATCGTGGGTTTTGGCGAAGTGCGCGACGGCGCCAGTGCGACCTACGCGCTCATGCTCAAGAGCCGCCTCCTGGGCGAAAATCCGCTCGATGTCGATCGCCTGTTCCGGCGCCTCAAGCAGTTCGGCGGCCATGGCCGACAGGGCGGTGGTGTCTCGGCCGTCGAGATTGCCCTGTGGGATATTGCCGGCAAGGCCTATGGCGTGCCGATCTACCAGATGCTGGGCGGCAAGTTCCGCGACAAGGTGCGGATCTATTGCGACACGGATGCCGAAAAGCCCAGTGGCACCGAAACCGGCAGGCGCCTCAAGGCGCGGATGGACATGGGCTTCACCTTCCTCAAGATGGACCTGGGCCTGATGCAGATTGCCGACGTGCCGGGTGCCGTTGTGGCGCCGGCCGGATCGCTGGAAGGCTATCGCGTCCATCCCGGCCACGGCCCGGCCCGCTCGATGGAGGATCGGCGGGCACGCAACGCGGTTTATGACACGCATAATGTGCGCCACCCGTTCACGGGCCTGCACTTTTCCGACAAGGGCCTCGACCTGCTCGAACAATACATTGCCGAAGTGCGCGAGGTCATCGGCTACGAGGTACCGCTGGCCATCGACCATGTCGGCCATATCTCGCTGCAGAACGGCATAAGACTGGCCCGGCGCCTCGAGAAATACGTTCCCGCATGGCTCGAGGACGTGATCCCCTGGCAATATGCCGACCAGTACCGCCAGTTGCAGCAGTCAACCACGGTGCCCATCTGCACGGGCGAGGATATCTACCTCAAGGAAGGCTTCGAGCCGCTGCTCAAGGCCGGCATTTCCGTGATCCACCCTGATCTGCTGACCTCGGGTGGCATTCTCGAAACCAAGAAGATCGGCGACATGGCGCAGGACCACGGCGTGGCCATGGCCATCCACATGGCCGAAAGCCCCATCGCCGCCATGGCCGCCGCCCATGTGGCCGTGGCCACCGAGAATTTCATGGCGCTCGAATATCATTCGGTGGAGGTGGATTGGTGGGACGACATTGTCACCGGCCTGCCCCGGCCGCTGGTGCAGGATGGCTTCATCACCGTGCCCGACAGGCCGGGTCTCGGCATCGACGATATCGCCGACGATGTCATCGTTGAGCACCTGCAGCCGGGCGTGACCGGCATCTGGCGGCCGACCGAGCAGTGGGACGACGAATATTCCTGGGACCGGACCTGGAGCTGAGACGTCTCACCCCATCATCAGGTGAGGCGAAAGGATACTGGACACAATGATCTACGAATTGCGCATCTATGACTGCCTGCCGGGCCGGCTGCCGGCCTTGCTCGAGCGGTTCTCGCAGGCCACCCTGGCGATCTGGGATCGGCACGGCATCCGCCAGGCCGGCTTCTTCACCACCGTCATCGGTGAGAACAGCAACCGCCTGACCTATCTGCTTGCCTGGGAATCCTTGGCCGAACGCGAGACCAAATGGGCCGCCTTTGTCGCCGATCCGGCCTGGCACGCCGCTCGCGACGCATCGGAGCGTGATGGGCAGATCATTGCCAACATATCCAGCCAGCTGCTGACGCCCACGGCGTTTTCGGCGCTGCAATAGAGGTTCGCCATGAAGATCACCGACCTGCGTTGCGCCGTCATCGGGCGTCATCCCATTGTGCGCATCGTCACCGATGAGGGGCTTTACGGGCTGGGAGAGGTTGAGTTCACCAAAACCTATCTCAAGCCCTTCGTGCTGCATTTTCGCGAGGCGCTGATCGGGGAGGACCCGACCGATGTCGAGCGGGTCATGCTCAAGATCCGGCAGCGCGGCAGTTTCAAGCCTTATGGCGCGGCCGTCAGCGCCATCGAGCATGCGCTCTGGGACATTGCAGGCAAGGCTGCCAATGTACCGGCCTACAAGCTGCTCGGCGGCAAGGTGCGCGATCAGGTGCGCGTCTATAACGGATCGATCCGCCGGAAACGCAGCGGGGACAGGCCGGAGGATTACGCCGCCGACGTCAAATGGATGATGGAGCAGAGCCAGAACTTCTTCATGGTCAAGCAGGGCATCAGCTTCCATTCGAACATGAAGGACACGATCGACGGTTTCCACTACGGGGTGCGCCAGAACAATGCCGGCTATCACGGCGCCATGGACCAGGGGCAGATTTCCGAGCGCGGCTTCAACCACATGCTCGATTGCGTGGCCGCCATGAAGGACGTGCTGGGGGACAAGGTGTCGCTGGCGCTCGATTGCGGTCCGGGCTGGTTCCTGCCCGACGCCATCCGATTCGCCAATGCGGTGGAAAAATACAACCTGATGTGGCTCGAGGACATGCTGACCGGAGACTATGTGCCCTGGGTCAACCCGCAGGCCTATCGGGAGCTGACGCGCTCCACCACAACGCCCATTCATACCGGTGAGCAGATCTATCTGCGACACAATTTCAAGGAGCTGATCGAGACCCAGGCGGTGCGGGTCATCGGTCCCGATCCGGCCGATATCGGCGGCATGGCCGAGCTGAAATGGGTGGCGGAGCACGCCTATATGCATTCGATCATGATGGCGCCGCATGGCACGGCCAATGGCCTTCTGGGCCTCGGCGCCCTGATCAATGTCTGCGCCACCCTGCCCGCCAATTTCATCGCCTTCGAATATCCCAGCGCCTCGGACCCGTGGTGGGAGGATATCGTGGTGGGCTTGCCCAAGCAGATCGTCAGGGACTCGATGATCGACCTGCTCGAAGCGCCGGGCCTCGGGCTCGACATCGACCCGGAGGGGGCTCGGAAGTATCTCAAGGACGAGGACGCCGGTTTCTTCGATCCCTGATCAGGGTCGGCAGTATCTCCCTGAAAAGCAGAAAGCCCGGCATAAAGCCGGGCTTTCTTTTGGCTTGAATACGCCGTGGCCTCAGCCCTTGACGGCGCCGCCTGTCAGACCCGAGATCACATAGCGCTGGGCCAGCAGGAAGAAGGCGATGGCCGGCATGATCGAGAGGGTGAGGAAGGCCAGGATGCGCGGCCAGTCTGAGCCGAACTGCCCCTGGAACTGCATGATGCCCAGCGGCCAGGTGTACTTTGCCTCCGAATTGAGGACGATGAGCGGAAGCAGGAAGCTGTTCCAGCTGCCCACGAAGTTGAACACGCCCACCGTGGCGATGATCGGCAGGCAGAGCGGCAGGGTGATGTACCAGTAGATGCGGATATAGCCGCAATTGTCCATGCGCGCGGCGTCGATCAGGTCCTTGGGCAGTTCCTTGAAGAAATTGTGGAACAGCAAGACCGAGAAAGAGACGCTGAACGCGACCTGCACGGTGATGATGCCCCAGTGGCTGTCCAGCATGCCCAGGTCGCGCATCTTGATGAACAGCGGCAGGATGCCCGTGGCTGCGGGGAAGAGCAGCCCCAGCATCAGGTAGCCAAGGATGAACTTGGACCCGAAGAACTTGATATGGGCCAGGGCAAAGGCCGTCATCGAAGCGACCAATGTCGAAAGCAGAACCGTGCCCCCCGCGATCAGCAGGGAATTGCCCAGGGAGGAGAAGTATCGCGGACCGCCCAGGATTTCGGTAAACCGGATCGGGTCCCAGCTAGCCGGCAGGCCGAAGGGATTGACGCGCAGTTCGCCGATCTCCTTAAAGCCGCCCAGCGCGGTCGTGTAGAATGGCACGATGACGAAGGCGGCCACGACCATCAGGCTGATCCACTGGACGGGAGAGATGACCGGGCGGCGTTTCTTGGATGTGGCAGCCATCAATTCTGCTCCACTTTGAACAGGACGCGACGATAGGCCAGCGCGACGATGACGCAGGCGATGAACAGCAGCACGCTGACGGCGCCGCCAAAACCAAGTTTCATGCGCAGGATGCCGAACTGGTAGAGGAAGGTCACGATCGTGTGGCTGGAATGGGATGGCCCGCCATTGCTGAGCGGGATGATCAGATCGAACAGCTGCAGCGCCCCGGTAATGGCAAAGAAGACCGAGATGACGATGGCAGAGCGGATCATCGGGATTTTGATGTGGCGCACGATCTGCCACTTGCTGACACCATCCAGGCGGGCTGCCTCGATGACCTCATTGGGAATCGATTGCAGGCCGGCGATGAAGATCATCATGTGGAAGCCAAAATACTTCCAGGTGATGACCAGCATGATCGCCGGAATCACCCAGAGCTTGTCGCCGAGCACGAAGGGCATGTCGACGCCGATGGCCCCGCCAATGGCTGGGAGCAGCCCGTAATTGCCGTCATAGACGAATTTCCAGATCAGGCCCGCCGCGACTTCAGCCAGCATGTAGGGCAGGAAGAACAGGACCCGGATCAGGTTGATATGCGCACCGCGCTCCGCCAGAGCAATGGCGCACCACATGGCCAGCGGCAACTGGATCAGCAAGGACACGGCTACCACGATCAGGCTGTTGCGGACGGCGGTGCCGAAATTGCGGTGGGTGATGACGTCGGCATAGTTCTCGAAGCCGACGAAATCGGTGATCGGCCCGTAGCCGTTCCAGTCGAAAAACGAGAAGGTCGCCGCGTCGATCATCGGCAGAACGACAAAGACCGTGAAGAGGATCAGCGACGGCGGCAGAAAGAGCAGGAGCGGCACCAGGCTCTTGCGATCCATGTAGCGACGGCGATGGGTGGTCGGCATGACCCCGGCTGTGGCACCCGCAGAAACTGTGCTCATGGCAATTCTCCTCGCGCCCGGTATGGATTCCGCTCAGCAGACACGGGGCGTTGCTTGGTGGATGACTGACCCTGGCGGGCAGGCTGCCCGCCAGGGCCATTGGCGAACTCAGAGAGAGTCGTCCACGGCTTCCTTGATCAGCTCCGCTGCTTCTTCGGCGCTGATGGAGTTGCTTGAGAGTTCCGCCGAGACGTCATTGACGACGCCACCGACATTGGGACCCAGGGCCTGGTCGAAGAACAGCGCGTGCCAGTGTGCATTGCCGATATTGCGGGCAATCTGCACCTTGAACGGGTTGGTCATGACGTCGGCTGCACCCTTGGAGATCGGGATGTAATAGGCGTCCTGGGCGTATTTCGCCTGGTTTTCCTGGTTATTGAAGAACTCCACCCAGCGCACGGCCGCATCCGAGGCGTTCTTGCTGAACAGCACGCCGCCCAGGCCGCCCAGCGTGTCAGTGGGGTCGCCCTTGCCGCCTTCGATGGTCGGGAAAGGCAGGATACCGAGCTGGTCGTCGGGAATGCCTTCCTTGTTGGCCGAATTGTCCTTCATGGCGCCGTAGTCCCAGTCGCCCATCAGGTGCATTGCGGCATTGCCGTCGCCGAAATAGCCCGAGGCGTCGCCATAGCCGGCTGCCAGGTAGCCATCCTGCCACGGTTCCAGGGCAGCCAGTTCCAGGAAGTACTCGCCAGCCTTGACGAAGTCCTCGCCGGCAAAACCGTCGCCCTCGCCGCGCGCTGCGGCCTGGAAGCCTTCCATACCGGCCTGGCGGACGACCAGCTTGGACCACCAGAAATGAGCGGGCCACTTGTCCTTGGCGCCGATGGCGATCGGGGTGATACCCGCATCCTTGAATTTCTGGACACCGGCCAGGAAACCTTCCCAGGTTTCCATGCTGGCGGGGTCGACGCCAGCCTGTTCGAACAGGGCTTTGTTATACCACAGCACGACTTCGGCAACATCGCGCGCGACGCCGTAAAGGTGTCCGTCGGCGGCGGTGTAGGCCGCGATGCCGGCACTGCCCACCGCTTCCTTGGCTTCGTCGCTCAGAACGTCCTCGATGGGACGCAGGAATCCGGCCTTGGCCTGCTCATAGAAAACGCCGCCACCCCAGGTGTGGAAGACGTCAGGTGCATCGGCTGACTGCAGCAGGGTGGTCAGTTTGGCCTTGAAAGCCTCGTTTTCGAGGAACGGCAGTTCCACGACGATATCGGGATTCTGGGCCATGAAATCGGCGGCGATACTGTTCATCAATTCCACCTCAGCCGGGATGGACGTGATGTGCAGGTGCTGGACCACGGTCTGGGCCTGAACGGGTGCAACTGCAGCCAGTCCAAGCATTGCGGCGAGCGCAATATGCTTCATTTGTTTCCTCCTTATGTGATGCGGCCTGGACCATCCGGTCCACTCCCGTGCCGCCATGACGCGATCCTCCCAGAACTCGCCACTTGCTACTTTCTACGCATCCCTTATTAAAGACGCAAGAGGAACGTACCTCGTACTTGTTTCGCGAAAAGGAGGTGAATGACGATCATTGTATAACACCTTGAAATATATGACGTAATTGCACTTTATCGAGGCGTATGGCGAGTCTCCGCTAGGAACTGACACAAGACTTTGATACAGACAGCAAACTAAATCACCGATCCTGAATTTGTTCGCCGGGGTGCCCTCTTGGCCGTGAAGATCGCCGATCCGCTTTTGATGCGCGAAATCAACAAGTTTCACGTGCTGGAAACCATCCGGTTCCACGGCCAGATTTCGCGCGTCGAGATTTCGGAGCGCACGCTTCTGAGCGGCACGACTGTTTCAGCCATTACCGGCGCCCTGATCGAGGAAGGGCTCATCCATGCCACGCATAGCCAGGCCAACGAGGAAACGCATCGCGGCCGACCGCGCGTGTTGCTGGGGCTCGTGGCAGACGCCGCCTATGTGCTGGGCATCAAGATTTCCGAGGCAACGACGACGGTCACACTGATCGACTTCCGGGGGGAGGTTGTCTCGTCGGTGCAGTTGCCGATCCGCCTGGCGCGCCAGCCCGCCGAGGTGATTGCCGATCTCATCGAGGATGCGATGGACGATTGCATCAACAAGTCCGGCGTCGATCGCAAGCGCATCCGCGGCATTGGCATCGGTGTGCCGGGGCTTGTCGACCCGCGCTCCGGCCGCAGCTATGCGAGCTCGGTCTTCGGGGAGCGCGAAGTGCCCTTGAGCGCCATGCTGGGCGAGCGGACCGGATTGCCGGTGAAGCTCGAGAAGCCTGCCAACTTGCTTGCCTTGGCGGAGGCCTGGTTCGGCCATGCACAGCGCGACAAGAGTTTCGGGGTGATCGTGCTCGACCAGACGGCGAGCCTTGGCCTCTGGCTCGACGACGACGTGCATCGGGGCGCCAGCACGCTCGGGCCCACCTTCGGCCACCTCAAGGTGTCGGGAAAGGGCATTGCCTGCGATTGCGGTCAGCTCGATTGTCTCAATGCCCATGCCAGCGACGCCGCCTTGCGCCAGCAGGCGGCCAGGGCGCTCGGTGAGGATTTCCTCCAGACACCCCTGGCCCGCGGCTCCATCATGGCAGCGCTGGCCGAAGCCTGTGACAGTGGCAATGCCAATGCGCGCGCCGTGATCGAGGCGCATGGCGCCCATCTGGGGATCGGGATCTCTCATGTCATCAACCTGATCAACCCCGAAAAGATCATCGTTGTGGTCGAATCGCGCCGCTACGGCGACCTGGTCGGAGCCTCGCTGAGGGCCGCCGCAGCGGCCAACAGTTTTCGCGCGCATTACGCATCAACCGAGCTGATCCTTGACACGCTCGACGATCAGCTCTGGGCACGTGGCGCCGCGGCTTTGGTGCTGCGCGACATCTACAGCGCCCCCTGGACTTCAGCCGATCAGGAGAAATTGCAATGACCAAATCTGCCCTCATCGTATGGGGAGGCTGGGATGGACATACCCCCGAGCAGAGCGCCCGCCTGGTGGGCACTCTCCTTGAGGCGCACGACTATGCGGTGGATATCGAGGCGACGACCGAAGCCTTTGCGGATGCCGATTTGCCTCGATACGATCTCATCATCCCCGCCATTACCATGTCGCGCATCGAGCGCGAGGAACTGACCAATCTCATCGCTGCCGTTCGAGGCGGCACCGGGCTTGCCGGCTTTCACGGCCTCATGTGCGACAGTTTCCGGAACGAGCCCGACTATCAGTTCATGACCGGCGGCCAGTGGGTCGCCCATCCCGGCAATATCATCGACTTCACGGTCAACGTGACCAGGCCCGAGGATCCGATCATGCTCGGTCTCGGCGATTTCGACTACCGCTCGGAACAATACTACATGCACTTCGACCCCAGCGTTGAGGTCCTGGCCACGACGACATTCTCGGGCGAGTATTTCGACGAGATCGAGGGCGTCGTCATGCCCGTGGCGTGGAAGCGCAGGTTCGGAAAGGGCCGGGTCTTCTATTCAGCGCTCGGACACGTAGTGGACGAATTCCAGGTGCCGCAGATGCGCACCATGTTCGAGCGCGGCGCCCTTTGGGCCAGCCGCTGAGATAACTCTAACCATCGGCAAGGAGGAGACGATGGCAGAACTGAAATTGCGAGGCATCAACAAGAGCTTTGGCGCCGTCAAGGTGATCCATGACATTGATCTCGACATTCCCAACGGCGAGTTCGTGGTGTTTGTCGGCCCGTCCGGCTGCGGCAAGTCCACCCTGTTGCGCACCATATCGGGGCTCGAGGAGCCGAGTTCCGGCCAGGTCCTGATCGGCGGCGAGGACGTCACCGATTTCGACCCGTCCGAACGCGGCGTGGCCATGGTATTCCAGTCCTACGCGCTCTATCCGCATATGACGGTAGAGCAGAATCTCGGCTTTGGCCTGAGAATGGGCGGCATGCCCAGGGACCAGGTTGCCGAGCGCGTCATGGAGGCGGCGCGCATCCTGGAACTGACCGATCTCCTGGAACGCAAGCCGCGCCAGCTTTCCGGCGGACAACGTCAGCGCGTCGCCATCGGCCGCGCCATTGTGCGTCAACCCAAGGCCTTCCTGTTCGATGAACCGCTTTCCAATCTCGATGCCGAGCTGCGCGTGCAGATGCGCATCGAGATTGCCAAGCTCCACCAGCAGCTGGGCGCCACCATGGTCTATGTGACGCATGACCAGGTGGAGGCAATGACCCTGGCGGACCGCATCGTCGTGTTGCGCGCCGGTCGCATCGAACAGCAGGGCAGCCCAATCGATCTCTACGACAACCCGGACAACAAGTTCGTCGCCGGCTTCATTGGCTCGCCGCGCATGAACTTCCTCGACGGCACTGTGACGGCCATCGATGGCCCCGACATCACCGTGGCGCTGGACGCCTTCGATGCGCCGGGGCTCACGGTGCGTCGGCGCGGCAGCGGCGGCGCGATCGGGCAGAAGGTCAGCGTCGGCATTCGACCCGAACATTTCAGCGAGGCCGCTGGCCAGGGCCCAATGCTGACGGCGCATGCCCAGGTGGTCGAGCAATTGGGGGGCGTCTCCTATGTCTATGCCGTTGGCAATGACGGCGCTACAAAGGTGACCATCCAGCAGAAGGGGCACTCGCGGATAGCCGACGGCGCCCCGATTACTGTCGGTTTCGAGCCGGGAGCGCTTCTCGCGTTCGATGAGAACGGATTGAGAATCTAGCCGTGCCGAAAGGCGCACTTCTCCCGTTCTCAACCTGCGCGCTGTAGGTTAGGGCTCGAGGGCTATCGGCAGCGCGTCTGCGATTGCAGCAGCGAAAGGCGGTCGCGCAGGAAGTTGGCTTGACCGGCTCCGTGATGCCACGGAGCCGGCGTCGCCGAACCTGAAGTTCCAGGCACGAATTGCTCTGGGCAAGCTCCTGTCTCGCGAGGGCAATCCCAAGTTGGAAACCTGGCGTCGAGACAGGAGCGCCACTCTTCCCCGACATGATTTGCCGCTGCGCGTCAGGAATTCTCCACCGGCTTCATGACCTCGACCCGTCCTTCCGCCGCGCTGGCTTACATGCCCGTCCTCAAGGTCCCTGCTTGAGGATACGATCCAGGTTTGCGGACCCCAGGGTTCAGCTTCTGTCGTCGGCCAGACCGCCAATGCCGGTAACCTGCTTCCCCGTTCAACTGCAAAAACAGGACCATTGCGCACGGCCGAATGATGTGCTTAGCTGCATTTTGCATACGAATGCAAAATTAAGTCGCATACGTATGCAGAGGGTTGGAACGTTGAATGTTGTGCCCGCCAACGCCGGCAAGCGCAACGAGGGTGGGTACGCAGTACCCAAAGTCAGGAGAACCAAGATGAAGCCCCTTCTTACGCTCGCCGTGTCGGCGATTGCACTGGCCCTGGGGACGGGCGCTGCTTATGCCGATTGCGGCATCGAGGCCGGATCGGTGCGCATTCTGAGCAACGACTTCGAAGCATTGCGGACAATCAATGCCACCGCGCAGGAATGCGCCACCGATGCAGTCACCGTGACGGCAAATGCGACCGCCGAGCACAAGGAAATCCAGGTGCCGGCGCTGACCATCAATCCGGCAGAATATTCGGTGGCCGTGGTCGCCAACAATTCCATCGTGCCGCTGCTCAATGACGATCTGATCCGCCCGCTCGACGACCTGGTGGCCGAATACGGCCAGGACCTGCAGCCGAGCCAGCTGGTCAAGATCGATGGCAAGGTCATGGCTATCGCCTTCATGGGCAACGGCCAGCACATGTTCTACCGCAAGGACATCCTGGAAGAGGCCGGCGTCGAGCCACCCACCAGCTATGATGAAGTCCTGGCCGCCGCCGCCGCGATCAAGGAAGCGGGCCTGATGGACTATCCGCTGGCCGCGTCGGTCAAGCCGGGCTGGGACCTGGCTGCCGAGTTCGTGAACAACTACCTCGGTACCGGCGCCGAATTCTTCGCCCCTGGCAGCGCCGAGCTGACCATCGACAACGAGAACGGGCTCGAAGTGCTGCGCGTCATGCGCGAGATGATCGCCTATATGGATCCGGACTACCTGACCTTTGACGCCAATGAAATCCAGAAGGAATACGAGGCCGGCAACGTTGCCATCATGAACGAATGGGGCTCGCTCGCGGGTGCGGTCCTGGATGACGAAGGCGCTGTCGAGGGCGTGGTGGAAAACACCGTGCTGGCCGCTACGCCGACTATTGGTGGGGGCACCATTCCGGCGGCCGCGCTCTGGTGGGACGGCTTCACCATTGCCAAGAACATTTCGGATGAAGACGCCGAAGCGTCCTTCCGCGCCATGGTCCACGGCATCAGCCCCGAAATGATGGCCGCCAACAAGGATGTCGCGACCTGGCTGATCGCCGGTTACGAACCGGGTCCGGCGGCGGTCGGGGTCATCGCCAATGCCAATGCCGGTGCCCGCGCCTATCCGATGCAGCCCTATATGGGCCTGCTGCACACCGCCCTGTCGACTGAACTGGCCGAATTCGTCGCCGGCTCGGAAGATGCCGAACAGGCCCTGGCCGACGTCAAGGCCGCCTATGACACAGCTGCCCGCGAGGCCGGCTTCCTCCAGTAGTCCTCCCTCGGACGTGCTGCGACGCCTCCTCCCGCAAGCGGGGGGAGGCAACGGACCAGGCCGGAAGAACCCCCTCGGTCCGAAACCGGCTTGGCCTCGCACGCCCTGCTGTTCCATCATCATCGCTGACAGGCCAGCGCTTTCAGGGAGGCAGGCAATGCCACACAAGACATTCTTTGCTTTCATCCTGCCATCGCTGATCGCCATGGTGCTGTTCATTGCCCTGCCGATCGTGTCGGTCGTGGTGCAGTCCTTCTATGTGAGCCATGAGCAGGTCATGGTCGAGGTCGAGAACTGCCAGCCCTTCGGCGGCTGTTCCAAGGAACGTCGGATCGATACTGCTGCTACCGCAGCCCTTCGCGAGGAGCAGCCCCTGGGCCGCTTCAACGGACTGGGTACCTATGTGAACCGCGCGCACCTGGCGACGGCGGAGCTGGGCGCGATTCTGTCCAGTGACCAGACCCTTGGCGCCAAATGGACCCAGATCCTCAACCTGCCCTTCTACAAGGCGCTGATTTTCACGCTGGTCTATTGCTTCGTTGTCACCCCTCTGGCCATGGCACTGGGTTTTGCCATCGCGCTGGCGGTCAATGCACTGCCCAAGGTGACCAAGGGCCCGATCATCTTCTTCTCGCTGCTGCCCATGATCATCACGCCGCTGATCGGGTCGCTGATCCTTTACTGGATGCTCAGCCCGAATGGCATTCTGGGCGCCACGATCCAGCACATCTTCAACGATCCGACGCTATCGCTGCGCGCTTCGCCGGCCATGACCTGGGGGGCCCTCTTGACCTATGGCGTCTGGACCAATGCCCCCTTCTCCTTCGTGGTCTTCTATGCCGGGCTGCAGACCGTGCCCGGCGACACGCTGGAATCGGCGATGATCGACGGCGCCTCGCGCTGGGAGCGCATCCGCTTCGTCATCATTCCGCATCTGGCACCGCTCGCGACCTTTGTCGCCCTGGTGCAGCTGATGGACAATTTCCGCGTTTTCGAGCCGATCGTGGGCTTCTCGGCAGAGGCCAATGCCACCTCGCTGAGCTGGCTCATCTACAATGACCTGACGGGAGACAGTCAGCAGTTCGGCTCGGCCGGCGCGACCTCGGTGCTGACCATTATCGGCGTCGTCATCCTGCTTTCCCCGGTTCTGGTGCGCACCTGGCGCGAATTCAAGCACAAGGCAGTGTGATCATGTCCGAAGCGATGGCCCACAAGCGCCCGGCCCTTCTCAACCTCACCATCTACGGCTTCATCATCATCTGGGTGATCCTGGCGGCCGTGCCCTTCTTCTGGACGGTCTGGGGATCGTTCAAGGTGGAGGCCGACTTCTTCTCCCGCGATAGCTGGTGGAACGCGATTTTCGGGACCGCGACCGTGCGTCAGACCGGAGAGGCCTTCACCGGGGCCGGCTATTATGGCGCCTGGATCACTCGTGATTTCTGGCGCGCCGCAGTCAATACCGTCATCGTCACCATTTTCGTGACCGCCATCTCGCTGACGCTGGGCACCCTGGGCGGCTATGCGCTGGCGCGCTCGGGCCGGAACTACGCATTCTGGATCCTGATTGCGGCGCTGGTCTTCCGGGCCATGCCGCATATCACCCTGGTCTCGGGCTACCTGCTGCCCTTCTTCGAGCTCAATATCTGGGGCGTATTGCCGACCTCGATCATTGTTCTCGTGGCCATCAACCAGCCGTTCACGCTCTGGATGCTGCACTCGTTCTTTCTCTCGATCCCCAAGGATCTGGACGAAAGCGCCATGGTGGATGGCTGCACGCGCTTCCAGGCGTTCCGCATGGTGATCATGCCGGTCATGTGGCCGGGCGTGGTGACGACCGGTCTCTTCAGTTTCTTGCTGGCCTATAATGACTTTGCCGTCACCGCCATGCTGCTCAGCGCCGATAACCAGACCATGGTACCCAAGATCTCGAGCTTCCTCGGCTCGATCCAGGAAACCGGCAATGTCATGTATGCCGTGGCCGCCGTGGTTTCGGCCACGGTGCCGCTCTTCATCCTCGTCCTCTTCTTCCAACGCCAGATCGTCAGCGGCCTGACCGCCGGCGCTGTGAAAGGCTGATCCCAATGGCCCAGATCCGTCTCAAGAATGTCTCCAAGCGCTGGAACAAGTTCGTCGGCGTCGACAATTTCAACCTCGACATTGCCGACCAGGAATTCCTGGTCCTGCTGGGCCCATCGGGCTGCGGCAAGACCACGACCATGCGGATGATCGCAGGGTTGGAGGAAATCACGGAGGGCGAAATCTGGATCGGGGATCGGCTGGTCAACAAGCTCGAGCCCAAGGATCGCGACATTTCCATGGTGTTCCAGAGCTACGGGCTCTATCCCAACATGACGGTCTACGAGAATATCCGCTTCCCTCTCAAGGTCCGGAAGGTCCCCCAGGACCAGCATCATGAACGGGTCATGAAGGCGGCGGCCATGGTCGAGCTCGAACCGTTTCTGGAGCGTCGCCCGGCGGCTCTCTCCGGTGGGCAGCGTCAGCGTGTTGCGCTGGCCCGCGCCATCGTACGCGAACCGAACGCCTTCCTGATGGACGAGCCCTTGTCCAATCTCGATGCCAAGCTGCGTGTCTCGACCCGTGCGCAGATCAAGAACCTGCACCACGCGCTCAAGACCACCACGATCTACGTGACCCACGACCAGATCGAAGCCATGACCCTGGCCGATCGCGTCGTCGTCATGAACAAGGGGCTCGTCCAGCAGGTCGGCACGCCTATGGAAATCTACGACCGCCCGGCCAATACCTTCGTTGCCAGTTTCATCGGCTCTCCCGCCATGAACCTGGTGAGCGGCGAGGTCAGGGACGGGGTGTTCACCAGTGACGGCATCCGCATCGAGGGCCTCACGAAGGCGGCCAACGGTGCCGTCACCCTCGGGTTCCGCGCCGAGGATGCCAGCCTGGCCACCTCCGGCGGCCAGATCGAGGCGCCGATCTATTCGGTGGAACTCCTGGGCGAGGCCACGATGCTGTCCATGCGGGTGGCCGGCGAACTGGTCTCCATCAAGGTCGGCAAGGACTATCGCGCCGAGATCGGCGACGTGGCGCGCATTGCCATCCCGGCTTCCGCCTGCCATCTCTTCGACAAAGCCAGCGGCGCACGGATCGAGGCCTGACCCATGGCGCGTGACAGCGCATCCGATGCCCGGTTCCGGTCGGCCCTCGCGGCCAGCGGCCTGAACCTGACGCCCGAAGAGGCCACCGGCGTGTCAAAGCTGGCCGGCTGGATGCATGCCGGCCTCGCGTCGCTCGAAACGCCCCAGTCGATGCCGGGCAATGGAAGCGTCTGCGACCTGGACATTGCCGAACTGGGCGCACGCCTGCGTGACGGCCGCCTGACATCGGAACACCTGACCCGCGCCACTCTCGAGCGGATCGGCCAGCGCGACCCTGCCTATCGGAGTTTCTACGCGCTGCTGACGGAAGCGGCGCTGGAAGAGGCGAGGCGCGCTGACCGGGAGCTTGCGGACGGAACCGACCGCGGACCTCTGCACGGCATTCCGGTCGGCATCAAGGACCTCATCGACGTCGCCGGCGTGGCGACCACGGCCAATGCGCCGGGGCGGGCCGAGGCCATCGCAGACGAGGATGCCGAAGTCGTGCGCCGGCTGCGGACAGCGGGTGCCGTCATCATCGGCAAGCTGGCGACCTATGAATGGGCGACGGTCGGGCCCGATAATCGCGGTCTCTTCCCACCGGCCCGCAACCCCTGGAACCTCGACCATATTACCGGCGGTTCGTCCTCCGGCTGCGCCGCTTCCGTCGCCGGTGGCCTGATCCGCACCTCCGTGGGCACCGATACCGGCGGCTCGGTGCGGGGACCGTCCTTCTATTGCGGCACTGTCGGGCTCAAGCCGACATACGGCCTCGTCCCGACGGATGGGGTGCTGGACCTGGCTGCCAGCCTCGACCATGTCGGTGCGGTCAGCGCGACCGTGTCCGAGGCAGCCGTGACGCTCGATGTGCTGAGCGCACGGTCCGGGGACAACCGGGCGGCCAGCCGGCTGGGAGAGCCCATTTCGGGCTTGCGGATCGGCTATGCGCGCAACTGGTTCGCCCACGACCCGCAAGCCATGCCGGAAGTGACCGCTGCAATCGATGCGGCCGTATCGGTGCTGTCCGAACTGGGGGCGGCGGTCGGCGAAGTGGACTTGCCCGACTATGCCGGAGTGGAAGTTGCCGTCGCGGCGATCCTGCATGCCGAAAGTTTCAAGCTGCACGCGGCCAATCTGCGCGATCACCCCGAGGCCTATGGCCGGCGCGCCTTCCTCAGCCTTGCTTCAGGCCTCTCGCTGGAGGAGGCGGAGGTCACCAGGGCGCGCGCCGAAGGCCGCGCTTTTCGTGCGGCGGTGGACAGCCTGCTGGAGCAGCACGACGTACTCGTCACCGTGGGCGCACTGACCACTGCCCTGCCCGCTGCGCCCTTCGAGAAGGAAGCGGTGTGGACACCGATGCGAACCATCGGCTTCAACGTTTCGGGCCACCCCGTGCTGGCGCTGCCCGTCGGCTTTCACCTGGGCCTGCCGATCGGCATGCAAATCATCGGCCGACATCATGCCGAAGCAGGCATCGTCCAGATCGGCCATGCCTTCGAACGCGCCACCGATTTCAGCGTGCAAAGGCCACCCGTCCCACGCTGATGCACCCAAAGTCGTGCTTTTGCGCGTCACACTCTTGCAGTATTGCATACGTATGCAGTAATCTCGAACACTCAATGGAGGGGCCACCCCATGCCAGTCTGGCTGAAGCGCGGTAAGGATGTCGAAGAGCGTGCGGAGGCGGATCGTCAGGTCCGCGCCACGGTCGAGGGTATCCTCGCCGATATCGAGAAGCGCGGCGACGAGGCCGTGCGCGAGCTGTCGCTGAAATTCGACAATTGGGACCGCAAGGATTTCCGCCTGAGCCAGAAGGAGATCGACGACTGCAAGGCGCAGCTCACCGATCAGGATCTGGCCGACATCGCATTCGCCCAGACCCAGGTGCGCAACTTCGCCCAGAAGCAGAAGGACACCATGCTCGACCTCGCAGTCGAGACCCTGCCGGGCGTCACCCTGGGCCACCGCCACGTGCCGATCAACGCGGTGGGCTGCTATGTGCCCGGTGGCAAGTATCCGCTGCTGGCCTCGGCCCATATGTCAGTGCTGACTGCAAAAGTAGCCGGCTGCCCGCGCGTCATCACCTGTGCCCCGCCCTTCCATGGCAAGCCGGCCCCCGCCATCGTGGCCGCGCAGGCCATGGCCGGCGCCGATGAGATTTATGTGCTGGGCGGTATCCAGGCCATCGGCGCCATGGCCATCGGTACGCAAAGCATCGATGCTGTCGACATGCTGGTCGGGCCGGGCAACGCTTTCGTGGCTGAAGCCAAGCGGCAGCTCTATGGACGCGTCGGCATCGACCTTTTCGCCGGTCCCACCGAAACCCTGGTCATTGCCGATGAAACGGTGGACGGCGAACTCTGTGCCACGGACCTCCTCGGACAAGCAGAGCATGGCCCCAATTCGCCGGCCATCCTGCTCACCAACTCGGAGAAGCTGGCGCGCGAGACCATGGAGGAGATCGAGCGCATCCTCGCCATCCTGCCGACGGCCGATCTGGCGCGCAAATCCTGGGCCGACTATGGCGAAGTCATCGTCTGCGACAGCTATGAGGAAATGCTGGCCGAGGCGGACCGCATTGCCTCGGAACATGTGCAGGTGATGACCGATCGCGACATGTGGTTCCGGGACAACATGACCAATTACGGCGCGCTGTTCCTCGGGCCGCGCACCAATGTGGCCTATGGCGACAAGGTCATCGGCACCAACCACACCCTGCCCACGATGAAGGCGGCGCGCTATACGGGCGGCCTCTGGGTCGGCAAATTCATGAAGACCTGCACCTGGCAGACGGTCACCACCGACGCGGCATCGGCCATGATCGGGGAATATGGCTCCCGCCTCTCGATGCTGGAAGGCTTTGTCGGCCATGCCGAGCAGGCCAATATTCGTGTGCGCCGCTATGGCGGGCGCAACGTGCCCTATGGTACCGCTGCAACTCCGACCACCAAGGCCTAGGCAGATGCACCTCCCCAAGACCCCCAGTTTCCGCCTTGATGGCAAGCGCGCCCTGGTGACGGGTGGGACGCGCGGCATCGGGCTGGGGGCCTCGGTGGCTTTGGCGGAGGCCGGGGCGCATGTGACGGTGGCGGCGCGAACCGCCGCGGACGTGGCCGAGGTCGTCAACGTCATGGCAGGGCGCGGCTGGTCGGTCGAGGGCGTGGCCCTCGACATTACCGACTTCGCCGGCGTGCAGAGCTTTGTTGCCGACAGCCAGCCCTTCCATGTTCTGGTCAATTCCGCCGGCACCGCCCGCCACAGCGAGCTGGCCGGCATTACCCCGCCGGACTACCAGGCGGTCATGCAGATCAATCTCGGGGCGACGCTGTTTGTCACCCAGGCCGTTGTCGGCAGGCTGCAGGCTGAGGGTCTGGGCGGTTCGGTCATCAATGTCTCGTCGCAGATGGGGCATGTCGGCGGACCCAGGCGTGCCGTCTATGCGGCCAGCAAACATGCTGTTGAAGGCCTGACAAAAGCCTTGGCCATCGAGCTCGGCGCCAGCAATATTCGGGTCAATACGGTCTGTCCGACCTTTATCGAAACCGAGCTGACGGCCAGGAACCTGAGCGATCCCGATTTCCGCTCCTGGGTTCTGTCCAAGATCAAGCTTGGCCGGCTCGGGCGGGTGGAGGATATCATGGGGCCGATCGTGTTTCTGGCCTCCGATGCGGCGTCGCTGATCACCGGCACCGCACTTCTGGTGGATGGCGGATGGACAGCGGAGTAAGGAAGCCGGGGGTAACCTCGTCGGAAGTTGCCAGGCGCGCAGGCGTCTCGCAATCCGCCGTCTCCCGAACCTTCACGCCAGGCGCCTCCATCTCTCCCAAGACCCGTGAAAAGGTCATGGCCGCCGCCCAGGAACTGGGCTACCGTCCCAACGCCATTGCCCGTTCCCTGATCACCAATCGCTCCCGCATCATTGCGGTGGTGATGGCGTATCTGGAGAACCTGTTCTATCCCGACGTGCTCGAAGAGCTCGGGCGCCTGCTGGTCAAGGAAAACTACCGCCTGCTGCTGTTCACCGGCCACATGGACCGCGACAGCGACCCGGTCTTCGACCAGCTCATGCAGTATCGCGTCGACGGCATCATCCTGGCCTCCACCACGCTTTCCTCGCATCTGTCGGAAGAATGCGCCACGGCCGGCATTCCGGTGGTCCTGTTCAACCGCACCACCGAGCGCGATGCCGTTTCGAGCGTGACCACCCGCAACCGCGAGGGTGGGAGGCGCATCGGCGAGTTCCTTGTCGCTGGCGGGCACAAGCGCTTCGGCTATATTTCGGGCGTTGAAAGCTCCTCGACCAATCGCGACCGTTTTGCCGGCTATGCCGAGGCCCTGGCCGAAGCCGGACATACCGACATTGCGGTGGGCATCGGCAACTATGATCGCGCCGAAGCCGAAGCCGCTGCGCGGACCCTGCTGTCGCGCCCCTACCGGCCCGACGCCCTGTTCGTCGCCAACGACCATATGGCCGTCGCGGTGATGGACGTGGCGCGCCATGAATTCGGGCTGCGCATTCCCGACGACCTCTCCATTGTCGGCTATGACGATGTCGGCCCGGCGCGCTGGACCTCCTATGGCATTACCACGATGAGCCAGCCGCTCAAGCGCATGGTCGAGGCCACCGTCAACATCCTGATGGGGCAGATCTCGAGCGGCGAGATCGAGGCCGAGCACCGCATCCTCAGCGGCGAGCTGATCGTGCGCACCTCGGCGCGCCTGCCCAAGACCGGCATTGTCGAAGTCGACGGCCGCCGCATCTACAAACCCGGCAAAACCTGAAGAAAAGGTGCCGATGACATCGGTCAGCCACATCTCAAACTCATATTGCATACGAATGCAAAAATGCTATCCTGCCCTATGAAAGGGGATTTCATCATGACCCAGAAGACTTGGACCCAGGCCGAAATGGAAAAGCGCCTGGTGCGCTATGCGGACCTCAAGGGCCTGCGCAACGCCTTCATCGACGCGCGCACGCCGGGCTCGGACCGGAAAGAGAATTTCACCATTATCGGGCCGGGCGTTTCGGAAAATCCGGCACAGGTCGTGCATATTCCCGAGGCGCACGGCTTCAATGTCGGCGCCGCCCGCCAGCCCTTTGGCTGCACCAATTCCCAGCACAGCCACCTGACCGCCGAGACCTTCGTGGTCCATACCGGCCGCTGGCGCTTCGTCTTCGGCCCCGACAAGTCCGACGGCTATATCGATGTCGAGCCGGGCGATGTGGCAACAGTCCCCACACACATGTTCCGCGGCTTCGAAAAGCTCGACGAAGGCACCGGCTTCCTCTTCGTGGTGCTTGGCCACGATGATCCGGGCAAGGTGGTCTGGGCCCCCAGTGTCTTCAAGATGGCCGAGGATTTCGGCCTGAAGCTCCTGAAGGGCGGCAAGCTGATCGACACCACGCTGGGTGAAAAAGTGCCCGAAGGCGCCGAACTGGAGCAGCCCCCGACCGCCGAGAAACTCCGGGAACTGGCGACGCCACCCCTGTCCGAGCTGGCCAAGTACGCGATCAAGGCCAAGGATATCAAGGGCGACCCCAATTCCCCGCTGGCTGGCGAAGGCGTCGAGGAAGCCGGCGTTATTGGCGATGTCGATGGCCAGGATGGCATCAAGGCCGGCCCGATCAGCGGCCACTGGCAGCATGACTTCACCCTGCGCCGCCTCAAGCTGGAAACGGGCGCCGACATCCCCGCCCATGCCCGCGCCGAGCAGGAAGTGATCTTCGTGCAGTCCGGCACACTGGAATTCACCTGGGCTGGCGGTTCGCTGATCATGGGTGCCGGCGACACGTTGACCGTGCCCATCGGTGTTATGCATGGCTTCCGCAACCCGGCTTCCGCCGACGCGATTGCCTTTGTCATTCGCGGGGCAGCGTCCCCGGCCGCGCCGGTTTTTGCCACCGCACAGGCAGCCGAGTAGGCGCACTCGGCCTCCTCTTCAACTCTCCCTCTGGGGGAGAGGTCGACCCGCCTTCGGGTCGGGTGAGGGGGCCTTTTCTTGGCCCGGTGCGGAGGAAGGCCCCCTCACCCGGCGTTGTATGCCGACCTCTCCCCCAGAGGGAGAGGTAAGACGGAGGAGAACCCATGCCCACCATTTCGCCCGAAACCCTGGCCGCATTGCGCAAGGCCGATACGCCGACCGTATGCAATGCCCTCGAGCATGTCATGGGCGGTCGCACCGCCGAAGGGTTTACCAAACACCCCGTGGTCTGCGCCGATCCCAAGCTGCCGCCGGTCGTGGGCTTTGCTAGGACGGCGAAAATCCGCGCCTCCTCACCGGCCCAGAAGCCGGCAGCCGAGGTGCGGGCGCTCAGAATGCGATACTACGAGTATGTTTCGCAGGGTGACGGCCCCAACGTGGCGGTCATCGAGGACACCGACTGGCCCCATGTCATCGGCGGGTTCTGGGGCGAAATGCAGGTGGCCCAGCACAAGGGCCTCGGCGTCGCCGGTACGGTGACCAATGGCGTTCTGCGCGATCTCGGCATGCTCGATGAAGGCTATCAGGTGATCGCCGGGGCCGTGGGTCCGAGCCATGCCTTCGTGCATGTGACCGAGCTCGACTGCCCCGTGACCGTCTTCGGCATGACAGTGCGCCCCAACGACCTGATCCACGCCGACCGTCACGGTGCGGTGGTCATCCCCGCCGAGCATATCGAACGCATGGCCTGGGCCATCGATGTGGTGATGCGCAAGGAAGTCCCGATCCTCTCCGCCGCGCGAGCCCCCGGTTTCACGGTGGAGAAACTGCGGGCGGCCTGGGCCGAGGCCGACGAGATCAAGTGAACCTGTCTTCTCCCAATCGGGCAGAGGGATAAGAATAAGGCCCGCATTCGCGGGCCTTTTTGCTTTGTTCAGTTGACCTTCGCCTGCATGCGGTCGAGCCGCAATTGCGCGGCGCGGCGATGGCCTTCGAGACCCTCGCTGGCCGACTGGCGGGCCGCGGGCGGGGCAACCTGCCTGACACCCTGTTCGTCGAGCCACTGATGCGTGGCGATCTTGACATAGGCGCCCACCCAGAGGCCGCCGGTGTAGCGACCGGCGCCCATGGTGGGCAGGGTGTGGTTGGTTCCCGAGCACTTGTCGGAATAGACCACGCTGGCCAGCTCGCCGATGAACAGGCTGCCATAGTTCCGCAGCTTCCTGGCGAAGGCCTTGGCGTCCGCGGTGTGGACCTGCAGGTGTTCGGCAGCGATGAGGTCGGAATAGGCGATCATGGCGGCTTCGTCTTCGCAGACGGTGATCTCGCCATAGTTGATCCAGGCTTCGCGGGCCGTGTTGGCGGTGGAGAGGGTTTGGAGCTGCTTTTCGACCTCGACAAGCGTGGCCTCGGCCAGGGCCTTGTCGGTGGTGATGAGGCCAACGCGCGTGCGGATGTCGTGTTCAGCCTGGGCGAGGAGGTCGGTGGCAATCATTTCGGCGTCGCCGGTCGAGTCAGCGACGACGAAGATCTCGGAAGGGCCGGCAAGCTGGTCGATGCCGACGGGTCCAAAAACCTGGCGCTTGGCCTCGTTGACGAAGGCATTGCCGGGGCCGACGATCTTGTTGACGGCCGGAACGCTCTCGGTACCATAGGCCATTGCGGCAATGGCCTGCGCCCCGCCGATCTTGAAGATGCGATCGGCGCCGGAGAGATGGCAGCCGGCAATCATCGCCTTGTGGGCATTGGGCGGCAGGCAGGCAACCACCTCGTCGACACCGGCAACCTTGGCCGGGACAATGGTCATGATCGGTGCGGACAGAAGCGGATAGCGGCCGCCGGGAACATAGCAGCCGACGCGCTCGATGGGGATGACGCGGTGCCCCATATGCACGCCCGGCAAAGTCTCGACCTCCAGCGGCAGGATCGTGGCGAGCTGTGCCTGGGCAAACTTGCGCACATTCTCAATGGCAAATTCGGTGTCCTTGCGCGTCTGCGGATCGAGCTCGGCCAGCGCCGCCTGCCGCTCCGCATCCGTGACCTCGAAGACCTCCAGTTCGGCCTTGTCGAACTTGGCGGAATATTCGCGCACCGCCTTTTCGCCATTGGCGCGGACATTGGCGATGATCTCGGCAACCAGCGCCTCGACGGGCGCATTGTCGCCCACCGAGGACCGCTCGGGGGCCTTCACATAGGTAACGCCGGGAAAGGGGGAAGTGGTCATTGCATCTGTCTCCGAAACATAGCGCGAGCACGGCAACAGGTTGGCAGACTGCCAACACCTGGGCGTCTCATCGAGGCGCAGATTGTTCTTGCATACGTATTCAATATTTGCCAGAATTTTTTGCGAAAGTGGGGTTCGACCATTGGATGATGGTCTGCCCATGGGAGACGCCTATGCAGTACCAGCAGACCGAGCTGCTGATCACCGGCCATGTCGCCAAGGTGACACGGGTCGACCTCGACGAGGCGATCGGGGCGGCGGGCGACGTTCTCGGCCGACCCATCATCGAGTTCACCCGGTGACCACACACCCTGCCCCGCTGCGGCCCGCCCCTGCATCCGCCCAGGTGCCACTGCTGCTCCTGCCCGGCACCGTCTGTGACGAGCGCCTGTTCCTGCCGCTGATGGGGGCGCTCGGCTATCCGGACATGCGTGTCATGGAGATGACCGGCGCGGAAACGACCCCCGCCCTGGCAGCGCGGCTGCTAAGCAACGCCCCGGAACAGTTCGCGCTGGCCGGCTTCTCGCTGGGCGGCATTGTGGCCCTGGAAATGGTAGCGCAGGCGCCTGAACGCATTGCGCGGCTGGCGCTGATCGACACCACGCCCCGCCCCGACCCGGAAGGCAATGCGGCGCTGCGCCGTGCCGCCGTGGCCAAGGCGAGGGCTGAAGGCATGGACGGCTACATAATCGAGGCCTGGTCCCGCCTGGTCTCCCCGGCCAATGCGGCCAACCCAGCGCTCCGCGACGTGATCCTGGTCATGGCCCGCGATGCCGGCGCCGACGTGCTGGCCGACCAATCGGAAGTGGCCATAAACCGGGCCGACAGCCGCCAGCGGCTGGGCGCCATTGCCGTGCCGACGCTGATCCTGGCGGGCGCCGACGAACGGGTGTGCCCCATCGAGGCGCATCAGGAACTGGCCGAAGGCATTGCCGGATCCCGCTTCTTCACCATTCCCGAAGCCGGGCATTTCGCCCCGCTTGAAAATCCCGCCGCAGTGGCGCGTCATATGCGTGCCTGGCTGGGGGGAGAACACGACCACCATGCCTCGCCGGCAGCAGACCAAGGAGTCACCATGAGCGACAACGACAGCACCACCAAGGCCAAGGGCGTCAGCCCCGCCCCCCGCAAGGAAGAGGTGCTGCAGGTCGAGCGCCACGATTATCAGGACCTGGCGCCGACCAATCGCCCCCGCGGCCAGTCGCTGGAAGGGTTCGACGACATCTATACCGACATCGTCGACTACATCATCCGCTGCACCCACAAGATCTGGGACGAGCGCGATATCGGGCTGATCTACACCCACTACACGCACAATATCGTGCTCTATGGCACCACAGGCACGATCTACAATCGTGAAGATGTCGTGCGCGACACCATCCAGCGGCTCGTCTCCTTCCCGGAGCGCCGCGGCATGGGCACGCAGGTGATCTGGAACGGTAATGACAAGGACGGCTTCTATACCAGCCATCTCGTCACCGGCTCTGGCCGCCATACCCAATACGGCCATCTGGGCCAGCCCACCGGCAAGCCCTTTGTCAGCCGCACCATTGCCGACTGCATGATCTTCCAGAACAAGATCTACCGCGAGTGGGTCGTCGCCGACACGATGGCCATCATCCAGCAGCTGGGTCTCGACCCCAATCATTTCGCCATGAAGACCGCCAAGGCCAAGTTTGCCGCTGGCCTCGTCTCGCTTGATATCGGCGAGAATCGCCGCTTTGTCGGCCAGACGCCGCCGGCCGAAAAGGCCGATACTTCGCTCGCGCATAACGACATCGAAGCGCAGACCATCGAGATGCTGCACGAAATTTTCACCAAGCGCATGTTCGGCCGCATCGCCCAGGACTATGCGCCCAATGCGCAGTATCACGGGCCCCTGATGAAGGAGCTCTATGGCCACGCCGCCATCATCCACCAGCATCTGGGCCTGATAGGCTCGCTGCCGGACGCCTCCTACGAAGTCCAGCATGTCGCCTCCAATCCCTGCGAAGAAGGCGGCACCAAGGTTGCCGTGCGCTGGATCATGGAAGGGCACCACCTGGGCTACGGCATTCTGGGCACGCTGGGCGACCCGACGGGCAAGCGCGTGCAGGTGATGGGCATGAGCCACTATCACTGGAAGAACGGCAAGATCGTCGACGAGTGGAATGTCTATGACGAGTTGAGCCTGCTCACCCAGATCAAGCTCGGCCAGCTGGCCGATGGCGAACTCGACACCTGACAAAAGCAAGCGGGGCGGCGCGCCGCCCCGTATCTGCGGCCGTAGCGGCCGTTTTTCCAATGGCACCGTCTTGCACTCCCAGAAACGGCAACGATCCGCCACGGCAGGAATAGCAGCGCCAAGCCGCCGAGCCGGAAAGGTCGCGGCGGCCCTTGCACCTGAAGGCTAAATGGTCGCCCTGCCCGGATCGATCTGGATCACCACGCGTTCACCCTCGATAACCCATTTTCACTTCTCGGAGGCGGACGAGATGGAAGAGTTTCGAATCATTGATTTGCGCGACGCCAGTAGCGGCCGCGAACGCGTTGTCGCAGACAAGACGCCCGAAGGCGCGGCTTCCGGTATTTTGAAGCTCCGTCTGGTCAGAGGTGGCAGCCCCTCGCGTCTGGTGTGCAAGGTCTACTGGAAAAGTGGTGAGGCCACCAACATGGTGCGTCTGTACGAAGCTTTGGCTTAGCTCGATCAATCTGCACTCGGACGGCGGACAGGCACTTTCCTCGGTTCCGATCGCTTCATCGTGGTCATGGAATGGTTTTCGCTTGCTTAGCGAGAACGGCCTATCGAGTCATCCTCGAAGCGAGGATTGCTCCACCCGGGCAGGCTCTCCATTGAGATCCCCGTGTCAGAAGTCCGCGCCTTGCGAAAGCTCCCGCTTCCCCCTGGTATCGGAACGATTGCGGCCGGTACCGATTGTGGGTCTTGCGGAGGAACAAGACCTTGAACACGCTTCAGAACTGGGCGCATCTGTGTGTCGACATGCAGTCACTCTTTGCCGACGAGACACAGTGGCATGTCCCGTGGCTCAACAGGACACTGCCTGCGGTGGAAGAACTGGTAGCGATGGCGGCGGCGCGCACGGTCTTTACCCGCTTCATCCCCCCAAATTCCCTCGAAGATGCCCAGGGGCGCTGGCAAAACTATTACGCGCTTTGGCCTGACATGCTGGCCAACAGGCTGCCGCCGGACCTGCTCGATCTGGTGCCGTCGCTGACCCGGTTCGTGCCGCCGGCCCGAGTGTTCGACAAAAGCGTCTATTCGCCATGGTGGTCCGGCGAGCTGCACCGCACTTTGCGCTCGGAAGGGGTGACGCACCTGGCCATCAGCGGCGGGGAAACCGATGTCTGCGTCCTGGCCACGACGCTTGGGGCGATCGATCTGGGCTATCGTGTCCATATGGTCGCCGATGCGCTCTTCGGCTCGGCAGACCCCACCCATGACGCCATGCTGGAAATCTACCGGAGCCGGTTCCAGACCCAGCTGGCGATGACCAGCGTGGATGAATTGCACCAGCTCTGGCGCGAGGGCGGGCTATGACCCTTATCGGCTATCACGCTTCGCACGAGCAGTTCGCTCCCGGCGCGCTTCTTGGTTACGTGCAGCAGGCAGAGGCGGCGGGGTTTGGCGGCGCCAAGTCCTCGGACCATTTCCATCCCTGGAGCGAGAAACAGGGACAGTCGGGTCATGCCTGGTCGTGGCTGGGCGCGGCCATGCAGGCGACCACACTGCCCATTGGCATGATTTCGGCGCCTGGCTATCGATATCATCCCGCCGTGCTGGCCCAGGCCGCGGCCACTATCGGGGAAATGTATCCGGGCCGGCTGTGGCTGGCTTTGGGCAGCGGTGAAGCGGTCAACGAGGCCATAACCGGACAGGCCTGGCCGGACAAGCCCGAGCGCAATGCCCGACTGCGCGAATGCGTCGATATTTTCCGGGGTCTGTTCGCGGGAGACACGGTCACCCATCGCGGGCGGGTGACGGTTGTGGAGGCCAGGCTTTACTCGCGACCACCCATTCCGGTCCCGCTGTTCGGCGCCGCCGTGTCGGCGGAGACGGCGGCATGGGCCGCAGGATGGGCCGATGGTCTTCTGACCACAGGGGGCGAACCGGACGTCGTGGCAAAGGTGGTCAGGGCCTTTCGCGACAATGGCGGCGGGGGAAAGCCCATCCACGTCCAGCACGCGCTGTCCTGGGACCGCACCGACGAGCTGGCTGTGCGCAACTCGCTGGAGCAATGGGGGCCCGTCTCTGCCGCCGGCGATACCAACTGGAACCTCAGCCGGCCGGCGGATTTCGACGCTATCGGGGCGCTGGTCACAGAAGAGACGATCCGACAGCGGATTGCCGTCTCCGCAGATACGGGCTGGCATCGCGCGCGCATCGAGGCCTTGATGGCGCTCGGCGTTACCGCGGTTCATCTGCACAATGTTGGGCGCAACCAGGAGGCATTCATCGACACCTTCGGCCGCGACGTCCTGCCGGGCCTGCGCTGATCGGGCGGCCACGCCGGTCGGGTCTGCCTGCAAGATCCGACCGGCATCCATCACTGGCACGTCTAGACGGTGGTGACCGATGTCCAGGCCACTGCGCTCCAGGGGCTCAGTCGAAGCACCTCGCCCTGCTGCGTGAAATCACCCGTGGTCACCGGCGTATTGGTGACGACGCAGGCAATGTCGGCCGGGCGGTCGCTGGGATTGAGCGCCATGGTGAGCACGCCCGCCTCGAAGATCCAGCTGACAACCAGCGCACTACCCTGGCGCCCGCTGCGGGCATCGCGGCACGGCGTCGCGGCAAGCGGCCAGAGGTGATCGCGGCGCCATTTGGCCAGCATCCGGAACCGGTCCAGCGCCGCCTGCCTTTCGGGGCTTGCATAGTCGTCCCAGTCGATGCGGGCGCTTTGGAAGGTCGAGATGGCATTCGGGTCGGGCAGGCCGCCCTCCCCGACATCCTCCTGAAAGTTCTCGCGCATCTGCTTGTAGCGGTCTGCGCGGACCGCTTCGGCCTCGTGCTCCGGCAAGTCGATGAAGAACGGAAACGGCGTTCTCATATGCGCGTCCTCGCCCATGAAGAGCAGCGGGACCTGCGGCGCCAGCAGGGTCACGAAATGCAGGAAGTCCAGCTTGTTGGCGCTGATCCGGTCCGGCAGGCGCTTTGCATCGGCGCGGTTGCCGATCTGGTCGTGGTTCTGCACATAGGAGACGAAGGCGTCGGGTGGCAGGCGACTGGCCGGCTCACCGCGACTCTTGCCATCGCTGTCGTCGCCGGCTTCCCCGTCATGGATGAAGCCGTCGGCCAGGCCTTTTTCGAGGTCGGCGACGGCGTCGCGATCACCTTCTTCATAGCCATGCTTGCGCTCGCCGGTGACCAGGTAGTGCAGCACATGATGGATGTCGTCGTTCCATTGGGCGGTATAATCGAGCGGCCGGTTGCATTCGTCACGGTCGAGCCAGGAGGCGATATTGTCCATGTTCTCGACGATGAGCTTGGCATCGGGCTTGACGCTGCGGGCCGCCTTGGCGAGGTCGCCCAGGAAGAGGTCGCGCGCTTCGGTCTTCATCTCGTGGATGGCATCGAAGCGCAGGCCGTCGAAGTCGAATTCCTCCAGCCACATCCTGGCGTTCTCGTAGTAGAACTGCCGCACCATGTCCTCGGTAAAGTCGATCCCCTTGCCCCAGGGTGTTTCGATCGAGGCGTCGAACCATTCGGGCGCATGGAGTTCGATGAAATTGTCGAACTGGCCGAAGTGGTTGTAGACCACATCGAGGATGAGGCAGAGCCCGAGGTCGTGAGCCCGGTCCACCAGCCGACGCAGGTCCTCGCGTGTGCCATAGGCGTCTGCCGGCGCGAAGATCAGGGTGCCGTCATAGCCCCAGTTGCGCTGCCCGGGAAAGGCATTGACCGGCATGATTTCGAGGGCGGTGAAGCCGGCGTCCCTGAAATGTTCGAGGCGGCTGGCAAGGCCGGCAAAGGTCCCTTCGGGCGACACTGTCCCGATATGTACCTCGCACAAAATGGTTTCGTGCCAGGGCCGCAGGGGGCCGTCCCGCCCGCTCGGTACAAGCGGCGCGCAGACCAGGCTCCACCCCGCGGTGCCGTCCGCCTGCTGGCGAGACGCAGGATCGGGAAATTCATGGCCGCCGGAGCGAAAGCGGTAAAGCGTCCCGGGTCCGCACCCGTCCAGCCGGACCGACCAGAAGCCGTTATCGTCCTTGTCCATGGATTGGGCTTGCCGATCCGGAAACAGAACCTCCACCGCTTGTGCGCCGGGAGCCCAAAGTCGAAATTCGGTTGCGTCGCCATCGAGGCGCGGGCCGAACAGTGTTTTCATTGCGTCCATCCTTGAAACGGATTCGGCCAACGGTTGCGCCCACTACCGGTTCCGCTGGAAAGGCCGGTTCATTCCGACCCGCGTTTGGACGTCTTTTTCGAGCGGGAGAACCTCTCCCATCAGCTGCTGGGAGAGGTCGCCATAGCCCTCGTGCCGGTAGTGCAGATGGGCCCATGAAGCCGTCTCCGTCCGCCTTATGGATTGTGCCCCGGACAAGCAGGAGCGCCTATGCGATCCCCTTGCCGCCGGTAACGCCGAAGACCTCGCCAGTTATATAGCTGCTCTCCTGCGAGGCCAGGAGTACGTAGACGGGGGCGAGTTCGACAGGCTGGCCGGGGCGACCGAAGGCGCTGTCCTGGCCGAAGGTTTCGACCTTTTCGGGAAACTGTCCGCCGCTCGGCTGCAGCACCGTCCAGAACGGGCCCGGGGCCACTGCATTGACCCGGATGCCCTTTTCGATCAGCTGCTCGGCCAGCGCCTTGGTATAGGCGACGATGCCGGCCTTGGTGGTCGCGTAGTCGAGCAGATGCGCCGATGGCTGGTAGGCCTGGATGGAGGCCGTGGTGATGATCGACGCGCCGGGCGGCAGATGCGGCACGGCGGCGCTGGCCAGCCAGTGCAGCGCGTAGAGATTGGTCTTGAGCGTCTTGTCGAAATCGTCGCTCGTGACGTCCGTCACCGACTTGCGGGCCTGCTGTCGGGCCGCGTTGATGACGAGAATGTCGAGGCCACCCAGTTGCGTGATGGCGTCATCGATCAGGCTCTTGCAGAATTTCTCGTCCGACACATCGCCGGGCAGCGCCACGGCCTTGGTGCCAGCCTTCTCGATATAGCCGATGACCTCGTTGGCATCGTCCATCTCGGAGGGCAGAAAGTTGATCGCGACATCGGCGCCTTCACGGGCAAAGGCGATGGCAGCCGCCCGACCGATGCCGGAATCGCCGCCGGTGATCAGCGCCTTGCGCCCCAGCAGCCGTCCAAATCCGGCATAGCTCTGCTCGCCATGATCGGGCGCTGGCGTCATCTTGCCGGCAAGCCCCGGTGGGTCCTGTGGCTGGCGGGGAAATGGCGGTGCAGGGTATTGATGCCGGGGATCCTGCATCGAAAAGCGGTCGGTCATGGAGTTCTCCTGGTCTGGGGCCAATGCCCGAAATCGTCACCGAAAGTCGGCCACCCTTGCGCAGGGCCGGCAAGGCGTGTCGGCTTGTCTGTCTGACGCGATGGGAAGGGGAGGCAGTGCCTCCCCTCCTTGTCAGCTTCCGTAATTGCCGGAGGAGCCGGGCGAACTGGGCGCGCCCGCGGCGCCGGACTGCTCGCCTGCGCCTGTCGCCCCGTCCTTGACCTGCTGATAAAGCTCGCCGGCCTTGTCTGCGGCGCTCGAATAGAGGTCGGCCGCCTTCTCCTTGCCCTGGTCATAGAGGTCGGAAGCCGTCTCGCCGACCTTGCCTTTGACCTTGTCGGACGCTTCCCCCAGAAGGGCATCTTCCTGGGCGGTAGACGGCAGAGCCGAACCCAGGGCTGCGCCAAGGGCAAAAGCCAGGGCCCCACCCACCAGCGGCTGGTCGCGGAACTGGTTGATGATGGTCTGGTTGAGACTGTTCACCTGCCCATGCAGCATCTCGCCCGCCTGGCCGGCACGGCTCTTGCCCGAGCTGGCGCCCGATTGCAGGGCCTCGGTCGCCTCATGCATCTTTTCGCGGGCCTTCTGCCAGGTGTGCGATGCCCAGCCGGTCGCTTCGTCGAGCAGGTTGCCCGCCTCGTCGCGGAAGTGCTCGATGCGTTCACCGGCGCTGTTGGTGAAGCCGCGGAACGTGTTGCCGGTCTCGTCCATGAAGTGGCCGGCGCGCTTGCCGCTTTCGTCGGCGAGAGCCTTGAACTTCTTGCCCGCGTCGTCGGTGAACTCGCTATAGGTGTGACCGCGCTCGTCGGTGGACGTCCCCACCCGCTGCAGCCCGGCGCCACTGATGATGGTGACGGGATAGTCGTCATCCGCGTCGAAGTCGGCGCTAGTGCTGTAGCCGCTGCGATGGTTGATGCTGTCATCCCAGTGACGATCACTGCGAATGGTGCTGGGCTGTTCACTGCCGCCAGCGCCGGTTGCCCCTGCGGGTTTGGCCATGAGCCAGGCGAGGCTCACGCCGAGCAACGCCACCGGAAGCGGGTTGGCGGTGACGTTGCGCTGCAGGCTCGAGACAAATTCGCCGCCACCGCCCTTGGTATAGGCCAGCAGTTCATCGACCAGCTGGCCCGGCGACAGCCGGTCCTGAATCTGGTCTATCGTGCTTTCCACGCGACTGCGCTGCATTTCGATTTCGCGCTGCAGTTCGGCAGAACTCTTGTGTTCGCTATCGTGAGCCATCAGAGCCTCTCCTTGACGATGTCAGCATCCCGGCCGAGCGAGGCAGCCGTGCGGTTCATGTTGAGATTGCTTGCCTTGAGGGCGTTGAGCCCCTTGTTGATGGTCGTCCAGCCGGCAAGGCCGAAGACCAGCGCCACGATCACCGCCGAAAGCGCGCTGGCCAGCGTGGGGTCCATGCCCATATTGACGAAAAGCGCCGCCAGCAGCGACACCAGCGCCGCGAGAAAGACCCCCAGCGCGCCGATCACCAGCACGCCGCCAATGGCGATGGAGCTGGCGGCGCCGGCCGCTTCCGAGACTTTTTCGGAGGCCTCGACCTTGGCCAGCTGCACTTCCTTGCGGAAGAGCGTGGAGATGTCGGACACAAGTCCGCCGAGGAGATCGGCAATCGGTCTGCCTTCACCTGACGTGGCCATCATTCGCCTCCCATATTGCTGGAGGACGGACGGCTGGCATAACCCTGCGATCCTTCCGTCTGATAGGAAGTGCTGGACTGGGACGCCTTCTGCTCACGCCGCTGGTTCGAGGCCATTGCGAAACGGCTGGCGACGAAGCCGGCCAGCGCCGCGGCCCCAAGAAAGGCGACCGGCTGCCTGCGGCCAAAATCCTGGGCCAGGCCCATGAGGTCGTCGACATCACGATCCTCCACCGTCTTGCCCATGCTGGACAGGCCCGAGGCCAGATCGCGCGCATAACGGGCAATCGTCTGCTGGTCCGACCCGTCCAGCTCATCGGCCACCTTGCCGATCGCCGCGGCGACACCATTGATCTGGTTGGCGGCGAGGTCCTTCTGGTCGGCGGCGAAGGATTTCACACTTTCCGTGGCTTCCGACACCTTGGCGCCGGCTTCCTCGCCCAGCGCGCGGGCATCGGTCCTGGCGCGTTGCGCGATGGCATCCAGGTCATGTTTGGCATGCTCGGTTGCGGTCTCCAGGTCGTGACCGACCTGGGTTTTCAAGCCATCCGTGCCGCGGGACGCGCCGCCGTTCGGATTGCTGGAATCATCGATGCTCATCTTTGAACTCCTGAGGGAAGGCCAAGACTGGCCGGTTAGGCACGGTCAATGGCTCTCACCCCAAAACGGTTCCAGAATAAGATAATCAATTCAATGACTTAAAGCGCACTGATGAGCCGACCCGCAGCCTTGTCGGGGCGCAGGCGATCGAGCAGTCCAGTGATGGCGGCATTCCGCTTGGCCGCAACGGTCGCACGCGCGGACCGTTCCCCAGGCTCACCAATTTGTCGGCATGAGACAGGCAAGCTGACGATTGCCGGCGCGGCGCCATCTCGACCAGTTAGCGAAGGGGGAGAATGTGAGCGAGCTCGGCCCATCCTGGCCGGAACGATTAGCGCCTGTGACGATTGCAGCCCCAAGAAGCATTAATGGAGGATGTAATGGCGCGCCGTTCAACCAAGCCTGGCCTGGAAGCAGCGAAATACGGCGATCAGACCGTACACCGCGGCCAAGGTGGGGAAACCCATCAGATCGCCGAGGATGGCTACGATACGCTGACAACGCAACAGGGTATCCCTGTCGCCGACGATCAGAACACCCTCAGGCAGGGCGCGCGCGGTCCGGCGCTGATGGAAGATGCGCATTTCCGCGAGAAGATTTTCCACTTCGATCACGAGCGCATTCCGGAGCGTGTGGTGCATGCGCGCGGATATGGCGCCCATGGCTATTTCGAGACCTATAAGTCTCTGAGCAAGCTCACACGTGCCGATATTTTCCAGCGCGAGGGCGAGCAGACGCCGGTCTTTGTCCGGTTCTCCACCGTGGCTGGGTCGAAGGGCTCGTTCGATCTGGCGCGCGACGTGCGCGGCTTTGCGGTCAAGTTCTACACGCAGGAAGGCAATTGGGACCTCGTCGGCAACAATATCCCGGTCTTCTTCATTCAGGACGCGATCAAGTTTCCCGACATCATTCATTCGGTGAAGCCCGAGCCCGACAAGGCCTTTCCGCAGGCCCAGAGCGCGCATGACAATTTCTGGGATTTCATCTCGCTGACGCCTGAATCCATGCACATGATCATGTGGGTCATGTCGGACCGGGCCATTCCCCGGTCCTACCGGTTCATGCAGGGCTTTGGCGTGCACACGTTCCGGCTGGTCAATGCCAAGGGCGAGTCCCACTTCGTCAAGTTCATCTGGAAGCCCAAGCTGGGCATGCAATCCGTGCTGTGGAACGAGGCCGTGAAGATCAACGGCGCCGATCCTGATTTTCATCGCCGCGACCTGTGGAATGCGATCCAGAGCGGCGATTGCCCGGAATGGGAACTGTGCCTTCAGGTGTTCGACCAGGATTTTGCCGACAGTTTCGATTTCGACGTGCTCGATCCCACCAAGATTATCCCCGAGGAAATCCTCCCGGCCGAACCGGTGGGCCGCCTGGTGCTCGATCGCATGCCGGACAACTTCTTTGCCGAGACCGAACAGGTCGCCTTCATGACGCAGAATGTGCCGCCCGGCATCGAGTTTTCCAACGATCCGCTGCTGCAGGGGCGAAACTTCTCCTACCTCGACACCCAGCTCAAGCGCCTGGGGAGCCCCAATTTCGCGCAATTGCCGATCAACGCGCCCAAATGCCCGTTCCATCATCTGCAGCAGGACGGCCACATGGCCTTCCAGAACCCGCGCGGTCGCGCCAATTACGAGCCCAATTCCTGGGGTACGGAGATCGGCGGCCCGCGTGAATCGCCGGCGCGCGGTTTCCAGACCTTCGCGCAGGAGCCCGAGGGTCCAAAAGTTCGCCTGCGCCCGGAGAGTTTCGCCGATCATTACAGTCAGGCGCGCCAGTTCTATGTCAGCCAGACTCTCGTCGAACAGCGGCATATCGGCGAGGCGCTGGTCTTCGAGCTCAGCAAATGCGAATTCCCGGCCATTCGCGAGCGGATGGTAGCGCACTTGCGCAACATCGACGCCGATCTGGCCCAGACAGTCGCGGACGGGCTCGGCATGAAGAAGCTGCCGCCGGCGGCGCCGCCAGCGCAGAAACCCCGTACCGACCTGCCGCCATCGGACCTGCTCAGCATCCTCAAGAACCCGCCCCCTTCCTTTGCCGGTCGCAAGATCGGCGTCCTCGTTACCGAGGGGAGCGATGCGCAACTGCTTGCCGCTCTCGAGGCGGCGGCGACGGCAGAGAGGGCGACCATCGAGATCATTGCCCCGACGGTCGGCGGTGTGACCCTCAGTGACGGCTCGGTCCAGCCGGCCCACCACAAGATCGATGGAGGGCCTTCGGTCCTGTTCGACGCCGTGGCCCTGCTGCCCTCGGAGGAAGGCATAAGGGAACTAGTGAAACTGCCGCCAGCACGCGATTTCGTCAGCGACGCCTATGCGCATTACAAGTTCATCGCGTTCACCGAAGCGGCGACAAGGCTCTTCACCAAAGTCGGCTTGCCCGACGACCTCGACGATGGCTTCCTGCCCCTCGGGTCAGACACCGATGCCGGTGCGTTCATTACCCTATGTCGCGACCTGCGCTTCTGGGATCGGCCCGATGGAGCGTGAACGATAGCGAACTGGTCGTCGGTCCGGGCGAAGTAGCACCAAGCCGCGCGCACTGCGCGATGGCCTGTGTGGGAAGCACAGGCCATGCTTGCCTGACATGCTGGTTTGTTGGCGCACCCGGCGAGATTCGAACTCACGACCTCTGCCTTCGGAGGGCAGCGCTCTATCCAGCTGAGCTACGGGTGCAGGCCGGAATCGGGCAGGTGCCCGGTGGATTTGGCGCAAACTAGTCGAAGCCCCGCCCGCGCGCAACCGGACAATTCGTTTCCCGTATCAGGGCCAGGCCCCCGCGGATGAACGGATGCTGCCAGGACGTGACAGCAGCGCTCCGCCATGGTGCACTGACCCGGACAGCGACGAGGAAAGCATGAATCTGTTTGAAGCGCCCGATGGCCTGATGCGCTGCCGCTGGTGCGGCGGGGCGCCGGAATTTTTGCCCTATCATGATGCCGAATGGGGTTTTCCGGTCAGCGATGACCGGCGGCTCTTCGAAAAGCTCAGCCTTGAAGGATTTCAGTCGGGCCTTTCCTGGCGGACCATCCTCAACAAGCGCGAGGCGTTCCGCGCCGGCTTTGCCGGCTTTGACATCGACAAGGTCGCCGCCTTTACCGAAGAGGATGTCGACAGGCTTCTGGCCGACAAGGGCATTGTGCGCCATCGCGGCAAGATCCAGGCCGTCATCAACAATGCAGCGCGGGCGCAGGAATTGATCGCCGAGGCGGGTTCGATCGCCGCCTTTGTCTGGCGCTATGAGGCCAGGACACCGGCACCGCCCCAGACCCAGAGCACCAGTCCGGAATCGGAAGCCCTCTCGAAGGCGCTGAAAAAGCGCGGCTGGCGCTTTGTCGGCCCCACGACAGTCTTTGCCTTCATGCAGGCCATGGGGCTGGTCAATGATCATGCAGAAGGCTGCATCAGCCGCGACCAGGCCGCCGCCATGCGCAGGAATTTCGCGGTGCCCGGCGCGTCAGGCTGACCCAGGCCTCTCGGTTGCCCCGTCACCCGCCCTGATCCACCTCCAGCAAGGAAAGAGGCGCAGGGCCGGTCCCGGTGTCGCCATCTCCCTCCCCCTTGGGGGGAGAGCAAGGGTGGGGTCTTTGCCGCTTACTCCGCCGGCGGCGGCACACCGTCCTCGGGGCCGACGGCCGGGGCGATGTCAGTCTGCGACGGCTCGCCGGCGGCCTGCTCAGGCGCCGGTGCCGCTGGTTCGGCGGCCGGAGCCTCGGATGGTGCCTGGCTGCCCGGCGCTGCTGCGGGGGCGTCTGCCGCTTCGGCCTCAGCGACCACATCCGATGGCACCGGCTCCGGGATCACCGCGCCATCGGCTGCCGCCACGCGCCAGACCGTGTTGCCGCTGTCGTCGGCGATCAGCAGCGCGCCGGTGCCGTCGATGCCCAGGCCAACCGGGCGGCCATGCGCCTTGTCCCCTTCGAGAAAGCCGGTGACGACGTCGATTGCCATGCCCGAAGGCGCACCATCGACAAAGGGCACATAGACGACCTTGTAGCCATTGAACTGATTGCGGTTCCAGCTGCCGCGATTGCCCACAAAGGCCCCGCTCTCAAAGCCCTGCGGCATTGCGGCATTGTCGGTAAAGGCCAGGCCGAGGGCCGCGACATGGCTCGACAGCGCATAGTCGGGCTTGATGGCTGTTTCGACCAGGTCCGGGCGCGGCGGGTGCACGCGCTCGTCGACCACCTGGCCGTAATAGCTCCAGGGCCAGCCATAAAAGCCGTCCTCCTGCACCGACGTCATATAGTCGGGCACGAGATTGGGCCCCAGTTCGTCGCGCTCGTTGACCACGGTCCAGAGCATGCCGGTTTGGGGGTGGAAGGTGAGGCCGTTGGGATTTCTGAGACCCGAGGCGAAGACGCGGGCGGCGCCGGTTTCGCGATCGATCTGCCAGATGGCGGCCCGGCCCTTTTCCGCTTCAAGGCCGCGTTCGCCGGCATTGGAGTTGGAGCCGACCGAGGCATAGAGGAACTGTCCATCCGGGCTCAGCGCCAGGTCCTTGGTCCAGTGGTGGTTGATCGGCCCGCCCGGCAGCGGCGCCAGCACTGTCGGCCCAGCCGTGATCTCGGTGTCGCCCAGCGCGTAGGGATAGGAAATGACCGCATCGGCCGCCGCGACATAGAGCGTGTCTTCGTGCCAGGCGACGCCAAAGGGCGAGGTCAGGTCGGTGAGAAGATCGAAGCGCTCGTCGACCACGCCGTCCCGGTCCGTGTCCTGCAGCAGCGTGATCAGATTGGTCGGCTTCTGTTCGCCGCCACCGCCCGACGCCAGACCCATGATCCAGCCACGGATAAAGTCCTTGGGCCGATTGAGCGGCTTGCCTTCGGGCGCCTTTGACTGCACCACCAGCACGTCGCCATTTGGCAGCGTCTGGACGGTGCGCGGATTAGCCAGATCCTGTGCATAGGCGGTAATGACGAAGCCTTCGGGAACCACGGGCGTCTGCCCCTCTTCCCAGCCCACGACCTCTGCTACCTTGAGGTCAGGCATCAGGCTCTGCGCGGGTTCGGGCAGCACCGGATCGGGACCGATCTGGCTTGCCGTGTCGAATTCACTGCTGCCGCAGGCGGCAAGCACGAGGGTGGATGCCGCGGCAAGGGCCGAAAGGCGAAGCGCGTTGAGCCTAGACATGCTGCACTCCCCTGCTGCCCAAAATGCCTGTCACGATCATTGCCACCACAGTGGCGGCCGACAGTGCCACGCCCATCGGCATGACCGCCGTCCAGCCGTCCGCCGTGTGGACCAGATTGTTGAGAATGGCCAGGATCAGCACCACGACCCCGGCCAGCACCGCCCACCATGAAGGGCGCACGCGACGGATCAGCAGATCGACCGGCAGCGCGAGCAAAGCCAGCCCGGTAAAGACCACGCCGGCCAGCAAGAGCCATTCGGAAAAGTGCAGCCAGAGCAGATTGGATGTCTGCAGATAGGCTATGTCGGTGATCAGCGCGAGCGCGAAACAGGTAAGTGGCACCGCACGCAGGATGTAATGAATGGCCGCCGCCATGATTTATGAGCCCTCCCAACGGTCTGTGGGAGGAACAGGGTTTGGCGGCCATTGGTTCCGACAGCGGGAGCGCGGCTCGTCGGGCCCGTTCCCTGAAAGGCGCCTGGAGCCTTTCTCTGTCCTTCGGCTACCCGCCCGTCGCGCGCAGCGCTCATGGCCTGCTCCGGCTTGAAAGGCTCCACTGGAGCCTTTCACCTTCCTTCGGAAGGACGCCTACGCAGCCTTGACGACTTCGATCAGTTCGACGTCGAAGACCAGGTCCTTGCCGGCCAGGGGATGGTTGGCGTCGACGGTGACGCTCGCATCATCAACGCCGACCACGGTGATCGGCAGCATGCCGCCATCGGCGGTGCGCGCCTGGAGCTGGGTGCCGACCTGGATGTCGATGCCATCAGGGACCTTGGCGCGATCGAGCTGCTGGATGGCCTCGTCGCGGCGCGGGCCATAGGCATCGGCCACGGGAATCGTCACTGTGGATTTCGTGCCGGTTTCCATGCCGGTCACATGCTGTTCGAGACCGCGGATCACCTGGCCCTGGCCGAGCGTGAATTCGAGCGGCGCGCGGCCTTCGGAACTGTCAAACTGGGTTCCATCGACGAGGCGACCGGAATAGTGGATGCGCACGATGTCGCCTTGAGCGGCAGTGGTCATGAGAACAGGCCTTTCGGATTGGTGCCATCCCGGAGGAGGACGGCATTGCCATCCCCTGGGGGAACGACATTTCGGGTCAGTCGCGCAGTGGCGGTGGCCAGCCGAGGGCGGGCCAGCGCTCCGGGGCGCACGACGGCGATGCCCCCAGTTTAGGGACGTGTAACGAAATGTAAACCTTTGCCCGTCAAGTGCCCGCAGCGCCTGCGCTTTTTCGACCGCGGCAGCGATCACACTTGTCAGTGCGTCGTATTTCCGCCATCAAGCCGCCGTGTTTGCCCCTTAGCGGGCAGAATTGAGGGACTGCATTGGTACATAGAGGTATTGCCATGACGGCTCGACCAATTCCCATTGCCGGTTCCATAGCCCTTGCCCTGGTGCTGGCGGGCTGCTCGATGGCAGGCCTCAAGCCGATGCCGGGCAACAAGGCCACGGCCAGCGCTGCGATTGCCGGATTTGCCACGCCGAGTGCGGCTACGCCCGCCGGGCATGTGCCCAAGGCCGCTTCCGTGCCTTCAGCGCCTGCCGGTCTTGCCCTGGCCTATGCCGGTGGGGGACAACAAGCCTATGATGGACTTATCGCCCACTATTCCAGCCAATACCGCGTGCCTGAGCACCTGGTCCGTCGCGTCATCGTGCGCGAGAGCGGCTACAATGCCGGCGCCCGCAACGGGCCCTATTACGGCCTCATGCAGATCAGCCACGCCACGGCGCGCGGCATGGGCTATCGCGGCGAGGCCGCAGGCCTGCTCGATGCGGAAACCAACCTGCGCTATGCGGTGCGGTATCTGGCCGGCGCCTATGTCACCGCGGGTGGCAATGACGACCGGGCGGTGCAGTTTTATGCCCGCGGCTACTATTATGACGCCAAGCGCCTTGGATTGCTGGAAGAAAGCGGGCTGCGCTGAGCGCAACCCTTCCCGCTATTCGGCCGCCGTGGCCAGCAGCGTCTGTACGCGTCCGATCAGGTCTTCTTCACGAAACGGTTTTTCGATAAGCGGATAGACGCACGAGCTACCGCTGGGCAGCTCGGAATAGCCTGACGTCAGCAGCACGGGCAGGCCGGGGCGCAATTTCACTGCCGCCTCTGCGAGCTCCACCCCGGTCATGCCGGGCATGGAAAAGTCGGTGATCAGCATGCCGATATTGGCATGCTGGCGGATACGTTCGAGCGCTTCCGCGCCGGAGAACGCTTCGATGGCCGTGTGGCCCTGCTCATTGAGCACATCGACTATATTGAGGGTAATCAAGGCATCGTCGTCCACCACCAATATGGTAGTGCCTGGTCCCCTCAAAGGGGTGATTTGCACGGATGTCCTTAAAGGCCCCACCGGGCCAGTTATCTAAAGAGTGGAGGAACCGCTCTTCTCAGCACTTGGGAGCCTAAGCGGCAAATAAGGTCAAAGCTAGATGCGGGCGCAAAAACGTGATCGGGGGCATCCTGCTGACAGGTCCGGTCAATTTTGGGTGCCATCCTGGCGCCTGAGGCGATAAAGTCGCCGCCGACTGACTTGAGGGAATCGCATAAATGCATCTGCTGCTCGTCGATGGCTCGGGCTATATCTTCCGTGCCTTCCACGCTTTGCCGCCATTGAGCCGCAAGTCCGATGGGCTGCCCGTGGGCTGTGTGCAGGGCTTCTGCAACATGCTCTACAAGCTCACCCAGGACATGGAGGGAGACGACGCGCCCACCCATATGGCCGTCATCTTCGACGCCAAGGGCAAGACGTTTCGCGACGACCTTTACCCCCAATACAAGGCCCAGCGCCCGCCGGCACCCGAAGAACTGGTCCCGCAATTCCCGCTGACCCGCTCGGCCACCCGCGCCTTTTCCATCCCCTCCATCGAAATGGAGGGCTGGGAGGCCGACGACATCATGGCCACCTATGCCTGCATGGCGCGCGACGCCGGCTTCAAGGTCACCATCGCCTCCTCAGACAAGGACCTGATGCAGCTGGTGGAGCCCGATGGCTCGATCCGCCTGCTCGATACCATTCCCCGCCCCGGCCAGCCGCCGCTCAGGTGGATCGGCCCCGACGAGGTCTTCACCAAGTTCGGCGTGACGCCCGACAAGGTCATCGACGTGCAGGCGCTGTGCGGCGACAGCGTCGACAACGTCCCGGGCGTGCCCGGCATTGGCGTCAAGACCGCGGCCGAGCTCATCAATACCTATGGCAATCTCGAAACCCTCCTCGAGCGCGCCAGCGAGATCAAGCAGAATGCCCGCCGCGAAAAGCTGATCGCCAATGCGGACCTGGCGCGCATTTCCAAGCAGCTCGTCACCCTCGAAAGACAGGTGCCGGTCGAGATCGACCTCGATGGCCTCGTGCGCCAGCCGATGAGCCCCTCGGCGCTCTTTCCATTTCTCAAGGCCATGGAATTTGCCACCATCACCAAGCGCATGGCGAGCTTGCTCGAAGCCAATCCCGACGACTTCGCGCCCGATCCGGAGCTGAAGGCCGGCGGCACCACCGATGTCGGCGCGCCCAGGAAATCGGCCGACCTCTCCGTCGCCAAGGCCAAGCTCGCCGCCAATGTCGTGCCCGGCTCCGGCCCGGCCCGCCACGCCGCCGAGGAACATGCGCGCGTCAAGGCCATCCCGGTCAATTACGACGCCTATGAAATCGTCACCACGCCCGACCGGCTCGATGCCTGGATCGCGAAAATCGTCGACCGGGGCTATTTCGCCGTCGATACCGAGACCACGGGCCTTGATCCGCAACTGGCCGACATTGTCGGCATCTGCCTTTCCACCGAAATCGGCGAGGGCTGCTATATCCCGGTCGGCCACGCCAAGCCCGGCGATCTCCTCGAGGGCGGGGGCCTGGTCGAAGGCCAGCTGCCCATCGGCTTCGTGCTGGAAGCTTTGAAGCGCGTCTTGCAGGATCGCTCGATCCTCAAGATCGGGCAGAATGTGAAATATGACATCGAGGTCTTCGAGCGCTACGGCATCACCATGGCGCCGGTCGATGACACCATGCTCATCTCCTACGCGCTCGATGGCCCGCAATATAACGGGCTCGACGTGCTGGCCGATCATTGGCTCGGGCACAAGACCATCACCTTTTCCGAGCTGGCCGGGTCAGGCAAGAACCAGAAGACCTTCGACCAGCTCGATATCGCCCCCGCCGCCCGCTATGGCGCCGAGGATGCCGACATCACCATGCGCCTCTGGCATGTGCTCAAGCCCCGCCTTGCCGCGGAAAACATGACGACCCTCTACGAGACCATCGAGCGCCCGCTGGCGCCGGTGCTGGCCCGCATGGAAGCGCGCGGCATCATGGTGGACCGGCAGATCCTCGCCCGTCTCTCGGGCGACTTCGCCCAGCGCGCCGCCGCCTTCGAGGCCGAGGCGCATGAACTGGCCGGCCAGAGCTTCAATCTCGGCTCCCCCAAGCAATTGGGCGAAATCCTCTTCGACAAGATGGGGCTCGAAGGCGGCACCAAGACCAAGACCGGCGCCTGGTCGACCGGCGCCGATGTGCTCGAAGACCTGGCGCTGAAGGGCATTCCACTCGCCCGCACCATTGTCGACTGGCGCCAGCTGACCAAGCTCAAGGGCACCTATACCGATGCCCTGCCCACCTATATCAACCCGCGCACCGGCCGCGTGCACACGTCCTATTCGCAGGCCTCGGTCCTTACGGGCCGCCTCTCGTCCAACGACCCGAACCTGCAGAACATTCCTGTTCGCACCGAGGACGGCCGCAAGATCCGCACCGCCTTCATCGCCCCGCCGGGCAAGACCCTGATCTCGGCAGACTACAGCCAGATCGAGCTGCGCGTCCTGGCGCATATCGCCGATATCCAGGCCTTGAAGGACGCGTTCGAGGAAGGCCTCGACATTCACGCCATGACGGCATCAGAGATGTTCAACGTGCCGGTAGAGGGCATGCCGAGCGATGTGCGCCGGAGAGCCAAGGCCATCAATTTCGGCATCATCTACGGCATTTCCGCCTTCGGCCTTGCCAACCAGCTCGGCATCGAGCGCTCGGTGGCCGGCGAATACATCAAGACCTATTTCGAACGCTTCCCGGGCATCAAGGACTACATGGATTCCCAGAAGGCGCGGGTGAAAGCCGATGGCCACGTGATGACCATTTTCGGCCGCAAGATCCAGTTCCCCAATGCCAATTCGGGCAATCCGAGCGAGCGCAGCTTCGTCGAACGCGCCAGCATCAACGCCCCCATCCAGGGTTCCGCCGCCGACATCATCCGCCGCGCAATGATCCGCATGGAACCGGAACTCGCCAAGGCTGGGGTCGACGCCCAGATGCTGCTGCAGGTCCACGACGAACTGATCTTCGAAGTGCCCGAAGGCACGGAAGACCAGGCCATCCCGGTCATCAAGCGGGTGATGGAGGGGGCGGCGGAACCGGCGGTACGGCTGTCAGTACCGATCCAGGTGGATGCGCATGCGGCGAAGAATTGGGATGAGGCGCATTAAAGAGCTAACTCGCGTCAAGTTTTGCCTGGTCGAATTCTCGCCGAAGGATTATCGGCCGAGAAGAGCGCACCCCTTTCCCGTAGGCAAGGAACTCATATCTACCAAGATTGGGTATCATCCGAGCATGCTGGCTACTGTAGACACTGTCTAGGAAGGAGAGGCTGGTCTGATCTATCAACGTATGCGTCAAAAAGGTGTTGCACTGAGACAGGATAGTCTTGCTAACCAAGGCGGTCCGCTGTGACAGCACAAGCAGGCCGACGCCGTACTTCCTGCCCTGGAGCGCTATTTGGCCAATGCGGTTGACGACGCCTTGCGTGTCGAAGTCAAAACCAGATCCTCCGGTTTCAGGTATGATGGTGTGCGCCTCTTCAAGCACTATCAGTACCTGCCGCTGCCCCCTATTTTCCTTAGCCCAGCGCATTATAGCGGAAAGATACATTTCTGTGATGCGTAGGGTCGCACGAGTGTTCGTGATTTCGGCAAGTTCGAAGATTGCTAAGTTGCCGCCCGCCCCCAGATAATCCGCTACCTGTTTTTCAGTAGATTCCCGCAGACCATCCAATGCCTCGTCCAATGCCTTCTTTTCTTTCTCGGCCTTGAACGCGCCATAGTCCACCGCGCGCATCTTTTGCTCTATGTCTTGAGTTTCATCTCCGCTTGGACCGGGGAATGAGGGAGAACAGTCTACGAGACGCCTGGCATACTGACCTGTAAAATCTACACAAAAGACTTTGACGTCTCGCGAGATCGCCTCTCTTACAATGTCCAGAGCCAGCTCGGTCTTGCCGGTACCTGTAACTCCCAGAATTGCAGTGTGATAATTGATCAGGTCGTCAATTTTTGCGCCAACCTCTACCCCTGTTTCGGGGACCTTTGCCAATGGAAACTCGCGGTTCGTAAAAGTCGGCGCTGGCAATTGAGGCGCTGCCGCCCAAAATACCGGCGCATTCATCGACGGCAACCAAGAAAACTTTTCAAATCCAAGTGCAGCATCGTAGGCACCGATTTGACTTGCCATCACGATATGTGTGCCGCGTGGGTTGCGATCAAAACTCTCCTCAGAGGTCTCCGCATCCAAGATTTGATAGAAGACTATTCGCCCCTGCATGAGCAGAAACACCACTCCTCCCTGCGCGAGTGGCGAGGTGCTTGCGACTTCGAAACGCACTAATCCAATAGAGGAGTTCTCTACAACGAAGCCAACCAGTGTTGCACCATTCATGCCACTATGTTTGCTTAAGAACTCTTTGGTCAGCTGTTCGTCGTGTGTCGAAATGACGGTCTGTGGCTTGATCTTAAGCGGCTCCTGCGGCTGGGCTATACACAGTCCAGTGCCAAGAATTTCAGCACCATTTACCTGGGAGAACAGAGCCACCACGTAATGCTGACTTCCATCGGCCATGGCGGCAAGGTGTAGCCGATTTGCCTGCCATGTCTCAGTCGACGACAGGCTGACCCTGACTATATTTGGATCATCTACCCGTATGAGTGTTCCCACAGCCTCCAACGGCACTGATTTCGTCTCAAGCTGAAAATATTTCAAAATTGGGAAGAGCTTTTCAATTGGACGACCAATAGCCAAGAAGACCCATATTGCAACCAGCCAAGAGATTGCACCGAAGTCTGGCTGATAGCCACCAATGACACTAATAAGTACTGCAGGGGTGAAGATTAGCTCCCCTTTCCCCATTGCAGCAGAGAGCCGAGCGGCAGCTGCGCCTGTCGCGCTTCGGCTGTCATTCGAGAGGGAAAATAGGGCCAACAGGGCCACTGCAATTAGCAGGAGCACGTATACGAATGCGGTCCAACGCAGCCCTTCGAGGGCACCTATGAACGACTGCGTCTGCGAGACGTCGATCGTCCAGTATAAGACGGCCGCCGCCGCACCCGTCGCTAGCGCATCTCTTGGAGGTACAAACCATGGCGATGAAAGTAGATTTAAGAACCACATTGAGAGCGCGGCTATCAACCATGTACTCTCTAGTGCGCCAGTAATTTGGAACTGCCGTCCCACGATCACGTAGGCCGCATAAGCCAATAGTGCATTTCCAATCAGAACGATCACTCGTTCCTTAATTGTCAGTCTGCTTTCCATGTAGCCCCCCTGCTGGTGAACTTAGCATCAAGCAGATGGATTTGCAGCCCAATCCTCACCCACGCATTACCTCCACCGCCAGATGCAGCCGTTCCGCGCTCGCCAGAGCACTCCGCTCCACCGCGTCCCGCTCCGCCGTGTCACTGCGGACAAACGCCTCGATCCGTTCCACCCCGATCTCATCGAGCAGGTGCCGGATCGGCTTCCACATGGTCCAGTCGGGGTTGACCATGCGCATGTGCAGGCGGTCGTGGACAATGTCGAAGTGGACATTGGCCGAGCGCGCCAGGTCGAGGAATTCGGCGACGGCGTCGTCGGTCATTGTGTCGGAAGTGTCAATGTAAGCGGTCTCTTCGTAAGCCATGGGGCTGCCTCGTATTTGATACAAATGCAATGCAGTTCGGGCCGTGAGGCTCCGGAAAGTGGCTTGCGTGGTGAATGAAGGGTTAAGAACGCGGCGCGGGATCGGTCCTCCCCCGCCTGCGGGGCTTCGAACCGGCCAGCGGCAAAATTGCTCAGGTGGCGCGATTTTAGGTGAGACGGCCTTGAGAGCTTGGAGCGCCCCGCAAGGGCAAATCTCTCCGGTGGAGAGATTGAGCGAACAAGGCTCGAAAGGCGGGGAACATGGTGCAGGGGGGAGCCACGGCGCCGGTGCCGATTGACGGTAATCCCTTAAAAGCCACTCCCCACTCCACCGCGCCTTGCGCGGTCCCCCTCTCCCGTGAACGGGAGAGGAACGGCGCCGGTCGCACAAACTTATCCCCGCCGCGAGACTTGGCCCCATACTCCCCTCATCAACCGGGCAAAGATGGAGTTGCAACGATCAACTGCCCGGCGACAGTCGGGTGGGCTCTGAATCGTTACGGAGCCTGGGTCCGGGGATGGGTTGGGGCAGTAATGTCCTCCCTAGCGAACCCCCCTGCCGGAAATCCCGACGCCCGGAGGCGGTTCTCGTCTCATTATCTTAAACTCAGAGGCGGTGATCGCCTCCGGGCTCCATCATCTTGCCGAACGCGCGACGCCGGAAGGCCGGGCGCCGCGACTGCACACCTGCAACCAGCAGGGCTGGGTTTCGTTGGTCTTCACACAAGGAGGCACGCCATGAGCAGCACCGAAAAATCCGGCAAGGTCCGGCAGGATGAGACCAAGCCACTGGCCGAGGCCCGCAGGGAACAGGAACAGCCCGCCGGCGAATTCGAGACCGAACACGACGGTGCCCGCAAGATGCCCGGGCCGGACAATGACCAGCGCAAGTGACGCCGACCATGGCGCGATGATCGCCAGGTTCATCGCCGCGCAGGACAAGATCTATCCCCAGGCCCTGCACGAATTGCGCGCCGGGCGGAAGGAGACGCACTGGATGTGGTTCATCTTCCCGCAGCTGGCCGGCCTCGGGCGCAGCGCCATGGCGCAGACTTACGCGCTGGACGGGCCCGATGCGGCAAAAGCCTATTTTGCCCATCCCGTGCTGGGCGCGCGCCTCAGGGCCACGACCGAAGCGGTGCTGCTGCATGCGCCCGACGCGGCCGCGCCGCGCGACCTGCACACGATCTTCGGCTCCCCCGACGATATGAAATTCATCTCCTCGATGACCCTGTTCGCGCGCGCCGTGCCCGAGGAGGCCCTGTTCCGCGCCGCGCTCGTCGCCTTCAATGACGGCAGCGAGGATGCGCGCAGCGTGGCGCTACTGGCCGGAGCCTGAACAAAGCACATCAGGAATAGTCCTCAGAAACAACCACACCAAATATTGGCAAACACATCTTTCGCTTACTTGTCGTTATACTTCTAGGCGCAATATTGGCTGGCAAATACGTTCTTGAGGAGGGCCTGGGACGTGGTCAGCGAGATCCTGAACTCTTTTGACAAATGCTCCGCCCTGATCTTTGCGCCGACGCCGTATGAGCTGGCCGAGCTGGAACACGTCGTGCGCTCGCTGGGCTTTGGCCATGTGCTGCATCTGAGCAAGCTCAACGCCGTGCCGGAGCGGTCGCTGCCCTTCTATTTCCTGCATGACCACGTTCCGACCCAGAACAAGCTCAAGCTGCTGCGCGGGCTGCGGGTCAGCGAGGAATTGCGGCGTCGCTATGCGCCGATCATCTGCGTCATTCCCCGCGGGCCGCGTCACCAGCTGGTGGCGCAGGTGGAAATGGGCTTTGACGAGGTGGTCTTTCTCAGCGAGCCGCTGGGCGTGACGCGGCGCACGCTTTCCGGACAGCTGGGGCAGGATCTGCTCTATATCGAGGCGCCCAACTATTTCGGGCCTGACCGGCGACGGCTCGAACGGGTGAGCCGGGGCGATCCGCGCCGGGTGCCGGGCGGGCTCATGCATCAGCGCATCCAGGTGGTGCGCGACCCCGACAAGGGCATCCGCGCCACCTATGTCAGCTAGGTCTGCGCGTCAGCTGCACCAGTCGCCCCTCGCCGCCCCTGGGAATGTCGAGATGCACGGTGAGTGTCACCGCAGCAACCACCTGCGGCGCGCGCGCCGCCCATTCCACCAGCACGATGGCGTCGGGGTCGTCCAAGAGGCCCAGTTCATCGGCTTCCGACGCATCGGCCAGCCGGTAGAGATCGGCATGCAGCACCGGGCCCTGGGGCGTGTCATAGGGCTGGATGATGGCAAAGGTCGGCGAGGGCACTTCGAGGCCGGGGTCGCCGGCCAGGGCGCGTAGCACGGCACGGGCCAGGGCCGTTTTGCCGGCACCAAGATCACCTTCAAGGCTGACGATATCCCCGGGCTTCAGCGTCGTGGCAAGCTCGGCGCCAAAGCGGGCGGTGGCGTCGTCATCGGGGAGGAAGGTTGCGGTCTCGTTCATCTTGTCAGCCCGGTGTCCCACCACCCCACCCTCTTTCCCTCCCCATCGAGGGGAGAGAGGCGCAGGACCGGTGCGTCAGTGTTCATCGTCTCCCTCCCCCTTGTGGGGAGGGATCCAGGGTGGGGGTGAACTGAAACCGGCATCGAGTCAACGGTGTCCCAGCCTCCGTCCAGGCGGCTCCTTCGCCTCTGTCGCCTCAGGGGGAGGGAGGCAGACCGGCAGCTCTCACTCCGCCACGCCCGCCATGGCGCTGTCGAGCGGCAGGTTGACGATGATGCGGCTGCCCTTGGGTTCGCGCTTTTCGGCCGAGATCGTGCCGCCATGCATGTTGACGAAGGTGCGCACGATGGAGAGGCCGAGCCCTGCGCCGCGCTGGCGGCCGCCGGCAGCGGGTGTATCGAGGCGGGTCAGGATGGCCGACTTCATCTCGTCGGTAATGCCGGGCCCCTCATCCTCGATGACGAACAGGATGCGATCGCCGCGATGACCGGCGGTGAGGCGGATTTCTCCGCCGGGCGGGGAGAAGCGCGCCGCATTGGACAGGAGATTGTAGAGCACCTGCACGATGCGCGTGCCATCGCCGACAAAGGCGGGCAGATCAGGCTCGATATCGACCACGAGGCGCGGCGCCTCGCCGGACACTTCGGGGAAGGTCGCGGTGATGCCGGCGCGGGCCTTGTCGATCAGCGCGGTGACGTCGAGCGTCTCGGGGTTGAGCTCGGCAATGCCGGCATCGACCGAGGCCAGGTCGAGAATATTGTCGATCAGCACGCCCAGCGTCACCGAGGAGGCGCGGATATAGTCGATATATTCGCGCTGTCGCTCATTGAGCGCGCCGCTTTCCATGCCCGAAAGCAGGTCGGCAAAGCCGATGATATTGGTCAGCGGCGAGCGCAGCTCGTAGGAGACGTTCTCGACAAAGGCGTCCTTGAGGCGGTCGGCGGCAACCAGCGCGTCATTGCGCTCCTTGAGCACTTTGGAATAGCCGGCGCTCTCGGTGACATCGAGAAAGGTCATCATGGTCTGCCCGTCGGGCAGGCGGGTGATGGCATAGTCGATGAGGCGCCCGTCGGAGCGATTGATGCGGCCAGTACGGTCGGTGCGGGTGGGATTGAGGTCGATGATGGTGCGCTTGAGATCGCGCCAGATCGTTGCCCCGTCCTCGGGAAGGGCGCGGCCGCTGGTTTCGGCCAGCTGATCGATATGGGGATTGCTGCCCATCTCGTTCATCGGCAGCTTCCACAGCTTGCTCAGCTGCGGATTGGAGAGGGTCAGCCGCCCATTGGTGCCGAAAACGGCCACGGCCTCGTTGAGGGCCATGATGGTTTCGCGCAGCACATTGGTGAAGGCCTTGTTGGTCGATTCGAGCTCGAGCCGCTCGGTCATGTCCTCAAACACATAGATGACGCCACCGGCCGGGCTGGCCGGGGCCGAGATCACCTTGATGGTGCGCCCGTCGGGCAGGTGCCACGGGTCGGCCTCATGCGGCTCCTTGCGGGTGTAGCTCTCGAGATGTTTGGCCCGCCAGGTGTGGTAATCCACCTGATTGGGCAGCATGCCCTCAGTACGCAGCTTGTCGAGAATGGCCCGCTCGTCGAGGCCGGGGGTGAGAAAGCGCCGCTCCAGCCCCCAGAGCCGTGCATAGGCGGCGTTGAACTGGAGCAGTTCACGCTTGGCGCTGAAGATGGCGATGGGCGTGCCCAGCGCATCGATAATGCCGCCGATATGGGTGAGGCCCGCTTCGGCCGCAGCGACGGGGCGGACCATGTCTGCTGAGGGGCGCAGATAGCCGGCGCGGCCGCCGGGCACCGGAAACTCCACCAGCTCGAACTTGCCATGGGCGGCAAAGTCGAGAGAGAGACTCACTGGATCGACGCCCTGGCTTCCCGCCTTGAGATGGGCGGCAAGGCGCGTGGCGTCGAGCAGTTCGGCCGGCTCCTCGCTCGAACAGGGCTTGCCCATGGCCTTGGCCAAAGCCCTGTAGGCGGGATTGGCATAGACCAGACGGCCCGTACCATCGCGCAGAAAGGCCGGCTTGGAGAGAAGTTCGAGAATGGCGCGGGCGCTTTCGCCATCGCCGTTCCGCGTCTCGGCGGCAAGGGCTTTGCTCTCGCCGGGCTGGCTATGGGCGGGGCGGAGGCGCAGGGCGACGGCATCGCCCATGACCCAGCCATTGGCGCGCACCAGGCGCCCGTCGAGCGTATCGAAGCTGGCGGCAAAGGCGTGGCCATGCATCCGCAGGTCTTCGACGTGGCTGATCAGGCGATTGCTTTCGGCCGCACCCAGCCAGGAATGAAAGTTCAGCACGCTTTGCGGTTGCCGCCCGGCCGGCAGCACCGAGGCGGCCTGGCCCAGGATACGGGGGCTGTCATGGCCCTGCCAGAGCACGGTCAGCTCGCGGCTGCCCGAGAGCAGGTTTTCATATTCGTCGACCAGGGCGCGCATATCCGCGATCTGTTCGGCAGCGCGGCTGCGGGCGGCGCGACTGTCCTTGAGCAGGGTCCGGACCAGCGCCACCGAGAGAAGCGCAAAGCCGCCGGCGCCGATGGCGACCGCGATGGGGGCAATACCGCCCAGACTTGCCGGAACAATACCCTGGGCCAAGGCGGGAACGGCCGTAACCAGGGTCAGGGGCGCGGCGCAAAGGCCTGCGAATCCCAATTGTTTCCGGAATCGATCCGGCGCCATACCAGCCCTCTTTCGCTAATTGCGATGCCAACCCGGTCGATGCGACCGGTACGCTTCAAACTCAATCAGGCTGCCGACACAGAGCCGAATGCGGCTCCAGCTGCCCCCATGACCGGCTGCGTGTCCCCCCGCAACCCGAATCACAAAGACCATAGCGGGCAGGTGAATCGCGAAAAAGAGTCTTGATGGCTGTGCGTTGCGGGCAAAGGGCAAGGAAAAGGCTTGACCCGTGAACGAAACAGAAACCTTTAAAAAGCGTAAAGCCCGGAGCATTGCCCCGGGCTTTTTTGTGTCATTCGTTAACGGCGACCATCGATGTGATGGGCCATCCACTGATTAGTAGCGGTATTCGGCCGACTTGAACGGGCCTTCGACCGTCACGCCGATATAGTCGGCCTGGGTTTTGGTGAGCTTGGTCAGCTTGGCGCCAAGCTTGGCCAGGTGCAGTTCGGCGACCTTTTCGTCGAGATGCTTGGGCAGGACATGCACCTTCTTCTCGATCTTGTCGCCATTGGTCCACAGCTCGATCTGGGCCAGGGTCTGGTTGGAGAAAGAGGCGGACATGACAAAGCTCGGGTGGCCGGTGGCATTGCCCAGGTTCACGAGGCGACCCTCGGAGAGGAGGATCAGGCGATTGCCATTGGGCTGCTCGATCAGGTCGACCTGCGGCTTGACGTTGGTCCACTTGAAATTGCGCAGGCCCAGGACATCGATCTCGTTGTCGAAATGGCCGATATTGCAGACGATGGCCATGTCCTTGAGATTGCGCATGTCATCGACCATCAGCACGTCGCGGTTGCCGGTGGCGGTCACGACGATATCGGCGCGGTGGGCGGCATCTGCGAGGGTGACGACCTCAAAGCCTTCCATGGCCGCCTGCAGGGCGCAGATCGGATCGACTTCGGTGACCAGCACACGGGCGCCGGCGCCGCGCAGCGACTCGGCCGAACCCTTGCCCACGTCGCCATAGCCGCAGACGATGGCGACCTTGCCGGCCAGCATCACGTCGGTGCCGCGACGGATCGCATCGACGAGGGATTCACGGGTGCCGTACTTGTTGTCGAATTTCGACTTGGTGACGGAGTCGTTGACGTTGATGGCCGGGAAGGGCAGCTCGCCCTTGGCGTGCAGCTGGTAGAGACGCATCACGCCCGTCGTGGTCTCTTCCGAGACGCCGCGGATCGCGTCCTTGACCTTGGCAAAGAAGCCCGGGCTCCTGGCGAGGCGGCGCCTGATGGTGGCGAAGAAGATCTCTTCCTCTTCATTTCCGGGCTTGCTCAGCACCGAGATGTCCTTCTCGGCCTTGGCGCCGGTCAGGATATACATGGTCGCATCGCCACCGTCGTCGAGGATCATGTTCGGGGTCGCGCCCGGCCAGTCCATCATGCGGTCGGTAAAGTCCCAGTATTCTTCGAGCGTCTCACCCTTGTGGGCAAAGACCGGAATGCCGGCGGCGGCGATGGCGGCGGCGGCGTGATCCTGGGTCGAGAAGATATTGCAGCTCACCCAGCGCACTTCGGCGCCCAGCGCGACCAGCGTCTCGATCAGAACGGCGGTCTGGATGGTCATGTGCAGCGAGCCGGCAATGCGCGCGCCCTTGAGCGGCTGGGCCGCGGCATATTCCTCGCGGATGGCCATGAGGCCCGGCATTTCGATCTCGGCGATGCTGATTTCCTTGCGGCCGAAATCGGCGAGGGAAATGTCCTTGACCGCGTAGTCGGTCGGGCTCTTGGTCATGGTGGGCTCCGGCAGAAAGGGATTTCGTTGCCTTTCCTATAAGGGAGCGGGTGTTACCGATCAATGACGGACATAAAGATTTGTTTATATCCTTCAAGCGGTGCCAACCTGTCACAAAGCCCTCGGCCGAACTGGTCCGCCCTCGGGCTTGACCCGAGGGCCGCTCGCAGCCGGCACGCGCTTTGAATGGTCCTCGGGTCAAGCCCGAGGACGGCGCAGTGTGTCGGTCAGGCAGTCGCAAGCCGGCCTTTGCTAAGCCCGCGTGACCCTGATCCGCCCCCTGCCCCGTCGGAAGGGCATGGCGGCAAAGCGCACGAGCCCCGAAAGGACCAGGTAGCCCAGGATGAAGCCGGCCCCGGCATAGAGAATGCCTTCCATGGTGACCGGCACGGCCGGCCGGTAGTTTTCGAGCGTCCGCCGGCCGATATCGCTGTCGAGATAGGCCGGCAGCGACTGGAGGCGCTCGACCGGTCCCGCCCCCTGGATTTCCGCGAGGGTCTGGCTCAGCGTCGCATAGCGCAGGAAGGTCGTTTGCATGGAGGTGCCGCGACCGGCGAGGAAATCGTCATTGGAAATGGTGTAGCGCGTCAGGGCCGCCTCGCGGTCGAGCCCGCCCTCGGCGGCCGCACGGTCGAAATCCTCGGTGATCACCCGCAATTCATCCACGGCGCCGCCCAGGCGCTGGGTATATTGCTGCGCATATTCGGGAAACTGGCTGAGCACCACGGCCAGAGCCACGCCGCCGGTCCCCGCAATCGCCTGCCTCAACACGCTTTGGCTCCCCGTTTGCCATCCATTACTTTCACAAGGCAGGAATAAGTCACGGGTTCCACGGCGTCTTGCGCGCCGGTCCGCCCATGCCCAGCACAATAGCATCGACAAAAGCTGTCTTGTGCTTCGAATAGGCCGCACGGTCGTCTCGAAACTGCGCCGCGAGGTCTGCCTTGAGGGCTGCATAGGCATCGCGCACCGCCGCATCCTGCCGTAGTCGGTCTCTGAACATCAGGTGCCGACGCACCTCGTCGGCATCGGAATGGACATGCACATGGTGACTGCGCTCACCATCGGCCCGGCGCTTGATCAGCACCAGCCGGTTCGGGTCGACATAGTTGGGCACATTGGCATAGCCAAGAGCCTCGAGTGCCGGAATGGCGGCCTCTGCACGGGCCCGGTCCACAACATGGATCAGGATATCGATGATCGGCTTGGACGCCAGCCCCGGCACCGATGTCGACCCGATATGTTCGATGGCCAGTGGCCGTTCTTCGAAGCAGGTCAGAAGTCCGGCATATTCCGCGTCAAAGGATGCAGCCCACGCCCCGTCGTAAGGCCTGAGCGTCACGGCGTCGCTCACACCTCGGCCCCGTCCACGTCCTCGTCAAAGCCGTTGTTGACCAGTTCGACAATCGCTTCGAGCGCCTCGCGGGCCTGCTTGCCGGTGGCCTGGACCAGAATGGTCGAGCCGGGACCGGCGCCCAGCATCATCAGTCCCATGATCGAATTGCCGGCCACGGACGTGCCGTCCTTGATGACGGCAATGGTGGCATCAAAGCATTCGGCCGTGCGCACGAAACGCGCCGAGGCGCGCGCATGCAGGCCCTTGCGGTTGAGAATGGTCAATTGCTGCGCCAGGGCGCGTCCGGCATCCATGCGTCAGCCGCCCAGGATCGAGTTGGCGACGGTGATGTATTTCTTGCCCGCTTCCTGGGCCATGGCCACGGCTTCGGCCATAGTCATGTCGGCCCTGATGCGGCCGAGCTTGACCAGCATGGGCAGGTTGACCCCGGCAATGACTTCGACATTGCGGTTCTGCATCACCGAAATGGCCAGGTTCGACGGCGTACCGCCGAACATGTCGGTCAGGATGATGACGCCATCGCCGCTATCGGCACGATCAAGCGCCTTGAGGATGTCGTCGCGCCGGCTCTCGGCATTGTCTTCGGGACCAATGGCGATGGTCTCCACATAGTCTTGCGGACCAACCACATGCTCCATCGCCAGCTTGAACTCGTCAGCCAGCGAGCCATGGGTCACCAGTACCAATCCAATCATGCACTTTCCCCAGACGGTCGCCGCGACCTGAAAATCCAGTCGCGACAACTCTTGCGTCCCCCGTTTACCCCTCCGCCGGGAGCCGGGTGGCAAACGGCGCACAGTCTTGTCCCCATCCGAATGGGTTGCAAGGGATAATTTCTCACGACTTCGCGTGTTCCAGGCTTGCGCGCACCGCTTCGGCCGCCAGCAGAATCTGGTGACCCAGACTTACCACCCCGGCCTGCGGGATCGGGGCTCGCGGCAGGATGCGGCCGGAAATCTCGGTCTGCAGCTCTTCTTCCTCGACCATGCGGACCATTTCGGGCACCAGGTCGAGCACCAGATGCAATTGCGCCCGCTGCCGATGCGGCCGGCTGACAATGCCGCGCCCGCGCAGTTCGATGAGCCCGGCCAGTTGCGGCGGGGCGATCATCTGGATGGCGTTTCCATCGTTCTCGATATCCACCCGGTCGTCAGCGACCAGGAAGGCGTCCTGGCCCCTGACTTCCCAGCGATCTAGGAGGGCTAGAGACAGGGTGGATTTTCCCGCGCCCGATGGGCCCCGCAGCAGGACCCCGGTTTGACCCAGGACGAGACCCGTCCCATGCACATTGACTGGTTTACTCATGGGATGAGTCTATTTGCGCGCCCGCGGCAGCACAATTGTAAAAATAGCACCGGAGCGGTCGGTCCGGTTCTGGGCGCGGATCTTGCCCTTGTGCGCGTCCACGATCTGCTTGGAGATCGACAGGCCAAGGCCTGAATGATTGCCAAAGCCCTCGCCTTCGGGGCGATCGGTATAGAAGCGCTGGAAGATGCGGCCGACATCGCCGGTAATGCCCGGCCCCTCGTCGGACACGGTGACGGTGATGGCCTCGCCCTCGGTCGAGACGGCGACCGTGACGGTGCCGCCCGGCGGTGAGAAGGACACGGCATTGTCGATCAGGTTGGCAAAGACCTGGGCCAGCCGGCTTTCATGACCATTGACCATGGTCGAGCCGCGACCCACGCGCTTGCCCATGACCACATTGACATCGCGCCCCGCCGCCATGTCCTTCTGGATGCCCACCATGGCCTGGGCGAGTTTTTCCACATCAACCCGTTCGGCGCTTTCGCGAGCCAGTTCGGCGTCGAGCCGGCTGGCGCTGGAAATATCGGTGATCAGCCGGTCGAGACGGCGAATATCGTGCTGAATGATGTCGTTGAGGCGCTGCTTGTCCTCCGACTTCTTGGCCAGGGGCAGGGTTTCCACCGCCGAGCGCAGCGAGGTCAGCGGGTTCTTGAGTTCATGGGCCACGTCGGCGGCGAAGCGTTCGATGGCTTCGATGCGGTTGTAGAGCGCGTCGGTCATGCGCCGCAGGGCGCCGCTGAGATGGCCGATTTCGTCGGCGCGGTCGGTGAGATCGGGGATTTCGGCGCGGGCATCACCCGCCGTCTGCACGCGTTCGGCGGCAGCCGAAAGGCGCCGCATCGGGCCGGCAATGGTGCCCGCCAGCAGCAGCGACAGCACGATCTGTACCCCTGCGGCAATGCCGGCAATGCGCAGGATGCTCCAGCGCTCCTGGGCGACGACCGCATCGATCTCGCCCGGCTCGGTGGAGAGCAGAATGGAGCCGACGATGGCGCGCAGGCGCTGCACCGGCACGGCCACGGACACGACCAGCTGGTTCTGGCTGTCGACGCGCACGAAATCTGCCGGCACGCCCTGGAGGGCCGAGGCGACTTCTGGATAACGCGTGCCTTCGTCGGCCTGATATTCCTGATAGGTCGGGTAATTGCCGCCCGGAGCCCAGGAAATCAGGTTGTTCCACCAGTCCAGGAGAAAGAAATTGTCTTCAGGCGGTTTGTTGGCCTGCTGCAGCACTTCCCCGCGCGCATAGATATTCTCGCTGTCGAGGATCATCAGGCCCTGGCTGTCATAGATGCGGGCGCGAGTCTTGGTTGGGGTGATGAGGTTGCGCAGCAGCGGTGCGACACGCTCGGGATTGATCGGGAATTCGAGCGTTGGGTCGAAATAGGAAAAAGGCGAGATCGAGCCGGACTGCGCATCGAGCAGGCGGTCGGGATCGATGGAGATGATGTCGCTATCGACGGTCGCGGAGGCGGCGATGGCAGCGGAGATGATTTCGCCCTGCACGCGCAGCGATTGCACCCGCGCCTCGATGAGGCCGGCGCGCCACTGGTTGAGATAGAGGATGCCCACCACCAGCACCAGGAGGCCCGCCATGTTGAGCACGACGATGCGGCGGGTGAGGCTGGAAAAGATGGTGAAGTCGAGAAAGCGTCTGATGCCGTCGAAGAGCTTGAACAGCGGCATCATCAGCATGCGCCAACCCCGGCGGCCGGGACGCTGTGCGTTCTCGTCCGAAGCGGGGGCCTTGAGGGCCTCCGGTTCGCCAACATGCGGGTCGAGCGTAGCCAAGAGGGTCTTACTGCTCCTTGAAGCGATAACCGACGCCATAAAGCGTTTCGATCATCTCGAAGTCGTCATCCACCGCCTTGAACTTCTTGCGAAGGCGCTTGATGTGGCTGTCGATGGTGCGATCATCGACATAGACCTGATCGTCATAGGCGGCGTCCATCAGCGCATTGCGCGACTTGACCACGCCGGGCCGCAAGGCGAGGGCCTGCAGGATCAGGAATTCGGTTACCGTCAGCGTCACGCGCTGCCCTTTCCAGGTGCAGGTATGGCGTTCCTCATCCATGACCAGCGAACCGCGCTCGATCAGCGCCTTGCTTGGCGCCGGCTCGGAGCCGGTGGCGCCTGGTGCCGAGGGATCGCGCGGGGCGGAACGGCGCAGGATCGCCTTGACCCGCTCGACCAGGAGGCGCTGGCTGAAAGGCTTGGTGATGAAGTCGTCCGCACCCATCTTGAGGCCGAACAGCTCGTCGATTTCCTCGTCCTTGGAGGTGAGGAAAATCACCGGAACATCGGACTTCTGTCGGAGGCGGCGGAGCAGTTCCATGCCATCCATGCGCGGCATCTTGATGTCGAGTATGGCCAGGTCCGGCTTGTCGGTGGTGAGGCCCTCAAGGCCCGACGCGCCATCGGTATAGGTGGCAACCTGATACCCTTCTGCCTCCAGCGTGAGGGAGACAGAGGTGAGGATGTTGCGGTCGTCATCCACAAGGGCAATCTTTGGCATGTACTGCCTTTCTACTTTGACGCTTGGCTTAGGGTTCCGGGCCCGCCGCGGTCCGGTCTCGGGCCACGTTGCAGGCGAAAATTACGTATTAAATAAGGCGTTCGGCACTCCAGTGCCAGTGTCGGCATGTATTTCCTGTCGATGAGACTTCCGTCGTAAGACCGATTTCGGGATGGTTGCAGCGCTGCCCCTGCTCCTATTTTGCCTTCATCAGGCCGCCCATCTTGTTCTGGTGGCCCAGTGGAGAGACAAAACCATGCCGGCCTTCGATCATACGCGCCTCAGAGCGGGAATTGCCGATGCGGCGGCGTCGCTTAGCGACAACGCAAACGCCCCGGCGCTGGTTGCTGCATCCCTCGGCCAGGGCGGCGCCACGCTGACCGCCCATGGCGCGCTCAGCGTTGAGACCGGGGCTTTCACCGGCCGCTCGCCCAAGGACAAGTTCATCGTCCGCGATGGCCTGACCGAGGCAAAAGTCTGGTGGGACAATTCGGCCGCCATGGCGCCGGAGAAATTCGACCTGCTGCTGGCCGATGTCATGGCGCATCTCAAGGGACAGAACCTTTTCCGCCAGGACCTGCTGGCCGGCGCCGACCCGACCTATCAATACGATGTGACGGTGCTCACCCCCAGTGCCTGGCATGCCCTGTTCATCCGCAACCTGCTCATCCGCCGTGGCGAGGGCATCGCCGCCGCAGACACAGCCGCGCCGGTCACCATCGTGCACGCCCCGCTGTTCCAGGCGGACCCGGCCCGCCATGGTTGCCGGACCGAAACTGTGATCGCGCTCGACATGAGCCGCAATCTGGTGCTCATCGCCGGCACCCGCTATGCCGGCGAAATCAAGAAGAGCGTTTTCTCGCTGTTCAACTTCCACGCGCCGGACCAGGGCGTATTGCCCATGCATTGTTCGGCCAATCTCGGCCCTGATGGCGAGGCGGCCCTGTTCTTCGGCCTGTCGGGTACCGGCAAGACCACGCTCAGCAATGACCCGGCGCGGCCGCTGATCGGGGACGACGAGCATGGCTGGAGCCAAACCGGCGTCTTCAACCTCGAGGGCGGGTGCTATGCCAAGACGGTCAATCTGTCGCCCAAGGCCGAGCCCGAGATCTTCGCGGCCACGCGCCGCTTTGGCACGGTGCTCGAAAATGTGGTGCTTGACGCTAACAATGTGCCAGCATTTTCGGACGTGACACGCACCGAAAACACCCGCGCCGCCTATCCGATCGACGTCCTCCCCTCGATCGCCAGAGGCAGCATCGGCGGCACTCCCAAGACCGTCGTCTTCCTCACGGCCGACGCTTTTGGCGTGCTGCCGCCGCTGGCGCGGCTGTCGCCGGACCAGGCGGTCTACCATTTCCTTTCGGGCTACACGGCCAAGGTGGCCGGCACCGAGCGCGGCGTCACCGAGCCGCAGGCGACCTTCTCCGCCTGCTTCGGGGCACCGTTCATGCCTTTGCATCCAACGGTTTACGGCGCCATGCTGGCCGAGCGGCTGCGCCAGAGCGGGGCCCAGGCCTGGCTGCTCAATACCGGCTGGATCGGCGGCGCCTATGGGGTCGGCGAGCGCATCGACATCGCCTCGACCCGGCGCCTCCTGTCAGCGGCGCTCAATGGCGAGCTCGACCAGGTCGACATGCGCTTCGACCCGCTCTTCGGCTTTGAAGTGCCGATGAGCGTGCCGGGCGTTGAAGACCGCCTGCTCGACCCGCGCCAGTCCTGGAGCGACGGCGATGCGTATGATGCACAGGCCGCCAGGCTCGTCGCGCTGTTCAGGAAAAATTTCGAAAAGTTCGGGCCGGAGGCCAATGCCGAGGCCGGACCGCGGCTAAAGATGGCGGCGGAGTAGGATCCTCCAACACTCGCCGTTCCGCCCTCGGGCCTGACCCGAGGGCCACCCCCGACACCCTGCATGTTTCAATTGGCCCTCGGGTCAGGCCCGAGGACGGCGGCGCGCGTTGGGAGAGCTGGATGACAAACCAAAGGGCGCCAACGGCGCCCCTTTCCGTATCACCCCAGATCAGAGATCAATTGGGGGAGTAGAAGATATGGCTGTCGACGACGGCGACGCGGCTGAAAGTGTTGGCCCAGGAGGGGCGCACAGCCGTGGTGTGATAGTAGAGCGCGGTCCCTGGCAGCACGCCGATCTCCTCGCCCTGGGCAAATTCGGCATAGACGGTGCGGGCCAGTTCCTGCGAGTTGATCCAGGCGCGACGTTCGCCCGGCGTATCGTCGCGGCCATCACAGGCAAAGGTGAACTGGCAGCGATAACGACCCTTGTCGGCATTCTGGTAGATAACGTCGCACAGAGTCGATGGGAATTTGCCGGAGCGGGCGCGATTGACGATGATATTGGCCACGGCCATCTGGCCGGTGGCACTTTCGCCGCGCGCTTCGTGATAGATGGCCTGGGCCAGGCATTCGCGCTCGCCATTGGCATATTCGACGCGTTTGGCGGTCGGCTGGTAGCCGCTGGCGACATAGTCGGCGAGCAGGGCCGAGGTCACTGAAGGTTCGATGCGCGGCGGCGGCGCGGTGAAGCTGGCAATGGCCGACAGGGCGTTGTTGCCACCCTCAAGCGACCCGCGACCGATATAGCCCATCAGCAGGTCGCTGGTCAGTTCCGGCTGGGGACCAGCCAGGGTCACGTCAACAGCACGCAGTTCCTGCTGGCGCTTGGCGTAATTGGCGAGCAGTTCGGGGGTCAGCTTCTGCTGGCCGGGGGCCAGCGGCACGGCGGTGGAACCCAGAGCGGGCTGGGTCCGCAGGCTCAGCACGTCGGCCGGCATGGTGGCGGGCAGGGTCAAACTGGTTTGGGCATGGGCAGGCGACAGCGTGACGAAGAGCACCAGTGCAGCGGCGCCCAACGCCAGAACAGGCGAAACGGCACGCGCGATTTTCTGCTGCCAGCCAGGTGTCAACGCTTGGTCCTTACCCCTGAGCCCTGCCGTGCCTCCGGCGGGCCTTCTATCGAGGGGCACCCAAGAGGGGCCCCTGCACTTCCCGGTTTGCACACTAGCCAAGGCCGCGCCGGGATGGAAGTCGAAATTTACGGCTGGTTAACCATACCTCTTAGCGACTTAAAGCAGAGTTAACGGAGCCGCAGCCCCAGGAAAACCCTAGAAATTTCCGGACTTTGGACGTGCTGAACCGAGCCTTGCTGGCTTCGTTAAAGGTTTAACGATCTGCACAGATGGTTAATTGTGATCGAAGGCCGCCAGGCGCACCTGGATCAGCGAGGTCATCACATGCACGCCCAGGGCGTGAATGTCTTCGCTGGGCCCCACAAGGTCAGGCACCATTACCGTCTGCATGCCGGCCGCATGGGCGGCCTGGACACCGGCATGGCTATCCTCAAGCGCAAGGCACCGCAGCGGATCGACGCCGAGGCGACGGGCTGCGGTCAGATAGGGTTCGGGATGCGGTTTGGGATTGACCACGTCGTCCCGCGTGACCACGGTGTCGAAGAGATCGAGCAGGCCCGCTGCGCCGAGGTGATGCTGTGCATGGGGATTGCGCGAAGAGGTGGCGACGGCCGTCGGGATACCCCGCTCCCTGAGTTCGGTGATGAATTCCACCGCGCCCGCCTTGACCGGCACGCCGCCATGGCTGCGCTCGCGCATGATGACGCGGCATTTCTCATCGAACAAAGTATAGGGGAAGGCCACGCCATAGCTTTCGACCAGCAATTGCTGGGTCCGTTCGTGGCTCGATCCGACCATGGAGCGATGCACGTCGTGGGTCATCTCGAAGCCCAGTTCAGTGCAGACATCAAAGACAATATCGCGGAACACGGCTTCGGTATCGAGCAGGGTTCCGTCCATGTCGAAAATGGCGGCGTCGAAGGGAGAAAGGCGAGATGCAATGGTCATCTTTGTCCCTATAGGCCGATTTGATGACATTCGCCAGACGGCCCGGCGCAAAGCCGGTTTACCCGGGGCGACGAACGAAAGCCCCTCTGCTAGCGTTGCGCCGCCATGAACACCTTCATCCCCTCAAAAGCCCATGCCGCGCTCGGTCGTGATTTTTTCGATCCTGTCGCGCCGGCCGATTTCCCGAAAACCGTGCTGCGCCACCGCGACCAACGCTGGGCAACGCGCATTGGTCTGGGGGGGCTGGGCGAGGCGCAGTGGCTCGCCCATTTCGGGCGGTTCGAGCCCCTGCCCGGGTCGTTCGAAACACCGCTGGCCTTGCGCTACCATGGCCACCAGTTCCGCTCCTATAATCCCGAGCTGGGCGACGGGCGCGGGTTTCTCTTTGGCCAATGCGTCGACCCGGTGGATGGACGGCTCCTCGATTTCGGCACCAAGGGGTCGGGCAAGACCCCGTGGTCGCGCGGCGGCGATGGGCGCCTGACGCTCAAGGGCGGGGTGCGCGAAGTGCTGGCCACCGAAATGCTCGAAGCCCTGGGGGTCTATACGTCCAAGAGTTTTTCGCTGGTCGAGACCGGCGAGCCGCTCTATCGCGGCGATGAACCCTCGCCCACGCGCTCCTCGGTGCTGACGCGGCTCAGCCACAGCCATATCCGCATCGGCACCTTCCAGCGCCTCGCCTATCTCGAGGACACGGCCAGCCTCTCCCGCCTCGTCGACCATTGCGTCACTCGATATTACCCTGAACTGGCAAAAGCCGAGGACAAGGCCGCCGCGCTGCTGGAAGCCGTCGTTGCAAAAGTCGCGCGGCTTGGGGCGCAATGGACCGCTGCAGGCTTTGTGCATGGCGTGCTTAACACCGACAATATCAACATCACCGGCGAGAGCTTTGACTATGGTCCATGGCGCTTCCTGCCGCATTACGACCCCGACTTCACCGCCGCCTACTTTGACGAGACCGGCCTTTATGCCTTCGGCCGGCAGCCCGACACGCTGGCCTGGAACCTGACCCGCCTCGCCGAATGCCTCGTGCCGGTCTCATCCATCGAAAAGCTCGAACCGGCGCTCAATACGGTCTGGCCAGTGTTTCGCGAGGAGCTGCCACGCCAGATGCTGCGCCGTCTTGGCCTTGCCCCGCGCGATATTGAGCAGGATGGCGCCTTCGTCACCGCGCTGTTCGGCTTTCTCTCGGCCAGCAAGGCGCCGTATGAACAATTTTTCTTCGACTGGCGCGGTGGGGTCTTGAGCACGGACCGGGCGGCGCGCAGCCCCTCGGTTGACCATTATGCCAGCGAGGCGTTCCGCCCCGTGGCGAACCTGATGGAGGCCTATGGGCCAGGCGAGGACGTCAATCTCGGCCACGCCTATTTTGCCCGCGCAAAGCCGCGCACCATGCTGATCGACGAAATGGAAGCCATCTGGGCGCCGATTGCGGAGCGGGATGATTGGAGCCTGTTTCACGAGACGCTGGGTGAGATCGCGGTGATGCGGGCGGCTTATGGGGTGGCGCCTTAAGTTACCCCTCACCCGTCTCGGCCTACGGCCGATCCACCCTCTCCCACAAGGGGAGAGGGAAGGCGCGGTGTTTCCCTTCTCCCCTTGTGGGAGAAGGTGCCCGAAGGGCGGATGAGGGGTTGTTGCCGCGTGCGCGAGCGCTCGCTAGTGTCCCCCGAGGAGACCAGCCCATGCCCATATACGCACTCGACGGAATCTCGCCCCGCATCGATCCCGAAGTCGGCTGGATCGCGCCGACGGCAGTGCTTGTAGGCGATGTGGTTGTGGGCGCCGAAGTGGGCATCTGGTTCGGTGTCGTTGCCCGTGGCGATATCGAGACCATCACCATTGGCGCCCGCAGCAATATCCAGGAAAACTGCGTGCTGCATACCGACAAGGGCTTTCCGCTCAATATCGGTACCAATGTCACCATTGGCCATTCCGCCATCGTCCATGGCTGCACCATTGGCGACAACAGCCTGATCGGCATGGGCGCCACCGTGCTCAATGGCGCCATGATCGGAAAGAACTGCCTCATCGGCGCCAATGCGCTGGTGACCGAGGGCAAAGTCATCCCGGACAATTCGCTGGTCCTGGGCGCCCCAGCCAAGGTGGTGCGCGAGATCGACGCCGAGGGCGTGGCGGGCCTCGCTGCCTCGGCCGACCGCTATGTGAGCAATGCCAAGCGCTTTGCCGCCGGCCTGCAGCACATTGCCGATCTCGGACCGGATTTCGAGCCGGGCTGACCGATTTCCCGGTGCGGGAATGGCGGAAGGCATTTGCCTTTTTCGCGCAGGCCCGCCAATCTCGGATTTGACTGTCCGGTCAAAAAAAGAGGCAGCGGGAGGCCAGCGCATGCAAAAGATCATTTCCGCCCTGGAAACCAGGCGCGAGGAAGCCCGCCAGGGCGGTGGACAGAAGCGCATCGACACCCAGCATGCCAAGGGCAAGCTGACCGCCCGCGAACGGCTTGACGTGCTGCTCGACCCCGGCTCTTTCGAAGAATACGACATGTTCGTCACCCACCGGGCGACCGATTTTGGTATGGAGAAGACCATCATCCCCGGCGATGGCGTGGTGACCGGCTGGGGCACGATCGAGGGTCGGCTCGTCTACGTCTTCAGCCAGGATTTTACCGTCTTCGGCGGCTCGCTGAGCGAGACGCATGCGAAAAAGATCTGCAAGATCATGGACCTTGCCATGCAGAATGGCGCGCCGGTCATCGGGCTCAACGATTCTGGCGGCGCGCGCATCCAGGAGGGCGTGGCCTCGCTCGGTGGTTACGCCGACGTGTTCTGGCGCAATGTCCAGGCCTCGGGCGCCATTCCACAGATATCCGTCATCATGGGGCCCTGCGCCGGCGGCGCGGTCTATTCGCCCGCCATGACCGACTTCATCTATATGGTCGAGGATACGAGCTACATGTTCGTCACCGGGCCGGATGTGGTCAAGACAGTCACCAATGAGAGTGTCACCCAGGAGGAACTTGGCGGCGCCTCGACGCATACGAAAATCTCGTCGGTGGCCGATGCAGCCTTCGCCAATGACATCGAAACGCTGCTCGAAGTGCGACGGCTGTTTTCCTACCTGCCGCTGGCAGCCGGGCAGAAGCCGCCGCGCGTCACGACGCACGACCCCGTGGATCGGCGTGACGACAAGCTCGACACGATCATCCCCGACAGCGCCGCAAAACCCTATGACATGCGCGAGGTCATCACCACCGTGGCCGACGAGGGAGACTTCCTCGAAATCCAGAAGGACCATGCGGGCAATATCCTCTGCGGTTTTATCCGGCTGGATGGACACACAGTGGGCGTCGTCGCCAACCAGCCGCTGGTGCTGGCCGGGTGTCTCGACATCAATGCCAGTAAGAAAGCGGCGCGCTTCATCCGCTTCTGCGACAGTTTTGAAATCCCCATCCTGACCTTTGTCGACGTGCCGGGATTCCTGCCCGGCGTGGCGCAGGAATATGGCGGCATCATCAAGCATGGTGCCAAGCTGCTCTTTGCCTATTCGGAAGCCACTGTGCCGCTGGTCACGGTCATCACGCGAAAAGCCTATGGCGGCGCGTATGACGTGATGGCGTCAAAACACATCAAGGCCGACGTCAACTATGCCTGGCCCTCGGCCGAAATTGCCGTGATGGGCGCCAAGGGCGCGACGGAAATCCTCTATCGTTCGGAACTGGGCGACAAGGAGAAGATCGCCCAGCGCACGGCGGACTACGAAGCGCGCTTCGCCAACCCGTTCGTCGCGGCGGAGCGCGGCTTTATCGACGACGTGATCATGCCGCATGGCACGCGTCGGCGCGTCATCCGCGCCTTCTCGACCCTCCGCCACAAGAGCGTGCAGGGGCCGAAAAAGAAGCACGACAATATTCCGCTGTGAGGAGCGACTTATGAGCGACGTTGTGGAAACGGCCGTCTCCAAGGCTCTCGTGTCTTCGCTGGGGAGCTCGGCGAAAGAGTTGAGTGAGGTAATTGCCGACAAGATACGCTACCTGCGCTGGAAGTCGGCAGTTAAGACCTTGGAGCGAGCGCGCGAGTATGCCGTGCCCTATGGCGGACTCAATAATACTCCCCCCTTGAAGTTTTTTTTGCCCTTCATGGAGAGCTGCTCTCTAGAGGAGGAGGATGAGGAAGTTGTGGATCTGTGGGCGAACCTGCTTGTTTCAGCTTCGGTGAAATTCGAGCCAGGCCACTTGCTTTTTATGCGCATCCTGAAGGAGATAACCGCGTCCGAAGCCAGGCTGCTCAGAGACATCGCCCATGGTAGACGATATCGTCCGGTGCACGCGTCGGCATTGGATGACGCCGAATTCTCATGGGAAATGCTCTCTGCCCCTGCGTCACCACTTTCGGAGATCGACATCTCTGGCGAATGGGAGACGACGAAGGCGTTTATCTTCAAACGCTTTGAACTGCCTGGCGTCGCAATCGACAACTTCGCAGTGACCGAGGGCAAGAAGATGCCCTATCAAGAAATAGAGACCACTCGAGTAGATGACACACTATTTGACGGTCACGATCGCATTTCCAAAGATATTCTTGTGTCCTTGAACCTCCTGCGGAGGATTGAGGCAGAATACGTGCAAAGGGCGAGCACGTATCGTGTCGTAGGGGTTGCATATTGCTTCACGCCTATGGCTGCGTCGTTCTATGCCAACTGTGCTGGCAAAGCTGTGGTTAGGGGTGACTACTGATGATCACCAAACTCCTCATCGCCAATCGTGGTGAAATCGCCTGCCGGGTGATCAAGACCGCGCGGAAGATGGGCATTGCCACCGTCGCCGTTTATTCCGATGCCGACCGCGAGGCGTTGCATGTGCGGATGGCCGATGAGGCCGTGCATATTGGCGGGTCGGCGGCCAAGGAGTCTTACCTCCAGATCGACAAGATCATTGCGGCCTGTCAGCAGACCGGCGCGACGGCGGTGCATCCAGGCTATGGGTTTCTCTCGGAAAATGCCGGCTTTGCAGCGGCACTCGCCGAGGCCGGGATCGTCTTTGTCGGTCCGCCCGCCAGCGCCATCGAGGCGATGGGCGACAAGATCACCTCGAAGAAGATCGCTGCCGAGGCTGGCGTCTCCACCGTGCCCGGCCATATGGGCCTGATCGACGATGCCGAGCATGCGGTGACCATTGCGAAGTCCATCGGCTATCCGGTGATGATCAAGGCCTCGGCCGGCGGCGGCGGCAAGGGCATGCGCATTGCCTGGAACGACGCGGACGCGCGCGAGGGGTTCGAACGGTCGAAATCCGAAGCCGCATCCAGCTTTGGCGACGATCGCATCTTCATCGAAAAATTCGTCACCGAGCCGCGCCATATCGAAATCCAGCTGATCGCCGACGCGCATGGCAATGTGCTCTATCTCAACGAGCGCGAATGCTCGATCCAGCGGCGCAACCAGAAGGTCATCGAGGAGGCCCCCTCGCCTTTCCTCGACGAGGCGACGCGCAAGGCGATGGGCGAACAGTCGGTGGCCCTGGCCAGGGCGGTTGGCTACCAGAGCGCCGGGACGGTGGAATTCATCGTCGACAAGGACCGCAATTTCTACTTCCTCGAAATGAATACGCGCCTGCAGGTCGAGCATCCGGTGACTGAGTTGATCACGGGGCTGGACCTGGTCGAACTGATGCTGCGCGTGGCTAATGGCGAAAAGCTGCCGCTGACGCAGGACGAGGTGCAGCGCAATGGCTGGGCCATCGAAAGCCGGCTCTATGCCGAAGACCCGTATCGCAACTTTCTGCCCTCGACGGGGCGGCTGACGCGCTATCGGCCGCCGGCGGAAAGCGCCAGCGATACGCTGGTCGTGCGCAATGATACAGGTGTTTTCGAAGGCGGGGAGATTTCCACCTTCTACGATCCGATGATCGCAAAACTCTGCACCTGGGCGCCGACCCGCCTTGCTGCCATCGACGCCATGGCCGTGGCGCTGGACAGCTTTGAGGTCGAGGGCGTGGGCAACAACCTGCCTTTCCTGTCCACCGTGATGGAACAGACCCGGTTCCGCGAGGGTCGGCTGACGACGGGCTATATTGCCGAGGAGTTTCCCGAGGGGTTTGCGGGCGCCGAACTCAGCGGCGAGCATCACTTCGATGTTGTGGCAGGCGCCGCCCTGCTCATGGCGCGGCGCGAGACCCGCAGGCTGGGCGCCGAGGCAGAGAGCCAGTGGCATGTGCAGGTCGGCGACAGGGCCGAAACCGTGGTGCTGCACCAGCATGGGCTCGATACGCTGGTCGATCTCGACTGGCGCTCCGAGGCGGTGCGCCTGACCTGGCAGCCGGGCGACTCGATTGCCCATCTTGATTGGTCGGGCGGGCGCAATGCCGTGCTCAAGGTCGATCCGACCAGTTCAGGCTTCCGCATCCGCTACAGGGGGGCGGACCTGAAAGTGCTCGTGCTCAGGCCGCATGTGGCGCAATATCTCAAATACATGCCGGTGAAAGTGCCGCCGGACATGAGCAAGTATCTGCTCTGCCCAATGCCGGGCCAGGTGGTGCGGATCGACGTCAAAGAGGGCGATATTGTCGAAGATGGCCAGACGCTCGCCATTGTCGAAGCCATGAAAATGGAAAATGTGCTCAAGGCCGTGAAACGGGCACGCGTGGGCAAGGTGCATGTGGCGCCGGGCGCCGTGCTGGCCGTGGATACGGTCATGATTGAGTTCGAGGGGGTGTGATGGGTCTGGTTTCCACTCGCGGCGCCATCCCACCCTCAGTCCCTCCCCATCAAGGGGAGGGAGGCGCAGGACCACAGCGCCAGTGCTCATCGTCTCCCTTCCCCTTGTGGGGAGGGATCAAGGGTGGGGGTTGCGATGTCTGATCCCCACGACAAATGGGCCAAGCTCGCCCAGCGCGAACTCCGCGACACGCCGCTTGCCTCGCTCGATCGCGACTATGGCGGCATTGGCGTAAAACCGGTCTATTTCGGCGAAGGCTCAGAGGTGCCGGGCATGGAGCCGTTCACCCGCGGCGTGCGGGCGACCATGTATGCCAACCGGCCCTGGACCATCCGCCAGTATGCCGGTTTTTCGACGGCGCGGGAGAGCAATGCCTTCTATCGGCAGGCGCTGGAAAAGGGGCAGAAGGGGCTTTCGGTCGCCTTCGACCTGGCCACCCATCGCGGCTATGACAGCGACCATCCGCGCGTTGTCGGCGATGTCGGCAAGGCCGGTGTCGCCATCGATACGGTCGAGGACATGAAGGTGCTGTTCGACGGTATTCCGCTCGACCAGATGAGCGTCTCGATGACCATGAATGGCGCCGTCATTCCGGTGCTGGCCATGTTTATCGTCGCGGCCGAGGAACAGGGCGTCCGACAGGATCAGCTCGAAGGGACCATCCAGAACGACATCCTCAAGGAGTTCATGGTTCGCAATACCTATATCTATCCGCCCGAACCCTCGATGCGGATCGTGGGCGACATCATCGCGCATACGGCCGAGCATATGCCGCGCTTCAACTCCATCTCGATTTCGGGCTACCACATGCACGAGGCCGGGGCGACCGCGGTGCAGGAACTGGCCTATACGCTGGCTGACGGCATGGACTATGTCCGCGCCGCCCAGGCCAAGGGGCTCGATATCGACGCCTTTGCCGGGCGCCTGAGCTTCTTTTTCGGCATCGGCATGAACTTCTTCCTCGAAGTCGCCAAGCTGCGCGCCGCACGGCAGCTCTGGAGCCAGATCATGAGTGATCTCGGCGCCAGGGACCCGCGCTCGAAAATGCTGCGCACCCATTGCCAGACGTCGGGCGTGTCGCTGACCGAGCAGGACCCGCACAACAATATCGTCCGCACCACGATCGAGGCTCTGGCCGCAACGCTGGGCGGCACACAATCGCTGCATACCAATTCCTTCGACGAAGCCATTGCGCTCCCCACCGAGTTTTCGAGCCGCATTGCCCGCAATACCCAGTTGATCCTGCAGCATGAAAGCCGGATCACCGACGTGGTCGACCCTCTCGGAGGGTCTTACTATGTCGAAGCCCTGACCGCGGACCTGGTCAATGGCGCGCGAAAACTGATCGAGCAAGCCGAGGCCGAGGGTGGCATGACCGCCTATGTGCAATCGGGCGGCCCGAAACTGGCCATCGAGGAAGCGGCGGCGCTCCGGCAGGCGCGGGTCGACCGGGGTGAGGACGTCATTGTCGGCGTCAATCGCTACCGCGTCGACAGCGAGGAGAGCATCGAGCTGCGCGAGATCGACAATGCAAAGGTGCGGGCCGAGCAGATCGCCCAGCTGGACCGGATCAGGGCCACGCGGGACGAGGCAAAATGCCAGTCCATGCTGGCGGGCTTGCGCGAATTCGCCGCCAAGGACGAGGGGAATTTGCTCGAAGCAGCCATCGAGGCGGCCCGCGCCCGCGCGACATTGGGCGAGATCAGCCAGGCAATGGAAGACGTCTTCGGCCGCCATCGCGCCGTCACCAAGGTGATTTCGGGCGTCTATGCCGGCTTCTATGGCGAGGACCCGCAGCTCAAGTCGGTTACCGCGCGCATCGACGCCTTCAAGGCGGCGCGTGGGCGGGCGCCGTCGATCTTCATCGCCAAGATGGGGCAGGACGGCCATGATCGCGGCGCCAAGATCATTGCCTCGGCCTTTGCCGATCTTGGCTTCATCACCCATATGGGAGACCTTTTTGAAACGGCGCCAGAAGTCGCCGCCCATGCAGACACCTTGCGGGTCGATGCGGTGGGTGTCTCCTCGCTGGCGGCCGGCCACAAGACGCTGGTGCCTGAACTGATCGCGGCTTTGCGCGACCGGGATCTGGGCGAGATCACCGTGGTTGTGGGCGGGGTCATTCCCGAGCCCGACTATGACTTCCTCTACGATGCCGGCGTCGCCGCCATTTTCGGTCCCGGCACCAATGTGCTCGACGCCGCCTTTTCGGTGCTGAACGAGATCGAGGGAAGGCTCTCCAATCGATGATCGGCCGCCTCAATCACATCGCCATCGCCGTGCCCGATCTCGCAGCTGCTGCCACGAGGTATCGCGACCAGCTCGGCGCCCAGGTCGGGGCACCGCAGGCACTGCCCGAGCATGGCGTCACCGTGGTCTTTGTCGATACCGGCAATAGCAAGGTGGAACTGCTCGAGCCATTGGGGGACAATTCGCCCATCGCCGCTTTTCTCGAAAAGAACCCGGCCGGGGGCATGCATCACCTCTGCTTCGAAGTGCCCGACATTGCCGCCGCCATGGCGCAGCTGCAGCGGACCGGGGCCCGCGTGCTGGGTGATGGCACGCCCCGCATCGGGGCCCATGGCAAGCCGGTCGTGTTCCTCCACCCCAAGGACTTCAACGGCACGCTGATCGAACTCGAGCAAGTCTAGGGCGCTCTTTTGCAGAGCATTTACCAGTTTGTCACAATGGCGCTCTGGTAAGCTACTCATCAAGGTCTCTCCTCCTAGTATGACCTCCAGACACAGAACGTGTCGGAGCGCTCAGGCGGGACAATGATCGAGGATCGGGCCGAGAAACATCGCGGGGACTGGCGGCGCACCATGGCGCTTCCTGTCGTGCTGGCGCTTGTCGTCATGGTGGTGATCGGCATCTTCCTGGAGCAGCAGAACCAGCAGATCACCGAGAACCGGCTGCGCACCGAGGCCCTGAACCAGATTTCCGTGATCAGGGCCCGGCTGGAGGGCAACCTCTCGAGCAATTTCCAGCTCGTCAAAGGGCTGGTCTCCACGATTTCAACCGAGCCGGACATGGATCAGGCGCGCTATGACGCCCTGGTTGGCAACCTGTTCGAGGAAAAGAGCCAGCTCAAATCGGTGGCCGCCGCCCCGGATCTGGTCGTGCGCATGACCCATCCGCTCAAGGGCAATGAGGCGGTCATCGGGCTTGACTACCGCACCATCCCCGAGCAGTGGGAGGCGGTCGAGCGCGTCGCGACAACAGGCAAGCTTTCCATTGCCGGACCGGTCGATCTGGTTCAGGGCGGCCGCGGCTTTATCGGCCGGTTCCCGGTCTTTACCGGCCAGGGTCCGGATCGGCGCTTCTGGGGCATCATCTCGGCAGTGGTCGATGTGGATCGCCTCTATCTTCAGAGCGGCCTCTTCAACCCGCTGCTCAACCTTCACATTTCCATCACCGGACACGACGGCACCGGCGTCGGCGGGCGCCGGTTTTTCGGCCCCGATCTCCGCGGCCAGCGCCCCGTCATGGTCGATGTCGTCCTGCCCTCGGGCAAGTGGCAGATCGCCGCCGTGCCAAAATCGGGCTGGGCAGGAAACCCGCTTTCGCTATGGCTGCTGCGCGGCATACTGGTGGCGGCCGGCGCGCTGATCCTGCTGCCCATTGCCGTCACTGCGCATATGATCAGCGAGCGGCATGATCACATCCATGAACTGAGAGCGCGCGAAAAGCAGCTGGCCATCCTGACCCGCCGGCTGAATCTGGCGCTCGATGTGTCCAAGATCGGTGTCTGGGAAATGGATATGTCCACCGGCGACCAGACCTGGGATGACCGGACATATGAACTCTATGACATCGTCAAAGATGGCAAGGCCCGCAACCACAATGACTGGCTCGCCATCCTCCATCCAGATGACCGCGACCGCGCCGGGGCCGACTTCCGCGACATGATCAATGGCGGCCACTATGAATCGGACTATCGGGTTGTCCTGCCCAATGGAGGGCTGCGCTATGTGCGTTCGGTGGGCGCGCTGTTCTCCGAGCCGGGCCAGCCCGATCGCGTCGTGGGCGTCAACTGGGACGTGACCAGCGATGTCGAGCTCAATGACGACCTGCGGCGCGCCAAGCGCCAGGCCGAGGCGCGCAATAACGAGCTGGAAGCGGCCCGCATCCGCATCGAACACAATGCGCTGCATGACAGCCTGACCGGCCTGCCCAACCGCCGGTATCTTGATGAAGTGCTCAAGCGCCACGCCGCCGATGGTTACCACGGCAGCGGCTCGATCGCGCTGCTGCATATCGACCTCGACCGCTTCAAGCAGATCAACGATACTCTCGGCCACGCAGCAGGCGATGCGATGCTCGTGCATGCCAGCAAGGTGCTGCGCGCCAATTGCCGCGAAACCGATTTCGTCGCCCGTATCGGCGGGGACGAATTCGTCATCGTTTCCAGCGCCGGTCCCAACGATTCCCGCCTGACACTGATCGCCGACCGCATCGTGCGCGAAATGCGCCGCCCGGCCTCGCATGAAGGCCATGAATGCCGCTTTGGCGTCAGCATCGGGGTGGCGGTCTCGCGCGCCTCGGCCATCGACGTCAAACAATTGCTGGTCAATGCCGATATTGCGCTCTACCGGGCCAAGGCGCGCGGTCGCAACCGCCACGAATTCTTCACCGAGGCGCTGCAGGCCGAAGTGGTCAATACCAAACGGGTCGCCGACGAAATCCTCAAGGGGCTCGAAACCGAGGCCTTCGTGGCCTACTACCAGCCGCAATTCTGCGCCCGCACGCTGGACCTGGTCGGGGTCGAGGCGCTGGCCCGCTGGCACCATCCCGCAGAGGGCATCCGGACGCCCGACCGCTTCATGGCGGTGGCCGAGGAGCTCAACGTGGTCGCCCAGATCGACCGGCTGATCCTCAACCACACCCTCGCGGACCTCGCCCGCTGGGACAAGATCGGGCTCGACGTGCCGCGGGCCTCGGTCAATGTCTCGCTGCGGCGCCTGCATGACGAGGGGCTGATCGACAGCCTCAAGTCGCTGCCGCTCGAGCCGGGCCGGCTGGCTTTCGAGCTGGTGGAAAGCATCTATCTCGACGAAAACGATGGCGTCGTCGCCTTCAACATCGACCAGATCAAGGATCTGGGCATCGACGTGGAGATCGACGATTTCGGCACTGGCTATGCGTCCATCGTGTCACTGCAAAAACTGCGTCCGCGTCGCCTCAAGATCGACCGGCAGCTGGTCATGCCCATTCTCAACGATCCCGCCCAGCGTCAGCTCGTGGCCTCGATCGTCGATATCGGCAAGAGCATGGACATCGAAATCGTCGCCGAAGGCGTCGAGACCATGGAACATGCGGTCATCCTGCGCGATCTGGGCTGTGACATCCTCCAAGGCTATGCTTTCGCCCGGCCGATGGCCCGCGACGCGCTGGAAGATTTCCTGCGCGAAAAGAATTTTGCGCGCGCAGGCTAGCAGCGTTCGCCCCTCCCCCATCCTGCGCCTCAAGACGGAAGGGGCGATACTCCGCCGGAATTCCCGATGCCAGGGCGCTCAATCGACCAGGAAATAGGTGATGGTCGTCACCACCCGCACCTTCTTGTCGATCTGCTTTTCGGGCCGATCATTGGGGATTTCCACCGCCGGCAGGATTTCGAAGACGCCCTGATTGGCGCTCTGGATATCGCCCACGGCAGCGCCGGACTCGGTGGCAAACTGCGCGGCGGTTTCCTTTGCCCGTTGCGTTGCCTCGGTCAGCATCTCGCTCTTGAGATCATTGATGCCGGTAAAGACGAAGCTGGCGCCGGCGCTATAGGCATCGGAGGAAAAGACGACGCCCTGGCGCAAGAGGTCGGCGACGGAGCGGCTCGCGTCCGCCAGGTCAGTGACACGTTCGGTGGTGACCAGCATGTCCTCGGTCAGCACGAACCGGTAATCATCAGGCGTCGAGCCGGCATTGTAGCCGGCAGCCCGGTCTTCGACGAGGACGTTCTGGACCTGGATTTCTTCTTCGGCAAAGCCGCGATCGGCAAGGAAGGTGCGCACCGCAGCTTCCGAGGTCTCGAGGCTGGCGCGGGCTGCCTGCAGGGTCGGGCCGGTGGCGACGAAACGGATGGGCCAGAAGCCCAGATTGGCCTCGACGGAGCGCTCGCTGAGACCCTTGACGGTCACCGTACGCAATGGCTGGCGGCTTTCTACCAGTCCCGTGCTGACGAACCAGCCGGACAGCGCAATTCCCGCGGCAACCAAAAGTGCAGCAGCAATCCCAAGCCATTTCATGATAGGTGCTCTCCCATGTCCCAAGACAGATGAGCGCCGGAAACGTGGCGCAACCAAGACTTATGAGGAGACGGCTGAATGGCGCATGAACACAGGACTTTCGGGCTGGGCGTGGTGGGTGCCGGCATGGCGGCCAAACCCCATGCGCTGGCGCTCAACGCGCTGCGCGATCGCGTGTCCGTGCGTGGCGTCTGGCGGCGCAACCGGGCCGAACTCGAGCAGTTCTGCGCCACCTATGATTTTCCGGCCGCCGAGAGCTACGAGGCGCTGCTTGCTGATCCCAAGGTCGATGCCATCCTGGTTCTGACCCCGCCAAATGCCCGCGAGGAGATCGTTGCGGCCGCTGCCAAAGCGGGCAAGCATGTGCTGATGGAAAAGCCGGTGGAACGCACCACTGTCGCCGCCGAGCGGATCGTGGCGACCTGCGACGCGGCGGGTGTGACCTTGGGCATCATCTTCCAGCACCGGTTCCGCGCTGCGTCCAAGGCGCTGGCCGAAAAGGTCAGCAGCGGTGAACTGGGGACGCTTCATGCCGTGCATCTGGTCGTGCCGTGGTGGCGGCCGCAACAGGGCTATTACGACAAGCCCGGTCGCGGCAGCTTTGCCCAGGATGGCGGCGGCGTGCTCATCACCCAGGCCATCCATTCGCTCGACCTGATGCTGAGCCTGACCGGGCCGGTCAAGGCGGTGACGGCCCTGGCCGCGACGACCGGCCTGCACAGGATCGAAACCGAGGACTTCGTCGCCGGCGGTCTCGAATTCGCCAATGGCGCGGTGGGCAGCGTGATGGCGACGACGGCCAATTTTCCGGGCGGAGTGGAAAGCCTGACGCTCAATTTTGCCGATGCCAGTGCAACGCTGACTGGCGGAAACCTCACGCTCTCCTGGTTTGACGGGCGCACCGAGACCATTGGCGAGGCCAGCAATTCCGGCGGCGGCGCGGACCCCATGGCCTTCCCCTTCGACTGGCACATGGCCCAGATCGCCGAGTTTGCCGAGGCGGTCGAGATGGGCCGACAGCCGGTCTCGACCGGCCACTCGGCCTTGCAGGTACATCGCCTGATCGACGCGCTGATCCGCTCCGGCAAGGCAGGACAGCGCGTCAGCGTTTGACGGCTTCCTCGCTGGCTGGCCGGCCCTCGGCGGCCTCGCCACCGCGTGCCGGCCAGCGGCCGCCGACAGTGTCGGCAACATAGGCCCCCCGTGTACCGATGGGCTCAGGTCGGCCGGTGGTGCTGTCGACCACGGTCTGATGTTCGATTTCAGAATTGAGCGAACCGCCCAGGATGACAATGGTCACCGACAGCCACATCCAGGTGAGGAAGCCGATGACCGCCCCAAGCGAGCCATAGGCAGCACTGTAATTGGAGAAATTGGCGGCGTACCAGGAATATCCGGCGGACATGATCAGGATGCAGAGCGTAGCCAGGATGCTGCCCGGGGTCACCCAGCGCCAGCGCGCAGCTTCCCGGCTTGGTCCCCAGCGATAGACCGCCGAAAGTACGAGGCCCAGGCAGAGCAGCATGACGAAATAGGCACCTACCTGTACCGCCCAGTCATAGACGCCAAGGGAAAACATGCTGAAAAGGACCGGGAGGACCAGAACCACGGTCAACATCAGCATCATCATGATGAGGCCCCCGAGCACGAAGACCAGGGCGATCAGGTTGATGACGAGGAAGTTCCGTTTCTCGGTCTCGCCATAGACCACGTTCATGGCCTCGAACAGGGCCTTGATCCCGGCGCCCGCGCCCCACAAAGCGACCCCGAGCGAGACCAGCAGGGTGATGCTCAAGGAGCGATTGTCCTCGATCGTGAGGCGGATCAACTGGTCGCGAATGATGCCGAGGCCGCCATCGGGGACGATCCCCTCGAGCAGATTGACCTGCTCGATCACGCTGCGCGCGTCGTTGAGCAGGCCATAGGCCACCACCAGCAGGGTGAGCGAAGGCACGAGGGCCAGCAACAGATAGAACGTGACCCCGGCGGCGGTCAGCAGTATCCGGTTCTGGTTGAAGCCGACAAAAATCCGGTAGGCCACATCCTTCCAGCCGCGCAGGGGAATATCCTGCGGCGCCTTGGCGTTGCGGCCGCGGTTCTTCTGGACGGCACGAAGTTCCTGGGTCGGTGTCGGCATGTGAACGAAACGTCCGATGCCGCCACTTGGCTCCCCCATGCGCCGCGCCGGTACCTCCCTCACACCTCGGGTGGGCGAGGGAGGCCAAATGTGCCGTCAGGCGACGACGGCCTTCTTGCGCTCGATGCGGGCCCTTATGTGCTCGACATCGGCGCGGGGCGTCGCGGCAAAGAGCGTCCTTGTATAGTCGTGCTGGGGCGCCTCGAACACCGCATCGCGGCTGCCATGTTCGACCACATCGCCGAAATACATGACCATGACTTCATCGGCGATATAGCGCACGACGCTGAGGTCGTGGCTGATAAAGACATAGGTCAGGCCGAATTCGTCCTGCAGGTCCTTGAGCAGGTTGAGGATCTGGGCCTGGACGCTGAGATCGAGCGCAGACACCGGCTCGTCGAGCACGAGAAAACTCGGATTGAGCATCAGTGCGCGGGCAATGGCGATACGCTGCCGCTGGCCGCCCGAGAACATGTGCGGATAGCGGTTGAAGTGCTCGGGCCCGAGGCCGACCTTGACCAGCATGGCCATGGCCTTGTCGCGCCGTTCGCCGGCCGACAGTTTGGTATTGAGCAGCAGTGGCTCGGCAAGGACGTCACCGATCTTCTGGCGCGGGTTGAGCGAACCATAGGGATTCTGGAAGACGATCTGCACCTTCTGGCGCATTTCGCGGGTGACATGGGCCGCGCTGGCGGGAGTACCATCGATGACGATCTCGCCCGATGTGGGTTCATCGATAAGTGTGATCATGCGCGCCAGGGTCGACTTGCCGCAGCCGCTTTCGCCCACCACGGCCAGGGTCTTGCCCTTTTCGAGGGTGAAACTGACCCCCTTGACCGCATGCACGACCTTGCTGGGCCTGAGGAAACCACCCGAGGAGACATAGTCGCGCTTGAGATTGCGCACTTCGAGAACGGGCGTGGTCATCGGCGCGCTCCCGGGGCCGCTTCAAACAGCATGTCGGACACGGTGGGCAGGCGCCCGCCCACGGCGTTTTCGGGCAGAGCGGACAGCAGCGCGCGGGTGTAGTTGGACTGGGGATTTTCAAACAGGGAGAGCACCTCGGCTTCTTCCATCTTGTGGCCCTTGTACTGGACAATCACCCGGTCGGCTGTTTCAGCGACGACGCCCATGTCATGGGTAATCATGATCAGCGCCATGCCGGTTTCGGCCTGGAGTTTTACCAGCAGGTCGAGAATCTGCTTCTGGATGGTCACGTCGAGCGCCGTGGTCGGCTCGTCGGCGATCAGCAGTTTTGGACTGCAGGCGAGGGCGATGGCGATCATCACCCGCTGGCATTGCCCACCGCTCATCTGATGCGGGAAGGCGTTGAGACGCTCGGCCCCGTCGCGGATGCCGACCAGCCCCAGCAGTTCCACGGCCCGGTCGCGGGCCGCTTTGCCGCGAAGACCGAGGTGCCGTTCGAGCACTTCGCCAATCTGGAAACCGACGGTGAAACAGGGGTTGAGGCTGGCCACGGGCTCCTGGAAGATCATGGCAATGTCCTTGCCGATGATCTTGCGGCGCTCGCTGCCGCTCATGGCCAGCATGTCGCGGCCGTCAAAACGCATGACGTCGGCGCTGACCACGGCGGTGCGGGGCAACAGACCCATGCAGGCAAGCATGGCGACCGACTTGCCCGAGCCGCTTTCGCCCACGATGGCCAGCACTTCGTGCCGATCGACCGAAATATCGATGCCGTCTACGGCCTTGAACAGGCCCACCGACGTATCGAAGGCAACAGTGAGATTCTTGATCTCGAGAAGGGCCATGGTTCAGCTCCTCTTGAGCTTGGGATCGAGCGCGTCGCGCAGTCCGTCGCCGATAAGATTGATGGCCAGCACCGTGATCAAGATTGCCAGGCCCGGAAAGGTCACGACCCAGGGGGCCTTGATGATGAATTCGCGGGCCGAGGCCAGCATGGTGCCCCATTCGGGGGTCGGGGGCTGGGCCCCCATGCCGAGGAAGCCGAGCGCGGCAGCGTCGAGAATGGCATTGGAAAAGCTCAGCGTCGCCTGGACGATCAGCGGCCCGAGGCAATTGGGCAGAATGGTCACCAGCATCAGGCGGAAATGCCCGGCACCGGAAAGCTTTGCCGCCGTGACATATTCACGGTTTTTCTCGGCCATGACCGCCGCGCGCACAAGGCGGGCGAAATGGGGTTGCAGGACGATGGCGATGGCAATCATGGCGTTGAACAGTCCCGGCCCCAGAATGGCCACCAGCACCAGGGCCAGCAGCAGCGAGGGGAAGGCGAGGATGATGTCCATGACGCGCATGATGGCGACGTCGACCCAGCCGCCGAAATAGCCGGCCAGGACGCCCAGGATGACACCGACGACCAGCGCCGCAACAACGACGAAAAAGCCGATGAACAGCGAATAGCGGGCGCCGTGAATAAGACGCGAAACGATGTCGCGGCCCACCGGGTCGGTGCCCAGGATAAACCGGGGATCGCTGTTCGGATCCCAGATCGGTGGCTTGAGCAACGCATCGCGGAACTGCTCGTCCGGGGCGTATGGCGCAATCAGCGGCGCAAAGATCGCCAGGAGGAGAAGGATGGAAAAGACCGTGAGCCCGATGACGGCGCCACGATTGACGGAGAAGTAGAACCAGAATTCGCGCAGGCCCGAGACCGGCTTGGCGGCCGGAGCGGTGCTGGCAATGGCGGTGGTTTCCTGGGTTGTTGTCGACATTACTGCACCCTGATGCGCGGATTGATGAGGGCATAGAGCAGGTCGACGATGAGGTTCACCGCCATGACCACGAGGGCGATGATCAGCAGGCCCGACTGCACCACGACATAGTCGCGCTTGAAGATGGAATCGATCATCCACTTGCCGATGCCCGGCCAGGTGAAGATGGTTTCGGTGAGGATGGCGCCGCCCATCAGGAGACCGACCTGAAGACCGATGGTGGTGACCACAGGGATCAGCGCATTGCGCAGGGCGTGCACATTGACCACGCGGCGCGGCGACATGCCCTTGGCGCGGGCGGTGCGGACATAGTCCTCGCCCAGCACTTCGAGCATGGCTGAACGCGTCTGGCGGGCAATCACTGCCAGCGGGATCGTCCCCAGCACGATGGCCGGCAGGATCAGGTGGCGCAGCGCCGACACAAAAGCCGCCCAATTGCCATAGAGCAGGGTATCGATCAGCATGAAGCCGGTAATCGGCTTGAGGAAGAAGGTCAGCGCGATGCGTCCCGAAACCGGGGTCCAGCCCAGATAGCCGGAAAAGAAAATGATGAGCAGCAGGCCCCACCAGAAGATCGGCATGGAATAGCCGGTCAGGGCCACGCCCATAGTGAGCTGATCGAACCAGGAGCCGCGCTTGATGGCGGCAAAGATGCCGGCGGGAATGCCGATGATCACGGCAAAGAACAAAGCGGCGAGCGCCAGTTCGACCGTTGCCGGGAACAGCGCCATGAACTCGTTGATGACGGGGCGCTTGGTGGCCAGCGAGACGCCGAAGTCGCCCTGCAGGACCGAGCCCAGATAATTGAAATATTGTTGCCAGATCGGCAGGTTGTAGCCGAACTGCTCGCGGAGCACTTCGTAGCGCTCGGGGCTGACCCCGTGTTGGCCGGCCATGGCCAGGATCGGATCGCCCGGCAAGACGCGCACAAAGGCAAAGGCGCAGATGGAGATGCCGATGATCGTCGGCACCAGAAGCGCAATCTTGCGCAGGATGAAATTCAGCATTGTGAGGGTCGCCCCTGGGTGCCCGCTCGCCACAACATGCAGCGAACCGGCTGAGCCCGTTTCCTGTCTCTGGCGAGGCCTTCGCGCGGATCATGTCCTGACCCATCCGCCCCGCTCTCATTTTAAAAGGTGGAGCCCCGCTCCGGTTTTGCCGGATCGAGGCTCCCTGCTTGCTGTCAGGCCCTAAGGCTTATTCCTGGACGTCCACATACTTGAAGCTGTGGGTGCCGAGCGGGCTCAGGGTGTAGTTGAGCACGCGCTTGTTCATCGGCATGAACACCTTGGAATGGGCCAGGGTGATCGCCGGCTCTTCGGCCTTGAAGATTTCCTGGGCCGTGGTGTAGAGCGCGGTCCGCTCGTCCTGGTCACTGGTGGTCTTGGCAGCCTGGATGGCAGCCTCGAAATCGTCATTGCACCAGCTCGAATAGTTCGAGACGCCGATGGCCGAGCAGGAGAACAGGGTGGCAAAGAAGTTGTCCGGATCGCCATTGTCGCCGGTCCAGCCGATCATGAACGGGCCCTTGCGATCGGGCTGCTTGCCGCGCTCGCGATACTCGGTCCATTCGTAGGTGACGATATTGGCAGTGACGCCGACTTTGGCCCAGTCGGCCTGGATCAGTTCGGCAACGCGCTGGCCGTTCGGGTTGTAGGGACGCGACACCGGGATCGCCCAGAGATCGGTGGTCAGCTCGGTCACGCCGGCAGCCGCCAGCAGTTCCTTGGCCTTTTCCGGATCATAGACGTCGGCTTCGGTGGCGTCGTCATAGGACCACATGGTGGGCGGGATCAGGTTCTTGGCGTCCTGGCCGGCACCCTGGTACACGGCCTCGATGATCGAGGCCTTGTCGATGGCCATGGTCAGCGCCTTGCGCACGTCCGGATTGTCGAACGGGGCTTCGGTCGTGTTGTAGGAGATGTAGCCAATATTGAGGCCTTCGCCTTCCTGGACGACGAGGTTTTCGTCGGCCTGCAGGGCCTCGAGATCGGCCGGAGCCGGATAGGGCATGATATCGCATTCACCGGCGAGCAGGCGCTGGGCGCGCACCGATGCGTCGGTGGTAATGGCGAAGATCAGGTCGTCGATCGGCTGCTTGCCTTCCCAATAGTCGGGGAAGGCGGAATAGCGGATGACCGTGTCGAGCTGATAGTCGACCAGCTGGAACGGGCCAGTGCCGACGGGCTGGGTAGAGAAGGCGGCGAGATCGCCCGAAGCCTCGAGCTGGTCCGCATATTCCTTCGACACGATGGCCGCGAAGTCCATGGCCAGGTTCGCCAGCATCGGGGCGTTCGGCTCGGTGAGGGTCAGCTTGACGGTGAGGTCATCGACCGCTTCGATCGAAGCGATATATTTGGGCATGTCCATGCCCTGGAAATAGTCCCAGGTCATGCCTTCGAGATAGTCGAACCAGGGGCTTTCTTCGTCCATCTGGCGGGTGAACGAGAAGACGACGTCTTCAGCGGTCAGGTCGCGGGTGGGGGTGAAGTAGGGCTGGGTGTGGAACTTGACGCCCTCACGCAGCTTGAACGTGTAGGTCAGACCGTCCTCGGAGATCTCCCAGCTCTCGGCCAGCGCGGGGACGACTTCGGTCGTGCCGGGCTTGAAGTCCACGAGGCGGTTGTAGATCGTGTGCGAGGACGCGTCGAAGTCGTTGCCGCCGGTCAGCGGGCCAGGATCGAAGTGAGCCGGGGAGGCTTCCGAGCAATAAACCAGCTGCTTGGCCTGCGCCGCACCAGCAGCAAGAGCCAACATGGCGGTCGCCGCCATGAGGGTTTTCATCAATTTCATGATTGTTGTCTCCCGAGACATATTTTTGCGCACCCGGCTTGCCGACCGGGGCTTGGCGGCTACCAAATCCTAGAAATCGAGGAAGCGCAATGGCCTTATTGACCAATTGGTCAATCGCCATATTGCGGGCGGGACTTTACAACAGAATTGGACGGAACATGGCGCATGCGTTCGGCAGCACGTTTGCGGCTTGACCGCGGGCCGCGCCGCGGCACAGCATGGCCTCATGACCCAAGCCATTGCCACCTTTGCCCTCGTGGTCGCCGATTATGACGAGGCCATCGCCTTTTACCGCGACCGGATCGGCTTTGCGCTGATCGAGGATACGCCGCTGAGCGGCGGCAAGCGCTGGGTGCTGATGGCGCCGCCGGGCGGTGCGGGTGCCCGCCTGTTGCTGGCTCGGGCCGATAGTCCAGAACAGAGTGCAGCCGTGGGAAACCAGGCCGGCGGCCGCGTCATGCTGTTTCTTGAAACCGATGATTTTGCTGCCGACCATGCACGCATGAGCGCGGCCGGGGTTCAGTTTCTGGAGCCGCCGCGCCACGAGGCCTATGGGTCTGTCGCCGTCTTCGCAGACCTTTATGGGAACAAATGGGACCTTATCGAGCCAAAACGCTGATCGCCCTGGTTTGCCTGGGCTGCGGACCGGCACTGGCCCAGGAACCGGGCTGGCGCTATTCGTCCCTCCCCGGCGAAGGGGACAGGGCCAGCATGGGCTGCGCCGAAGGCTCCAGCGACGCGGCCCATACGTGCCTCGTCGTGCGCTGCGAGGATGATTTTTCGACCGGTGTTCATATCCATTCCAACCGGCAGGCCGATGTGACAGGGCTTTGGGAAATCACCCTCGATCGGGAGACGCGCATGCTGCAGGCCCACTCCGCGTCGCCCTATGGCGGACGGCTCGCCGACCCGGATGGCTGGCTGGTCGACGGGCTGCGTCACGGCACCTTTGTCTATCTGCGGCACGAAGGCGAAACAGATGGCGGATTTGCCCTGATCGGGCTTTCCGGTTCATTCAACGCCATTGCCGAAGCCCTTCTCTGGTGCGCGCCGCGAGTGCCGGACACCGAACAAAATGGCGGCCAAGGCGTTGATGCCGATAATGAAGAAGGAGAGACAGAATGAACCGACGCCCCCTTGGACGCAGTGAACTGGTCATCGAACCCCTGGTGCTGGGCGGCAACGTGTTCGGCTGGACGGTGGACGAGGCCAGGGGTTTTGACATTCTCGACGCTTATGTCGCGGCCGGCTTTACCGCCATCGACACAGCCGAGGGCTATCCGAACTGGGTGACCGGTAATCCACCGGGCATGAGCGAGACCATTATCGGCAAGTGGATGAAGGCGCGAGGCAACCGCGAGAGCGTCCACATCATCACCAAGGTCAATTCCGGAAAGCAGCCGGGCGGGCTCAAGGCCGAGGCCATCAAGACCAGTGTCGAGGCCTCGCTCAAGCGCCTGCAGACCGACTATATCGATCTCTATTTCAGCCACTGGCCCGATGCCGAGACGAGCCATGAAGAGACGCTTGGGGCGTACGATGTGCTGATCCGCGCCGGCAAGGTGCGGACCATTGGGGCCTCCAATTACACGGTGCAGATGATGGAGGATGCCCAGCAGACGGCGGTGATCAAATCGCTGCCGCGCTACGAAGTCACGCAGCCCCGCTACAATCTCTATGATCGTGAAGAGTTCGAGGCGCTTCGTCCCTATCTTCTGGAAAATGAAGTCGGATCAATTGTTTACTACAGCCTTGCAGCCGGCTTCCTGACCGGGAAGTATCGCTCTGAGGCCGATTTCGGCAAATCGCCGCGCGGCGGCGGCGCTGCCAAATATCTCGACGACAAGGGCAAGAGGATCCTCGCGGCGCTGGATCAGGTGAGCAAGGAACTCGATGCCACGCCGGCGGAAGTGGCCTTGGCCTGGCTGGTTGCGCAGCCCGGCGTCAGCGCCCCGATTGCCTCGGCAACGTCGGTGGAGCAGGTGCAAAGCCTGGCGCGTGGTGTGCGCCTGACGCTCAATGAAAATGCCAACACATTGTTAACGGCAGCCGGCGCCTAGTCACTCATCGTGTGCCACTGCGCCAGTGCAACACGGGCTCGGCGAGGGTCTGCAGATCCTCGGCGGGCTCCCCGTCGATGCGCCGGAGCAGCAGCCGGGTCAATTCCGCGCCCGAGGCGATAACATCCTCCTCGATGGAATCGAGGTCGGGATAGAAGGCGGGCAGAATACCCGAGGTCTGCTTGTAGACCAGTTCCACCCCCTGCCCCGGCACCAGGCCTGCGGTCTGCATGCCCGCCAGCAGGGTGATGGTGCGGACTTCATTGTCCGTGATGATGCCGTCGGGACGATCGGGGCGGCGCGCCAGTTCGCTCCCCAGCACCCGCACCTCTTCGGGAGTGCGACGCTTGTCTCCCACATCGAGCACCTCGGCATGGATGCCGCGTTTCTGCGCGGCCATTCTGAAGGCCGTGGCGATATTGGCGAAGTTGGTAATGCGCGGATTGCCCACGAAGAGCATGACCCGCTTGCAGCCCTTGTCCGCCAGACGATCCAGCGCCCGCCGGGCAAACATTTCGGAATGAAAATCGTGATACGGGTGCGGCGTGGCAAAGCCGGTGCGGCCATGGGTCACGAAGGGAAAGCCGGCCGCCACGAGAGCGGCCACCCTGACATCATCGGGCGTCGTATGGGTGAGAATGACACCGTCGGCCGTGCGGTTGTCGAGGACATATCGGACCTCTGTCACACCGCCATCACCAGCGAATTCGGGCGTTACATTGAGATGATACTGGGTGCCGGCCAGCGCCTTGCCGATGCCCTGGATCATCTGTCGGGCAAAATCGATGGAATCGTCGCCGCCATGCAGGATCAGGGTGATGACATTGGTCTTGCCGGTGCGGAGGCGCACGCCGGCGCGGTCGGGCACATAGCCCACCCGTCGTGCCGCCTCGGCCACCTTGTCGCGCGTTTCCTGCCTGAGGGAAGCGCCCCCGCGCAGCGACAACGAGACGGTGGACAGGCTGAGGCCGGTCATTTCCGCAATCGTCCTGAGCGTCGGCCGCCCCGGTGGGTCGTCACGATCCTGCATGCATAGGCTCCATGGTTCATCCTTTTAGCGTGAACGACACCAGTGGGAACAGGACAAACTCAAATTCATTGCAACGTTGCAATTTCCTGACTAGCTTGGCAAGTCGGGGCGCTCGACGGCGCCGGGAGGACATCATGGCCTATGCAAATCCACTCGCGACCCGCCTCGCGCTTGGCGCCGAGGATATCAAGCGGGAAGGAAAGCTGTTCCGGCTCTGCGCCGATCTCGAGTCCAGGATCCGCACGCCGCTCGCAGACATACCGTTTACCTGGCGTATCCAGCGCGAAAACCTTGCGGCGGCCGATGCCTTGCGAGCCGACTGGCGAAGCTGGGAACAGTTCGACCGTCACTCGGTCTGGGCAAAGCATCAGGACCATAGCTGGTTCGCAGCCGAAGTGGTGGTGCCCGAGGGGGCGCGCGGCAAGACTTTCGTCATGCGCTTTTCCAGCCAGTGGCAGGACCGGCCAGGCACCACCGACCCGCAATGCCTCGTCTATCTCGATGGCCGTATCGCTCAGGGCCTCGACGGCAATCACACCGAGCTGGTCATCGAGACCGATGCCGTACCGGGTAACCACCATGTGGTGATGATCGACGCCTTCACCTTTTTCGACCGGCCCCTGGTCGGCTTCGGGGTGGATTTTTTCACCCGCGACCGACGGATCGAGAGCCTCTACTTCGACCTGATGACGCCACTGGAAGTGGCGGTACGCCTGCACCAGAGCGATGCGCGCCGCCATGCCATCCTCGATCGGGTGGAGCGGGCACTGCGGGCGCTCGACCGGCGCGGGCACCAGAGCGCGGGCCTTTGGGAAAGCTTGCCCGAAGCCGAGGCCATTGCGGCGGAGATCTATGCGCTTGTCGATACCGAGCTGCAGCCGCAGGTCACGGCTGTTGGCTCCACCCATCTCGATGTCGCCTGGCTGTGGCGGGTGATCCATACGCGTGACAAGACGGCCCGCAGCTTTGCCACCGTGCTCCAGCTGATGGAGGAGTTCCCGCAATTTGTCTTCATGTACAACCAGTCGGTGCTGTTCGATTTCCTGAAGCGCGACTACCCGGAACTCTGGCAGCGTCTGCTCGACAAGGTGAAATCGGGACAGTTCGAAATCGAAGGCGCCATGTGGGTGGAGCCCGACGTCAACATAGCCTCGGGCGAAAGCCTCGTACGCCAGATCATGCGCGGCAGGCGCTTCCACCAGGAGCATTTCGGGGTGACCCCGCGCACCGTGTGGCTGCCCGACACCTTTGGCTATTCGGCCAACCTGCCGCAGATCATGGAAAAATCCGGCCTCGATTATTTCGTGACCTCGAAGCTGAGCTGGAACGACACCGACCGGCACCCATACGATACGTTCTTCTGGCGCGGCATCGATGGCACGGTGACCAAGGCGCAGCTGATCACGGCGCAGGCCTATGAGAGCGACGCCATCTATACGACCTATAATGGCGACCTGTCGGTCAGCGAGACGATGGGCGCCTGGAAGCGTTACGAACCCAAGCGCGCCAACAGCGAAGTCATCATGTCCTACGGCTATGGCGATGGCGGGGGCGGTCCGACACGGGCGATGATCGAGCGTGGCACGCGGCTCGAGCGCGGCATTCCCGGCGCGCCCAGGGTGAAACTCGAAGGCATCGTGCCCTTCCTCGACCGGCTGGGCGCGCGCATGGACGCCGATCCCGGGCGCTTCCCCAGCTGGAATGGCGAGCTTTACCTGCAATATCACCGGGGAACGCTGACCACCTGGGCCAAGAACAAGGCCAAGAACCGGCTGGCCGAGAGGCGGCTGCGGGAGCTGGAATTTCTGGGCGCCATGGCGCAGGCCAGGGCCGGCGCCGCCTATCCCGTGGAGACTTTGCGCGAATTCTGGGAGCTGGTGCTCATCAACCAGTTCCACGACATCCTGCCCGGCACCTCGATCCCGGAAGTCTATGTCGACAGCGACGCCGACTATGCGCGCATCTTTGCCGCCCATGACGCGGCGCAGGGGCCCTGGCAAAGTGCTGCCCGGGCGGTGGCTCCGCTGGCCGATGGCGCCCTGCGCCTTGTCAACTTCCTCGCCCAAAGCCGCAGCGATCTCGTGCGCCTGGGCGCACAGGACGGGCTGGATGGGGCGGCGCTGCAGGTGGGGGACACAAAGGTGGTCCTGCAAAGCCTGATGCGCGCCGATGGCAGTCGCGAATGGGCGGCGCCAGCGGGTACTCTGCCCTCGCTGGGTTGGGCGGACATGCAGGTCGTGGCCGCCGAGGCCACAGTGCCGAGCAGTCTTTCGGTGTCGGAGCGGCATCTGGAGAATGCAATGCTGCGCGTCGCCTTCGACGCCAATGGCGAGATCACGTCCATTTTCGACAAGACGACGGGACGCGAAGTGCTCAAACCTGGCCAGCGGGCCAACCGGCTTGTCGCCTATGAAGACAAGCCGATGGACTACGAGGCCTGGGACATCGACGCCTATTTCGAAGAACAGTTCTGGGTGCTGGACAGGGCCGAGAGCATCAGCGTGGCCGAAACCGGCCCGCACCGGGCCGCCCTGCGCATCGAGCGCCGCTATGGCGCGTCACTGATAGTGCAGGTGATCTCCCTGGCCGAGGGGGAGCGACAGATCGAGTTCGACACCTTTGTCGACTGGCAGGAGCGCGCGCAGGTGCTCAAGGCCGCGTTCGATTTCGACCTCAACACGTCGGAAATCCGCTCGGAAATCCAGTTTGGCCATGTCACCCGCCCGACTCACCGGAATACCAGCTGGGACCGGGCCCGCTTCGAAGCCAGCATGCAGCGCTGGGTGGACATGAGCGAGGCCGACTTTGGCGTCGCCCTGCTCAACGACTGCAAATATGGCTATGACGCAGTTGAGCAGATGGTGCGCCTGAGCCTGGTGCGGGGCCCGAGCTGGCCCAGCCCCGAGGCGGATCGCGGCGAACATCGCCTGCGCTACGGCCTTTTCGTACATGCGGGTCTCGAAGACCTTGCCGAAGTGCATCGCGCCGCGGAGCGGTTCAACAACCCGGTCATGGTCGTGGGCACGCCGCGTCTCATGGAGGGACCGCCACTGGAAGCAAGCCGGTTCAGCCTCGCCTGGGTGGAGGCGCCCAATGTCACCATAGAGACGGTCAAGAAGGCGGAAAAATCCGAGGCGCTGGTGCTGCGCCTGTTCGAACAGGCCAATCGCCGGGCCGAGACAGTGCTGCATTTTGGCCTACCGGTCCGTGCGGTGCGGCGCGCCAATCTGATGGAGGAAGGAAATGCCGCAGCGCTGGTGCTTGACGGCAACGCGCTGGCGTTGTCTCTGCGACCATTCGAGATCGTCACGCTGATCGTCGACCTCTAGCGCGCCGAGACCGTCCTTCCCCATTCCGCCCTGCCCTCAGGGGCCGCAGGCTGGAGCCTTTGCATGACCAAATCCGACGAACCGACACGGGATGTGTTTGAATCGGGACGACGTGGCGTGAGCCATGTCGGCGTGCGCCGTGCCAATGAGAAAACCGTCCTGACGGTTGTCGGCTTCAATGCCGGCGCGTCCAATGCCGATATTTCCCGCCTGTCCCAACTGGCGCCGCAAACCGTTTCGGCCATTCTTGTCGATCTGGAGCGCGAAGGCCTTATCGTGCGCGGGCCGGTCCTGCGCGGCCGGCGCGGCCAGCCCGCCACCCCCATCACACTGAACCCTGACGGTGGTTTTGCCATCGGCATCGAACTGGGCTGGCGGCATCTCGCTGTCGTATTGCTCAACATGCATGCCGATGTGCTGCGCCGGCACCATGTCGACTATCTCTATCCCGATGCCACCAGCATTGTGGGCACCATCAGCGCGATCGTGGCCGATTTCGTTGCCGGCCTCACGCCCGAACAGGCCCTGCGCCTGCACGACCTGGGGCTGGCCATGCCCAGCGACCTCGCGGAAAATGTGGGCGTGCTGGGCGCGCCGCCAGAGCAGGTCGCGCAGTGGCAGGCACTGGACCTCGGCGGCGCGCTTGCGGCGCAGACGGGCCTGACCGTGACGCTGCTTAATGACGGCAATGCCGGTTGCTGGGCGGAGCTGATCGACCTGGAGCCGCCGCGCCCGGCCAATATCATCTATCTGCTCGTGTCCCATTTCATCGCCGCCGGCATCGTCGGCAACGGGGCCCTGTGGGAAGGGCCGACCGGCAATGCTGCGGAACTGGGCGGTATATTGGTGACCACCGAAAGCGGCACGCCCGAACGGGCCCATCGCATTGCTTCGCTCTCGGCGCTGCGGCAGAGCCTCGAGGGAATTGATCCCAAGGCCGCCGGAGCCGCCGCTTCGACCCTGGACCCGGACCAGGCAGGCGGGGCGGAAGGCTGGCTGGGCCGGGCGGCGCGGGCCCTGGCGCAGGTGATCTACAATGCCAATAGCGTGGTCGAACAGCCGCTGGTGGTGGTCGATACGGTGCTGTCGCGCCCGCATAGCGAAAGACTGGTCGAGCTGGTCGCGGCCGAACTGACGCGCCTGCCCAAGCGATCGCTGCCGCCCCCGCGGGTCGTCTGTGGAAGGCTGGGCAGCCTTGCTCCGGCCATCGGCGCGGCGGAACTGCCGCTGTTCCGCCGCTACTTCTAGATCATTGCCTGGTCGCGCTTCCGGACCGCAAAACCGTTGCCACTTCGCTGGAAGCGCTATCAGGCCTTTTCGGACACGAGATGATCCAGCGCATCGCGCATGCGGGCGCTGGGAATGAAGACGACGGTCTGTCGGGGAGCGATCCGGTGCTCGTCGCCGGTGCGCGGATTGCGCCCGACCCGTTCGGCCCGGGAGCGCACTTCAAGCGTGCCGAATCCCGTGAGCTTCACGGACTCGCCGGTCTTGAGTGCCTCGCCGATGATTTCGAACATGCGATCGCCAATATGGGCGATGTCGTAGCGCGACAGGCCAGTGGCATCGGCAGCGCCATCGCTCAGCACTGCCCTCGTAACGGTCTGGTCCAATTGACGAACCTCCTCCAGCTATTAAATTCATAGGTGGAACATAAATCAGTGTCCAGTCCGCCGCGGATCACAAAAACCTGATGACTGCCTTCAAGATTATTTGACATTTTTTAGAATGGTTATAAGCTAGCGCACACAGTAGAAGAGCAAAAGCCAGATTTTCGACCCTCGTCCGAGGCCCCAGAAAGGTTTCCCGTGAGACTGACACGACAATCCAACTATGCCATCCGCACGCTGGTCTATTGCGCTGTTAACGAGCCAGGCCTGAGCCGGGTTGCAGAGATCGCCCGGGCCTATGGCATTTCCGAATTGTTCCTGTTCAAGCTGATCAAGCCGCTGGTCGAAGCGGGCCTGCTGCAGACCGTGCGCGGGCGCCATGGCGGCATCAAGCTGGGCAAGAAGGCCGAGGACATTACCCTGCTCGATACCATCCGGCTGACCGAAGAGAACTTCGCTTTGGCCGAATGTTTTGAAGAGGGCGCGGACTGCCCGCTGATCGGAGAATGCGACCTCAATGGCGCATTGCGCGAGGCGCTGGGGGCCTTTTTCGACGTGCTCAGCAAGCATACCATTGCCGATCTGGCCAGCAAGAAGCGCTCCATCCGCGAACGCCTGGGCATCACGACGGCCGAGGCGGTGAACGAGAGCATGGCGGCGATTTCAGCGGCCTGAGGAAAACCTGACCAGAAAACTCAATTATGAGTTTGACAATCAGGTTTAGTCATGTTTGATTGCGGACATGGCGCTGCGACCCCTTGGGGCCTGTGGGTCCGAACGCCAGAACACGACGGGGCTTGCTGCTACCGTCTCCCCGGGCCGGCCAGGATCCTCAACGTCCTGACCGGCCTTTTTCATTGCGCCATCGATTGATCTGCTTTCGGGCCTATGCTCTAGAGCGCTGGCACACTCTCCGGACATCTCATGGCCCAACCTCCTCTCCTTTCCCTGCAGGACATTCAGCTCACCTTTGGCGGCACGCAGCTGCTGGAGGCCGCCGAGCTCATCGTCTCTCCGGGACAGCGCATCGCCCTTGTGGGGCGCAATGGATCGGGCAAGTCGACACTGCTCAAGATCGCGGCCGGCATCGTCCAGCATGACGGTGGCAAGCGCTTCGCCGAGCCCAGTGCCACCATCCGTTACCTGCCGCAGGAGCCCGACCTGACCGGCCATGCGACGACGCTGGCCTATGTCGAGGCGGGTCTCGCGCCCGGCGACGACCCTTATCGGGCGCAATATCTGCTCAATGCCCTGGGGCTCAGCGGCACGGAAAACCCGGCAACGCTTTCGGGCGGCGAAGGCCGCCGCGCGGCCTTGGCCCGGGTGCTGGCGCCGCAGCCGGATGTGCTGCTGCTCGACGAGCCCACCAACCACCTTGATCTGCCGGTCATCGAGTGGCTGCAGGATGAGCTCAACCAGATGCGCTCGGCCATGGTTCTGATCAGCCACGACCGGCGGTTCCTCTCCGATCTCTCGCGCTCGACTGTCTGGCTCGACCGCGGCGTCACCCGCCGCATCGAAAAGGGTTTTGGCGCCTTTGAGGGCTGGCGCGACGAGGTGCTGGAGCAGGAAGAAAAGGACCGCCACAAGCTCGATCGGCAGATCGTGCGCGAGGAGCACTGGCTGCGCTACGGCGTAACGGCTCGACGCAAGCGCAATGTCGGCAGGCTCGAACGCCTCGCCGGGCTGCGTCATGAGCGGCGCGAGCAGCGCAAGGTCACCGGGTCGGTGACCATGGCGGTGACCGAGGGCCGGACCTCGGGCGCGCTGGTGGCGGAAGCTGAAAACATTTCAAAGAGCTTCGGCAGCCGCGCCGTGGTCAAGGAGTTCTCGACCCGCGTGCTGCGCGGCGATCGGGTTGGCATTGTCGGCCCCAATGGCGCGGGCAAGACGACGCTGATCAAGATGCTGACCGGCCTGCTCGAGCCCGATAGCGGCACCATCAAGCTCGGCTCGGCCATTGAACTGGCCATGCTTGACCAGGGCCGGGCCAGGCTGGAACCCGAGACGCGACTCAAGGATGCATTGACCGGCGGGGGCAGCGACACGCTCAAGATCAACGGCGAGAACAAGCATGTCGTTGGCTACATGAAGGACTTTCTGTTCACCCCGGAACAGGCCAATACGCCCATCGGCAAGCTCAGTGGCGGCGAGCGTGCGCGCGTGGCACTGGCCCGCGCACTGGCTTTGCCCAGCAATTTCCTCGTGCTCGACGAACCGACCAACGACCTCGACCTTGAAACCCTCGACCTGCTCGAAGAGATGGTTTCGGACTATGCCGGCACGGTCGTCGTGGTCAGCCATGACCGCGATTTCCTCGACCGGGTGGCGACCTCGGTGATCATGGCCGAGGGCGATGGCCGCTGGACGGAATATGCTGGCGGCTATTCGGACATGGTGGCCCAGCGCGGCGAGGGCGTGCTGGCCCGCAGCGTGGACAAGGCCGCCAAGGCGGAAAAGCCGAAGGCGGAACCGGCCGCCGCACCAGCCGCCGCCAAGCGTAAGCTGAGCTTCAAGGAAAAGCACGCGCTCGAAACTCTGCCCAAGGATATCGAGAAGCTCGATGCCGAGATTGCCACGCTGAACAAGGCCCTGGCCGCGCCGGACCTTTACACCAGGGACCCGAACGGCTTTGCTGCCAAGTCCAAGGCGCTGGAGGCGGCGGCGGTGAAGAAGGCCGCGGCAGAGGAGCAGTGGCTGGAGCTGGAAATGCTGCGCGAAGAGCTGGAAGGCTCCTGAGCCGACCCGCAGGGCCCATCGCCTCCAGTGGCGCGATTGGAGTGAAGGGGGTCTTGAGGGTCAGGCCCCAGGGCTGCGCGGCTTGGTTTGCGACCGGCGAGGTCAATCCTTCCAGTCGAAGACCGGCTTTTGCATGATGTGCAGGTTTTGCGTTTCGCCGGATATGCGGCGCAGCAAGGTGCTGGCAAGGCCCCGGCCGGCAGCGACGAAGTCTTCCTGGACGGTCTCTGCGCCCGGCTGGAACTGCATGAACATGGATGTCGATTGCTTGGTCACGACATGGGCCGTCTTGCCCACGACCAGACCGGCATCGGCGAGGCCCCCGATGACCGCAAGGGCCGAGACCTCGGATGCACAGACATAGCCATCCGGCCCGTCCGGGCGCTTGGAGCGCTTGATCACATAATTGCGGATGGAATCGGTGGGGCTCGAGAGATTGACGTCGGCCGCAAATTCATAGGCAAGCCCGGTCTCGCGCGCACCGCGCTCTATGCCGGCCTTCAAATGCTCGGTATAGGTCAGGGCGCTGTCAGGCAGGACGATCGAGACCTTGCGGCAGCCCTTGGCGGCCAGGCGCAAAGTGGCGCCGTAGGCATATTCCTCGTTGTCGAAATCCACATAGGGATGCGGCTCGGGCCAGTGGCTGCGACCGTGGCTGACGAAGGGGAAATCATTGTCGATGAGGAAGCGGATGCGCTCGTCGAACGTCTCCGCCTTGGAAAAGATCACACCATCGGCCATGCGATTGCGCACGATATGCTGGATCGGCACGATGGGCTGGACATTGCGGAAGAGCGGCGTGATCACGAGGTGATAGCTGGTGTCGCGCAAGGCCTCGGTAATGCCGGTCACCAGGTTGGTGCCGAAGCCATAGATCTGCTCGTCGGGCTCGAGGATCAGCGCAACGACATTGGTCCGACCCGTCTTGAGGCGGAGGGCGGCGCGATCGGGCAGGTAGCCGATTTCGGCCGCGATCTTCTGCACCCGATCGCGGGTTTCCTGCGCCAGTTCAGGCGCATTGTTGAGTGCCCGCGAAATCGTGGTCACCGCCAGACCCGTCATCTGCGCGATGGTCTTGAGCGTCGGCTTGCCCGATGGCTTAACCCCCCGCTTGCCGCGCGTGGCGGGCGGTGCTTCTTCCTGCGACACTATTTTCCCCTCTAACCCGCCAGATCCGACGGGGACGCATGTCGGGCGACAACATCAGATTGCAAGGCTCGGCGCAAGCTTCAGGGCTTGCCAGTAATCATGAGCACATGTATCAACATTTTAGGGCGACGCGATTTCGGGAGCAAGTTTTCCAGATTTTGTCGCCAATACGCATAAAGGTGCACTGGCAAAACCTGAACGCGTCGCTTATCTTGCCTTCGCTGCGCCGCAAAGGCGTGGCAGCTTACCGTCCAACACCTGCTGGGAAAGGAATGACGATGACGACATCGACGACCCTTACAATCCAAGCCACGTGTTTGACCGTAGTAGGCAACCTGCAAGCCGCCAAACGCTGGCAAGGGTCCTGTCGCTCGAAACGAATGTGAACTCGCGTCACATCCCCGTCTCAATAATCCGATAGAACCCGTGCTGCCAGCGACCAGTCGCCCTTCTCTTGAAGGCGCCAGTGCTGGACGAGCGCGCAAGTGGAGATTCCACCCATGCAGGAAAATAATCTGAACAGGGCCGAACGGCTCAGACCCATCGTCATAGAAGTGGCAGGCGAACCCCAGGGCGTCGTCGTGCCGGCCGAAGGCGGCTACAAGTTCGTGGCCGTCAAGCTTCCCGCCTTTGCGATGGATGGACTGCTGTTTCCGTCGATCGAAACGGCGCACCTGGCCGTCAGCCAGGCCGTCGCGGACGGCGAAACCGCATAAAAAAGCCGGTGGCAGCAGCCACCGGCTTTTTCATGGGACATTGGCAACATCAATCGTCATTGGTGGCATTGAGCTCGGACGGCCGCTTGCCTTCGGCAGCGGGCGGCGCTGGATCGATTGCGCGTTCGACGGCGCCGGCCAGCGCTTCGACATCGAGGCGTGAAGCGCCTGATTGCGCCTGCCGCTCGATTTCGGCCGTCAGGGCCGTGGCAATGGCCTGGCGACGCAGGCCGATGACATCACTAGCTGTTTCCATCTATCGAAATCCCCTGCTCGTCGACACGAACCTCGATGCCGGGCCGGGCCTGTTGCTGCTGATAGGTGTAGATGCCGAAGGCAACGAGCGCGATGACCAGAATGGCGATCACGCCGTAAAGACTATTGCGAGACACGAAAAACTCCTGACGCTTTGGATCAGGGATCCAACGCGCAGAACCGGGTTCGGTTCAATCCTCGGCAATGCGGCGCAGGGCCATGACAAAGGCGGTGACGCCAATGCCGACGGAGCTGGAATTGTCGATGACGATGGGCGACACATCGGCCGGCAGGGCTGCACCTTCGCGCGCCAGACGGGCCACGATCTGATCGCGATTTTCGCGTCCGCGCCGGGCGAGCCGTTCGGCCCTGAGAGAGATCTCGGCGGAAATCTGAATAACGCGGCAGAGCGGATATTTGGCCAGGGCCGCCGGAACGGCATGGCGTGAGATATTGGCAATCACGACGCGCCCCAGCGTCAAGTCGGTGTCGACGCCAATGGGCAGGGCATAGTCGAGGCCGTGGGCCTGCCAGGTCAGCGCAAAACGTCCGGCCCGCTGGGCCTGCGCGAATTCGGCCGGGTCAAGGCTGACATGATCCTCGAGGTCGATGTCGGCTGGCCGGGTCACGAGGCGCCGCACGAAGCTGAAGCGCTTGTCTCCGTCGAGCGCCTGACGGGCGCCGCCGATCAGCGTATCCTTGCCGACCCCGGACGGGCCGATAACGAGAACCAGAACTCCGGGCGGCCTATCGGTCAACTCACACGTGTTCCTTCACGCCAGACACTTCGTACTGCCGGTAGCGTGCCCCCGGCGGCGACCCGCACCAGATCGGCGCGCTTGCCCGGCGCAATGACGCCGCGATCGTCGAATCCGGCGGCGTGCGCCGGATTGCTGGTCACGGTAGCAAGCGCCCGGGGCAGGTCAAGGCCTTCGACGCGGCTGGGCAGGACGAAGGCCGCCTGCAGCAGCGCAAAGGGCACATAGTCGGAGCTCAGAATATCCAGAAGACCGGCTGCAACCAGGTCGGTGGCGGAAATATTGCCCGAATGCGACTTGCCACGCACCACATTGGGCGCGCCCATGAGGATGGCGAGCCCGGCCGCATGGGCGGCAGATGCCGCTTCCAGCGTGGTGGGAAATTCGGCAATGGCGACGCCGTCGGCCTCCGCCTCATCGACATGGGCAAGCGTGGCATCGTCGTGGCTGGCCAGCGCAATATTCATCCGGCGGGCCCGCTCTACTATGGCCTGCCGGTTGGGCGTCGCATAGCGTTCATGCTCGGCCTGGCGGGCATCGATATAGGCCTGCGCTTCCTCGGGCGTGCCGCCCATGTGGCGGGCATAAAAACCCTTGTAGGTTTCGAGGGAGCGGAACTGGCGCTGGCCAGGCGTGTGATCCATGACCGAGGCGAGACGCGTCGAGGGATGATCGGCCAACGCATCGAAATGGGCGACAACGTCGTGGCTGGGCAATTCACAGCGCAGGTGGATGAAATGCTCGCTGCGGAGCCAGCCGGCCTCGCCGCCCTGGCGCACCGCCGAGACCAGTTTTTCGGCATGCTCGAGCATGTCGGGCAGGTCAACGTCGGACCCGATGCGCACCGCATCGAAGACTGTGGTGATCCCCGATCCGGCGACCTGCGCGTCATGGGCATGCAGCGCCGCCAGCGGATCCCAGAACACGCCCGGGCGCGGACGATAGTGGTTCTCGAGGTGATCGGTATGCAGTTCCACGAGGCCCGGGATCAGGAAATCGCCGCCCAGATCCTCCCCCTCGCCGCCAGCGCCTGTGTCGATGGCGGCAATCCGGCCGTTCCGCACCAGGAGGCTTCCGGTGACGATTTCATCGGCGAGGACAATGCGGGCGTTGCAAAAGGCAGTTTCGGACAAAAAGCTCACTCTCCAAGGGCAAATTCGGCGACGCGGTTAAACGGCAGTTTGTTCTCCCGCTCGTTGAAAAGCACCAGCCGGTCCAGCGTCATTTCCGCATCCAGCACAGGGCCGAACCAGGTCTGCGCCGCCTGCAGCACAGCGTCGAAATCTTCGGGGGCGAGGCGGTCGCTCAGCGTCATGTGAAAGCGGAATTGGTCAAACACATAGGGATAGCCATAGGCATCAAGCAGCTCCTGCTGGCGCGGACTAAGCCCCCCGGCGATGCGCGCTGCGCGATCGCGCATGCTCAGGGGCGCGCGGAACGGCTCGAAGCGTTCCACCACATGGGCTGCGAAATCCTGCAATTGCGGATTGCCTTCCGGATCGGGCACGAGGGCGAGGAATCCATCGAGACTGGCGATCCTCAGCCGTCCGAGGGCGACCCTGGGCAATTCGGCGGCGGCCTCTCGCATGGCGGCGCGCAGCGAATCCTCGGTTTCGCCCGCCACCAGCGCCATTGGCGGCTTGAGCGTGGCGTGGAAGCCGTAGCGTCCGGCCGACTGGGTGAGATTGAGGAGGCGGGTGCGATCCAGCCCGGCAACGGCGCCATCATAGGACTGGCCGGTTGCAGGATCCCGGCCAAGCCACACCGCGGCGCGGTCCCAGAGAAGATCGGTGACGGCGGGGGCGTAGTAGACGGCGAATCTCTGCGGCATGGGACCTCCTGCGCGGGGAGCTAATGGACCTATATGGCAGGCATTTGACAAGCTGAAGGGCTGGACAAATGCCGGAGGTCTGGCGACAAGTTCCACCCCGATGCCGAAGAAGTCTCCACAAACATGACCCGTTCCTTACTCGAAAGCCTTTTCCATCAGGCCGTTGCTCAAGCGCAACCGGCTTTGGCGGTAGAGCGGCACCTGCCCGAGCCGCCCCGGGGCAAAACGTTGGTGATCGGCGCCGGCAAGGCCTCCGCGCAGATGGCCCGCGCGTTCGAGCAGGCCTGGACCGGCGAGATTTCCGGACTTGTTGTCACGCGCTATGGCTATGCCGAGGCCTGCGAGCGCATCGAAATCGTCGAAGCGGCGCATCCGGTTCCCGATGCAGCGGGGCAAGAGGCGGCGGCCCGGCTGATGGCGCTGGTGAGCGGGCTCACCGCGGATGACCTTGTCGTGGCGCTGATTTCGGGCGGCGGTTCGTCGCTGCTCCCGGCCCCGGCCCCGGGCCTGGACCTGGCGGATGAACAGGAAATCAACCGCGCGCTGCTCGCCTCGGGCGCGCCTATCGGGGTGATGAACCTCATCCGCAACCAGTTCTCGACCATCAAGGGCGGGCGCCTCGCGGCGGCGGCGGCGCCGGCACGTGTGGCAACGCTTGTTGTCTCCGACGTACCGGGCGACGATCCGGCCCTCGTGGCCTCGGGCCCTACCCTGCCGCTTGCGGGCGGGCGGGTCGAGGCGAGACGGCTGGCGGCGCTCTATCGGCTCGACCTGCCGGAGACGGCAGCAAAACTCCTGGCCAGTGACGAGAACCTGCCGCCGGAGGCCAGCGACCCGGTCTTTGCCGGCAACAGCGTCGTAACCATTGCCTCGGCGGCCCTGTCGCTGGAGGCGGCGGCGGTGCTGGCGCGCCAAAATGGTATCGAGGCCGCCATCCTTTCGGACAGTATCGAAGGGGAGGCGCGCGATGTGGCGCAGGTCCATGCGGCTTTGGCCCGCGAAATCGCGACGCGCAACCGCCCGTTCAACAAGCCGGTCGTGCTGCTTTCCGGGGGCGAAACCACGGTCACCCTGCGCGGCAAGGGACGCGGCGGGCGCAATGGCGAATTCCTGCTGTCGCTGGCCATTGCGCTTGACGGCGTGGACGGCGTCATGGCGCTGGCCGGGGACACCGATGGCATTGACGGCTCTGAAGACAATGCCGGCGCCTTTGTCGACGGCACCTCCGCACGACGCATGCGGGAGGCCGGGATCGACCCGCAGGCGGCCCTGGCCAATAACGACGCCTATGGCGCCTTCGCGGCTATTGGCGACCTATTCGTGACCGGGCCCACCGGCACCAATGTCAATGACTTCCGCGCCATCCTGATCCGCTGAGACACCGCGGAAATAAAAATCATACTTTTGTTGCCGTGGAGGTCTTGGCAGAAGTGGTCAAGACCTGCTCTATAGCCGCGCCTTTTGATGACGGAGTTTCGGGATGGCCAAGCGCAAGATTGCCGTGATCGGCGTGGGCAAGATCGCTATCGACCAGCACCTGCCCGTTATCGATGCCTCGGATGATTTCGAACTGGCAGCCACCGTGTCGACGCGCGGCGTCGGGCACAATGACGTGCCGGTGTTCCGCACTGCCGCCGAGCTTTATGCCGCCATGCCCGAGGTTGGCCTCGTTTCCATCTGCACGCCGCCGGGGGTACGTCACACGCTGGTGCGCGAGGCGCTTGACGCGGGCAAGGACGTGATGATGGAAAAGCCGCCCACCACCACGATTTCCGAACTCGACGACCTCATCGCCCATGCAGCGCGCCTGGACCGCGTGCTGTTCCAGACCTGGCACAGCCAGTACAATGCCGCGGTCGACCGGGCCAAGGCGATCCTCAGTGACCAGGGCGTCAATTCCGTGCGCATCGACTGGCGCGAAAGCGTGCGCAAATGGCATCCGGGCCAGGACTGGGTGTGGGAGCCCGGCGGCTTCGGCGTCTGCGACCCCGGCATCAACGCCTATTCGATCTTCACCAAGATCATGCCCTTTCCGGTCTTTGTGGAAAGCGCCAGGCTGACTTTCCCGGGGAACCGGCAAACGCCTGTTGATGTGGAAGTGCAGTTCAAGTCCGGCCAGCCGCACCAGCCCCCGATCTCTTCGGGCTTCAACTGGCTCGAAGAGAGTGGAGAAATCTGGACGATCCAGGTGACCACGGGCACAGGCGATGACTTGAAGCTCGAACGCGGAGGACGGACTCTCAGGATCAATGGCGAGGTCGTGCTCGAGCATGGCGACGAAGAATATGCAGGCATCTATGACCGCTTCGCCGACCTGCTCGATGCGCGTCAGTCGGACGTGGACGCAGCGCCCTTGCGGCTGATGAGCGACGTCTTCTTCCTCGGCGCCCGCGACAACGGCCCCGATTTCGAGTGGTGACCGGCCGCTAACGCCTTGGGCTTGCGGTTCGTGTACCAGCGAATGCGGATGCCCTTGGCAATGAGGCGAAGAGCTTCCCAATGAATGCCGGCCGTGACCTTGAGCGTCATCAGCGGGTGGCTGAAGAACAGTTTTAGCAGCGTCGCGTCGGTGAAGGGACGCTGCTCGCCGGTGAAGGCCGCATAGAGCAGCGGCAGTCCATCCTGCGTTTCGTTGATCGCCACGCGGATGCGCGCGTCCGGCTGGCCGAGGCGGAACTCGTAGCGGCAATCCATGTCGATAAAGGGCGAGACGTAGAATGCCTTGTCGGCTTCCTGTTCGGGCGCGGCCGCGGGCAGCACATAGGTGTGGCGCTCGCCAAAGGTATTGTGCACCTCGTAAATGGTCGCGAGCGGCTTTCCATCCGCCCCGTCGCAATACCAGACCGTCAGCGGGTTGAAGACATAGCCAAGGATGCGGGGATAGCAGAGGAGCCGGATGCGCCCCGGCGCCGGCAGGTTTTCGGCCGCCAGCTGCGCGGTCACCCAATCGCGCAGGGGACCGCCGTCGGCATGGTCGCTGTCGCGGAAGGAAAACAGCGCCCCCCGGTTGTGTCCGAACCAGCGCAGCGTGTTGAGCATCGGCAGGTCGTCGAGATCGATCAGCACCGAAAACACACGATAGCGCAGATGGTGCTTTTTCGGCCGGTGCCGCTGATGCACCACATGGCCCACATAGATGGACGAGCCGGGGCTCATGCGGCGATGGCCTGCTGCGGCGGCCCCAGCGTGATGCGGCCCGACGGATTGGGCACGATCCATGGGCGCGGCTGCGAACCCATGGCCTCGGCCGCCGCGAGACCGGACTGCAACCCATCCTCGTGGAAGCCGCGACCGAAATGGGCGCCCGCAAACCAGGTGCGGTTCTGGCCCTGCAACTGCCAGAGATTGTCCTGCGCGTGGATGGCCCTGGAGTCGAACAGTGGGTGGGTATAGTCGAAACGAGCAATCTCGTGTTCGGGATTGCCGGGCGGGTTGAGGGTGACGAAGAGGTCGCGGCCGGGCAGGCTCTGCAACCGGTTCATCCAGTAGCTGACGCAAAGCGGATGGGCGCTCTCGGCGTGGTCGACGGACATGTAGTTCCAGCAGCTCCACACCCGCCTGCGGCGTGGCATGAAGCGCTTGTCAGCATGGAGCACGGCGGTATTGACCGTGTAGCCAAAAGCGCCCAGCAGATCGCGTTCGGCCTGGCTCGGACTTTCCAGCATGCCGAGCGCCTGATCGGCATGGCTGGCAATCAGGATCTGGTCGAAACGGTCGGACTGGCCCTTCGCGTCGATCACCGTTACTCCCGACGCATCGCGGCGAATGCTGGCGACCGGGGTCGAGAGACGCAGTTCGCCGGCAAACTGGCCAAGAAGCGCGTCCACATAGGAGCGGCTGCCGCCCTTGACGGTGCGCCAGTTGGGTCGCTCCCAGATCTGCAAGAGATTGTGGCTCTGGAAGAAGCGCACAAAGGCGAGAAGCGGATAGGAGCGTATGTCTGACGCCGAAGACGACCAGATGGCCGCTGCCAGCGGCAAGAGGTGATCGTCGACAAAGGACTGCGAATAGCGCTGGGCGCGCAGATATTCGTCCAGCGTCAGCTTCTGCAGATCCGGTCGGTCGAGCACTGCGGGCGCTTCGCGATAAAAGCGCAGGAGATCGCGCAGCAGGCTCCAGAAGCGGGGACGGAAAGCGTTGCGCTTCTGCGCCAGAAGGCCCGCCAGCCCCTCGCCGCAATATTCAAAGCCCCCCTGATCGAGCGAGGCCGAAAAGGACATTTGCGACTTGATGCTCTCGACGCCCAGATGGCTCATCATGGCGGTGAAATTGGGGTAGTTCTTCTCATTGTAGACGATGAAGCCGGTATCGACCGGCCCGGTGCCGGGCACATCGACCGTATTGGCATGGCCGCCGGCGCGGCTTTCGGCCTCGTAGAGCACCACATCGTGATTCTTTGACAAAAGCCATGCGGCCGACAGGCCGGAAACGCCACTGCCCACCACGGCAATGCGCTGCCTCGCCGAAGGCAGGCGAGAAAAGCCAGAAGCGGAGTGAACCATGATCATGCGTCCCAAAGTGTTTGGAGAAGGTACGGGCGGGGCAGAAAAATGGATCAGCCTGATCCGGATTATTTCGTCGGACCGGCGAGAAGATTTTTATGGCCCTGCTGATCCAGTGCGCATGGGGCGGCGTATCTGAGGACATGTCACTTGCGATTTACCCACTTGCCGGGCCGTGTCAGGATGGAGCGTTGCCAACGCGCCGTCGCCTTGCCGTGCCCGCGCCAGAAGAGGGGCTGCATCGCATGACGGACCGGAGCGAGGCCGCACCAGCGCCACCCCCTGATACCAGTGGACAGATCGTGGCGATTGCCGCGAACCATGACATGGCCGCCTTCGAGGCCCTGTTCCGCGATTTCGGGCCCCGCATCCGCGCCTATCTCCTCAAACTCACCCGCGACCGGCAGGCGGCCGAGGACTTGATGCAGGAAACCATGCTGGCCATCTGGCGCAAGGCCGGGCAGTTCGACCCGTCCCGCGGACAGGCCGCCGCCTGGATTTTCACCATCGCCCGCAACATCTGGATCGACGCCTGGCGCAAGCAGAAGCGTCCTGCCATCGACCCCGACGACCCCGCCTTGGCGCCCGACCCCGAGCCCGACGCCCCTGACGTCATGGCGCTGAGGCAAAGCGGGGCGGCGCTGCATGCGGCGCTCAAGACCTTGCCCCCCGAACAGGTGGAGCTGATTCGCCTCTCCTTTTTCGACGAGGCTTCGCACTCGACCATCGCGGCCCAGACGGGGCTGCCGATCGGAACCGTAAAATCGCGCATCAGACTGGCCTTCGGACGCCTTCGCGCGGCGCTGGAGGAATTCAAATGACCCAAATTCGCCACCACATCAACGACGACCTGATGCTTGATTATGCCGCCGGGACCCTCTCGGAAGGCTGGTCGCTGGCGGTTGCCTGTCACCTGGCCATGTGCCCGGAGTGCCGCAAGCAACTGGAACTGGCCGAAGCCGCAGGTGGCGCGCTCATGGAAGAGTTGCCGCCGGTGGAAGCGCCAGCCGGCAGCTGGGAAGCGCTCAAGTCGCGGCTCGAACAGGAGCCCGAAGCCAGGGCTGTCCCGGTCACCCGTCCGGCCAGCGCCACCATTCCCGAGCCGCTTCGCTCCTATCTCGGTGGCGATGTCGACAGCCTCAAATGGCGGAACCTGGGCAATGCCAAGCAGATCCTGATCAAGACCGATGACCCGACGACGCAGGCGCGCCTGCTCTGCATCGCCGCTGGCAAGCCGGTGCCCGAGCATAGCCATGGCGGGCGCGAGCTGACCGTGGTGCTTTCAGGGAGCTTTCACGACGAGCTCGACAGCTTTGGGCCGGGCGATATCGAGGATGCCGACGGCTCGGTGCTGCATACGCCGACGGCCGGGCCGGAGGAAGACTGCATCTGCCTGGCCATCACCGATGCACCGCTGAAATTCTCCAGCCGGATATTGCGGCTGGTGCAGCCTATCCTGGGAATCTGAGGAGCGGATATGTTTGGTATTCCATTGGTGACACTGCTTGCGGCCTATGGCGGCACGGCCCTCGTCTTCTTCGGGCTCGATTTCCTGTGGCTGACCGTGCTCGGCATCGGCTTCTATCGGGCCGAAATCGGCGACCTGCTGCTCGAACAGCCCAATCTGGTGCCGGCGGGCGTGTTTTACCTCTTCTATATCGCCGGCCTTGTCGGCTTTGCCGTGCTGCCCGCCGCCAATGCCGGGAGCTGGGTCTGGGCGCTGGTTGCGGGCGTGGCGCTGGGCCTGCTCGCCTATGGTACCTATGACATGACCAACCTCTCCACCCTCAAGGGCTGGAGCCTCAATATCAGCCTCATCGACCTCGCCTGGGGCGGGTTCCTCTCCGGCGCGGCCGCCCTGGCCGGTTATTTTGCGGTCAGTCTCGTCAAATAATCAGCCATTGAGCCGCCGGGTCATGGCAAAGGCCAGCGGCCGCGGCAACAGGTTGAGCAGCCGCAGGGGCCAGATCAGGCGCCGGGGAAAGGCGATCTCGAACGCCTTGCCATCGAGCCCGCGGACAATGCGCGCGGCGGCATCCTCCGGCTCCATGAGGCCGGGCATGGGGAAGTCGTTGAGATCGGTCAGCGGGGTGCGCACGAAGCCGGGCGTCACCAGCCGCACATCGACATCGGGCGCATATTCCACCCGCAGCGACTGCGCCAGGTTGACGATGGCGGCCTTGGTCGCTGAATAGACCTGGCCATTGGGCAGGCCGAAAATGGCGGCGGCGGAGCCGAACAGCACCAATTGCCCGCCCGGCTTCAGCGCGTTCTTTGCCACCCGCGCGACGTTGAACGTGCCGGTGAGATTGACCGCAAGGATCGCCTCGGCCTTTTTCTGCTCGGCCTTGCCGACCGGGCCCGGATCATAGATCGCGGCGGTGGTGATGATCTTGTCGAAGGGACCATGCAGCCTTGCCACCCTTTCAAGGCTTGCCGGATCGGTGACGTCGGCCGGTTCGGCAAACTGGCCGGTGCCGATGCGGGCGAGCGCCGCCTCGAGCGCCTTTTCATTTCGGCCCGAAATGACGACGAGGGTCTTGTGGTCCGCATAGGCCTTTGCCAGCGCCTCGCCGATGCCGCTCGATCCACCAATGATCCAGATCTTCTCACCCGAGGCCATCATGCAGTCTTTCCTGTTGTCCTGACGCTAACATAGGGAAACCGGTGCCGGTTTCCGCCTGGGCGTTTGGGATTCTCTCGCCCTTGCGAGAGCAGGTACGTCTGGGAGCGGAAAATGGACGCAGGGCTGACCCAAATTTTTTCGTCAGGCGTGCGAAAGCGCCGGTCGGCGGGGGGCCTCCGGGTGTGCCACTCGACCATAGGTCTCGTGGCCTTCTCATTTCCAGTCGTTCCACCGGAACGATCGGCCCTTCGGGACAATTCGAAGGGCAGGACCGGAGACAGATTGCGTCTCTGGGTAGTTTTAGTGAGACGAAACCTGTCTCCGGCGCCGGTTTTTGGAACTGACCGGCGGCGGGGGATCGCTCGTCCCGTCGCCGCCGACCTGGAACCTGTGGGAGAGGCAAAGCCCCCACCCGGCCTGCCCCGCCACTGTTCGCCTGCAGGCCGCCGCGCGGGGCAATGGGGCCAGTCTAATCGAGCTGGCGCAGCCGGGGATAAGTGACCGCCGCGGTCTCGGGCACCGCTTCGCTCGCCGGGGCGCCCTGCCGCGCGGCGCGACCGGCCGCAAAGCCCTCCTCATAGGCATGGCGCTCGCGGCTCTCCATCATGCGACCGATCTTGTTGCGGATGGCCTCGGGATCGTCGCGCTGGAATTTCAGCGCCGCGGCGGGCGGATGGAGGCGCATGATGGGCAGGTAGCCGGTGTGAAGCGTCCAGATGCGGCAGTTAAAGCGCGTGTCCCAGGTGGTGTGGCGCGCCTCCCAACCCTCGAGCGCCGCCAACGCCTGGCCGAGCTGGACAGCAAGGCCGGCAAGATCGGGCGCGGCGACCGGCAGGCGCTCGCCGCGCTTGCGGGTAAAGACGGCGCAATCGCTGAGGAGGCCTTCGGCGCTGATGCGCATTGCCTCGGAAACCGGCGCATTGGGCCTTTTGGCGCCGAGGGCAATCGTGTCCTTGTGCAGGGCAGCAAGGCTCAGCCACAGGGCTTCGTGGCGCTCGGCCTGGGTCCTGGTGGTGGTGCCTTCGCGGAGCGGTGGGTGGGGCGCAGCCTGCGGCGCAGGCTGGTCCTGAGGCGTTTGGCCGAAGGACGCGGGAGTGGTGTGTGTGGGCATGGTTTTTCCTGTTCGGCGGGATGCCGGACAGGAGAGGGTGCACACTGGTGGAGGGGGTGGGGATTAGCTTTGGACGCGAAGTCTCTGATTCGTAGAATCAGTTGTATTTGGCTAAAGAATCCCAATTCAGCTGGGTGGGGATAGATGACGAGGCGCACTTTTTTCTCTTTTCATTACGAGCAAGACGTCTGGCGTGCCTGGAATGTCCGCAATAGTTGGGTTGTGAATGATAATGAGCAGCAGGAAGAGGGTTTCTACGACAGCAGCGTGGTGGAAGCTTCGAAAAAGGTAAGTGACGAAGCGCTTAAGTCCTTCTTGAGTAAGGGGCTTATGAACACGTCAGTTACCTGTGTGCTCGCGGGCTACGCTACTTGGACACGGCGTTGGGTCAGGTTTGAGATCGCCCGCAGTTTAGTTAAGGGCAACGGGCTGCTCACCGTCTTCATCGACGGTGTAAAAGATAACTCAGGTGCGCTCGCTACGAGGGGGGCCGACCCGCTAGCGCAAATGGGTGTCTATAAAGTGGAAGCCGGAATTTTCTTGGCGGAGTGGAAAAATGGCAAATGGGTCAAGTACGAAGATTATCCAAGTGCCATTCCAGAAGCGGATCTCTGGTTCGCAGCGCCAACTAGTTCTTCTGTTACGCAGTTGTCTTCACACTGCTTGAGCTACGATTTTGCTCAGCAGAACGGGCGGCAAAACATTGGTGGTTGGATTGAGACAGCCGCTGGTCTAGCGGGTCGATAGTTGGTGGCAAAATGGCCTATTTCACGGAGAATTCCGTTCGCTCAGCAGCGCGGGCACAGGTTGCGAAGCGGTACGTAGATGCGGCAACTATATTGAAGGAGTCCACTGAGACAGCGTCGCTCACCGCTAGATTCGATGTCTTTTTGTGCCACTCAATCAGAGATGCCGAAATAGTTTTGGGGGCAAAAAATATACTAGAGCAGCAAGGCTTGATTGTATACGTAGATTGGATAATTGATCCGAAAATGGATAGATCGCAAGTTTCAGCAGGGACGGCTGCAATTTTGCGCAACCGAATGAAGCAAAGTCGGAGTTTGCTGTACCTTTATTCCGAAAACTCCACTCGTTCTCGCTGGATGCCATGGGAGTTGGGCTTCTTCGATGGACACAACGGTGCTGTTGCCATTATGCCTGTTGAGCCAGATGGCAGAACCCTAGACTTCACCAAGGAGGAGTATCTAGGTCTTTATCCCAAAATCGAGCTTGCGGGCACAACACTCTTTGTAAATCGCACAGCTGGTCGGCCGGTCCCTAGCTCTGACAGCAGCAATTATCGCTCATTTGAGAGCTGGCTAGCTAATCCGAGCGCGCTGCAAATGAGGTGACAGCGCTATTGCTCTTTTGGCAACAGATAACGGCGAAACAAGGTGGAGTAAGTCAAATTGGTCGCGAAGTGAGTTGGGAACCTGCCCGCATCGAACACTACGCGTGCGGCTGCACCAGTTGACGCGACAGGTATCATTTCGACGCCGGCCCATATGTCGCGAAATAGTTTAGCCTCTGCTTCTACACCTTCCATTCCGCCGATAAAAACAGCTGCGTCAAATCTTCGACTTCTGATCATTTTTTCGCGCATTAATTGGAGGCTGGCTTCCTCGTCCCCCACTATTTCGTCGACTGTTATTACGTTGTGGAAGAGCTTATTCTGCCTTGGGAACATCGGTTCGAAGTATCGGCTCTGAAAAATAGTAAGCCTGTCACGGTCCAGCCCGGCCTGCTCTACAAAGAGCGCCAGCAGAGGCGTGATAGCTGGGTGCCCTCCGCAGGTAATCCGGCCTACAGGTAGAACAATCTCAACTAAAGACTTTATTGCTTCTCGGATCGAGAGAACGTCTGCCGTCTCGAAGTACCTGCGATTGCGGTGAGGAAGCGGCACGCTGGCTGATAGAAAGACATCTATCATTTCTTGATCCTCGTCAGCGCCTCGTAGGATGAGATAAGGCTGACAGAACGTGCGGGCAGATAATCATCTAGCCACGCCAGATGTCTCTGCCAAGAAGTGAGCATCCCACGATTGTCGTATAGAATCCAAGTCTGAACCGTGGTGGTGTTGTTGTTTGCGATTGAGTCGAAAACGTAATTTATGCGATCGGAAGTTGGAACCCCTATGGTCGGGACTACCGCAAGCGTTTTGCCCGCAGATACTTCTACTGATATCCAGCGTTCCGGCTGGACGTTAGGCGTCAATCCATGGTCGCGCGCGGTATCGCAAAAACTGTCGACTAAATATCTGTGTCTTGCTGCGATGGCTCTAGAGCGCAACTCTTCTGCGAGATTGCAAATCGCATCCACGGCGCCAACTCGTAGCTCTTTAGCGGCATTTTTCACGTCCCAGTCTTGGAAATCGCCTACTGTCAACTCGTGAAAATGGCTGAAGCTCGATGAACTATCCTCGCTCTGGCCTGGCCAAAGAACGTGTAGAATCTGGATGTTAGTCGCATTCGCCCGCGTAAGTTCCTCTGTAGTCCACCTGCTTTCTCGGAACTTCGGGGTGTCGATAAGAACGACTACGTCGCTGTCGGAAAGTCTGTGCCACAACTCATTTTGGAAGTCAGCTGCTGGGGGCACCGAGCGAGTATCGATGAATACATCAAAACCTTTAGAGTCTAGGGCGTCGTATAGCTGATTGGCCACTGCCTGAGAGTCATCTCGCTTATAGCTGATGAAGAGCTTGCGCTCTCGCCGCAACAGCCTGAAATTCTCAAGTACCAAAGATACAAGTCTAGTAGTTTTGCCGCTGGCGGCAATTTCAATCGCGTTTATATGGCGCAGGGTCTCTGGGATCTCCAAAGATACCCTCGTCAACGCGCTCACTGCAGTAACGACTAGAGATGAGTTATCCAACAGACTGGTAATGATGGGGTGAGTAGCGTCTGCCGCGCCGTCGTAACCAAAGAATATTGCTATTAACGGGCGTCGGGGGTCGCGCGCCGAGTAGGATTTTTCGTTAAGGTAGGCGACCGTTTCTGATGCAAGGCCAAGGTCCCGCAATCGCGCAGCGAGGTTCCGCTTAAAAGAGGAGGCCCTCTTATCGATGCTTCCTAGCAAAACTATCTGATAGTGCGCGTTTTTCTTCATGCCCAATTCATAGACCCGACAGACAAGTAGTAAAAGACCTACCTGCTATTCGTGGACCATTCTATAAGCCGACGGCCGCCTATTAATCATCACCCATCTTCAGCGCCTTGATGAACGCTTCCTGCGGAATGTTCACATTGCCATACTGCCGCATCTTGGCTTTGCCCTTTTTCTGCTTATCAAGCAGCTTGCGCTTGCGGGTGGCGTCGCCGCCGTAGCACTTGGCGGTGACGTCCTTGCGCATGGCGCGGACGGTTTCGCGGGCGATGATCTTGCCGCCGATGGCGGCCTGGATCGGGATCACAAACAGATGCGGCGGGATCAGTTCCTTGAGCTTTTCGCACATCTGGCGGCCGCGTGACTCGGCAACACTGCGGTGGACCAGCATGGCCAGCGCATCGACCGGCTCGGCATTGACCAGCACGGTCAGCTTGACCAGATCGCCGGTGCGGTGGGTGTCGAGCTTGTAGTCAAAGCTGGCATAGCCCTTCGAAATCGACTTGAGGCGATCGTAAAAGTCAAAAACCACTTCGTTGAGCGGCAGGTCGTATTCGACCATGGCGCGATTACCGACATAGGAGAGGTTGTTCTGGATGCCGCGGCGATCCTGGCAGAGCTTCAGGATGGCGCCGAGATATTCGTCGGGCGTGAGGATGGTCGCCTTGATCCAGGGCTCGCGGATTTCCTCGATCTTCATGACATCGGGGAGATCCGCGGGATTATGCAGATGCATGGTCTCGCCATTGGTCATGACGACCTCGTAGACCACCGAAGGCGCGGTGGCGATGAGATCGAGATCGAACTCGCGGGACAAACGCTCCTGGATGATTTCGAGATGCAGGAGCCCCAGGAACCCGCAGCGGAAGCCGAAACCGAGGGCGGCGCTGGTTTCCATTTCGAAGGAGAAGCTGGCGTCGTTCAAACGCAGCTTGCCCATGGCGGCGCGGAGTTCATCGAAGTCCGAGGCGTCCACAGGAAAAAGACCGCAGAACACCACGGGCTGGGCCGGGCGGAAGTCGGGCAGCGGGGTGCTGGTGGGCTTGCGATCATCAGTGATGGTGTCGCCGACATTGGTATCGGCCACTTCCTTGATCGAGGCGGTGAAGACGCCCAGCTCGCCGGGGGTGAGCTCGCCCACTTCCACCAGCTTGGGGGTCTGCACGGCGACGCGATCGAGCTCGTAGACGGCGCCCGAGGCCATCATGCGGATCTTCTGGCCCTTCTTCATGACGCCATCGATGATGCGGACCAGAACCACGACGCCGAGATAGGTGTCGTACCAGCTATCGACCAGCAGCGCCTTCAAGGGCGCGTTGATGTCGCCCTTGGGCGCGGGCAGGCGGGTGACGATGGCTTCGAGCACGGTGTCGATGCCGACGCCCGTCTTGGCCGAGATTTCGAGCGCGTCGGAGGCGTCGATGCCGATGACATCCTCGATCTGCGCTTTTACGCGCGGAATGTCGGCGGCGGGGAGATCGACCTTGTTGAGGACGGGGACGATCTCGTGATTGGCGTCGAGCGCGTGATAGACATTGGCGAGGGTCTGCGCCTCGACGCCCTGGGAGGCGTCGACGACCAGCAGCGAGCCCTCGACGGCCGACATGGAGCGGCTGACTTCATAGGCGAAGTCGACATGGCCGGGCGTGTCGATGAGGTTGAGCACATAGTCCTGCCCGTCCCTGGCCTTGTAGTTCAGCCGGACGGTCTGCGCCTTGATGGTGATGCCGCGCTCGCGCTCGATTTCCATCGAGTCGAGGACCTGCTCTTTCATTTCGCGCGCATCCAGACCGCCTGTCATCTGGATGAGGCGATCGGCGAGGGTCGATTTGCCATGGTCGATATGCGCGACGATGGAGAAATTGCGGATATTGGCGAGGGGCGTTGTCATGGCCGCGCTGATAGCAGAAGCATGAGGCCCAAGAAAGATGGTTTCCGCCGTGTTAACCCGGCGTTTTTGCAACATTCGGGGCGCGGCGGGCGTTGGAGGCGCATGCGGCTTTCTCAACTGACCCTCATTGCCTTCTGCGCCCTGGCCTTGCCGGCCAATGCGCAGGATTTTTTTGAAAGTTTCGGGCGCTTGGTCGAGAACGCGCTGCCCGAACGTGGCGCGGCGCCAGGAGGCGCTGTCGCAACGCCCGCGCGACCGACCCCGCCCAGCGTGGCGCGCCCCGTGGCGCCAAGCGTACCGACGCCGGTCGTGGAGCGTCCCGCGGGAGAAGCGGAGCCGGAAACGCCGGACGATGGGCCACCCCTGCCCCGGCCGCGACCGGAGGCAGCCGATGCCGAAGCCGACCCGGCAGCGACGGAGGAGTCGGGCGAAACCGAGCCTGCCGAGCCTGATCCTGCTCCCGAGGCGGATCCTGCTCCCGAGGCGGAGGCGCAACCAGAACCGGACCGCATCTACCAGACGGCCTGCCCGGCCCTGCTTGAAGGCGTGGTGGTGGGGGAAATGCTCGACCCCATCGCGGAGGGCCTGTGCGGGGAGAAGTCACCGCTGTCCGTGACGGCGCTGCGGATCAATGGGCGCGAAATAGCCCTTTCAAGCCCGGTCACCACCAATTGCGAAATGGCCGGGGCGCTGGCCGACTGGGTGGGCGAAGTGGATGCCTATGCCAAGGCGGCGCTGGAAAGCCCGGTTGCGACGCTGGCGACAGGCACGTCGATGATGTGCCGCAACCGCTACAGCGCGGAAAACGGCTTCGTTTCGGAGCACGGCTTTGCCAATGCGGTCGATGTGACCGGTTTCAAGCTCGAAAACGGGCAGAGCATCGACGTCGAGGCCGACTGGATGCCAGCCACGAGCCTGGCGGGCAAACTGCTGCGGCAGGCGCATGGCGCCGCCTGCGGGCGGTTCACCACCGTGCTGGGCCCGGAAGCCAATGCGGACCACGAGGACCATTTCCACCTCGACCTGGGGTGTCACGGGCAGAGCTGCATGGCGCAGATCTGCGAGTGAGGGCACCCCTCATCCGGCGCTACGCGCCACCTTCTCCCACAAGGGGAGAAGGGAAGAGGGTCAGCCGCAGCGGGGGTGATGCGGCGGCAGGTCGGCCCAGTCGTGCAGGGACAGGCAATCGGGATTGGCAGCGGGGCGCGGCACAGGACGGCCGAGCCACGCCAGGAGGCGGGCCAGGATGGACATTTTCTGTCTCCGGTAGGGAGGTATGGTGTTGCTATGACCCCATAATGGTCCGCAACACTGCTGACTACAATGGACAAGCTTTGCGGACGAGTTTAGAAAAACTATATGAGCAAGAGCTTTCCCATTCCTCTCAATGCGCTACGCGCCATCGAAATCGTGGCGCGGCGCGGGGCGCTGGCTCCGGCCGCCGAGGAGCTGGGCGTGACCGTGGGCGCGGTCAGCCAGCATCTGCGGCGGGCCGAGGAACGGCTGGGCATGGAGCTGTTTGCGCGCACGCCACAGGGTCTCAAACCGCTGCCCGACCTGGCGCAGGTGCTGCCGCAGCTGAGCGCCGGCTTCACGCAGTTGCAGGACGGGCTGGCGAGCCTGACCGGCGCCCATGACGGCGTGCTCAATGTCACCGTGGGCAGCGTCTTTGCGTCGCGCTGGCTGATCTGGCGGGTGCACAAATTCTCGTCCCTGCATCCCGGCATCGAAGTCCGGCTGACGGTGACCGGGGCCATGCTGGACCTGGGCCGTCCCGATATCGACTGCGGCATCCGCTATGGCGATGGCGTCTGGCCGGGCGTCGAGACCAGCCTGATCGGCGGCCAGGATTACCAGCCGGTCTGCTCGCCGCTGCTGCTCGACCGGCTCAAGGCGCTGGACGACCTGCGGCATGTGCCTGTCATTGCCGACCAGACCAGCATGCTTGATTGGCCCGCCTGGCTGGACCATGCCGGGCTCGACCCGGCCCTGGCGCTGGCTGGCCCCGTCTATTCGGACGCGTCGCTGGCGTTCGACGCTGCCATTTCTGGACAGGGCGTGCTGCTGGCGGCCGACATGATGACCGCCGATGCCGTGAGCGACGGGCGGCTGGTGCGCCCCTTCGAGTTGCCGGTCAAAGGCGCCCGCGGCTATTTCCTGGCCACGGCAAAGGGCCGAAGGGAGCCCAAAAAGCTCAAACAGTTCCGCGACTGGCTGGCGGCGGAAGTGCCCGCCAGCACCAGGGGTTATGTGTACCAGACGACCGGACCCACGCCAGGCAGCTGACGATTTCGCCAATCCTTTCGGCATTTCATGCGCATTTTGCCCCATTCTGTCGAATAGTGTTGCGCATGACCCGGTTGCAGCCGTCAAAATGGACGGAACCTTGCAATGCTGCTCTGATAGGCTGACGCCAGGAATATGCCTTTGGGGATTCGTGCATGAGCGACGTTTTGGTTCTGGGCGCCGGCATTGTCGGCATTGCCACCGGCATTCACCTGCTGCGCCGGGGCCGCAGCGTGACGCTGGTCGACAGAAACGCGCCGGGGCTCGAAACCAGCTTTGGCAATGCCGGCATCATCCAGCGCGAGGGCGTGCGCCCGCATGCCTTTCCGCGCGACCTGCAGACATTGCTGCAGGTGGGGCTGCACCTGTCCACGGCCGCGCGCTATGAACCGCTGGCCCTGCCCAAGCTGGCGCCGCCGCTGCTCAGATACTGGTGGGAGAGCTCGCCGGAACACTATCGCAAGGTGGTGCAGAGCTATGCGCCGCTGATCGGCCGCTCGATCATTACCCATTCGGACCTGGTCGAGGCTGCCGGGCCGGACGCGGAAAAGCTGATCTCGCGCTATGGCTGGCACCTGGCCTTTCGCAGCCCGGGCAAGCTCGAGGCGGAAATCCTCAAGGCCGAGGGCGACCGCGACCAGTTCGGCATCGGCTTTGAAGTGCTCGACTGGGCGGGCCTCAAGGCCGTCGAGCCCGACCTCAAGGGCGGGCTGGCCGGCGCCATTCACTGGACCGACCCCTGGACGGTTCGGGACCCGGGCGCGCTGGTCACCGAATATTTCAAACTGTTTGAAAAGCTTGGCGGCACCTTCATTCGCGGCGGCGCCAAGAATCTTCGGGACGATAGCCAAGGCTGGAGCGCCGAGATCGACGGCAAGCTGGTGCGCGCCAAGCAGGCAGTGATCGCGCTGGGGCCATGGGCGCCCGACATGCTCGAACCGCTGGGCTATCGCCTACCGCTCTTCGTCAAGCGCGGCTATCACATGCATTACGGCACCGAAGAAGGCGCCGTGCTCAACCACCTGCTGCTCGACCCGGAAGTGGGCTATGCCATGGCGCCCATGGCGCGCGGCATCCGCATCACCACCGGCGCCGAATTTGCCATGCGCGACGCGGCGCCGACGCCGATCCAGCTGGGCAAGGCCGAAGTGGCGGCGCGCCAATTGTTCCCGCTCGGTGAGCGGGTCGATCCGCAGCCCTGGAAGGGGGCGCGCCCCTGCACGCCCGACATGATGCCGATCATTTCCAGGGCGCCCAAGCACAAGGGGCTGTTCGTGGGCATCGGCCATGCGCATCATGGCTTTACCCTGGGGCCGGCGACCGGCGAGCTTCTGGCGCAGACCATGACCGGGGAAGCGACGGCCATCGATATTACCCCGTTCCGCATGGAACGGTTCACGGGGGGCTGAGGTCCCCTCATCCGGCCCTTCGGGCCACCCTCGGGTCAGGCCCGAGGGCGGCACGGTGTGTTTGGTTGTGCTGGAGCACGCTATCGCGGTTTTCGCATTCGCGGGATGACGCTGTGGGTGAGGCGGGCAGGATAGCTTGCCTATCGTCATTGCCGGGCTTGTCCCGGCAATCCAGACCGGTGCAGCATGGACCACCCGGACAAGCCCGGTGGTGACGATGGAGATGTTGGGTCCAACGATGGGAAAGTCGCCAGCCGGGAACAGCTTCACCTTCGCCGAGGTGATCTATTGGCGCGGGCCGGCGCCGTTTCTGTTTGCGCGCCTGCCAGCGGATGTCGTGACGCAGATCCAGGCGGTGGCACACCGGGTCAGCTATGGCTGGGGCTGCATTCCGGTGGCGGCCGTGATCGGAGGCGAGGCTTTCACCACGTCGCTGATGCCACGCGAGGGCGGCTATGTGCTGCCACTGAAGGTGGCGGTGCAGAAGAAGCTGCCGCCGATGGAGATCGGCGACAGGGTGGATGTCGAGATGGCATTGGCGGCGCGGTCGCCGCTGGTTTGAGCCATCCCCGACGAAAACCGGACCATCCGCATCCGCGGTGTCACCCCGGCGCAGGCCGGGGTCCATGCTGAGATCGGCGCATGGATACCGGCCTGCGCCGGGATGACTTCGTGGTGTGACTGGCTCAGTGGTCGACAGAATCCCGGCCTTCGCCGGGATGACATCGAGGGTGTGGCGCGCTCTGTGCTCCTAGAGGTCCAGCAGCTTGCGCAGTTTCGCCACGGCCGTATCGCTGGCTTCGCGATAGGCGATGGTGCCTTCGAATTCGCCATCGGCATTCATCAGGAAGATCGAGGCGGTGTGGTCCATGGTGTAGTCGCCATCCTCTAGCGGCACCTTTTCGGCATAGACGGCCCAGGACGCGGTCGCTTTTTTGGTCTCCTCGACCGAGCCGGTAATGCCGGTGACATGGCCGGTCCAGCCGACATAGTCCTCGACGATTGCGGCGGTGTCGCGCTCGGGGTCGACGGTCACGAAATAGGACTTGAGCGCCTGGCCCTCCTCGCCCAGCGCCTCATACCAGGTGGTCATTTCGGCCAGCGAGGTGGGGCAGACTTCCGGGCAGTGGGTGAAACCGAAAAACACCATGGAGGGGCTGCCCCTGAGGCTGGCCGCGGTGAAGGGCGCGCCTGACGTGGTGACCAGCTCATAATCGCCCTGGCCGATGCCGGCCACCTGGGCGGGCCGGGTCATGCCGGTATAGACATAAAGGCCGGTGGCGCCGACGGCGGCAACGGCAACCAGCGACCAGAGGGCGACGCGAAGGGTGCGCAGGGACATGGATCAGTGCCCCGCGTGACCGGCAGGGGCATCGGCGGCGGGCGAACCGGCCACCAGCTCGACCGTCACGGTGCCGGCCTTTTCGAAGGTCAGCTCCAGCGGAATGACGGCGCCTTCGGCAATGGCTTCGCCAAGGCCCATGAACATGATGTGGAAGCCGCCGGGCTCGAGCACCACGCTCTGGCCGGCGGGAATGACCAGGCCATCGGTGAGCTGGCGCATCTTCATGACATCACCCTGCATGGCCATTTCGTGAATTTGCGTCTGCTTGGCGATGGAGGCGCTGGCGGAAACCAGGCGATCATCTTCCGCACCGGTATTGGTGAGGGTGAGGAAGCCACCACCAACCGGGGCATTGGGCAGGGTGGCGCGGGTGAAGGCCCCGGAAATCTCGATGCTGCCGATGCTGACCACGGCCGCCGCGGGATCGGCATGGGTCGCATGATCCTGCGCGAGCGCCGGATGGAGGGTGGAGGCGGCCAAAGCCAGGGCGAAGAGGGAAAGGCGCAGAGACATCAGAATTTCCTCGTCTAGTTCAGGAAGTCGATCTGGGTGGAGAGGGTGGTCTGGCTGAAGCGGCTGAGGCGGATGTCGAGGGTGACATCCCAGGTGCCGGGCAGCGGAATGGTCTGGTCGAGCCGCCACAATTCTTCATCGGGCAGGGCCTCGGCCGTGAACGGCTCGATGCCGAGGGCGGGGGCGGCAAAGGTCAGGATGACGCTCTGCGCCGTGATCGGCTCGCCTTCGGCATCGACGATATAGAGCTCGAAATTCACCGGCCCGGCGCGGCCGGGCGTGGCGCTGATATCGGCCATCATCGTCTCGGTCATGATATGGGCATAGGCCGGCTCGCTGAGGGCGGCCTGCGCGGCCGTGGCGGCGGCAATGGCCCGGGGCGGCGGCGTGAACCGCCAGCCTGCAGTCAGGCCGAAAATGCCCAGAACCAGAACCAGCTCCACGAGGATGGCCCGTTCCAGCCGCAGGCGCGGCTCGAGTTCGCCCAGAAGAATCGGACCGGTAAGCCGGTAGCGGTTCCACAGCGCAATGAGAAACAGCACCAGCAGCAGGCCCAGCTTGGCCAGCAGGACATAGCCATAGGGTGTCAGCCAGGCCAGGCCGGGCGGGCCCATCTGCACGACCGCCAGGATGATGCCGGAGACCAGAATGGCTCCCACGACAAAGGGAATGAGGCGCGAAAACTGCCGCAGCGCCTGGTCGGAGGCCCGCTCGCGCTGGCGCATGAGGAACCAGAGTGGCAGCAGCGCTCCGGCCCAGAACAGGATGCCTCCGATATGCATGGTCACCGCAATGCGGGTGAGCCATTGCGGGGCGGCGGCCGCGCCATGGCTGCTGACAGCCAGCGACATCGCCCCCAGCAGCCAGGCCGGCCCGGCAAGCCAGAAGAGGCGCGGATAGATCAGCGCCAGCACGGCCAGGGCCAGGGCCGCCACCAGCATGAGCACGGTGACCCCATATTGGGTGGCAAAGCCGGTCGACCAGGGCCGGGCCAGGAGCATGGCATCGGGATGCTGACCCAGGGCGTCGACGCCATGCAGGCCCAGGCTCAGGGGGGCAATGACGAGGCCGACAAGTCCGAGCAGCGCCGCTATGCGGCGGGCCGGCCGCGGCAGGGGCGCCACCAGTCCGAAGACCGCTCCGCCCACGCCGAGGAAAAATCCGGAAAGCAGCACGACCTTGCTGATCCAGAGCAGGATGGAGGTGGCGCGCGAGCTGTCCGGCGCGGTGGCCACTTCGCCCGTGCCGCTGGCCACGCCGAGCGAGAAGATCACCGAACCGGCAATCGGATGGGAATCGGCGGAGACCACGCGCCAGCTCAGGACATGGGTGCCGCCCTGCATGACGGCGGGCAGGTCGTAGGCGAGGATCGTGCCGGCCGTGGCGGCACCGGTGAGATCAAGGGTCCTGCCATCGGGAGTAACCAGGGAAATGACCAGCGGCGTGACCGGCTCGTTGAAGGTCAGCGTCACCGCCTCGGGCGCTTCGCGCAGCACCACATTGGGTGCCGGACTGGAGGACAGCAGCTGCGCATGGGCATGCGCGGGCACGGCCGCGGCAAGGGAGAGCAGCAGCGTAAGCAGCAGGGCGAGGATGCAGGCAGGCAGGCGCAGCATGGTGTCACCTCGTTGAAAGGGAGCGGCGCCAGACGCGCCGCCCCGGTTCAGGGCTTAGTGGCCGGCAGTGCCGGGTACCAGTTCAACGCTCGGTGCGGGCATCCGGGCATCCGCAGAGCCCGACGTATCGATCCAGGCTTCCTCGCCATCGGCACATTCCTGGATGGCAGGGAAATAGAAGGGGCCCGGCTCCAGCGTATCGGCGAAGGTGCCGCGGAAGACGAACTCATCATACCACTCATTGGGCAGATTGCCGCCAGACCAGATGATTTCCTGGACGCCCTCGGTCATCGGCGTGCCGTGATTGTCGTAGGCGCCCTCATAGGGGCCGGTGACCGTCTCGAGGGTCCAGCCGGGTTTGGGCATGGGCTTGACGTTGAAAAACCCCTCGGGGATCTGCACCCGGACAGTGTGAGTGGCCTGGGTGCCGCAACCATGGGGCACGCGCAGGACCGCTTTATAGCCCGAGCCGATCGCGGCCTCCTGGATTTCCAGGGTGGAATGGGCAAGGGCCGGGGCGGCGAGGCCAGCAAGGGTGGTGGCGGCGAGAGCGGCGCGCGAAAAAGTGCGGATCATCAATATCTCCGGTCAAATATGGGTCTGATACCGGCAGGCAATGCCGGGCTGAAAGGGATCAGACGGTGACGGGAGGCGCGCGGGATTGCCCGACATGATCGGGCAGGAGCATGGGCGCGTGGAGCGGCTCGCTCGGGAAGCGGATGACGGCCCTGGCGGCCGGCGGCGTAATAGTAAGGACCGGCGGCAGCACGGCGGCCAGTTCAAACTTGGCGACGCCCGCCGCAGGGCAGGTCAGCGCCGCGGCATCGCGCGGATCGTCGTGATGATCGGCCTGGGACTGACAGATGGACCAGGTGTCGAGCGTGGCAAAGCCGAGGGCATCGAGATCGCGCTGCAGGCCTGCGGCCTGGTGCAGCGGCAGCAGCAGGGTGAGCACGTAAATGGCCAGGACCGCGACGGCAAGGCCGGCTTCGCGGACAAGGAGACGGGCTGTGCTGGGCGCGCTGGTGTTCACGACACCCTCGATAGCCCGGCTCCGGCCGGTGCTCAAGCGCTTTGGCACGGCGCCCGGTTTCCACGTTGTCGCAGCAAACACCGTGCTTGCCAATACTTTAGAATGGTTCTAACTATTGTTTGGAATCATTCTAAGGTTTGGAGGCACCATGCTCCGGTTCTGGCCCGACAATCGACGCGACTTCGCCTCGCTTTCGGAGCGGGAAATCCTCTCCCTGGCCATCGCTGCCGAGGAAGAAGACGGGCGCATCTATTCCGAATTCGCGGCACGACTGGACGGCACCTATCCCGGCAGCGCGGCGCTGTTCGAAGGGATGGCGGCCGAAGAGGATGAACACCGCCGGCGCCTGCTCGATCTTTATGTCGCCCGCTTCGGCAAGCGGCTGGTGCCGATACGGCGCGAGCATGTGCGCGGCTTTCTCGCCCGCAGGCCGATCTGGCTGCAAAAGACGCTGACCCTGGAACAGGCCCGCCAGCAGGTGTGGGAAATGGAGGAAGGCGCCTATCGCTTCTATCTGGAAGCGGCCGGCCAGGTGAGCGATGCCGACATCCGCAGGCTGCTCGGCGATCTCGCCGCGGCCGAAAAGGGCCATGCCAAACGCGCCGACCAGATCGACGACAAGGTGCTGGGCGAGGCAGGCCGGGAAAGCGAAAGCCGGGAACAGCATCGCCAGTTCCTGCTCACCTATGTGCAGCCAGGCCTTGCCGGATTGATGGATGGCTCGGTATCGACCCTGGCGCCGGTGTTTGCGGCGGCCTTTGCCACCGGCGACACGCACCAGACCTTTCTGGTGGGCCTTGCCGCCGCCATCGGCGCAGGCATTTCCATGGGCTTTACCGAAGCCGCCTCGGATGACGGCAAACTCACCGGGCGCGGCTCGCCCATAAAAAGGGGTCTTGCCGCCGGGATCATGACCGCCATTGGCGGGCTAGGACATGCCCTGCCCTACCTGATCCATGATTTCTGGGTGGCGACCAGTGTCGCCGCCGCCGTGGTGCTGATCGAGCTCTGGGCCATAGCCTTTATCCAGCAGCGCTACATGCAGACCCCGTTCTGGCGCGCGGTGCTGCAGGTGGTGCTGGGCGGCTCGCTGGTGTTTGCGGCGGGCATCATCATCGGCAATGCCTGAGGCGGCTACCACGGGCCGCCATGCCGGGTTATGCTCGGGCATGGAGTTCCACGAGATTGTCGCTGCTGATGGGACGCGGCTGCGCTTCGGGCTGATCGGGCCCGCGCATGGCCTGCCCATGTTGCTCTGCCATGGACTGTGGGCCGCCGGCGGACAATTTGCCGAGGACGCCGCCTGGTTTGCGGAGCGCGGCATAAGGGTGTTGCTGCCCGACCTGCGCGGCCATGGACATTCGGGCGTGCCGGCGACCATTGGCGCCGCCGGCTTTTCGCCCAGCCGGCTGCGGGCCGATCTTTATGCCATGGCCGATGCGGCCGGCATGACGAGTCTGCACTGGGTGGGCAATTCGCTGGGCGGGATTCTCGGGCTCGGGGCGGCCGCCGAGGCGCCGCAGCGGCTGCAATCGCTGACCCTCTTCGGCACCGCGCTGGCGCTCAACCTGCCGCCCATGGGTGGCGTGATGCCGTGGCTCGACATCGTGCCCGGACGGGCGGTCGTGGCCGATACGCTGGCGCGCAACACGACCCGCAACAAAGCGGCCTGGCCGCTGATTGCGCAGATGCTCCGCCAGTATAACGGCAAGGCCGTGGCCGAAATCGTTGGACATATCCGGCGCTATGACCTGGTAGCGGCGGCGCAGGGCTGGAGCGGGCCGGGCCTGGTGCTGGTGGGCGAGCTCGACACCAACGTCAACCGCGTGCTGATCCCGCAATTGCAGGCCATCAGCGATCAGCCCAACTGGCGGATCGAGCATCTTGAGGGTGGCGGGCATTGCGCCAATCTCGATGCGACCGAGGCCTGGCGCCAGGCGGTGCTCAGCTTCGTGAACGCAACGGTGGAACTGTCCTGAGGGCGCGCCGGCGCATATTGAGCCACACATAGCCCGCACCCACCAGGGTGGGCACAATGACCAGCAGCGACTCCGTCCAGCCGGCATCGGGTCCGAAGAGGACCGCGTGCATGCGCCTGCCTGGCAGAAAGGTGAAGGCCCCGGCCAGCATCAGCGCCCCGGCATAAAGCCCCTGCATTTCGGCGCGGTGCCGGACAATGTCACGGTCGATGATGATGGCCTTGAGGCCATTGAACAGTGTCGCATAGGTGAAGAGCGTGAAGAGGTGGATGGGACTGAAAGGCCCCACCAGCCGAATCTCGTTGATAAAGAGCGCCGAGGTTGCAGCCACGAACATCAGCAGGACCCAGACCCTGCCGAGTGCCCGATGCAGGCCCGTGCCCTTTTTGCGCCAGAGGATGAACGCACCGAGGAAAACCGCGAACAGGGCGGACAGGGCGTGGATCTGAATGGCGAAATCGGCTTCCAGCAGCGGCACCAGGGTCATGGGGCGGGATCCTCTTGAGGTCTATGCCCCATGCCGATGGATCGCTAGATTGCCCGGCGCAATGCCAAGTTCTTCAACTGCAGGTCCGCTTCGTGAACGACAGTCCTCTGCACTCCACGCTTCGTGAAATGCACGGCCTCAGCCGCGACGGACGGGCCTGGATCGTGCTGGCCGTGCTCAGCCTCGTCGTGGGCCTGGTGGGTCCATTCGGGACCTATGCGGCCATGGCGCTGATGCCGCGCCTGGCCTATTGGGGCGCCATCGTGCTGGGCACTGCGGCCATCGGCACATTTGGCGCGAGCCTGTTCGAGCGGTTGCTGCGGCCGCGCATGAACCACCGCGTGGCGGCACTGCTGGCCGGGGCGCTGGCCGGACCACCGATCGCCGCCATGGTGGGGCTGATCAATGTCGCGGTGTTCGGACCGGGCGCCAGCGTCATCGACCTTCTGACGCTCGGCATCTACTGCACGCTGATCTCGGCGGCCGTGACACTGGTGAGCGCAGTGCTCGAACGGCCCCCGGCGGAGCTTGCGGGGGCGCCTGTTCCGGCCGATCCGGCTTTGCTGGCCCGCCTGCCCAGGGCGCAGCGCGGGCGGCTGATCCACCTTGCCGTCTCGGACCACTATGTCGACGTCACCACCGAGAAGGGAACGAGCCTGGTGCTGATCCGCCTCTCGGACGCGATCAGGGAAACCGCGCCGGTGGACGGCATGCAGGTGCATCGCTCGCACTGGGTGGCGCGCGATGCGGTCAGGCGCGGCATCAGGCAGGGCGGCAAGCCGATGCTGGAGCTCGAAAGCGGCACAATCGTGCCGGTGAGCCGCACCTATCTCGAGGCAGTCCGCGCCGCCGGGCTTCTGGACGGATAAAGATGCAGGCGGTCGTCGATGATCTCGCCGACCCGCGCACATTCGAGGGCAATTTCGCGCACGAAATCGGCCAGCATGGGCCGCTCCAGCACGGCCGGGTTGCGCACCACCATGGCAGTGTCGCGATGCAGCGGCTCGAACTCGACCGGCGAAATTTCCACCAGCCGCCCGGCCTTGACGTCTTCCTCGACCGCCGAATTGACGAAAAAGCCCAGGCCCTCGCCCTTGAGCGCCAGGCGTCGCGCCGGCCCGGTGGGCAGTTCGACACTGGTCTGGGCGAGCCGCACCAGGGCGGCAGCGCGCTCAGGATCGGCCTGCCACCACCTCAGGGCAATGACGCGCGGGACGAGAGCCAGCACTTCATCAATGGTGGGATGGGAGGACAGCCTGGCCGCCACTTCGGGCGAGACCACCAACGGCACCCGTTCGCGCATGATCACCAGCGGTTCGAGATCGACCACCAAGGGATCGATATTGGGCCAGCAGAGGATCCCCATTTCGACTTCGCGCTCATGCAACATGGCCGCGATCTGGGCCTGGCGTCCCTCACGCACCACGACGTCGACGGAGGGGTATTTTTGCTGGAAGCGGATGAGGCTTTCAGTGATGAGCGGGGAGACAAGGGTGCGCAGGGATCCGATCGACACCCGGCCGCGCTCGACCCGGCGCAAAGCCTCGCGCCCTTCCTGCGCGGTGCCGATGATGCGGCGGGCAAAGGGCAGGAAGGTCATGCCCTGATCGGTCAGGGTCACGGTGCGGCCGCGGATGAAGAGCTGGACGCCCAGAAGCTGCTCCAGCGCGCGGATGCGCATGGAGGCGGTGGCCTGGGTGATGTTGAGATAGGCGGCTGCCCTGGTGAAGGACTGATCGCGGACGATGCGGTCGAAGGTGCGGAGTTGATCGAGGTCCATAGACAAGGCTTATGCAATGGTGCGTTTGCACCGACATATCGCGCGCGTCATTGGCGAAGTCTATACGTCGAGTGGCGTAGCCGCGTTTCTAGCCCGCTTTCTTGGTCGCCTTCACATAGGCTTCGAGCACCGCGTTCATGCGCGTCTGATAGCCCTTGCCATCGGCCTTGAAGGCTTCGAGTACGGAATTCTTGACGCGCAGGGTGACTGAACTGGTGCCGTCCGGATAAACCACACGGGCATTCTGCCAGAAGTTCTCGTCCAGTTCCGGAATGTCGCTGAAGTCGATGTCCTCGTCCTTGATGGCGAGCAATTCCTCGGTCGTCAGCGGCCGGCTATATGGAGGTTTCATAAACAATCCTTTCTCGCCGGGAAGCGGGCCGCGCCGAGATAATGCGACGGCGTCCGGCCCTATCGGTATGGACGACGGTGACAATCACCGTGTCAGCCATCCGCCCGGTGGAAATCTCGCGCATTTCACCATAGTCGACCCGCATGTCCGACCAGGTGACGATGGGACCCTGGAAAATGAAGACGGCATCGGCAAAATCGATGCCGTGCTTGCGCACATTTGCTGTGTTCTTCGCGTCGTCCCACTCGAAGTCCATGCCTATTGTTAATACAATTGTATGTACAAATCAATCCGGCGTATTCGCCCGGCGCGACCGCTCGGCCTGCGCCTTCTTGGCCTGGCGGCGGCGTTCGGCATCGGTGAGGGCGGCGTCGCCCATATGCGCAAGGCCGCGCTGGCGGGCCAGATCGATCTGGCGCTGACGCTCGGCGGCGGCGGCGTGCTTGGCCGCGTCGTCCTTGCAATAGGGGCAGGAAATGCCTTCGTGATAATCGGCGTGATGCCGGTCGGCCTCGGTCAGGGGGTGACGGCAGGCGCGGCAGAGCGTGGCCGTGCCCAGTTCGAGCCCATGGCCGACCGAGACACGCTCATCGAAGACGAAGCATTCGCCGGCAAAGCGGCTTTCCGCTTCGGGCACGACCTCGAGATATTTCAGAATCCCGCCCTTCAAATGAAAGACCTCCTCGAAACCCTGGCTCAGCAGGTAGGACGAGGCCTTTTCGCAACGGATGCCGCCGGTGCAGAACATGGCGACCTTCTTGTCGCGCTTGGGATCGAGATTGTTGGCCACATAGTCCTTGAAGTCGGTGAAATTTGCCGTCTTCGGATCGAGGGCGCGCTGGAAGGTGCCGAGCCCCACTTCATAATCGTTGCGGGTATCGACCAGCACGACATCATTGCGCTCGATCAGCGCATTCCAGTTCTCCGGCTCGACATAGGTGCCAACCTCGCGGTTCGGATCGACCTGTGGCGCGCGCAGCGTGACGATTTCGGGTTTCAACCGCACCTTCATGCGCAGGAAGGGCGCGGTGTCGGCGAAGGAATATTTGACCTCCGCGCCGACGAGACGGGCACCGAAGGGGCCGGAGGCAAACAGAAAATCGGCCAGCGCATCAATGGCCTCTGGTGTTCCCGCCACGGTGCCATTGATGCCTTCGGGGGCGAGGATGAGCGTGCCCTTGATTCCCCGCGAACAGCAGAACGCGGCCAGCGGCGCCTTGATCGCCTCGGCATCGGGCAGGGACGCGAATTTATAGACAGCCATCACCTTGTATGGGTGTTGGGGCTGGGGCAGAGTGGGTTCGGACATGGAGCGCTGTGTGGACATTTCCCGCCGCTCATATCACCGGCCGGTCCCGGCGTCACGGGCGGCCGCAGCCACAAAATTGGGAGAGAGACCATGACCTACCGGGCGGATAACGCACGCTATGACACCATGCAGTACCGCCGTTCGGGCAAATCCGGCCTCAAACTGCCGGTGGTGAGCCTGGGCCTGTGGCAGAACTTCGGGGGTACGCGCGACTATCCCAGCGCCATGGAAATCCTGGGCTATGCCTTCGACCAGGGCGTGACCCATTTCGACCTCGCCAACAATTACGGTCCACCGGCCGGATCGTCGGAAGAGCTGTTCGGCACGGTGATGGCGCGCGATTTCCGCCCCTATCGCGACGAGATGATCATTTCCACCAAGGCCGGCTACAATATGTGGCCGGGCCCCTATGGCGAATGGGGGAGCCGAAAATATGTGCTGGCGAGCCTGGACCAGTCGCTCAAGCGCCTCGGGCTCGATTATGTCGATATCTTCTATTCGCACCGTTTCGATCCTGATACGCCGCTCGAGGAAACCATGGGCGCGCTGGCCCATGCGGTGAAATCGGGCAAGGCGCTCTATGTCGGCATCTCGTCCTATCCCGAGGCGCAGACGCGCGAGGCGCATCGGATCCTTAAGGAGATGGGGGTGGCCACCACCATCCACCAGCCGAGCTATTCGATGATCAATCGCTGGATCGAGAACGATCATACGATCGATGCCTGCGGGGAGCTCGGCATCGGCGTCATCGCCTTTTCGCCGCTGGCCCAGGGCGTGCTCTCGGGCAAGTATAATTCGGGCAGCGTCGAGGGCACGCGCGGCGGCAATCCGCAGGGCACTTTGCGCGCCAGCCATATCGAGCCGCGGGTGCTCGAGGCGGTCGACAGGGTCGCCGAGATCGCCCGGGCCCGCGGGCAATCCATGGTGCAGCTGGCGCTGAGCTGGGTGCTGCGGCGCAAGGAAATGGCCTCGGCGCTGATCGGCGTGCGCACGCTCGACCAGCTCAAGGACAATCTCGGCGTGCTCAACAATCTCGAGCTTTCGGACGAGGAAATTGCCGCCATCGACGCGGCGACGGCAGGCGGCCAGATGGACCAGCAGCCGCGTCCGCAGGGCTGGTTGCGGTAGATTACACTTCAGGACCCAAGTCGATAAAGTCACCCCACCCTCATTCCCTCCCCCTCAAGGGGAGGGAGGCGATGAACATCGGCTTCGGGTGGGAGGCGAGGTTTGAGCATTGAGCGTGCACGGCAGTTGCGTAAGACCATGCCCATTCCAGAGGCGAAACTCTGGAGTGCGCTACGGATGCTGCGGACCGAGGGACACCACTTTCGCCGGCAGGTCGAGATCGGTCGACGGTACTATGTCGACTTTGCTGTCACGCGTCAGGGCTCATCATCGAGGTGGATGGCGATACGCACTTCGTAGGCAATGCTCCCGAGCGAGATCGGGCGCAGGACGCTTTTCTGAGCAGCGAAGGCTATCGCATCCTGCGCGTCCCCAATGGTGAGGTGATGCGCAATCTCGACGGCGTCATGACCCTGGTGATTGAAGCACTGGCGGTTGGTCCTGCGCCTCCCTCCCCTTGAGGGGGAGGGACCGAGGGTGGGGTGACCTGGGCTGGAAATCTCCGCCCCTCACACCATCATCGACTGCAGCGCGCCCATGGCGGCGAGGGACCCGGTATTGCTGGCGAAGGTGACCGAGTGCATGCCGGTGGTGAGGTCACCGGCGGCGTAGATGCCGGGACGGGAGGTCGCCTGCATGTCGCCCACGGCGACCATGGTGCCGGTCGGCGTGTCCTTCATGTCGAGACCCAACTGGGCATGCAGGTCCGCCGAGGGGCGGTTGCGTGGATGGGCATAGAGGGCTTCGAGGGGAATACGGGTGCCGTCGGCGATGGAAACGCCGGAAACACGACCAGCGTCATGATGGATTTCGGTCAGTTTGCCATCGACGATCCTGACGCCGCGCTTGTCGAGCTTGCTGCGTTCCTCGTCGATGATTTCGTTGCCATCGAGGAAAAGGGTGATGTCATCGGTCCAGTTGGCATAGAGCACCGGCCCGTGCAGCGACATGGGTGAGGAATAGACGAGGCCCCAGCGTGTGCCGGCCACTTCATAGCCGTGGCAGAAGGGGCAGTGGATGACGGTCTTGCCCCAGCTTTCGGCAAAGCCGGGAAGGGCGGGAAACTCGTCGACAATGCCATAGGCCAGAATGATGCGGCGGCCCCTGAGGATCTCGCCCGCCTCGGTGGTGATGGTGAAATCGTCCGGTTCGCCGGAAATGCCGACCGCCTTGGCATGGACCAGGTCGACCGTGGGATAATGCGCCACCTGCGCACGGGCTGCCGCCAGCAGCTCGGCGGGCGGGGTACCGTCATGGCCAAGGATATTGTGGGCGTGCACGGCATAGCGATTGCGGTTGAGGCCGGTGTCGAGCACCGTGACCTTGCGGCGGGCGCGCCCCAATTGCATGGCGGCGGTGAGGCCGGCAAAGCTGCCGCCGACAATAATGACATCCTGCATTTTTTGGTCCTTTCGTAGGAGCGAGCGCCGGCAGCCTGCGCCAAGGGCGCAGGAGCAGGACACGTCGTGGTAGAATTCGTTCAGTCGAGGCGGGGGAAGCCCGCATGCATGGCATCCCCGGCAATGTCGCTCAGACGCACCCGCGCCAGCCTTGCGGCCAAAAGAGCCTCGGCATCGTCGAGGAAATCGGTCATGACCCGGTCGACCGAGCGCACGATGGCGCAGGTGACATCGCCCGGATCGCTTTCGGTGCGCAGGAGCAGCCGCTCGCCCATGGCCGAATAGACCTGGTGGAGGGTGATGTCCGCGGCCGGACGCGCCAGGCTCCAGCCGCCATTAGGCCCCTTGCTGGCCTCGACAATGCCGGCCTCGCGCAGCTCGCCCAATACCCGCCGCACCACGACCGCATTGGTCATGAGACAGGTCGAGAGCGCCGACGAGGTCAGCACCTTGCCAGGCTGGGCATGCAGATGCACGAGCGCGTGCAGGGCGATGGAGAGGCGGCTTGAGCGTTTCATGTAACTTTTATTGTTACATATTAGCTGCGCCGTCAAGAGCCCCGTTTCATCGCGACCGGGCCTGGGATAGATTGGCTGCCTGTTCCTGGGAGGATCACCATGCGTCACCTCGCCCTTTCGCTTGCCCTGCTGCTGGCCGGAACCGTATCGGGCCTTGCCTTCGACGCGGACACCGAGGCCGTGATCGACCGGCTGAAGTCAGGCAAGCTGGTCCATATCGACGATGTGGCGATCCTGATGATGGGATCGGAACGCTGGTGTTATAACGAGCAGGACGGCGACTGCGCGTGGTCGGACATCTACCTCTCGATCGAGGGGCCGGACGCGACCTATGAAATCTCCAATCCCTGGAGCCAGGAGGTCGACATTTCCTTCGTCGATCGCGGCGAGCTGCGCGATGAGCGCTATATCTGCGAGATCGGTTTCGACTGGGTGCCGTCGGTGCGCGCCTATGACCGCGAAAGCGGCGATGCCATCGAAGGGCGGGCGCTTGAACAATTGCGGCAGGAAATCACCAGCACCATTACCACATCGGACAATAGCGACTGCTTCGACTACGTCTATCGCGGCGCCGATGCGGAGACCGAGATCGTCACCCTGCTGCAGCGCCAGTATATCGACGGGGAAACCGACACGGCCAACGATGTCGAGGTAAAACTCTATTTCGACAAGGACGCGGCCGAGGCGCTGGGCTGGTACTGGTAGGCCGTCGAGCTTAAGTCACCCTGCCCAGCTTCCCGTTCACCGTCATGGCCCGGTTTGTCCGGGCAATCCATCGATGCATCCACATCCCGTGGACCACCGGGACAAGCCCGGTGGTGATGAAGGGGGAGGTGCCAGGCGCACTCGATGCGATCGGTTATGACTGACGCCCATTCACCCCACCCAGCTTCGCTACGGCCTGAAGGCCTAGCTGCGCTACCCTCCCCATCAAGGGGAGGGAGGGGATGAACATTGGCGCCTCAACCTGCGCCTCCCTCCCCTTGATGGGGAGGGACCGAGGGTGGGGTGATGGCGCGCTCGATGCTACACCTGAGACTGAGGCCTCACGTCCGCCGTCATTGCCCGGCTTGTCCGGGCAATCCATCGAGGACCACCGGGACAAGCCCGGTGGTGACGAAGGGGGAGGTGCCAGGTGCACGCGATGCGATCGGTTATGACTGACGCCCATTCACCCCACCCAGCTTCGCTACGGCCTGAAGGCCTAGCTGCGCTACCCTCCCCATCAAGGGGAGGGAGGGGGGAGCCGAAACGGCTATGCAGAACTAGCCCAGCTTGCCGTCGCGGAGGCTCTCGGACAGTGGCGCGGGGCGCTCGACAGGCGTCTTGATCTCCACCGTGCGGCCATCACGCGCGGCGTGTTCGAAGGCTTCCATGACTTCGAGGACGTGCAGGGCCAGGTCGCCATTGGCGCGGTGCGGGCGGTTTTCGAGAATGCCCGCCGCCATGTCGGCGACGCCCAGTGAGCGGTAATTGCCATCGGCATAGGGCGCAGTGAGCGGCACGTCGGTCCACTGCTCGTCGCGCCCGCGCTTGCGCAATTCCACCTTGCCACCGAAGAAATTGGGATCGGGGACGATAAGGCTCTGCTCCGTACCATAGAGTTCCAATGGCACATGCTTGTGCGCGGCAACGTCGAAACTCATGCCGATCTGCACCACGGCGCCATTGGCAAAACCCAGCGCGCCGGTGACATGGGTATCGATATGCACCGGCATGACCTGACCCTTTTTGGGCTCGGAGGTGATGGTGCGCTGGGTGCGCAACCGCGAGGACATGGCGGACACGCGTGCCACCGGGCCCAGCAGATTGACGAGATCGGTGATGTAGTAGGGTCCCATGTCGAGCATGGGGCCGCCGCCAATGTCATAGTAGAAGGCCGGATCGGGATGCCAGCTTTCGTGACCGGGCGAAAGCATGAAGGCGGTACCGCCAACCAATTGCCCCAGGGCGCCGCTGTCGACAATGGCCCGCGCCTGCTGGTGCGATCCACCGAGGAACGTGTCGGGCGCCGAACCGATCCGCAGCCCGGCGGCATTGGCAGCATCGAGCAGGCGACGGCCTTCGGCATAGGTGATGCCCAGCGGCTTTTCGGAATAGACATGCTTGCCGGCGGCGAGGCATTGCAGGCCGACATCCACATGGGCGCGGGGGATGGTGAGATTGACCACGAGATCGATTTCCGGGTCGGCCAGCAGCTGATCGACGCTCATGGCCTTGAGGCCGAATTCGGCGGCGCGGGCACTGGCGGCCTCGGCCTTCATGTCGGCCAGGCCCTTGACGTCCAATACGCCAAAGCCGGGCATGCCGTCCTTGCCCAGAATGGCCTTGAGATAGGCCGAAGAAATATTGCCGGTACCGATGAAGCCGATACCGAGGCGCTTGCCGCTCATGGCGCACTCCTCCCAGATGTACGTGCATCAGACTAGCGACCCGCAACCGGAGTCGGAAGGGGCGGTGGGACAATTGTCGGACTTTTTTGCTTACCCGACCAGGACGGCGTGATCGCAGCGCACGCCATAGACGCGCAGATCGGCCTCGCCCAGCCCGAGGCCGAGTGCACCCAGCGTGCCCGTGAGGGTCTGGTCCAGGACCGGAGCCAGGGGCGCGAGCAGGGCCCTGAGGGTCGCCGCAATCACTGCCGGCGACGCCAGTCCCAGCCCCAATATGTTCACCTCAAGATCCAGATCGTCCAGGAGCGAACCAACGAGGGACGTGACCGGCGTCGTGGTCCGGGCGGTCTTGAGCGTGCCGGCGCCGATCTCGGCCGATGTGAACGACACCGGGATCGGCGTGGTCTGCGCCAGTTCGACCAGCGCCGTGCCGGAGATCTTGAGCAGCAGCACATTGACCAGTTGTACCGGCACCTGCGGCGGGCTGGTCGCAAAATCGTGGAGGGCGGCATTGCCGAGCTCTCCCAGCCCCAGCCGGGCAATGCCGGGCAGGACCGCAAGGGTGGCGCTGCCATGGGGCGCTGAAGGCGTTGGGCAGGTGGCCGAGATGACGCGCGCCTCGGCATGCGCCAGATCGAGCCAGAGGGGCAGCTTGACACCGGCCCCGAGCAGGATCGGCCCGCCCAGCAATTGCGCCCTGACCCGCAGCCGCAGCTGGGCCGTGCGCACCACCGTGCCCGCGGGACCGACGGCAAACCAGCCCTGCCCCTGTGGCGGTTCGCCGATGGCAAGATCAAGGGTCAGCGAGACAAGGCCCGGCACCGCTGCCCCCAGATTGAGGGACACCTGCCGATCGCCATCGGCCAGGGCAGCGGCGGCCGAGAGCACTTCGAGCGCAGACAGGGCCAGGCCCGCCGCGTCGCCATGGCCCAGCTGCAGGCCACCGAGGCGCCCGAGCGAAACCAGATCGGCAAGCGGGACCCTGTGGCCGCCGCCGCCGACAATCGATTGCAGGGCGGCGCGCACCGGCCCGCTCGTCACGTCGGCGAGGGCCGCGGCGATGTCGCCGCCATCGGCCTCCATGCCGAGGAGGTCATCATAGGTGCCGGCGCTGACCCCCAGCCGCTGCGCCAGCGCATCGAGAAAGCCCAGCGCATGGACCCGCGCTTCGGCAAGGCCCGCATAGTCGGCCACGGACAGGGAAACATGGGTGCCCAGGAGGTCAGAGAGAATGGCATTGGCGAGGCCGCCATTGAGGCTGGCGAGGCGCGAGCCCAGCGAAAACGACACCTGGGGCGAGACCGTGGCAATGCCTGACGCATCCAGGATCGGCCGCTCGGCAAAGCCCGCCGCGAAATGCAGCGTCCCGGTGCGGCGGAGCTGCACTGACACGGCATTGCGTGGCAGGGCGCCGGGGACAAAGCGCCCGGCAATATCGGCACGGCCAGGATCGTAATGCCCGGTCGTGACGGTCAGCCCATCCGTGCTGGCCGGGGCGAGGAGCCGCGCCTCGACCAGCACGGACTGGGCGATTTCGGCGGCGCGGGAGGGATCCGCCGCCGCCGAGATGGCCGCCAGGTCCACTCCGGCCTGGAGCAGCCGACGCTCGTGATAGAGCGAGGCTGCATCCACCGCCAAGGCCGACACCATGGCGGAAACGGTAAAACCGAAGGCGAACAAGATCGCCATATTGCCGCGCTCATCGCGGCAAAATTCCGGCCAGGGCCACTTCATATGCCGCCCCGCCTGATGGTGGCGCCGAAGGCGATGGTCGGGCTGGGCAGCGGCAGCGGCGGATAAAGGCTCCAGATCGGCAGGGCGCTGGCATCGTAGCTGAGGCGCACTTCATACTGGTTGGGGTCGGTGGGGCTGTCGCCGATGGCATGGATGAGCCGGGCCGGATCGATCAGCATGTAGCCGCCGGCATTGCGGGCGAGAAACTCGGCCACCAGCAGGTCGCGCTCGACTGCATCGCGCCCGGCAATGGCAGTGCGCGCCGCATCCGCCGCCAGTTGCTGGATGGCATGGGCGGTACCGAAATAGATGCCATAGGCCAGCATGCCGGTGAGCATGAGCAGATAGACCGGCGTCAGAATGGCAAATTCGATGGCAGCCGTGCCTGACGCGGCAGACCGGAAGCCGGTGAACAGCTTTCGCATGCGGGCCTCCCGGCGAAGGATGTCGTGCGGCCAGTTTGCCCGGGCGCGGCAAGCGGTCGGTAAAGCGCGGCATCTGTAGTTCCGCGAGTAAGGGAAAGCCGCGACACAAAGGTGACTTCATTCCTCAAGGTAAAAAGGATAGGACTGGGCAGCTCACGAGGCCCGCCTTGACCGCCAGAAACTACCTCTTTGCTCCGAGTGCCGACGATGCCGCGCTGACGCGGTTCATCGCGCTTGGCGCTTCGGCGACGGGATTTCTGAAGGGCGCGCCCGGCGGGCACCTGCCCGGCTGGCATACGCCGGGCCAGGACAATACCGATTTCCTGCGCGTGCTCTACAGTCGCGTCGAGGCCAGCTACCCGCTGGCGGGCCAGCCCTTCTATGCCGTGCGGCTATGGACCAACCTGATGTGGCAGCCGGCCTATCTGATGGCCATTGCCGTGCATCTTTTTGGCGCCCTGCCCGCGATCACGACGCTGTCGCAGTCGCGGCAGAATGTCGATGTCGATGGCTATCGCCTCAGGCCCGGCCCGATGATCGAGGGCGATCTCGAAACGCTGATCGCCACGGCGGGGCGCGACCTCAGGTCCATGGCCGATGCATTGCTGGCCGAAATCAACACGGTGACGAAACTCAAGCGGGTGCCCGCCCTGCGGCTGCTGACCGACCGGATGCTGGTGCTGATGACGCGGCTGCCGCATTTCCAGCCGGGCCTGTCGGTGGAGGAGCAGAAGCGCCTGTGCACTCTCTGGCTCAGGGCCATGGGTCTCGTGGGCATGGGGGAACTGGAAACGATTGACCTGCCCGATGGCAGGCAGGTCAATATCGTTGCCCGCAAGGGCTGCTGCCTCGACTATCTGGCCTTTCCCGACACCTATTGCAGCTCCTGCCCGAAGCAGGGTGATGACCTGCGCATTGCAAGGCAGACCGCCAATGCGCTGGCCGAGCTGGACGCAGCCTCCTAGGCGTCAGTCGAATTCCTCATCGGGATAGACGCCCCAGAGTTCTTCCTGGCGGACCCAGCCGGAAAAGGACTGGCGCTCGCCCGGCTGCCCGGCCGCCACATTGCACCAGGCGCCATCGCATTCGCTGATGCTGACGCGCACGCCCGCGGCAAGGCGGGCCCGCACCGCGGCGTCAGCGGCCTTTTGCGCATGCATAACGACTTCGCCATTGGCGAGGATGGGCGTGGCGACGCCGGCGCGATTGCCCGAGAGCAGGCTCTGATGCACCCAGCCTTCAGCGCCATCCATGTCGCGAATCTTCCGCCAGGTATCGAATTCCTGGATGATTTCCACCGGCACGCCGGACACGGTGTAGTTCCAGGCGATTTCATAGCGCGTGCCGGGGCCGACACGCACATTGATCGGATGCGATCGCGTGGTGACAAAGCGCGGCAGCTTGAGGCCGCTGGGATTGTCCTGAGCCAGGACTGGCGTCACGGAGAGGCCGGCAAACAGGGCCAGAGCGAGGAATAAAACAGCGCGGACGCGGCCCGTGAAGGCTGGCAAGAACAACATCACTTTGCACACGGGTTGGATTTGCCCTATCACTAGATCATGATCCTTAATGGTCGCTGAAGGCGGCCTTGGCGCCGGAGCAACCGGCCTTGTTTTCGGAACGCATGACACCGCACAAACCCCAGATTCTGGTGACCAGGCGCCTGCCCGCGAGCATCGAGGCGCGCATGGCAACCCTGTTCGAGACCGATGTCAACGAAGCCGATGTGGCCCTGTCCAGCGACGATATCCTGGGCGGGCTCGAGGGCAAGGACGTGCTGGTTTCCACCATTACCGACCGTATCGACGCCGACCTCATCGCGCGCCTGCCGCAAAGCGTTCGGCTCATCGCCCAGTTCGGCAATGGCGTGGACAATATCGACCTCGAAGCGGCCTGGGCGGCGGGCCTCACCGTCACCAATACGCCCTCGGTCTTGACCGAGGATACGGCCGACATGGCCACGGCGCTGATGCTCTCCCTGCCCCGGCGGCTAGTGGAAGGCACGCAGATGCTGCTGCGCGAGGGCCAGTGGGCCGGCTGGTCGCCGACGTCGATGCTGGGACACCGGCTGCGCGGCAAGGCGCTGGGCATTGTCGGCATGGGCCGCATCGGCACGGCGGTGGCGCAGCGAGCCCGCGCCTTCGGCCTCAATATCCATTACTTTTCGCGCAACCGGCGTCCGCCAGCCATCGAAACCCCGCTCGAAGCCCATTACTGGGACAATCTCGACGCGATGCTGGAGGCCGTCGATATTGTCTCGCTGCATACGCCTCTGACCCGCGACACCCATCACATCCTCTCGGCTGAACGCATGGACCGCATGAAGCCTGGTGCCTATGTGGTCAATGTCAGCCGGCCCGAACTGATCGACGAACCGGCGCTGATCGAACGGCTGCAAAGCGGGCGCCTGGCGGGGGCCGCGCTGGATGTGTTCGAGAACCGCAATGGCATCAATCCGCGCCTGCTGGCGCTGGCCGCCGACAGCCGCGTGGTCCTGACCGCCCATATGGCCTCGGCGACGCTGGAAGCCCGCGTCGAAATGGGCGAGGCGGTGATCGTCAATATCCGCGCCTTCATGGACGGGCACCAGCCGCCGCATCGCCTCCTGCCCGACACGCCGCAGCCCCGCACTGCCCGCGGCTAGGATTTGCCCGCTGTTCAGCACGCTCCTGCAACAGTTGCGATTTTTAGCCGGCTTGCTCTTGCACGCCCGCGCCTTGCCCAATAATCGTTCGCCTGTCGAGCCGGCTGCGGAACTGCGCTGCGACACTGCAGTTCGGTATTCGGGTGTCAGGAGAACCCCGCAGTCATGATGAAACATGCTTTGGCCATGGCGGCCGCCCTCATTGTGGTGACGCTTCCTGCCCATGCCCAGGTGGCCGGAGCCCTGCCCTTCTCGCTCGTCGATGGCAAGCTGGTGCTCAATTCCCTGGGGCAGACGCTGACCCTGCCGGCCCCGGACTGGGCCATCGAGGCGACCAGCGACGCCGAGCTCTCCGAACGGGTCTCCACGCGCTTTCTCGAGGAACGCGGCCAGGCGCATCTGGAAATCTATCCGCGCGGCGAAGGCGAGGCGTTCTGGACCAAGATCTATGGCGCCCGTCTGTCGAGCCAGGCCAATATGTCGCTTGCGGACTTCCGCTCCATCGTCATCAATTCCTACGCCCAGTCGTGCAATCCCGAAGCGGTGGCCCTGTTCCAGTTCGAAGAGGACCAGGAAGACGTGCTGCCGCCGGTGGGCTATGTCTGCGGCGCCTATCTCGACACGTTCGAATCCTTTGCCGGCCAGGGCGAAGTGATGATCATGGGCTTCTACAAATCGGAAAAGGGCGTCGCCATGGTCTATCAGGAATGGCGCGGCGACGCCTTCGACACCGAGGATCCGTCCAGCTGGCCCATCACCACGGACGAGGTCGAAGCCTATATGGCGCGGCTCAAGACCGATGTGAGCCTGGTTGCGGCGGATTGACGGCGGCGGCGGGACGTCCTAAGGCGCTTTCATGAAAAAAGATCACAAGCCGACTGGCCCGAGCCAGCGCATGCTGCGCGTCGGAGAACTGGTGCGCCACGCGCTGGCGACGCTGTTCGCCCGCGGTGACATCGAGGACGAGGCCCTGGTTGGCGCGGTCGTGACCGTGCCCGAAGTGCGCATGACCCCCGACCTCAAGATTGCCAATGCCTATGTGATGCCGCTGGGCGGCGCGCATGCCGAGGAAATCGTCGAGGCGCTCAACCGCCATCGCAAGTTCATCCGCGGACAGGTCGCCCCGCTGATCAACCTCAAATACGCCCCGGAAGTCCGGTTTTTCGTGGACGACACCTTTGCCGAAGCCGGCCGGATCGACGCGCTGCTGCGCTCGGACCGGGTCAAGCGCGATCTCGACGACGACAGCGACGAACAAGGCGAAGACTGACCTTGAGCCAGCAAAAATCGAAGAAGCGCGCCATTTCCGGATGGGTCGTGCTCAACAAGCCATATGATTTCACCTCCACCCAGGCCGTGGGCAAGGTGCGCTGGCTGCTCTCCGCCGCCAAGGCCGGCCATGCCGGCACGCTCGATCCGCTGGCCACCGGCATCCTGCCCATTGCCCTGGGGGAGGCCACCAAGGCCGTGCCGCAGGTGCAGGAAGGCATAAAAATCTATCGTTTTGCCATCGGCTGGGGCCGCGCCACGACCACCGACGATACCGAGGGCGAGGTCATCGCCACCTCGGATGTGCGCCCGGACGGCGCGGCACTCGAAGCGGTGCTGCCGCGCTTTACCGGCACGATCATGCAGCGACCGCCGATCTATTCAGCCATCAAGGTCGATGGCGAGCGGGCCTATGACCTGGCGCGCGCCGGAGAGGCCGTCGAACTGGCCGCCCGCCCCATCGACATCGATGCCATTACCCTCGTTTCGCATGGCGCCGAGGAAAGCGTGCTGGAAGTCACCTGCGGCAAGGGTACCTATGTGCGCTCGCTGGCGCGCGACATTGCCGAGGCCCTGGGCACGGTGGGTCATGTCACCAAGCTGCATCGCGCCGCGGTCGGTCCCTTCACCGATGCCGATGCCATTACGCTTGAGCAGCTCGAATCGGCTGCAGGCGAAGCGCGCGACGCGCTGCTGAAGCCGGTGGCGGCGGGTCTTGTCGAGATCGACGAAATCCGCCTCGATGCCGGACAGGCCAAGGCCGTCAGCCACGGCAATCCGGTGCTGCTGACCGGCGCAGGCGCCCCCATAGCGCTCGACGAATGCTGGGTGAGCTTCAAGGGCAAGGTGCTGGCCACCGGCCATGTGGAATTCGGCCAGTTCAAACCGGGCCGGGTTTTTAATTTGTAGGGCAATCGCCCTCTTCGCCCCACAGAGCCAGCCGGTCACCCCACCCTCAGTCCCTCCCATCAAGGGGAGGGAGGCGCTGGGCGCACCGTCAGTGTTCATCGTCTCCCTCCCCCTTGTGGGGAGGGATCAAGGGTGGGGGTTCTGTCGCGAACCGCTCAACCGTCCCGCCATCACAAAGGTCAGCATCAGCAGCGGGATGAGCCCGGCAAAGGCCATGCGGACGCCGAAGCTTTCGGCGACGCCGCCGATCAGCACCGGGGCGCCCAGATTGACCAGTTGGAAGATCAGCGTCGTCGCCGCCACATTCTGGCTGGCCGGGCGGTCGCCCAGCCGCGCGGCGGCCGAGAGCATGAGCGGATAGAGCACGCAGATGCCGAGCCCGAGGCCGACAAAGCCCAGCAGCGCCATCCAGGCTTCGGAGGCAAGGACGATGACCAGCATGGCAGCCACGGCCAGCGCCGCAAGGCAACGTGCCACCAGGACCGGACCGAAGCGGTCGATATAGCGATCGGCCAGGAGCCGCCCCGACGTCATGGCCACCAGCAGCGCCGGCAGAGCCAGCGATTCGATGAAGGGCACGACATCAAAGCTGTCACGCAAAAGGATGATCGACCAGGCGCGCGCCGCCCCCTCGGTGAGCCCGGCCCCCAGCCCGAAGGCGACCAGCCCCATCGCTGCCCAGCTGGGCCAGGCGAGCTTTTTCACCGTGCCGCCGGCATGGGCGCGCGGCGGCATGACGGGCATGGGCAGGACGACCACAAGGATCAGCACGATCAGCAGCGGCGCCAGGCCCCAGAGATGGATGGCGGGGGAAATGTGCAGACCCCGCAAAGCCGCGCCGAGCAACGCGGTGAGCAGGAAGCCCAGGCTCCAGGCCCCGTGACAGGTATTCATCACCCGCGCGCCGCTGGCGGCCTCGACCCGGTCGGCCTCGACATTCATGGCAATATTGGTGAGCGAGAAGCCGACCCCATTGATGGCCAGCAGCACGAACAGCGCCACCGTATGCAGCAATACGGTGGCCAGGGCCGCTGTCATGACCACGCCGGGCAACAGGACCAGGATCATGCGGCGCGGACCGAAGCGCTCGATGATGGCGCTGGAAAACAGGAACATGCAAATGGCACCCAGGGGCTGGCCCATCAGCACCAGCCCGAGTTGCGCGTCGGTAAGGCCGATCAGCTCCTGCAGGTCGGGGATGCGGGTATGGATGGCGCCGGCGGCCAGGGCATGGGTGAAGAACAGCGCGACAATGCGCCAATGGGTGGTCAGCATGGCGGGAAGGCGGCCCGAACGGGATCAGGGGAAGGACGAATTGAGGACGGGGTCAGACAATTGGCCCCGGATCCATCAGCACATGGATGCGGTCGGCGCCCATGCGGGCGAGTTTGAGCATCAGCGCCTTGCGGCGCGCCGGGGCGAGCGGGGTATCGGGACTGTCGCGCAGAATGGCGCCGTCATGCCCGTCGGCAACGATCAGGCCCTCGCTTTGAGGGAAAATTTCCCCGTCGAGCTCGGGCGGCTTGGCGAAGAAGAACTTGTCGGAAAACTCGCGATATTCGGGCCATTTGCGATCAACCTGGAAGTCGATGAGGCTCGACTTGATCTCGATGATCCAGATCTCGCCCTTGGGCCCGACCGCCATGACATCGGCGCGGCGGCCATTGGCCAGCGGCACTTCGGCATAGCAGGCCATGTCGTGACGCTCGCGCAGCATGCGCATGACCCCGCGCTGGACGCGCAGGGCCGTGGCCGATTGGCGGAGGTCGACGATAGGGGGCAGATCAGCCATTGGGTCCCAGGGGTTCAGCGGGCATGCCAGAGGGAATGTCCACCTTTTTGGTGCCCAAGGCAAAGCTCGATGCCCAGAGCCCGGCCAGGAGCAGCGGCAGGCAGATGAGGTAGGAGGCGCGGATATGGACATATTCGGCCACGAAACCCAGGAGCGGCGGGGCGAGGAAGAAGACCACGAAACTCACCTGACCGAGCGCCGCGACATTGACCGCGGCGGGCCGGTCGGTGCGCTGGGCGGCCGCCGAAACCGCCAGCGGATAGACCGCCGAACAGCCCGCGCCCATCAGGGCAAAGCCCAGAAGGGCCACGGACGGCTGGGGCGCGATGCCGACCAGCAGGGCGCCGAGGCTGGCAAAGCTCAGCATGACCATGGCGACATTGCGCGGACCATAACGGGCGACGATCGGGTCGGCCGAAAGGCGCATCACCGCCATGAAGAAGGCAAAGAGCGTCAGCCCCATGCCACCCACGATGGGCTCGACGGCAAAGACGTCGCGCATATAGATGGCCGACCAGTCGATGCCGGCGCCTTCGACCAGGAAGGCGGCAAAGCCGATGAGGCAGAGCGGCAGGAGCCCGAGATTGGGGAAGGCGAAGTGGTGGCCAGAGGCCTCGCCCGCCGCCTGCGGCTTTTTGGGTGCATTGGTGGCGCCATGGATGAGATAGCCGCCCACGACGACGACAATCAGCGCCACCGTGCCCATATGCACGCCGGGGGTAATGCCGGACTGGCGGATCATGGCGCCGAACAGCGCCGTGATGAAGAAGCCGACGCTCCAGAAGCCATGGGCGCGGTTCATGAAGCGGTTGCCGGACTGGGCCTCGAGCCGGTCGATCTCGACATTGAGGTTGATTTCAAGCGCACCGGCCAGCAGGCCGACGACGAACAGCACGGCGAACATGGCCGGGGCCACCGGCAGCCAGGGAATGGTGGCAAAGAGAATGGCCGGCCCGAGCGTGGTGAAGAAGGCCGTGGTGCGGAAGCCGAGCCGCTCGACAATGGGCGCGCCCACGGTCAGGGCGATCAGCGAGCCGATGGCCATGCCGATCATGGTGAGGCCCAGCTGACCCTCGGTGAGGCCAAAATGGGTCTGGATGTCGGGCAGGCGCGCCATCAGCGCGCCCGTGGTTACGGCGAAGAAGAAGAAGCAGGCATAGATGCGGTGCTGCGGTTCGATCCTCACGGCATGACCTCGCGCAGAACGGGCTTCGGGCCCAGCACATGGGCGGTGGCAAGGCCCAGCAGCACCAGCGGGAAGCCGACACCAAACACCCACTGGATGCCGAAATGCTCGCCGATATAGCCCAGGAGCGGCGGTCCGAGCAGGAAGGCGGTGAAGGAGAACTGCGCCAGAGCCGCGACATTGATGGCGGCGGGGCGGTCGGTCTGCTGCGCGGCGGCCGACATGGCCAGCGGGAAGAGGGCCGAGGAGCCGACGCCGATCAGCGCGAAGCCGAGATAGGCGACCCAGGCATAGGGCGCGAAGAAAGCCAGCAGCACGCCGGCGCCGAGCACCGTCAGCAGCACGCGGGCCACGGTCACCGGGCTGAAGCGCTCGACAAAGCTATCGGCAAAGAAGCGCGCGACGCCTTGCGACCCGGCCACGGTGGCCACGGCGAGGCCCGCCCAGAAGGGCTCGGCGCCAAAGATGTTGCGCATATAGATGGCCGACCAGTCGATGCCGGCCCCTTCCATCAGCATGGCCGAGAGGCAGACGGCGACCAGGGCCATGATGGTGACGGTGGGCCGGGCAAAGCGCGGCGCTTCCTCGGTACTGGTGCCGGAGCGATGCGGCGCGGGCTGGAACTGGCCGAGCACGAGCAGGGTCGCGAGGATGACGACGGGGATCATCAGGGCGAGATGAACATGCACTTCGATCCCGGCCTGGGCGACAAAGGAGCCGACCATGCCGGCGGCGAAGAAGCCCAGGCTCCAGAAGGCATGGGCGCGGCTCATGATGCGGCGGCCGATCTGGTGTTCCACCCGGTCGGCCTCGACATTGATGATGATCTCGATGCAGCCGATGGTGAGGCCGACGGGCACGAGAGCCAAGAAGAAGGCCAGCGGCGTCTGGGCCCAGCTGGCCAGTGCATAGAGTGCGGCAAGCAGCGGAATGGCGACGAGCAGGACGCGGCGATAGCCCACGGCCTCGACCAGGCGTCCGGCAAAGGTCAGCGAGATCAGCGTGCCCAAAGCCGAACCGATCAGCGCGAGGCCCAATGCGCCTTCGCCCACGCCCATGGCTTCCTGAATGGCGGGGAGGCGGGGAAAGATCGACCCCATGCAGAACGAGTATACGAAGAATGCCCCGAAGACCTTGATCTGGGGCGGCAGCGCAAGGCCAAATCGCATTTTCTAAAAGTGCTCAAATCAGATCGAAGGCCGGCAAGCTAGGCGATTTCGCCCGAACTGAGAATAGACGCCGGGGCGTTGTAAAACGGTTTATTGCAACGATTGCATCCGGGTCACACGGCGAGCGGAACCACATGATCATCGCGCAGCACGGCAATGCCGCTCGCGGGGTGGCGGATGATTTCGAGACGCCGGAAGGGTCCGCCGATACGGTTTTCGTGACTGTTGGTCGAGGGGCCGTTGCGGCCGCGCCGGTCCGGCCCGAAATAGCTCGATGTCTCGTAATAGGTGAGGGGTTGCCCCACCTGCCGGTTGAGCCGGTCCAGCACCCGCTCACGGGTGAAGGGCATAGTGATGATGTCGTCAAAGCCCATATTGATGCAGGCGCCGATGACCTCGGCCGACGGGCTTTCGGCAAAGTGGATGAGCGGGCAGAGGCGCAGCCGCCGCACGGTCGAGAACCGCAGCGCATCGGCGACGCCGCGCAGGCTGTCGGGCCTGTCGGTGGCGGCAAAGAGGAAGAAGCAGAGCGGGGTCAGATGGGTCTGCTGCTCCGCCGCCGCCACGGTCGAAAACGGCGCGACGCCGGCAAAGCCGAGCCCGCGCGCCAGATCGAGCAGCGCCGCTCGCGGTGCCGTGTCCGCCCCCACCACATAAGCAAATGCCCGCATGGCACCGCCCCGTCCCCGCCTGCATCCGCGGCCAAGACTGCGCCCAAGGCTCTAACATATTGCTAAATCAGATTTTCCGGCCTAGCCGGCTGAGCGGGGCAGCTCCCCCCGAAACAGCGGCGCGTGCTGGCGGAGCAGCGCGGCAATGCGATCGGTCACCGTGCGCACCGCCGGGGCATGCCGCTCCTCGTGATGGCAGACCAGCCACTGCTCGGTTTCGAGCTCGGGAATGGCGGTGGCGGCCATGCGGTCGACGCGCGGATCGCTGTCACCCACGAAACAGGGAAAGACGGAGATGCCGGCGCCGGCGGCCACCAGTTCCATGACGCTCATGGCGTCATTGCCGCGCGTGGCGATGCGGTCGCCATGGCGGGCATGGAGCCAGCGCGCCGAATGGGTCTGGCTGCCTTCCCCCGCGACGCCGACGAAATAGCCGGCAGCGACACCGCTGATCAGCTCGGGACGGGCGTAAAGCGCATAGGCAACCTTGCCGACCAGCCTTCCGGCCAGAAAGGGTTCGGTGGGCCGCTGGTTCCTGAGGCCGATATCGGCATGGCGGCGACCGATATCGACCTTGTGGTTGGCCGTGACCAGTTCGAGCGCAAAGCGGTCGGCAGCCGTCCAGATGCTGGCAATGTGCCGCGCGAGGAAGGCCGAGGTCCAGGGGCCGGCCGAGACGCGCACCACGCGCTCGCCGATGGCGCCGTCCTTCCAGCGCTTGAGCGACAGCATCGCTGCCTCGACCTCCTCGGCCCGCAGCAGCAGCTCCTCGCCCGACGGGGTGAGCTGGTAACCGGTCTGGCTGCGCAGGAAGAGCGGCTCGCCCACCTGATGCTCCAGCGCCGTCACCCGCCGCCCCAGCGTTGCCGCCGAGAGGCCGGTGGTCTTGGTCGCGGCACTGAGCCCGCCCAGTCGCGCGACATCGAGAAACAGCCGCAGATCGTCCCAGGAGAAATCCATTTTTCATTCCTGAAAAGCACTTTGCGATCCAGACTATAGCGTAAACACACGTAAATGCGCAATTATCCTATCAGCAGACCGCAACCGGCGGTCCGACTATTAATTTACACGTCGAATTTTGAAACATGGCAGCAGGCGCTCCATGCACGGGGCCCTTGCGCCAAGACTTGAGGAGACCAGACATGTTCGAACCCATTGCCCAGCGCTTCCGCCACTGGCAGTTGCGCAACCTCACCCGCCGCAAGCTGTCGCAGCTGGACGACCGGCTGCTTGGCGACATGGGCATCGACCGCAGGCATATCGGCGACTATGTCGCCCGGCTCGATCGGGACGGCGGCCGTTCCGATCAGTAACGCGCAGACCGGAGCCCAGCGGCCGGCCGGCCGTGTCAGACAGGCTTGCTGCCGGGTTCCCACGAACAGGAGAAGACAATGAATATCAATCAACTGGGTCGCTTTGGCGCGGTCAGCCGGCTGACGCTGGGCGGGGGCGGCATCGGCCAGGTCTGGGGGCCAACCTCGGAGGAGGAAGCGGTCGCGACCCTGCGGGCGGCCGTCGATGGCGGGATCACGCTGATCGACGCGGCACCGGGCTATCAGATCTGCGAAGCCATGATCGGCAGGGCGTTCGAGGGCAGGCTGCCACAGGGCGTGCGCGTCACCACCAAGTTCAGCCTGGGCACGGTGGCTGCCGAAGAGGCCTATCCGCTGCTGAGGGCATCGCTGGAAAAAAGCCTTGTCGCCATGCGGCTCGAACGCGTCGACATGATGCTGCTGCATAGCGAAATCCGGCCGGACGACTTTGAATACCCGCCGGGCGAACCGCCCAAGGATGAGCGCTCGACGCAGCTGAGCTTTTACCGCCTGGCCGTGCGCCCGGCCTTTGCGCGCCTCGTCGCCGACGGGTTGATCGGGGATTGGGGGATAACCGGCATCAATCACGCGGCGGCGACCATCGAGGCCCTGTCGGACGGGCCGCGGCCCGCCGCGGTGCAGGCCATTGCCAACCTGCTCGATAGTCCCGGCGCCATGAACGGCACGGGCCTCGACCCGCGCCCGCGCGATGTCATCGCGGCGGCGCAGGCGGCCGGCGTGGGGGTGATGGGCGTCCGCGCGGTGCAGGCGGGCGCGCTGACCAGAAGCTTCGACCGGACGGACACGCATGGCCCCGACCGCGACGATTTTGCCCGCGCCGCAGGCTTCCGTTCGCTCTGCGACAGCTGGGGGGAAGACCCGGCCCTGATCGCCCATCGCTATGCGCTGGGCATTGCGGGCGTCGATACGCTGGTGCTGGGGGTCAAGAACCGGACCGAACTGGCGGTGGCGCTCAAGGCCGAGGCGGCAGGGCCGCTCGAGGAAGGGCAGCTTGACGCCATCGCGGCGCTCAACCTGCGCTGACAATAAAAAAGGCCGCCCGGATGCCGGGCGGCCTCTTCGTCTCGGGAGGGAGAACGAAGCTTATTTTTCTGCCAGGCAGACCGAAGTCACGCCCTTGTTCTGGAAACCCAGGGCCGCCGCAGCGCCCTTGGACAGATCGATGATGCGGTTGCCGTGGTAGGGACCACGATCGTTGATGGTGACCTCGACCGATTTACCGGTGTTCTGGTCAGTGACTGCAACCTTGGTGCCGAAAGGAAGAGTCCGGTGCGCTGCGGTCATGGCTTCCTGGTTGAAGGTTTCGCCGGAGGCGGCAGTCTTGCCGTGGAATCCGGGACCGTACCAGGAGGCGCCACCACACTGCGCATATGCTGCAGAGGACGACAGAAGAGCGATTGCAACAGATGCGGCGGCGAGAACGGCTTTCTTAGTCAATGGTCTTTGAACTCACTGATGTTTTCGATGCCGGGAGTAATAAAGGCCAGCGGAGCCGGAAAATGGGCCAAACCGGCCAAGTGCGACGTCCCGCCTCAGCCTGATGCACGTATGTCACAGATTTTCAGGGGGTTAATCGACGCCTGGCGCGTTCAGAATCTGTTAAATCTAGAAACTGAATCCGGATCAAAAGCAGATTCAGCACGCAATTCGGCCAATTGCTGCAGATAGGTGGAACCGATTTGCGCCCTGTGCCGTTTGGGTCACGGTTCCGTCAAACCGCATGCAACAACACCCAAACAGGTGGGCAAAGCGGGGAAAACCGCAGGGATAAGTCAACGCCGTTGCCGCTTTTGGGCGGGAATGTGGCGGGAAAAGCCGGAAAACGGCAACGAAAAAGGGCGATGACATCGGTCATCGCCCAGTTGGTCAGGGAGAAAACAGGGTGCCGCGGGGATCATCCCTGCGGCTGTGGAACAATGCGCAGGTAGGGCTTCAGTTCCTTCCAGCCGTCCGGATATTTCGCCTTGGCCGCCTCATTGCTCACGGCCGGGACGATGATCACGTCCTCACCCTGCTTCCAGTTCACCGGTGTCGCCACCTGATGCTTAGCCGTCAGCTGCAGGCTGTCGATGACGCGCAGGATTTCATCGAAGTTGCGGCCCGTGGAAGCGGGATATTCGATCTTGAGCTTCACCTTCTTGTCCGGCCCGATGACAAAGAGCGACCGCACGGTCAGCGTATTGTCGGCATTGGGATGGATCATGTCGTATTTGCGGGCCACTTCGCCCTCAGTATCGGCGAGCAGCGGGAAATTGAGGGCCGAGCCCTGGGTTTCCTCGATGTCGCGGGCCCAGCCGGCATGGTCTTCGAGCTTGTCGACCGACAGGCCCAGAACCTTGACGCCCCGCCGGGCGAATTCATCCTTGAGCTTGGCCGTATAGCCCAGCTCGGTGGTGCAGACCGGCGTGAAATTCTTGGGATGACTGAACAGCACCGCCCAGGACCCATCGATATGGTCGTGGAAGTGTATGGTACCCTCGGTGCTTTCGAGGGTGAAATCAGGGGCGGTATCGCCAATCAGGATTGCCATGATCGTCTTCCTTTCCCCGCGCAATAGCGGGTACAACACACTGTCAATCCAGAGAATATCGTGCTCATGACTGCCGCTTGAAGCGGGCTCGCGCGGAACGGTTTTGCCTTGTTTGATGCAGTCGCGCCAAGCCGTTCCGTTTCCGGGCGTGGCGCCGCAATCGTCAGGTCAGCTCAGAAGCGAGAACAGGCGCGGCGGCAGCCAGGGATAGAGCAGCCAGACGATGCCCAGCATGGGAATGGTGGCGATGACCATGGAGGCCAGGACCCCGGCCTTGAGCAGGCGGGCAATGAGATAGACGATGAGGAAGAAAGCCAGGTTAACCGCCAGGTCGGCGGCATTGGCGCTGAAATAGGCGATGACCCCGTGCATATGGCCCTCCCGAGGCACAATGGCGAGGTGAGGGTGCGCGCGGGTTGTTGCGCATCCCTTCCGGGATGACTGCAAATTTAGCGATAAAATGAGGGATTCTACTGCACCATGACCGAGCCCTGGACCGGCTGCGGCGCGGCCGGGGCTCCATTGGTCCAGGTAACATCCTCATTGTAGAGCGGCACAACCGACAGGCTCATCTTGCCCGAGCCCTGCTGCACCTGGCGGGCATGGGCAAGGTAGACCAGGGAATTGTTGGCTGCGTCATAGATGCGGGTGACGCGCAGGCTCTTCCAGATCAGGGAGCGACCCTGCTGGAAGATTTCCTCGCCGCCGCGCATGTTGATGTCGCCCACGGTGATGGGGCCCACGGCCGAGCAGTCGAGCGCCGAATAGGACGGGTCCTCGAACCAGTTGCCCTGGCTGACGCGATCGATGAAGGAGCGGTTGAAGAAGGAGAGATGGCACACCACGCCCTCGACATCGGGATCGGCCACGGCCTCGATGGAAATGTCATTGCCGGTCCAGTCCACCCCGACACTGCCCACTTCGTCCCGATTGCCACAGGCGGCCAGCGAAACGGCAGCGAGGGCGACGACGGCAAGGCGGGCGATGGGATGCATGGAGTTCCTCCGGGGTGACAGGAGGAACATGGGGGGTGCGAGGCACGGGTGCAAGATCACTGGTATCGGCAACTTGGCCCAGCCTTATCGCCCCACCTTCCGGTCCATCGCCCGTTCGAGCCAGCGCACCAGCAGCGAGAGCGAGATGGTCATGGTGAGATAGAGGAAGGCCACGACATTGTAGGTCTCGAAGAACAGAAAGCTCGACGAGGCCGAGAGCTTGCCCAATTGGGTAATGTCCTGCACGCCCAGCGCCGAGACCAGCGCCGAATCCTTGACCATGGAGACGAAGTCATTGCCCAGCGGAGGCAGGATGGTGCGGAAGGCCTGGGGGAAGATGATGAAGCGGAAGCAATGCCAGCGGGAAAGACCCAGCGAGCGCGCCGCCTCGATCTGGCCCCTGCCGACCGCCTCGATGCCGGCACGGAAGATCTCGGCAATGAAGGCCGAGTAGCACACGGTCAGCGCGAAGATGGCGCGCCAGACGAAATCGAAGCCGCGCACCGTGGCCGGCGCGACCCAGCCCCAGTCGATGAAGGGCGCCATGAGCCAGTTGAAGCCGGCGACCATGGAAGGGGCGGCAACGAAGGCGATGTAGAAGAGAAACACCAGGATCGGGATGCCGCGCAGGATCTCGACATAGAAGGTGGCGATCTCGCGCAGCACCCGCACGCTCGACGTGCGCGCCAGCGCCACCAGCAGGCCCAGTATCGTGGCCCCGAAAAACGCGACCACCGTCACCCAGAGCGTCGTAACCACGCCGGCCGAGACGGTGCGGAAGATGCCGGAATAGGTATCGTTGGTGGTAATGGCCCAGAGCCCGAGCACAAACAGCAGCGCAATGGCCAGCAGCCAATAGGGCAGACGGGCAAACAGCGATGATCGGCGGGGGCGGTAGGTCATGGGAGATGATTACGAGGGTGCCGCGAGCGTGGCTACCCCCACCCTTGATCCCTCCCCACAAGGGGGAGGGAGACGATGAACACTGGCAGTTGCGCCTGCGCCTCCCTCCCCTTGATGGGGAGGGATTGAGGGTGGGGTGGCTTCACCGGCGGGTTGCCGGGGCAGGCCCCTGCTGCGCTGGCCTACTCAGCCGCGTAGTCGAAGAACCAGTAGTTGATGCGCTCGTCGAGCCAGCCCTCGGCCTGCATCTGAGCCAGGGCCGCGTTGAAGGGTTCGACCAGGTCCGAGCCGGGGGTGAGGATGAAACCGAAGGGATCGGACTTGATGGCGTCGCCGGCCTGCTTGAAGGCACCCGGATCGGCGCCGATATAGCCGGCCGAGGCGGCCTGATCGGCAATCACGGCATCGACGTCACCAGCCTTGACCGCCTGCACCGCGGCACCAAAGCTGTCAAAGGTTTTTACCCGCGGATTGGCCTCGTCGCCATCGAGCACGTCATAGATAGCCGTATAGAAGGACGAGGTGCCGGCCTGGGCGCCGAACAGCAGGTCGGTGTTTTCGGCAAAACTTTCGGGGCCGGTGATGCGATCTTCATCGGCGCGGACGAGGAAATACTGTTCCACCGTGATGAAGGGCTGGGTGAAGTCGATCTGCTCTTCGCGCTCTTCGGTAATGGTGATGCCATCGGCGCCGACGTCAAACTGGCCGGTGCGGACGCTTTCGATCATCACGTCCCAGGCGGTCAGGTCCCATTCGACCGTCGCGTTGAGGCGCCTGGCGATCTCGTTGATGACGTCATATTCGAGCCCGATGCCCTGCCCGTCGGGGCCGGCGAAGTTCAGCGGGTAATAGGCATTCTCGGTGACGGCCCGAATGGTGCGGCCATTGAGATCGGGCAGGTCCTGCGCGGCCACCGGCAGCGTGGCCAGCACCAGCGCGGCGCCGGCAAGAAGAGCGGTCTTGATAGTCATGATATTGACGTCTCCCGGAAAAGGTTCGCCGGGAGACTAGACCAAGGCGGTCGGCTTTGTGAATGGGGCAGTCGTTTCAGGTGTCGACGACGTCGGCGCCGGGGCCGTTCTTCTTGAGCGATTCAATGGCGTTCCTGGCGCTGGCCTTGGAGGCGTAGGTCTCGGTGCGGGCCATGGTCTCGCCATTGCTGGCGACGAAGCGCACGAAATGCTGGCCGTCCTTGCTCTCGACGATCTCGAAGCGGTAGCCCGAACCGGTCTCGCCCTTGCTCAGATCGACCGTGGCGGCATCCGGCGCGTTCTTCTTCAGGGACTCGACGCCACTCTTGGCGCTGGCCTTCTGCTTGTAATTTTCCGACCAGAAGATCTTCTCGGCATTGTACGAGAAATCGAACTTGAACTGATCGTTGGCAGCCGCGGTGATATTGAACTTGTGGGCCATGACGCTGACCTCCCTGCTGGACTCACAGGCGCAAGACTAGCGCACTGATGCCAATTGGGAAGCCTTTACTGTTCGAGCGCGATGCGATCGACATGCCCCAGATCCCGGTCGGGATCGATCCGGTCGCGCACCATCTGCTTGAGCACCCTGATATCGGGAAAGCCGCCGTCGCGCTTGCGCTCCCAGATCAGCTCACCGTTCAGGTGGATTTCGAAAATGCCGCCCGTGCCGGGAATGAGGCTCACCTGCCCCAGCTCGGTGGTGAAGGTGGACAGCAATTCCTGGGCCATCCAGCCCGAGCGCAGCAGCCAGTTGCATTGGGTGCAATAGGCGATGGTGACGGATGGCTTGCCGGTCATTTGCGCGTCTTGCCGCTATCGGAAGGATCGACCAGGGACGAGAGGATCTGATCGACGAGGTCAAGGTCCTGCCGCTTGCCGGCGGCCTGCTGCTGCAGGTCCACCAGATAGGACGTGGTGTAATAGAGCCGCCGCGCCAGCATGGTGGCGATATGCAGGCTCATTTCCGGCTGCGCCTCGAGAAAGGTCAGCGCATCGGGGATTTCATAGGCGCGGACGTCGGACAGCGCCCTGACGGTGGCCGAATGGGGCATGTCGAGCAGCACCGACATTTCCCCGAAGATCGAGCCGGGTTCGTCGACATGGGTCACCTGGGTGCGCTCGCGGATGACTTCCACCTGGCCCTCGATCAGCACCAGGAGTTTACCCAGGCGCTCTCCCTCGGGCAGCATGGTCTGTCCGGACCTGAAGCGGACTTCGCCCAAATCCGCGCAATAATCGAGAATATCGGCCATCGGCCCCGCCTCCACCATCGGACGACCCATGCGTCTCCTGTCTCCATGGCGAAATCTAAACCATTGCCCGGGCAAAGCAATGCCGCCCGAAGCGGGGCTCCGGGCGGCATCGGGGTGGCTGGTGGTGCTACTCCATCCAGATGGCCGTCCCGGTGGCAGTATCCACCAGGACCGGCTTGTCGTTGACATAGACATAGCCGAAATAGGGCTCGTCCGGGATTTCAACGATGGCGGCGCCATCCTCGAAAATATAGCCGACAACCACCTCGTCGGCGGTTTCGATCGGGGTCACCGGATGCTCCTTGGCATAGTCGACGGCAGCCTGCTTGATGGCATAGCCTGGCGAATAGAGCAGCGTATTGGTGGCCAGATCGACAATCCAGACACGGCCATTGGCATAGAGATAGCCATAGGCGTCATCGCCCTCGATCGGGTAGACGGTGACGCCGGAGGGCACCGGGGTTCCCGGCGCCAGTTCACCATCGATATCCACCGGCTCCACCGGATTGTTGCCGGCATAGTCCACGGACTCGGCGGAAACCCCCGCATCCGCCCCGATCACCGCACCGGTAAAGCCTCCGATAATGGCCCCTACAGGGCCTGCAATCAGGAAGCCGATGGTTCCGCCGGTGGCAGCGCCGGCCGCGCCGCCCACGGCGGCACCGGCATCGGTCTGTTCGGTCGTGGTGTTGGTAGGCGCATCCTGCGCCATTGCGGACATGCTGAGGCCAAGCGACATTGCGGCCGCGGAGGCCAGAAGTAGCGTCTTCATCCTGTCATTCCTTTCGCGTGGCGATCCCAAGGGGACCGACATTTCGAGGGGCGCACTGGCTATGCAGGGCCACCCCGGTCCGCCGCACTGGCACGAACGGGATTTTCGGCGATGCGTTCCATCGCGCCTGGGGAATGTGATGAAGGAATGCAATGCTGCCCAAACGACAATGGCAGCCCGGGCAAAGCCCGGACTGCCATCGCATGCTGGCGCGCGGTGTTACTGCACCCAGACAATCGTGCCGGTGGAGTTTTCCACCAGAGCCGGGCGGCCATCGATATAGACATAGCCATAGTAGGGATCATCCGGCACCGGCGTGACAATGGTGCCACTGGGCAGGACATAGCCCACGACCACGTCACCCTCGGCGACAACCGGATCGACCGGATTGGCGATGGCATAATCAGCCGCCGACTGGTTCACCGTGAAACCGGGCGAGTAGACCAGCGTATTGCTGGCCAGGTCGACGATCCAGACACGGCCATTGGCATAGATGTAGCCATAGGCCGGATCACCTTCGACCGGGTAAATGGTGACGCCGGCAGGCACGGTCGCGCCAGCCGTCACCTCACCCTCGATGATGATGGGATCGACGGGATTGTTGCCGGCATATTCGACCGTGGAGGCCGCGATGCCGGCCTCGGCACCGATCACGGCACCGGCAAAGCCGCCGATAATGGCGCCGATCGGACCGCCAGCAAGAAAGCCAATGGTGGCGCCGCCTGCAGCGCCGCCGGTCAGGCCCACTGCGGCACCGGCATCCGTATTGTCCTGCGCCATGGCCGGCACGGCCAAAGCAAGCGAAAGCACGGCCAGAGAGGCCAGAAGGGTCTTTTTCATTTTATGTCGTTCCTTCTTGTCGGCGATGTCCACATCGCCTTGCTCCAAGGGGAGCCTGCGTTATCAAGCAGGCTCTTCCGCCCCTTGGCAAAGAAACGGACGGCAGCGGCAGGCGTTCCGCCGCAGAAGGAATGTGACCACCAGTGTGGCCGGACGGCTACAGCAGCTTTTCGATATCGGGCGCGATAGCCGATGGCTCGGTGGTGGGGGCATGGCGCTCGGCGACCTTGCCGTCGCGACCGATGAGGAATTTGGTGAAATTCCACTTGATGTCCTCGGTGCCGAAAATGCCGGGAGCCGAAGATTTCAGCCAGGTATAGAGCGGGTGCGCGTCTTCGCCGTTGACGTCGATGCGCTCGAAAAGCGGGAAGCTCACGCCATAATTGAGCGAACAGAATTCGGCGATCTCGGCGCTCGAACCCGGCTCCTGTTCGGCAAACTGGTTACAGGGAAAGCCGAGAATGACGAGACCCCGCTCCCGGTACTGGCGATAGAGGGCTTCGAGGCCTTCATATTGCGGAGTGAGCCCGCATTTGCTGGCGACATTGACCACCAGCACGACCTGACCCTGATAGTCGGCAAGGGATTGCGGCTTGCCGTCGAGCCGGTTGGCGGAAAAATCGGAAAGGGTCTTGGTCATGAAGGCGCTCTTGGTGTGGACGCCAAAACTAACATGGATCAATGGAAATTGCTGCGCCTCTCCCTTCCGTCGTCATTGTCCGGTCAAGCCGGGTGGTGACGGTGCGTGGGAACGGTCGTGGGAATCTGTCGGCCCACCGCGCACCGCGCCGTCCTCGGGCTTGACCCGAGGACCACTCTGAACACCCACAGTGTGCCGGTGGGCAATGGCCCTCGGGTCAAGCCCGAGGGCGGAATTGAGGGTGAGCAATCAAATTACCCCTGTTGCGCGGCAAGCCAGTTCGGATCGGGATCGATGGCGGTGATGACATCGATGAGGATGCCATTGGGATCGGCCACGATGACATGGCGCTGGCCGAACACTTCGTCACGCAGGGGTTGGGCAATGGTGACGCCCTCGGCCTCGAGGCGTTTTGCCTCGGCGGCGGCATCGTCGACGTAAAAACTCAGGATGAAGCCCGTTGTCGGTTTGCGCCCGGCCTCGGGAATGGAATCGTGGTTGTAGTCGATCAGCGCCATTTCGAAGAGCCCTTCGGCATCGCCGCGCAGATGCATGTACCAGTCGCTTTCGAAGACCGGCGTGAAACCGAAATGCCTGCGGTAGAAGTCGGCGGTGGCGGCGACGTCGCTGACATGGATCAGCGGAAACATGGAAGTGAACTTCATCGTCTCTCTCCTTGCTTGAATGCGACAATAGATACATACTGTATGTATCAATCTCAGTAACATACAGGCAGTATGTATGCAAGAGGCAAGACGCACCCAGGAAGAGCGGCGCGAAACCACGCGCAAGGCGCTGCTGGAAGCAGCGCGGCGCCTGTTTGCCGAACGCGGTTATGCGGGGACCGGCACGCCCGACATCGTGGCGGCGGCCGGGGTAACGCGGGGCGCTCTCTACCACCACTTCGCCGACAAACTGGCGCTATTCGAGGCGGTGGTGGAGGACGAGCATCGCGCCGTGGCGGAGGCCATCACCGCAGTATCGGATGGCGCCGAGGCGCCGCCGGACATGATCGATGCATTGGTCGCTGGTGGCGACGGATTTCTGGCCGCCATGCAGGATGAAGGCCGCCGCCGCATCATGCTGATCGACGCGCCGGCCGTGCTGGGTCGGGAAGCGCTCGACGCCATCAACAACCGCTATGGCCAGAAGACGCTGATCGACGGGGTGCAATGCGCGGTGGATGCCGGTGTGTTGCGCCCGGTGGCGGTGGAGCCGACGGCGCAACTGCTCGGTGCGCTCTTCGACCGCGCCGCCCTCGCCCCGGCAGGAGAAGTGGACGCCTATCGGGCGGCGATGGAGGCGGTCATTCGTGGGCTGAGGAAGTAGGGCTCTCGCCCATTCCGCTCCCATCGGGGAGGTGGCCGGAGCGCAGCGGAGGTCGGTGGGGGATGTTCGACACGCCCGAGGCCTCGGAATTCTGAAGCCTTCCCCTCATACGTCCCTGCGGGCGCCTTCTTCCCAAGGGGAGAAGAAAAGGCGGGGCTTTTGGCCCCGCGTCTCGACACACGCGAAACGGGCGGGGATAACCCCGCCCGTCCTGCACTCCTCGGTCAGGTGACCAGGAAGATGATGATGATCAGCCAGATCGGCACGCCGAGCAGCCAGAGGGCAAGTCCCTTGAACATCGGTTTTCTCCTTTCCCTCGTCAGAACCGGCGGAACACGTCGGCAAAGATGGTGTTGTTGTCGCGGTGATTACCGCCCTTCTGGGCCGCCCAGTAGGCACCGATGGCCGCGACCAGCGACGAGGCAGCGATCAGGAAGGCAGCGATGATGGCGGTGTTGCGGGCAACACGGGCCGCTTCGATGGCGTCCTGACGGGCCTGTTCGACATTGGCGATCACCTGGTCGACGCGGGCCTGGGCTTCTTCCGGGCTGAGACCGGTATTGGCCGCCACGACATTGGCCAGATAGGTGCGGTCTTCGGCCGCCACAGTGCCATCACCAAGAGCCGCCTGGGCGAAGATGCGACCCGCTTCATCGCGAGCCAGACCGGTATCAGCGGCCGGGGTCTCGCTGCGGAACAGCGTATCGATGAAGTAGGCATTGGGATCGAGCGGGTTGGCCTCGCCTTCGGCGACATTGGACGCCGCGATGGTCGCGGTGCCGATGGCATTGCCGGTGGCGCTGGTCAGGGCACCGATGCCGCCGACGGCCAGCACACCTCCGACCACCAGGGCGCCAGCCCAGACCAGAAGCCCATGGGCGCCGTCGCGCATGTCGCTTTCGTCTTCTGTGGCATCATAGTTGCGAGCCCGCAGGCGACCGGTGAGATAGCCGCCGGCCATGAAGCTCGAAATCTGCACCCAGAGGAACCAGCTGGCTGCGGCGATACCGATGAGGATGGGCGAAGCCCCCTCACGCGAGTTGAAGTCGAGGAAATTCAGTCCAATGGCCGAACCGAAGCTGATCAGGACCAGCGAGATGGCCGAGGCCACGACGATGCCGGCGAAAATGGCTGGCCAGTCGACATAGCTGGTGCGTTCGGGGGCAGTGGATGTGGTTTCTACGACCGCGATGCCGGCCGGAATATCGGTAGTCATGGTGCAAGCCCTCCCTCGGCTCAAGCGAGGCCGATGAACGACAGGATGGCCATGACGATGACCACGAGACCGACGAGATAGATGATGGAGTTCATTTCGAGACCCTCTTGTTTAGTGACGCTTGTGATCACGCAACGGCGAGGGAGGCGGATTCGTTCCCGCCCCACCCAAACGGGTGTTGCGGGCAAAGAGACGGGCGGGGATTGCTCCCCGCCCGCCGAAATCATGTGGGGATGGCGGCCTATTTCAGCGCGTCGGTGACGACGGTGGTATAGGCCCCTTCCGGGGTGGCCTTGATGATTTCCTGGTCGAGCAGGGCCTGCACCGTGCGGTCATAGGTCGCCATGTCGAGGGCAGGGTCGTCGGCGTCGACGAGCTTGCTCACTTCACCCACCATGTAGAGCTGGTGCTCGAGCGTGGCGGCGCCGGTATCGTCCATGTCGACAACGATCTGGGCGGCTTCCTCCGGGTTGTCGAGGGCATACTGCCAGCCCTTCATCGAGGCCTTGACGAAGCGGGTATAGGCATCGACCTTGGCCGGATCGGAGAGCGTGTCCTCCATGACATAGAGACCGTCTTCGAGCAGGTCATTGCCCATTTCGGTATAGTTGAAGATGGTCAGGTTATCAGGGCCGTAGCCGGCATCGAGCGCCTGGCCATATTCGTTATAAGTCATGACCGAGATACAGTCCGCCTGGCCCTGGATCATGGGCTGGATGTCGAAGCTCTGCTGCAGCACGGTGACGCCCTCGGCCGAACCGTCGGTCGGGATGCCTTCCTTGTTCATCCAGGCAAAGAACGGATATTCGTTGCCGAAGAACCAGACGCCCAGCGTGTGACCCGGGAAATCGGCGACTTCGGTAATGCCGGTTTCGGTCGGGCAGATCATCATCAGGCCCGAGCGCTTGAAAGGCTGGGCAATGTTGACCAGTGGCACGCCCGATTCACGGGCCGCCATGCCGGCTGCCATCCAGGTGACGATGATGTCGGCGCCACCGCCGGCAATCACCTGTTCGGGGGCGATATTGGGGCCGCCGGGCAGGATGGTGATGTCGAGGTTTTCCTCGTCATAAAAGCCCTTGCTCTCGGCGACCAGATAGCCGGCGAACTGCGCCTGGGTCACCCACTTGAGCTGCAGCGTCAGCGCGTCCTGGGCCAGGACGGCCGGGGCGGCCGACAGCGCCAGGGCGCCCGCCAGCAGACCGGTGATGATCTTGTTCATTTGTCGTTCCCTTTTCCCTTTACGACCGTCCACCACGGACGGACGGATGCCAGAAGGTGACGCCCCTCTCGACGAGGGCGATACCTGCGTAGAAGACGGACCCCGCGACCGCCGCAACAGCGATCTCCGCCCAGACCAGGTCGATGGCGAGACGCCCCACCCCGGTCGAAATCCGGAAGCCCATTCCCACCACGGGCGTCCCGAAGAATTCCGCTACGATTGCGCCGATCAAGGCCAGAGTCGAGTTGATCTTGAGGGCGTTGAATATGAAGGGGCCCGCAGCGGGGAGCCTGAGCTTCATAAGGGTTTGCCAGTAGGAGGCGGCATAGGTGGTCATGAGGTCGCGCTCCATGGTGGAGGCCGCATTCAGGCCCGCCACGGTGTTGACCAGCATGGGGAAGAAGGTCATGGCCACGACCACGGCGGCCTTGCTCTGCCAGTCGAAGCCGAACCACATCACCATGATCGGCGCGATGCCGATAATGGGCAGCGCCGACATGAAATTGCCGATCGGCATGACCCCGGCCTTGAGGAAAGACGAGCGATCGACGGCAATGGCGACGGCGAGACCGGCAAGGCAGCCGATGATGTAGCCGGGAATGACCGATTTGATGAAGGTCTGGACGAAATCGGCCCAGAGCAGCGGCAGCTCGGCGGTCAAACGCGCCCAGATGGCCGAAGGCGGCGGCAAGAGGACCGGCGGCACATTGGCGCCACGGGTGACCACTTCCCAGATGACCAGCAGGGCCAGTCCGAAGACGATGGGAATGACAAGACCGGTGCCGGTTTCGGGCAGCTTTCCGGTCCGGATGGCGGCGGAGAGCCGCTCGACGAAGAGCCAGGCAAAGGCCCAGGACGAGACCAGCGCCAGCCATTGATGGGCCGGCATGGCCGCGTCCGCAGGCAGCGCGGAAATCAGGGCCACGGCACCCAGCGCCGCCAGCGCCCCATCGAGCCAGAGGCTGAAGGAGAGGAAGAGCCGCACCAGCGACAGGGCGCCGAGGGCAAAGAAGATCGTCAGCAGGGGCGCCGTGCCGAACAGGGGCAGGCTGGCATCGACGCCGAACACCGCCGTACCGCCGGCGACGAGGGCCAGGCCGAGCTGGAAACGGGTGAGGTTCTCCTTCATGCCCGTGCCCCCATGCGCCGATTGACCATGCGCTCGGCGCTGCCGACCAGGGCCACCAGAATGGCGGCAAGACCCGCGGCGATGAACAGGGCCGCCCAGATCTGCACGGTCTGGCCATTGTAGGAGCCGGTGAGGAGGCGCACCCCCAGGCCGCCGCCCGCGGCATTGGACAGTTCGGCGACGACGGCACCGATCAGCGAAATGGCGATGCCCACTTTCATCGAGGCGAAAAGGAAGGGCATGGCGGCGGGCCAGCGCAGTTTCCAGAACACCTGCCAGGGATTGGCGTCATAGGTGCGCATCAGGTCGAGCTGGATGTTCTCGGGCGAGCGCAGGCCCTTCACCATGCCGACGACCACGGGGAAGAAGGAAAGATACATCGAGATCAGCGCCTTGGGCACGAGGCCGGTGAGGCCCACCGCGCCCAAGCCCACCACCACCATGGGCGCCACGGCAAGAATGGGAATGGTCTGGCTGGCGATGATCCAGGGCATGAGCGAACGGTCGGAGGCATCATTGTGGATGATGGCGACAGCCAGCAGCACGCCGAGCACGGTGCCGAAGGCAAAGCCGAGCAGCGTCGCCGAAAGGGTGATCCAGCCATGATAGGCCAACGAGCGGCGCGAGGTCACCTCGAGGGCCACCGTGGCATTCCAGATTTCCGAGATCACCTGATGCGGCGCCGGCAGCACCGGCTTGTCCTGCGCCCAGGTCTGCTGTGCAAATTCCAGCAAGGGCACATCGACGAGATTGGCGCGCGTGTTGAGCGTATTCTGCCAGGGCGCGTTCATATGCACGGCCATGGCGTACCAGAAGACGAGGATGGCGAGGAGGATGGTGAGGACGGGGAGGACGCGGGTCATGCTGCCGCCCCAAGCACGATGTCCCCTTCTCCCCTTGAGGGAGAAGGCGCCCGAAGGGCGGATGAGGGGTATCCAACCGCCAGGGCGGGGTGCGTGGTGAGGCACCCCTCACCCGTCTCGCGCTGCGCGCGGTCCACCCTCTCTCTCAAGGGGAGAGGGGAAAAGCGGCGTGTGCCTCTGCTGCCCACTATACCGCCCCCTCGTCGTAAGAATGCCCGGCCCTCAGCCCATCGCGAACGCGGGCCGCGATCTCCAGAAACTCCGGGGTCTCGCGGATGTCGAGGGGACGCTCCTTGGGCAGTGTCGACTCGATCACGTCCGTCACCCTTCCCGGACGGGGCGACATGACCACGATGCGGGTCGAAAGATACACCGCCTCGGGGATCGAGTGCGTCACAAAGCAGATGGTCTTTTCCGTCCGCGCCCAGAGCTTGAGCAGCTCGGAATTGAGATGGTCGCGGACGATTTCGTCCAGCGCGCCGAAGGGTTCGTCCATCAGGAGGAGATCGGCGTCGAAGGCCAGGGCCCGCGCAATGGAGGCGCGCTGCTGCATGCCGCCCGAGAGTTGCCAGGGATATTTTTTCTCAAAACCCGAGAGATTGACCAGGTCCATGGTGCGCTTGATGCGCTCGGCCTGCTGCGCCTGCGAATAGCCCATGATTTCGAGCGGCAGCGCCACGTTCTTTTCGATGGTCCGCCAGGGATAGAGCGCCGCGGCCTGGAACACATAGCCATAGGCCCGGGCCTTGCGGGCCTCTTCGGCGGTCATGCCGTTGATGGTCAATGTGCCCGAGGTCGGCTTTTCGAGATCGGCAATGGTGCGCAGGAAGGTGGTCTTGCCGCAACCCGACGGGCCGATGAAGGAAACGAAATCGCCCTTGTTGATGGTGAGATTGACGTCCGAGAGCGCCACCACATCGCCATCGCCCGTGGGAAAGGTAAGGCCCAGATGCTCGGCACGGACGACGGCGGGGCCAGTGTCCTTTGAGAATGACGTTTCAATCACGGGTTCGGACACGGGCGCTCTGCCTCTCACATGCTTTTATCTGGCCGAGGGTAGCCGGAGCTTCCAACGCTCCCCCGGTTGCTGAATTTCTCGTTGCTTTGCCTTGCAAGCGGCGTGCCGAATGGACGGCGGCTGGCGTTTGCCCGCCCCGCGCCGTCCATGCCTCCCCACGCTGCCGCTTTCTTGGTCATGGTGCCCCAATCACACGCCGGTGGCCGGAATGCCCGACCGCTCAACCTTGCGCGGCGCCACGATTTCCTTCCACTGGCTGAGCGCCCGGTTCACAGGGTTTTTCGCTTCGCGGGCGACGAACTTGCCATGGCCGGGCTCGGCCTTCACTTCGTTCTCGACGATCGACACCTTGCCTCGCGAAAGCACGAAGCGCGGCAGGCCGGTGACTTCAAAGCCTTCAAAGACATTGTAGTCGATGACCGACTGCTGCGATTTCGCCGAAATGGTCTTTTGGCGCTTGGGGTCCCAGACCACGAGATCGGCATCGGCACCGACCATGACCGCACCCTTTTTCGGGTACATGTTGAGGATTTTGGCAATGTTGGTGGAGGTCACCGCCACGAATTCATTGGGCGTGAGGCGCCCGGTATTGACGCCTGCGGTCCACAGCACCGGCAGGCGATCCTCGAGCCCGCCCGTGCCATTGGGGATCTTGGCAAAGTTGCCGACGCCGAAGCGCTTCTGCTCACTGGTAAAGGCGCAGTGGTCGGTGGCGACGCAGGAGAGCGAGCCCGCCTGCAGCCCGGCCCAGAGCGAATCCTGATGGCTCTTGTTGCGGAAGGGCGGGGACATGACGCGGCGGGCGGCATGGTCCCAGTCCGGATTGAAATATTCGCTTTCATCCAGCGTCAGGTGCTGGATCAGCGGCTCGCCATAGACGCGCATGCCCTTCTGGCGGGCGCGGCGAATGGCTTCATGGGCCTGCTCGCAGCTCGTATGCACGACATAAAGCGGCACGCCCGCCATGTCGGCAATCATGATGGCGCGGTTGGTCGCCTCGCCCTCGACTTCCGGGGGACGGGAATAGGCATGGCCCTCTGGCCCGTTATTGCCTTCGGCCAGCAACTTTGCGGTCATGGCCGCGACAACATCACCATTTTCGGCATGGACCAGCGGCAGGGCGCCGAGCGCGGCGCAGCGCTGGAAGGACGCGAACATCTCGTCGTCATTGACCATCAGCGCGCCCTTATAGGCCATGAAATGCTTGAACGAGGTAATGCCCCGGTCGACCACATCGGCCATTTCATTGAAGACCTGCTCGCCCCACCAGGTGATGGCCATGTGGAAGGAGTAGTCGGTCGAGGCCTTGCCGGTCTTGTTGTCCCACATCTGCAGCGCCTCGAGCAGGCTCTGGTCGGGATTGGGCAGGCAGAAATCGACCACCATGGTCGTGCCCCCGGCCAGCGCCGCCCGCGTGCCGCTTTCGAAATCGTCGGCCGAATAGGTGCCCATGAAGGGCATTTCGAGATGGGTATGCGGGTCGATGCCGCCGGGCATGATCAGGCACCCCGTGGCGTCCAGCACTTCATCACCCGACAGGTTCCTGCCGATCTCAACGATGACATCGCCCTCGATTTTGACATCGGCTTCGTAGCTGAGATCGGCGGTGACAACGGTGCCGTTCTTGATGACTGTGCTCATGGTATTGTTCCCTCTAGTCCTGTGGCCCCCTCATCCGTCTCGCCCTGCGGGCGAGCCACCTTCTCCCCGAGAGGGAGAAGAACGGATCGTGCCTGATTGAGAAATTGAGCGCCGGCAGACGCGCGAACGCCTCTTGTTCCTCTCCCCCTCGGGGAGAGGGTGGCCGGAGCGAAGCGGAGGTCGGGTGAGGGGGATTTTTCGATCACCCCCATAATCAGTTCGCAAACCGTGTCGCGATGATTGAGGACGTCGTCGTTCCAGAAGCGCAGCACCGAATAGCCCTCAGAATTGAGAAAGGCCGTGCGCTGTTCATCCGCTGCATTCTCGGCGTGCTGCCCACCATCAAGCTCGACAATGAGCGCCGCCTCACGGCAGGCGAAGTCAGCGATGTAGGGACCCACCGGCATCTGCCGAACAAACTTCAGACCGCGCAGACCGCGATTGCGCAAGACATACCAGAGGCGGTTTTCGGCATCTGATGCGTTGCGGCGCAACTGACGGGGGCTGGTATTCACGGAGACACCCCCTCATCCGGCGCTACGCGCCACCTTCTCCCCGAGAGGGAGAAGAATGGTCCGGTGCTTGTTCCGGCACGGAGCCCAATTCCTCTCCCTCTCGGGGAGAGGGTGGATCGGCCAAAGGCCGAGACGGGTGAGGGGGTCTTACAAGACCTCGTCATGGCTACTCCACCACCTCCGCCGTCTCCACCACCGCGTGGAACAGCACATCGGCCCCGGCCGTCGCCCAGTCCTTGGAAATATCCTCGGCCTCGTTATGGCTGAGGCCATCGACGCAGGGGCACATGATCATCGTTGCCGGCGCCACCTTGGCTGCCCAGCAGGCGTCGTGGCCGGCGCCGGAAATGACGTTCATGTGGCTGTAGCCGAGCCGCTCGGCGGCGGCGCGGACGCGGCCCACCAGGGTCGGATCAAAGGTTACCGGGTCGAAATGGCCGATGGCCTCCACCGCGCAGCCGACACCGATCTCGGCACAAATTTCTGCCGCGCGCTTTTCGATCTCGGCGCGCATGCGGTTGAGTTTTTCGATATCGGGCGAGCGGATGTCGACGGTGAAGACGACCTTGGCGGGAAGCACATTGCGCGAATTGGGGGTGAACTTCACCTGACCCACGCCGCCCACGGCGCCCGGCTGGGCCGCCATCGCCACCTCCTGCACCATTTCCATGATGCGCGCCATGGCAAGGCCCGCATTGACCCGCATGGTCATGGGGGTCGAGCCGGTATGGGCTTCCTTGCCCGTCAAAGTGAATTCGAGCCACCACAGGCCCTGGCAGTGCGTCACCACACCGATCTGCTTGTCCTCGGCTTCAAGGATCGGGCCCTGCTCGATGTGATATTCGAAATAGGCGTGCATCTTGCGCGCGCCCACCTCTTCGTCGCCGACCCAGCCGATACGCTTTAGTTCATCGCCAAAAGTCTTGCCGTCCATGTCCTGGCGGGCATAGGCGTGCTCGATCGGGATGACCCCGGCGAAGACGCCCGAGGCCAGCATGGCCGGCGCAAAACGCGCGCCTTCCTCATTGGTCCAGTTGGTGACAACGATCGGGTGTTTGGTCTTGATGCCAAGGTCGTTGAGCGAGCGCACCACTTCGAGCCCGGCGAGGACGCCGAGCACGCCGTCATATTTCCCGCCCGTCGGCTGGGTATCGAGATGGCTGCCGACATAGACCGGCAGGGCATCGGGATCGGTGCCGGCGCGGGTCATGAACATGGTGCCCATCTTGTCGACGCCCATGGTGAGACCGGCCGCGTCGCACCAGCGCTGGAACAGTTCGCGGCCTTCCTTGTCGGCGTCGGTCAGGGTCTGGCGATTATTGCCGCCGGCCACGCCCGGGCCGATTTTCGCCATCTCCATCAGGCTCTCCCAGAGCCGATCGCCATTGATACGGAAATTTTCGCCGGGAGAGGTCATTTTCGGGCTCTTGATACTGGTCGGTCAGAGAAAAGACCCCGCCGTCGCGAAGCGAGGGCGGGGTCAATTATGTTACTTCACGCTCGGGAAGCTGAATTCCGCGCCGCCCTTGATGCCGGCGGGCCAGCGGGTGGTGACGGTTTTCAGCCTTGTATAGAAATGCACGCCTTCGGGTCCGTAGATGGAATGGTCGCCGAACAAGCTTCGCTTCCAGCCGCCGAAGGAATGGTAGGCCACCGGCACCGGGATGGGCACGTTGATGCCCACCATGCCCACTTCGATCTTGTCGGCAAATTCGCGGGCAGCGTCGCCGTCACGGGTGAAGATGGCCGTGCCATTGGCATATTCGTGGCCATGGATCAGATCGACCGCGTCCTTGAAGCTGTCGCGGCGGACCACAGAGAGCACCGGCCCGAAGATTTCCTCGCGGTAGATCTTCATGTCGGGCTCGACATTGTCGAACAAAGTGCCGCCGACATAATAGCCGTTCTCGTAGCCCTGGAGCTTGAAGCCGCGGCCATCGACGACCAGCTCGGCGCCCTGCTCCACCCCGGAGTCGATGTAGCCGAGGATCTTGTCGCGGTGCATTTTCGTGACCACAGGACCCATTTCGGCGTCCTTGTCGGTGGCCGGGCCGATTTTCAGCGATTCAACGCGGGGTTTCAGCTTGGCAACGAGTGCGTCGGCGGTGTCCTTGCCCACCGGTACGGCCACCGAAATGGCCATGCAGCGCTCGCCGGCCGAACCATAGCCGGCGCCCATCAGCGCATCGGCCGCCTGGTCGAGATCGGCATCGGGCATGATGATCATATGGTTCTTGGCGCCGCCCAAAGCCTGCACCCGCTTACCGGCCTTGGTGCCGCGCTGGTAGACGTACTCGGCAATCGGGGTCGAGCCCACGAAGGAGACCGCCTTGATATCGGGATGGTCGAGAATGCCGTCGACCATTTCCTTGTCGCCATGGACGATGTTCAAGATGCCTTCGGGGAGGCCGGCTTCCATGAAGAGGTTCCAGGCCAGCATGGGCGCGGAGGGATCGCGTTCCGAGGGCTTGAGGATAAAGGCATTGCCGCAGGCAATGGCCGCCGGATACATCCACATCGGCACCATGGCCGGGAAGTTGAACGGGGTGATGCCGGCGACAACGCCGAGCGGCTGCCGGTCGGAATAGCTGTCGATGCTCGGGCCGACATTGCGCGAGAATTCGCCCTTCAGCAGTTGCGGAATGCCGCAGGCGAAATCCACGCAGTCGATGCCGCGCGCCACTTCGCCCAGCGCGTCGTCATGCACCTTGCCATGCTCTTTCGAAATCTCGCGGGCGAGATCGTCGGCATATTGATCGAGCAGCGCCTTGAACTTGAACATGACGCGGGCGCGCTTCATCGGCGTTGTATTGCCCCAGGCGACCTGCGCCTTGACGGCCGACGCGACCGCCGCGTTGAGCTCGTCCATGGTCGAGAGCGGCAGTTCGGCGCTCTGTTCGCCGGTGGCCGGATTGAAAACCGGGACGCGGCGGGTGGACGAGGAGACATAGCGCTTGCCGGCAACGGCATTTTCGATGACGTGCATCAGGGTTTCCCCTCCAATTCGGGAACGTTCATTCTAAATTCTATTCTATAGAATTTCCGTTCCATTTTAGTCCAGCGTCTTCAGAATGCCTGCCAGCTTGGTGACGATTTCGTCGATCTGGCTTTCCGAGATGATCAGCGGCGGGCTAAGCGCGATGATGTCGCCCGTGGTGCGGATAAGCAGGCCCTGCTCATAGGCCTGCAAAAAGGCCGAGAAGGCGCGCTTGGTGGGCTGGCCGTCGATCGGCTGCAGCTCGATGGCGCCGACAAGGCCGATATTCCTGACGTCGATGACATGCGGCAGGCCCTTCAAAGAATGCAGCGCCTCTTCCCACTTGGGCGCCAGCTCGGCGCCGCGGGTGAGCAGGCCCTCGTCCTTGTAGGTTTCGAGCGTGGCGAGACCGGCGGCCGAGGCCACCGGATTGCCCGAATAGGTATAGCCGTGGAAAAACTCGATCATGTGCTCGGGGCCAGCCATGAATGTGTCGTGGATCTCGGCCGAGACCATGACTGCGCCCATGGGAATGACCCCATTGGTCAGGCCCTTGGCCGTCACCATGATGTCGGGGACGACGCCGAAATAGTCGGCGCCGAACGGCGTGCCGAGGCGACCGTAGCCGGTGATCACTTCATCGAAAATCAGCAGGATGCCGTGCTTCTTGGTAATCTCGCGCAGGCGCTTCAAATAACCCGCGGGCGGGATCAGCACGCCGGTGGAGCCGGCCACCGGCTCGACGATGACGGCGGCAATGGTCGAGGCATCATGCAGTGTGACGATACGTTCGAGCTCGTCGGCCAGTTCGGTGCCATGTTCGGGCACGCCCTTGGAGAAGGCATTCTTGGCAAGGTTATGGGTATGCGGCATGTGGTCGACGCCTGATAGCAGCGTGCCGAACATTTTTCGGTTGGTGACGATGCCACCCACCGAAATACCGCCGAAATTGACGCCGTGATAGGCGCGTTCGCGACCGATAAGGCGGGTGCGCGAACCTTCGCCCTTCACCTTGTGATAGGCGAGGGCCACCTTGAGCGCGGTCTCGACCGATTCAGAACCGGAATTGGTGAAGAGCACATGATCGAGGCCATCAGGGGTGATGTCGACCAGCCGGTTGGCCAGCTCGAACGCCTTGGGATGGCCCATCTGGAAGGCGGGCGCATAGTCGAGTTCGGCCGCCTGCCTGGCGATCGCCTCGACGATTTTTGGGCGCGCATGGCCGGCATTGCAGCACCACAGACCCGCCGTGCCATCGAGCACCTGGCGGCCATCGGCGGTGGTGTAATGCATGTCCTTGGCCGCGACGAACATGCGCGGGCTCTTCTTGAACTGACGGTTTGCCGTAAAGGGCATCCAGAACGCGCTGAGATCGTTCGGCGCAACGTTGGATGAATTGGACACGAAACTCTCGCTCCCGATGTTTTTGCCCCGGTCCTCAATTGGCTCTTGACGGCGCGTCACGAACCCCGGAAATTTTGACCAGTTGGAAAAATGTTAGCATCCCTATACTTTCCCGCAAGGCGAAAATGGCCCCTCGAAAACTGAATGCCGCCGAACCCGCGCCGGGCATGGCCAAGCGCCAGCACAAGGCGGACGCCAGGAGCGCCACCAGCCATGCGCCGGCACGCCAGCGCCCGCTGACGCGGATCCAGAAGGAAAAGCAGGACATCATCCTCGAAGCCGCGCTCGAAGTGTTTTCGCTGCATGGCTTTCGCGGGGCGACCATCGACCAGATCGCGGAAGTGGCGGGGATGAGCAAACCCAACCTGCTCTACTATTTCCCGAAAAAGGAAGAGATCCACCGCCGGCTGATCTCGGAACTGCTGGTCAACTGGCTGGCGCCGCTGCGCGAATTCGACGAGACCGGCGATCCGTTCACCGAAATCCGCTCCTATATCCGCCGCAAGCTCGAAATGGCCCGCGATTTTCCGCGCGAAAGCCGGCTGTTCGCCAATGAGATGTTGCAGGGCGCGCCGCGCATCATCGAAATGATCGAAGTGGATCTGAAGACCCTGGTCGATGAAAAGGCCAAGGTGATGCTCACCTGGATGGACCAGGGGCGCCTCGCCCGCACCGATCCCTATCACCTGATCTTTTCCATCTGGGCCACCACCCAGCATTATGCCGATTTCGACGTGCAGGTCCGCGCGGTACTGGGAAAAGGCCGCAATGGCGAGGGGCGGTTCGAGGATGCCGCGCGGTATCTCGAGCAGTTGTTCATGCACGGGTTGACACCGAAGCCGAGGCCGGGGGCGAAGGGGTAGTCGCCCCACCCTTGTTTCCTCCCCACAAGCGGAGGGATTGAGGGTGGCGTGAACCCCGCGCGATGCGCCACCTTCGCCGCCCGCCACCCCACCGCCCGTCACCCCCACCGCCTGTCACCCTCGGGCTTGACCCGAGGGCTCTTCACTTGGCGATCTCCTCCCAGAGATCGCGCCAGTCAGGATTATTCTCCTCTATCAGCGCCTCTTTCCAGTGGCGGTACCAGCGCTTGAGCGACGTTTCCCGCTGGATGGCCATGCCGATCTCGCTAAACGCCTCATAATAAACCAGCCGCTTGATTTCATTGGCCTTGGTGTAACCCGCCACCAATCCTTCCCGATGTTCGTACACCCGGCGAACCAAATCATTGGTGACGCCAATATAGGTCCGCCCCCTCCGAATATCCGCCAGAATGTAGACAAATCCGCCCATCCCGACATCTTGAAGTACAGAGCCCTCGGGTCAAGCCCGAGGGTGACGTTCGGTGGGTGGGGGAGATATGTACCGGCAAGCTGAAATCGACATCATTGCGGGATCCAGCGCTAGAAGTGCCTCACTCCCCAATGCGGCCATGCGACTCGCACTGCGCCACAGCGCTCGCCGCGCCACGACGCATCCAGCGCCCACCGCGCTCCAAACACCCACCGCGCGTCACCCTCGGGCCTGACCCGAGGGCTCTTCACTTGGCGATCTCCTCCAAGAGAGCGCCGCTACCGTCCCGTGAAATCCATTTCGAAAAACACGTCTCGGCTGCTGGTGCCTTCAAATGCTGGTAGATCGCGTATCCAGGGATGTCGCTCCACTATTCCCGAGTCGATCCCGCGTTCGGCTTCTGTTGCCCTGACCTTTATCGACCGAGGCATCGGCCCACGGCCTGGCTCACCATAGAGAAGCTCCCTGATGGCCCCATCAGGGCTGACGATGACGAATGCAGGATGCAAATCAAGCTCACAGCTCCCGTCGAATTTAGAGAGATTTTGAACTGACTCTCTGAAGTCTTTTCCGCTCACGCAGCCAATAAACTGAAACCCATAAGTGCGCGTTGAAAACCAATTACTCCCCCTTCTTAACACAAACAGGGCATCCCCATTGGGCAAAGGAAAGTCTATAGCGTCACCCGCGACGTGGTACTGCGGTTCAGAAAAAGGGAGCAGCCAATCTATCACCGATACTTCCCAGACGGTGCTGCCTGCATAGCGTGAGCCGTCATACTCAAAGGTGACTTCTAGCTGATAACGACCACTACCGCTGATCGCGTAGGTCTACCAGAACCAACCAACGGCCAACAAGACGACAGCAAGAATTCCCGCCAGAATTCGCATGCCCCCGCCTCACCGTTCTCCGCCAGCCGACAGTCTTTCCGCCTGGCCGACAGCCCCGACCGTCCCCACGCGCCGCACCCCCACCTCCCCCGCGAAACAAAACGCCCCGCCTTCAAGCTCTTTCGCCTGATAGAGCGCCCTGTCCGCGAGCTTGAGCAGCGCCTCTGCGGGATGGTCCTGGCCCTTTTCGACTATGCCGAGGCTGATGCCGACGGAGACGGTGTGCCCCACGATATGCAGCGGGCGGCCGACGGTGGCGATGCAGTCGCGGGCCAGCTGGATCAGCGCCTTGCGCTGATCGCCGCGACGGGCGATGACCACGAATTCGTCGCCGCCGATGCGGGCGAGGAATTCGCCATCCCGCAGTTGCGAGGCCAGGCGCTTGCCCACGTCCACCAGCGCCAGGTCGCCGGCGTGGTGGCCGAACAGGTCATTGATGGGCTTGAAGCGGTCGAGGTCGAGCGCCAGGACCGAAAAGCGCTGTCCGGCTGCGACGCGCCGCGCCAGTTCGGCCTCGAAGGCGCGCAGGTTGGGGAGACCCGTCAGGTGATCACGCAGGGCCTGGCGCTGGGCTTCGCGGCGCTGGCTTTCGATGCGCCGGACATGGCGCAACATGAGCAGGAGACAGGCGAGGACGCCTGCGATCAGGGTCAGGATCAGCGGCACGCGCACCGGGGCATGGGTCTGCAACAGGACAAGGCCCGGCCGGTCAGAGGTCCAGACCAGAAACTGGCCGCCCCGCGGTCCGCTGAGCAGCGGAATGGATTGCGCATAGTCCTCGCGTGACGCCGCAGGCGCGATCCTGAGATCATGGAGCCCGGCTATGGCGCCAAGGGCCGCGACCGCCTCGGTCATGTCCTGGTCGGGAACATGGGGCAGGATATCGGCGATTTGCGCCGCCCGCGCCCGCTCGTCCGCCATGGACATGGCATCGGTGGTCGACATGACATGCATGACCGAAAGAAAAAGGGCGAGACCTGCCAGGAGCGCAAACACCACCGCGCCCAGCACCAGAAATCGGATGGGCCGAAGGGTCCCGGCCGGGTCGCCCTCCGGCAGGGACTGAATAAGCTCTGATCTGTTCAAGTGCGAGTGCCCCGCGTCCACCCCCATCTTTGCCCCCCAATGGTTGGCAAGAGGTTACGAGGCTTGGATTTTCCTATTCGCTGGCGGCCCGCTGCGCCATCAGGGCCAATGGCCGTCCCTCCGGATCGACCAAGAAGGCCATCCATTCCTCAAGCCCATCGTCATGGCGATGGATGAGCCGCGGCGCCTGGGTAAAGACGACGCCCCGCGCCAGCAGCGCGGCATGGGTGGCCTCGATGTCAGCCACGCGAAAATAGAGGATGGATTCGGGTCCGGTTTCCGAGGCCTGCTGCAGATAGAGCCTGAGGCCACCGAGATCGAAAAAGGCCATGCCGGGAAAGCCCATGATGAGCTTGAGGCCGAGCACGTCGCGATACCAGACGACGGCGCTGTCGATGTCGCGCACCGAGCGGGCGATCTGGCCCAGGGGCCCGAGCCCGATGGAATCGGTCATGTCGCACTCCTTTGTCCTGTTGCCACCCCAATGCTCATCGTCTCCCATCCCCTTCGTGGTGGGGCCCTGCCGTGCCGGATGCTCACACCGGTCCTTAACCCCGGATCGGGCATGGTTGGCGGACAATCAAAGGAAACGCCTCCCGTGCCCGACGTGCAAGCCCATTCGCTCAACCGCCGTGACTGGCTGTGGGTTCTGGCCATCTGGCTCGTCGCCATCGCGACGATGGTGGGCCGCAGCCTTTACGCCAATACCGGCGGCCCGCTGTTTCTCGATACCGATGATGCCATGCGCATGGTCGTGGCGCGCGATTTCCTGGCGGGCCAAGGCTGGTATGACCTCATCCAGCACCGGCTCAATACCCCCTTTGGCGCCGAAATCCACTGGTCTCGCCTGATCGACCTGCCGCTGGCGGGCCTGCTCTATGGCGCAGGGCTATTCGTCGAGCCGCACATGGCGCTGACCATAACCGGCACCATCTGGCCGCTGCTGCTGCTCTTCGTGCTGCTCTGGCTCAGTGCCAGGGTGACGCTGGAACTGGTGGGGCGCGAGGGCCTGCTGCCGGCGCTGGTCCTGCCCGTGCTCAGCCCCGCCGTGCTGGCCGAATTCACGCCCGGACGCGTGGACCACCACAATGTCATCATCCTCCTGACGCTGGCGACGCTGCTGGCCAGTCTCGTCGCCCTGCGCCGGCCCATCGGGGCGTGGCTGGCGGGGTTTCTGGCGGCCACGGCTCTGGCCGTGGCCCTCGAGGCCGCGCCGCTGGTGGTCGCGGCCGTGCTGGCCTTTGGCCTTGCCTATGTGGCCGATCCGGCGCGCAAGGCCAATCTGGCCCGTTTCGGCCTGGCGCTGGCCGGGGGGCTCGTGCTGCACCTGGGCCTCGCCCGGCCGCCCGCACGCTGGCTGGAGGCGGCCTGCGACATGCTCTCGCCGGTCTATGTGCTGGCCGGATGCGCCGTTGCCGCCGCCTACCTCGTGGTCTTTGCGCTGCCCGCGCCACGCCGCGCCTTAATCCGCCTGGTCCTTCTCGGCGTGCTGGGCGCCTTGGCCGCCGGGAGCGTCGCCCTCGCCTATCCGCAATGCTTGGCCGGGCCCTATGGCGAACTCGACCCATGGCTGCAGGACAACTGGATCGCCGCCATTGTCGAGGCCAAGCCGTGGCACGTGTCGCTGTTCGAGCTGCCGGTCTACTCCATCGTCGTCGGCCTGCCGGTCTTTCTCGGCCTCATTGCGGCGGGCCTCGCCTTCTGGAAAACGCCGGAAAGGCGACTGGGCTGGCTCACCCTGATCGTGTTCCTGGTCTGCGCCACCCTCGTCATGCTCACCCAGGTGCGGGGCGCGCGGCTGGCCGTATTACCCACCATTCCGGCCGCGGCCTGGCTGATCATCGCGGCGCGCAATCGCTATCTCAGGCATAAGGGGGTGGTGCAGGTGCTGGGCCTCGCTGGCGCCTGGCTGGCCTTTTCCGGCGTCATCATGAGCCTTGTGGTGAGCTATGCACTGACGCTGCTGCCCGAGGGGCGCGCGCAGGTGGTGAGCGAGGCGCGGGCGAGCAAATTGCCATGCCTTGTCCCGGAGAGCTTTGCCGGGCTCAACACGCTGCCCGAGGCTCGGATCATGTCGCCCATCGACCTCGGCTCGCACCTGTTGCTCGAAACCGGCCATGCGGTGGTGGCCGCGCCCTATCATCGCAACGAGGATGGGGTGCTGGACGCCTTCCGCTTCTTCAACCGTTCATCCGAGGAGGCCAGGGCCATGGCCGGGAACCGCGGCCTGACGCTGCTGGTCACCTGTCCCGCCATGCCCGAAATGCGCGGACCGGGCGTTCGGGAACCCGATACGGTGCTGAGCCTGCTCGCAGCAGGCACCCCGCCCGACTGGCTCCAGCCCATTCCCAATGAGGGACCGCTGCAGGTCTTTGCGATCAAACCCTAGGCGCGCAGGCCCAGTTCACGGCGCAACTTCTTGCTGAGTTTTGCCGCCACCAGCCGGTGCGCCTCGGTCATATAGGCCCGCACATCGTCCTCGGAGAGCGGGCTTTCGTGCGAAATCGCCACCCAGCCGGCCCGGGCGAAATAGGGGGCGGGCCGGATGCCCTGCATTTCGGTCATCAGGTCATAGGCCATGTCGGAGACCTTGAGCCAGATCTCGCCCGGATCAGCATCGAGCAGGCAGAAGATTTTTCCGCCGACCTTGGCGACCGAATCGTTGCGCCACTGACGCACCAAAGTCGCCGCCGGAAGCGTGCTTACGAAGGCTTCGAACTGCGGGCGGTGCATGATCGGCAGATAGGTCATTGATAATGCTAACAGTGTGCTAACGAATTGGGCGCCCCGGTCTTCCCGGAGCGCCCTGTTGCTCGCATGCCTTTGTCGTTACTGCGCGGCGACACCGAGGCCGATCGGGCAGCTGACGCCGGTCCCGGCCAGCCCGCAATAGCCATTGGGATTCTTGGCCAGATACTGCTGGTGATAGGTCTCGGCATAGTAGAAGGGACCAGCTTCGCCAATCTCCGTGGTGATCGGGCCCAGGCCACGGCGGCTGAGGGCCGACTGGTAGGCGTCGCGGCTTTTCGCAACGATTTCAGCCTGTTGCGGCGTCGTCGTATAGATGGCCGAGCGGTATTGCGTACCCACATCATTGCCCTGCCGCATGCCCTGGGTCGGATCGTGTTCCTCCCAGAAACTCTTCAGCAGCGTCTCGAGCGGGATCACCTTGGGGTCGTAGACGACCTTGACCGCCTCGGTATGGCCGGTGTGGCCCGAACAGACCTCTTCATAGGTCGGGTTGGGCGTGTGGCCACCCTGGTAGCCCACCGCGGTCACGGAAACGCCGGGCAGCGTCCAGAACAGCCGCTCAGCCCCCCAGAAGCAGCCAAGACCGAAATAGATCGTCTCGCTACCCTCGGCATAGGGACCCTTGAGCGGCGCGCCATTGACGAAATGCTCATTGGCGACAGGCATTTGAGTGGAGCGCCCGGGCAGTGCCTCAGCAGCGCTGGGGATGGTGGTCGGCTTTTGACGGAAGAACATGTGTTGCTCCTTTCAGCCCATTATTCGCAGGCAAAGCGGCAAAAGTTACGGCGCAGCCGCCGTTTCAGATCTGTTCCTGACGCAGGAACCGTTCACGGCGCGGGCGGCGCCCCATCAGCGCCAGCATGATCCCGGGCACGCCCAGAACGGCAAAGGCCGGGTAGGTCAGGAGGGACGTCAAGGCCACCGAAAGCAGGTCGGCAAAGAACCGGCTTGCGAAAAAGCCGGTGACAGCATCGAGGCTTCCCGGGTCCAGTTGCGTCCAGGCCTGGCCAAGGCTGGTGAAGACAAGCGTGTTGGCCGCCAAGGACTTGGTGCCGTCCACGACAAGAAAAATCAGCGCCAGGCCAATCAACCAGGTGCCCAATATTCGCAAGACCAGCCGCATTCACATTCCCTGTGCTTGTCCCGGATCAATCGAGCGGGCCCATGGTTCGTTCCATGCCAAGCAGGTCCGGTTGTGCCATGGGGCGCGCTCGCTTCACAAGATGGCGGGCAAGGATAAATCGTGCCGTTTCGGGGTCGCACAAAACATTCGGTATGGAGCCAAAGTGATCCCTTGCGCCCGCGGCCTTGATGGGTATATTGCGCCTCGCTCGCAGCGGCCCCCTCGGGAGCCGCGATCCCGGCCTTCCAGACCGGGCATGATGCGATGCGGAGAGGTGGCCGAGTGGTCGAAGGCGCACGCCTGGAAAGTGTGTAGGCGGGGAACCGTCTCAAGGGTTCGAATCCCTTTCTCTCCGCCATTCCCAAGCCATTGATATTGCTAGGGTAAAATCCGACTCAAAGGGCGGATGACAACACCCCGTCACACCGGGGCGTGTTTGTGCCTTGCTTAGGTTCACTTCATCCTTGATGCACCGGCGAGGTCCGGTTTTCCTGTTCCGAAAAATCGGTGCCGGTCGACCTGATTGATCGCCTTGGCAGTTCGGACATCCGAAGAGTATTGCGCACGTGCAATACCCTGCCCTATGGCCGAAAGTGACATTTACGAAGAAGACTTTACCCCCGTCGACCTTAACGCGCGGGCCAAACCGCTTCCCGGGGCGCCGGACTTTCTTGAAAAAGAGGTCCTGGTGGGTAGTTACGTTCCGAAGCGGCCGATCCCTGCTGGCATCCGCCGTCTCGGCTCAACTATCATGGCTTCCATGACAATCACCATTCGCATTGCTGCCGAAGCGGATATTCCCGCGATCTTTGAGGTTCGCACCAGTGTGCGGGATCACCATCTATCGGTCGAGCAAATGGCCGAGATGGGTATCACGCATGAGACGATCCGTGGGAACTTTGATCCTCCTCTAACGTCACGCTATGGCAGCAGCACTCCCGGTGCGGCGGAAGTCGGCGCTGGCTTTGAGGCGCTCGCCGTCACGCCAGCACATCTGGAACGATCCCTGATTCCAGTCCCATTGCGGCATCGGGCCAAGCAAGATGCCCATGGCCGTGAGGTCGGTGACAACCTTGGGTTGAAGCCGGCTTTCGATGTGAAGCGTGTAGTCGTCTTCGAGTGGCAACATCCGTGGCGCGTCCGACGCCGCCTGCGGGTCCATGCCGAAATCGAGGATGTGGACCAGCATCTGCGCCACCGTGGCGTAGACATTGCCGGGCGTGCCCAGGGAAAGCCACGGCTTGCCGTTCCGGAGCACGAAGGTATTGCCCAAGATATTGCGCATACGGGCGCCGAGGACGCGGAAATTGGAGAAATGGGCGCGCATCGATGTCTGCTCGTGCGAACCCATCATGAAGACGCCGTCCACCGCCATACCAGGAATGCCGCCGGACTGGATGGTGTTCATCATCTGGATCCAGTTGCCGTCGGCATCAACGATGGAGATCTCGCAAGAGCCGACCGGCGGTTTGCGACTGGCACTGTTCCAGCCGCTCGCGGCGATAGCGACGCGGCCGCGTGTGAGGCGGACATGGTCGGTCAGGTCGACATGCGGGCGGCTCGCGGCGATCAGCCTTGCCTGCTGTGCGTGATAGGCCGGATCTATCAGCACCGCGGCAGCGTCGCCGGCCACGACGGGATCATGCAGGAAGCCGCAGGCCTGTTCGGCGAGGCGCAGCGCATGGGCCATGGTGAAGAGATAGTCGGCTCCGAATGGCTCCATCTGGGCGATGCCAGCGTGGTCGAGTATCCCCAGCACCATGGCGCAGAAAGCACCCTGCCGCTCGGGCGGCGCCAGACCGACGATTTCGTAGCCCCGGTGGGTAAAGCGCAACGGGATCTGCCAGCGCGGCGGATTGGCCCTGAGGTGATCGAGGCGGACGGGCCAGCCGAGATCGTTGCCCGCCGCTATAAAGGCCTTCGCCCAGCCGCCGGTGGTGAAATAGTCCGGACCTTCGGCCGAAAGCCGCTTCATGGTTTCGGCCATGGCCGGGTTGCGCACCACCTTGCCCACGGGGGTCAGGTAACCCTGGGGCATGAACACGGCGCGGCCGGATTCGAAATAGGTGCAGAAGGGCGCGGCAAAGACGTTGACGCCATATTCGAATGAGGAGACGGGGTGCCCCTCTTCGGCCCAGTACACGGCCGGTGCACAAAGTTCGGACCAGGTCTTGCTCCCGTAACGCTCGTGCAACGCCTTGAGGCCCGGCATGAAACCGGGGATGGCTGCCTGGGGACCCGGTGCACCCTCACGAGCCCAGCCACCCACTCCATTGATGGGGCGGAAAGGCGGCAGGTCCGGCGCCAGCGTACCCAGGGCATTGAGCTGGTGGGCTTCTCCTGCATTGCCATCCCAATAGAGACAGGAAACCATACCGGCATGGCTGGTCAGGTGGGGCTCGACCACGGCCTGCACGAGGGCGGCAGAAATGGCCGCATCGGCTGCATTGCCGCCCGAAGCGAGCACACCGATGGCCGCTTCGGTGACGATCGGATTGCCCGTGCTGACCACGGCACTCCCTTCGGCCAGGGGTTTGGGGCCCTGGTCGGCGATATACTTCCCGAGCTCGCGCATGCTTATTCCCGTGGTTCCATGGCGTCACGCAACCCGTCGCCCAGAAAGTTGACGGCCAGGACGGTGCAGAGGATCATCAGGCCCGGCGGAATGGCGAGCCAAGGCGCCTGCGACAGCCAGGACGACGCACTGTTGAGCAAATTTCCCCAGGTCGGCACCGGCGGCTGGATGCCGAAACCAAGGAAGGAGAGCGCCGATTCCAGCATGATGGCGCTGCCCACCGCCAGGGTTGAAGCCACGGTGATCGGCCCGATGGCATTGGGCAGGATATGGCGGAACATCAGCCTTGGCCCGCTGGCGCCGAGCGCCCTTGCAGCCTCGACGAATTCGCGTTCGCGCAGAGCCATGAACTGACTGCGCACCAGGCGCGCCGTGCCCATCCAGATCAGAATGCCGACAATGGCGACCAGCAGCGGCGGGCTCGGCCGGAACAGGCCCGAAAGCAGCAGCACCAGCGGCAGCGTCGGGATCGACATCATCACGTCGGTGAAACGCATCAGGGCGACGTCGGGGATGCCACGGTAGAAGCCCGATATCGCGCCCACCAGCGTTCCGACAATGCCCGCGATCATGGCGCCGGCCAGGCCCACTGCGAGAGACACCCGGCCACCGTGCAGGAGGCGCGTCAACGCGTCCCGGCCCAGTTCGTCCGTTCCGAGCCAGTGTTCGGCCGACATCGGACCGGGCATGCCGAGCAGTTCAAAATCCTGATAGTCGTAGGAATAGGGCGAGATCATCGGCCCGATGGTCACAGCTATGCCGAGCACCACCAGGAAGACCGCACCGATAACGGCGAGACGGCGCTTAAGGAAGCGGCGCAGGACGCGACGCCAGTAGGTTTGCGGCGGCGCCTCGGCAATGAGGACATCTTGGGCCGTGGCATCAGTCATAGCGGATCCTCGGATCGAGCGCCGCGTAGCAGAGATCGGCGACGATGTTGGCGACGACGATGGCGAGCGATCCCATCATCATCAGGCCCATCAGCATGGGATAGTCGCGGCCGTCCATGCTTTCCATGAAGAGCCGACCTATGCCGGGCCAGGCAAAGACCGTCTCGGTGATGACGGCGCCCGAAATGATGGTTACGAAGTCGACTGCAATCACCGTCACCGCAGGGATCATGGCGTTGCGCAGGGCATGCAGGAACAGCACGGCGCGCTCACTGCGCCCCTTGGCATAGGCGGTACGGATATAGTCCTGGTTGAGGACGTCGATCATGCCCGACCGGATGAAGCGGCTCCAGCTGGCTACTGTCGCCAGCGACAGCACCGCCGCGGGCATGATGATATGGCGCAGCCGGTCGATGAACGAGCCATCGCCGATGGACTGGTAGCCGGCGGACGGTAGCCAGCCAAGCTTCACGCTGAACAGGAGTTGCAGCAGCAAGGCGAGCCAGAAGACGGGGGTCGAGATACCGGCAAAGCTCAATACGGTCACGGTGCCGTCGAGCTTGGTGCCCCGGCGGGCGGCGCTGATGATGCCGACGGGCACTGCGATCAGCAGTGAGACCAGCATGGCAAGCCCGCCCAGTTGCAAAGTCGGTCCCAGACGCAGCACGATCTCGTCGAGAACCGGGCGGCCAGTGCGGATCGAATAACCCCAGTCGCCGACCAGGATGGCCTTGAGCCAGAGGAAATACTGTACGGGAACGGGCTGGTCGAGGCCATAGCGGGCGGCGATCTGCGCCAGCGCTTCCTTACTGACGGAAGGATTTTCGGCATAGATGTCAAGCGGGCCACCCGGCGCCAACTGGATAATGACGAACAGAATGACCGAAATGCCCAACAAAAGCGGTATGGCGCCGAGCAGACGGCGAATGACGTAACCTAGGCTCATCTTGCTCCTTGGGGGCTCGGAGCCACCGGCCCTGTCGAAACAGGGCCGGCCAGCAGTTCAAGAGTCTTTGTCGAGCACTCAGCTCTCAAGATACCATTCCTTGGTGTCCACGAAATTGGTCATGTTGGTGGGGTTGGGAATGAAGTTCTTGAGCTCGACGGGTTTGGCGATGACCGAGACGCCGCCGGTGAGGGCGATGGCAGGCAGGTCTTCGGCGATGATTTTCTGCATCTCGGAAGCGGCGGCCTTGCGTTCGGCCTGGTCCAGCGTGTTTTCGAGGCGGGCGAACACTTCGTCGAGCGCAGGGTTGGAGTAGCCCTGACCGTTATTCTCGCCTTCGGTGCCGTAGAAGATCGAGTAGACCGGATCGGCCGAAGTGATCCAGCGACCATAGATCAGATCATAGCCGCCAGTGTAGCGGGCTTCGCGGTAAGCGACGCCGGTCTTGTTGTCGGCGGTGGCCTCGACGCCAATTTCCTTCAGCTGGGCAATGATCACCTGCTGCACATTTTCGTCGTCGGCGCGACCGGCCTGGACCACGAAATTGAAGCTCAGGCGCTTGCCATCTTTTTCGCGGATGCCATCGCCACCCTTGGTGTACCCGGCTTCGTCGAGGAGTGCATTGGCCGCGGCGACGTCATAGGCATATTCGGGGGTCGCATCGTCGTAGAGGTCGAAGATCGGCAGGACCAGCGACTTGATCGGGGTCGGGAAGCCGCCCTGGACACGGATCAGCGTCTCGCGGTTGATGGCATGGGCCACGGCCTTGCGGACCGCGATATCGGTCAGCAGTTCATTGCGGAAGTTGAAGTCGAGGTGCCCCCAGCTCAGCTGCGGACCGACAACGATCTCGAGACCTTCCACGCCTTCAAGCTGCGAGGCGCGGCCATAGGGCACCGACACGGCCATGTCGAGTTCGCCGCTCTGGAGCTGGGTGATCAGAGTGTTGCTGTCGGTGACGATGCGGAACACCAGGCGATCAAGGTAAGGCAGGGCGTCGCCATTCTCGGCAGTGCGCCAATAGTCGGTATTCTTGTCGAGCACGACATACTGGCCCCGCACGAATTCGGCGACCTTGAACGGGCCGGTGCCAACAGGTGTCTCGTTATAGGACGAGGTGTTCAGGTCGGTGCCTTCGAGCAGGTGCTTGGGCATAATGCCGAAGGTGAACAGGGTCGAGGCAAAGTTCGGCTTCACCGTGTTGTAGTTGCAGACCACCGTGTAGTCGTCGGGCAGGTCGATGCTGTCGATATCCTGGGTGCCGTCCTTGGATTCGGCGATGAAGGCCGGATCCTTGACTGCTTCCCAGGTGAACTTGACGTCAGCCGAGGTGAAAGGGGCTCCATCGTGCCACTTCACGTTCTCCTGCAGATGATAGGTGATGGTCATCCTGGAGCCGTCCTCGGACAGGACAATGCCGCCATTGTCGAGGGTCGGGACTTCCTTGGCGAGTACCGGCACGTAGCGCGCGTCCTGGTCAGGGGCGATCAGCCCTTCGATGACCGTGTGCTGGGCATCGGCGAGGAAGCCGGTGGAATAGGTATTCATGGTGTCGAGCTCATAAGTGAGACCGACATTGAGGGTGCCGCCGGCCTGCTGGGCCATGGTTGGCAGCACGCGCATGGTGGCAAAGGCCGTGGTGCCGGCGAGGATGCCCTGCAAGACGACGCGGCGCGATAGTTTGATAGTCATGTTTTCCCTTCCTTGATCTGCAAAAAGCTCAGTCGACGTGCCGGTTTTCCGGTCTTCAGTAACCCAGGCTGCGATCGACGACGTGCGGTATCGGCTCGTCGTTCTCGAAGCGTCGGATGTTTGCGGCCATTTCCTTGACGGCCATATGCTGATGCGTCGGCGCCGCCACATGCGGGGACAGCCGGACCTTGTTGTGGCGCCAGAGCGGGTCTTCCGAGGGCAGGGGCTCGATGCGGAACACGTCGAGCGCCGCGCCACTGAGCTTGCCGCTGTCGAGTGCGGCAATGAGATCCGCATCGACCACGTGACCGCCGCGCGCGCCATTGATGAAGAACGCGCCGTCGGCCAGTGCGTCGATGAGCCGTGTACCCACCACGTCCGCGGTCTCTGCGGTCAGGGGCAAGAGGTTGACGAGGATATCTGCGTCGCGCACGGCGTCGAGGATCGTCTCGGGGCCGGCAAAAGTGGTGGCGCCGGGGATTTCGTGTTTCGATCGTGCCCAGACGCGGGTTTCAAAGCCGAAACGCACAAAGTGCTCGGCGACGGGGCGACCAAGCGCGCCCGCGCCCAGCACCGTCACTTTGCGCTCATTGGCGAGCTTTTCGGGCTGCGGCGTCCATTCGCCCCTGGCCTGCAGATCGGCATAGAGGAAAAGGTTGCGGTGCCAAGCCAGCGCCTGCGCCAGGACCCATTCGGCCATGCCCAGGGCCAGTCCGTCGTCTACGAGGCGAACGATGGGGAGGTCATCGGGCACCTCGCCGCTGGCGAGCAGATGCTCGATGCCGGCATTGAGACTGAGGACCAGCTTGAGGCCCGGAACCGCGCGTATGACACCGGGCAGCGGGCGGCCGACGACGATGTACGGAACGTCACTGTCGCCCGCCTTGGGCTGTTCGGTCAGCACCTCGAAATCCGGCAATTCCGCACGGAAAAGTTGGGCTAAATGTTCAGGATTTCCGCGCGATGCGATGAATATGCGTTTCATGACAGGGAGCATGATGCGCCAAGCTCGCCTCATGCAATGGCCAAAAAAATTCAAATTCCACGCACTTCAACTCATGGAAACACCGTTATGGACGAAAAACCAGGAAGCACGCGCCAGGTGTGGCGCGTGCTTGCACAGGGTGCTTGCGAAATGGGCAGAAGGGGTTCAGGCAGCCGGGTTGGCGAGGTCGAGTTCGTGAGCGCGAATGCAGGCGACGCGGTGCCCGTTGTCCATTGCTTCGAGCTCCGGCACGATCTCGGCACATGGTGCGATGGCGTAGGGGCAGCGGGTGCGGAACACGCATCCCGAGGGCGGATTGATGGGGCTCGGGAGATCACCCTTGAGCGTGATGCGTTCGCGCCGCACCGTCGGATCGGGGACCGGCGCCGCGTCGAGCAGCGCGCGCGTATAGGGATGGCGGGGTCGCTCGTAGAGATCTGCCGCCGTTCCCATTTCCATGACCTTGCCCAGATAGAGCACGATGACCCGGTCACAGAGAAATTCGATCACCGACAGGTCATGCCCAATGAACAGCAGCGACAGGCCCAGCTCCTTGCGCAGGTCCTGCAGCAGATTGATGATTTGTGCCTGGATCGACACGTCGAGGGCCGAAACTGGCTCGTCGGCGACGATGAATTCAGGGTTGACCGCCAGCGCCCGGGCAATGCCGATGCGCTGGCGCTGCCCGCCGGAAAACTCATGCGGAAAACGCGCTGAAGCGCTGCGCGGCAGTCCAACCTTTTCGAGCAGGTCGCCGATGCGCTGTTCACGATCCTTGCGGGTGCCGATGCCATGCAGCATCAGCGCCTCGCCCAGGATCTGGCCCACACTCATGCGCGGATTGAGACTGGCATAGGGATCCTGGAAAATGATCTGCATGCGGCTACGGAGCGATTTGAGCTCCTTGGCCGGCATGGCGGTAACATCCTGGCCATCGAGCAGGACCTTGCCCGAGGTGGGCTCGACAAGCCGCAGCACGGCGCGGCCGAGTGTCGTCTTGCCGGACCCCGATTCCCCAACAAGGCCGACGACCTCACCCTTGCCCACGGTGAATGAAGCACCGTCAAGCGCCTTGAGCGTCACGCCTTCCTTGAACAGCGTCTTGCCGATTGGATAGTGGACCTTGAGGTCTTCGACGACGAGGAGCGGCTCAGCCATGAAGTTCGTTCCAGCGAATGCAGCGCGCCCGATGTTCGGGAACGACAGTCAAAAGGGGTGGCACGGCAGCGCGGCATTCCGGGATCACCCAGGCGCAGCGCGGGTTGAAATCGCACCCCTTGGGCGGATTGCGTGGATCCACCACGCTACCGGAAATGGTCTGGAGTCGCAGCTCCTGGCCGCGGCTGCGAGCGGCATGATCAACCACAGGCAGGCTGTTGAGCAAGCCGCGTGTATAGGGATGGCTGGGTCGGGCGAACAGTTCGCGCACCGGCGCGGTCTCGACGATGCGGCCGCCATACATGACGGCAACGCGATCAGCGACTTCGGCCACCACCCCCAGATTGTGGGTGATGAAGAGGATGCCCATGCCGATCTCGCGCTGGAGGCGCCGCATGAGTTCAAGGATCTGCAGCTGCACTGTGACGTCGAGTGCCGTGGTCGGCTCGTCGGCGATCAGGAGAGCAGGATTGCAGGCCAGCGCCATGGCAATCATGACGCGCTGCCGCATGCCGCCTGACATTTGGTGCGGATAGATTTCGGCACGGCGCTCCGGCTCAGGAATTTCGACCAGCGCCAGCATTTCGACGGCGCGGGCCCAGGCCTGCTTGCGCGTCAGGTTCTGGTGGAGGCGCGCGGCCTCGGCGATCTGGGCCCCGACCTTCTGGGTGGGGTTGAGCGAGGTCATCGGCTCCTGGAAGATCATGCCGATTTCATTGCCGCGAATGGCGCGCATGGCGTTTTCTGGCTGCTTGACGAGGTCGATGACCTGGCCGGCGCGGGTTCGGAACAGCATTTCGCCGTCGGCAATGGCGCCGATGCCCTTGGGAATGAGCCGCATGACGGACAGGCTGGTGACGGACTTGCCCGAGCCACTTTCGCCGACAAGGGCAACGGTCTCGCCCTGCCCGATGGTGAGATCGACGCCTTTGACAGCGCGGACAATACCAGTTTCGGTGGAGAACTCGGTGACAAGACCGCGGATATCGAGCAGTGGAGTGGTCTGATCCGTCATGGGTGGAGTTGCCCTGCTCTTTCCATTTCCTCGGCGATCCAGGCGAGCGGCACGTGACCGTAGCTCAGGAGACTGTCGTGGAAGCTGAGCGTGTCGCCCTTCCAGCGCTGGCGCAAGGTCTTGATGCCTTCGACGCCCAACCAGTACATGAGGCGCGAGCCCGGTAGCATGGAGTTGCGTACGACTTCGCCCTCGACGCGCGCAGCGGCAAAGCCGGCCTCGCGATAGAAATCCATGGCCTCTTGGAGGCTCCAATCTCCGAGGTGCAGCTTGATGTCGACCAGAACACTGGCGGCATTGCGACGTTCGAACTGCTTGAGGAGGAGTATTTCCTCGGGCGTGTAAAAGTCGGGAACCTCCATCAGCAGATCTTCGACATAGCACGCCCAGCCTTCGATCAGCGTGCCCGACCCCAGGAAGGCAAGGCCCAGCGCGCAATCGGTGCCGGCAATGCGGGCAATGCGCGAGGCGGCCATGCGAGCGCGGGTATTCTGCGTGTGGTGGCCGATGCTGCCGTGATGGACCGAATGGATGGCTTTCACCATCGCGGTATTGTTGCCGCGAAGGAACGCCTGTTCATCCTCGCCGGGCGGGGTGACCCAATAAACGCTACCGGCGCCGGGATTGAGGCCAGGCGGCGAGCGATAAAAGAGGAAGTAGAGCGGTTGGCTGATCTTGCGGAAGCACGGGGCCATCCAGCGATAGTCGAGATCGTATTCCTGCGCCGGGGTGACGAGTTCGGCGCCTTGGGCAACCGCTTGCACGTCCCAATCCATATAGCTGTCAAAGACGGCTTCGGGATCTGCGGGGTGGATGTCGGCGAGGCCGGCGATGATTTGCTCGGGGGTGCGGGACGGATCGATGGCGCGCGCCATCTCCTCCATCTCGTCGCCCATGCGGCGATAGGCGGCTTCCGCCATCGCCACCGCGACGCGCGGAGACATGGGAAGGCCGTGGATTTCGGCCATAAGCTGGGCGAGATAGGCCTCGCCACAGGCCGGATCGGCGTCGGGCCGAGTGTCAAGCGCGGCGGCGAAGGCTTCGAAGGCGTCAGCGGCCTGGCGTGCGGGTTCGGCCCAGTCGTCGGCGAATTCGTCGTGGAGTTTTATGTCGGTGCGCAGGAACCCGGCCATGGCCGTGGCCTCCTTTCGCGCCCGTTTTACCCAACCCTGCGGAGCCGGCACGCCATCGAGGCGTTCTGTGGCGGCGCGCAGAAAACCGGCAATGCCGTTGAGCCGTGCGATCAATGCCGCGTGGCGGATGGGCATGGACTGCGGCAAGAGCAGCGAAATGATCGAAAACGCCGCCTCGCCCGAATACCAGGCGGGGTTGTGAAGCCGGGGCCGCGTTTCGGCAGCAAGCCGCTGCATGCGCAGTTCGGCCAGCATCATGCGCCGGTCGAGCCTGTGGCCGAGATTTTCTGGCTCGCGGCTGGCTTCGAGACGCGCGAGGAGACCGTCGATTTCGGCGATTTCTTCGGCAAGCGTATCAGGACCGACTGGCGGCAGCTCGGCATCATGAGACGTATCGCCCATGAACGTCGCATCGACGGGCCTAAAACGCCAGTGATGGGCGAGGAAGTCGTCGACCACCGCTGGGTCGTATTGAGCCGTCATGCGCGTTTGCCCGGCAAATCCACCCAGCGGCGCTCGAAGTGCGCCCTGATGACCGCATCCACGATCTCCTGGCTCTTGGCGCCGTCAAAGAAGGTGCATTCCTGCGGACGATCTTCGAGGATTTCATCCACGAAGTGGCGGACGAGATTGCGATAATAGAGTTCCGGCCAGGGCGTATTGAGCGTCGTACCCGGGGGCAGCGCCGCGGGGCCGACGTCATATGGGATGAATTCGACGGCTTCTGCCTTGGCGATCTTGAGCGTTTCGGCAGTGCCGAATTCCGAGATCAGGCGAGCCACGGCGGCACCCTTGGAGCCATAGACGCGGATTTCGACCCCGGGATAGTTGCCGACGGCGACATAGGAGGTCTGGAGGAGACCCTGGGCGCCGTTGGCATATTCGACCAGCGCCACGGCGCCGTCTTCGACCTTGATCTTTTGCAGGCCCACTTCACCGCGAACGATACGCTCGGGGATGAAATTCTTCATGGTCGAGGCGACCGAGCCGAACTCGCCGCCGAGCCAGCGCATCAGGTCGATGAGGTGCGAACCATAGCCGACGATGGAGGCGGGGATCAGGGAATTGCGATCGACGCCCGGCGTAATCTGGCGCAACGGTTCCTGGGGGTCGAGCCATTGCGAATTCTGCTCGAAGCCGTGGATATGGAAGACCTCGCCGAGTGTGCCGTCATCGATCCACTTCTTGATCTGCCTGATGGCCGGCGAATAGCGGAAAGTGAACCCAAGCTTGGTGCGAACGCCCTTGGCATCCGCCCTGGCGGCCGCATCGAAAGCTGGCGCCGCCTCAGTGTGGAGCGGCTTTTCCGATAGCACATGCTTGCCGCCTTCGATGGCGAGGAGGCTCAGCGGCAGGTGCGTATGGGTCGGGGTGCAGACATCGACCATCTGCACATCCGGATCCGCGATCAGTTTTTCCGGATCGGTATAGACCTTTTTCGCGCCGTACTTCTCGCCCATCGCCTTGGCGCGGGCTGGGTCGAGATCGCACACGGCGATCAGGTCGACGCGCTCATGTGCCTTGTAGCCGGGAAGGTGTGCCTTGTCGGCCCAGGTATGCGCGCCGATGAGGCCGACGCCGAGCTTGGTGGTCATGGCAGGGTCTTTCCGATCTCGGCCGCGTAGGCCTCGAGTTCATCGTAATTGTGGAAGCCGAGCTGGCGCTTGCCGTCTTCGATTTCGTAGATCATGCCGACCATCTTTTCGTTGAGACGGGTATCGGCGCCGGCCTTTTTGCCAAACTCGATAAGCTTGCCGGCAAAGGCGCGGGTTTCGGAGGGGCGTTTGCGGTAAACGATATCCCACCAGATGCCCGAGCCCTTCTTCTTGAAATTGTGGGTCGGCTTGTTGTCCTGGTCTTTTTTGAGGAGCCAGATGGCGTGGTCGATATTGGCGAGGAGCTTCTTGGTGTCCTCCGCTGTCTTCACGCGGTAATTGGCAGGATCGAAGAAGTCGAAGGCCTGGATGTCGATCTTGTTGGCATCGGCGATTTCGAGCGCTTCCTTGACGACGGCACCGGCGAGACGGGCGTAGCGCTCGACCCCGAGCGTGTCGCGGATCTTGGCATCGGCGAGAGCCGAGAACACCACTTGGGCGGAATAGACTTCCTTGGCCCAGATCTGACCCCAGATGCGGTCCGAATACTGGACTTCGGTCAGCGCCGTGAGCGCGTCGCCGATCTGCTTGAGGCGCGGCGTCGTCTCGCCGCTCAGTTCGCCCAGCTGGATCGGCCCTTCATGCACGAACTCGATATATCCGGGGTCGACCAGCGCGCCGCCATAGTTGGGAATGGAGCCGATGACGATGTCCTTGCCCGGAAGTCCGGCTTCATCGAGCAGCGTGATCATGTCGGGCTCATTGAAGCCGTTCTGATAAGAGACGACGGCGCTGTCGGGCGTGAGCAGCGGCACGATCTGCCTGAGCGCGTCGAGCGTGTGCTGCGACTTGGTGGCGATGAGCACGACGCCGAGGTCACCCGAAAGCTGGTCGGGCGTTGCCGCCTTCACCTTGACCTTGAGATCTCCACGGACGCCATCGATGGTCATGCCATTGGCGTTGAGGGCGTCGACATGTTCTTTCCAGCGATCGACGAGGAGCACATCGTGGCCGGCTTGGGTCATATAGGCGCCGGCCAGACCGCCGATGGCGCCGGCACCGATAATGGTGAATTTCATGGGGCCCTGACCTTCTAGTTAGTTGGCGACTTGCGGGAACATCGAGAGGCTCTCGGGCGAGTTCGCGTAGGAATAAAGCGCCTTGATGAAAGCGGGGCGCTCGGCGTCCGTCACGCGTTCGCGCACCTTGCGGACGATCTCGTTGCCGGCCCAGTACGAGGAGATGAAGGGGCCGCGGAACGGATGGGCGGCCATCCGCAGGCGACCCTGCACCCAGGCTTCCTGGCCCATGGCGGTGGTGCGCAGGTAGTTGGCGACATCCTCGCGCGGCACCCCTTCCACCATCAGCATCCAGGCGGCGCTGGTCTGGGCGGCGGAGCGGACGCGGCGCAGTTCGATGTGGATGGCGTCATCGTCGTCCTCGACGAAATCGATGAGGTGCACGCCCTGGTCGCCGATACCTTCCTGCACGCAGCCGGTGATGGCGTCGGTCGTGATGAGCAGCGCGTCGGCCGCGGCTTCGCCGGCGTCGACGGCGGCCTTGGTCGAGAGGAGCTGGGTCGAGTGACCGGGATAGACTTCGTGGCAAACCAGATGCTTGAGCGCAGCACGCGTGAAGCTCAAATCGAAATTGAGGTCCATCTTGCCTTCGTTGAAGGAGCAGCGGGCGGTGTAGAACATGCCGCGAACCGGGTTGAGGACCATGTCATAGTCTCCGGTATCGAAGATCATGGCATCGGTCTTGGCCTTGGCCTTGGTCATCAGTTCGCGGAACACTGTCTCGACCTGTTCGGCCGGCACGGCGCGCGCTTCTTCCCAGGCCGCGACGCGTTCGCCGAGCGAGCCATTGACGAAACCGGAACGTTTGAGGACCGCATCCAGCTTGGCGCGGGCGTCTTCGATAACGGCAGCATCTTCCCGGCCGGCGGGGGCACCAACGAGCTGGGTGACCTTTTCTTCAAAGCTGGGGCTCGCCCCGGCCAGCATCTTGGTGGCGGTACGAACCGAGCGAATCATGCCTTCGAGGAAGACTTTGCGCGGACCGGACGGCAGGGCGGCAGCTTGCTTCTCAAGGGTATCGAGATCAGACTTGATGGTTTCAACGTCATTGTAGGCGCGCGCCGGTATGCTGTCGCCACCGAGATAGATCGGAACGAGACCCTCCCCTCCGAGGAGGCTTTTGTCAGCAGGCTGGCGCCGCTCATAGGCATCGATGCCCATGGTAATGGAAGTGAGGGCGCGACCAATCTCGAAGGAATTCATGGGTTTGGGCTCAGTGTTCGAAAATGGCGTCGGGATTGCGGAAAGACTTGAATTCCAGCGCATTTCCCGAGGGATCGAGCAGGAAGAAGGTCCCTTGCTCGCCCGGCTCACCTTCGAAGCGGATCTTGGGCTCCATGACGAAGGGATAAGAGGCGCCGCGCAGGCGATCGATCAGGCCATTCCAGGTGTCCCAGGGCAGGACCGCACCGAAATGGTGCAGTGGTACCATGTCATCGCCAACCTTGGACTTGGCCGCCGGCTTGGGGTCCGAATTCAGGTGAGCGGAAAGCTGGTGGCCGAAAAAGTCGAAATCGATCCAGTTCTCGGCCTCGCGACCCACCTTGCAGCCGATGACATCGCCATAAAAGTGTCGGGTGCTTTCCTTGTCTCTAACGGCGAAGGCCATGTGAAATGGGATCATTTGATGGGTCCAGAAGGTCAGGGATGAGTGGTGGCTTATGTGCGTCTTTTGAAAATGCTATCTGCTTGGCGTCTCGCTTCAAGGCGCATAAAGATCGCCCTTGCATGACTCTATGGAATGATAATCCGTGAAACGACGCGTTCTCCCCTCTCTCAACGCATTAAGAACCTTCGAAGCTGTCGCGCGACACAATTCCTTCACACGCGCAGCCGAGGAGCTGAACGTGACCCAGAGCGCGGCCAGTCGCCTGGTGCACAGCCTCGAGGAATATCTTGAAGTGCCGCTCTTCACGCGGCGCAGCCGGCGCATCCAGCTCACCGACCAGGGCATGTATTACAGCCGCCTGGTCAGCCGTTCGCTCGACCTGATCGAAGCCGGGACGGTCGAGCTTATGTCGTCGAAGGCAGGCAAGGGCACGCTGTCGGTGGGCATGTTGCCGACTTTCGGCACGCGCTGGCTATTGCCGCGCCTGCCATCGTTTCAGGCGCTCTACCCCGATGTCTCGGTTAATGTCGTGTCCAGCGATGGCGAGCTCGATTTTACCCGGGAGCGCATCGACATTGCCATTCGCTTCGGCCATGGCCAGTGGTCGGAGGCGCTGATTGACCCGCTGATGAGCGAGGAAATCCAGGTCGTCTGCGCCCCCGCGCTGCTCGCCGGCCGGCCGCCGCTGACGCATCCCACCCAGCTCGCCGACTATCGCCTGATCGACCATTCGACGCGGCCTGACAGTTGGGAATACTGGTTCCGCTCCATCGGCTCCGACCTGCCCGAAATCAACTGGGGACCGAGGTTGGAGCACTTTTTCATGATTATCGAGGCAGCCAAGGCCGGCCTCGGAATGGCGCTGATGCCGACCTTCCTGATCGAAGAGGAAATGAAGCAGGGCCAGCTTGTATCGCCTTTTCCCGGGCGCATCGCTGGTCCGGGCGCCTACTACATGGTGACGCCGCAGACCAAGGCCGGCCTGCCGCGTGTCATGGCATTCCGGCAATGGGTGCTGGACCAGCTGAAGTAGCAGGGCCTCCGAACCGGAACCGTCAACGCCTGGGATAGCGGTGTCTGAGCACGTCATAAACCGATCGTATGCCGTGGTCGGTTCCGCCCACGGGGCGACCCGGACGGGCCTCGGGCGCCCAAGCCATGATGTCGAGGTGCACCCATGCCCTCGCCTTCTCGACAAAGCGCCTGAGGAACAGTGCGGCGGTAATGGAACCGGCAAAGCCGCCAGTGCCGGCATTGTTAACGTCAGCAATCATCGAACTCATCATGGCGTCATAAGGGGACCACAGCGGCATCTGCCAAAGCGGGTCGTCCACCTTGATGCCGGAGGCCATCAGATCGCGGGCCAGATCATCGTCGGTCGAATAGAGTGCGGGCAATTCCGGCCCCAGTGCCACGCGCGCCGCTCCGGTCAGCGTGGCCATGTCCAGCAGCAGTTCCGGGCTCTCTTCATCGGCCAGGGCGAGAGCGTCGGCTAGGATCAAACGGCCCTCCGCATCGGTATTGCCGATCTCCACGGTCAGTCCCTTGCGCGACGTCAGCACATCTCCGGGCCGGAAGCTGTCGCTGGCGATGGCATTTTCCACGATCGGGATCAGGACGCGCAGCCGTACGGGCAGGCCGGCCGAGATGATCGCATGGGCAAGGCCGAGAACATTGGCGGCGCCACCCATATCCTTCTTCATCAGCAACATGCCGGCCGCCGTCTTTATATCGAGGCCGCCGGTATCGAAGGTGACACCTTTGCCGACCAGGGTAATCTTGGGGTCGGTTTCCTTGCCCCAGGCCAGATCCATCAAGCGGGGAGGCTGGCTGGCGGCCCTGCCAACGGCATGGATCATCGGGAAATTGGCGCCCAGCAGATCGCTACCGACCACGGCCTTGCAGGTCATGCCGCGGGCCCGCGCAAAGTCGCGGATCGCCGCGTCAAAGGCGTCGGGACCAAGGTCATTGGCCGGCGTGTTTATGAGATCGCGCGCCAGGACGGCAGCTTCCACCAGAATGTCGGCTTCTGCACAGTCGCCCCCATTTGGGGCGACGATCCGGGGTGCCGTCTCGGCGGAGCGGTATCGATCGAAGCGATAGGCCCCCAGCCGAAAGCCGATCGTGGCGAGTTGAGCATCGCCATAGGCGCCTTCCAGGTGATAGTCGCCATCGGGCAGTTTTGCCCCGGCTAGTCCCAGGACCAAAGGAGTACGATCGTCGGCATTGCCCGCGCCAAACAGCTGTCCGACCACTGTGCCATCCGGTCCGGGCAGCGCCAGCATCTGCCCGCGCTTGCCGGTAAACCCATTGGCCTTTGCCCAGGCGGCGGATGCGGTGGACAGGCCGGCAGCGGCAACCAATCCTTCCTCGACGACGACAATGGGAATGGTGCTTGGGACTGTCATGGAACCTCCGAGAGACGTCGGAGGCTAGGCACGTGAGAATGGGGTCACAACCGCATAAAAACTCCTTGTGACAGGACCCTGGGTTAAGGCAAGCCGAACTCCTGCCAATACGAAGGTAACTATCCAACGATCAACTTGGCGCGCCCATCATCCCGTTGAGCTGTAGCTGGCGTGAGGCGCATCAACGGGATGAATAGGCGCTGCGCCTTTCCCGCTCCTGCTCGGTTCGAAGCGGGAAGACCAGCCGACATGGCTGCCCCGTGCGAAATTGCGCGCCCAGGCGTGCGGCAGGCTCACCTGATCGGCGATCAAGGGCAAGGGAGACCTTCTCGATGGGCACGCTTACCATTGTTGCGCGCCATTCGGCACGCGTTTGGCGACGCGCCCAGTTCGCAGATGGGCTTTGCAAGCGGCCCGCTGATCAGGCGTCGACCGCTGGCCTGCGAGGAGTGGCGACGCCAGACCGGGTCCGGCGCCGCCAGGCGGCTAGTGCAGCAGTTTTTCCTTCTGGGCCGCAAATTCTTCATCTGTCAGCACACCGGATTCGTGCAGTTGCGCGAGCTCCTTGAGCTGTTCCATGGCCTCCATCGACATGCCGCTGGCTTCCTGCGCGGCAGGAGGTGGCTGGGTCACGTAGACCGGGGCCGCCGGCGGTGGCGTGGGAGCGGGAGCGGGTTCGGGGGTCGGCTTGGGCCCATAGCCCTGCATCTTGGCGACCCCACCCGAAACGGCGGTTGCGGTACCGGCGATCACGGCCGTCCTGGCCATGGTCCCGATCAGTCCGGGGCGCCCTACTCGTCTAATCATGGTCTATCTCCTTGCTCACGGTTCGGGCCGAACACGGCGCGAACCGTTACTCGTGTCTAATCCGCCAAGGAGCGGCTCCTTCCGCCTAAGAAAGTCGCAGCTGACATTGTCAATCTGAACCAGGATTGGGACGGCAGTGGGGCCATCCCCGAGACGTGATCGGCCGGCCTAGCCCAGCATCAGGTGGCGGATCTGGGTATAATCGATCAGTGACTGCATGGAGAGATCGGAGCCATAACCTGAATTCTTCATGCCCCCATGGGGCATTTCGGTGGCCATGACGCCGTGGGTATTGATCCAGGTGACGCCATATTCGAGCGCATTGGCGAGCTCCATCGCCGTCTCGGTCTTCTGCGACCAGACCGAGGACCCCAGCCCATATTCGGACGCATTGGCCCAGTCGAGCGCCTGGCTGTTGTCGTCAAAGGGCGTGATGGAAAGCACCGGGCCAAACACTTCCTTTTGCACGATCTCGGCCTCGATGGGCGCGGCGACCAGGGTGGGGGCAAAGAAGAAGCCCTCGGGCTCGGCGGCCTTGCCCTGCATGACATCGTAGCCGCTCGCCCGGGCGCGGGAGACGAATCCGTCGACGCGCTCCTGCTGACGGGCGCTGATTACCGGGCCGAATTCGACGTCGTCGCGCTCGGGCTTTCCATAGACCAGCGCGCCGATCATGGCTTCGAGCCTGTCGGTCAGGGGCTGCACCACGTCGCGATGGGCCAAGATCCGGCAGGCCGCGGTGCAGTCCTGTCCGGCATTGTAAAAGCTTGCCTCGCGCAGGGTATCGACCAGCTTGTCGAGGTCGGCATCGGCGCAGACGATCACCGGCGCCTTGCCGCCGAGTTCGAGATGGGTGCGCTTGATCATCGGGCCGGCGGCGGCCTGCAGCACGGCTCGGCCCGTACGGACATCGCCGGTCAGCGAAATCATCCGCACCAGGTCATGCGAGACGAGGGCATGGCCGACATCCGGACCATTGCCGGTGACAACGTTGACGACACCGGCGGGCAGGATTTCGGCAAATATCTCGCTGAGCGCCAACAGGCTCAGCGGCGTCAGTTCCGAGGGTTTTATGACCACGGCATTGCCCGCCGCAATGGCCGGCGCGATCTTCCAGGCGGCCATCAGCAGCGGATAGTTCCAGGGCGCGATCTGAGCAATGACGCCTATTGGGTCACGGCGCACAAGGCTGGTGCGGCCCGCGCCGCGATAATTGCCAGCGGCCGGGGCGGGCACGTTGCGCACCGCCGTGCCGTAGAATCGGAAGACATCGGCGACATTGGCCAGCTCGCCCGAGCGGGCAAAGCGCAGGGGCTTGCCGGCATTTTTCGACTCGATGCCAGCCAGCGTTTCGGCCCTCGCCTCGATGGCGTCGGCAATGGCGAGGAGGGCGGCGCTGCGCTCGCGCGGGGCGCGCTTCGACCAATCCTTGTAGGCCGTATTTGCTGCCTGCACCGCCTGATCGATCTGGCTGGGGCTGGCCGAGGGCACTTCGGCAAGGGGCTTGCCCAGGGCCGGCTCGAAGGCGGTTTCGGGCTTGCCCTCGCCATGGACGAAAGTGCCATTGATGAAGAGACGGGTCGAAAAACTGCTCATGCTGCGGTCTCCGCGCCCGGTGCCGGCATATATGTGGCGCGCGCTGCTTCTCCCAGATAATGCCAGAAGGCCAGATCATGCCGGCGCTGCGCGGGCTGCCATTCGGGATGCCATTGCACGGCAAAGACCGGGGCCGGCGTCGATGTCGCGGCGACCGCCTCGACCACCCCTTCAGGACCGGTGGCATTGATCACGAGGTCTTCGGCCAGCCGCTCTATCGTCTGGAAGTGAACACTGTTTACCGTGAGGCTGTCGGCCTCGGTGAACCGGTGCAGAATGCCATTGGCGACAACCTTTACGGGGTGGGAAAACCCAAACATTTCCTCCCGCGACACATCGGCCGGCGCATGGTGGACGTCGGGGCCGATGCTGGCGCGCAGATCCTTCAGCGTGCCACCCAGAGCCACATTGATTTCCTGCAGGCCCCGGCAGATGCCGAAGACCGGCTTGGCTGCCGTGATGGCGGCGCGGATCAGCGCCTGCCCGAACGCGTCACGACCGTCATCGGTCGGCACCTCGCCGGGCCGGTCCGACCCATAGCGATGCGGGGCGATGTTGGAATTGCTGCCGGTGAGCAGGATGGCATCAAGATGGGCCACGATGGCGGGCGCATTTTCGGGCGACTGGTTGGTCGGCACGATCAACGGCACGGCTTCGGCAAACTGCTCCACGGCCTCGAGGTAACGGTGTTTGACCGCCTGGGCCGGCTCGCCCTCAACCTCGCGGCCACAGGCGATTACCCCGATAACCGGCCGGTTCCGGCGCGATTGCGACCTGGTTTCCGGCATTTGCCACCCCTCCCCTTCCCGTTTCCCGCCCGCTCCTGCTAGGCTAAAGTCATGTCACAGAAAAAGGGCGACGGACAGGCATGAGTTCCGCAACGACCGTAAACGAAGACATCGTCAGCTGGCTGGCGGACAATCCCCAAATCGAAGTGCTGCATACCGCCGTCTGCGATCTCAACGGGATCATGCGCGGCAAACGCATCCCCATCGACCAGGCCCGGCGCATTGCCGACAACGGCATTCGCATGCCGCTCTCGATTGTCGGCGTGGATGTGTGGGGCGAAGACATCGTGGGCAACCCGATGGTCTACAAGAGTGGCGATATCGACGGCATCTGCAGCCCCACCGGGCGTGGCGCCCTGCCCATCAACTGGACCACGCGGCCCAGCGCCATGATCCCGCTCTGGATGTTCGAGGATGCGCGCACGCCGTTTCTGGGCGATCCGCGCCAGGCGCTGGCCCATGTGCTGAGGCGCTATGCCGAGCACGGACTCGAGCCGGTCGTGGCGACGGAACTCGAATTCTACCTGGTCGACCCGAACGCCGATTCGGCCCAGCCGCCGATCTCGCCCTATACCGGCAAGAGGCTCGATTCCGACGCCATCCTCTCGCTCGACGAATTGGAGGATTTCGGCGAGTTCTTTCGCGACGTCTATCTCCAATGCGCGCAGCAGAATGTGCCTGCCGACACGGCCGTGGCGGAAAACGGCATCGGGCAATTCGAGATCAACCTGCTCCATACCAACGGGCTCAAGGCGGCCGACGACGCCGTGCTGTTCAAGCGCATCGTCAAGGGCGTGGCGCGCAAGCACAATCTGGTCGCCACTTTCATGGCCAAGCCCTATGGTGCCCGTTCGGGCAATGGCTTTCACGTGCATTTCAGTCTCAATGACGCGGCGGGCAACAATGTCTTCGACGATGGCACGGAAAGCGGCTCGGATGTGATGCATCACGCCGTGGGTGGCCTGCTCTCGGGCATGGCCGAGACGACGCTGCTGTTTGCCCCGCATTTCAATTCCTACCGGCGTCTGCGGCCCGACACCCATGCGCCCAGCGCGGTTTCCTGGGGCTATGAGAACCGCACCACGGCGGTGCGCATTCCGGGCGGCAACAACAGGGCGCGGCGCATCGAACATCGCGTGGCGGGGGCCGATGCCAATCCCTATCTGGTGCTGGCCGGCATTCTCGGCGCCGCTCTTGTCGGCATCGAGGACCAGGTCAAGCCGCCCAAGCCCTTCAAGGGCCGCGCCTATTCGGAACGCCTGCCCAAGCTGCCGGCCGACTGGGCTTCGGCGGTGAACGCCTTTGAGGATGGCCACATGGTGCCGCGCATTTTCGACGAAACGCTCCATTCCCTGTTCGTGGCCTGCAAGAGGCAGGAAATTGCCGGCTTTGCCTCGCAGGTCACCGATCTTGAATTTTCAGCCTATCTCGAGGTGGTGTGATGGCCGAAACGCCCAATGCCGGATCGCCCTATCCGCCCAGCTACTACGCCGCTTCGCGAAACATCGTCCGCACGCCAGAAGTGCTGCAAGGCTATGCCGAGGCCGACATCTGCGTGGTCGGCGCCGGCTATACCGGCCTCTCGGCCGCCATCAGCCTGGCCGAGCATGGCTACAAGGTGGTGGTCGTGGAAGCGGCCGAGGTCGGCTGGGGGGCTTCGGGTCGCAATGGCGGGCAGGTGGTGAACGGGCTCAATGCGAGCCTGGGCACGATCGAGCGCCGCTATGGCGCCGCAACGGCCAATTTCGTCGGCAGCCTTTTGCAGGAAGGCGCCGGCATCATCTATGACCGGATAGAGCGCTATGGCATCCAGTGCGATCTCAAGCGCGGCAATATCTACGCTGCCTACACGCCCAAACATATGGAGGAACTGGAGGCCAAGAAGGCGCTCTGGGCCCGCCATGGCATGCATGACCATGAACTGCTCGACAAGGCACAGATCCGCCAGCATATCGGCTCGGACGTCTATGAGGGCGGCATGATCGACCGCTCGGGCGCCCATATGCACCCGCTCAATCTCACCCTGGGCGAGGCGGCAGCACTCGAAAGCCTGGGCGGCGTCATCTATGAACGCTCGCCCGTGACCAGGGTCGAGCAGGATAGCGCCGGGGCCACCGTCCATACCGAAAAGGGGCGGGTGCGCGCCAATACGGCCATTGTCTGCGGCAATGCCTATCTGGGCAATGTCGTACCGGAGCTCACCTCGCGGGTGATGCCGGTCTCGACCCAGATGATGGCCACCGAACCGCTGGGCGAGGACCTCGCCCGGGCCCTCTTGCCGACAGACATGTGCGTCGAGGATGTGCGCTACATCCTCGACTATTTCCGCCTCTCGGCCGACCACCGGCTGATCTTTGGCGGCGGCGTGGTCTATGGCGGCACCGACCCGGACGATGTCGTGGCGAAGCTCAGGCCCAATCTCGAAAAGGTCTATCCGCAGCTCCGGGACGTCAGGATTGACTATGCCTGGAGCGGCAATTTTGCCCTCTCCTTCTCGCGCGTGCCGCAGATGGGGCGCCTTGGGAACAACGTCTATTTCGCCCATGGCTATTCGGGTCACGGCGTCACCGGCTCGCACCTGTTCGGCCGCATCCTCGGCGAAGCGGTGCGGGGCGACATGAGCCGCTTCGATACATTTGCGAGCCTGCCCTGGATCCCCTTTCCCGGCGGGCGCATGTTCCGCGCGCAATATTCAACGCTGGGATCGTGGTGGTATGCGCTGAAGGACCGCCTGGGGATTTAGCACCGGCGCGTCGGTGATCACCAGCCCGGCACCTCCCAAGGTAGCGGCGCCCTGCGCGCAGCGACATTGAGGGTGACGGGTTGGCTTACCCACATACGCGGCTCCGCCCTCGGGCTTGACCCGAGGGCCGCTCTCACCGTGCACCAACTTTGCATCTGAAACGCTCGGGCCGGCCCTCGGGTCGAGCCCGAGGGCGGTACGGTGTATTTTTTCGCTTCGTAGCCTGAACCGCCAACCCTCACACAGCCCCATTGACACCTCGATTTAGTGTGTTAGGTTAGTAGCACACTATATAGGCAAGACACATGGATGACTTTCATACCAGCCAGCCGATATTCGTGCAGATCCGGCAGCGGCTGATCGAGATGATCCTCAAGCGTCAGGTCAATGAGGGCGATGCTCTGCCCTCGGTGCGCCAGATTGCTGCAGACCTCTCGGTCAATCCACTGACGGTCACCAGGGCCTTCGAAGCGCTCGTCGATATCGGTGTGGTGGAGAAACGCAGGGGACTGGGAATGTTCGTGACATCAGGTGCGCGGGCGGGGCTTCTGGCCCATGAGCGCGAGAAATTCTTAAAGGAAGACTGGCCGCGCATCGCGGCGCAGATCAAGGCGCTGGACCTGGACCTCAAGGACCTGGTCGAGAAAGACACCAAGCTTGAAGGGCAGACAAAATGAGCGAGCTTTCCCTTTCCACCGACCCCATCGTTTCGGCCCGCGGCCTTTCCAAGTCCTTCGGCGGCAAGCAGATCCTGCACAATCTCGATTTCGACATTCCGGCGGGGCGGATCTACGGGCTGATCGGCCACAATGGCGCGGGCAAGACCACGACGCTCAATGCCATGCTGGGGCTGACGAGCTATGAAGGCACGATCAGGGTGCTCGGCGAAGACCCGTTCGCGAAACGTGCCCAGCTGATGGAAAATGTCGCCTTCATTTCCGACGTGGCGAGCCTGCCGCGTTTTCTCAGGGTGCGCGAGCTGTTTGCGCTCCTCACCAATATTCATCCCAATTTCAGCCAGGACAAGGCGCGGCAATTCCTCGAGGGTACCGACATCAGGCCCGAGATGAAGATCCGCACGCTCTCGAAAGGCATGATCGCCCAGTTGCATCTGGCCGTGGTCATGGCCATTGACGCCAAGCTCCTGGTGCTCGACGAGCCGACCCTTGGGCTCGACATCACCTACCGCAAGCGCTTCTACAGGCGCCTCCTCGAAGACTACATGACCGAGGAGCGCACGCTGATCATCACCACCCACCAGGTGGACGAGATCGAGTTCATGTTGTCCGACATCGTGTTCATCCGCGACGGGTCGCTGATCCTGCATATGCAGATGGAAACGGTGAGCGAGAAATTTTCGCAGCTTGTGGCCGATACGCCCGAGGCGCAGGCCCAGGCCCGCGCGCTCAATCCGGTCTATGAGGAAACCCGTTTCGGCCAGACCGTGTTCATCTTCGATGGCGTCGAACGGGAAAGACTCGAGCCGCTGGGCCGGGTCTCCACGCCTACCATTTCCGATCTTTTCGTGGCGCTGATGCAGCGGCCCACGGCCAATCCGGAGACCGCCCGATGAAGGCCTTCTTCGCCCTTGTGCACCGCGAGTTCATCGAACATCGCGGCGCCTTCTTCATCGCGCCGCTGGTACTGGTGGGCGTGGTCTTTGCGCTGACGCTCCTCGCCTTCGGCGTCGACCGGCTCGACACGCGCATGACCGGCCAGTTGTCCTTCGTGATGCCCACCTGGGTCTTCGAAGCCGGCTTTGCGGGCCTGGCCAGCGCCTGGCTCGCCTATCTGGGCTTCGTGCTGTTCTTCTACTGCGCCGATGGCTTTGCCGCCGACAAGCGCAACAATGCCATGCTGTTCTGGAAGAGCATGCCGGTCACCGACTTCAAGGTGCTGCTGAGCAAGTTGACGGCGGCTCTCACCATCCTGCCCGGCGCCGTCTTTGGCGTCGCGCTGGTGAGCCTCTCCATCCTGTTCGGCGTGACCTATGTCACCGCCATGATCGCCGGCCTCGGCACGCCGGAACTGCTCGGGGCGATTGTCGGCATTTTCGGGCAGATGGCCTTGGTCTTCCTCGTGGTGCTGGTCTGCGGGCTCCTGTGGTATCTGCCCTATATGGCGCTGGTCGGGGCCATGGGCAGCATGGTCGGCCGGTGGGCCATTCCGCTGGCGCTGCTGCTGCCCACCGTGGTGTCGGCGCTTGAATGGGTGACCCTGGGAGGGCTTCACCCCTTCTCCACCCATACCTGGAATTTCCTGACCTATCGCTCCACCCTGCCGGTTTCAGAAGCCCATCTCGACCGGGTCTTCGAAGGTCAGGAGCCGTTCAACTCGACGCTGTTCATCACCGACTTCCTGCAGAAGTTCGATTGGCTGCAGGTCGGCATCGGCGCGGTCTTTGCCGTGGTGGTGCTGTACCTGGCCGCCGAATACCGCCGGCGGGCCCCGGCCAACTGATCGCCCAATCCCATGCAAAGCCTCCGCCGCCGCATCCTCAATGGGTGCGGCGGTTTTCTCTTGGGTCGGCGCATGCTAGAGGCCCAGCACCGATCCGGCGCGAGCAAGTCATGACCCTGCCCACCATTGTCAGTTTCTGGCACGGCCCCCTGAGCTGGCTCGAAGTGCTGTGCATCACCGCCTTCCGCAGGCGCGGCCATCCGGTCCATGTCTATTCTTATGAACCCATGGAAACGCTGCCCGAGGGCTCCGAATGGCGCGATGCGCGGCACGTGCTGCCGCGCGAAAAGCTGGTTTTCTACAAGGGCAAGGGCACGCCGGGCGTGTTCTCGGACCACTTCCGCTATGCGGTGCTGCGCATGAGCCTCGGTGTCTATGCCGATCTCGACGTCTACTGCGTCAAGCCCATCGAGGGGCCGCCCGACTACCTCTTCGCCTGGGAGCGGCCCGGCTCGGTCAATGGCGCGGTGCTGCATATCCCGGCGCATGCGCCGTTGCTCGACGATCTCATCGCCATTTTCGAAAAGACTAAAAGGCCGCTCCTCGAACCGCACCTGCCGCCGATGCGGCGCATGGAAGTGGCAATCCGCAGGCTGGTCGGCGACCGGGTAACGCCCGAGCATATGCAATATGGTGCCACCGGCCCGATGGCCCTGACCCACTATGTCGCCGCCCATGGCCTCAACGGCCAAGTTCGCCCTGCGGCGACCTTCTATCCCGTCCCCTATGAGGGCATACCGGCACTGATGAAGGCGGGATCGAGCCTTGAAACAGCGGTGACGCCGGAAACGCTGGGCATTCACCTCTGGCGCAGCCAACTGACCGATCGCGGCCGCGCCGGCCTGCCGCTACCGGAGACGGGCAGTGCGCTGGCCGCCCTCTGCGCCGCCGAAGGACTGGATCCCGGTTCTGTCCGTTAGCGGGCGAGCCGCAGGCGCTTGAGCCAGCGACGCTTCCAGCGGTGGCGGGCAAAGCGGTAAAAGAGGTCATTGGTCATGACGTGGCGGTAGAGCCGCGCAAAGGCCACGGCCTGGAACAGGCCAACCAGCACGCCCCAGGGCTTGCTCTTGCCGGTATAGTGCAGGATGGCTGGGTCGAAACATTCATGCGAAGCGCGGGCGTGGATGGTGTTCCAGCGCCAGGGCAGTTTCAGCCAGCGGCCCCTGAAGATCAGGTTGAGCAGATCCTGGTCATAATAGATGCGCTGCATGACGCCGGAGGCGAGATAGGCCTCCATGCGGCCGATAATATCGGCCTCGCGCCACTGCTGGAGATCAATCACCACCATGCCGGCATTGAAGTAGTAGTCGGCCATATTGAAGAGGTCGGCATTGCCGCGCAAATCCTTGCCGCCGGTAATAATGTCGCCGATCGTGTCGCGCACCGCGGCGATGGCATTGCCTTCGAGATCAAGGTCGAAGAGCCAGGCCACGTCATCGCGCACCAGCATGTCGCAGTCGAGATAGAGGATGCGCTCCACGTCGGGACCGACCAGGCGGTCGATCATCAGCCTTGCATAGACGATGTTGGAGAGCCGCTTGTTCTCCGGCATGCGCGCGGCAATGTCGCGGAACATTTCGGACTGGTCGAGATCGTACCAGAAGAGTTTGACCGGGAATTCGTCGGCAATGGCGGCGAGATCGGCCTTGTGCTCGTCGGTCAGCGTCCGGTGACAGAGGTGAAATACCAGCTCCTCGCGCCGATGCGTGAACAGGCACACCGAACGCATGGTGGCAAAGGCCGGCGCCCAGAAATTGTCGTCAAAGGTCAAAGCAATATGCATGGCCATTTCTGCGCCCCCGCTCCGGTCTGCCGCACCCCTGCGGAGCCGGACGGGCTCGCTTTTTCATGCCCGAGGGCCAGCGTCAACACTCATTCGGTCGCACTGACACCGGCGGGCAGTTCGGCCAGATCGTCCCCCTCGACCATGCCGGCCAGCAGCGAATAGACCAGATCGGTGTCACCGAAGATCTCGTCGGGATTGATGAGGTCATGCGGCAGGTGATTGGAGAATTCGATTGCCCGCACCACCACGTCCTGTCCGTTCTCGCGCCAGCTGTCGACCAGACGCCGGGTCAGCTCGTTGCTGACGGCAAAATCGGCCTCGTTGAGCAGCACCGAGATCGCCTCGGCGGAAGGCGGAATGGTTTCGGCATCGAGCATGACCGAATAGCCCAGCCGCATGATCTCGGCCAGGGTATGGGTCGATGGGCGGGGGGAGGGAAAAGCAGGGGCCACCTCGGTCGAGGGGGCGAGCGGATTGATCCAGAACACCATATCCGGCAGCGACAATACCAGGTTGATGGCGGCATGGGTGGCCCAGGGCGGGATGACATAGGGCCCGAGGAAGGGCGAGACGGGAATGGCCTCGGCGACATCGGCGCGGTTCTGCGCCGCCCAGGTGGTGGTGGTCCCGCCCGCCGAAAGCCCAACCACGATAATCCGCTCACCCAGCCCGCCGGCCAGATCGACGGCGCCATTGGCAAGGTCGACAAGATGCTCGGCCGTCAGCTCGGTCAGCGACAGCGTATCGGGATCGGCCTCGCCATGGCCGTACATGCGCGGCAGATAGACATTGTAGCCGAGCTGGTAAATGCCCTGGGCCAGAGCCTCGCCCTGGGCCGGACAAGAGGTGAGGCCATGGAAAAACACGACGGCAATGGCGGTCTTGCTTCCGTGACCCTGCAATTGCGAAAAGCAGCGTTCATGCAGGCCCAGCGTCTCTTCCTGGGCATGCACGGCCTCGGCCATGGCCACGGCCTCCTCATAAGTGCTGGCCGGCGTTGTCGGGGATGGCCGCGTCGTCAGCCCCTCCACTGGGACCGGCTTGAGCGTCAGATAGGCAAAGCCTGCCGCCAGCGCCACGGCAAGAACGACAGTGAGGCCAGCGGCCAGCCAGCGCACTCGGCTCCAGAAGGGTGATTCCTGGCTGCGCACGAAGAGCTTGGCGGCGCCGGTCGGACTGAGCGAGGACAGGCTCCATGCGCCAAAGAATCCCAGCAGACCCATGCAGATCGTCGCCGGAAATCCCGTGGTCATGACCCCGAGGATGGTGACCCACAAGATGCTGTCGAACCCGCCCTGGGGCATATAGGCCGGAGCCCAGATGCGCCCGGCCAGTTCGTCTAGGGTGAGGATGACGGGATAGGCGAGGATGGTTGCCAGCACGCCGGCCCCGGCGCCGGCCAGGGGTTTGACCCGCGACCAGTTGGGCATCAGCACCAGCCAGACCAGCCAACCACAGAAGAAGGCACCGGCGAAGTAGACCGTCCAGGGTATGGCGCCGGTCTGGTCAAATCCCGCTCCGCCGATGCGGAAGCCGAGCAGCGGCACGAGGGCCAGCACAGTCAGGGCGAAGGCCAGCCCCGCCAGTACGGTCCAGAGAAAGTAGGGCGTATTGCGGGCGGATTGGGCTTGTTCCACGAGCGTCATGCTGAGGCACCATGTTTCGGGTGGGCGTCATGGAGCGCAGCCCGTAAGGACGGCACCCTCGGTGTCGGGCCAGCGAAGCGGTCCTGGCGCCGTAGCGGCCCGCCGGCCTGCCGTTTGTAGGCCTGGCTCATGTCACGGCTGCGCTCCCCCGGTGGGCGCGGCCGCAACCATGTCCAGCAGCACGGGATAGACCACTTCGGTATTGGCGTCGGCCTGACGCGGATCGACGATATCGTGGGGCAGGCCCAGCTCTTCGGGCAGCATGCGGTAGTCGGGTATGGCACCTTCGCGCTGCCAGTTGGCGGCCAGCGCCTGGGCCTGTGGATTGCTGATCGAGCGGTCCGCGCCGTTGAGCAGCATGCCCAGATGCGTCGCCGCGGCCGGTCCCACGCCTGCGGCGTCGGAGACGATAATGCCAAGGCGCATGACCTGGCCTAGAGCCTGCGTGGCAAAGCGCGGATAGGCATAGTCCATGGGCGGGCTGGCATAGGGGTGGCTCGGATCCCACCACATCATCATGTTGGGCAGGATGAGCAGCAGGTTGGTGCCGGCGCGCACCGCCCAGCCGGGAAGGCCACCGGGCGAGAGGAAGGGCGCCGTTGAGACCGCGCTGGCAATATCGGCGTCGAACTGGCCGTGATAGGCGGTGATCGTGCCCCCGGCCGAAAGGCCCAGTACCACGACATCGTCGCCCAGGCCATGCGCCATGGCCGTCGCCGTTTTGGCGGTGGTGACGAAATCCTCGGCGGTGACATCTGCCAGCGCCAGGGTCAGCGGATCGGCCGCGCCATGGCCAGGCAGGCGCGGCACCAGCACATTGTAGCCCTGGTCGAACAACAGCGGCGCCAGTTCCTCGGCCTGGGCCGGGCAATTGGTCAGGCCATGGTAGAAGATGACCACCCGCTCGACCTTGCGCCCATGGGTGAGAAGGCTGCTCTTGCAGCGGGGATTGAGATCCATACCCGCCTCCTCGGCCTCAATCCGGGCGAAAGCGGCCATGGCCTCGTCGTGCGTGGTGGCTGGCGCCGGGAAAGACGACGCTTCGAGCGCCCGGACCGGCAGGAAGGTGAGAAGGACAAAGCTCAGCATCAGCAGCAGCACGAAGCCGATGACGATATAGCTCAGGATGCGGATGATGCGGCCCGCCAACGACGGCTTACGCCGCACGCCATCGGCCGAGACGGGAGAAGTCCAACCTTCGATGGCACCGGCAATGATCCCGGCCACCGCCAGCAGCAGGCAGGCGGCAAAGCCGGTGGTGACGAGGGCCAGGAGTGATGTGAGCAGTGTTTGCACAACCCGCGCGAAGAAGGCGGTGGCTTCGGAGCCGGCCTGCCAGTCGGCCTGGAAAAACTCGGCAATGAGCAGCACGACGGGATAGGACAGGCAGGCGACGATGACGCCGGCGACGCCTCCCCGACGGATGGAATTGCCACCCGGCCTGGCGGGCAGCAGCGCCCAGACCAACCAGCCCATGGCAAAGACACCACTGAACAGCGTCGCCGCGGTGAGACCGCCCCCGTCGCTGGCGGCATTCCAGCGCACATCGACGCCGGCCAGGGGCGCAACGCCCAGTGCCACCAGTGCCAGGAAAAGGCCGGCGAACAGACTGTGATACCAGGGGCGGCGAAGTTCGGGACCGGAGACGTCTACACTCATCATGCCACCCATTTTAGGACGCAACCGAGACTGCTCGGGGGACGATAGAACCGCCCGAAAAGCCTGTCCCCACCCATCTGTGCCTATCGCGGCCACCCAAAAAGCGTCCGGCCGCAACCGTTTCGCGTCGCGTGCATTCTCTTACTTGCGAATGACTTGCAATTGCACTACCTCTGTCACCACCCCATCTGGAGTTGTTCATGCGCCGCCGCCTTGTTACCGCCCTTCTGATTGCCACACCGCTTGCGCTTGCCCTGCCGGCAAGTGCGCAGGACCGGATCAAGGCGGTCACCAGTTTCACCATCCTGGCCGATATGGCGGCCAATGTGGCGGGGGATGCGGCGGATGTGGTTTCGATCACCAAGCCCGGCGCCGAAATCCACAATTACCAGCCGACCCCGGGGGACCTGGTCGCGGCGCAGGACGCCGATCTGATCCTCTGGAACGGGCTCAATCTCGAGCAGTGGTTTGCACAGTTCCTCGACAATCTCCCCGACGTGCCCAGCGCTGTCCTGACCAGGGGGATCGAGCCGATCGGCATTGGTGAAGGCCCCTATGAGGGCAAGCCCAATCCCCATGCCTGGATGTCGCCCAGCGATGCGCTGGTCTATGTCGAGAATATCCGCGCCGCCTTCGTTGCCGCAGACCCGGCCAATGAAGGGACCTACAACGCCAATGCGGAAGCCTATTCGGCCCAGATCACCGCCACGGTGGAGCCGATCCGCGCAGCGCTGGCCGCCATTCCCGAGGAGCGGCGCTGGCTGGTCACCTCGGAGGGTGCCTTCTCCTATCTCGCCCGCGATTTCGGCCTCAGGGAACTCTATCTCTGGCCGATCAATGCCGACCAGCAGGGCACGCCCCGGCAGGTGCGCAATGTGATCGACGCCGTGCGCGAGAACCAGATCCCGGCCATCTTCTCGGAATCGACGATTTCCTCCAAGCCCGCCGAGCAGGTGGCGCGGGAAACCGGCATCACCTATGGCGGCGTGCTCTATGTGGACTCGCTCTCGGAGGCCGACGGTCCGGTTCCCACCTATCTCGACCTGCTTGAGGTCACCACCAGCACGATTGTCGCGGGTCTGGCGCCATGACCGTCCAACCGGGCCTTGTCGTTGACGACATCACCGTGGCCTATCGCAATGGCACGACGGCGCTCAAGCATGCCAGCTTCGTCGCCCCGCGCGGCTCGATCACCGCTCTCGTGGGCGTCAACGGCGCCGGCAAGTCGACCATTTTCAAGGCCATTATGGGTTTTGTGCCGCTCGTCTCGGGCGAGATCACCATTCTCGGCCAGGCCGGCCGGCAGGCGCAACGGCAGAACAGAATAGCCTATGTGCCCCAATCCGAGGACGTCGACTGGAACTTTCCCGTGCTGGTCGAGGACGTGGTGATGATGGGGCGCTTCGGGCATATGAACATGCTGCGCATCCCCCGTCCTATCGACCACGACAAGGTCGCGGCCGCGCTCGCCCGCGTCAACATGACGGACTTTTCCAAGCGCCAGATCGGCGAATTGTCGGGCGGGCAGAAGAAGCGCGTCTTTCTCGCCCGCGCCCTGGCGCAGGAGGGCGAGGTGATCCTTCTCGACGAGCCCTTTACCGGCGTCGACGTCAAGACCGAGGATGCCATCATCGCCCTGCTCCGGGCGCTGCGCGACGAGGGCAAGGTGATCCTCGTTTCCACCCACAATCTGGGTTCCGTGCCCGAATTCTGCGATCGTACCGTCCTGGTCAAGGGCACGGTTCTGGCGGCTGGCCCGACATCGGACGTGTTCACCCGCGAAAAGCTGGAAGAGGCCTTTGGCGGCGTGCTCCGGCATTTCGTGCTTTCGGGCCCGGGCCTGCATGCCGACGACGATCCGCGGCACCTCTCTGTCCTCACCGATGACGAGCGCCCGCTGGTGTTCTACGGCGAGGAGGGAAGGGAAACCCAGCAGAACCGCCGGGAGGACAATCCCTGATGGAGATCCTGCTCGAGCCCTTCGGCTATAATTACATGGTCAATGCCATGTGGGTCTCGGCCCTGGTGGGCGGCGTCTGTGCCCTTCTTTCGGCCTATCTGATGCTCAAGGGCTGGTCGCTGATCGGCGACGCCCTCTCCCACTCCATCGTCCCGGGCGTCGCCGGCGCCTATATGCTGGGCCTGCCCTTTTCACTGGGCGCCTTCATCTCGGGCGGCCTTGCTGCCGGGGCCATGCTGTTCCTCAGCCAGCGCACAAAGCTGAAGGAAGACGCCGTCATCGGCCTCATCTTCACGGGCTTTTTCGGCCTCGGACTGTTCATGGTCTCGGTGTCGCCGAGCTCTGTCGACGTCCAGTCGATCGTCCTTGGCAATATTCTCGCCATCACCCCGGAGGACACGCTGCAACTGGTCATCATCTCGGTAGTGACACTTGTTGTCATGCTGGTGATCTGGAAGGACCTGATGGTCACCTTTTTCGATGAAAGCCATGCAAGATCGATCGGCCTGCGGACCACATGGCTCAAGGCGATCTTCTTCACGCTGCTGAGCGCGGCAACCGTCGCGGCCATGCAGACCGTGGGCGCCTTCCTCGTCATCGCCATGGTCGTCACCCCCGGCGCCACGGCCTATCTGCTGACCGACCGCTTTGCGCGCCTTATCCTCATCGCCATCGCCTTGGGGGTCCTGACCTCCTTCATTGGCGCGTATCTGAGCTATTTCCTGGATGGCGCCACCGGCGGCATCATCGTGGTGCTGCAGACCATGGTCTTCCTGCTCGCCTTTGTCTTTGCCCCCAAGCATGGCTGGCTCGCCGCCCGCCGCCGCGTCGCCGAGGAGACCGCATGATGGACGGCGTTTCGCTATGGCAATGGCTGGCATGGCCCTTCCAGTTCCCCTTCATGGTGCAGGCCATGGTCATCGCGGTGCTGGTCGCGGTGCCCACGGCCCTGCTCTCGTGCTTTCTCGTGCTCAAGGGCTGGTCGCTGATGGGTGACGCCATCTCCCATGCCGTGCTGCCGGGCGTCGTCATCGCCTATATTGTGGGCCTGCCGCTGGGCCTCGGCGCCTTCATTGCCGGCATGGTCTGCGCGCTGTCGGTGGGGTTCCTCAAGGAAAATTCCCGCATCAAGGAAGACACGGTCATGGGCGTGGTGTTTGCCGGGCTGTTTGGCCTCGGCATCGTGCTCTACACGGCCATCACCACGGATGTGCATCTGGACCACATCCTCTTCGGCAACATGCTGGGCGCCAGCGCTGACGACATCCTGCTGGCCCTCACCATTGCCGCCCTGGTCGTGGGCGTGGTCCTGGCCAGGTGGCGTGACCTGATGCTGTTCATCTTCGATCCGCAGCAGGCCGGCGCCATGGGTCTCAATACCCGTCTCTTGCATTATGGGCTGCTGGCACTGATTTCCCTGACCATTGTGGGCGCGTTGCAGGCCGTGGGCATCGTCCTGGTCATCGCCCTTCTCATCGCGCCCGGCGCCATCGCCTTCCTCATCACGCGCCGATTTGGCGTGATGCTGTTTGTGGCGACCGGCGTCTCCGTGGGATGCAGCCTGGTCGGGGTCTATCTCAGCTTCTTCCTCGACAGCGCTCCGGCCCCTACTATCGTGCTGTTGATGAGCGTCTCGTTTATCGTCGCCTTCGTCCTGACGCAGCGGCGGACCGTGGCGGCGGTCTAGGGCTAGCCACCTTATCCCCGTCGCCCCGCCGCACCGCAAACTGGCCCCAGCAAAACCCTGGAGCCTTTCATGACCGAGACAGCCCGCCTTTCCCTGCCCTTCATCATGGCCGGGCAGGCCCTCAAGCACATAACCCACAATGACGCCCTCAACCGGCTCGACGCGCTGGTGCAGCCGGTGGTGGAAAGCGCCGCGCTCACCACTCCACCCCTGACCCCGCTGCCGGGCGAAGCCTGGATCGTCCCAGTGGGCGCAACCGGCGCCTGGGCCGGGCATACGAACGAAATCGCCGCCTGGCAGGACGGCGCCTGGTCCTACCATGATCCGGCCGAGGGCTGGCAGGTGTTTGAGCGGGCCAGTGATACGCTGCGCATTTTTTCCGGTACGGACTGGGTCATCGTTGCGGCCACCGGTTCGGGCCTGCCGCAACTGGGCATCAATGCCAGCGCCGACGGCACCAATCGCCTTTCGGTATCGGCGGCCGCGACACTGCTCAACCATGCCGGTTCCGGGCATCAGCTCAAGCTCAACAAGGCAGCCAGCAGCGACACGGCGAGCCTGCTGTTCCAGTCGAACTGGTCGGGCCGGGCCGAGATGGGCCTCATGGGCGACAGCAATTGGCGCATCAAGGTGAGCCCCGACGGCGCGGCGTGGACCGATGCCGTGACCCTTGATGCCAGCACCGCCACCATGACCGTGGCAGGCATCCTGCGGCCCGCAGGCGACAACACCCACACCCTGGGCGCCAGTGGCGCGCGCTGGTCTTCCGTGTGGTCGGCAACCGGCACGATCCAGACGTCCGATCTGAGACACAAGACAGAAGTCACGACCAGCGATCTCGGCCTCGATTTCATCCGCCTGCTGGAGCCGGTCCGTTTCCAGTGGCAGGGTGGAGATGCCCGGCGGCATTATGGTCTCATTGCCCAGCAGGTGGCTGAAGTGGCGGCACGGCTCATGGTGGATTTCGGCGGCCACGTGCTGGCCGACCCCGACGATGCCGACAGCCAGCAGGCCCTGCGCTATGACCAGTTCATCGCCCCGCTGGTAAAAGCCGTGCAGGAACTGGCGGAACGCGTGGAAGCGCTGGAGGAGCGCTGAACCGCGTTTTCCGTCTGACGATGTCGATTGCTGAAGCCGCCATTCGTCACAGAGGTGGCAGGCCGGGAAACCGTCTGCCAGCTCAGGCGTTTGCGAGACAATGACAAGGAGAAAGCCCATGCCCTATATCGATGGAATGGTCACCGCCGTGCCCAGGGCCAATCGTCAGGCCTATATCGACCATGCCAGCAAGGCGGCCGACCTGCTCAAGAGCTGGGGCGCCACGCGGGTCGTGGAAAACTGGGGCGAAGACGTGCCCCACGGGCAGAACAACGACTTTTACGGCGCTGTGCAGGCCAAGGATGACGAAGTCGTGGTGTTTTCCTGGATCGAATATCCCGACAAGGCCACGCGCGACGCGGCAATGCAGAAGATGATGGCCCCAGAGGCCATGGCCGAATTCGGAGACATGCCCTTCGACGGCCGCCGCATGATTTTTGGCGGGTTCGAGACGCTGTTTTCGAAGTAGGACTTCCCGCGCACCTAGCGCGACGCCCTTCCTTGACGGGGAGGGCTGGGGAGGCGTGTTTCAGGAGCATCCGGCATGTCGTAGCACTCCCGCCCACCTCCCCTGCCAAGGGGGAGGTGCAGGCCGGCGGAATGGTTCGGCACGTTTAGCGCGGCGCCCTCTTGGCGAGGATGCGCTGCAGGGTGCGGCGATGCATATTGAGGCGGCGCGCCGTCTCGGAAACATTGCGGTCGCACAATTCGTAGACGCGCTGGATATGCTCCCAGCGTACCCGATCGGCCGACATCGGGTTTTCCGGCGGCTCGGGCTTATCCTCGCCGGTGGCGAGAAGCGCATTGATCACATCATCGGCATCGGCGGGTTTGCTGAGGTAATCCATGGCGCCCAGCTTCACCGCGGTCACGGCGGTGGCGATATTGCCATAGCCGGTGAGGACCACGGCGCGGGCATCGGCCCGCTTCTGGTGCAGGGCCGAGACCACATCCAGCCCATTGCCGTCTTCGAGTCGCAGATCGACCACGGCATAGGCGGGCGGGCGCTCGAGCACCGCTGCGAGGCCTTCGGCAACCGATCCGGCCACGCGCACTTCAAAGCCCCGCCGCGCCATGGCGCGTTCAAGGCGGCTCAGGAAAGCTGCGTCGTCATCGACAAGCAAGATGCTTGGATCGGCAGCCAGAAGGTCTTCGATCGTATCCATGGCCTCTCCAATATGCCTTTGCGCACAATCCGTCAAAACCCAGCGATGGCATTAGGCCAGTGCGCTGCGCGGCCAGGTGACGCGGACCCTCGCATGGCCGGTGGGTTCGGCATTGTCGAAAGTGAGGCGCGCGCCCGTTCGTTCCAGCAGCGTCTTGGCGATGAAGATGCCAAGGCCCAATCCCCCCGGCTGATGCGCATCGCTGCCGCCCGGATCGCGCGGGCGGCTCGTGAGATAGGGCTCGCCCAGCCGGGCAATGAGTTCGGGCGCAAAGCCCTTGCCGTCATCGACGATGGAAACGCTGATCGTCTGCGGGTCCCAGCTCGATTCAATGCGCACCGTCTGGGCCGCGAAATCGGTGGCATTCTCGATGATATTGCCCAGCCCATAGAGCAGGCCAACACTGCGCGGAAAGACCGGCGGGGGACCGGATGTATTGGCCGCATCGAAGAGGATGACCTTGCCGCGCCCTTCATGGGGACGCGCGACTTCGTCGAGAATGTCGGTCAGCGGCGCCTCGGCAAAGAGATCGGCCGGTTCGCTGCCCAGATTGCGCAGCTTGGCGAGGATGGCCCGGCAGCGCGCCGCCTGGGCGATGATCAGTTCCACGTCTTCAGCCAGGGCCGAATTCTTCTCCACCTCGGCCCGCATTTCCTTGGCGGCCAGGGCAATGGTGGAGAGCGGCGTGCCCAGTTCATGCGCCGCCGCGGCGGCAAGCCCGTCGAGGGCAGACAGCTGCTCGCGCCGCGACAAGGCCAGTTCGGTGGCCGCCAGCGCGTCGGCAATCTGGCGGGCGTCATGGGCGACACGATTGGTATAGGCCGAGATGAAGACGACGCCGCAGATGATCGAGACCCAGATGCCGATGACATAGATGCGGTTGAACAGGATGCGTTCGCCCGGCTCCCAGGGCAGAGGCAGATGCATGACCGCCAGCACCGAGGCGATCATGGCGGCGAGCAGCGCCACGAGAAAGGCCTGACGCTGCGGCAGCGACGTGGCCGACACCGAAACCGGCGCCAGCAGCAGCAGCGCGAAGGGGTTTTCAAGCCCGCCCGTCAGCGCCAGCAGCCCGCCCAGCTGGCACAGGTCGAAGGCCAGTTGCAGGGCGGCAACCCGGGAGGAGAGGCGATAATGGGGATCAAAGCGCAGCGTGAGGCCGATATTGAGCCCCGCCGAGAGCCCGATCAGCATCAGGCACGCCATCAATGGCAATGGGAAGCCAAGGCCCCAATTGACGAAGAGAACACCGATGGTCTGGCCGATCACCGCCAGCCAGCGCAGCAGGACCAGGGTCTGCAGCCGGAGCGGACGCCAATGCGCTGGCAGGGGCAGGCTAGTCGAGGTTTCGGCGTTCATGCCGGGCTCCATGGGCGTATGCGGCAGACTTCAACTGTGGCGCATAGGTAGGCTCGCGCCTCATTTCAAGCGCAAAAAATCGACAGGCACATGCTTGATCCTGACGTTGGGCGGGCCATCTGAGACTCATCGTGACTGGGAGTCGAAACACAATGACCACTGCAATCATCAAACCTCAATGGTCGCCTTTGACCATAGCCCTCATGGTTCTGGGCTTCATCATCTTCTGGCCCCTGGGTCTGGCCGTCCTCGGCTACATCCTGTGGGGTGAAAAGTTCGGCGGCTCTGCGGAGCAGGCTCAACGCTACTGGAACAAGGGATGCTCTTTCGTGCGCAGCAATACCAAAACCAACGGCTTTGGCCGTACCGGCTTCACCCAATCGTCCGGCAATGCCGCCTTTGACGAATACCGCGCAGAACAGCTCAAGCGCCTCGAGGAAGAACGCGCCCGTCTCGACGCCGAGGTAGACGCCTTCCACGAATACATGGCCAACCTCAACAAGGCCAAGGATCGTGAAGAGTTCGATCGCTTCATGAACGAGCATCGCGGCAATCGCCAGGGTTTTGGCGACAAGCCCAACGACCAGAACAACTGGGGCAATAACGGCCAGTAACGGCCGGCCCCCAGGCCTTCCCTGCCTCCAACGGCAAACTGGCGCCCTGCAAGGGGCGCCTTTTTCGTTGGGATCGCTTGCCTCACGCACCCCACCCTTGATCCCTCCCCACAAGGGGGAGGGGGACGATGAACACTGACGTCGCGGCCCTGCGCATCCCTTCCCTTGATGGGGAGGGAACGAGGGTGGGGTGAGCGGTCGGGGCCAGGGTCACGGTTTCGTTTCGGCAACGGAAACGCCCTTCGGGCCGAGCCCGAATCCCCTATAATGAGCTCCATGTTTTCTTTCCTGCGCCAGCGCACACTCACGCCCCCCTCGGCGACCCAGATCGAGATTGACGGCGTGGCGGTGCGCATTGCCGTCAAGGTCAGCGCGCGGGCGCGCAGCTTCCGCCTGTCGCTGCCGGCCTCGGGCCCGCTGCTGACCCTGCCGGACGGCGCACGCTGGGCCGACGCCGAGGCGTTCCTGCACCGCCACCGCCACTGGCTGGCAGCCCGCCTGCCGCGAGCGGCGCAGGCACAGCGCCTCGAAGCGGGCGCAACCATTCCCCTGCGCGGCGTTCCGCACCTTGTCGTAGCGACCGGGGCGCTGCGGGGTCGGGTGGCCATCGCCCATACGCCCGATGGCCCGATCCTGCGCGTGCCGGGCGATGACGCCCACCAGCCGCGTCGCCTCTATGACTGGCTCAAGAAGGAAGCGCTGGACGAACTCACCGCCCGGAGCGCACACCACGCCGCGCGGCTGGGTGTCACCGTCAGGCAGGTGCGGCTCAGAAGCCAGTCAAGCCGCTGGGGGTCCTGCTCGTCCACGGGCAATATCAACTACAACTGGCGGCTGATCCTGGCGCCGTCGCATGTGCTCGACTATGTCGCCGCCCATGAAGTGGCGCATCTGGTCGAGATGAACCATTCCGACGCCTTCTGGGCGACAGTCGAGCGGACCCTGCCCGATATGGGGCGAGGCAAAGCGTGGCTAAAAGCACACGGTCGCGAACTGATGGCGTGGCAGGCGCCCGGCGTGGAGGGTTAGGGCCGCTCCTGCCCCGATCCTGCCGCAATCGCCGCGGTATCAGGAACGCATGCGTCACCTCGTTGCCCTTATCGCTGTTCTGTTCACCTTTGCCACCGTCACGGGCACGACGGTCGCGCACGCGCATCGCTATGTCTCCACCCCTATCGTGGTGCTCAACCACGTGGACGAGGAGAACAGGGCGATCCCCGTCGTGGTGGAAATCCAGCGCGGGCAGATCGATCTCGGCGCCGGCATCATGATGCCCTTTGCCGGGCATCACGCCATTGGCGTCACCGCGCCCGCTCTGCCGGTGCCGCCCGCCAATGCGGCGCCCGAACCGGCCCTCCATGCCGCTGGCACATCCTGGACCGGCACCTTGCTGCTGCGCCCGCCCATAAGCGCCTGAGCCTTTCAGAAAAAGCCATAAAACAAGCTCAGCGCCCAATTGGGCCAAGGATGAATTCATGTCTATCGTTCTCGACGCGACCCTGTCGCGCCGCACTGTTCTGGCTGGCCTGTCCAGCCTTGCCGCCCTGGCTCTGGCCGGCTGCTCGACCACCGGCACGCCGCGCGTGTCCAGTGCCGCCGCCCCGGTCCGACCAACCATTCCGGCCGAGATTCTGGCGCTCTATGCCGCCCGCCCGGAAGAGGAATATCCGGTTCCCGCGGCCGACATCTCCCAGATGGACCCGATCTACTGGCGCCAGGAAGTCGACAATGTCACCGGCCAGCCCGAAGGCCGGGTGGTGGTCGATACAGCCAATTACTTCCTCTATTTCACCATGCCCAATGGACGGGCCATGCGCTATGGCGTGGGCCTGGGGCGTGCCGGCTTTGAATGGAGCGGCGAGGGTCACATTGCCTATAAGCGCAAGTGGCCGGTCTGGACCCCGCCGGCGGAGATGATCACCCGCCAGCCGGAGCTGGAAATGTATCGCCATGGCCAGCCGCCTGGCCTGCTCAATGCCCTGGGCGCCCGGGCGCTCTATATCCACCAGGGCAATCGCGACACGCTCTACCGCATCCATGGCACCATGGACGTGGCGACCATCGGCCATGCCGTGTCCTCGGGCTGCGTGCGGCTGCTGTTCCAGGACGTCATGGATCTCTATGACCGCGTCCCCAATGGCGCGAAGATCGTGGTGCTGTAGCCAGCCCCGACGCACCTGAAAAGCCCCGGCACGTGCCGGGGCTTTTTTATTTGACCGGGACGCAGCAGGACACGACATGTCCCTCGGCCACGGCCCCGTCCTGGGGCTCGACCCGAGGACCACTCCCACCATCCACGATGCAGTGGGAGGCCCCCGGATCAAGTCCGGGGGCGGTTCCTGTACCGGGTCAGATCCACCAGTGTCATCCCGGCCAAGGCCGGGATCTCAGGCTGGGCCCCGGCTTTCGCGGGGGTGAGAGACGGCTTGGCAGACTGAAACCCTATCCTATCCGCCGCGCAGCTCCGTCCCCGGGCTCACCCCGAGGACCAATTCCAGCATTCGCGATGTGGCGACAGGCCCTCGGATCAAGTCCGAGGGCGGCGTGGTGGATGAACGATCCGCAAGGCCCTCCGTACCCACGGCGTCATCCCGGCGAATGCCGGGATCCATGTAGGAATTTCGAGGCACACTCCGGGCCTGAAACCACTGCCGTCTGGCAAACGGACCAGGGAGTAGCGCATAAACAAAAAGCCCCGGGATCGCTCCCGGGGCTTTTCATGACCTAGCGTCCAGCGCCTAGTTCTGTTCGCCGCCGAAGATCAGGTCCATCAGGGTGCGCTGACGCTGGGGTTCCTGGTAGACCTGCTGGGGTTGCGCCTGGACCTGACCGGGCGGGATGATCTGGCCCTGCGGAACCGCCTGCTGGGTCGCAGGAGCGCTGGGCACCCAGACCTGCTGGCCAGTGGCAGGATCGACGATCAGCACCATGGGCAGACCGGTTTCGGGATCGATCGGCGCCTGATTGGCGAAACCGGCATTGGGGTCCTGCTGCAGCGGGAAGCCGGTGACCGGATCGATGGCCTGGCCATTGGCGTCATATTGAACGATCTGGCCCTGGTCGATCGGCATGCCGGTATTGGGATCGATCTGCTGGACCGGCAGGCCGGTGGCCGGATCGATCTGCTGCTGGATCGGCATTCCGGTGGCCGGGTCGATCTGCTGGATGGGCTGGCCCGTGGCCGGATCGATCGTGGTGCCGAGCGGCGCGGTGGCCGTCTGCTGGCCGCCGATGGGGGTCAGACCCTGCATCGGCATGCCGGTGGCCGGATCGATGGCCACGATCTGGCCGGTGGCCGGATCGGTCGTGGTCTGGACCGGCTGGCCGGTGCCGCCATCGACATATTGCACCTGCGGCTGGCCGGTCACCGGATCGATCACCGGCAGGCCGGTATTGGGATCGACAAGCTGCTGGGCGATGAGCTGGCCAGCATAGGAGCCGCCCGGAATGGGGGCGGGCGAGCGGCCTTCATGGGCCTTGGTCATGAACTCGGACCAGATGGTGGCCGGCACATTGCCGCCCGACAGCGTGGTCTTGGTGTCATTGTCATTGCCCAGCCACACGCCTGTCACCATGGACGAAGTATAGCCCACAAAGAGCGCGTCGCGGGCGTTCTGGCTGGTACCGGTCTTGCCGCCGAAATCCCAGCCACCCAGATTGGCGCCACGGCCCGTGCCCACCTCGACGGCGGTCTTGAGCATGTCGTTCATTTCGGAGAGCACGTTGGGATCGATCACCCGGCCGGGGCCGGCCGTCGAGGCTTCGTAGAGGACGTTGCCCTCGACATCGGAAATCTTGGTGATGACATTTGGAATGACGCCATTGCCGCCATTGGCGAAGGGGGCATAGGCGCTGGTCAGCTCCAGGAGGTTCACTTCCTGCGTGCCAAGGGCGATCGAGGGCACGGGCGTGAGGTTAGAGGAAATGCCCATGCGCATGGCCACTTCGACCACCTTTTCGGGGGTCACGTCGATGGCGAGGCGCCCGGCAATGGTGTTGAGCGAATAGGCCAGGCCCTGGCGCAGCGTCACCGTGCCGGCATATTTGCCATTGGCATTGCGCGGACTCCAGCCATTGTAGTCAAACTGGGCGTCCTCGGCCAGGGTATCGGGCGTATAGCCCTTTTCCATGGCAGCGAGATAGACAAAGGGCTTGAAGGTCGAGCCGGGCTGGCGCTTGGCGGTCACCGCGCGATTGTACTGGCTGGCCTGGTAGTCGACGCCGCCCACCATGGCGCGCACGGTGCCGTCGACATCCATGGCCACCAGCGCGCCCTGGCTGAAGCCGCGCTTGGGGCCCTCATTGGCCACCTGTTCCTTGACGATGAACTCGGCGTCCTTCTGCATCTTGTAGTCGATCGTGGTCTGCACCACGACGTCGCTCTTAATGTCGCCGATATAGGCGGTCATCAGGCTTTCGACCCAGTCGGCGACATAGGATTCCGAGCCCGCCACCACGGTGCGCACCGTCTGGTTGGGGTCGATGCGCGCCGCATTCGCTTCCTCGGCAGAGATATAGCCTTCCTGCGCCATGGCATTGAGCACGAGGCGCTGGCGCTCCTTGGCGACGTCAGGATTGGTCTTGGGATTATAGGCGGACGGCGCGGGCAGGATGCCCACCAGCATGGCCGACTGGCCAAGCGAGAGATTGCGGGCCGAGACACCGAAATAGGTCTGGGCCGCCGCCTCGATGCCATAGGCCCCGGCGCCGAAATAGACGCGGTTCATGTAGAGTTCGAGGATTTCTTCCTTGGTGAAATTCTGTTCGAGCCAGACCGCGAGAATGGCCTCCTGCACCTTGCGACCGAGGGTCTGGTCGGGCGTGAGGAAGAGGTTCTTGGCCACCTGCTGGGTCAGGGTCGAGGCGCCGCGCGTGACTTCGCGCGCCTGCACCGATTCCACCGCCACGGCCAGCAGACCGATGGGGTCGACGCCGAAATGGCTCATGAAGCGCCGGTCTTCCGAGGCGATGAAGGCCGCCGGCACATATTGGGGCAATTCGCGGAAGGTCACGGCTTCGCCGCCGGTCTGGCCGCGATTGGAAATGAGGCTCCCATCGGCCGCGAGAATGCGGATATTGGGCGGACGCTCGGGAATGGCCCAGGTATTGGATGCGGGCAGCTGGGCGCCGTAGTAGACGACGACGGCAATGGCGGCGAGTCCACCCCAGAGGCAGGCGACAAAGCCCCACCAAAGCAGGCCCATGAGAAAGCCGCCCGAACGCGAGCGGCGCTTTTTCGGGCGTGCGACTTCGGCCTTGCCCTTGCGTTGTGGTTTCCTGGCCTTGGGTGGCTTGCCGCCGCCCCCGCCACCGCTCCGGCCCTCGGGACGCACGTCATCGACCGAGAAGGCCATGGTCTGGCCCATCATGGTCGGCTCGACGCGCTCACCCTTGCCCGCCGCACGGGCCTGGGGCTTGTTCTGGCGGTCCTTGGAGGCGCCAACGCGGTCATCGGCCGAAATGCGAAAATCCATCAGGCAAACCTAAGCGGAAAAGGGATCCAAGCTGCTTTTACCCTGTTCGCCCAGTTAGGGAAACACATGGTCACCGGGAGGTTAAGATCGACCCAAACGTCTCACTCTGCCCAAGAGCACTCAGCAGCACATGGACAATGCTTCTCAGGGGCAAATGTGGCCGGTTTATGGGGGGAAATGCAGGTTTTGCGTCGCTGTGACAGCTTGGACACACCCCGCCTGGGCAAGGGTGGCAAGAACCCGTTCAGCCGTCTGCCGGTGCACCGCGTCGCGATCGACCCCGGCCGCATCCACAAAGAGATCATCAAGACCCTCTGGCACGCCATGGGCGGGCCGGTCGAGGAAGGTATAGTGGCCGACCGAAGGCCCGATATCCATCAGGGCAAAGCGCGGATTTTGGGCCATGAGCCAGTCGGCGCCGATGTCTGCCGGGGCCTCTTCATCCGCACCGCCCGAGATCAGCAGGGTCGGCACGGTGATCGCACTCAGGCTTTTCGGGGCAAAGGCGCGCACAGGCGGCGGCGGGGCGATGGCCACGATGGCGCGCACCCGTCTGTCCGAGAAATCCGCGTCCTGGCGCGCCCAGCTCTGCTGAAAAGCGCGTGATCGGTCCAGCAGATCGGGAATGTGGCGCGCGGCATCGGGCATTTCCCGGGGTCCCTGCGCCGGCACGCCCGCCGCAGCCGCCCAATCGGCATATCGCGCCATGCTGCCGCGCGCGCCCGCCAGTGCCAGCACGGCATAGCAGCCCAGCGAAAAGCCGATGGCGGACACGCGCGGCAGATCGAGCCGCCCGGCCAGCGGCCCTGCCGCGGCGAGGTGGGTCAGCAGGTTGGAGAGATCCGTCGCGCGCTCCCACCAACAGAGGAAGCCCTCCGGGCGATAGGCTTGGCTGGCGGTATTGCCATGATGGTGGGCGGCAATGGCAACCTGGCCTGAGGCGGCCATGGCCCGGGCCAGCCAGGCAAGGCTTTGCGGCGAACCGCCTGTGCCATGCGAAAGCAGAATAACGGGCAGGGCATTGCCGGGGACGAGGACGGCATCGCGCAGGACCGGACCCGGCTCAAACACCTGCCCGAGGCGCGACACGGGTTCACCTGTTCCGGCGGCCGCAGGATACCACGCTGTCCATGCGACGGGCCTTGGCCCGGCATTGTCCCAATCGCGGCGCGATCCGTCCGCGAACAGCCCATCCCTGATGCCGATCTGTGTCATTGGCTTCTCCAGGGCGACACCATCGCCCGCTGGGGCCCAGAATTTCAAGCGTCACGCGGCTGATCCACGCCATGCCTTGCCTCGGCCGCAAATCACGGCGACAAGCACCCCATGCGTCACGCCCGCCTCTCGCTTATCGCCCTTTTCGCCGGTTTTCTGCTCGCGGCCCCGCCCGCACAGGCCGATGTGGTGCGGGACGCCGTCAATGACGCCATTGCCGCCTTTTCGGCGGTGCGCGGGCAGCTTCCGGCAGAGATGATGGGCGTCGATGTCGCCGCCTTCGGAAATGCCCTCAGCGCGGGGCGGTTTGCCTCCGGCCATTGGGGCGGCGAGGTCATGGTCGACCTCTACCGCAGCACGAGCGCCGGGGGAGACTGCGCGCGCTTTGCCGCCTATGTGGACCTGCCGCCCCGCGATGGTTCGGTGCGCCTCACTCTCTGCCCGCAGTTTTCCGCGGAAGGCACGCCCGCCCTGCGGCGGCTGACCATCCTGCATGAAATGGTCCATGTTGTGGCCGGACCCGACGAATGCCGGGCCATGGCCTTTGCCGCGCAGATCGAGATCCTTGCCACCGGCACGCAGACGCCGGTCGGGCGCTACTGGCAAGCCAATGGCTGCGACCGCTCGGGGTTCAGCCTGCCTTAGCGCCAGCCGAGACCCGGCGCCACATGCTTCAGAATGCTCTCGATGACATGGGCATTGTAGTCGACGCCCAGCTGATTGGGCACGGTCAGGAGCAGCGTATCGGCCTCGGCAATGGCTTCGTCCTGCCTGAGGTCCTCGATCAGCTTGTCGGGCTCGGCCGTGTAGCCACGGCCAAAGACAGCGCGCTTTTCGGGCTCGATATAGCCGAACTGGTCTTCTTCCGGGCGGCCCGAGCCGAAATACATGCGGTCCTGGTCATTGACGAGCGCAAAGATCGAGCGGCTCACCGAGACGCGCGGCGTCCGCGTATGCCCCGCTTCCTTCCAGGCAGCGCGGTAGGCGCGAATCTGCTCGGCCTGCTGGACATGGAAGGGTTTTCCCGACTCATCAAATTTGAGCGTCGAGGATTGCAGGTTCAGGCCCAGCTGGGCCGCCCATACGGCGGTCGCGTCGCTGGCAGCACCCCACCAGATGCGCTCGAGCAGCCCTTCTGAATAGGGTTCGAGCCGCAGCATGCCGGGCGGATTGGGAAACATGGGGCGTGGATTGGGCTGGGCAAAGCCCTGGCCGGTGATCGCCTTCAGGAAGATTTCGGCATTCAGGCGCGCCATATCGGCATCGCTCTGACCTTCTGCCGGCTGATAGCCGAAATAGCGCCAGCCATCCACGACCTGTTCGGGCGAGCCGCGCGAAATGCCCAATTGCAGGCGCCCCCCGGCAATCAGGTCCGCTGCGCCGGCATCCTCGGCCATGTAGAGCGGGTTCTCGTAGCGCATGTCGATGACCGCGGTGCCCAGCTCGATTGTCTTGGTTTTTGCCCCGGCGGCAGCGAGCAGCGGGAAGGGCGAGGCGAGCTGGCGGGCAAAGTGATGGACGCGGAAATAGGCGCCATCAGCGCCCAGTTCCTCGGCCGCCACGGCCAGGTCGATCGATTGCAGCAGCGCATCGGCAGCGCTGCGGGTCCCCGAATTGGGCGCGGGGCTCCAATGGCCAAAGGACAGGAAACCGATCTTCTTCATGGCGGACCTCGTTACTCTTGTGCCGAGCAATCTATGTGGTTTGCCCGCAAGGAAAAAGCCAGAGCCCGGTAACGGATTGATCTTGATCCTCGAACGGGTGACCCTCGGCCTATGGAAACAAAAACCAGAAGGCCGGCATCGCGGATGCCGGCCTTCTCTATTTGTCCCCTTGAGCGCCTTGCCACTTGCGCACGGCTCAGACGTCCAGGTTGGAAACGTTCAGCGCATTGTCCTGAATAAAATCGCGGCGCGGTTCGACCAGGTCACCCATGAGGGCGGTGAAAATCTGGTCGGCCTCGTCGGTCTGGCCCATTTCAACGCGCAGCAGCGTACGCGCATTGGGGTCAAGCGTGGTTTCCCAGAGCTGCTCGGCATTCATTTCGCCAAGGCCTTTATAGCGCTGCAGCGAGACACCCTTGCGGCCGGCATCGGTGACGGCCTTGAACAGGCTCGCCGGACCATAGATGGGAATCGTCTCGCCCTTGCGGGTCAGCGTCGGCACACCGCCAAACAGCTCGTCGAGCCGCCCGGCCAACTGCCGCAGCTTGCGCGCGTCAGCGCTCTGGAGGAGGGCCCGGTCGATATAATGCGTCTCGGTGACACCGCGCACGGTGCGCGAGAAGGCCAGCGCGTCCTCGTCGTTGACTTCACCAGTCCAGCCGCGTTCCAGCTCGTCGGAAATGCGGTCGAGACGGTTGGCGACGCGCTTGAGTGTTTCGGCGCTCTTTTGCGGATCGGCCATGCCATCGACATCGAGCCCACCCACAATCGCCGCCTGTTCCACAAGGTTGCGGTTGTAACGGGTGTTGAGATTGTTGATGGCATTCACGATGTCGCGCGCCTGCTGCAGGATGGACATGAGGTCCGCCCCGGCATGTTCGGCGCCGTCACGGGTCTTGAACACCGCGTCCTCGAGGCCCCCTTCAAGCAGGTAGTCCTCCAGCGCCCGCTCGTCCTTGAGATAGAGCTCGGAGCGGCCGCGCGTGGCTTTGTAGAGCGGCGGCTGGGCGATGTAGATATGCCCGCGCTCGATCAGTTCGCGCGTCTGCCGATAGAAGAAGGTGAGCAGCAGCGTGCGGATATGGGCGCCGTCGACGTCGGCGTCGGTCATGATGATGATCTTGTGGTATCTGAGCTTGTCCGGGTTGAACTCTTCCCGGCCAATGCCTGTGCCCAGAGCCGTGATCAACGTGCCGACCTGGTCCGACGAGATCATGCGGTCAAAGCGCGCGCGTTCCACATTGAGGATCTTGCCGCGAAGTGGCAGCACCGCCTGGTTGGAGCGGTCGCGGCCCTGCTTGGCGGAGCCGCCGGCCGAGTCACCCTCGACGATGAAGATTTCGCTCTTGGCCGGATCGCGTTCCTGGCAGTCGGCGAGCTTGCCGGGGAGCGAGGAGATTTCCAGGGCCCCCTTGCGGCGCGTCAGCTCGCGCGCCTTGCGCGCCGCCTCGCGGGCGGCAGCGGCTTCCACCACCTTGCCGACAATGGTCTTGGCCTCGTTCGGATGCTCCTCGAACCACTGACCGAGCTTTTCGTTGACGATGTTCTCGACCACCGGACGGACTTCGGACGAGACCAGCTTGTCCTTGGTCTGGGACGAGAATTTGGGGTCCGGCACCTTGACCGAGAGCACGCAGGTGAGGCCCTCGCGGGTGTCATCGCCCGAGAGCTCGACCTTTTCCTTCTTGGCAATGCCCGAAGAGGCCGCGTAGCCCGTCACCTGGCGCGTCAGGGCGCCGCGCAGGCCGGCGAGGTGCGTGCCGCCATCGCGCTGCGGGATGTTGTTGGTAAAGCACAGCACGTTTTCGTGGTAACTGTCGTTCCACTGCAGCGCCACTTCGACGGTGATGCCGTCCTTTTCCGAGCGCATGACGATCGGCGTCTCGATGACCGGCGCCTTGGACTTGTCGAGATACCTCACAAAGGCTTCGAGGCCGCCCTCGTAGTAGAGCTCCACCTCGACCGGTTCGGGATGGCGATGGTCGCGCAGGTGGATGCGGACACCCGAATTCAGAAAGGCCAGTTCGCGCAGGCGGTGTTCGAGCGTCTTGAAGTCGAACTCCACCATAGTGAAGGTATCGGTCGAGGGCAGGAAGGTGATTTCCGAGCCCGAGCGGCCTTCATAGGTGCCGGGCTGCTTGTTCTCGACATAGGTGCCGATCACTTTGAGCGGGGCATCGGCCACGCCATGGGTGAAGCTCATCTCGTGGATCTGGCCGTCGCGGCGGATATTGAGCTTCAGATACACCGAAAGGGCGTTGACCACCGAAACGCCCACGCCATGCAGGCCACCGGACACTTTGTAGGAATTCTGGTCGAATTTGCCGCCGGCATGGAGCTGGGTCATGATGACCTCGGCCGCCGAAACGCCTTCCGAGGCGTGAATACCGGTGGGAATGCCGCGACCATTGTCGTTGACCGAGATCGAACCGTCGGCATTGAGCGTCACCGTCACGAGGTCGGCATGCCCGGCCAGGGCTTCGTCGATGGCATTGTCGACGACTTCATAGACCATGTGATGCAGGCCTGAGCCGTCGTCGGTATCCCCGATATACATGCCCGGGCGCTTGCGCACGGCATCGAGGCCCTTGAGCACCTTGATGCTGTCGGCGCCATATTCACTCGGGGTCGGATTTTCGCTGTCGCTCATGGGGTCCGAATCAGTCGATTTCACGTGGGAATTGTTCTAGCGGAACGGGGCTGGAACCCCAAGGATTTTGCCGGTTTTCGTGGCTTTTGCTGGGCATAAGAACCCCCACCCTTGATCCCTCCCCACAAGGGGGAGGGAGACGATGAACACTGGCGACTGATGCCTGCGCCTCCCTCCCCTTGAGGGGGAGGGATTGAGGGTGGGGTGATCCGCTTACCCCACCGCCAGTCGCCCATCCCGCACGCCGATCCGCTGCGCCCGGTCTTCCAGCGCTTCGAACAGCACCGTATCGGTGCCGGTGAGGAAGCACTGGGTTTCCAGCCCGTCGAGGGCCGCAAAAAGCGCCCGCCGCCGGTCGGGGTCGAGATGGGCGGCAATCTCGTCGAGAAGCAGGAAAGGCACGATGCTGGTTCTGAGGCGCACCAGGCGCGCGTGGGCCAGGATCAGCCCAATGAGCAGCGCCTTCTGTTCCCCGGTCGAACCCAAAGCCGCCGGCATGGATTTCTGGGCATGGAGCACATCGAGGTCGACCCGGTGTGGACCAGATATGGTGCGTCCAGCCGCCCGATCAAGTCCGCGTGCCGCGTGCCAGCGTTGCGCCAGCAGGGATTCGAGCTCGGCCGAGGTGGTCGCGCCCGCCCCATCCTCGAAGAGCGGCGTCAGCGACAGCAGCGCCGCCGGGAAGGAGCCGTCATCCAGACTTTCGGCGATCAGCGCCTGAAGATGCTGGAGACTGTCGGTGCGATTGAGGTGGATCGAGGCACCCAGCTCGGCCATCTGCGCCTCCACGGCCGAAAGCCAGCGCATATCGCCACCCTCTTCGAGCAGCTTGTTGCGCTGCCGCATGGCCTTTTCATAATCGGAGACGGCCGCGGAATGGCTGGGGATGAGCGTCGTCACCAGCCGGTCAAGAAACCGTCGGCGCTCCCCTGCCGGGCCCGAAAACAGGCCATCCATGGCCGGGGTCAGCCAGAGCACGCGCAGGTAGTCGCTCATGGCCTCTATCGAGCGCGCATTGGCGCCATTGATGCGCACCCGCCGCCCGCCATCGGGCTGGGCCCCGGTGCCGATATCGGAGGGGCCGTCCGCGGTCTCGATGGTCGCCGCCACCGCCCAGGGCAGGTCCGACCCCCGCGCCTGCAGCGTGTCAAAGCTCGCGCCCCTCAGCCCCCTGCCGGGCGAGAGCACCGACACGGCTTCGAGCAGATTGGTCTTGCCCGAGCCGTTGGGACCGGTCAGCACCACATGGCGCTCGTCCAGATCGAGAGCGGCCGACGCATAATTGCGAAAGGCGGTGAGGCGGAGGCGGGAGATGTGGCGGATCATTTTTTGCACCCGCGAACGAAAGACCCCCTCACCCGCCGCTTTGCGGCGACCTTTCCTCCCAGGGAGAGGTGGGCGCCTGAGGCTGTCGCGGAGCGACACCTCTCCCTTTGGGGGAGAGGTCGGCCCGTAGGGCCGGGTGAGGGGGCCTTCACTTCACTCGTCAGCAGAAATCACACACGCATCGGCATCAGCACGTAGAGCGCGCTGGATTCGCCTTCTTCCTTCACCAGGGTCGGCGAATTGGCGTCGTTGAACAGGAAAACGGCGCTTTCCGAACGGATCTGGGTGATGATGTCGAGCAGGTACCGGGCGTTGAAGCCGATTTCGAACCCGTCGGTCTCGAAGTCGACAGCCACTTCCTCGCTGGCGGTGCCATGATCGGGATTGGTCACCGAAAGTTCGAGCAGGCCGTCGCGGGCCTGGAGCTTGACGGCCTTGCCGCCGCGGTCGGAGGCAATGGTGGAGACGCGGTCGACGGCGATGGCGAAGCCGGCCTTGTCGACCAGCATCTGCTTGTCGTTGTTCTTGGGGGTCACCCGGTCGTAGTCGGGGAAGGTCCCCTCGATCAGCTTGGAGAGCAGCACGACCGGGCCGACGGTGAAGCGGATCTTGGTGTCGGAAACTTCGACCTTCACATCGCCATCGACGCCATCGAGCAGCTTCTGGACCTCGCCGACGGTCTTCTTCGGCACGATGATGCCGCTCATGCCTTCCGCGCCTGATGGCGCGGCGATTTCGGCGCGGGCCATGCGGTGGCCATCAGTGGCCACGGCGCGGAACAGCGAACCCGACTGCGAGTTTTCGACGGCATGGAAATAGATGCCGTTGAGATAGTAGCGGGTCTCTTCGTTGGAGATGGCAAACTGGGTGCGCTCGATCAGCTCGCGCAGCGAGGCGGCGGCAATGTCGAATTCATGCGCGAAGGCGCCGGATTTCAGATCCGGGAAGCTTTCGGGCGAGAGGCAGGCCAGGTTGAAGCGCGAGCGGCCGGAGGTGAGAACCATGTTCTCGCCGCCATCGGTTTCGAGGCGCACTTCGGCGCCGTCGCTGAGCTTGCGCACGATTTCGTAAAGCGTATGGGCCGGCACGGTGGTCGAGCCCGGCGTCGAAACCATGGCCGGCACGCTCTCGGTCACCTCGATATCGAGGTCGGTCGCGCGCAGTTCGACGCGGTCATCGCTGGCCTTGAACAGCACATTGGCCAGGATCGGATAGGTATTGCGACGCTCGACCACGCGATGCACATGGCTCAGCGACTTGAGCAGATGATTGCGTTCGAGCGTGACTTTCATGGGATCGTCTTCCTGGACCTACGCAGCAGCAAAAACCCGGCACAGCCGGGCTTCGGACGTTTACAGTTTCACAAGGAATTGGCAAGGCCAGCGGACTTCTGGTCGCACCCAAGCTGTGGAATCAGCTTTGAAAATGCACCGTGATGTCGAAGCGCTCGGCAGGACCGGCACCCAGCTCCTCCAGACCCTCGAAGGGGAGGCAGCTGGCAATGGCCCGGACAACCGATTGCATCAGCACCGGATACTGACCGGCCGTCCGCTCGCTCTGCGGTTCAAGGTAGGGATCGCCATCGAGGGTCCCGTCGCCGAAAAAGGCCAGGCCCACAGAAATGGACTTGTCCGCATAGCCGGGGGGCAGGCTCCAGCAGGCGAGCAATTGCTCCTGCACGGAGACGACAATGGCCAGATTTTGCTCGGCCAATTGCGCGGGCGTGAGTTCCTCGATGGCCGTTGTAGCGACCGGGAAGAGCAGCGGAAGAAGAAAGAGTACGAAGCGAACCATGCACAGTCCCTGCCCGGCGGATCGGGTCAGATTAAGGCACCTTTGGGACTACGCACAGGTCCTGTCCTGCTTGTGACCGCGATATCCACGGCGGTGACAGGAGTGCCAATGGGGCGACAGGCACTCACCGCGACTGCTCATCGCCTCCCTCCCCCTTGTGGGGAGGGAATGAGGGTGGGGGCGGTCGATCTGTGCGCCTGAGGCACGGCAGAGCGAGCATCGAGGGTTCGCGCCCTGCGCGTAGCTCTCCGGGCGTAAGGTCCTAAAATCGCTCCACTGGAGCGATTTTGCGCGAAGCGCCGGCCCTTACTCCTCCAGCATGCGCTTCAGGAGTTCGATTTCCTGGCCCAGCTCCATATCGTCCTTGATCATCTGCTCGACCTTGCGGACAGAATGCAGGACCGTGGTGTGGTCACGACCACCGAAGCGACGGCCGATTTCGGGCAGCGAGCGCGATGTCAGCGCCTTGGCCAAGTACATGGCGATCTGGCGAGGGCGCACCACGTCGCGCGAGCGGCGAGCCGAGAGCAGTTCGTTGCGCGGCACCTTGTAGTGTCGGCTGACGATCTTGAGAATGTCCTCGATGCGAACGCGCTTGGCGTCACGGGCGCGGATCAGGTCGGCCAGGGTCTTTTCGGCCAGCGGCACGGTGACCAGCTCGCCGGTCAGCTGGTAGGCAGCGACGAGGCGATTGACGGCGCCATCGAGGTCACGCCCATGGCTGATGACCGAGCGGGCGATGTAATCGACCACGGGCGAGGGGAAATGCAGGCCGAAGCGGGCGCTGGCCTGGTCGGCGCGGCGCTGGACGATGTCGCGGCGCAGGTCCTGGTCGAACGAGGTGATCGGGACCACAAGGCCACCGGACAGGCGCGAGCGCACACGCTCGTCGAGCATTTCGAGATCGCGCGGCGGCGCATCGCCGGCCACCACGACCTGCTTGGCCCCGGTGAGCAGCGCACCCAGCGTGTGGCCGAACTCGGTGGCCGACTTGCCCTGCAGGAACTGCATGTCGTCGATCAGCAGCAGATCGACCCGACGGAGCCATTCCTTGAAGCCGAGCGCGCTCTGGCGCTGCACGGCGGTGATGAAATGGTACATGAAGTGGTCGGCCGTCAGATAGACGATGTTCTTGGACGGGTCGGCCTGGCTCACCGCATGGGCAATGCCATTGAGCAGGTGAGACTTACCAAGGCCTACGGTCGAATGGATATAGACCGGGTTGAAGGTCACGGCATTGTTGATGGCGGCGCTGGCGATCTGTTTGGCAACGCCGAAGGCCATTTCATTGGCACCGCCGGCCACGAAGGTGTCGAAGGTCATGCGTGGGTCGATGGCGCTGCCATTGAGGGCGTCCCCGGACTTGGCATTGTCGCGCACGAGGCGCGGGGTCGCAGGGGTGGCGAGCGGGGCAGGCGCTGCCTGCTGGGCGGCGGGCGCCTCGGGCGCCACTTCAGCCACCGGAGCAAGGCGGGGACGAGCCTGGCCATTGACGCGCATGGTCACCTGAAGGCGCGCGGCCTCGGGAATGTCATTGCGGAAGGCTTCGACGATGCGGTCGGCGTAGTTCGACTGGACCCAGGAGCACAGGAAGCGGGTCGGCGCCGAGAGGTGGACGAGGTCGTCGACGATTTCTTCGAGCTCAAGACGGGCAAACCACGAGGTAAAGACGTCTTCGCCGACAGCGGCCTTGAGGCGCGCACGCACGCGGACCCAGAGATCGCGGTGATCGGGAGAGCTGACGTCGGGAGTGGCCATGACAGGGGTGCCGCCTTTGCTGGAAGTTTGGGAGGAAGGAGAATTGGCATTGGTCCAATCATCCCTTCCCGCGGTCGCCTGTCGCATCATCGTCTCTTGCCCCATGTTTTGCCGCCATCCAGCCCGCAAAGCCGGATAAGCCCCTGATCTGTTTGATGTGTCCTTCCGGGTCCCTGATGGCCCGGTTTATCTGGACACGGCTTCGCCCCTGCCTCCGCTCGCGCGGACACACTTGTTCGTCCCGGCAGCCGCAAGGCCGCCGCTTTCCTATTACCTTTTCACTAGAACCCGACTGCCCCAGCCGATGGTCGAATGAACGTTGCCAACTCACATTGACTGGTTGCCGCAAGGACAACCAAACCCAAATACTTGGCTGAAATCTCCGGCAGAAGTGCCGGAACTGCCCCAAACCCAACCTCCAAACCGGAAGCCGGCTGGTGGTTCGAGAGGGTCATTCCACCCCTCTTTTTCCCCGCCAGCCAGATCACCTTAGAGGCCAGAAATTGGACCAGCAAGCCGTGAATCGATGAAAAAGGGTCTTGACTCGGAAGTGGGTTTTTAGGGACCGCTCGGGCTCCAAAAACAAGGTCCGGCAAGAGCCTGTGACTCCACGCAGATTCGAATGCTTAGCTCGCATCGAGAGGTTAAAATAATATTTCACCTGCTCGTGATCGAGACCTTCGCAACCGCTTTCACGACCTTGTCACAAGGTCTTCAAGCCCCTGGTAAGCCCCGATAAATCCGGGGCTTTCCGTCACCGTCCTTTTTGCCTCCCACTGTCACCGTCACGTCACATGACGACTGTGTGGCGAAAATCCTTACCTGGCTACCATACAACAAAAAGGGCTCCTCACGGAGCCCAGATTGGTGCAGATCGGCAGGGTTTTCGCAGAGGCCTGCCTTGGCCGAAATCAGACGGCCAGAGACTTCACGCGGCTGTTGAGGCGCGAGACCTTGCGCGATGCCAGATTGGCATGGACAATGCCCTTGCCCGCTGCGCGGTGGATCTCGGGCTCGGCAGCCTTGAGCGCGGCGAAGGCGGTGGCGTGATCACCGGCGGTGATCGCTTCCTCGACCTTGCGAATGAAAGTGCGCACGCGGCTACGACGCGACTTGTTGACCGCGGTGCGGGCAGCAATCTTGCGGGTGGCCTTCTTGGCTGACGGCGTATTGGCCATTTGGTCCTCTTGAGCGTCCACCGGACCCACGCTGGCGCTATGCGCCACAGGCATCCGGCATGAAAATGAAATCGGCGGCTTTCGCCAGCCGCCAAGTTGGGCGGTCTATAGGGGATCGGGCGGGGGCCGTCAACTGGATTCAGGACTAAGGTGGCAGTGCCGGGCTCAGTCCTTACCATGCACGCGATGCCGTCCTCGGGCGTGACCCGAGGACCACTCACCACCCGTGCGATCGTCGCTTTAGGCCCTCGGGTCACGCCCGAGGGCGGCCCGGTGCTTGTGGCGACTAATGCGCCTTCTGGCACACGGGACAGTAAAACGTCGAGCGTCCCGATTGCACGATGCGTTTGACCACCCCCTTGCACAGCGGGGTCGGGCAGGGATCGCCCTCGCGGTCATAGACGGCAAAATTGTGCTGAAAGTAACCCGCACCCTCGACGCTGCGGAAATCGCGGATGGTCGAGCCTCCCACTTCGATGGCCGCGGTCAGCACTTCGCGCACCGCATAGGCCAGGTCATCCAGCGCCTTTTTCGGCTTTCCCGCCTTGGTCACCAGCGTCCGCGCCTCCACCGTGGGCAGGATATGGGCGCGGTGCAAAGCCTCGGCCACATAGATATTGCCCAGCCCCGCCACGACCCGCTGATCCAGCAGGGCCGCCTTGATCGGCGCCTTCTTGCCCTCAAAGGCCGATGCCATCTGTTGGGCCGAAAACTCATTGCCCAGTGGCTCCGGCCCCAGCCCCTGAAGATAGGGGCTTTCGCCCACATCGTCATAGAGGTCGACAAAGCCAAAACGCCGCGGGTCGGCATAGATCAGATGGCTCCTGCCGTGCGTGGGATGGGACAGGGCCCAGACCATGTGGTCGTGCTTGGGCTCGGTGCCCGGCTCGTAATAGCGGGGCGGCTTGTCGATACCGTGCTCGGCAAAGCGCCAGGAACCGGTCATGCCCAGATGGCTGAGCAGGGTCTTCCCGTTCGACAATTCAATAAGCAGGTATTTGGCCCGCCGCCCGACATGCGTCACACGCTGTCCTTCCAGCGCCGGTTTGAGGCCAGCGGGAAAGGGAAAGCGCAAATCCTTGCGGTTGAGGGTGACACTTTCGATCGTCGCCCCTTCAAGCCAGGGGGCCAGGCCCCGGCGCACCGTCTCCACCTCGGGCAATTCGGGCATGCAATCTCCTTCACCCTGTGCGGCTTTGTGCCATGGGCATTTTCTGACGCCTTATATATGGTGCGCCAGAATTTTGACGATGGCTAACGAGGCCTCCCATGACCCAGTCCAGCGAAACCACCCATTTCGGCGAACGCACCGTCGCCATGGAAGACAAGCAGGGCCTGGTCAATCAGGTGTTCCATGACGTGGCCGACCGCTACGACCTTATGAACGACCTGATGAGCGTGGGTGTGCACCGCCTCTGGAAGGACGCCATGGTCAACGAACTGGCGCCGCCCAAGGCCGGGAACCGCCCCTATCGGGTGCTCGACATGGCCGGGGGGACCGGGGACATCGGCGAGCGCATCGTCAACGCCTCGCTCGGCTATGCCGAAGTGGTGGTTTCGGACATCAATGCCGACATGCTGCGCGTCGGGGCCGAGCGAGCGAAGTCCTGGCGCTATCCGGGCCAGGCCGAGTTCGTCGAGGCCAATGCCGAAGAGCTGCCTTTCCCCGACAACAGCTTTGACGCCTATACGATTGCCTTCGGCATCCGCAATGTGCCGCGCGTGCAAAAAGCATTGGACGAGGCCCACAGGGTGCTGAAGCGCGGGGGGCGCATCCTCGTTCTCGAATTTTCGCAGGTCGATGTGCCGGGCTTCGACGCGGTCTATCGCGCCTATTCCGATGCGGTCATCCCGCCCATGGGCCGCGTGGTGACCGGCGACGCGCAGCCCTATCAATATTTCATCGAGTCGATCCGCAAATTCCCGGCCCCGCCCGAATTCACCGCCTTGCTGGACAAGGCCGGGTTCAGGCGCACGAAATTCCAGAGTTTTACCGGCAATATCGCGACACTGTTTTCGGGCTGGAAGCTCTAGTCCATGGCGCTTGGCTCTACATTCCGCCTCTTCCATGCCGGCTGGGTGCTGGCGCGCGAAGGCGCCTTTTCGGTCCTTCCGGCAGAATCGCTGCCGCCGATGATGAAGTTCGGCGTCTCCATGGCGCGGCTGGTCGAGCGCCGCGACGTGCGCAAGACCGGCAGCATCGAGCGGCTCAATGCGGCGCTCCACAAGCTGGGGCCCAGCTATGTGAAGTTCGGCCAGACCCTGGCCACCCGCCCCGACATTGTCGGCGTGCAGGCCGCCGCCGACCTCTCGGGCCTGCAGGACCGGATGCCCCCGTTCGATCCGAAACTGGTGCCTGGCATTCTCGATGCGGCTCTGGGCCCCAAGGCCGCCCAGCTCACCGAAATCAGCGAGCCGGTTGCCGCCGCCTCCATCGCCCAGGTGCACAAGGCAAAGCTGCGCGTGCCGGGCGAGTTGCCCCGGAATGTCGCGGTCAAGGTGCTGCGCCCCGGCGTTGCCGAGCGCTTCCACGCCGATACCGACAGCCTCTATGCCGGCGCGCGTCTCGCCGAAGCCCTTTCGCCCTCCAGTCGGCGCCTCAGGCCAACCGAGGTGGTGCGCACGCTCGACCATTCCATGCGGCTCGAACTGGACCTGCGGCTCGAGGCTGCCGCCATTTCGGAAATGGCCGAGAACATCAGACAGGACGAGGGCTTCGTCATTCCCGATGTCCATTGGGACCAGGTGGCGCAGAATGTACTGACCACGACCTGGATGAACGGCATTCCGATCCGCGACCATGCCGCCATCGATGCGGCCGGGGTCGACCGCAAGGCGCTGGCCGCAAAACTGCTCCAGAGTTTCCTGCGCCATGCCATCCGCGACGGCTATTTCCATGCCGACATGCATCCGGGCAATCTCTTCGCCGATCCGCGAACCGGCGACGTCATCGCCGTCGATTTCGGCATTATGGGCCGCATCGGCAAGTTCGAACGCCGGTTCCTGGCCGACATTCTCTACGGCTTCATCACCCGCAATTATCGCCTCGTGGCGCAGCGCCATTTCGACATCGGCTATGTGCCGGCGCATCAGTCGGTCGACGACTTTACCCTGGCCATCCGCTCGATCGGCGAGCCGCTGCATGGCCGCACCGCGGCCGACATATCCATGGCCAAGGTTCTGGGCCAGCTCTTCACCATTACCGATCTCTTCGACATGCAGACGCGGCCCGAACTGGTGCTGCTGCAGAAGAGCATGGTGCTGGTCGAAGGCGTGGCACGCAATCTCGATCCCGATCTCGATATCTGGACGGTGGCCGAGCCTGTGGTGGGCGAGTGGATCCGGCGCGAAGAGGGGCCGGTGGGCCGCATCGAGGACCTGGTTGGCCATGTCTCGCGCATGAGCGAGGCCCTGGGCCGTGTGCCGACCCTGCTGGCCCAGGCGGAACTCACCATGGCCGAGCATCGCGCCATGATGGCCCGGCCCCGGGACGGGCTGATGCGCGGCGCCGCGCTGGCTTTGCTCGGAGCCTCCTTCGTTCTCGTGGTCGTGCTGATCGTGCGGCTGCTGTCGGGCAGCTGAAATTGGGCAGAGCCTGGTGCTTGCCGGGCAGCGCCTGGCGACCATATTGTGCGCCATCGGGTGGTCCCTGCGCCGCCCACCAAGGGAGAAGCGGAATGAGCGTCAAACTTCTGGGCAAGTTCGCAGCGACTGCGCTGCTGGCCGCCGGCCTGGCCGGCTGTATCGACGTCAATATCGAGGTGGCCATAACCAGCCCCACCACGGCCAAGGCAACCATGACCCAGGTCATGGGCGCCGATGTCTATGCCATGGTCAAGATGAGCGCCGAAGGCGAGGCCGCCTCCGAAGACAGTTTCTGCGCCGAGGGCGAACTGACAGAAAATGCCGATGGCAGCGCCACCTGCACCATTGTCGAGGAAGGCGCCTTTGCCGATCTCGATCTGGGCCAGGACGAGGGCGGCATGACCTTTACCGAAGTGAGCCCGGGCATCATCCGCGTCGCCCTGCCGACCGCGGACATGCAGGCCGAGCTGGGCGCAGAAGACGATATGGACGAGGAAACCCGCCAGATGGTCGAGGCCTTCTTCGAGGGCCGCACCATGACCATCGTCATTTCAGGCGCCGAAATCATCGAGAGCAACATGACCGTTTCGGCCGACAAGACCGCGGCCGAGCAGGTCATTCCGCTGCTCGACCTGATCAATGGCGCTGCCGACCTGCCCGAAGAAATCTACGCGGTGGTCCGCGCACCGTGACCATCCGCATTGAACTCAAATGGCTCGCCCATGGGGCGGGCCTGCCCCTGCCGCGCCAGCAGACTGCCGGTGCGGCGGGTCTCGACCTGGCAGCGGCCATCGCCGACGGTGACGTGCTGGCCATTGCCCCGGGCGACTATGCCATGGTCCCGACCGGGCTCAGCATTGCCCTGCCGGAAGGCTATGAAGCGCAGATCCGGCCGCGCTCGGGCCTTGCGGCCAAGCATGGCGTGACGGTCCTCAATTCCCCCGGCACGGTGGACGCGGACTATCGCGGCGAGGTCAAGGTCATGCTGATCAATCACGGCAAGATGGATTTCGAAATCCGCCGTGGCGAGCGGATTGCGCAGATGGTGGTGGCGCGTGTCGACGCTGTTGAACTGGTGGAAGTGGAGGAACTCGATGCGACCGAGCGTGGGACTGGCGGTCACGGGTCGACTGGCCGCTAGCAGTCTGGCCTTCATGGCGATGGCGATGCCAGTCCTCGCCGGGGACCGGGCGCTCATCGACTATGTCGGCTTTTCCGAGGACTTTCGCTATTTCGCCTTCGAGGAATTCGGCATCCAGGATGGGTCAGGCTTTGCCTATTCCAACCTCTATGTCGTGGATCTCGCCAGCGACAGCTGGGTCGTGGGCACGCCCATCCGCTTTCAGGCCGAGAGCGAGGACACCACGCTCCAGTCGGTGCGAGACACCGTGGCCGAGGGGGCCGAAGGGCATTTCGCCGAGTTCGGCATTCATGTCCCGGTCGAATTCGTCGCCATGATCGGCGATGGCGTCCCCGATACCGATGCCAGGGCCCTCAATTTCGGCGCCCCGGCCTATGCGCCGGGTTCGGTTTCGGGCGACTACACCATCACCCTCTCGACCTTCGACACGACGGCGACCAGCCCCTGTGCCGACTGGTTCGGAATCGCGCCGCAGGGCTATGAGCTCAGCATTTCCGACAGCGGCAGCACGCGCCTCGTGCATCGCGATCAGAACCTGCCACGTTCGCGCGGCTGCCCGACCGACTACCGGATCCACTCGGTGGTCATGCCCTTTGGCGGTACGACGCTGACCAATGCGGTAGCCATCATCTCGGTCTATCCCGGGGGCTTCGAAGGCCCCGACCGGCGATTCCTGGCGGTTCCCCTTGGCCTCTGACGTCACGCTCGGGCCGGACGAGACGAGGCGCTATGCGCGCCATCTCGTGCTCAAGGGTTTTGGCGGGGCAGCCCAGCAGAAGCTCAAGGCGGCACGCATCCTCGTCGTCGGCGCGGGCGGCCTCGGCAGTCCGGCCATCGCCTATCTGGCGGCCGCCGGAATAGGTCGGCTCGGCATTGTCGATGCCGACACGGTATCGCTTTCCAACCTGCAAAGGCAGGTCATCCACAGCACCGCCGGAGTGGGCGAGAGCAAGGCGGCGAGCGCGGGCAGTTTTGCCGGGGCGCTCAATCCGCATGTCGCACTGGACCTCCATGCCGAGGCGCTCTTGGATGCCAATGCGGAACGGCTGATCCACGATGCCGATGTCATCCTCGACGGCACCGACAATCTCGCCACGCGCCGCCTCGTCGCCGCCACGGCCGAGCGCCTCGGAAAACCGCTGGTCTCGGGGGCGGTGTCGATGTTTTCGGGCCAGGTGACCGTCTTCGCGCCGCATCTGGGCGGGCCGAGGCACGCCGCGCTCTACCCCGATCAAGCCAGCGACGACGCCCTGCCCTCCTGCGAGGCCAATGGCATTATCGGCCCCGTCACCGGCGTCGTCGGCACGCTGATGGCCATGGAGGCCATCAAGCTGATCACCGGCATCGGTGAACCGCTGATCGGCCGGCTGCTGGTCTACGACGCGCGCGACGCGCGGTTTTCGGAACTGGCCTACTAGCCACCGCGCAACCTTCCGCCTGCCTCCACGGTTGCGGGACAAACCAGACCGAGGAGTTCCCGATGACCGACTATGACGTGACCATGGACGAGCTCGAAACGCTGGCGCTCTTCACCGAACCCGGCCAGCCCGAGGACGTCGATCCGCAACATTTCGCCAAACTGCTGTCGATGGCGCTGCTGGAGCAGAAGGAGGGCGGACCAGTCCTGACCGAGTCCGGCCGTGATTGCCTTACCTGCAACGGCAAGGATCCGGGGCCGGCGCCGGCTTTCTAATTCACGCACCGAGCCGCCTGCTCTTTCGTCATCACCCCGACGAGCCGGCTCATGACAATGAACTGAGGCTCAGGGTAAATGAGCCGAACTAGGCGTCCGGGTGCTTGAACACCAGGGCCGCATTGGTCCCGCCGAAGCCGAAGGAGTTGGAGAGCACATAGCCCAGGTCCACGTCATCGCGACGCTGGCGCAGGATGGGCATGTCGGCAAAGGCCGGGTCGAGTGTCTCGATATTGGCGCTTTCGGCGATGAAGCGGTGCTTCATCATCAGGATCGAATAGATCGCCTCATGCACGCCCGTGGCACCCTGGCTGTGGCCGGTCAGCGACTTGGTGGCCGAGATCGGCGGACACTTGTCTTCGTTGCCGAAGACGGCGCGAAGGGCCTCGATTTCCTTGAGGTCGCCCACTGGGGTCGAGGTGGCGTGCGGGTTGATATAGTCGATCGGCGCCTTGATGTTTTTCAGCGCCATGCGCATGCAGCGCTCGGCGCCTTCGCCCGAGGGGGCGACCATGTCGAGGCCGTCAGAAGACGCGCCATAGCCCACCAGCTCCGCCCAGATTTTTGCGCCGCGCGCCTTGGCGTGCTCCAGTTCCTCCAGCACCAGCACCCCAGCGCCGCCGGCAATGACGAAGCCATCGCGATTGGCGTCATAGGCGCGGCTCGCCTTTTCGGGCGTGGCGTTAAAATCCGAACTCATCGCGCCCATGGCGTCGAAGAGGTTGGACAGGGTCCAGTCGAGATCCTCGTGGCCGCCGGCAAAGACGATGTCCTGCTTGCCCAGCATGATCTGCTCCATGGCATTGCCGATGCAATGCTTGGAGGTCGCGCAGGCGGCCGTGATCGTATAGTTGATGCCCTTGATGGCAAAGGACGTGGCCAGCGTCGCCGAGGCGGTCGACCCCATGGCCTTGGGCACGGCCAGCGGCCCGATGCGCTTGGGCGAGGTGTTCTTGCGGGTGATATCAGCTGCCTCGACGATGGTGCGGGTCGAAGCGCCGCCCGAACCCATCACAATGCCGGTCATGGGGTTGGAAATGTCGCTCTCCTCAAGCCCCGCATCGGCAATGGCCTGCTGCATGGCGAGATAGTTCCAGGCGGCGCCCTTGCCCATGAAGCGGGTCACGCGACGGTCGAGCACTTCAAAGGGATCGAGGCGCGGGTCGCCCTTGACCTGGCTGCGGAAGCCCAGCTCGGCATAATCCTCGGCAAAGACAATGCCCGGCGTGGCCGTGCGCAGGCTCGCGGTCACCTCATCGAGGGTGTTGCCGATGGGGGAAATGATACCCATGCCGGTCACGACAACTCGTCTCATTTCATCCTCGCATTTGGTCTAGTGGTCCGGTCGCCCTGGGGGCAGGCGCCGATCTTATATAGTGTCGTTCGGGCCGGTATTAAGGCCGGTCAGGCGCCCTGCTCAGCCTTCATCTGGGCATCGGTGAACAGACCAACGCGCAGGTTGTCCGCTTCATAGATCACCTTTCCGTCAGCCTTGACCCAGCCATCGGCGATGCCGAGGGTCAGGCGGCCCTTCATGACGCGCTTGAGATCAATGCCGTATTCGACGAGCTTGACGTCATCGGTCACCTGGCCGGTGAACTTGATCTCGCCACCGAGCGCGCGGCCGCGGCCAGGCTGGCCGATCCAGGACAGGAAAAAGCCGGTCATCTGCCAGATGGCGTCGAGCCCGAGGCATCCGGGCATGACCGGATCGCCGATGAAGTGGCACTTGAAGAACCACAGGTCCGGATTCACATCGAGTTCAGCGCGCACCAGACCCTTGCCATGGGCGCCGCCGGTTTCCTGAATATCGGTGATGCGATCGAACATCAGCATGGGCGGTGCCGGCAGGCGCGCATCGCCCTGGCCCGGAAGCTCACCGCGGCCATGAGCCAGCAGTTCCTCAAGATTAAATGCGTGTTGCCGATCGGCCATGGACGGTCCCCGCTCTCGCTCAAGCCCCGTCTCGTATAGAGGAGGCGGGATAGGGTCAAGCCAACCTTAGGGTTAAGCCCGGCCTGGTCGCGCCGTGCGCTTGTCTCGCAGCGCACTCGCCAGTATAAGAAATCTCACATCTGGACCCTGACGACGAGACCTACTGGCCCTATGCCTGATCGCGACATTGCCGCCCGGCCACTGCCGTCCCGCAAGCCCTGCCTCACCGCTGTCCTGCGGATGGCCGGATTGCGCCCGACACGGCAACGCGTGGCGCTGGCCGAATTGCTGTTTGGCGGTCCGCACCGGCATGTCAGCGCCGAGCAGCTGCATGGCGAGGCCGGCACGGCCAATGTGAATGTCTCGCTCGCTACAATCTACAATACGCTGCATCAGTTCCACGAAGCGGGCCTCTTGCGCGAAGTTGCCATCGATGCCTCGCGCTCCTATTTCGACACCGACACGTCCGACCATCATCACTTCTACGTCGAAGACGAGCAGCGCATGATCGACATTCCGGCCGACTCCGTGGAGTTCAAGGCCCTGCCCAAGCCGCCCGAGGGCATGGAAGTGGCCCATGTCGACGTGGTCATCCGCGTCCGCAAGACGCCGGTCTGACTCTTTGCCCTTGAGGCACCTCGTCATCCCCATCACCGCGCCGCCCTCGGGCTTCACCCGAGGGCCAGCATCCGCGCGCACGTCGCCAGTGTGGTGCACTCGAGAATAGTCCTTGGGTCAAGCCCGAGGACGGTGCCGTGGGCGATGTTCACCCATGCTCAGTGAAAAATCCCGACAGCCAGTTCGGCCCAGACAAGGGCGGCAACAAGCGCCACGCCGCCCATAGCCAGCCAGCGCTGCAGCGGCCTGCGCAGCAGGCGCGTCACCAGTTCAAAGCCGAGGCCGACGGTCGCCAGGAGCACTACCGCCGCGAGGAAGTCGCCCGGGCCCCAATTGACCTCAGCAGTCAGCTGCATCGCCAGGAGCGGCAGCAACAGAGCAAGTCCGGCCAGGCTCCAGTAGCCGATCCGCCATTTCTGTGACTGTTCCATCGCAAACCTCGCAACATATCGTTGCCGCAGTATAGCTGAAAATCAGGTCGGGCGCGCCCCCTCAGAGCTTGCCGAAAGCCACGCCGCGCCAGCCCCAGCCGTTTTCATGGGCCAGTGCGATCAACGGGTCTTTGATTTCAGCAGTCTTGAAGCGGTATTCATAGACCTTGCCCCAGCCTGACAGGTCTTCCTTGAAGGCATAGGCGGTGCCGAAGCTCACTTCCATCTTCTGGCCGCGGAAAGCCTCGGCACTGAGCGAGAGGCTCGGCACGCCGGCGCGCCACTCCACCGACCATTCCTGGTCGAGGGCACGGACCTCGCCCTTTTCGGCGTCGAACTTCATCAGCACCTTGAAGACCTTGGTGAGGCTGGCCTTGGCAAAGATCTCGTACCAGCGCGCATCGACGATCTTCCATTCTGCGACCAGGTCGACGCCTTCGGGCGCGCCATCGCGAATGCGGTAGGGCGCGGTCTCGCGGTTGGCGTCCAGCATGGCCTGCCGTAGCGCCTGTGTCGGTTGCCGCGCCACTCGGTCGGGCGCCGCCTTGGTGCCAGTCAACCAGTCGAACAGTCCCATCTCCCATCCCTCCCCAGGGCAATTTCGCGTGCTGCCGGTGACAGCGGCGGCGTCATCGACCATATTGCACGTCCTGTGAAACCTGCTGCAAGGGTGGCTGATGCCCGAAAAGGTCAATCTCAAAGCCTATTTCGAGCGAATCGGCTTTGCCGGTTCCATTGCCCCGACTGCAGTGACGCTGGACCTGCTCCACGCACTGCATCCCGCCGTCATTCCCTTTGAAAATCTCACGCCCCTGATGGGCGATCCGGTCGCCCTCGACCAGCCCAGCCTTGAAAAGAAGCTGCTGCTGGAGCGGCGCGGCGGCTATTGCTTTGAGCACAACCTGCTGTTCATGCGCGTGCTCGCCGATCTCGACTTCGTGGTGCGGCCGTTGCTCGCCCGCGTGGTCTGGACCAACCCCGATGGCGCGTCACAACCGCCGTCCCACCTGCTGCTGCTGGTCGAGATCAACGGCCAGAATTACATTGCCGATGTGGGTTTTGGGGGGCTGACCCTCACCACGCCATTGCGTCTGCGCGCCGATGTGGATCAGGCGACACCGCACGAAACCTTCCGCCTCATGGGCGGCGATCCGGACTGGGTGCTCGAAGTGCAGATCGGCGAGGAGTGGAAGCCGGTCTATGTCTTCACGCTCGATGCCGTCAGCGATGCTGACATCGCCCCGATCAATCTGAAGATCGCCACGGACCCGGCATCCCCCTTCACTTCGGAGCTGCGCGTTGCCCTGGCGCCCAGCGGCCGGCGCCTCAAGCTTCACAATACCACCTTTTCCATCCAGCCCGCCGATGGCGAGAAGAGCCAGCGCCAGATCACCTCGATCGAAGACATGCGCGCCGTGCTGACCGGCGAATTCGGGCTGATCCTGCCCAATGACGAACGGCTGGAGCCGGCGCTGGCAAAGCTCCTGCCCCCGGCACCGCTCCAGCCACCCCCGCCTGAACCGCCGACCGAGTAGGCCATGGCCCCCGTAACCGTTCCCCCGGACAAGCTCTTCGAGTTTGCCACGTTCGAGGCCTTTTACGACTGGCTCAAAGCCAATCACGACACCGCCGACGAGGCCTGGATCCGCATCTTCAAGAAGAGTAGCGGCAGGCCCACGATCACACCCGTCGAAGCCATTGACGCGGTGCTCTGCTGGGGCTGGATCGACGCGATCAAGAAGAGCTGGGACGAGGAAAGTTTTGTCCAGCGCTATTGCCCGCGCCGCGCCAAATCGGTGTGGAGCCAGATCAATCGCGACAATGTCGCCCGCCTTTCGGAACAGGGCCTGATGACCGAACATGGTCTCGTCCATGTCGAGACCGCCAAAAAGGACGGGCGCTGGGACGCCGCCTACAAGACCACGCAGGAGGCACCGCCCGACCTGCTTTCCGCCATTGCCGCCAGTCCGGCGGCACAGCAGGCCTATGACAGGCTCTCCTCGCAGAACCGATTTGCCCTGACCTTCCGCACCATTTCACTCAAGACAGAGGCGGCCCGCAAAAGGAAGATCGAGACCTTTGTCGCCATGCTCGAACGCGGCGAGACCATTTACCCGCAAAAGGCCAAGCCATGAGCGAGGACAGGGCGACCCTCTGGGGCGTTTTTCTGCGCGGCATCAATCTGGGCAAGCGGCAGATGAAGATGGCGGAGCTCAAGGCCTGTCTTGAGGCTGCCGGCTTTGCCGAGGTGAAAACCGTTCTGGCCAGCGGCAATGTGCGCCTCTCCGGCGCCGGGACGGAAGCCGAGGTCAAGGCGAAGCTCGAAAAGGCCATTTCCGATGCCTTCGACTACAGGGTTCTTGTGGTCCTGCGCTCGGGCGACGAGCTCGATGCCATGCTCAGGAACAATCCCTTCGGCGCCCTCGACCCCGAGGCCGATCTTACCCGCCATATCCTGATGTTCGATTCTGACCTGCCCGAGGGTATCGCCATCGAAAGCCGGCCGGGCGATACCGAAATCCTGCGGATCGACGCACGCGACATCTATATTGCCGCCTATAAGCAACCCAATGGGCGCTACACCGAGCATGTGGAAGAGGTGCTCAAGCCGCTTTACCAAAAGCTTGGCAAAGGTAGCCTCGACACCATGCGCAACTGGAACACGATCGAGAAGATTCTGAAATGATCACCGTCTTCGGCTCCACCAATCTTGACCAGATCGGCACCGTCTCCCGCCTGCCCAAGCCGGGCGAAACCGTGGCCGGCGGCACCTTTTCCATGGCACCCGGCGGCAAGGGCGCCAATCAGGCTTTGGCGGCGCGCCGGGCCGGCGCCGCGGTGCGCCATGTTTCGGCGGCGGGCGACGATGCCTTTGCCAATCTGGCGCTGGACCTGCTCAAGGAGGGTGGAGTCGATCTTTCGCATATGCGCAAGGCCGAGGCGGCGACCGGCATTGCCATGATCTTCGTCGATGCCGCGGGCGAGAATGTCATCGCCATCCTGCCCGGCGCCAATGGCACGGTCAGCGCCGATGACGCCGAGCGCGGCCTTGCCTCCCTGACACCCCGCGATACGGTACTGGTGCAGCAGGAAGTGCCGCAGGACGCCACCCGCAAGGCACTGGAGATCGCCCGCGAAAAGGGCGCCCGCTCCATTCTCAATACCGCGCCCTTCCTCCCCGACACGGCAAAGCTGGCGCCGCTGGCCGACATCGTCGTCGCCAATGAAACCGAATTCTCGCTGCTGACCGGCCGCCCCATCGACCAGCTCGACATGGCCATGCAGGACTGGGTCAACCAGACCGGCCGCACCATAGTGGTCACCCTGGGGCCCGATGGCGCCCGCGCCCGGACGCCCGATGGCCCCATCGCCGTGCCAGCCCACAAGGTGAAGCCGGTCGACACGGTCGGCGCCGGCGACACTTTCTGCGGCTATCTCGCGGCCGGGCTCGATGCCGGCTACAGCCTCGAAACCGCCTTGCGCCGCGCTGCCGTGGCCGGCAGTCTTGCCTGCCTCAAACCCGGCGCCCAGCCGGCTATTCCGATGAAGGGCGAGGTCGACGCCATCATTGGGTGACAAAGGTGGGACGAGGGACTGATCACTGCCTCTCGCCCCTTTCGTCATTGCCGGGCTTGTCCCGGCAATCCATCTCCCCTCAGGCATGGACCACCGGGACCAGCCCGGCGGTGACGATGGAGAGACGGCGACATTCAAATGGCGCGTCGCATGCTGTAAGCTGACGGCGCTGCCAGCTTGGGAGGAAGCCGTCATGCCGCTGTTTCTCGCCACCCTGTTGATGAAGGGCGAAAATGTCGCCCGCTTCCGCGCCCTGCCCAAGGAGGAGCAGGATGCGGTCGACAACAAGGGGCTGCCGGAATGGGCGGCATGGGAAACGCGCCATGCCGCCGCCATCGTCAACAAGGGCGGCATGGTGGGCAAGACCACCCGCATCTCCCGCGATGGCACCATTGCCCCCGCCGTCAACGACTTTTGCGGCTATGTCATCGTCGAGGCCGAAACCGCCGAGGCCGCCGCGGCGCTGTTCGCCGACCACCCCCATATCGTCACCTTTCCGGGCGACGCCGTGGAAGTCATGCCCTTCGTCGCCGGTCCGGACCTCTAGGACACGGCTGTCACTGTCTGTGTGGCCATTTCACGCGCCCACGGCCGCAAAACGCTCCCGATAGGCGCTGGCCGACAGGCCCGTCACCTTCTGGAACACCCGGCGGAAGGCCGAAGCATCCTTGTAGCCGACATTCCAGGCGATGCGCTCGACGCTATCCCGGCTGAATTCGAGCTTTTCGCGCGCCTGGCCGATGCGCAAGGCCTGCAAATATTCGGTGGGTTTCATGCCGGTCGCCTTCTGGAAGCGCCTGAGGAAGGTCCGCTGTTCAAGCCCCGCCCGTTCGGCCAGCGCGATGACATTGATCTCCTCGCCCGAATGGGCCTGCAGCCAGTGCTGGACCTTGAGCACGGCCGTATCACCATGGTTGAGGCGCGGCGCGAAGGTCGAGTAATTGCGCTGCTCGCGCCCCGAGGGATCGACCAGCAGGAACTTTGCCGCATCGGCCATGACCGTGGGGCCCAGCACGCGGTGGATCAGCCGCAGCCCCAGATCGGTCCAGGCCAGCATGCCCCCGGCGGTGATGATGTCGCCATCCTCCACCACGATGTCGCTGGGCGTCATGGCCACGTGCGGAAACATCGCCTGGAACGTCTCGGCATAGAGCCAGTGCGTCGTCGCCCGCCGCCCGTCGAGCAGGCCCGTATGCCCCAGCATGAAGGCGCCGCCGCAGATCGAGGCGAGGGTCGCGCCCCGCTCGTGCCGCTCGCGCAGCCAGGGCACGAAGGCGCTGACCTCTGCTTCTGTCAGCGGATCGGCCAGCCGGCCGGGTATGACCACATAGTCCGGCTGCCCGTCGGCCTCCGGTGCGCTGTCGAAGACGCGCACGAAGCCCGTCTCGCCCAGCCGCCAGTGGCTCGTGCGGATGCGCACCGGGCCGCCATGCTGGGCGGCGTATTGGTTGCCGACCTCGAAAGCATCGGTCAGTCCATGCACCGAGGCCATGGCGCAGCCGGGGTAAAGCATTAGCCCAATTTCGGTGTACCTGAAGACCTGGGTCATCTTTGTCACTTCCGGACCTGACAATGTCACTTGCAGCAATCGTCGCCTGCCTTGGGCAAGCATAGGCTCTCCTCATCAAGGCAAACAAGGGTTTGCCCAACATAGGAGACCTGAAATGACCAAGACCATCGTTCTCGTGCACGGCGCCTGGCTGAACAGCCTTTCCTTTGAACACGTCAAGGCCCGCTATGAGGCCAAGGGCTATACTGTCATCGTGCCCGACTGGCCGTTCGACAATCGCAGCCCCGCCGAGCTGCGCGCCAATCCGGACCCCAAGCTCGCCAGGAGCGGCCAGCGGGACATCATCGCCCACTATGAAAACATCATCCGGGCCCTGCCGGAAAAGCCGATCCTGATCGGTCACTCCGCCGGCGGCGTCTTCGTGCAGCACCTGCTGGAACGCGGCTTTGGCGTTGCCGGTGTCGCCGTCAATCCAGCCCCCACACCGGGCGTGCCCCTTGGACCCCATGCCATCGTCTCGGCCCTGCCGGTCCTTGGTGACCTCTTCAGCCGCGGCAAGATCAAGCATATGTCGCTCAAGTTCTTCCGCACCCGTTTCGCCCAGACCATTCCCGCCGATCTGGTCGAGGCCGAATATGAACGCTATGTCGTCCCCACGGCCGGCCTCGTCTACTGGGATGGCATTATCAACCCGATCAAGATCGATTTTGCCGGCCAGACCAGAGCCCCGCTCCTCCTGATCGGTGGCGGCAAGGATCTCATCGCCGATGCGTCGATGACCCGCGCCATCTACAAGAAGCAGTCCAAGGCCAAGGCCCTGACCGAGCTCAAGATCTATGAGGACCGCTCGCACTGGACGCTGGGCGACGCTGGCTGGGAAGAGGTGGCCGACTATGCCCTCAACTGGGCGGTCGAGCATGCCACTGACCGGGGGGATCTCAAGCTGGTTGCCTGAGGCGCAACCTTCAGGAAACACAAAGCGGGCCAATGGCCCGCTTTTTTTATTCCGGCATGCGCCCCACCTCGCCCATCATGCCGCGCTGCCGCAGCGACGCTCGCCACAGTTTCTTGCGGGCTTCGGGCAGTTCGAGATGGCGATAGCGCCCGCCGGAAAATTTTGGCCAATCCAGCGCGACGCCCGCGCGCACCATTTCCGCAGCGAGATCACGCCCATCGGGCAGGAAACACTGCGCCACCAGCCGGTCATAGGACAGTTCCGGCTTGATCTGCGCGGTCACCACCTGCCCCTTGCACAGCTTGACCAGCGCCCATTTCGCCTGCTGCCCATAGGGGTGATCGAGTTCAGGCGCATCGATGCCGGCCAGGCGAATATGGGTCTTGCCGATGACAATGGTGTCGCCATCGATCACCCAGCAGGTGCCACGGAGCAGGGTTTCGACGGGCGGGATACTGGCCTGCACCGTCCGCGTCACCACGACCCGCATTTCTCGCGGCAGTTGCGGCGACGGCGGGGGCGACGCCAGTCGCGGTGCCGACCGGGATTGCGGCGAAAACAGTGCCCTCAGGATGCGCAATAGCCCCATGCCGTCCCCCTGTCCCGCCCCGTGCAGCAGAGGACCAGAGTGGCGCAGATCGCACGCGCGTAAAAGAGCCTCTTGCTCCCGTGGTTGCAGGAGCGTTTCATGGCGATCATCGCTCACGGGGAGGAGAGCCATGTACATCAAGACCGTCTCACCATCGCAGGCCACGGGCCAGACGGCCGAAATCTATGCAGCCGAGATTGCATCCATGGGCCGGGTCATGGAGGCGACCGAGTGCTGGTCGGCGCGTCCCGACATGCTGGTGCCGGTAGAATCCCTGCTCCACCAGATGCGGGACAATTTTTCCCTCGGACTGCTCAACTTCCGGCTCATCACCTTCGTCGCGGCCCAATATGTCCCGTCGAGCTATTGCTCGCATGTCTATTTCAAGGCGCTCTCCGGCATGATCGGCCGCGAGCAGGCGCTGGCAGTCCAGCGCGACTATCGCGCGGCCGGACTCAGTGCGCAGCAGGTTGAAATGCTGGCCTATGCCGAGCAGATCACCCGCGACGCCTCCCGCATCGACCAGGGCCATATCGATCGACTGCGCGAAGTGGGCTTCAGCGATCTCAATATTGCCGACATCGCCCTGGCGGCCTCTTTCCGCAATTTCCTCAGCCGCTATTTCGACGCCGTGGGCGCCAGGGCGGAGCCGGATTTCCTCGACCCCGATCCAGCCATACGCGACAGCCTTGCCGTTGGCAGCCGCTGACCCTGGCGTACGGGCCTCTGCAATCCCGCGCAATTTGTCGCCTGCGCAAAAGGCCAGGAGCGCGCGATCCAGGTTCGCGACCAAAAACAAAAAAGCGGGTCCTTCGACCCGCTTCTTCAATTCCAGAAATCCGGCTTGTAGCCCGATTGCTCTTGCCTGGCCCGATTACTTGGGCGCCAGGACCATGACCATCTGCCGGCCTTCCGAGCGCGGCTGGCTTTCGACCTTGGCGATGGCTTCGGTCTGTTCCTTGACCTTGATCAGCAGCTGCATGCCCAGATCCTGGTGTGCCATTTCGCGGCCACGGAAGCGCATGGTCACCTTGACCCGGTCACCGTCGTCGAGGAACCGTTGCACAGCCTTCATCTTGGTCTCGTAATCATGCGTGTCGATATTCGGACGCATCTGGACTTCCTTGACCTCGATCACCTTCTGCTTCTTGCGCGTCTCGGCCGCCTTCTTCTGGGCGGCGTACTTGTAGCGCCCCAGATCGAGCATCTTGGCGACAGGCGGCTGCGAATTGGCAGCGATCAGGACGAGGTCGAGCCCCTGCTCCTGCGCTTCGGCCAGGGCATCGCGGGTGCGAACAATGCCGCGGTTTTCACCCTCGGCATCGATAAGCTGGACGTCGGGGCTGGTGATATCCTCGTTGGCAAGCGGCCCATCTTTCTGGGGCGCAACGGGTCTCATGGGACGGCGAATGGCAAGCTTTCCTTGTGCTGATGATGCCAGGGGGTGAATTTGGCCCTAAAATCGTGGTAGCGGCTCAATAAGTCAACTGCCGGAACCACCGAAATTCGGCATGTTGCGCCCGGGCTACGCACCCCTGCTCTCACCTAGAAAGACTTCGCTCGCCTCATGGGTTCCATCCACTCCTCCTTCCTCTCCGTCGGCCAGGGCGAAGACGCGCGACCCATTGCCATGGAACAGCGTCCCGGCGATGCCCCGGGCCTCTTCTGGCTCAATGGCTTCCGCTCGGTGATGAGCGGCGCCAAGGCCCTGTGCCTCGATGCCCTGGGCGCCGAAAAGGGCCTTGAAGTCACCCGCTTCGACTATTCCGGCCATGGGCTGTCCGGCGGTGATTTCGATAGCGGGACGATCAGCCGCTGGCTCGAGGAGGCCGAGGCGGTCTTTGCCCATACTCATGGAGCGCAGATCGTCTGCGGTTCGTCCATGGGCGGATGGCTGGCCCTCCTGCTGGCCCGGCGGCAACTGGCCAGGGGCCGTCCGCTTCGGGGACTCGTCCTTATTGCCCCGGCCACCGACGCGACGACCCGCATTGCTGCCCGCATGACCCCCGACCAGCAGCGCGACCTCGAAACCAAGGGCTATTACGAGCGGGCAAGCGCCTATGGTGACGGGCTCTACCGCTATACGCGCCGTCTCATCGAAGACGGGGCACATCACCTGCTCTTCGGCTCGGTCATCGAAACCGGCTGCCCGGTGCATATCCTCCAGGGTGGCCAGGACCCGGACGTGCAACCCGAACACGCCCAGAAGCTGCTCACCCATATCCTCCACGATCCGGTGACCTATACGCTGATCCCCGACGGCGACCACAGGTTGAGCCGAGAAGAGGATCTTGCGCGGTTGCGGGACGCGGTGCTGGGGATGATGTGAGTTCCCATACTTCACCCAACCCTCATTCCCTCCCCATCAAGGGGAGGGGAGCGCAAGCCTCAATCGCCAGTGTCCATCGTCTCCCTTGTGGGGAGGGACCAAGGGTGGGGGTCAGCGCCGCGGTGCAGCGGCAACAGGACCCGCAGCGCCAATGTGACACAGGCTTACCGCGTCTCGAGGCGGGTTTTCTGGGCGCCCTCGGCATCGAAATTGTCCGGTGCCAGCCAGCGTTCATATTCGGCGCGCAACGCTGGCCATTCGCCATCTACCATCGAGAACCAGGCGGTGTCGCGGCTTTCGCCCTTGAGGATCATGTCCTGCCGGAACACGCCCTCGTGGCGGAAGCCGAAGCGCGTCGCCGCCGCCTTGGATGGCTCATTGCGGTCATTGCATTTCCATTCGAAGCGCCGATAGCCCAGATCGTCGAAGGCATGGCGGGCGAAGAGGTAGAGCGCTTCGGTCGCCATGCGCGTGCGCGCCATGGGCAGGCCCCAATAGACCCCGCCGATTTCGATCGAGCCATGCTCGGGGCGAATGCGCATCCAGCCCTGCTGTCCCAGCGCGCGGTCGCTGGCCCTCTCGATGATGGCCACATAGCGGGTGTCGCTGCTCCAGTCATTGGACGCGGCACGCGCCTCCATCTCGGCCAGCGTCTCGGGCGCGGTGCTGAACAGCCAGCGATAGCGCTCGGCGCCGCCCGCCATGGCCGACACCGCAAAGAGATCGGCGGCGTGTTTTGCCGACAGCGGTTCGAGCCGCACATACCGGCCCTCCAGCACGACCGGTTGCGGGGTGAATTTGGCAGGCTGGGGAGTCATCGTTCGCTTTCGAGAATCTGTGCAAGGCCGGCGCGGTAGTCGGGATAGAGCAGCTCGATGCCGAGCGCCGCCTTGATCGCCCGGTTCGAGACGCGCTTGTTGTCGCGATAGAAACTGCGCTGCATCGGCGTCATCTCGGCGGTTTCATAGGGAAGGTCCTCCGGCACCGGCAGGCCGATCATCTGTGCTGCATATTCGATGACATCCTGGGGCGGGGCCGGCGCGTCATCGGCCAGGTTGAAGGTGCCATCGAGCCTTGCTTCGGCCGCCAGCGCCGTCACCCGTGCAATATCCTCGACATGGATGCGGTTGAAGACCTGACCCGGCTTGATCACCCGCCTGGCCGTGCCCTCGCGCAGCTTGTCGAAGGTCGACCGACCCGGCCCGTAGATGCCGGCGAGCCGCAGGATCGTCAGCGGCAGGCCGCGCGCGGCGGCAAAATCACGCCATTCCTGTTCGGCCAGCACCCGCCGGTCAGAGCGCATGTTGCGCGGCACCAGCGGCGCGCTTTCGTCGATCCAGTCGCCGCCGAAATCGCCATAGACCCCGACCGTCGAATAGTAGCAGAGCCATTCGAGCTGCGGCGCCGTCGCCAGCACATCGCGGAAATGGCGCAGCGCCGGATCGCCATTTTCATCGGGCGCAATGGACTGGATGACATGCGTTGTCGTCCGGAGCGCCTCAGCCACCGCATCCGATTTCGCACTTCCATCGAAAAGCAGCGTCTCGAGTGAACAGCCTGCCAACAAATTGGCCTTCTCGACGCTGCGGACGCTGCCTCCGATCCGGACCGACGGATCGCGCTGCCGGAGTGCCCTGGCGCTGGCCTGTGACGAAAACCCCAGCCCGAAAAAGAACGCCTGCATCATACCGCCCCAACCCATTCGTCGCGCACCGAGCTATCGCTTTCCCGCGCCAGTCTGTCCAGCCGCATGGCTTCGGCCCGGTCAGGATCGAGCCGCCGCAGGGCCCAGATGGCGGCGCCGCGCACCACGGGCTCGGGATCATCGAGCCGTTCGAGCACGGACGGCACCAGGTCCTGGTCGCCGGAATTGCCAATGCCGATCAAGACATTGCGCAGGAAGCGCGCGACGCCGATGCGCTTGACCGGCGAGCCGGCAAAGAGCGCTCGGAAGCTGTCGTCGTCCATTTGCACAAGGTCCGCCAGGGCCGGCCGCTCCTGTTCCGGGCGGCTTCGGAGCTTGGCCTCGCGGCTGACATTGGCAAACTTGTTCCATGGACAGACTGCCAGACAATCGTCACAGCCATAGATGCGGTTGGCCATTGGCCGACGGAATTCGCGCGGAATTTGTCCTTTATGTTCAACGGAATAATAGGCCAGGCACTTGCGGGCATCGAGCTGGAACGGCGCAGGGAATGCATTGGTGGGGCAGATATCAAGGCATTTCGTGCAGGACCCGCAGCTTTCCGCATGCGGTTCGTCCACCGGCAGTTCGGCCGATGTCAGGATGGCGCCCAGAAACAGCCAGGAGCCGAAATCGCGGCTGACGAGCACCGAATGCTTGCCCTGCCAGCCGAGGCCCGCCGCTTCGGCCAGCGGCTTTTCCATCAGCGGCGCGGTATCGACGAACACCTTTACGTCGGCGCCCGAGCGCCGGGCCAGCAGCCCGGCCAACTCCTTGAGGCGTCCCTTGATGATGTCGTGATAGTCGCGATTGCGGGCATAGGCTGAGATATTGCCGACGGTTTTTTCCGCGAGCAGCGCCATCGGGTCGGTGGCAGGTCCATAATTGACCCCTAGCAGGATCACCGACCGCGCGCCGTCCCACAGCTTTTGTGGATCGCCCCGCCGTTCCTCGGTCTCGGCCATCCACTCCATGTCGGCATGCCAGCCTTCGGTCAGGGCATGGGCCAGCTTTTCCGGCAGGTCCGGCCGCGCATCGGCGCGCGTAATGCCAAAGGCGTCAAAGCCCAGCGCTTGGGCGCGGGCCTTGAGTTCGGCAACAAGCTTTTCGGCGTCATGGTGGACCATGGCCCGCAGATAGGCCTAAAAATCGAGGTCCGCATAGCCCTTGGAGGGCGGCATGGCGGTGACGCGATCGTTGAGGAGGGTCCGGAAGGCGGGGCGGGACTTGATGCGGGAATACCAGTCGCGGGTTTCCAGGGGCACCTTGGCCCAATCGATATCGCCCATATAGTCGAGGGTCGAGACATGGGCGGCCAGGGCGAAATCAGCGAGGCTCATCTCCTCGCCACCGACCCAGTTCCGGCTCGCCAGCAGGTAATTGAAGTAGAGCAGGTGCTCGACGAAATTGGCCTTGGCCGCGCGCAGCACCGAGGGTTCCGGCGTAGCGCCGCGCTGGTCACGCTTGGCGATCTTTTCCTCGATCAGGTAGCGGGTCACCTCGTCATTGAGCTTGACCAGGGCCCATTCCACCAGGCGCCACATCTCCGCCCGCGCCATCGGATCGGCCGGGATCAGCCCACCCACGGCATCGGGTGTGTAGAGATCTTCCACGGCATGGACCGTCGCCAGCATGCCCACCACGGCCTGCTCGGTATCGGTGAAGAGAATGGGCAGGGTTGCGGCGGGATTGATCTCGAGAAATGCCTCCTCGCGCAGCCAGGGCTTGATCTCCTCAAGGTCGAGCGGCACCCCGTATTCGGCGCACATCAGCCGGACGAGGCGCGAGGCTGGATCGAGGGGATGGTGCACGAGGCTGGGCATGAACTGACGCTCTGAAATGTTGCGGATTTGCCTTGCCTGCACCTGCCTTGGCGCTCTGGGCGAACACGGCTAAGAGTGCCAGGCAAAGGGCGACCCAATGAAAACGAGTTAGGGGATCAAATGAACGCCGATCAAGGTCTTTTTGTGCCGCTGGTCCTGGGAATTCTCGAAGGCCTTACCGAATTCCTTCCGGTCAGCTCCACCGGGCACCTGCTGCTGGCAGGCCACTTCTTCGGACTCGAACAGCCCGCTACCTTTATCGTCCTCATCCAGCTCGGCGCCATCCTGGCCGTCGTCACCGTCTATTTTGCCAAGATCGGCATGCTGATCCGCGACGCCTTCACCGGCAAGGCCTATGCTTGGCAGTTCGCGCTCTCGGTCATTCTCGCCTGCCTGCCGGCGGTGGTTGCCGGCGTGCTGCTGCGCGAATTCATCCAGGGCGCGCTCTGGGAGTCAGCGACGCTGATCTGCATCAGCCTGCTTGTGGGCGGCATTATCCTGCTGATTGTCGACCGATTGCCGCTCAAGCCCCAATATGACGACATCTACCATTTCCCCTGGAGCCTGGCGCTGATCATTGGCCTGTTCCAGATGATCTCGCTGATCCCGGGCGTGTCACGGTCCGGCTCAACCGTGGTCGGGGGCATGCTGTTTGGCGCCTCTAAGCGGGCCGCCGCAGAGTTCACCTTCTTCATCGCCTTGCCGATCATGGTGGGCGCCTTCGGCTACGATCTCTACAAGAGCCGCGACCTGATCGACGCGTCCATTGCGCTGGATGTCGCCATCGGCTTCGCCGCGGCCTTCGTCGTGGCCGCGCTGGTGGTGCGTTACCTGCTCGATTTCGTCTCCCGCTATGGCTTTGCGCCTTTCGCCTGGTGGCGCATCCTGGTGGGTGGTGCGGGCCTGATCGCCATATTTGCATTCGGCTTCTAGACAAAAAAGCCCCGGCATGCCGGGGCTTTTTCTTGCCAATCAGGCCCTTGTCAGGCCGGGTCCTTGCCCCGATAGGTCGAGGGGAAGGTAAAGAAATTGCCCGGGATTTCCACGTCCTTCTGCACATCGTAGAGCGACATGGTCAGTTCCGAGCCATTGGGCTCGACCAGCGTCCACTGCGACAGGTCCTTGGTCTCGGTGTCGAAAATCATCGACACCTGAACCGTGCCGGCCACGGTATTGTCGACGACAGTGATGCTGACATAGCCATCGGTGGTGGTGATATCGACCACATTGGCATTGAGCAGATTGATCTGTTCACCCAGGAACTGCCTGAGCGGGATCGAGTCCTGCGGATAGGCGTAATAGGTCTCTTCGCGGCGATCGATGACATAGAAGCCGCGCCCGACCGAGACGATTTCCTCGCGGCTGGGCGGCGCATAACGGAAGGCAATCTTGTTGGGACGCTCGAGGAAGAACGTGCCCTCCTGCCGTCCGCCACCGCTGTCAATCTGGAGGAAGCGCCCGACCATGGTGCGGATGGCCGTATTGTGCGCATTGATGTCGTTGATGAGCTGCTGCTCCTCGGGGGTGAGGGCGCGGCTCTGCGCCAGCGCCGGCAGCGCGGGCGAAAGGGCGGCGGCAAGTCCGAGCAACAATGCGGTGCGGCGAATCATCGGTACAAGTTCCTCGCGGGTCTTTTGTTTCAACCTAACCTAGCCAGCAATTGCGGCAACAGCGGGAAAGTTCCATTGTCGCTAGCGAAGTCGTTACCGTAGGCGGGGGCCTTTGGACAATGCGCTGCGGACTTGTCATTTTGGGTCTGTCTCTGATGTCACTGCCGGCATTTGCCGCCTTGCCGCCACACTATCAGCGCCAAAATGAACTCATCGCCATCATCGCTCATGTGGTCGAGGAATTCGGCATCAGCCGCCCGATTGAGTCCATTCTCATGAAGGGCGAGGACTTCTACGAGGTGAGAGGCGGCGACTGCCGGGTGGAGGTCATGATCGTCGATATGCCACCGGCCGCAGACGCCGAGCCAACCAGCGGGCCGCGCCAGTTCGGGGTGGAGTCGGGTCCGCTGGTGTGCAAGCCGTAAGGCCTGGGTGCCGCGCCGCCCGCCACGGATGTTCACGTTTTCGGGCGCTGATCACATTCGCGGAACGGGGCCGGGTGCACACCGTTGGCCCAGCATGACCGGACAATAAGGTCCGGCCCTCTAGGAGGAGTTTCGTCATGCAAGACCGCGACAACCAGAGAGACCTCGACCAGAATAAGACTGACCAGCAGTTTGACCGCAACCGCCAGGGTAACCAGGGCGGCGAGCAATCGGGTCAGAACCAGCAGGGTCAGCAGGGCGGCCAGCAAAACCGCCAGAACGACCAGAAGTCCGACGACATGAATCGTCAGGGCGGCATGGGCGGCCAACAGTCCGACCAGCAGAACCGTCAGGGCGAGCAGTTCCGCCAGGGTCAGCAGGACGATGAGTTTAGCGACAACCAGCAGAACGACCAGCGCCCCAGCCAGAACAACGACAATCAATATCGCTGATCGACACCTTGCCTTGGGCGGCAGCGGGATTGCCCGCATGCCGCCTCAGGCGATTGGGGAACCCAGACAATGCGCCTAGATCTGCACGATCTGCTGCCCCTGTGGCAGCGCAAATTCCCTGACCGCGTCAACCAGCCCGTAGTCGACGGCCCTGGCCGGCGGGATGTAGATTTCACTATGCCGGCGGGCCAGCAGAATATCGGCGGGAATCCGGCTCCGCTCACGCAGGATGTTGTCCGTACGATCATCGTCCGCCAGTGCCGCATCCAGCGTTGATTGCAGCCGCCGCGCCGTCAGGCCATCGGACTGTCCCATCGTGGTGGGATGGATCATGAACATCGCATGGGTCGAACAATAGCGCTGCTGCGCCGCCAGGAACACCGAGACCGCAATCGATCCTACCGAGCCAGTATTGTAGATAACCAGTTCGAGGGGCAGCGCGCGGATATGGTTGTAGAGATAGACCCCATCCGCGACATAGCCGCCGTTCGAACTGAACGCGAGATGGACGGTGCCCACCCCGCCATTGACCGCCGTGTTCAGCGCCCCCGCCAGGCGTCCGACCCCATTGGGCTCAATCGGGCCGGTAAATCCGAAATAGGCAATCTTGCTGTCAGCCATGCGTATCTCCCTCAGGAGCAAACGAGCGTCCCGCGAAATGGATGCGCGACAACGTGAGGGTGCGTGACACACCCTGTGACACTCCAAACATACCCCATTACCGATCTCCCCTAGGGCCTGCCCCGAGGGCCAGTTGCCACACAAGCTGACCATGTGCCGGTGGCGAGGGGTCCTCGGGTCAAGCCCGAGAACGGCACCACGTCAGGAACTCCGCCAGACTTATCCCCGCTCCCAAAATCTCCCCCATAATCCTCCCATCAGCCGGATGGAGATGGGGTTGCAACGATCAACCGTCCGGCGACAGTCGGGGCATCCTGAATCGTTACGGGGTGCGGGTCCGGGGATGGGTCGGGGCAGCAATGCCTCCCCTAGTGAAACCCTTCGCCCTGTCCCGAAGGGCCAATCGCTCCAGTGGAGCGATTGGAAGGAAGAAGGCCAATGCGAGCTATGCTCGCTTGGCTCATCGGCCGGAAATCCCGATGCTCCGAGGCGCCCCGCGTCTCATTACTTATTCACTCAAGGGACGAAGGGCGTCTCGGGGCTCCATCATCCTGTGCAACCGCGGTGCCTCCGGGCCGGGCGGCGCGTACCCATGCCCGATGCATGCCGGACAAAAGCAACGCCGCCGGCACCAGGATGGCACCGGCGGCGAATGGCAGGAAGGCAAGCCCGCGTGGAAGGCTCAGTAGCCGTCAGCGTTATTACCAACGAGGATTTCGCGCTTGCCGGCATGGTTGGCGGGACTGATCACCCCTTCGCGCTCCATGCGCTCGATCAGGGTCGCGGCCTTGTTGTAGCCGACGCCCAGGCGGCGCTGGATATAGGAGGTCGAGGCCTTCTTGTCGGACAGGACGATGTGGACAGCCTTGTCGTAGAGCTCGTCGCCCGTACCGCCGCCGGTGTCGCCCATGGCGTCGGCGGAGATTTCCCCGTCCTCGTCGTCCTCGGTGATGTTGTCGAGATAGTCAGGCGAGCCCTGGCTCTTGAGATGATTGACCACCGCTTCCACCTCGGCGTCCGAAACAAAGGCGCCATGCAGGCGCTTGGTGCGCCCGCCCGAGGCCATGTAGAGCATGTCGCCATTGCCCAGGAGCTGTTCGGCGCCCTGCTCGCCCAGGATGGTGCGCGAGTCGATCTTGCTCGTCACCATGAAGGAAATGCGGGTAGGGAAGTTGGCCTTGATCGTGCCGGTGATGACGTCGACGGACGGGCGCTGGGTTGCGGTGACGATATGGATGCCGGCGGCGCGGGCCATCTGGGCGAGGCGCTGGATGGCGCCTTCGATATCCTTGCCGGCCACCATCATCAGGTCGGCCATTTCGTCGACGATGACCACGATATAGGGAAGCGGCGCGAGATCGAACTCTTCGCTCTCATAGATGGCCTCGCCGGTTTCACGGTCGAAGCCGGTCTGCACGGTGCGGCTGATGGTGCGGCCTTCCTTGGCTGCTTCCGAGACGCGCTGGTTGAAGCCGTCGATGTTTCTGACACCGATCTTGCTCATCTTGCGATAGCGGTCTTCCATCTCGCGCACCGCCCATTTGAGCGCCACGACCGCCTTTTGCGGGTCGGTGACGACGGGCGTCAGCAGGTGCGGAATACCGTCATAGATCGACAGTTCGAGCATTTTCGGGTCGATCATGATCATGCGGCACTGCTCCGGCGTCATCTGGTAGAGCAGCGAGAGAATGAAGGTGTTTATACCCACCGACTTGCCCGAGCCGGTGGTGCCGGCGATGAGCAGATGCGGCATGCGCGCGAGATCGGCGATAACCGGCTCGCCGCCAATGGTTTTGCCCAGGCAGATCGGCAGCTTGCCCTTCATCTTCTCGAAATCGGAGCTCGCCAGCATTTCGCGGAAGTAAACGGTTTCGCGGTTCTGATTGGGCAGTTCGATACCGATGGCATTGCGGCCTGGCACCACGGCGACACGGGCCGAGATGGCACTCATGGAACGGGCAATATCGTCGGCCAGCGAAATGACGCGCGATGACTTGATGCCGGGGGCCGGCTCGAGTTCGAACAGGGTCACCACCGGGCCGGGGCGGACATTGATGATGTCACCCTTGACGCCAAAATCACCCAGAACCGCCTCAAGCTGGCGCGCCATTTCCTCGAGCCGCTCGGGCGCATGCTCGGGGGACGGGCCACCGCGACGCGGTTCGGCCAGAAGGCTCAGCTCGGGCAGTTCAAAGCCATGCGGTTCGTCGAGCAGCGAGCCCTGGGCCTCGCGGAAGACGCGCTGGCCCTGGGCAGGACGGGGCGCGGGCGCAGTGACGCGCGGCGCGGCCGGATCGACCGGATGAAAGCGCGAGTCGCCCCGCTGGGTGCGGGCAGGAGCCGGCGCGTCGGGCACGAAGGGTATGGCATCGTCTTCCGGCTCGTCGGGATAGTCGATGACCGTGTCGTCATAGTCTGGCTGTGCCTTGATGCGGGCCGTCGGCTCGAAACTGGGCTCGACGAATGCGGCGGGGGCATGGATGCGCCGCTGCGGCGCGGCAGCAACGGCCGGCTCCCGGTCGACGACGACTTCGGGGGTACGGCGGCCGCTCATCGACGGCTCCGTATCGTGGTCAAAGCCGACATCGTCTTCGGCGGCACGCCGGGCGGCATGCTCGGCCTTGGCACGGCGGAAGGCGGTGCGCATCGAATAGCCCATATGGACGACGGCACCCATGGCCACTTCGACGATCGGATTGGGCTCCCGATCATCGGCCTCGGCGGCCGACTTGCGCGCGGCGGAAGCCTTTTGCGGCTTGGACGGAATGGAGGTCCCGAGACCCATGGCGATCCAGAACAGCGCCAAAGCCGGCGCCGCCAGGATGATGGCAAACAGGGTCGAGGTGATGGCCTGCGGCTCGCTGCCGGCGATCATGCCAGCCAGATTGGCAAACAGCATGCCGCAAAGACCGCCCAGCCCGGTCGGCAGGGGCCAGCTTTCGGGCATGGCGACGAACGAGAAGACGCCGGCAAACAGCACGACCGCACCCAGCCACGAGACGAGCCGCAGGCCGGGACGGGTGACGATGTGGCGGCGGGCCATGGCCCAACCCCAAAGGGCCAGCGGCACGACCATGACGAGGCCTGCAAGGCCCAGGAACTGGAAGGTCAGGTCGGCGATGACAGCGCCCGGGAAACCCAGCCAGTTGGCCGCGGTCTTGCCGGTGGCCAGCGACAACGACGGATCATCGACCGACCAGGATGCCAGGGAGAGCAACAGGACGGCGCAGAGACCCAGAATCAGCAGCCCCGCCACGCGCAGCGGAATGCGGATGGCAATCGCTGGCGGCGGCACCGGGGCGCTGGCCGAACGCGTGGAAACGCGCGGCGCACGGGCTGGCAGGGTGCGGACTTCGTCGAGAGTTGGGACGGGATGGCTGGGCATGGACACGCATTACTCGTTGTCGGCCCGCAAACCATCAGCGTGGGCCGTAATGCCTGCATGCTAACGGTGTGTGGTTAATCGCGTGCTAACCATCAAAACTTCGCCGGGCACCGACTGGCCCGGGAGTGCGGCTCATGTTGTTTGCGAGTGGGAAGCCTCTGTGGCGGGCCAGAGAGGACACGAGCCGCACGCCCTGGCCAGCCCCGCGGGGCAGCACATGGATGGCACATGCATCCGGGGCACGGGAATTGGGCGGCCCGAAGGCCGCCCAACCAGCCTAGTTGTAGGCGCGTTCGCCGTGGGTGGAGACGTCGAGGCCGTCGCTTTCGGCGGCTTCGGACACCTTTGCGCCACCAAACAGCGCCTTGACGATCAGCATGGCGACGAGAGCCACGACACCCGACCAGACGATGGCGATGACCACACCGGTGAGCTGGATCATGAACTGGCCACCGATCGAATAGGCAGCCGCGTCACCCAGCGGGTAACCGCCAAAGCCCGGAGCGGCCACAATGGCGGTGCCGAGGGCGCCGACAATACCGCCAACGCCGTGGATGCCGAACACGTCGAGGCTGTCGTCATACTTGAGCAGCGGCTTGAGATTGACCACAGCCCAGAGGCAGACCACGCCGGCGACGGCGCCGAGCACGATGGCGCCACCGACACCGGCAAAGCCGGCGGCCGGGGTAATGGCGACGAGACCGGCAACGGCACCGGATACCGCACCCAGAGCCGAAGCATGACCACGGGTTATCCTTTCGCCCAGCGCCCAGGCCAGGGCACCGGCGGCCGGAGCTAGGACGGTGTTGATCAGGGCAACGGCCGTGAGGGCATTGGCTTCGAGGTTGGAGCCGGCATTGAACCCGAACCAGCCGAACCACAGCAGGCCGGCGCCGATATAAGTCAGGACCAGGTTATGGGGCGGGATCGGTTCCTTCATGTAGTTGGAACGCGCGCCGAGCACCAGGGCAGCCACGAGAGCGGCGACACCAGAATTGATGTGAACCACCGTGCCGCCGGCAAAGTCATAGGCGCCCATGCCGAAGAGCAGGCCAGGGCCCGACCAGACCATGTGGGCCATGGGGATGTAGGAGAAGGTGAACCAGATGGCCAGGAACGCCATCAGCGCGCCAAACTTCATACGCTCGGCAATGCCGCCGACGATGAGGGTCGAGGTGATGCAGGCAAAGGTCAGCTGGAAGACGACGAAGACCATTTCGGGCAGCTCGAAGCCTGCCGAGAAGGTTGCCGCGCGGCTGTCGAGCGTGACGCCCGAGAGGAAGAACTTCGAGAAGTCGCCGATAAAGGCCGAGAGCCCCCCTTCAGTCGGGCCGGCGAAGGCCAGCGAATAGCCATAGGCCACCCACAGAATGGCAATCATCGAGAAGCCGAGGAAGACCTGGGTCAGAACGCTCAGTACGTTCTTGGCGCGGACGAGGCCGCCATAGAACAGGGCGAGGCCCGGTATGGTCATGACAATGACGACCATGGTCGAGACTAGCATCCAGGCGACGTCGCCCTTGTCGACGACGGCAGCGGCTTCTTCGACCACCTCGGCGGCTGCAGCAACGCCGGCTGCGGCGTCCTGTGCCAGGGCCGGCAGAGCCATGAATAGGGAGGCCAGCGTCGCACCCCCAAGAACTTTTGACATTTTCATTGTTGTTGTCTCCGGAAATGGGATGCGGGTCACAGCGCCGAAGCGCCGGTCTCACCGGTGCGAATGCGGGTCACGGCCAACAGGTCGAGCACGAAGATCTTGCCGTCGCCAATGCGGCCGGTTTGGGCTGCGTCGCGGATGACGGTGCTCACCTGATCGGCCAGGCCATCATCGACCGCGATCTCGACCTTTAGCTTGGGCAGGAAATGCACCGCGTATTCAGTGCCGCGATAGATTTCCGAGTGACCTTTCTGCCGGCCGTAGCCCTTGACCTCGGTGACGGTCATACCGTGCACATCGAGCGAGTTGAGCGCCTGCCGGACCTCTTCGAGCCGTGACGGCTTGATAATGGCAACCACCAGTTTCATCTGACCCCCTTTGACGCCCTGTCGGCGCGTTGGAACGGTCAATGCACACTCAAGCTGCATGCCAAATAGGCTGCTGCGAAATTTCGCAGCATTTACAATTGTTTAATTGTCTGCCGCGCAAAGCGACTCGGAATTGGGCAGAAACCTGCCCAAAAACTGCGCATAATCTAGCGACGACGCTCAAATCATGTGCAACCTGGCAGGGGTGTGCAGTCCGCGCGTTTGCGAGTGGGAAGCCTCTGTGGCGGGCCAAGAGGGACGCGGGCTGCACGCCGCTGACAGGCGGCGGGCGGCCGGACCCCTGAGGGCCCGACCGCCGCGAGGCGCTACTTGAACTCGGGATAGGCTTCGATGCCGATTTCGGCCTTGTCGAGACCCAGATCTTCGTCCTCGGCGCTGGGGCGCAGACCCATGGCGGCCTTGAGGATGAACCAGACCGCAAAGCTGACCACGAAGGTAAAGGCACCCACGATCAGGATCGAGATCAGCTGACCGCCGAGATTGGCGTCGCCATTGGTAAAGACCACGGCGATGGTGCCCCAGATGCCGGCGAAGAGGTGAACCGGAATGGCGCCAACCACGTCGTCGATCTTGAGCCTGTCGAGCAGCGGAACCGCGAAGACCACGATCACGCCACCGACGGCACCGATCAGCGAGGCCGTGCCCAGACCCGGGGTCAGCGGTTCGGCCGTAACCGAGACGAGGCCGGCCAGCGCGCCATTGATGACAAAGGTCAGGTCGAACTTCTTGTAGAGGATACCCGAGAGGATAAGGGCAGCCAGGGCACCGCCGACGGCGCCGGCATTGGTGTTGGCCATGATGCGGCCGACATCGGAAATGTCACCGACCGAACCCATGGCCAGCTGGGAGGCACCATTGAAGCCGAACCAGCCGAACCACAGGACGAACATGCCCAGCGTGGCCAGCGGCATGTTCGAGCCCGGCATGGCATTGACCGAACCGTCGGCATTGTACTTGCCACGGCGCGCGCCGAGCAGGATGGCACCAGCGAGAGCGGCCCAGCCGCCTACCGAGTGCACGACGGTTGAACCGGCAAAGTCGAGGAAGCCAAACTGGCTGTCGAGGAAGCCGCCACCCCACTTCCAGGAGGCCTGGATGGGGTAGATGAAACCGGTCAGCACGACGGTGAAGAGGAGGAAGGGCACCAGCTTGATGCGTTCAGCCAGCGTGCCCGAAACGATCGAGGCGGCGGTGGCGCAGAACATCACCTGGAAGAAAAAGTCGGCGCTGGTAGCGGCATAGGAAAGGTCAGCGACCTCGCCGGCACCGACGCCAACGGCTTCGAGAATGGCAATGCTGAAGGCGCCGAGATATCCCCCGGTTTCGTCAGCCCCAATCGACCAGGCACCGAGCGGATACATCAGGTTATAGCCGATGACATAGTACATGAGGCAGGCGATGGCGAAGAGCGCGATGTTCTTCAAAAGCTGCATCGAGGTATTCTTGGAGCGCACCATGCCGGCCTCGACCATGGCGAAACCCGGCGCCATGAAGAAGACCAGGATGCCGCCCAGGAGCATCAGCAGCGAATTGAGGATGAACACCACGTCGGCAGACACGCCTTCGCTGACGGCGGCAGCGGCCTCGACAGCTTCAGCGGGAGCGGTTGCGTCCTGACCGAAGGCCGGAAGGGCGAACAGGAGCGATGCCAGCGCAACGCTGCCCGCGACCTTTAGGGGAGTCTTGAACCCTGTCATTATCTTTCTTCTCCTGAAATCGGGACTCAGAGCGCCGAGGCGCCGGTTTCACCGGTGCGGATGCGGGTGACTGCGAGCAGGTCGAGCACGAAGATCTTGCCGTCGCCGATGCGGCCGGTCTGAGCGGCGTCGCGGATGGCTGCACTCACCTGGTCGGCAATGGCGTCGTCGACGGCGATCTCAACCTTGAGCTTGGGCAGGAAATGCACGGCATATTCGGTGCCGCGATAGATCTCGGAATGACCCTTCTGCCGGCCATAGCCCTTGACCTCGGTCACGGTCATGCCGTGCACGTCGAGGGAATTGAGCGCCTGGCGCACCTCCTCGAGCCGCGATGGTTTGATGATTGCAACCACCAGTTTCATGCTTGCCCCTTTCTGCCTTGGGTGTTCGATGCCTAATAGGACTCAAGAGCCGTGCCAAACTCGCGAAACGGACAGGAAAACCTGTGAATTCAACCCTCTAGCATCTTCGGCTGGAGCAGCATCCTTTGTGGCAAGGCTGTGGCATCTCGCAAATTGCCTACTGTTTGATCATTGATATGGCTCATTATCATTATTGATACTTTTTTATGCACACCGCCGCGGCAATGACGCACTTGCCTCGCGCGGGGCGCGGACGGACAATGCGGACAAGGAGATAGCCATGCCCAAAGCCCATGCAGAGCAGCACGATGTGATCATTGTCGGGGGTGGCCCTGTCGGCCTGACGCTGGCGCTCGCGCTCAGCCAGTCCGCCCCGGGCATCCGCGTGGCGCTGGTCGACCGCCGACCACTGAGCGTGCCGCGGGACAACCGCGCTTCGGCCATTGCCGCCGGGGTGCGACGGATTTTCGAAGCGCTTGGCGTGTGGGCGCCCATGGCCGCGCAGAGCCAGGCCATAGCAGCCATGAACATCACCGATTCGGGCCATGGCGACCTGGCCCGGCCGCTCTTCCTGCGCTTTGACGGCGACGTTTCGCCCGGCGAACCCTTTGCCCATATGGTGCCGAACCAGGCCAGCGGGGCGGCCCTGATGGCCGCCGTCGGGGACAGGATCGCCGTCATCGCCCCTGCCGAAATCACGGGCTGGTCGGCGGATGAGACCTTTGGCCAGCTTACGCTGGCGGATGGGAAGGTGCTGAAGGCCCCCCTGATCGTTGCGGCTGATGGTGCGCAGTCGAGCCTGCGCCAGCGGGCCGGCATTGATACCTTCGGCCATGACTATGGCCAGACGGGCCTGGTCGCGACCATTGCCCATGACCTGCCCCATGAGGGCGTCGCCTACGAGCATTTCCGCCCCGCCGGCCCCTTTGCCAGCCTGCCCCTGCCCGGCAACCGTTCTTCGCTGGTCTGGACCGAAACCGCCGCAGCGGCGCCGCGTTTTCTCGCCATGCCGGCGGAAGAACTGGCGCTCGAGATCGAGGCGGTGATGGGGTCGACGCTCGGGCGGGTAACGCTCGAAGACAAGCTGATGGGCTTTCCGCTACGCCTGCAGCTGGCCAAGAGTTTTGTTGGCCCGCGCCTGGCGCTGATCGGCGATGCCGCCCATGTGGTGCACCCGATTGCCGGGCAAGGCCTCAATCTGGGCCTCAAGGATGTGGCGGCACTGGCCGAGGTCGTGGTGGACGCCATGCGCCTGGGCCTCGACCACGGCGCCGCCGACGTGCTTGCGCGCTACCAGAGCTGGCGCCGCCTCGACACCGCCTCCATGGCCATGGTGACCGACGGGATGAACCGGCTCTTCTCCAATGACGTGGCGCCGGTCCGCGCCCTCCGGGATTTCGGCCTTGGTCTCGTCGATCGGGCCGGCCCGATCAAATCCACCCTGATCCGTGCCGCCTCCGGCGTGGGCGGCGGGGCTCCAAAACTCCTCAGCGGCATGCCGATCTGAAGACAATAAGCGGGCGGCGCCCGACGGGGATAAATCCGCTAGCGCTGATGGCGCTGGATTTCCTCGGGATCGAGATTGCGCGCCTCATCGAGGCTCAAGAGCGGCACGCCCTTGCGGATGGGAAAGGCCAGACGCGCCGCCACCGAGATCAGCTCGGATGTGTCGGCGGACAGGATGAGGCGGGTCTTGGTCAGCGGACAGACCAGCATTTCAAGGGTCTGGGGCGCCACGACATGGCGCGGATCGGGTTGCGCCTCCACCATCAGTTGAGCGGAGCCGCGCCGTCCGAACCACCGCGCGCCATTTCGTATTCGGTCATGGCGATCAGCGTCTCGGCGCGCGCTTCCAGCGTGGGGGCTTCGAGCAGGACCTGCTTTTCGGCGGCCCCATAGGGGGACACCATGCAGCAAAAGTTGACCAGGTCCGCAGTGCCGGTCGATTCGATCTCTTCCCAGTTGAGTTCGAAATTGGCGAATTCGGCATAGTCACGCATCATCTTGACGAAGCGGGCGCGATCCACCTCGTCTTCGCCGTGATTGCGCGAAAAATCCGCCTCGTAGCCCTCGGCCGAGATGACGCATTGGCGATAGGGCGTCAGCACGGTCAGTTCGTGCATCAGGCGGAAGCGGGTCACCCCTTCGAGGATGATGAAATAGCGCCCGTCGCCGCTTTCCTCGAAATGGGTAAGGCGCCCCAGGCACCCCACCTTCTGCAGCGGCGCACGACCCTTGGGGCTTTCCTCGCTGGTGTCTTCGGGCTGGATCAGCCCGATCAGCCGGTCACCGCGCAGGGCGGCATCGACCATTTCGATATAGCGCGGCTCGAAGACGTTGAGCGGTCGATGCGAAAACGGCAGCAGCAATGCCCCGCTCAGCGGGAATACCGGAACGGATTTGGGCAGCTCGGCGGGGCTCGTCGGACGCTTGGGCATCAATCGTCCTTAGGAGAAGAGCACGGCCGAAAGCAGGCGCCGGCCCTTGATCGTGGCCGGATCCTTGGGACCCCAGGCCTCGAAGAATTCCAGCAGCTTCTTGCGGGCCGCAGCCTCGTTCCAGTCGCGGTCGCGCTTGAAGCTGGCGACCAGCGCCTCGGCCGCCTCGATCCGCTTGCCCTCGGCATTGAGCACAACGGCCAGGTCAATGCGGGCCTGATGATTGTCCTGATCGGCGGCAATGGCCGCTTCCAGCGTCGCCGCTTCCGAGAGGCCTGCAGCTTCGCCCTTGAGGCGGATGGCATTGGCCAGGGCCAGATAGGCGTCACCCTTGCGCTGGTCCTCGGGGACCATGTCGAGTGTAGCGGTGGCCTGCTCGGTTTCTCCGGCCGCCATATAGACGCCGGCAAGCCCGATCAGGGCTTCGGCATTGTCGGGGACATGCTGGAGGATCTGGCCATAGATCTGGGCGGCCTGGCCCAGTTCACCGGCAGCCTCGGCTTGCCTGGCAATATCGAGGGCATCGGCGATCTGGGCCTCGAGCGAATCGGCCTGGGGCGCCGCGGCCGGGGCACCGGAAATGACCTTCTCGGCAAAGCGGCGCACTTCACCCTCGGGCATGGCGCCCATGAAGCCATCGACCGGGCGGCCGCCGGCAAAGGCGAAGACAGCCGGAATCGACTGCACGCCAAGCTGGCCGGCAATGTGGGGGTGCTCGTCAATGTTGATCTTGACCAGCTTGATGGCGCCCGCCTTCTCGGTCACGACCTTTTCAATCGCCGGGCCCAGCTGGCGGCAGGGACCGCACCAGGGCGCCCAGAAATCCACCAGGACCGGAACCTCGAGCGAGGCGTCGATCACGTCGGCCTTGAAGGCGGCATCGCTGCCATCACGGATCAGATCTGCGGGAGCCGGGGAGGCGCTGGGCGCGCCATCGAAGGACAAGGTCATGATTTTCAACTCTTCAAGGGCAGAAAAAACGCAGTATTGGCGGTCTTTTTGCGCCCGGTGATGGGGCTGTGGCAACCCCTCTTTCCACAGGCTTGATGGAAGATGACACTTCCGCGAAAAAACCGGGTTGCATTCGGATCGGCGATTGGGCATATAGCGCCCGTCGCCGCACTTACAAGTGCCGGTGGCGTGGAGCGCGGGTGTAGCTCAGGGGTAGAGCATAACCTTGCCAAGGTTAGGGTCGTGGGTTCGAATCCCATCGCCCGCTCCAATTACCAAGGTGTCGCAAGCCTTGGTGCAAAGGGTCCTTCGGGACCCTTTTTGCTTTTCTGGCTTTCCACATTCCCGTCAAAACCGGACTGCGCTGCAGTCAGGCCAATGCGCCGGCCGGCCGCTGGCCTCCGGTTGACGGTGCTGGACGGACCCCGGGGCGGCTAGCGCCCCATGAGAACAAATATACGAGACGCATACCGCCCCGGGGCGCCGGTTTTTGGAACTGACCGGCGGCGGGGGATCGCTCGTCCCGTCGCGGCCGGACTGGAACCTGTGGGACAGGCAAAAGCCCCACCCGGCTCACCCGGCCACTGTTCGCCTGCAGGCCGCCGTGCCAGGTGATAGGGAGAGTATGAGGCAGGTTCTGGGGGCGGGGATAAGCCAGGTTGCACGGGAGGTGGATTGCCCGGCTAAACCGGGACAATGACGGGGTGTGAGGACCGGTCTCGCGACGTCCTTCACCATCCGGCTTGTCCGAGTGGTCCATGCGGCAGCACCCACCGCGCGTCACCCTCGGCCTTGAGCCGAGGACTCTTTACTTGACGATGTTGCCCCAGAAATTGCGCCATTCCGATTGTGTCGCCCCATGACGCTGTTGCCGAATCCCGAAGTACAGGGCCCTCGGCTCAAGGCCGAGGGTGACGTCCGGTGGGGGGGGATGAGGAGGAATCCAGTTAGTCCGGAAGCGACCCCATTGCTGTTGATGAGGCATTGCAGCACGTCGCTGCCATGCGGACCACCGCTGGTGGTCGCGCGTACGCGATGCGACACCCTCCCCCTCGCGGGGAGGGATGGGGAGGGGGGTGTTGGACACGGGCCAGCAGTGTGTGGCGCACCCCCACCCATCCTCCCCCGTCAAGGGGGAGGTGCCGCATCCAGTTTGCCGAACTGACCCGTCGTGTCACCACCAGCGCGGCAGCCTCGCTGCCGAATGAGATCCCGATACCTGCGCCCCGTCACCACCGGGCCTGTCCCGGTGGTCCATGGATTGCCGGGACAAGCCCGGCAATGACGATGAACAGAAGGCCGAGAGGAAACCCGACCGCAGCGTCACCATCGGTGGCCACGTTTCATTGCACCACGCTCGATCTGACTCCCTCCCCCTCGCGGGGAGGGTTGGGGTGGGGGGCTGAGGAGCAGGGCGTCAACATCTGCCTCTCAGTGCGCCGCGCACCCACCCAACCTCCCCCCTGCCTCCGGAAGGGGTGCATTGCGCCCGCCGCAGCGGCAGCGAAGCTGCAAAACCTCCCCTCCTCATTCTTCAGGGGGGCTTTTGCAACAAGTGCAGAGCCCTCGGCTCAAGGCCGAGGGTGACGTCCGGTGGGGGGGGGAAATGAGGAGGGATCCGGTTAGTCCGGAGGCGACCCCGTTACGGTCGTGCAGAGCTGGTTTTTTGTATTTCTGAAAGCTGCCCTTTACCGTCTTACCGACAGCCGCGGCAACGCGTCCTTTTACTGACGTCTAGGCCAAGTTTTCGGCTCCACAAAGCCGCCATTGCCGCCCGTTGAATAGATTGCCTAGTAAGCAATTTCCCGTCTTAATGATTGCGGGGGATTACGATGGCGCAGACTGAAGACAAGCAGGAGTTCTCCGTCGCATACGACGGTACCTCTCGAGTTGACGACCACACAATTGATGTTGAGACCTTAGCGCCGGCGCTCCTTGCTATGGGCCGGCTTATTCGAGAAGCCAACACGCAGTTCAACGGTAAGGAGTCGACGGCGAAGGTGCTGGTTGTCTCTGACTTCGAGCACAAGTGCTTCAACGTCAACTTTGAGGTCGTCCTCCAGATATATGAGCAGATTCAGACGCTGCTTGGAGACGACGGCGTCAAATCGGCGAAGGACCTCCTGGAGTGGATCGGCCTCATAGGAACGCCGGTAGTCGGCGCATTGTCCCTGCTTGGCTTCCTCAAGTGGCGAGCGGGCAGAGAGATTATCCAGAAGACCACCGACACCGACAAGGGCATCGTTACGGTCCAAGTGAAAGGCGAGGGCAACTCTGTCCAGATCACGAACAACGTGCTTCACCTATCGGAAAACGTCGCCGCGCTTAAAGCCGTCCGCGATGCTTTGAGTCCTGTCGGCAAGGACGGCTTTGACAACGTCAAAGTCCGGCTGGGAGACAAGGTCGTATCAATGATCGATCAACCCGACGTTGACGCCATCGTTAATTCCGCAGCCGTCGGAATTTCCGAACAGCAAGCGCCCGACGAAACACCACCTGACCCAACACCTAAGGATGCTTGGCTCAGCGTCTACTCACCTGTCTTCGATGAATCCGCCGCGCAGTGGCGCTTCAAGCTCGGCACTGATGTCATTTACGCTGACATTTCCGAAACGACGATAGCCGCAGACGCCTTGGCGCGTGGCGGGGCTAGTCCGAATGATGCTTACAACGTGAAATTGGAGATCACAGAACCGTCAGGGAGTGGGCGCGCTCACTACAAAATTCTGGATGTTCTGCGCTTCGTTCCCGCATCGCCGGCTCTTCAACAAACCAGCTTAGACCTACAGCCGCCAGCGAAAAAGCCGAGGAGGCGAACCGGCAGGTCGCGTTAGATCAAGTCCATCGCCTGTATGTCGGCCTTTAAGCAGACCTACGAGACCTTTGCGGTCTGTATGTGGTCAACTAGCGAACGTTTGCTCATTTGCCAGCTGACCTTGAAACCCACCAGTCCCCTATCCACCCCTATCCAGCCAAACAAAACACCCTCGGGCAGGGCCCGAGGGTGAGGATTTTGAGCGGGACCAGGCACCGCCACCGAGCTGCGCTATGGCCAAGGGGCCAAGCTGCGCTACCTCCCCCGGCAGGGGGAGGTAACGACTGAGGCAGCTACCGGATGGCATTGCCTTCGGCATTGAAAATGTGGGCCTTCTGTGGATCGACATAGGCCGAGATGGCGGCGCCGATTTCCACGCGGCTCTGGCCTTCGAGGACGATGGTGAGCGCCTGGCCATCCCTGGCGGTGGCATAGACCACGGTCTGGCCGCCGAGGTTTTCCACGAGGTCCACTGTCAGTTCGGCGAATTTGACGCCAGAGCCTTCGGTGATGGTGATGTGCTCGGGACGGATGCCGAGCGTGGTGGCACCGGTCACGTCCCGCCCGAGGTGGAGGGCGACGCCGCCGGTCTTGAGGGCACCGTTTTCGACGCTCGTGGTCATGAAATTCATCTTGGGCGAGCCGATGAAGCCGGCCACGAAGAGATTGCGCGGATTGTTGTAGAGCTCGAGCGGCGCGCCGGCCTGCTCGATGACGCCGGAGCGCAGCACCACGATCTTGTCGGCCATGGTCATGGCCTCGACCTGGTCGTGGGTCACGTAGATCATGGTGTTTCCAAGATCATTGTGCAGCTTGGCGATCTCGACGCGCATGGCAACGCGCAGTTCGGCATCGAGGTTGGACAGGGGCTCGTCGAAGAGGAAGATCTTCGGTTCGCGCACGATGGCGCGGCCGATGGCGACGCGCTGGCGCTGGCCGCCCGAGAGCTGCTTGGGCTTGCGCTTCAGGAGCGGCTCGATCTTGAGGATTTCGGCGGCCCGCTGCACGCGCTGGGCGATCTCGGCCTTGGGCATGCGGGCGGTTTCGAGACCGAAGGCCAGGTTCTGGTAGACCGACATATGCGGATAGAGCGCATAGGACTGGAACACCATGGCGATGCCGCGATGGGCGGCCGGCACTTCGTTCATGCGCTGGCCGTCGATCAGGAGGTCACCCCCGGTGATCGGCTCAAGCCCGGCAATCATGCGCAAAAGGGTGGACTTGCCGCAGCCCGAGGGGCCGACAAAGACGGTGAAATCGCCCGGCTCGATGGTGAGGTCCACGCCGTGGATCACCTGCACATCGCCATAGGCCTTCTTGATCTGTCGCAACTGGATGGAGGTTGCCATGGTCTTGTCTCCTGGCGCTTCTAGCGGAACTCGGCCGGCACCCAGCTCTGGTAGAGCGGGTGTTCGGGGCCGAGCGGCAGCACGACTTCGGTATGGGTGGACGAGGAGTGGTAGAAGGCGGTGACCAGTTCCAGCGCCCGACGGCTGTCGGTGCTGGAGACGGGCAGTTCGCCCTTGCCGAAAATGGCATCGTGGTACCGGGCCATCTGGGTCTGGAAGCGGGAGGGTACGTCGTGCCAATTGGCCAGCAGCGCGTCGATCCTGCCCTTGATCTCGTCATTGCGCGGCAGGATCTTCCAGATCTCCTTGCCCGGATTATAGGGGGCGTGGTCGCTCTCGATGGTGACATTCTCGAATTGCAGGCGAATGCGGGTGATCTCGTCCACCGAGCCGAGCGTGGCGGTGAGGCTGGCCAGGGCGCCGGACTTCATTTCGAGCGAGGCGGAAATGGTGTCTTCCACTTCGATCGGATTGACGCGGGTGGCGACGCGGCCGAAGACGCGGGCAATGTCGCCCATGAGATAGGTGAAGATGTCATGCGGATGGATGGCATGGCCCATGAGCACGCCACCGAGCTCGGTCTTCCACTTGCCGCGCCAGGGCACGGCATAATAGGGGGCCTCGCGGCGCCACATGGTTTCCACCGTGCCGCAATAGGCCTTGCCGGCAATGCCGGCGTGGATGATGGCCCTGGCCTGCTCGATGCCATTGCCGAAGCGATACTGGAAGACCGGCATGAGCTTGCCCCTGGCGGTCTTTTCGATCTCCATGATCGCGTCGACATCCTTGAGCGAGCCGACCAGCGGCTTTTCGCACACGACATGCTTGCCCGCTTCGAGGGCGGCCTTGACCATGAAGAAATGCGCGCCCGGCGGAGTGCAGACATCGATGATGTCCACATCGTCCATGGTGAGCAGCTCGTTGAAATCGAGGATGCGGCGCTCGATGCCGAATTCATCGCCGATCTTGTCGAGGCGGGTCTGGTCGAGGTCGCAGAGGGCCACGACCTTGAACTTGTCGGCATTGGGCAGATAGCCCTCGACGATATGCGAGCGGCCGATGCCGCAGCCGACGACGGCGACGTTGAGGACGCGGCTCATTGGCCCCACTCCGTTCCGACTTCGGCCATGGCCTGGGCGCTCAGCGCCAGCTTCATGGCATTATAGCACCGCTCCTGCGGCATGGCCGTCTCGGTGCGGTTCCTGACATCGTCAAGGAACTGGCGGCCGAAGGGCAGATTGACCTTGGAACAGTCGATATGCTGGACGCCCTTTTTATCGACAAGGAAGAGGTGGTTGTCGCCGGGGCGGCCGGCGATGTCGACATATTTACGGAGCTCGATATAGCCCTCGGTGCCCAGGATAGTGAGGCGCCCGTCGCCCCAGGTGGGCAGGCCTTCGGGGGTGAACCAGTCGACACGGATATAGCCGGTGGAGGTGGCGGTGCGCACATGCGCGTCGCCCACATCCTGCAGGCCCGGGCGATTGGGATTGCCGCGATTGGCGACGCTGGCCGAGACCACTTCGCCATCCATGGCGCCCGAGAAGAACAGGAACTGCTCGAACTGGTGGCTGGCAATATCGCAGAGGATCCCGCCATAGCGCTTGCGGGTGAAGAACCAGTCGGGGCGGTTGTTGAGGCGCAGGGAATGGGGGCCGAGGCCGACAGTGTTGACCACCTGGCCGATGGCGCCCGCGGCAATGAGATTGCCCGCTTCGACGGCAGCCGGGACTTCGAAATGCTCGGAATAGAGCACCGAGAAGATGCGGCCGGTTTCCTTCTGCACGCGCTTGATTTCCTCAAGCTGGGCAAAGGTGGTCATGCCCGGCTTGTCGGTGAGCACGTCCTTGCCGGCCCGCATGGCGGCAAGGCAGATCGCGGCCCGGTCGCCGGGAATGGCGGCGGTGACGATGACCTGGATCGAGGCGTCCTCGAGAATGGCAGCCGGGTCGGAGACCCGCTTGGCCTCGGGGAATTTCTCGCCAAAGGTCGTGGCGAGATCATCCTCGATGGCGTGGAAGGCGACGAACTGGGCGCCGGCGCGCTTGAGGCATTCCACCTGCCCGTAGATATGGGCGTGGTTGATGCCGATGGCGGCAAACTTGATATCTGACATTGGACTAACGTTTCATACCGGTCGTGGCGATGCCTTCGATGAGGAACCGCTGGAAGATGAGGAAGAAGACGAAGATTGGCACGAGGCTGAGCACGCTCATTGCAAACAGGCCGCCGAAGTCGCTTTCGCCGCTGGAGTCCACGAAGGTCCTGAGGCCAAGGGTGACGGTGTAGTCCTGCATGCGGTTGAGGAAGATCAGGGGGCCGAAGAAATCGTCCCAGGTCCAGATGAAGGTGAAGATGGCTGCCGTCACCAGCACGGGGACGGAAAGCGGCAGCATGATCTTCCAGTAGATGCGCCAGGGCCCGGCGCCATCCATCATCGCGGCCTCGTCCAGTTCGCGCGGAATGCCGCGGAAGAACTGCACCATGAGGAAGATGAAGAAGGCGTCGACGGCGAGGAATTTCGGCACGACCAGCGGCAGGATGGTGTTGATCCAGCCAAGGTCGCGGAACAGCACATATTGCGGGATGATGGTGACCTGGCCGGGGAGCATCAGGGTCATCATCATCATGGCGAACCAGAAGGTCTTGAACTTGAACTCGAGCCGCGCGAACGCATAGGCCGCCATCGAGCAGGCAATCAGATTGCCGACGATCGAGAGAATGGCGATCACGAACGAGTTCATGAAGAAGACGGAGAAGCTGACGCGCATGGCATTCCAGCCACGAAAATAGGCGTCGATATCCCAGTCGGCGTTCGGCCAGATGCCGGTATTGAAGATCTGGTTGTCGGGCTTGAAGGAAGCCGCCAGCAGCCAGAGCAGCGGATAGAGCATCAGGATCGAGGCGGAGATCAGCGCCGTATGCGCCAGCACCGAGGTGACCCGCTTCCTCAGACGGGCCGCCGGATCGTTTTCGGCGCCCGTCACCACGGTCAATTTGTGTGCATCAGTCGTCATAGTGCACCCAATATTTGGAAGTGAGGAAAGAGAAGGCCGTGAACGCCGCGATCAGGAGCAGGAGGAACCACGCCAGGGCCGATGCATAGCCCATGCGGAAGAAGCTGAAGGCCTCGTTGTAGAGATAGAGCGCGTAGAACAGGGTCGAATTGATGGGCGAGCCGGTGCCGTTCGAGATGATGAAGGCGGGCGTAAAGCTCTGGAAGGCGTTGATGGTCTGGATGATGGCGTTGAAGAACACCACGGGGGTCAGCAGCGGCAGGGTGATCTTCCAGAACTGGCGCCACTTGCCGGCGCCGTCGAGGCTGGCCGCCTCGTACATGTCCTGCGGGATCTGCCTGAGGCCAGCGAGGAAGATGATCATGGGCGAGCCGAACTGCCAGATCGAGAGAATGATCAGCGTCCAGAGCGAGTAATTGGGGTTGGAAATCCAGCTCGGGCCGACAATGCCGAAGACGGACAGGAACTGGTTGACCAGGCCGTCACCGGCAAAAATCTGGCGCCACAGGATGGCAATGGCGACCGAGGCGCCGAGCAGGCTCGGTAGATAGAACAGCGCGCGATAGAGCGGCAGACCCTTCATGCCGCGATTGAGCAGCATGGCGATGGCCAGAGCAAAGGCGAGCTTCAAGGGCACCGAGAACAGCACGAAGGTGAAGGTGACCCGCATGGCCGCCGCGAAATTGCGGTCATTGGTGAACATGCGCTCGTAATTGGCGGTGCCCACCCATTGCGCCGGGGTCAGAAGGTCGAAGTCGGTAAAGCTGAGATAGAAGGAGGTGATCATCGGGCCGACCGTCAGGCCGATGAAACCGATGAGCCAGGGGAGCAGGAAGAGGTAGCCGGGGGCGTGGTTGTGCCACGCCCTCGACCATTTCGTCATGCTGTATGCGGCATTCTGCGGAGCCGCTTCTGCCGCATGCACGGTCATGTTCAGCTGGCCGCGCGTTCGAGAATGGCAGTCGCTTCTGTGACGAAGAACTGGCCGGCATCCTCGGCAGAACGACCGCCGAACGCGACTTCCTGGCTGAGCACGCGCAGCAGCGAGGTGTCGATTTCACCGGCAGCAGCCGGCGGGGAGGGCGGCAGCGGCCCAAGCAGGTCGCCCAGATTGGACACGAAGTTCAGAGCGATCTGGCTCTGTTCGTCGAGCGTCGGGGTGATGGCCTCGCGAACGGCAGCGTTGCAGGGAATGCCACGCTCGACGCCGAGAATCTTGCCCGCTTCCGGGTCGGTGACAAAGTGCCGGATGAAGTCGGCAGCGGCCTGCTGTTCGGCAGCCGTACCACCCACAGAGAAGAACATGGACGGCTTGCGGTAGTGACCGCCGCCGACACCGGCTTCGATGCGCGGATAGGAAGTGATGGTCAGCGTGTCGTCGTTCACCGACTGGTGGATCACGAGCTGGTTGGAGTTGGACGGCAGGAGAGCGGCCTTCTTCATCGCCACCATGCTGGTTTCCGGCGCGCCGGTATCGAGCGCATTGTCTTCGGCCGAGACGATATAGCCCTTTTCACGGAAGCCATTCCACATGGCGAACCATTCGGTGGCATCGGCCTCGTCGAAGCCGAGCTTGCCTTCGGCGGTGTAGAGCGCCTTGCCGCGCTGGCGCAGCCAGTTGTCGAGGAAGGGTTCCGAACCCGAGCCGTCGGACATGGCGGCCATGCCGTTGCCGGCAGCCTTGAAGGCTTCGCCGAGGCGTTCGATGTCGGCATAGGTCCAGGAATTGTCCGGAACAGCTTCGCCGATGGCATCGAATGCGGTCTTGTTGACCAGCATGGCGACGGAGTTGGCGCCCAGCGAAATGCCGTAGAGCTTGCCATTGACCTTGCCGCCTTCGAGCTGGTCGGCGTCGAATTCGCCCAGGTCGCCGATAATGTCGTCGAGCGGGGCAATGGCGTTGCGGGTCGCGTATTCAACGATGAAGCGGTAGTCCATCTGGATGACGTCGGGGGCGGTGCCGCCGGCGGTCTGGGTGGCGAGCTTGGGCCAGTAATCGTTCCAGCTCAGGAATTCGCCTTCCACGCCGGGATTGCCGGCTGCCTCATAGGCATCGGTCACGGCGAAGGTGCGATCGGCGCGGGCCTGGCCGCCCCAGAAGATCAGGCGCAGGGCATTCTGGGCCCAGGCGGGGTTCACGCCCGCAGCAACAGCGGCCGCCAGGGCCGAAGAGCCGAGCAGGAACTGTCGGCGTCCGAGTCGAAGTGTCATGTCTTTCCTCCCATGAACAGTTACCGGTCCCGCCTTGGCGGAACCAGAGTGTGTCCAGCGACCTCCCGTCGCTAAATCACCAACTGGTTACTACGTTAGGGCCTATGGTAGTGTTGTCAATCACCAATAGCCCCGGGTTTTATGCAGGTTCCGGCATATCCCCTTCACAAATAACCAGCCAGTTACGCCATTACCATACAAGTTGCCGTGACGGCAATAACTTGTATGGAAGTTGCTCCGCGACGTCGGACCGCCCTGCCAGACCGGCAGGCATCCGGATCCGATGCCGGGGGGAACTTGGGGCGGCCGGTCTCCTCAGGCGGCTGCCATCTCCTCTCAACGGAAAGACTGGCACAAAAAATCCCGATTGGAAAATTACGAAATTCCGCTGACACTATAGAAACAATCTATAGCCAAGGAAGGGGCAATGCCATGGACAAGCTCTTGTCGCAATTCCTCGCCGTGGCCGATGCCGGCTCGCTGAGCGGCGCGGCCGTAGCACTCTTCATCACCCAGCCAACGCTGAGCTTCAACATGAACAAGCTCGAGCAGACGGTGGGGGCGCCGCTGTTCGATCGCTCCTCGCGCGGCATGCAGCTCACCCGCTATGGCGAGACGCTCTACGAGAATGCGCGGCTGATGCAGCGTCTCTACGACAATACGATCAATGCCATTGCCGACCAGAAACGCGGCAGCGAGCGCGGTGTCAGCATCGGCACCGGCTATTCGTGGTGGACCATGTTCCTGCGCGACATGATCATCGACTACCAGCGCGAATTTCCCAAGGCGCCGGTCCAAGTGAGCCTGGGCAATCAACTGAGGCTGATGGACCAGATGCTCTCGGGCGACATCCTGATGTTTCTCGCCCATGAGATCGACGCCCTCAGCGGCGCCCTGGGCACCGATTTCATCCCCCTGACCCGGGTCTACAACGCCTTCTTCGTGCGTGAGGGCCATCCCCTGCTGGGGCGCCGGCGCGGCCTCGATGAGATCGACACCTATCCCATTGTCCTCAGTTCGCTGGCCGAAAGCCGCCACGAGCGCTTCTTCGATCCCTCGCGGCGGCGCACCCGCGTCGAGACGGTTTTCGACCGCACCACGGTCGCCTTCCGCACCAATTCCCTGGCCGCCTGCGTCGACTACACGCTGGCCACCGATGCCGTGCTCGTTCACACCCATGTGATGCGCGACGATTTCGCCAGGCGAGGACTGGTCGAAGTGGAGCAGCGTGACGAGCCCAAGCGCGCGGTTTCGGGGATCTATGTGCTCAAGGAAAGGCGCGGCGAGGACCGGGTGGAAGACCTGATCGAGCGCATCACCCATGCCGCCCATGCCACCTTGCCAGCCTGGAAACCGCTGGACAGCGAGGCCCGATAGTGCGGCTGTCAGCGGCCCGACAGGGCATTATTCCGCTCCCATTCCGGAAGGTGACATGTTAGCAAATTCGGCATGCAAGCCCCGACGTCCTCTCTCCAAGCCTCCGCCCCCGAACCAGAGCGTCTTGCCGCCGGCGAGCGCGTTGCCGCCCGCCTGAAAGACCAGCTGCGCGGGGCCATCCATACCGACCCGCTGATGACCTATGCGTGGAGCGGCGATGCCAGCTCCTACCGGCTGATCCCGGCCGTGGTGGTGTTCATCAATTCAGAGGACGATGTGCGGGCCGTATTCCGGGCTGCCCGGGCCGAGGGCCTGCCGGTGACCTTCCGTGCCGCCGGCACGTCGCTTTCCGGCCAGGCCGTGACCGATGGCGTTCTCGCCGTCCTGGGCGATGGCTGGCGCAAGCTCGACATTCATCCCGGCGCCGGGCAGATCACGCTCGGACCGGCGGTGATTGTGGCCGAGGCGAACCGGGCGCTGAAACCATTCGACCGCAAGATCGGGCCGGACCCGGCCAGCCAGGCCACCTGCAAGATTGGCGGCGTGGTCAACAACAATTCCTCGGGCATGTGCTGCGGCGTCGCGCAGAACACCTATCACACCATGGCGCGCCTCCGGATCGTGCTGCCCGATGGTACCATGCTCGACAGTGGCGACGCGGCGAGCCGCGACGCCTTCCGCGTGAGCCATGCCGACATGCTGGCGGAGCTGCATCGCCTCCACCACCAGATCGCCGACGATGCCGAGCTCGCCGCGCTGATCCGGCACAAATACCGGATCAAGAACACGGTCGGCTATTCGCTCAATGCCCTGGTCGACTATCACGACCCGCTCGACATCCTCATCCACCTGATGGTGGGTTCGGAAGGCACGCTCGGCTTCGTTTCGGAAGTCACCTACAACACGGTGCCGGAACACCCCTTCAAGGCCACCGGCCTCATCCCCTTCCCCGATCCGCAATCGGCGGGCCGGGCCATCATCGAAATGGCCAATGGCGGCGTGCAGGTGACGACAGGCATTACCGCCGCCGAATATATCGAGCGCAGGGCCCTGGCCACGGTGGAGCACCTCGCCCCCATGGCGCCGCTGTTGCCCTGGCTGACCGATGCTTCACCGGCCGTGCTGATCGACGTGACGGCGCCCGACGAGGCCAGTTTGCTGGCCGAGATCGCCAAGGCCGAGGCCCTCCTGGCCCGGCATGGCGCGACCCATATCGACCTCAGCCGCGACGCCCATCGCAGCCACGCCCTGTGGGACATCCGCAAGGGCTTTTTCACCTCGGCAGGCGCCATGCGCCCCAAGGGCACGATCATGCTCACCGAGGACGTGGCAGCCCCGATCGAAAAGCTCGCCGACTTCGTCGTCGACCTGCGCGACATGCTCGACCATCACGGCTATCAGGACGCGGTCATTTTCGGCCACGCCCTGGCCGGGAACCTGCACTTCCAGATGGGCGACGATTTTTCCAAGCCCGGCGCGGCAGATAAATTCGACCTGTTCAATCGCGAGCTCAGCGACCTCGTGTCGCTGCGCTATGGCGGCTCGCTCAAGGCCGAACACGGCACCGGCCGCGCCATTGCCCCCTTTGTGGAGGCCGAATGGGGCGCCAAGGCCTATGCGATCATGCACCGCATCAAGGCGCTGTTCGACCCCGAGCGCCTGCTCAATCCGGGCGTGCTGCTCAATGACGACCCGAAAATCCATGTCAAGAACCTCAAGGTCATGCCGCTGAGCGACGAGACCGTCGATCTCTGCATCGAATGCGGTTTCTGCGAGCCGGCCTGTCCCAGCCACCACATGACGCTGACACCGCGCCAGCGCATTGCGGTGACGCGCGAGCGGGCGCGCCTCAGGGCCAGCGGCGAAGATCCCGAGCGCCTGGCCCGGCTCGATGCCGACTTCCAGTATGCCGGCATGGATACCTGCGCGGCCTGCAATCTCTGCTCGCTGCGTTGCCCCGTGGGCATCGAGACCGGCACCATGATCCTGGGCGAACGGGCCCGCCGCCGCGGCCCGGTGGCGCACAGGATCGCCCGCGTGGCCGCCGACCATCGCGGCGCCGTCGAAACCATGATGCGTGGCGGCGTGGCCGTCGCCGATGTTGCCCGCACCATTATCCCGGCCCCGGCTGTGGAAGCCATCACCGAGACGGCACGCCGCCTCACCAACAAGCGCGTTCCCCGGGTGTCGCGAGCCCTGCACCATGGCCCGGGTGCGCCAAAAGCCCGGGACAACAGGCAGGACCCGCGCAAGAGCGGCTTTCCGGTGCCGATCGCCCAGACCGGGCGGGAGCAGGTGGTCTATTTTCCGGCCTGCCCCAGCCGCATGTTCGGCGCGCCCAAGACCCGGCATGGCCTGCTCGACACGCCAGCGGCGATGATCGCCCTGCTCGAACGGGCCGGCTATGACGTGGTCGTTCCTGATCAGCTCAACGGCCAGTGCTGCGGCCAGCCCTTTCAATCCAAGGGCTTTCCCGAAGAGGCCGCACGGGTCGGCGGAGCGCTCAAGACAGAGCTATCGCACCTGTCCGATGCGGGGCGCCTGCCCGTGGTCACCGATGCATCCACCTGCGCCAAGCATTTCAAGGAATTTCCGGGCGAGGCAACGGTCGCCGATTCGGCACAGTTCCTGGTCGAACACGTGCTGCCCAGGCTGACCATCACGCAGAAACTGCCGGTCGTGGCGGTGCATCACAATTGCTCGGCGCAGCGCCTGTTCGAGCAGCCGATGACCGAAGCCATTGCCGCGGCCTGCGCGGACAGGGTCGCGGTCCTCTCCTCGATCACCTGCTGCGGCTATGCCGGGGACAAGGGCCTGTTCGTGCCCGAACTCAACGCACATGCGACGCGTCGGGTGGGCAATGACATTCCGGAGGGGTGCGAGCTGGGTGTGTCGACAGCCTCGACCTGCGCCTCGGGACTGACGGAGCGGGCCGATATGCCGTTTGTCGGACTGGCGAGCCTGCTGGAATGGGCGAGCCGTTAGGGCTCGCAAATCAACAGTCACCCCACCCTCATTCCCTCCCTATCAAGGGGAGGGAGGCGCAGGGGGAGCTGCCAATGTTCATCGTCTCCCTCCCCCTTGTGGGGAGGGATAAAGGGTGGGGGTACTTTACTCCGCCGCCGTACGCTCGGCTTCCGGGCGCTGGTCGGTGATGGCCAGGGGTTCGACGGAGACGATCTGGTCGCGCTTGCGATGAATGCGCAGGCGCTTGATGCGGCGACTGTCGGCGGCCAGCACTTCGAATTCGAAGCCATCCAGACCATTGACCCGCTCGCCGCGCTTGGGCACGTGGCCGGCCAGATCGAAGACCAGGCCGCCAATCGTGTCGACGTCCTCGGCATGCTCGCCCGGATCGAAATCGGGGCCGATCAGGGCCTGCACATCCTCGAGTTCGGCGCGGGCATTGGCGACATAGGTATCGGCGCCGACCTTGCGGATCATCGCCGCCTCGGTCTCGTCATGCTCGTCCTCGATCTCGCCAACCACCGCTTCAAGCAGGTCCTCGATGGTCACGAGGCCGTCGGTGCCGCCATATTCATCGACCACGATGGCCATATGGGTGCGGCTGGCCCGCATCGATTGCAGCAGATCGGCAGCCGGCATGAAGGTGGGCACGAACATGGCCGGGCGGGTAATGCCCAGTTTGCCGATCTTCTGGCGCAGGGCCGTCGAGAGCAACTTGACCGGCACATCCTTTTCCGGATCGCTCACCGGCTCGGTGATCTTGGACAGCGCATCCTTGATGTGGACAAAGCCCAGAATATTGTCGAGCCCATCCTCGTAGACCGGCAGGCGCGAATGGCCGACCTGGCGGAAACGGGCGATCAGGGTGCCCAGATTGATGTCCGAGGGCACGGCCTGCATGTCCGAGCGCTCGACCATGACGTCGTCGATCGACACCTTGGAAAGTTTCAGGACGTTCTGCAGGATCAACCGCTCGCTTTCGGAGAAGTCAGCCGTCTCGGCGCTCCCCGTCTCTTCGAGGGCGACCTGCAGGTCATCGCGCAGGGAAACCGTGGTGCGGGCCATCAGGCCCTTGATGCGGTTCCAGAGCGTCGGCCCCCGCGGTGCGGCGGGGGCGGGACTAGAGGGAGGCTCGGGGTTTTCGGCCACCCGGGGGGCCTTGTCTTGGCTATCGTTCATTCATCTCGCGCCGCCGCAATTGACGGCTTCATGTTGTCCAATGGGACGAAAATGCCCCTGGTTTCGAGGGGTTCCCTGAGGGGCTCAGTCTGCATAGGGATCATCGATCCCGAGCCCCGCCAGTATCTGGGTTTCCAGCCCCTCCATTTGAAGGGCTTCTGCCTCATCGAGGTGATCATACCCTAAAATGTGCAGAAAGCCATGCACCATTAGGTGCGTGAAGTGGTCTTCAAGGGTCTTGCCCAGGTCAGCAGCCTCGCGTTCGAGGGTTTCGCGCGCCAGGGTGATGTCGCCCAACAGGCCCGTAACGGGCGCAAAAGGCTCGATCTGGGGGAAGCTCAGGACATTGGTGGAACTGTCTTTTCCCCGCCACTGCGCATTGAGTTCGCGCTGTTCTTCGTCGTCGGTCAGGAGAACCGAAATCTCGGCGGCTCCCTTGATCCTGGGTTTGGCGCCGGCCAGCGCGGCCAGCACGGCCGTTTCGGCCAGGGCGTCGAAATGGTCGGGCCAGCCCTCCGCATTGCGGATGACGGCGATTTCAAGGGGCGGTGTGGTTTTCGGCATTTTTCTATATTGCACGGAGTGATCCCGGCGGAGGCCGGGATCCATATCCAAATCCTGCTGCATCATCCAGATGGCGAACAGTCCACCGCATGGAGTCCGGCCTGCGCCGGAATGACACGGTGGACATGGATATATCAGCTACGCGCCGGGGAAACACCCAGGGTGCGCGCCAGACCTTCCGTGTCCCCCTCCTTGTCTGCCAGCCGCCGTGCCGTGTCCGCCTCATAGGCCCGCACGATACGGCCGACAAGCGCGTGACGCACCACGTCCTTGTCGTTGAAGCGCGAAACATGCACGCCCTCGACCCCGTCAAGGAGCTTCACCGCCTCCACAAGGCCCGATTTCTCGCCCCGCGGCAGGTCGACCTGGGTCGGGTCGCCGGTGACGATCATCTTGGAGTTTTCGCCCAGACGCGTGAGGAACATCTTCATCTGCATGGATGTGGTGTTCTGCGCTTCGTCGAGGATGACGACGGCATTCGACAGGGTGCGGCCGCGCATGAAGGCAAGCGGGGCCACTTCGATAATGCCCGAGGTCAGGCAGCGCTCGACATTTTCGGGCTTCATCATGTCGTAGAGCGCGTCGTAGAGGGGCCGCAGATAGGGATCGACCTTTTCCTTCATGTCGCCGGGCAGGAAGCCGAGGCGTTCGCCCGCTTCCACGGCCGGGCGGCTGAGGATGATGCGGTTGATGTCGCCGCGTTCCAGCAGCGAGGCTGCATGGGCGACGGCCAGATAGGTCTTGCCGGTGCCGGCGGGGCCGACGCCGAAGACCAGTTCGCTCCGCTCCATGGCGCGCATATAGGCGTCCTGCGCCGGGGTGCGGGCGACAATGGTGGATTTGCGCGTGGCGATCTGGGCCATGCGAACCTTGCCCTTGCGCTCAAGCGTGGGCAGGGTCAGCTGGCTGTCCTCGGTCTCGATCATGCGGATGACCGCATCGACATCGGCAATGTCCATGGCGCGACCCTCTTCGAGGCCGGCATAGAGCGATTCCAATACGCGACGCGCCTGATCGACCTTGGACGCCGCCCCCTTGAGCAGCACATGATTGCCGCGTGGCGTGGCCGACACGGCAAGGCGCTGTTCGATGAGGGCAAGGTTCTGGTCGAAATCGCCATAGAGCTGGGCAGCCAGGCGATTGTCTTCAAAGGCGAGTTCGAGTTGCGATGCGAGGGCGTTATCGGCGGTGGGTGGCAAGTGCCTGCTCAAACTTTCTCGGCTCCCGAAGGGGGCGCCGCGGAGCGCGTCGCCCAGTGCAGTAACGACGCTAGGATGATTTGCGTTCGTTGTCTGTAGCAATATTGTGACGCTTGCCACCGTCGCCAAGGGCGCAAATCGCTCCAGCAGAGCCATTTGAGGGCTAGAGGCCATGAGTGCCAGTCTCGAAACGGCAGGCGAGTGATCGCATTGCGATTGCGATCTATACGGAAATCCCGTATATGCGGATAATGACGCCAGACAGGTTCGACCCCGCCAAAGACGCGATCAACCTCGCCAAGCATGGGGTGTCACTGGCCTTTGGCGATCGAATTTTTGAGGACGAGAACTATCTGATTGTACCCTCGATCCGCGAAATAGACGGCGAAGAGCGGTTCAAAGTGGTGGGTCTGGTCGGCGGCAAGTTGTTTACTGGAGTCTTCGTCTGGAGAGGCGAACTCCCGCGATTCATGTCGGTGCGAAGGAGTAACAGGAATGAAGAAAGAACCTATAGTGCTGCCGGCTGATCCCAACGACCCCGAAGACTTCGACGTCACGGCCCAGGGCCTGGAGCGTGCTCAGCGCGCCCGCCTGATCCGCAAGACGCGGACCGATCTGGGCCTGTCCCAAGCTGAATTTGCTACCCGCTTCCGCGTGCCGGTCGGCACCTTGCGCGACTGGGAACAGGCGCGGGTCACGGCGCCGGATTTTGCTGTGGCCTATGTGAGGGTCATCGCCCGGCATCCCGATATGGTGGCACAGGCTGTGGCCTAGTTTGCCGTAGCGGTTACGCCGCCACGGCCTGCTTCAGCCTGCCGACCAGTGAATTGGTGCTCGTCCCGACAATCTCCACCTCGTGGATGGCGCCGATAAGATCGGGCGAGCCGTCGAGATGCACGGCCTGGAGATAAGGGGAGCGTCCACCGACCTGGCCCGGCATGCGGCCTTCGCGCTCGATCAGTACCGGCAGCGTCTTGCCGATGCAGGAGGCGTGGAAGTCTGATGTCTGCTGGTTGACCAGTTCCTGCAGGCGATAGAGCCGCTCGGTCTTGACCTCTTCGGCAATCTGGTCGCCGAGATTGGCGCCGGGCGTGCCGGGGCGGGTCGAATATTTGAAAGAATAGGCCGAGGCATAGCCGGTGTCGCGGATGATCGAGAGCGTGTCCTCGAAATCCTGATCCGTCTCGCCCGGGAAGCCGACGATAAAATCCCCTGACAGCGCCATGTCGGGCCGCGCAGTCTTGATGCGCTCGATCAGGGACAGATATTCGGCCGAAGTATGCTTGCGGTTCATGGCCTTCAGGATCCGATCGGACCCCGACTGCACCGGCAGGTGCAGATAGGGCATGAGCAAAGGCAGATCGCGATGGGCGGCGATGAGGGCATCGTCCATGTCGCGCGGATGGCTGGTGGTGTAGCGCAGGCGTTCGAGGCCCGGGATTTCAGCGAGCAGGAAGGCGAGTTCGCCCAGACCAACGGCGCGGCCGGCGGCATCGACGCCGTGATAGGCATTGACGTTCTGGCCGAGGAGGGTGATCTCCTTGACCCCGGCCTCGACGAGGTTTCGCGCTTCGGCCAGAACCTGCGCCACCGGGCGGCTGACTTCCGCGCCGCGGGTATAGGGCACGACGCAGAAGGTACAAAACTTGTCACAGCCTTCCTGCACGGTGAGGAAGGCGGTGAGGCCACGCTTGATGGTCACTTCCTTCCTGGCGGCCGGCAGGTGCGCAAATTTGTCTTCCTCGGGGAAGTCGGTGTCGATCACGGCCTTCTTGAGCGCCGGATGCAGGTGCCGCTGCGCCTTGGCGCGCGACAGCATATCCGGCAGGCGGTGATAGGCCTGGGGCCCGAAGACCATGTCGACGACAGGGGCGCGGCGGGCGATTTCCTCGCCCTCGGCCTGGGCCACGCAACCGGCCACGCCGATCATCATGTCCCCGCCCGAGGCGCGCTTTTCGTCCTGGATTTCGCGCAGCCGACCGAGCTCGGAAAATACCTTTTCGCTGGCCTTTTCGCGGATATGGCAGGTGTTGAGCAGCACAAGGTCCGCCTCACCAATCTCCTGGGTCGGCACATAGCCTTCAGGCGCCAGCGCATCGGCCATGCGGTCACTGTCATAGACGTTCATCTGGCAACCATAGGTCTTGATGAACACGCGTTTGGACGCGGGCTGGGGCGTGATTTCGGTATCGGTCATGGGGCGCTGTTTACCAGAGCCCGACAGAGGATGCCATGCCCCTGCAACCGCAGCGCCTCTGGCGTGTTGTACCAGTTCAGCACGTGAGCGCAAAAATGAAGCAGTACGACAGACTTAACGACCAAGTGGGAGCCAAGCGCTCGATCCTGTGCAATAGATCACCCGTTTTGCGGGGCCTGGTCCATGTCGGTTATCCGGACAAGAATTCCAGCGCCGAGAATTGAGTAAATGTTCTCCCGCTTTGCTTGGGAGATCCTGAGGGACTGGGGTTATGGCGGATACGAGCGCGCCAGATGGGGAAGGCCCGCGCAGCCGGCGCGGATGGCCGATTGCCGTCTATTTGATCGGGATGATGCTGGCCATTCTGGTGCCGGCCCTGGCCGTCGCACTGGTGCTGATCAATCGCACCAACGACTCCCAGCAGGATGTGCTGGCCGCCCTCACCAATGCCACGGTGCAGGCCATGGGCCAGTCGATCGACCGCGAGATCACCGGCATGGCGACCACATTGCGGGTGCTGTCCTCGAGCGAATCCCTTGAAAACGGCGATCTGGCCGCCTTTCACGACCGTGCGCTGACGGCACTGGCCGGGACGGGCACCTATCTCATCGCGGTGGACGACCAGTTCCAGCAGCTGCTCAATACCAGGGTGGCATATGGCACCCCGCTCGGCCCGTCGTCAGACCCGGAAACGGCGCAACGCGCAATCGAGCGGGGCATTGCCACCATCTCCCCGATCTTTTACGGCCGGACCGCCGAGGCCTTTGTGTTCAACGTGTGGCTGCCGCTCGACAATGCAGAGCCGGTCCGCCTGCTGGCGCTCACCCAGAACGCCCAGAACCTGGTGCCGGCGCTGCAGTCGCGGCAATTGCCCGAGGGCTGGCACGCTGCCCTGGTGGACACCAATAACGCGGTCATCGCCGCCACGGCCGATGCCGGCCTCGAGATCGGCAGCATCCTGCCGATCCGGCAATGGAAGGATGACGAACTGGCCGACGACTGGGCCCAGGAAACGCTCGAGGGCCAGGATGTGGTAACCGCCGAATGGCGCTCGGGCTATACCGGCTGGCGGGTCATCGCCTGGGCCTCTTCCAACGTGGTGCAGAAGCCGCTGCAGGACTCGGTGCTGCAGCTGGCGGTCTGGGGGCTGGCCATTGCCTTGCTGGCCTCGGCCGTCGCCACCATCATCGCCCGGCGCATCGGCAGCTCCGTCCAGGGCCTGCGGCTGGACGCCATGCGGCTGGGGCGCGGCGAGGCGGTCTATCCACGCACCTATCCGATCGCCGAAATTGCCGAAGTGTCACGCGCCCTGGCCGACGCCTCCGAGCAGCGGATGACCGCCGACCGCGACATCCGCTTCCTGATGCGCGAACTGGCGCATCGCTCCAAGAACCAGATGGCGGTGATTGCCGCCATGGCCAAGCAGACGGCGCGCGGCGCCACCGATATCCAGTCCTATGTCGCGGCGCTGGAACGCCGGATCATGGGGCTGGCGCGCTCCACCGATCTGCTGCTCGCCCATGGCCGGGCCGGCGTCATGCTGGCCGAGCTGATCAACCAGCAGCTCGGGCCGTTCCGGCCGCCCGAGGCCGAGCGGCTGGTGATGAGCGGGCCGGAGCTGCGCATCAATCCCCAGGGCGCCCAGATCCTGGGCATGGCGCTGCACGAACTGGCGACCAATGCCACCCGCTATGGCGCCTTTGCCGAAGCCAGCGGCCGGCTCGAGCTGAGCTGGCACACCAGCGCCGAAACGCTCTATCTGCGCTGGCGCGAATATCTCGGACGCCCGCTGGTGGTGGGCGAGCGATCGGGCTTTGGCACCATCGTCCTGCGCACCATGGTGGGCGGGGCGCTCGGCGCCCAGGTCGACCGCGTGGTGCATGAGGACGGGGTGGAATGGCTGTTCGAAGTGCCACTGACGGCGCTCGACCCCGCCTTTGCCGCGGCACGGCCGGACGAACCGGCCCCCGGCGCCTGACGGTTGCCTGCCGCCCGGGCGGCCAAACCAATAAATTCTGGATTTTACCGCCCCGATGCCCTATAGCAGCGCCAGCATGAGCCGGGCCACAAGCCCGGCGCTTGCCTTTGACACGGCCCCACCTGGACGACATCCCGGCTGGGGCGACATTCATCCTCCCTTTTCGAAAGGATATGCCCGATGTCGATCACTGCGGAACGCAAGACCCAGCTCATCAAGGAATACGCAACCACGGCCAATGATACCGGCTCGCCGGAAGTCCAGGTTGCGATCCTCAGCGAACGTATTGCCAACCTCACCGAGCACTTCAAGGGCCACGCCAAGGACAACCATTCCCGCCGCGGCCTGCTGAAGCTGGTGTCGACCCGTCGCTCGCTGCTCGACTACCTCAAGAAGGTGGACGACAACCGCTACAAGACGCTGATCGAGAAGCTCGGCCTGCGTCGCTAAGACGAGTAGACCTTTCCGGCGCGGGAGCTTCCTTCCGCGCCGGATGCCTTTTGGGGCTCTTGCCCCGGGGCAAGCCGGGCCGCCCGGCGCCATAGGCCGGCGCTGCCGGAGCATGGCAGGATTATCGGCCTCTTCCGCCGTGGAGAGGCTCGTTGTCTTGTCCATGTTTCGTCCGCGCCAAGCGATGAAACCGTGCCTGATTTTGAGCCGGAACGCACATGGGGTGCGTTGCCGAGTGCGGGCACACCGAAGGCGTTCGTGGGGCGTTAGCCTAGCCCCGCGTTCCCGCGCCTCCGGGCAGAATGGAAAGACGAAATACATGTCGATCAAGTTTGATCACCACAAGGTCGAGCTCAACTGGGGCGGTCAGCCCCTGACGCTCGAGACCGGCAAGATGGCCCGCCAGGCCGATGGCGCTGTGCTCGCCACCCTGGGCGAAACCGTCCTGCTCGCCACCGTTGTCAGCGCCAAGTCGCCGAAGCCCGGCCAGGACTTCTTCCCGCTGACCGTCAACTACCAGGAAAAATACTTCGCCGCCGGCAAGATCCCGGGCGGCTACTTCAAGCGCGAAGGCCGTCCGACCGAGAACGAAACCCTGGTTTCGCGCCTCATCGACCGCCCGATCCGCCCGCTCTTCCCCGATGGCTACAAGAACGAGACCCAGGTCGTCGTCACCGTGCTCCAGCATGACATGGAGAACAATCCGGACGTGCTGGCCATGGTCGCCGCCTCTGCCGCGCTGACCATTTCGGGCGTGCCGTTCATGGGCCCGATCGGGGCTGCCCGCGTCGCCTATATCGACGGCGAATATGTGCTGAACCCCTCGATCGACCGTCGCGCTGACAGCAAGCTCGACCTCGTCATGGCCGGCACCGCCGACGCCGTGCTGATGGTGGAATCGGAAGCCAAGGAGCTCTCCGAAGAGGTGATGCTGGGCGCCGTGATGTTCGGCCACAAGGCTTCGGCCCAGGCCATCGACGCCATCATCAAGCTGGCCGAACTGGCCGCCAAGGAACCGCGCGACTTCCAGGCTCCGGACTTCTCGGCGCTGGAAAGCGAAGTTCTCGCCATTGCCGAAGCCGACCTGCGGGCCGCCTACAAGCTGACCGACAAGGCCCAGCGCTACGCCGCGGTCGACGCCGCCAATGCCAAGGTCAAGGAAGCCTATGCTGCCAAGATCGAGGCCGGCGAAGTCTCCAAGGAAGACCTGGGCGAAGTCGTCCACAATCTCCAGGCCAAGATCGTCCGCTGGAATATTCTCGACACCGGCAGCCGCATTGACGGCCGTGATACCAAGACCGTCCGCCCGATCCTGGCGGAAGTCGGCGTCCTGCCGCGCACCCATGGTTCGGCCGTGTTCACCCGCGGCGAAACCCAGGCGCTGGTCGTTGCCACCCTTGGTACCGCCGAAGACGAGCAGTTCATCGACTCGCTCGAAGGCACCAAGAAGGAAAACTTCCTGCTGCACTACAACTTCCCGCCCTATTCGGTCGGTGAAGCGGGCCGCATGGGTTCGCCCGGCCGCCGCGAAATCGGCCATGGCAAGCTCGCCTGGCGCGCCATCAACCCGATCCGCCCGTCGATCGAGGAATTCCCCTACACGATCCGCGTGGTCTCCGAGATCACCGAATCCAACGGTTCGTCTTCTATGGCCACCGTCTGCGGCACCTCGCTGGCGCTGATGGATGCCGGCGTGCCGATGAAGAAGCCGGTGGCGGGCATCGCCATGGGCCTGATCCTGGAAGGCGACAAGTTCGCCGTGCTCTCGGACATTCTGGGTGACGAAGATCACCTCGGGGACATGGACTTCAAGGTGGCCGGCACGGAAGAGGGTGTCACCTCGCTCCAGATGGACATCAAGATCGCCGGCATCACCGAAGAGATCATGAAGATCGCCCTGGCCCAGGCCAAGGACGGCCGCATCCACATCCTGGGTGAAATGGCCAAGGCCCTGTCGGCCTCGCGCGGTGAAGTGGGCGAATTCGCTCCCCGCATCGAGACCCTCAAGATCCCGACCGACAAGATCCGTGAAGTGATCGGCACCGGCGGCAAGGTCATCCGGGAAATCGTGGAAAAGACCGGCGCCAAGGTCAACATCGAAGACGACGGCACCGTCAAGGTCTCGTCCTCGGACGGGTCGCAGATCGAAGCCGCCATCAAGTGGATCCGCTCGATCACCGACGAGCCGGAAGTCAATGCCATCTACCAGGGCACGGTCGTCAAGACCGCCGACTTCGGTGCCTTCGTCAACTTCTTCGGCGCCAAGGATGGCCTCGTGCACATCTCCCAGCTGGCCGACCAGCGCGTTGCCAAGACCACCGACGTGGTCAAGGAAGGCGACAAGGTCTGGGTCAAGCTGCTGGGCTTTGACGAGCGCGGCAAGGTGCGCCTCTCCATGAAGGTTGTCGACCAGGCAACCGGCAAGGAAATTGCCGCCCCCGCCAAGGACGACGCCGCCGAGTAATCGGCCGGTCCCGCGACAGGATGCAAAAGGCCCGGAGCGATCCGGGCCTTTTCGCTTTTGCCGGTCGAATTTCCCCCGCTTGCCTCGTCGTTTGAGCAAAGTCACCATCGACACGGCGAAGGAGAGTGCCATGGCCAGCATCATTTGGGACGTTTCCGTGTCGCTCGACGGCTTTACCACCGGACTCGACGTGCGGGCCGAAGCACCGATGGGCGATGGCGGCGAGGCGCTGCACCACTGGCTTGATGCGACCGGCCCGGACGCAGAGGCGGACCGCGCCATGGTGGACATCATCAATACCGGCCTCGGCGCAGCCATTGTCGGACGCCGCACCTTCGATCTGGGTCTTCCGCTCTGGGGGGGAACGCCCTGGGCCGGCCGGCCCTGCTTTGTCATCACGCACCGGCCCGAGGCCGACTTCGACGCCGACAATGGCGGGCGCTTTCACTTCCTGTCGCTGGATGAGGCCGCGGATCGGGCGCGGCAAGCGGCCGGCGGGGGACATGTCAACATTCTGGGGGCAGACATTGCCCGGCAATTGCTGCGCGTCGGCCAAGTCGACGTTCTGCGTCTTCACACCGTGCCGATCCTGCTCGGCGGCGGCACCCCGCTGTTCCAGGGCGAACAGGTCGAGCTCATCCCCGAGGGCCGGCCGCTTCCGGGCACGGTCGTCCATCAGACTTTTCGCGTGACCATGGCGTGAGCGCGGAACCAGCACCTTCGTTGACGCCTTTTGCTCCCGGAGATCGGAGATCGACATGACCACAGTGCTTTTCATTCACAGCGCCGGGCCGCAGGGCGAGGGCGAAGGCAGCTCGGCCCTGCTGGCGGGTCTGCGGTCCGCATTGCCGGCAGAATTCACGCTGGAGGCGCCGCTGATGCCGCAGCCGGACAGTCCCGAGGCCGAGCTCTGGATCGCCGCCTGCCAGTCGGCCATTACCGGGATCGAGGACGACTTTGTGCTGGTGGGGCACTCACTGGGTGGCTCGACCATTCTGCAGACCCTCGCCCGCTTCGGCCTGCCGGTGAACCTTCTTGGCGTCGTCACGCTGGCCAGTCCGTTCTGGGGCGCGCCGGATTGGGATTATGCCGCCTTTGCCCTGCCGGTCGAGGAGGCCACCAAGCTGCTGCAGCTGCCGCATCTGATCATGCTCTTCGGCGAGAATGACCAGACGGTCGCGGCCGATCACCTCGACCGCTACAAGGCCCTGTTGCCCAATGCCGAGACGGCGCGGCTGGCGGGGATAGACCATGAAGCCGCCAGCGCCGGGCCGGAGCTTGCCGCGGCCGTAGCGCGCGTCGCAGCAAAACAGGCGTGACATTGCTGCAACAGGTGACTTCCGATCACATTGCGGCGAGGAACGGTCATATTCGGGCCACGTTAAGACCACAATGCGTTACTCAAAAGGGGACGCAGCGCCGTCCGCCTGTTCTCCTATAGATTCTGAGGTAGTTGAGTTGATTTCGCGCCGCTTGTTCCTTCTCGGCCTGTCCGCCACCGCGCTTTCGGCCTGCTCCACCACGCGCCAGCCCGTTGTTCAGGAACCGGTCATCGACCCCTATTACCTGCGCATGTATGGCCCGGTTCTGGGTGAGCCTTACCTGGTTGCGGCCATGGACCTGCGACGCGTCGACCCCAAGTGGTGGCGTCAGGAAGTCCCCTATTTCACCACCGAGCGTCCCGGCACGCTGGTCGTCGATACGCCGGCGCATTACCTCTACCTCGTGCTCGAAAACAACCGCGCACTGCGCTACGGCATCGGTGTCGGCAAGGACGAAGCCCTGGTGTTCCGCGGCGATGCCACGATCGGGCGCAAGGCGCAGTGGCCGCGCTGGACTCCGACCCGCTCCATGATCGAGCGTGAACCCGACCGCTACGGCCCCTATGCCGGCGGCATGGGACCTGGCCCGGAAAATCCGCTGGGGCCGCGTGCGCTCTACCTCTACAAGAACGGCGCCGACACCCTGTTCCGCATCCATGGCACGATCGAACCCTATACGATCGGCACCAATGTCTCCTCGGGCTGCATTCGCCTGATGAACCAGGACATTATCGATCTCTATGCCCGCGTCCCCACCGGCGCGCGCGTGACTGTCATCAACTAGCCGCTTCCGCTGTCGCCCACCCAAATGGGTGGGGTCGGACGGCCGTGAATCTGGCTAGCCATCTTTGTCGGCGGCGTTCGGTTCTTTCCGTAGTCACCCGCCACCGGCACCCAGGCCCGTCCTCCCCGCAACGGAGGCGGGCCTTTTCCTTGCCGCAAAGGGCGCTAGGATGGCGCGCGACAGGCGCGCGGGGGAAAGCGTGTTCATCCTCATCAATGGGTCCTTCGGCATCGGCAAGACCACGACGGCAAGGCTGCTGGCGGCCGAATTGCCCAGCTCGGCCATCTCCGATCCGGAGGCCATAGGCTACGTGCTGCGCCGCTTGCCGCCCTGGATGCTCGGCCTGCGGGAGCAGCCCGGCGACTATCAGGATATGCTGCTCTGGCGGCGGCTCATCGTCCATCAGGCGCGGCTGACCAAGCTGCGGGCGCAGACGGTCATCGTGCCCATGGCCTTTACCAACCAGAGCTATCTCGACGCCTTTTCCAGCGCTCTGGAGCGGACCGCTCCTGTGCGACGCCTCTGCCTCGTGGCGCCGATCGAGGTGGTGCGGGCGCGGTTGGCGGCGCGGGCCAGAGCAGAGGGGCGTAGCGGGCTGACGGACTTCGAACTCAGGCGCTCGGGCGAGTGCGTCGCGGCCCATGCCGATGCCGTTTTTGGCGACAAGGTCGATGCCACGGCGTCGTCGGCGACCATCGTGCGCGATGTCAGGCGGCTCGCCGGTCTCTGATCAGAGATAGGCGACGTGCTCCGGTCGCCGCTGCTGCCGGTCATGCAGGCCATCCTCGTAGATGATCGGCGCCGCATCGAGTTCGGCCGGAGTCACGTCGTCGAGCACCGACGCATTGACGGCGTGAAACCAGCCGTTGAAGGGTGCGATTTCCAGCTTGCCGCGCGAATAGAGCTGCGTGCCACAGGCCTTGCAGAAACAGTGGTCGATCTCCCCGTCCGGCCAGGAAGACGGATCGGCGGCATAGTGGGCGACATGCCCCAGACCGCTGGTTACCACGAGATTGTCACCATAGGCGAAGGCCTTGCGATAGCCGGTCTTGAAGCAATAGCTGCAATTGCATTTTCGGATGCCTTCATCGAGGTCCAGCGTCGCCTCGAACTGCACCCTCCCGCAATGGCAGCTGCCCTTGTGTCGCTTGTTCATGTCATCTTCCCATCCATCCTGGTGCTGAATGGCTGGGGCGGGACACTGGTTCCGGGCCGTGCAGCAGTGCGGGCCAAACAAAAAGGGCGCGGTCTGCACCGCGCCCCTTTGCTTTTCAAGCCTGCGACAGGCTTACAGCGTGCGCTGCACGGTCTCGACGCGGAAGCATTCGATGACGTCGCCGGCGCGGATGTCTTCGTAATTCTCGAAAGCCATGCCGCATTCCTGGCCGACCTGGACTTCCTTGACTTCATCCTTGAAGCGCTTGAGCGTCTTGAGCTTGCCTTCGTGGATGACCACGTCGTCGCGCAGGAGGCGCACACCGGCGCCGCGTTCCACGATGCCTTCGGTGACCTGACAGCCGGCGACCTTGCCGATCTTGGAAATGTTGAACACTTCGAGGATCTTGGCGTAGCCGATGAAGGTTTCGCGGCGTTCCGGCTTCAGCAGGCCCGACATGGCCGACTTCACGTCATCCACGAGGTCATAGATGATGTTGTAGTAGCGGATTTCGATGCCGTCGCGGGTGGCGAGGTCCGAAGCCTGCTTGTTGGCACGAACGTTGAAACCGATGACGATGGCATTGGATGCCGAGGCCAGGGTGACGTCGCTTTCGGTGATGCCGCCGACGCCGCTCATCAGGATCTGGGCCGACACTTCGTCGGTCGAGAGCTTGTTGAGCGAGGCCACGATGGCTTCCACCGAACCCTGCACGTCGCCCTTGATGATCAGCGGGAACTTGCTGATACCGGCGATCTTGAGCTGGTTCATCATCTGCTCGAGGCTGGTGGCGCCGCCACCGGCCGTCTTTTCGCGGATGGCGCGCTGACGATATTCGGTCACTTCGCGGGCACGGGCTTCGGTTTCGACCACCGAGAAGCGGTCGCCGGCGCTCGGGACACCATTGAAGCCCAGCACTTCAACCGGCACGGACGGGCCGGCTTCCTTGACCTGCTCGCCCTTGTCGTTGATGAGGGCGCGGACACGGGCAAACTCGGTACCGGCGACGAGAATGTCGCCGATCTTGAGCGTACCGCGCTGCACCAGGACCGTGGCAACCGCACCGCGGCCGCGATCGAGCTTGGCTTCGATGACCAGACCCTCGGCGCGACCGTCGCGGGCGACCTTGAGTTCGAGCACTTCGGCCTGCAGCAGGATGGTTTCGAGCAGCTTGTCGAGACCGGCCTGGGTCTTGGCCGAGACTTCCACGTCCAGCACGTCGCCGCCCATGGATTCGACGAAGACTTCATGCTGCAGCAGTTCGGTGCGAACGCGCTGCGGATTGGCTTCGGGCTTGTCCATCTTGTTGATGGCCACGATGATCGGAACGCCGGCCGCCTTGGCATGCTTGATGGATTCGATGGTCTGCGGCATGACGCCGTCATCGGCCGCCACCACCAGAACCGCAATGTCGGTCGCCTGGGCACCGCGGGCACGCATGGCGGTGAACGCCTCGTGGCCCGGGGTGTCGAGGAAGGTGATCTTGCTGCCGTTCTTTTCGACCTGATAGGCGCCGATATGCTGGGTGATGCCACCGGCCTCGCCGGAAACCACATTGGCTTCGCGGATGGCGTCGAGCAGCGAGGTCTTGCCGTGGTCGACGTGGCCCATGATGGTCACGACCGGCGCACGATCGGTCAGGTCCTCGGCCTTGTCGTCCGACGCAATGTCGAACAGGCCTTCTTCCACGTCGGCTTCCGACACGCGCTTGACCGTATGGCCGAGATCGGTGGCGATCAGTTCGGCCGTATCGGCATCGAGCACGTCATTGATGGTGGCCATCTGGCCCTGCTGCATCAGGAGCTTGATCACGGTGACCGAGCGCTCGGCCATGCGGTTGGCCAGTTCGGCCACGGTGATCACTTCGGGGATGATCACTTCACGGCTGAGCTTGGGCGCATCCTGCTGGTTGCGGCCCATCTTCTTGTCGCGACGGCGGCGCATGGCGGCCAGCGACGGACCGCGATCGCGATCGCTTTCGGTCGTGGCGCTGGAGACGGTCAGGCGGCCGCGGGCGGCACCATCATCGGCGCCGCGACGGGTCGGGCGCTCGGGCTGGGCGCGGCTGGCGCGGCGGGCATTTTCCAGTTCCGCCTCGGACGTCGGGCGGTGCTGGGGTGCGCCGGTGCGGATCTTGCGGCCATCGGCTTCGCTGGGCGGGGCCGGGGGCACATTGCCGATCGGGGCCATGCCGGCGCCCGGACGACGATCGCCGACGGGACGCGGGCCGGTGCCGGCCGGACGACGCTCACCCGCCGGGCGGGCACCCTGGGGGCGTTCGCCATCGGGGCGGCCGGACGGACGCTCACCGGGACGACTGTCCGGACGGTCGCTGCGCGGCGGGCGCGCCGGCTGGCCGGGACGACCCGAAACAGTGCGCACGCTCGAGGGACCGGGATTGCGCTGGCTGGCGGGCACGAACGGCTCGCGCTGAGCGGGTCGCTCGGCCTCGGGTTCGGGACGGGCGGTTGCGGCCGCAGCCTCTTCGGCCCGACGGGCCTCTTCGGCGCGGGCGCGTTCTTCCTCCTGGCGCGCCGCTTCCTCGCGCACCTGGCGGCGGCGGCTGTCTTCTTCGATGCGGCGCGCTTCCTCGGCGGCAAAGCGCTCCTTGTCCTCGGCCTGGCGGGCACCGGCCAAAGCCAGCGCCTGGCGGCGGGCCTCGGCTTCAGCCGCGCTCAGCCCCAGGGGCGCGCGATTCTGCTGCTGCATGGGGCGCCCCTGCGGACGGCCACCGGGCGCACCGGGGCGATTACCCCCCGCTGGCGCCGTGCCGGCCGGCTTGGGCACGATGCGCGTGCGTTTTTCCACGACCACGGTCGAGCGCGAAGGCCCACGCGACATCCCGCCGGGGCGATTGCCCAGCCCGGCGCCACCCTTGAGGGTCAGTGTCTTCTTGGCGCCAGTGTCGTCGGAACGCTTGTCGTCGTTATCAGCCATACTATCTATCGTCTTTCGTCCTGTTCCGCGGGCAAAAGCACACCGGACGCCGCGGAGCGGTCGGTGTGATCTTCCATCGCTGGGGCGTTGTATCGGGCCAGTCGTTTGGCCTTGTCCACCGCCGATTGGGCTGCCGCCCCGGTCGTGAGGGCAGCATGTATCACATTTTCAAGCCCAAGTGCCAAACCCATTTGCACACTTGAGAGAGATTCAAAATGCGGCACTTCGGGACCGGAAATTCCGGCCTCGCGCCGCGCATGGTTGAGGGCTCTCAAAGCCCCCAGCATCTTGTTGCGGCCATCGTCGGCCGCATCGGTCGCCGTGATCAGCGCCAGCACCTCGCCCGAGAGCATGGCCGTCTTGACCTTGGTGGCGCCGGAGACGAACTGTCCGGCCTTCTTGGCCATGCCCAGCGCCGAAAGCAGGCGCTGTTCCAGCCGCAGGCGCGTCAGGTCCGCCAGGTCCTCGGGCACCGTCACCGGAGCCTTGAGGCTTCGCGCGAAAGCCTTCTTCCTGACTGCCTCGGCCACGCATTCGTGGCTCAGGGTGATCCAGACTCCGCGGCCTTCGGCGCGGGCGTCGATATCGGGCACGATGGAGCCATCGGGTCCAAGCACGAAACGCACCAGCGCCTCGACCGGTTTTTCAGTCCGGGTCAAGGCACAGGTCCTCACCATGTCTGCGCTCCGGGCCATAGACCGGGTGCTCCCGATGGGGGCGGTCCTTAGACCGCCGCCTCCTCGGAATAGCCGTCTTCACCGCCCTCTTCGGCCGGCAGGTCCTCGGCACTGATCCAGCCAGCCCGGATGCGGGCCTGCATGATCATGTCCTCGGCTTCCTCGCGGGACACGGGGAAATCCTTGAAGGTGCCTTCAAAGCGCTTGGTTTCACCATCCTTGCGTTCAGTCCAGCCGACGAGGTCGTCAGCGGCACAGCCGGCAAAGTCCTCGACCGACTTGATGTCTTCCTTACCCAACGCCACCAGCATGGCGGCATTGAGGCCCGGGATCTCGTAGAGCTCGTCCTCGACACCCAGCGCCTTGCGCTCGGCATCGAACTTGGCCTCGATCTCGGCCAGATATTCGGCGGCACGGTTCTGGATTTCGCCGGCGGTTTCCTCGTCGAAACCCTCGATCGAGGCAATTTCAGCCGGCTCGATATAGGCCAGTTCCTCGACCGAGGAGAAGCCTTCGGAAGCCAATAGCTGGGCAACCATCTCGTCAACGTCAAGGGCCTGCATGAACAGGGCCGAACGTTCGGTGAATTCCTTCTGGCGGCGTTCGCTCTCTTCCTGCTCGGTCAGGATGTCGATATCCCAGCCGATAAGCTGGCTGGCGAGACGCACATTCTGGCCACGGCGGCCGATGGCCAGCGAAAGCTGGTCGTCGGGGACCACGGTTTCGATGCGCTCGGCCTGCTCGTCGAGTACGACCTTGGCAACGTCGGCCGGCTGCAGCGCCGAGACCACGAGGTCGGCAATGGAGTCGGTCCAGGGAATGATGTCGATCTTTTCGCCCTGCAGTTCGGCCACGACGGCCTGCACGCGCGAACCGCGCATACCAACGCAGGCGCCGACCGGATCGATCGAGGAGTCGTTGGAGGTCACGGCGATCTTGGCGCGCGAACCCGGATCGCGGGCGATCGAGCGGATGGTGATGACGCCATCATAGATCTCAGGCACTTCCTGCATGAACAGTTTTGCCATGAACTGCGGGTGGGTGCGCGAGAGGAAAATCTGCGGACCGCGCTGTTCGCGGCGCACGTCATATATATAGGCGCGGACGCGGTCGCCATAGCGGAACATTTCGCGCGGGATCAGCTCGTCGCGGCGAATGATGGCTTCGCCACGGCCCAGATCGACGATCACATTGCCATATTCGACGCGCTTGACGGTGCCGTTGACGATCTCGCCGACGCGGTTGGTATATTCCTCGAACATGCGGTCACGCTCGGCGTCGCGCACCTTCTGGACGATGACCTGCTTGGCCGACTGGGCGGCGATGCGGCCGAATTCCATCGGCGGCAGCGGCTCGGTCAGGAAGTCGCCAATCTTGGCTTCGGGCGACTTGGTCCTGGCAAACTTGAGATTGACCTGGCGGGAGGGCTCTTCGACGTCCTCGACGATCTCGAGCAGGCGCCACATGCGGGTCTCGCCCGAACGCGGATTGATCTCGACCTTGATCTCGGTCTCGGCGCCATAGCGGCCCTTGGCGGCCTTTTCCATCGCGTCCTGCATCGCCTCGATCACGACCATGCGGTCGATGTTCTTTTCACGGGCGACTGCGTCGGCAATCTGCAACAGCTCAAGGCGGTTCGCGCTAACGGCCATTATTTGCTCTCCTCGGAGATATCTTCGTTATCGGCGTCGGCATATTCGACCGTCTCGGTCTCGTCGTCGTCGATGGGGTGCAGCTCCTGGTCGGCACGGGCCATGTCCATGAGCTTGTCGGTCATGACAAGCTTGGCTTCGGCAATGGTGCCGAAGACGAGCTTGTGGTCGGGATCGGTACCGCCCGGGGCATCGGGCAGGCGAATGGTGACGCCCTCGTCATCCACGGCGGCGATATCGCCCCGGAAACGCTTGCGGCCATTGATCATGTCGAGCAGTTCAACCTTGGCCTCGTGGCCGATGAACCGCTCGAAGTCGCGCTTGCGCACCAGCGGGCGATCGATGCCGGGCGAGGAGACTTCCAGGTGATATTCGCGGTCGATGGGATCTTCCACGTCGAGCACCGGCGAGAGGTCCTTGGACAGGGTCTCGCAGTCCACGATGTTGAAGCGCCCGTTCTCGTCCTCGGCCATGATCTGCAGGGTGCAGCCGTTTTCCGGGGTGATCTTCACCCGGACCAGCGCAAAGCCCAGATCATTGGCCACCGGCTCGACTATGCGAGAAATGCGGGCTTCGAGGCCCGTTTCCTTGATGTAGCGCTTTTCGGTCAGATCGAAAGCCAAATTGAGGTCCCGGATAACAAAAAGAGCGGGGGCCTTCCGGCACCCACTCTCGAATGAGAGCAACGATGTGCGCCTCATATAGACCCGGAACGGTTCGAGCGCAAGGGCAGGTGATCTGGCAAGGGCTCGTAAACAATGATTGGAAAAACTCGGGCACTGCCCGGTCGATTTTTCAGCTTCCGCCACTTTCTTGCGCTCAACTGGGCCAGACTATCGATGAGCAGCAGGGCATGGCATTGGACGGAGCAGCGCAGTTCGAGGCAAGACGGGCAGCAGCCGATATGGGCCGGCTGGCGGCCCTGGAGCGTTACGACATTCTCGACACGCCGGCCGAGCCCGGCTTTGATCGCGTCGCCCAGCTCATCCGGATGATCTTCAACGTCGAGACAGCCCTCGTCACGCTGATGGATGCGCATCGCCAGTGGTACAAGGCGGCTATCGGCACGCCCAATGTGCAGGTGCCGCTCAACGAGAGTTTTTGCCAGCATACGCTGGCCTCCGCCCGGCCGCTGGTGGTGAACGACGCTTCGCAGGACCCGCGCTTCGCCGACAATCGCCATGTCACCGCGCCCGGTGGCGTGCGTTTTTATGCCGGCATGCCGCTGGTCACGTCCGATGGCCAGGCCATCGGCTCGATCTGTGCCATCGACAGCCGCCCGCGCGATTTTACCGAGCGGGAGATCGCCATCCTCAAAGAACTGGCCGATGTGGTAATGAGCGAAATGGAATTGCGCCAGCTCGCCACCAGCGATGGGCTGACTGGGGTCTCGACGCGCCGGGCCTTCAAGGCCGAGGCCGAAAAGCACGTGGCCTTGGCCAGGCGGCACCGCAGCCAGCTCTCCGTCCTCACCTTCGACATCGACTATTTCAAGAAAATCAACGACGCCTATGGTCATGCCGGCGGCGACATGGTGCTCAAGGCCATCGCTCATGCAGCGCAGGCCGGCCTGCGCAAGAGCGATCTGCTGGGCCGGCTGGGCGGCGAGGAATTTGCCGCCGTGCTGCCCGATGCCGATCCCGCAGCCGCCATGGCGGTCGCCGAAAAGCTGCGCCTTTCCTTCCGGGCGCTGGACTTTCCCGGCAGCCGGCCGCCAATCAGGGTTTCCGCGAGCTTTGGCATCGCCACGCTCGATCCCGGCCGCGATGACCTCGACAGCGTATTGCTCAAGGCCGATGAGGCGCTTTACGAAGCCAAGGGCGCCGGGCGCAATCGCTCCATGGCCTGGCGGGGCGTGACAACGGCAACGCTTGCCGAGCCGGTGGAGCGGCGGCGCGTGCTCAAGGCCGGGCGCCTCGTCTTCAACGAAAGACGCTCAGTCATCGAGTGCACGGTGCGGGCCCTCTGGGACACCGGCGCGGAGTTGCAAATCGCCTCGTCGAGCGACATTCCTGACGCATTGACGCTCGAAATCATGTCGAGCGGCAATGCCTGGGAGGCGAAGGTGGCGCAGCGCCGCCCGACCAGTCTCGAGCTCACCTTTGCCTGACCGGTCTATTTCTCCCAGGTAACGTTGCCCACATCGGCGCCGGCATCCTCGAGCAGGCCGCGCAGGTCGGCGACCATGGCGTCGGGACCGCACAGATAGAAGTTGCCATCGAGGTCAGGGACATGCCGCTCGATGAAAGCCGCATCGATCCGCTCCTGCAGCAGCCTTGATCTGGGATCGTCGGTGACGGTCCAGACCACGTCGAGGCCATCCATGGATTCGAATTCCTCGCGCAGGATGATGTCCTTCTCGGTACGGTTGGAGACGATGAGACGGTTGCCGGCGATTTTTCCCGTGGCATTGAGATGCCGCAGAATGGCGATGAACGGGGTGACACCGGCGCCACCGGCAATGAATGTCCCCTTCCCCCGGTACTGGATGGTCCCCCAGACGTCGCGCAGGATGAGGCGATCGCCTGCCCCCAGCGACCACAGTTCATTGGTCACGCCCTGGTGGTCGAAATAGCTCTTGATGGTGAATTCCAGCGTCTCGGCATCCGGCAGGCAGGTAAAGGTGAAGGGGCGCTTGCTGTCGCGCCACCCGTCGCGATCGATCGACAGTTCGGTCGCCTGGCCGGGTGAGAACCGGTAGCCCTTCGGGCGTTCCAGCCGGTAGTGGCGGACATTGTGGGTCACCGGGATCGTGTCGACAATCTTGACGCTGGTCTGCATGGGCGGCTCCTCCTCCAGCATCAACCGCCAGCCCTGCCGGCCGGTTGCAAACCGCGGTTACGGGAGGGATACCCGGTTTCCTCGGCGACACCATGTTTCCTCGGAAGCCCTTGATTTCCCGAGCTAAACCCTCGGGGCGGAGGCGCGCATTTCAAGTCCAAAAACGTGGTTTTGGCAGGCTTGCGGGGCTCAGGCGGGGTGGCCATTTCCGGTTCGTTCAAACCAGAAAGGATCATCCTCCCATGATCAAGAACACTGTCATCGCCCTCGTCGCCACTGTTGCAATGGCCGGTCTCGCCGCTCCCGCAATGGCTGATTCCTACTCGTCCGACCCCGACTCCTCGTCCTCGTCCTCGTCCTCGTCCTCGACCGGCGCTTCGGTCACGCAGAGCACCAGCCTGTCGAACTCCGATTTCGACAGCGACTATGCGCTGACCGCGCTCAAGGACAAGGGCATCAATGCCAGCTCGGTGCAGGAGTGGGGCTCGTCCTACCTCGTGGCCTGGGTGGACAACGACGCCGGTGGCCAGACCATGATCTATCTCGATCCCGACACCTACGAAATCGTCACCCCGTAACCTGACGCGCCCGGCGCCGCCAGTCATGGCGGCGCCCGAACCCGCAAGCCGGTTCAGCCGATGCGTGAATCCTGCGCGTCGAACTGGCGCCTGGCCTCGACCACCGCCGCGCGGTTGCGCTGGGCAAAGAGATGAAACTGGTCCGCCAGGTCCAGCAGGTCGCGGCCCAGCTCGGTCAGGTCATAATCCACCCGCGGCGGAATGGTCGCATAGGCCGTGCGGGTGACGAAACCATCGCGCTCCAGTTCACGCAGCGTCTGGCTCAGCGACTTCTGCGGCACTCCCCCCATATTGCGGCGCAGTTCGTTGAACCGCATGGTGCCGGAACGCAGCTGCACGATCACCACCAGTGTCCACTTGCTCGGCCGCACCACCAGCATGTCATGGCTGACGTCGGGCTCGAGGCTTTTGGCGGACATGGGGCATCTCCGTGGGGCGTGAAGACCCGATATGGGGCATTCCGCGCCAAGGTCCAGAGCGGCCAAGCATGAAAATTCGGCAAGGTGACCGGAGGGTTACACCCGGGTAAAGCCGAAATAGAAGCTGATCATCCGCCCTTCGCGCCGCGCCTTCTGCTCGTAGCGGGTGGGCTGCCAGCCCGGATAGGGCGTGTGCCAGCTCGCGGGCGACTCGGGCGCAAAGCTGAAGCGTGGCTCGCGGACGATATGGGCCAGCGTCCAGTTGGCATAGTCTTCGATATCGGATGCAAAGAAGAAGGTGCCGCCCGGCCGGATCACCCGCGCCAGTTCATCGAGCGTTGTGGGCGAGACGAAACGCCGCTTGTGATGGCGGCTCTTGGGCCAGGGATCGGGATAGAGCAGATAGACCGCGTCGACCGAGGCGTCGGGCAGGGCCATGAGCAGTTTGAGCGCATCGTCGGTAAACAGGCGCACATTGGAAATGTCCTGGGCCTCGATGGCCTGTACCATCTTGCCGATGCCGCCGGTAAAGACCTCGCAGCCAATAAAGCCGGTTTCCGGCTCCTCGCGGGCCTTGCGCGCCAGATGCTCGCCACCGCCATAGCCGATCTCGATGACGATCCGCTTTGCATCCGGAAAGAGCGAACCGGGATCAAGGGCGCCATCGAGCACGATCTCGACCTGGGGCAGCATTTCGGCGACCTGCGCCTTCTGGCCGTCATGCAGCTTCTTGCCCGAGCGGCGGCCGAAAAAGGCGCGCGGTTCGCCGGAGCGGGTTTTGGGCAATTCGTGGTCGGTCATGATGCGGACTTAAACAACAAGGGGGCCTCTCCGCCGCTTTCACGGAAAAGAGGCCCCCGGTCAATGGTCAATGTCGATCTCAGGCCACGGCGGCCTTCAGTGCCTTGACCAGGTCGGTCTTCTCCCAGGAGAAGCTGCCGTCGCGGCCGGCCTTGCGGCCGAAATGGCCATAGGCCGAGGTCTTGGCATAGATGGGCTTGTTGAGATCGAGATGAGTGCGGATGCCGCGCGGGGTCAGGTCCATGACCTCGGCCAGCGCCTTTTCCAGCTTCGCCTCGTCCACCGTGCCGGTGCCATGCAGGTCGACATAGATCGAGAGCGGCTTGGCGACGCCGATGGCATAGCTGAGCTGGATCGTGGCGCGATCAGCGAGGCCCGCCGCGACCACGTTCTTGGCGAGGTAGCGGGCCGCATAGGCTGCCGAGCGGTCGACCTTGGTCGGGTCTTTGCCGGAGAAGGCGCCACCGCCATGGGGCGCCGCACCGCCATAGGTGTCGACGATGATCTTGCGGCCGGTCAGGCCCGCATCGCCATCGGGACCACCGACGACGAACTTGCCTGTCGGATTGACGTGCCAGATGGTCTGGTCGTCGATCCAGCCTTCAGGCAGCGCCTGGCGCACATAGGGCTCGACAATGGTGCGGACATCCGAGGAGGTCAGGGTCTCGTCCAGATGCTGGGTCGAGAGCACGATCTGGGTGACGCCAACCGGCTTGCCGTTCTCGTAGCGCACGGTGACCTGGCTTTTGGCATCGGGGCCCAGCTTGCCGGCCGGACCATGATTGGCCTTGCGGGCCTCGGTCAGGGTTTCAAGGATCTTGTGGGCATAGTAGATCGGGGCGGGCAGGAGTTCAGGGGTCTCGCGGCTGGCATAGCCGAACATGATGCCCTGGTCGCCGGCGCCGACATCCTTATTGCCGGCGGCGTCAACGCCCACGGCAATGTCGGCCGACTGGCCATGCAGCAGCACGTCGATGCGCGCCGTCTTCCAGTGGAAACCGGACTGCTCGTAGCCGATGGCACGGATGGCCTTGCGGGCCGCCGACTTGAATTTTGCCGGATTGACCACCGGGGCACCGGCGGCATCGAGCACGATCTGTCCGTCCTTGCCCTTCTTGAGCAGGGTTTCGGGCACGCGCACTTCGCCGGCAATGATGACGCGGTTGGTGGTGGCCAGGGTTTCGCAGGCAATGCGCACGGCGCCGGGGTCCATGCCGGCCTTCTTGGCCTCCTTGAACACCAGATCGACGATTTCGTCGGAAATGCGATCGCAAACCTTGTCGGGATGCCCCTCGGAAACCGATTCCGAGGTGAACAGATACGAAGAACGGGCCACGTTAAACCTCTTTGCAAGTGGCGAGGGCGCACGCGGGAGTGCGCGTGTGGAGGCACCTCCCCCACACTTTCAGCCCCGTTTCTCGCAGGTCCGCCGCCGGAAAGCAACAGGCATATAAGGAAAGCTTTATATGCATCGCGAGACGATGGCGGCATGCATGCCTTTCCTTGGCCATCGCTCTGTGCCAAGGAAGGAAAACTTTATCGACAGGACCAGAGTCATGGCCATCCGAGTGCATCGCGGCGACCTGCCAAACCTTTCCAATTATGGCCGCGAAGTGGCGATCGACACCGAGACCATGGGGCTCCATCCCCATCGCGACCGGCTCTGCGTGGTACAGCTGTCGCCCGGCGACGGCAGCGCCGACGTGGTGCAGATCCCGCAGGACGCCACCGAGGCGCCCAACCTGGTCAAGCTCCTCTCCGATCCCGGCGTCACCAAGATCTTCCACTATGCGCGCTTTGACGTGGCGGTGCTGCAGAACCGCTTCGGCGTGGTCACGGGCCCGGTCTATTGCACCAAGATCGCGTCGAAACTGGTGCGCACCTATACCGATCGACACGGGCTCAAGGACCTGGTGCGCGAGCTGCTCAATGTCGACCTCTCCAAGCAGCAGCAGAGCTCGGACTGGGGCGGGGACAAACTCAGCGACGCCCAGCTCGATTATGCCGCCTCGGACGTGCTCTACCTGCACGATCTCAAGCGGCACCTCGACCGCATGCTGGCCCGCGAAGGCCGCACGGAACTGGCCCGGTCGTGCTTCGACTTCCTCAAGACGCGGTGTGCGCTCGACCTGATGGGCTGGGAAGAAACCGACATTTTCGCCCATAGCTGAGGCTGGTATCGTCATGCCCGCGCCGGCCGGGACGCAGCATCTCTACCGACGCCTCGCCCGGCGCAACCGGGCGGTCGGCGTGTTGCGTTTCGTCGTGCCGCTGGTCGGGGCGCTGGTGCTGGGCGGGCTGATCGGGCAGATCTATCTCGCGAGCCAGGGCGGCCGCTTCGGCATTGACCAGGTGACGGTCACGCCCGATGCCATCAGCATCGACACGCCCGAATATGTCGGGGCGCTGACCGACGGGTCGACCTATCGGGTCTGGGCGGAAACCGCCCGGGCCACCACGGCGCGCAGCGACCTCATCGAACTCACCAATGCGCGCCTCGTGGTCAACCGCGTCGATGGCGTGCAACTGACCATGGAGGCGGTGGCGGCCCAGCTCGACACCACCAACCAGCTCACCATCGTGCCCGGCGTCGCCGACGTGGCCGACACGACCGGCACGATGGGCGTGCTGCACGATTCGATTTTCGACTGGCACAGCCAGCTGCTGACCACACGCGGCCGCGTCGAGATCGATTATGCCGATGGCTCGACGGTCCGCGCCGAGGGCCTTGTCTACGATGCGTCCAGGGTGGTCTGGACTTTTGTCAATTCGGTCGTCACCCTGCCCTCGACCCCGGGCGAGGACGGGTCCGAAGCCTCTGGAGAACCAACCCCATGAAGCGCATCCTGTCCTTAGTGGCGCTGCTGATCCTGGCGGCGGCCATGCCGGCTTCCGCCCAGAGCCCGGTAGAGATCACCGCCGACCAGACGGTGATGAACGATGCCAAGCGCGAAGTGGTGTTTACCGGCGATGTCATCGTCGTCCACCCCAATGTGACGGTCTGGGCGCCGGAAGTCATCGCCACCTATGGCGAGGGCGGCACCACAGACATCGAGACTTTCGTGGCCACGGGCGGCAATGTGCGCCTCAAGACGTCCGAACAGGACGCCACCGGCGAGCATGCCGTCTATACGCCGGCGGACCAATTGCTGCGCCTTACCGGCAATGTCGTCGTCAACAATGCCAGCGGCACGGTCAACGCCACCGAGCTGGTGGTGAACCTGGCCACGAATGTCTCGACCTTTACCAGCAGCGGCGGTGGCAGGGTGACCGGGGTGTTCACCTCCCAATGAGCACCGAGGCCCGCCCGCGCATAGACCAGACCGGATGGCTGGTCGCCCATAGCCTGGCCAAGAGCTTTGGCCGGCGGGTGGTGGTGCGCGACGTCTCGCTGGCCGTCCGGCGCGGCGAGGCGGTTGGCCTGCTCGGCCCCAATGGCGCGGGCAAGACCACTGTCTTCACCATGATCATGGGCCTGGTGCGCCCCGATGCCGGCAAGATCCTGCTCGACGGACAGGACATCACGCGGCTGCCCCTGTTCCAGCGCGGGCAATTGGGCATCGGTTACCTGCCGCAGGAGCCCTCGATTTTCCGCGGCCTCAGCGTCACCGACAATATCATGGCGGTGCTGGAGAACACGATCCGCGGCCGGAAGGAACAGAGGCGCCGGCTGGAGGCGCTGCTGGAAGAGTTTTCCATCACCCATATCGCCAAATCCTCGGCGCTGGCCCTTTCGGGTGGCGAGCGGCGGCGCGTCGAAATCGCCCGGGCCCTCGCTGCCGATCCGGGCTTCATGCTGCTCGACGAACCCTTTGCCGGCGTCGACCCGATCGCCGTGGCCGAGGTCAAGGGACTGGTCCGGCAGCTGACGCAGCGCGGCATCGGCGTGCTGATCACCGACCATGCGGTGCGCGAGACGCTGGGCCTGGTTGACCGGGCCTATCTCATCCATGGCGGCAAGGTGATGATCCAGGGCAAGCCCGAGACGATCAGCGCCGATCCGGAAGCGCGCCGCGTCTATCTGGGCGACAGTTTCTCGATCTAGATACGGCCCTGAAACTGGACGGTTTCAACTGGCACGAAACTTGCCGTGTGCCCAAATTTGAGTCATGGTCCGCACGGGAAGCGGCCGTTCGCGGCCGAAATTGTTTGCACCAAGGGCCTTTAACGCATGGCGCTGTCGCCACGGCTGGAGTTTCGCCAGAGTCAGAGCCTGACCCTGACGCCGCAACTGATGCAGTCCATAAGGCTGCTGCAGCTCAGCCATCTTGAACTCAACAGCTTTGTCGACGACGAATTGCTGCGCAATCCGCTGCTGGAGCGCGAGGAGGGCGGCAGTGACGATGGCGCTGCCGATGAGCCGCAGCACGTGCCCCAGGAAATGAGCGCCTACGAGGATACCGTGTCCTCGGGCGAGCGCACCAAGGACGCGGCCGAGATCGCCGAAGGCTATGACACGGCGGTGGAGAACGTCTTTCCCGATGCCGGGCCGGCCGAGCAGGGCCAGGCCACGGGCCCGGATCGCAATGGCAGTTTCGAGGGGGGCGAGGGCGCCGATCTCGACCAGTATGTCGCGAGCCGCCCGCGCCTTTCCGACCATCTCGAAGCCCAGGCGCAGATGCTGCTGCGCACCCCGGCCGACCGCCTGATTGCCCAGCACCTGATCGATGGCCTTAACGAGGCCGGCTATCTCGTGGTCGAGCCCGAAGCGGTCGCCGAGCTGCTGGGCGCCGAACTGGCTGATGTCGAGGCGGTGCTCGAAGTGCTGCAGACCTGCGACCCGGTTGGCATCTTTGCACGGTCGGTGGCCGAATGCCTCTCGATCCAGCTGCGCGAACGCGACCGGCTCGACCCGATCATGCAAAGGCTGATCGACAATCTCGGGCTTCTCGCCGAGCACAACATGCCGGCGCTGCTCAGGGCTGTCGGCTGCGATCGCGAGGATCTCAGCGACATGCTGGCCGAATTGCGCCTGCTCGACCCCAAGCCGGGCCTCGCTTTTGATTCCTCACCGGTCGAGGCGGTGGTGCCCGATGTCTTCGTGCGCCCGGGCCCCGATGGCAGCTGGCAGATCGAGCTCAATTCCGACGTGCTGCCGCGCGTGCTGGTCAACCGCAGCTATTATGCGACCGTCACCCGGAAGACGCGGGACGCGGCGGAAAAGAGCTTCCTTTCCGATTGCCTCAACACCGCCAACTGGCTGACCAAGAGCCTCGACCAGCGCGCCCAGACCATTACCAGGGTGGCCGCCGAAATCGTGCGCCAGCAGGACGGGTTCCTCACCCATGGCGTGGCGCATCTGAAACCCATGACCCTCAAGACGGTGGCCGAGGCCATCGACATGCATGAATCCACCGTCAGCCGAGTGACCTCGAACAAATACATGGCCACGCCGCGCGGGCTCTACGAAATGAAATATTTCTTCACCACCGCCATCGCTTCGGCGACCGGTGGAGGCGACCACTCGGCGGAAGCCGTGCGCCACCGCATCAAGCAATTGATCGATGCCGAGCCGGCCAGCGACATCCTTTCGGACGACACCATCGCCGACCTGCTGCGCAAGGAACAGGGGATCGATGTGGCAAGGCGCACCGTCGCCAAATACCGCGAGGGCATGAATATCCCGTCCTCGGTCATCCGGCGGCGGCAAAAGCGCGAGCTGGCCCGCACGGCATGACATTGCCTTGGACAGGCTGCGCGAATCCTATGCGGCGCTCCTGTGGCTGTCACCTGCTTTATCGGTCCAGTCCGTCCAGTTGCGCATGGACAGGCTGGCGTGGCCGGGTCTAGCATCCTTCCGGTCGACACACCATTTATGACGTGTCGGCAGACGCAGATCCCGTTGAGCCGGGAAGCGGCTTCTGGGAACTCTCGCGTCGCGCTTAACGACCGAAAGGAAAAAGAGCCATGACCCTACGCGTTTCGGGAAAGAACATGGATGTCGGCGATGCCCTCAGGGGCAAGGCGGAGGATCATTTTGCCTCGGTTGTCGGAAAGTATTTCGACGGCGGCTATGACGGACATCTCACTCTGACCCCTGATGGCATCGGGTATCGCGCGGATTGCGTGGTACACCTGGACACGGGCGCGACGCTGCAGGCCAGCGCCCAGGCGGGAGACGCGACCAGCGCCTATGAAGTGATGGCGCTCAATATCGAAAAGCGCCTGCGGCGCTACAACCGGAAGCTCAAGCAGCACCGCAAGGGCAATAATGGCAATGGCGTGGATGGCCTGACCGCGCAATATACCGTGTTCGGCGCCAGCGACGAGCTGGACGAGCTCGATGAGGACTACGCTCCCCCGGTCATTGCCGAAACCACCAAGAGCCTGCGGCAGCTCAGCGTCGAGGAAGCGGTGATGGAGCTCGATTTCACAGGACAACAGGTCGTGATATTCCGCCATGCTGGACATGGCGGGCTGAATGTGGTCTACCGCCGCGCGGATGGCAATATTGGCTGGATCGATCCAGCCCTAAGCGCCAATTGAGCGGCGAACACCACGCCGGATACCTGATTAGATCCTAAGGCAGATTGATGGAATTGGCCGATATTCTGGCAAAGCACGCCGTGCTGACTTGCACCGGCGTAGCCAATAAACGCCAGCTCTTTGAAACTCTTGCGAAAAAGGCTTCCGAGCTTACAGATTTTTCAAAGGAACAGATCCTTGCGACCCTTGAGGGCCGCGAGGAACTGGGCTCGACGGGACTGGGGAACGGCATTGCCATTCCGCATGGCAAAATTCAGGGGCTCAAGGGGGTGACCGCCATCTTCGCGCGGCTCGATTCTCCCATTGATTTCGATGCTGTTGACGACCAGCCGGTTGACCTGGTGGTGATGCTGCTCGCGCCCGTGGGCGCCGGCGCGGATCACCTCAAGGCGCTGTCGCGCGTGGCGCGGCTGTTGCGGACCGAGTCCGTGACCGACCAGCTGCGCGCCGAAACCGATCCGGACCGGCTGCATCAAATCCTGACCGCGCCGGTGGAAACCACCTACGCGGCCTGACCGCGCTCAACACGACACAAAAAGACCCCCGCAGCGCCAGCCGCGGGGGTCTTTGTCTCTGGCGCCGGCCCTAATGCAGCGTGGCCACTCCAATATTCTGGTCGCCCAGCCATTCGGAGACGGCTTCGGTCGTGTCGGCCACCATGAGAGGGGTCCCGTCTGCGGACATCACCAGCTGGTATTGGGTGGCACCGTCAAACTCGGCATCATGGATCATGCCCGAAAGCACCAGACCGGAGACGGGCTTGACATAGGCCACGGCGTCTCCACCCAGGGCTGCAAACTGCGCGCGCGTCAGATGCCGCAGCGGATTGGCGGCATCGAGCAGGTCTTCACTGTTTCTCTTGTCCATCATTTTTTCGGCCCTTTCTTTGTTCTTTTCCTCACAGGGAGCGAATGTCGATCTGTCGGGCAATCTTGGGCGCTCGGGGGCGCTCAAGCATAATAACGAGCATACCATGCCCCAGAGTTGCATCTTTCACTTCCATGCCATCGGCCAGAAGGAAACTGCGCTGGAACTGGCGGGCCGCAATGCCACGGTGGAGGAATTCCCGGCCGGGCTCATCCGCCTGCCGGCCCCGCACCATGAGCTGGTTGTCTTCCACGCTGACATCGAGGTCATTGCGGGCAAAGCCGGCAACGGCAATCGAGATCAGAAACCTCTCGGTCCCGTCTTCGCCGCTCGAGCGCTCAATGTTGTAGGGGGGATAGCCTTCGGCTGAGCGGGCGAGCCGGTCAATGCGCTCCTCGAAACTGTCAAAGCCGAGAAGGAACGGGGCGGAAAACACCGAGATACGCGACATCGTCTATTATCGTCCTTGATCATCAAGCAACGGTGGCAGGGACCCGATTGGAGTGGCATCGCCTGCCTTGGCCAGATATGGGTCACAAAGGCCAAGGGTTCAAGCCAGAGGAAGCCGCAATGTCCCAGACCGTCGCCATCATCACGCCCGCCTACAAGGCACAGCCGACACTGGCGGCAACCGTGCGCAGCGTGCTCGGGCAGACCCATGGCGACTGGCAGCACTGGATCGTGGCCGATGACGGCTTCGATTATGCGGCCTTTCTGGCGGAGCAGGGCCTCTCCGATCCGCGCCAGGTGTTTTTGTCCAGTGGCGGCGTCGGCAGGGGGGCCTCGGTCACCCGCAATGTGGCGCTCGAACAGCTCGAAACACCCTATGGCGCCATTCTCGACGCCGACGACTGCCTCAAGCCGCAAAAGCTGGAGCGGGCCGTGGCCATGCTGGACCAGTATGGCATCGTCACCACGGCGCTCGATGTGATGACCGAGGATTTCCGCCACCTGCGCCATGTGGGCGACGGACCGGACCGGGTCCTGACGCCCGGCCAACACAAATGGGTGAGCCTGTCCATGGATGCCATGGTGGTCTGGGACCGGCGGCGTGGCGACGGCCGGTTCGACCCTGACATGAGCAACATGACCGATCTCGAATTCCTGCTGCAGCTCTATCGGACCATTCCCGAGAGTTTCCACCTCGGGACGCCCTTGCATGACTATATCAAGCGGCAGGGCTCGATGAGCAATTCCAAGGACGTTGCCGCCGGCATGATCGCTTCCAAGCGCGAAATCCGGCGCCGGCTGGAAAGCGGCCATTATGGCCTGGCGGAAGCGGATGTGGCGGGGTTGACCGGCTTCCTCGATGTGTCGATTGCGGCCGAGGCGGCCTATGGCGCGGCTCTCGCCGCGCGGCCGGGACTCCTGTTCGAAGACCATATCGAGCCCATGCTGGCAGGGGCGCGCCCCTGACCCCCTGTCGAAAACGTCTCGCTCCACTCGTTGCGACAGGACAGAGGAGAGAGAGAGACGATGCGAAGCGACATTCTGAGAAAAGACGGCGTCATCTGGCATACCGCGATCAGCCTCGACGGCTTTGCCGCGGACGCGAATGACAGCCTCATGTTCATGATGGGCGGCGAGGACTCCGAGGCCGACAATCCGCTGGTGGATTTCGTCATGACCAATGTCGGCTGCACTTTGGGTGGTCGGCGCGGCTATGACATTTCGCAAGGCTGGGACGATCTGCCCAAGGCCTATGGGCTCGATGACATCCCGGAATATGTCGTCACCCGCCGGCCCTTCCCCGACGACAACAGGTATTTCTGGGCCGATGGCCGTGACCTGCCCGGCGCGGTGGCCCGGGCCAAGGCGAAGGCCAATGGGAAAATGGTCGTCATCCTCGGGCCAACGCTCGGTTCGGCGCTGCTGCGCGCCGGTCTCGTCGACCAGATTTTCCTGCAGGTGGCGCCCGTCATGATCGGATCCGGGGTGAAGATTTTTGCGGATACGGGCGAGCCGCCGGTTCAATTGTCACTCGTGCACCAGAGCCAGTCGGGACAGGGCGTCAATCTGATCTATGAGCCGAAGCGGGGGTAAACTTCTCTCCCCTCCAACGTCATTGCCCGGCTTGTCCGGGCAATCTACCTAGCTGGAGCATGGACCACCCGGACGAGCCGGGTGGTGACGGTCGCTCGGGGATCTCGCCAGAGTCATGGCCGCTGCGGGGAAACGCCCCTTGCCTCTCCCCCCATTTCCCCCTATAGAGCGCCATCTCCGGATCGCCCGGCCAAAAGGCATGCCGTGGCGGTCTTTGAAAGCGAAGGCTCGCAAGAGCCGGATCAAGACCAATAAGGACCCGCAAAATGCCCAAGATGAAGACCAAGTCCGGCGCCAAGAAGCGTTTCAGCTTCACCGCCTCGGGTAAGGTGAAGGCCGGCGTTGCCGGCAAGCGCCACCGCCTGATCAGCCACAACGCCAAGTACATCCGCACCAACCGCGGCACCAAGATCCTGTCCAAGGGCGACGAGGGTCTGGTGAAGTGGTACATGCCGTACAACCGCTAAGCTGGAAGGACACCAATAAATGGCACGCGTAAAGAGAGGCGTAACCGCCCACGCCCGTCACAAGAAGGTCTTGAAGGCCGCCGAGGGCTATTATGGCCGTCGTAAATCCACGATCCGTATCGCCAAGCAGGCCGTCGAAAAGGCCGGCCAGTACGCGTATCGCGATCGTCGCGTCAAGAAGCGCAATTTCCGCGCCCTGTGGATCCAGCGTATCAACGCTGCCGTCCGTGACTACGGCCTGACCTATAACCGATTTATCGACGGCCTCAGCAAGGCTGAGGTTGCCGTCGACCGCAAGGTGCTGTCCGATCTCGCGATCACCCAGCCCGAAGCGTTCGCGGCCCTGGTCGTCAAGGCCAAGGCAGCGCTGGCATATCTGGAAAGCGTGGACTCCGTTACCCACGCCCGCGTCACCGCCGCTTAACCTTCTGCCTCGCTGAGGTCAAAATCGCGCCTTGCGCCGCCCGAGAGGGCTGGCGCAGGGCGTTTTGTTTTGGTCTAACACCGCCCGCAGCCCGTCCGAATTCGAGATAATTCCATGTCCCTAGACGCCCAGATCGAAACCCTGCGCACCGAGCTTTCCGCCGCCATCGCCGGCGCGGACAGCGAAGCGAGCCTCGACGCCGTCCGTGTTGCGGCCCTGGGCAAGAAGGGCTCGGTTTCGGCCCTGCTCGCCACGCTCGGCTCGATGGCGCCGGAAGACCGCAAGTCGGCCGGACCCGCGATCAACGGCCTCAAGAACGACATTGCCGGCCTGATCGAGGCGCGCAGCGAAGCGCTCAAGGGCGCGGCGCTGGAAGCCCGGCTGAAGGCCGAGACCGTCGACGTCACCCTGCCCCTGCGCCCGGCCCCGACGGCGCGCGGCCGCATCCACCCGATCAGCCAGACCATCGACGAAATCACCGCCATTTTCTCGGATATGGGTTTTTCCATCGCCGAAGGGCCCGATATCGAGACCGACTATTACAACTTTACCGCGCTGAATTTTCCGGAAGGCCATCCGGCGCGCGAAATGCACGACACTTTCTTCATGAAGCCCGGCCCGGACGGGGTGAAGAAGGTGCTGCGCACCCATACCTCGCCGGTGCAGGTGCGCGTCATGCAAAAGACCAATGAAAAGCCGGCTGCGTCCTATATCACCCCGGCCATGGATCCACCGATCCGCGTGGTCATGCCCGGCCGCACCTATCGCAATGACAGTGACCAGACCCACACGCCGATGTTCCATCAGGTGGAAGGCCTGGTCATCGACAAGAATTCCCATATCGGCCAGCTGCGCTGGGTGCTCGAAGAATTCTTGAAGGCATTTTTCGAGGTGCCTGCTGTGACGCTGCGCTTCCGCCCGAGCTTCTTCCCCTTCACCGAGCCCTCGATGGAAGTGGACGTCCAGTGCGACCGCTCCGGACAGGAAGTGAAGATCGGCGAGGGCAATGACTGGCTCGAAATCCTGGGCTGCGGCATGGTGCATCCCAATGTCATCCGCAATGCCGGGCTCGACCCGGATGTCTATCAGGGCTTTGCCTGGGGCATCGGCATCGACCGCATCGCCATGCTGAAATACGGCATGCCGGATCTTCGTGCGTTTTTCGACGCCGACCAGCGCTGGCTCGACCATTACGGTTTCAGGCCGCTCGATCTGCCGACCCTGTTCGGGGGGCTGAGCAGCTAGGATGCCGACACTGCTGCGGTGGAAGGGGTATCGGTTCTTCTTCTACTCGGCCGATGGCTGGGAGCCGCCGCATGTCCACGTTGTGAAAGATGGTCGCGAAGCCAAGATATGGCTTCGTGATCTGAACGTGGCGGTAAATCTCGGCTTTTCTGCACGTGACCTCAATGAGATCATTGGGGCCACGCGCGAAAACAAAGACGCCTTTCTGGAGGCCTGGAATGACTACTTTGGTGCTTGAAATCGAAGACAGCCGCCCGGTGGAGGCCCACTGCGCGGATGGCCAGGTCCAAGTCCGGCTGGCTGATGGACGGACCGTCTCCACGCCGCTCTGGTGGTATCCGCGCCTCGCCAAGGCCAGAGCCGACCAGCTTGATGAGATTGAGTTGATGCCAATGGGATTGCACTGGCCGAAAGTGGATGAGGACATCTCCATCGCAAGCATGTTGCGCGGTGAAAAGGCGCCGGGGGCCACAGCGCCCTGATGTCTTCCACTTCCGCCAATCGTCAGCAGGTCAGGTTCAGCTTCGGGGATTCCCCCGAGCTGGCTGACAACCTGCTCGCCCTGGTGCTGGCGGGGAAGAAGACCGCGACCTGCGGGGCACTGCGCGATTATGGCGCGGGTGGCGAGGCCATGCCGGAAGTCGGTCGTCGCGACGTGGTGCTCAACGGCGCGGGTGAGGACGCCTGCGTGATCGAGACCCTGTCGCTCGAAACCAAAAGCTTCGACGATATCGACCCCTCTTTCACCGACCTGGAAGGCGAAGGCGACTATGCCGAATGGCGGGCGGGGCACGAAGCCTATTTTGCCCGCAATGGCGGCTTTGCGCCTGATATGGAGATTGTCTGCGAGACCTTCCGGCTGGTGACGGTGCTCCCCGCCGGGCGCGAGGTCTATAATCGCGTGGCAACGCCGATCTTCATCGTCACCGACATTGAAAGCGACGGGCCAACGCCGCTGCACAATTCCATGCTGAGCTTTGCCTCGGTGGCCGTCACGGCCGATGGTACGCGCCATGGCGAATTCGAGGCGCAGTTGCTGCAGCGCCCCGACCGGACCACCAACGAAACCACCATGGCATGGTGGGCGACCCAACCCGAGGCCTGGGCGGCGGCGAGGGAAAATGCCAAGGACCCGGCCGAGGTGATGCCGCGCTTTGCCGACTGGGTGGAAAGCCTGCCGGGCCCAAAGGTCTTCGTCGCCGCGCCGATGATTTTCGATGGGCTCTGGATGGACCACTATCTCGACGAATATGCCGGCACCCGCGCGCTCAGCGGCCCGTTCAAGGGCCGCCAGATCTTTCGCGGCGGCGGCATCTGCCTCTACACCATGGCCGGAACGCTGCGCGGCGCACCCTATCTCGATTGGGGCATGAGCAAGCTGCCCGCCGAGTTCTACGGCCACATCCCCCATACCCATCGCGCCATCGACGACGCCCGTGGCTTTGCCAATGTGCTCGTCGAGCTTTTGAAACTTTCCTCCGCCTTGCCGCCCATTTCCGGCAGCAAGAGTGACTTCCGCTAAAGGCCCAAAAATGAAATTCACCCTCGACTGGCTTAGGGAACACCTGGACACCACCGCTTCGGCCGACGAGATCGGCAAGGCGCTGACCATGATCGGCCTTGAAGTGGAAGGCATTGAAAGCCAGGGCAAGGCGCTGGAAAAGTTTGTCATCGCCCATGTGGTGTCGGCCACCCCGCATCCCAATTCCGACCACCTCAATGTGTGCAAGGTCGATGCCGGCACCGGCGAGATGATCGATGTGGTCTGCGGCGCCCCCAATGTCAAAACCGGCATGAAGAGCGTCTTTGCCTTCCCCGGCACCTATATTCCGGGCAAGGATTTTGAATTGAAGGCCGGCGTCGTCATTCGCGGCACCCCGTCCAATGGCATGCTCTGCTCGGCTGCCGAGCTCGAGCTCAGCGAAGACCATGACGGCATTATCGAACTGCCCGACGACGCACCGGTGGGCGAAAAGTATGTCGACTATGCCGGCATCAATGGCGTGGTCTTCGACATTTCCATCACCCCCAACAGGGGCGACGCCACCGGCGTCTATGGCGTGGCGCGCGATCTCGCCGCCTTTGGCCTCGGCACGCTGAAAGCAACCGACTTCTCGCCCATGCCCTCGACCGGCAAGAGCCCGATTGCGCCGCTGCCACACCAGTTTTCGGCTGACGAACCCAAGGCGATTCGCAAGTTTGCCGGGCGCTATCTGAAGGGCATCAAGAATGGCCCCTCGCCCGACTGGCTGCAGCAGCGCCTGCGTGCCGTGGGCCTTCGTCCGATCAATACCGTGGTCGACATCACCAATCTTGTCTCGCTCGGCTGGGGGCGGCCGCTGCATGCCTACGACGCTGACAAGGTCGAGGGCCAGATGGTGTTGCGCAATGCGCGCGGCGAAGCATTCGATGCGCTGGACAACAAGGTCTATACGCTCGACGCCTCAATGACCGTCATTGCCGATGACAAGGGCCCGCTCTGCCTGGGCGGCATAATGGGCGGCATCCGCTCGGGCGTTACCGAGGAAACCACCAATGTCTTCATGGAATGCGCCAGCTGGGACCCTGATCTCATCGCCCAGACGGGCCGCAAGACCGGCATCGTTTCGGATGCCCGCTACCGGCTCGAACGCAGCGTCGATCCGGCCCTGACCGAACCGGGCATGGAACTGGCCACCCGGCTCGTGCTGGAACTCTGCGGCGGCGCGGCCATGGAGCCGGCGATTTCGGGCGAAGACGTCTTCCCCAATACCGTGGTCGACTTCCCGCTCTCCGAGGTCAAGCGCCTCACCGGCCTTTCGGTCGAGCCGAGCGAGATCGACGCCATTCTGTCCAGACTCGGCTTTGCCGTCGAAGGCTCCGGCCCGACGCGGACCGTGAAGGTGCCGAGCTGGCGCCCTGACGTGACGCAGAAGGCGGATCTCGTTGAAGAAGTCATGCGCATGGTCGGTGTCGACAATGTGCCCAAGGAGCCTTTGCCGCGCCTCAACCATGTCGCGCCACAAATGCTGACCACGATCCAGAACCGTCGGCGGATCGCCCGGAGGGCGCTGGCGGCGCGCGGGCTCGACGAGGCCGTCACCTGGAGTTTTATCTCCCATGACGATGCCACCCGTTTTGGTGGTGGGAGTGAAGACCGGCAGCTGGCCAATGCCATTGCCTCCGACATGACCGACATGCGGCCCTCGCTGCTGCCGGGCCTCATTGCCGGAGCGCGCCGCAATGCCAATCGCGGCTTTGCCGATGTGGCCTTGTTCGAGGTGGGGCAGATTTTCCTCTCCGACCGGCCAGAAGGCCAGCACACCTATGCTTCGGGCGTGCGCACAGGCACGGCCGGCCTCAATGGCGCCGGCCGCCACTGGTCGGGCAAGGCGCAGGCGGTCACCGTCTGGGATGCCAAGGCCGATCTTGCCGCCGCGCTCGACGCACTGGGCGTCGATATCGAAAAGGTGCAGGTCCTGCCCGAAGCCGCTGCCTGGAGCCATCCGGGCCGCGGCGGTCGCGTGGCGCTCGGGCCCAAGGTGACCCTGGGCTGGTTCGGCGAACTGCATCCGGCGCTCGCTGCCGAGCTCGACATCGAGGGCCCGGTGGCGGCCTTCGAGATCGATCTCGATGCCCTGCCCGAACCGCGCAAGAAGGCCACCCGCACCAAGCCGGCCCTCGAGCTCAGCCCCTTCCAGCCGGTTTTCCGCGATTTTGCCTTTGTCATGGACCGCACCGTTTCGGCGGCGTCGATCCTCAAGGCCGCCCGTGGCGCCGACAAGGGTCTCATCAAGGATGTCGGCATCTTCGACGTTTTCGAAGGCGCCCATGTCGGCGAGGGCAAGAAGTCCGTCGCCATCGAGGTGACGCTGCAGCCCAGGGACCGGACGCTGACCGACGAGGAAATCGACAAGGTTTCGGCCGCGGTCGTCGCGGCAGTGACCAAGACGACTGGTGGGGAACTGCGGAAGTAGCTCTTCTCCCTCCCCCTTGCGGGAGGGCAGCGCAGCTTGCCCCAAAGGGGCCTAGCGGAGCGGGGTGGGGGATTGGCGAGCGCTGTGTGCGTGACGCACCCCCTCCCAACCTCCCCCGTCAAGGGGGAGGTGCCGGGCCGGTGGTTGACCGGCATTGAGCCTATCTTGGGAAGTAAGCATGTCCCGCACCGACGCCATCCTAGCCCGCCTGTCGAAACTGCATCCGAAACTGATCGATCTCAGTCTCGATCGCATGCTGCCGCTGCTCGAAAAACTGGGCAATCCGCAGGATCGCCTGCCCCCGACCATCCATGTCGCGGGCACCAATGCCAAGGGCTCGACCATCGCCTATCTGCGCGCCTTTCTCGAGGCATCAGGCAAGTCGGTGCATGTCTACAATTCTCCCCACCTGGTGCGCTTCAACGAGCGCATCCGCCTTGCTGGGACACTGGTCGGCACGCGCATGCTCAATGCCGCACTCGAAGAAGTGGAAGCGCTCAATGGCGGCGCACCGATCACCTTTTTCGAGGTGACGACGGTCACCGCCTTCAAGCTCTTTGCCGAGACCCAAGCCGATTATCTGCTGCTCGAAACCGGCATGGGTGGCACCTATGACACGACCAATGTGATCAAGCACCCACTGGGCACCGTCATCACCCCCATCGACCTCGATCATCAGGGTTTTCTGGGCAATACGGTCGCCGAAATCGCCGTCAGCAAGGCCGGTATCCTCAAGCGCGGCGCCAAGGCCGTGATGGGCCTGCAGCGCGACGAGGCGCGGCCGGTGCTGGCGCGGGCGGCCCATCGTCTGGGGGTAACACCGCTCTGGCAGGGCGAAGATTTTCACGGATCGAGCCTGGATGGACGCCTGGAGTATCAGGATGAACGGGGCCTGCTCGACCTGCCGCCCCCGGCTTTGCCCGGCCCGCATCAGTTCGACAATGCGACCCTGGCCATTGCCGCCGCGCGCCATTTCGGCCTGCCGGTGGATGAAAAGGGTTTTGCCGAGGGGCTGCGGCGCGTCGCCTGGCCGGCCCGCATGCAGCCCATCCGCACGGGTAAGCTGCGCGATCTCCTGCCGCCGGGCCACGAGCTCTGGCTCGATGGCGGACACAACCCCCATGGCGCGGCAGCCCTGGCCCGCACCATTGCCGGCATGAAGGAAAAGCCGCTGATAATGATCATGGGCATGATGAATACCCGCGCGCCCGAGGACTTCCTGGCCCCGTTCCGCGACCTGCATCCCACGCAGATTCTGACATTGACCATCCCGGGCGAGGCCAATGCGCATGGGGCCGAAGAGATTGCCGCCCGCGCCCGGGCGCAGGGTTTTCCGGCCAGGGCCGCGCGCTCGCTGACCACGGCGCTCAAGGCCGTCGCCGAGATCGACAATGCGCGCGTGCTGATTTGCGGCTCGCTGTATCTCGCGGGTGACGTGCTGGCCAAGAACGGCACGCGGCCGGATTAGCTTCACCCGCTTCCCCAATCACAGCGCCGTCCTCGGGCCTGACCCGAGGACCACTCCAAACGCCGTGGATGTGACGCCTGGCCCTCGGATCAAGTCCGAGGGCGGTCCAGTGGGTGTGGGAATGCCGTGCCCGCTGGGGCGAACAACAAGCTAGTACTTCGCCTGTTCGCTGCCGCAAAACGCATCCACCGGGCTCTTGCCCGCAAACGGCTTGCGGCCCAGGAGGCATTCGACCACGGCGGCCTGCATGTCCTCGTTGCTGCCATAGGCGTTGACATAGGTGGGCACGCGCGGCGCGTCGTGGAGATAATAGGGGTAGCCCAGCGACACCATGAGCGTCGGCACGTCGTGCCAGTAGCGCTTCATGGCGCCAAACACATTGCCGGTCAGCGCCCGCCAGTTGAGGAAGATGCGCTGCCGCGTCAGCAGGGTTTCCTCGGAGAGGAGATAGAGGACGAGGTCGAAATCCCGCGGGTTGACCTGCATATCCGGCGTGTATTCGGTGATTTCAAAGCCTTCCTGCCGCAGCAGGTCCGGCAGGGACAGCGGCAGCGGGACCGGCGCGAAGGGCTGGATGGAGCCGGTCGAAAAAATCAGCACCTTGCGGTGTTTTGCGGGGGACAGGGGCAGGAGATTGGCAATGTCCTTGACCAGGGTCGGCACCCTCGATGTCACCGAAGCCGCCGTCAGCTTGCTTTCCGAGCGCGCCATGATCACTTCGGCGGTCGTCAGCGCCGGCTCGGGCCGGTCGGCCTTGTGCAGGCCCAGAGCCGCCTTGAGCGCCAGCACGCGGGTCACGGCTTCGTCGACGCGCTCCTGGGTCAGGCGGCCATCGGCCACGGCCTTGACCAGATACATGAGGTCGGCAGTGGCATCGTCGGAAAACAGGATGACGTCGCAGCCGGCAATCACACACTGCGGAATGGTCTCCGAGCGCGGGCCCCAGTCGCCAAAGCCGGCCATGGGCGTGGCGTCGGAGACGATGAGGCCATTGAAACCGAGCTTGTCGCGCAGCAGGGTCTGGTTGAGCACGGCGCTCTGGGTGGCCGGGCGATAGGCCTCGGCGCCGGCATCGGGATCGAGCTCGCGCACGAAGGCGGGAAAGGCGATATGGGCCGACATGACGCTGAGAACGCCGGCACCGATGGCGGCGCGATAGAGCCGGCCAAAGGTCTTTTCCCATTCGGCAAGGGTCAGCGGATTGACCGTGGTGACCAGGTGCTGGTCGCGATCGTCATAGCCTTCGCCCGGCCAATGCTTGACCGTGGCGGCAACGCCCTTGGCCTGGAAAGCGGCGATCTGTGCCAGGGCGTGGCGCTCGATGCGCTCGACATCCTCGCCATAGGAGCGGGTGCCGACAATGGCGCTCTGGAAGGCCTTGTTGATGTCGATGACCGGGGTAAAGCTCCAGTTGAGCCCGACGGCGCGGGCTTCCTCGGCCATGATGGTGGAAATGGCCGTGGTGGCTTCGACATCGTCGACCGCCGCCAGACCCAGCGGATTGGGCACTTCGGTGCCGAAGGGCAGGCTCATGCGGCTGCCTTCGAGATCGGCGCTGACCGTCATGGGCACTGGACCGGCCGTGTCGATCTGGCGCATCAGCGCGATTTCATCGGCGAGGTTCGCCGAGAACATGCGGGTAATGCCACCGGGCTTGAAGGCGCGGATGGCTTCCAGCGCCTCTTCGGGCGCGCCGCGCGAGAGCAGCACGAAGAGCTGGGCCAGCTTGTCGCGCGGGCTCAGTTTCTCGCGCGTATCACTGACCCAGGCGATCGCCTCTTCGTCGAGATTGAAGGGGGCGGCGGAAAGATCGATGGCGGCCAAGGCGGGCTCCTCGACGTGTTGTCGTTATTGTTATGCCATGCTTATCAGCAGCAGAGGGACCCGAACAAGGCGGGTGTGCGAAGACCCTTGTCGAAACCGGCCCTGGCGGATCGTCGTTGGCGTGTGACCAACAGGAGGAAGACCATGGCCAGTGTCATGTCCAGGGATGGAACCCGCATCGGATACGATGACTATGGAAGCGGCCCGCTGCTCATCTGTGTCGCCGGCGCGACCCAGCACCGCGCGGTAGATCAGGAGGGAACGCCGGCTTTGGCCCGGCTGCTGGCGCCGCATTTCACCGTGCTGATCCACGATCGCCGGGGACGCGGCGAGTCGAGCGATACCGCCCCCTATTCGGTTGCCCGGGAGGTGGAGGACATTGCCGCGCTGATCGCGGCTCATGGTGGGGAGGCGCGCCTTTTCGGCATGTCGTCGGGCGCCGTACTGGCGGTGGAGGCGGCGGCCACGCTCGGCGCCGCGATCAAGGGCCTGGTGCTCTACGAGCCACCCATCGATCCGACGCGAAACGCGCAGGACTACAAGAACGACCATGCCGAAATGGCCGAGCTGGCGCGCGACGGCAGGGGGGAGGAGATGATGATCCGCTTTCTGGGGGAGGTGATGGCGCCCGAAGCGCTGGACGACTTCCGCCAGTCCCCGGTCTGGTCGGCCTATGCGGCGGTGGGGCTCACGCTCGAACACGACTATCGCGTCCTGGCCGAGGCACGGCAGGGCGATGACCCGCCCAGGAGATGGGAAGGGATCACGGCGCCTGCTCTGGTGCTCAATGGCGATCAGAGCTTTGACTTCATGAGCGCCGGCGCCGACTGGGTGGCGCGTGGCCTGCCCCTAGCGGAGCGGCGCACCCTGAAAGGGCAGGATCACGGCTATGACCCGGCGGTGCTGGCGCCGGTGATCCTGGAATTCCTGGCCAGGCCCTGAGCGCAGATCAGGCCGCGTGCTGCTCGAGCCACTTGATCAGCTGCACGCGGCTCTGGCCGGCGCCCACCTTGAGGTCCACCGGCTGGCCACCCTTGAAGATGATCAGGGTCGGCATGGCGCGCACATTGTACTGAACGGTCGTGCCGGGATTGCTGTCCACGTCGAGCTTGACGATCTTGACGGTGGCCGCAAGCTCCTCGGCGAGGGCCTCGATGGTGGGCGACATGGCCTTGCAGGGCGGGCACCATTCGGCCCAGAAATCCACCAGAACCGGCTTATCCGAAGCCAGCACTTCCTGAGCGAAATTGCTGTCAGTCACATTGAGCGCCATACCAGTCCTCCATCGGCATAGACCGATGAGGCTAGGACGAGTCGCGGGCCCGGGGGAAGGGATGGATTTTCGCGGGACTTGGCCGCGAGAGTTTGCTTTGGCGCGGGCTCTGGGGGTGAGGTCACCCCACCCTCAATCCCTCCCCATCAAGGGGAGGGAGGCGCAGGGGTAAGCGCCAGTGTTCATCGTCTCCCTCCCCCTTGTGGGGAGGGATCAAGGGTGGGGGTACGACAGGCAGTATCTCGTTTCGAGCACCCAAACAAAAACACCGCCGGATCGCTCCGGCGGTGCTTCAAAAAGTCTCGACTGGCGAACTAGGCCGCGTGGCTTTCGAGCCACTTGGTCAGGCCCGCCTTGGGGGTGCCGGCGCCGATCTTCATGTCGGCCGCTTCACCGCCCTTGAACAGGATCATGGTCGGAATGGAGCGCACGCCATACTGGGCGGCAATGCCCGGGTTCTCGTCGACATTGAGCTTGACGATCTTCACCTTGCCTTGCAGTTCCGAGGAAAGCTCGTCAAGGACCGGCGCGATGGCGCGGCAGGGACCGCACCATTCGGCCCAGAAATCCACCAGGACGGGTTCGTTGGAGCTCAGGACTTCCTGGCCGAAAGTGGCTTCGGAAACGGCTTTGGTCATGGTTTTCATGCCTTTTTTGTCTGTTGCACCCTCGCGTGAGGCCCCTGGCCTCATGCATCTGGTGCGACGGGATATTTCAGATCCCGACCGGGCGGAGCTGCCCGGTCCGGAAGCGGCGGTCTGTTTGCTCCCAAAGCTGGTGAGAGTCCAGCCTTGCAACAAGCCCGATCACCGCAGGGTGAAATCCGAGCGGGCAGCAGCGAGCAACCCATCCGGCAAATTCATCAATGATTCCAACTCTGTCCACAGGATAGAAGCACGCACGGGGCGCCCGGGGAAAAGCTGACCTGCAACCAGTGCATACAATCCAAGCTGGGTAAGGTAACTCCCCGGCACGGTATCGGCTCCCTCAGGCACGACCGCGTCGGACTTGTAGTCGACCACCAGCACACCCGAGTCGTCAACAACCACGCGATCGATCCGGCCACTGAGCGCCACAGGTTTCCCCCGCTCATTGAGTTCGGCGCGGAAAGGCAGCTCGGCGCGGCTCTGCGGACCGAAGAGCACGGCAAGGTCAGGTCGTGACAGGATAGAGATGGCCTTTTCGGCGATGGCCACATGCAGGGAAGCGTGGTCGGGCAGCAGGGCCTCGAGTGCCCGCGGCGCCACGCGCGGCCAGTCGGCGGGGGCCACCCGGCCCAGATGCTGGAGCAGAGCGTGCAGGGCGATGCCCTCACGGCGCGCCGTTTCGGCGTCGCGCACTGCCTCGGCCTTGGTTTCAAGGATGGCGGGGCGGCGCCCCGTGGCTCCGGCACGGGAAGGGCGAACCACCTTCACGCGCGCAGGCGCCGAGACTGGGGCGGGCAAGGGCGCGACGCCTGACAAAGCCGGAGCCTCCGGCACCGCACCGAGGCGCTGCGGCTGGGCGGCCGGATAGACAAGCGCCGTCTCAATGCCCTCGGCATCGACAATGGGCTCGGCCCGTTCGCCCAGACCCGATTTTATGGCGTCATACCAGGTCGAGGCCAGCTGGGTTTCAGGGGATTGGGCGCCGCCCAGCGCGCCGATGACATAAAGCTCGTCTTCAGCGCGGGTCATGGCGACATAGAGACGGCGCCAGTATTCTTCGGCCAGGGTGCCGTCAATATCCTGCCGGAGGCCGGCGGTCGCCGGGACATGCTGGGCCCTGGAGGCGGCGTGGATCAGCAGGGGCCCGTGGGGCCTGTCGATGACGTAGACGCTCCTGCCGGTCTGCTTGCCGGTAGGCTTGGTCGTGGCATCGGCGAGAATGACGATCGGCGCTTCCAGCCCCTTGGCGCCGTGCACGGTCATCACCCGCACGCCGCCGCCGCTCTCGGCCAGTTCGCGCTTGATGGTCACGGCGCGGCGGCGCATCTCGGCGGCAAAGCCCTGCAGCGAGGGCTGCGCCCCCTGTTCGTGGGTGAGCGCCAGCTCCAGAAGTTCGGACAGGACATCGTCCACTTCAAGGCCCAGCCGCGCATGGAAGCGGCGGAGCCCGCCCCCGGCATAGAGCACGCCGGAGAGAAACTCGAAGGGCCGTTCCATATCCAGTTCGGCGCGCCAGCGGCCCAGTTGTTCGGCCGCGGCGGTTGCCGCCGGCTGCGTCGAACCCGCGAGTGCCGACCACAGGGTCTGTCCCCGCGCCCGCGGCTGGGCCAGGGCAAACAGAGCATCCTCGTCGAGATCAAAGAGCGGCGAGCGCAAGAGGGCCGCCAGTTGCAGGTCATCGGCCGGGTTGAGCAGCACGTCGATCAGCGCCAGGAGGTCGAGCACGGCAATGTGGCCGGTGACGGCCAGCCGGTCGGCCCCTGGGCTGGGCAGGCCTTCGCCGCGCAGGGCCCGGATGATTTCCTGGAACAGGGCGCCGCGCTTCTGCACCAGGATCAGGACATCATCGGCGCTGACCGGACGATTGCGCTCGCCCAGCATGCGGCCCTGGTCGATCCAGAGGCGAATTTCGCGGGCAATGCGCAGGGCGACCTTGCGATTGGCGCTCTGCTCGGCCTCGACCACATTCACCGGCCAGGCCGAGATGTCGCGGCCCGCCTTTTCCTCGACGGAAGGGGGCCAGATCGTCACCGTGCCGCCCGGTTGCACGCGGGCGGGCTCGTGGATGACCTTGTCCTCGGCCAGCAGCGCCTTCTGGATATCGGGGCGGTCGCAGACCAGGTCGACCGCATCGAGAATGCCGCGCAGCGTCCGGAAACTGGTATGGAGCTTGACGTTCCGGAACGGCTTGTTGGCATTGGCCGCGCGTTTCTCGACATCGCGCCCGGTCTGCCCGAACAAAGCCGGCTGCGCGCCCTGGAAGGAATAGATCGACTGTTTCTGGTCGCCCACCGCAAAGATGGAGCGTGGACGCGTCACGGCACCGTCGCCGCTGAAGAATTCCCGCTCCAGCGCCCGTACCACGCGCCATTGCTGCTCGTTGGTGTCCTGGCTTTCATCGACCAGAATATGGTCGATGCCGGCATCGAGCTTGTACTGCACCCAGGGGCCAATGGCGGGATTGGCGAAGAGGTCGCCCAGCTTTTCGATCAGGTCATCGAAATCGAGCAAGGCATGGCGGCGTTTTTCGGCCTCGTAGCGCGCCACGATGGCGGCGACGACATCGAGCACGGCTTCGCTGCGCTCGACAAGCAGCGCGCCGGTCAGCTGGGCTTCAAGTCCCAGGACACGTTCCCGTTCCGCCTCGAGCAGGGGCTGCAGCAGCGGCTTCTGCTTGCGCTGATCGGCATTGAGCAGGTTGGCGCGGGGGCGGGTCTCGCCGTCCTTGCGGGTGAGGAACAGGTCAGCAAGCTGTTCGGCTGTCAGCCGGTCGGGATCGAGCCGGGCAACCAGATCGATGAAGCGCGCCCCCTTGGTCCTGCCCGGGTCGGCATCGAAGCTCTCGACGAGTTCGCGCCAGACAGGCCGTGTCAGGGCGGTTTCATTGACGATGGCTACGGCAATGTCGCTGGCGCTGACCGTGCCGCCCACCAGCGCCCGCAGGCGCGCCTTGGCGCCGGGCAGATCGGCGAGGACGGCTTTGAGCCGGGCGCCTTCCCCGAGCGCTGCGCCAATGGCCTCGGCGATGGCGTGGTCGCTGAGGAGGCCGAACAGCGTTTCCACCGCCCCGGCATGCGCGCCGCCGCGCAGACCCTCGGCCAGAACGCCTTCACGGGCCGCCAGCAGCATATTAGCCTGGCGATCCTCCTCGATGACGGCAAAATCGAAGGGCACCCCCGCCTCGATGGGAAAGCGATGCAGCACCGCCTCGCAATAGGCATGGATGGTCAGGATCCTGAGGCCACCCGGCGTTTCCAGCGCCTTGGCAAAGAGGGTGCGCGCATCCTCCATCTGCCGCGCCGTCGGCACGCGGCCGGTCAGCTCGAGCAGTTTCCGGCTCAGCGTCGCGGCCTCGTCGACCGCCCATTCGGCCAGGCGCGCGCCGACGCGCTTGCGCATTTCGGCCGCCGCCGCCTTGGTATAGGTGAGGCAGAGAATGGATTGCGGCCTCACCCCCACCAGCAGCAGGCGCAGCACGCGATTGGTCAGCACAAAGGTCTTGCCCGAGCCGGCATTGGCCTCCACCCAGATGGAATAATCCGGGTCGCTGGCCAGCGCCTGGCTGGTGCGCGTGTTGAAAGGCGGATCGACGTCGCCGCGATCATTCATGGCTCGTCCTCCCCATCGACCGCCGTCCACTCCGCCACCCGCGCCAGATGGTCATAGGCGCCGGCAAAGCGCTGCCCCTTGACCGGCAGGAGGCGCGACGGCATCGGATTGCTCCGCATCAGGAAATAGTCGATCTGCGATTGCATGCGCCGCCAGATGTCGTCGGCGACCTCACTGACACTCATATCCTCGGGCAGCGCAAAGGCGCTGGGCCGGAAAGCGTCGGGGCCGAGACCGATCTTGATATAGGTCAGGGCGCTGGTTTCGGCCGGCGCCACCCCGTCAAGACCACCATGGCGCGCCATCAGCGCCTCGACCGGCAATTGCGGCGCCTCGAAGGCGCGCATCGTGCCCGGGGCCGGCGGCGAGCCGGTCTTGAAGTCGAGGATTTCAAGCGTCCCATCGACCAGAAGGTCCACCCGGTCGGCCGTGCCGGTAATGGCGAAGGGCTCTTCGAGCTTGAACTCCCAGCGCCCGTCGACTTCGGCGCGGCGCTCCCGCACACGATGGGCGCGGGATTGCTCGAAATCGAGGAATTGTTCGGCCGCCGTGGCAAAGCGCTTGAGCCAGATGTCGCGGCGCTCGCCGATGGCGTCGAGCCCGGAAAATTCCTCGGTGGCAATCTGCATCAGCCGGGCAAAGGCACCCGGATCGGCCGGATCGCATTTTTCGTCGACAAAGCGCGCGAGGATGGCGTGGATGATGGTGCCGCGCTCGCGGGCGTCGGGATCCTCGCCCAGCGCATCGAGCGGCCGGAGGCGCAGGACATGCTTGGCATAGAGATCGTAGGGTGAGCGCATCAGCGTCTCGACCTCGGTCACCGAAAGTTTGCGCGGGCGGGTGGCGACAGGCGGGTTGGGCGCCGGGCGCGGCGCTGCGGTCACGGCGGCGACGGCATCGAGCTGGCGCGCCGCCGCCGTCCAGACCTGTCCGCGGGCCCGCAGGGTCTTGCCCGCCGCCTCGCCGATAAAGGCGTCCAGCCGCTGCACCAGCCGCGAGGGCAGCGCCGGGCTCGACCCGACCCGGTCGGCATAGGCGATGACGACCTCCGCATTGCCCATGGCCTGGGCGAAGTCATGGGCGGCCAGACCCTGCTGCCGCTCGGGCGGCTCGAGCCCGGCACCCAGCCGCATGCCCCGGCTGAGCCAGGGACCCGGATCGGCCGTGCCCGGCCATTTGTCTTCGTTGAGCGCGCCCAGGATCAGCATATCGGGGCTCATCAGCCGCGCTTCGAGCTGGCCCCAGATGGCGATGTCGGTGCGCCGGTCCTCGGGCACGGATGTGCGAACCTCGACCCCGGCCATCAGCGCCGCCAGCACATCGTCGAGCCCATAGGGCGCGAAGCGGTGGCCTTCGCCTGACAACTTTTCCATGCTCTCGACCCAGGCCAGCAACTCCTCGCGCCCGGGCAGGGGCGCTTCGGGACTGATGGCGGCAATCGCCTGTCCCAGCGCCAGCGCAAGGTCCGAGGCCGAGAGCAGCGTGCCCCGGCACAAGGCTACCAGCGGCGCGATGGCGATTTCGAGGCGGTCGAAGAGGTCGGCAATCTCCTGTCCACGCTCAGCCGAGAGCGTGCGCGCGGGATAGGAAAGCTCACCGGCCAGATGCGCGGTAAGGATGGATCGCAGGCCCGCCATGCCCGGTCCCGGCCGCTGCCCGCGCAACAGGCCAAGGTCGATATCGTCGGCCAGCGCCGCCATGGCCCCGCGCCCCAGACCCAGCGTCGTCGCCCGGTTGCGCAGCAGCGCCAGGAGGTCGACGGGCGCGCAACCGCCTTCCACCAGGTTGAGCACCTGCCGGGAAAGCCGGCCGGCCGGCGCGTGAAAGAGCGGCGTGCCCGCCGCGTCATCGACCACGATGTCGAAGCGCCGCAATTCGGCGGCGATCCGCCGCGCCAGGTTGCGGTCCGGGGTGATGATACCGACGCTTTTTTCCTGTTCCAGCGCGGCGCGCGCCGCCAGCGCCATGGCGCGGGCTTCCTCGTCCTCGTTGCGGGCCCGGATGATCGAGACGCCTTCAAGCGCCGCTGCCAGCGTCAGGTCATCAAAGCGCTGCTCCGACCAGAGGGCGGTCGCCGCTGTCGGCGCCAGCGCCAGATTGACCAGGCGCGTGCGTGGATGCTCATGGGTACAGAGCTCGGTCACCTGGCCGACACCCGAATCCAGGCGCCGGAGCAACTGGGCCAGGCCATATTGCGGGTGACCCTGCGGATTGGTCGCGGGATCGAGCAGCGCCGCGTGCATGTCCGGCGTCATGGCCATGTCGAGGCCGGGCAGCACCACGGCCCCGCGCGGCAGGTTGGCCACGGTTGCCAGCAGCCGCGCCGTGGCCGGGATCGAGCCGGTCGAACCGGCCGCGATCACCGGCCGCTCGCCATAGAGAAAACCCGCCGCGCCGGCCTGCCGGTCGAGCCGGAGACCCCGCAGCTGCGCGGCATCGGCCCGGTTCTCGTCGGCCAGCCAGAGCGGCCAGGCCTTGAGCGCGATGTCGAGGAACTGCAGCGTCTGCTGCCAGTAATCGCCCAGCTCCTGCGCCATATCGGCGCCAAGAGCGGCAATGTCGGCGGGGCTGCGTTCCTCGATGGCCAGATCATCGATCAGCGTGCCGAGCGATTCGGACATGGAGAAAATTTCGGCGGCGGTGGGCGGGGTCGCAAAGGCCTGCCTGCCGGCCTCGCTTCTTGCCCAGGCGGCCACGAGGCTCGACAGCTTGAGCCGCCGTTCAAGGCTGGAGGCGCGGCCCGGCAGCGGCGGCGCGTCGAATGGCGGCAGGAACGGCTCTTCATCTCCCACTTCGCCGCCAAAAGTCCTGAGATCGGGCAGGAGGCCCCGAAAGTCGGGATGGGCGGCAAAGGCGTCGGCGAGGCGTTCCTGGGCGCGGCGCGTGGGCAGGATGATGGTGACATCGGAGAGCCAGAACGGCCCGCTGCGATCCCAGCCCCCGAGAAGCCGCCCGTCCATGACCGCCTCGACCAGGCAGGGCAGGAAGGGCCGGTGCGGGGCGATGGAATAAAGGCTCATGCTCCGCGCGCCTCTCCGGCTGCGCCGCGCGCCTCTCCGGCCGTGGCGAGGGCCCGTTCGGTCGCCGCGAGCGCTTCGGGATCCCCGACATGAAACCAGGGCGCATCGAGCACCACGCCCTTCAAGCTCTCGCGCTCCAGCGCCGCCTCGAACAGCCGGTTGAGCGAAAAGGCGCCATCGGGCGTCTCGGCAAAGAGGGTTTTGCCCATCAGCGCCACCCCGGCATAGATGACCGGTGCCCCGTAATCGAGGGTGATCTGGCCTATGGGATCGAGGCAGAAATCGTGGCTGCGGCCAAATCCGGTGGCGCGATGGGGCTGCACGCAGAGCAGGACAATGTCCTCCTCGCTCTGGTATCGCGCCTGCATCCGCGCCATGGGCGCATCGCTCCCCGCAGGCCAGAAGGCGTCGGTATTCATCACGAAGAACGGATCGGAATGGAGCATGGGCAGGGCCGCCTTGACCCCGCCGCCGGTGCCCAGCAGGTCGGCCTCGCGATTGACCTTCAAGAGGCCGCCGAAATGGGCCAGCAGCTGGTCGGCGCGGTAATGGGCATTGGCGACGAAGCGCCTGGCGCCCTCGGCCCGGGCATTGACCATGATACGCTCGATCAGCGGCATTCCGGCCACCGGCACGAGGGGCTTGGGCACGGTCTCGGTGATCGGCCGCAAACGCGTGCCCAGCCCGGCGGCCAGCAGCATCACATCAGGGAATCGGGCGTCTTTTTCCATGCCCGGATAGAACAGTTGCGGGATGGACCTGTCCAGCCCGCAACATAATCACGCCCTACTCGGCGTGGGCGGCAGCGGCCGGCGGATCGATCTCGTCGTCATCGCCTTCGGCGGCGACGGCCGCGTCGCGGAGGCTCGCCTGGGCGGTGATGGCCTTGGCATTGCTCGACGCGATGGCATCATTGGGCGGCGCATTGGTGAGGATGGCGGCAAGCGAGCCGATGGTGGAGCGCAGGTTGTGGCGATGCACGACCATGTCGACCATGCCGTGGCTATAGAGATATTCGGAGCGCTGGAAACCCTTGGGGAGCTTTTCGCGAATGGTCTGCTCGATGACGCGCTGGCCGGCAAAGCCGATGAGCGCACCCGGCTCGGCCAGGTGCACGTCGCCGATCATGGCATAGGAGGCGGTGACGCCACCGGTGGTCGGATTGGTCAGCACCACGAAGAAGGGCAGCCCCGCTTCGCGCAGGCGCAGCACGGCCACGGTGGTGCGCGGCATCTGCATCAGGCCCAGCACGCCTTCCTGCATGCGCGCGCCGCCCGAAGCGACGAAGAGCACGAAGGGGGTCTTCAGACGCACCGCCGTTTCGAGACCGGTGATGATCCCCTGCCCCGCCGCCATGCCGAGCGAGCCGGCGAGGAAATCGAAATCCTGCACGGCGACAGTCACGGCGCGCTCATAGAGCTTGCCGGTGGCCACCAGCACGGCGTCTTCATAGCCGGTCTTGGCGCGGTTTTCCTTGAGCTGGTCGATATAGCGCTTCTGGGCGCGGAATTTCAGCGGGTCCTGCGGCGCGGACGGCACCGGCACGAGATCATACTTGCCCTCATCGAGGAAAGTCGCCAGCCGGTCGACCGGCTTGATCTTCATGTGGTAGCCCGAATTGGGCACCACCCACTGATTGGCCTCGAGATCGCGGTAGAACACCATCTCGCCCGATTCCGGGTCCTTGACCCAGAGATTTTCCGGCGTTTCCCGCTTGTTGGAGAGGAAGGAGCGGATTTTGGGGCGGACGAAATTGTCGATCCAGTTCATGGCGCGGCCTTTCGCGGGAACCTGTTGCGGCTCACCTAAGCTTCAATTGTGGCATTTCTTATCAGGGGATGGATGCGAGGGCAAAGATGCCAAGGCACCTTTGCACAATCCCTCCCCGATCGTCATTGCCGGGCTTGTCCCGGCAATCCATCTTGGACATGGACCACCGGGACAAGCCCGGTGGTGACGAAGGAAGAAAGGCTTTTGAGGAACCCCTCACCCTGCCATTCTGCTGAACGCAGAATTGCTGTCCCTCTCCCGCAAGGGGAGAGGGGAAGTCAGCCCCGCGCCCGCTTCGCCCCGGCAGCGATGTCGGCAACGAGATCGCGCACGGCGGCGACCGTCTTGTCCGTGGCCCTGCCATCGACCAGGGTTTTGGCCACCGCGTCCACCAGCACCGTGCCGACCACGACGCCATCGGCGTGCTTGCCGATTTCGGCAGCGTCTTCGGCGGTCTTGATGCCAAAGCCCACGGCGACCGGCAGGCTGGTATGGCTCTTGATGCGCTGCACGGCCTCGCCGACGGCGGCGCGCGACTTGATGGCGGCGCCGGTAATGCCGGTCATCGACACATAATAGACAAAGCCCGAGGTGTTCTCGAGCACCACGGGCAGGCGCTTGTCATCGGTGGTCGGGGTGGTGAGGCGGATGAAATTGAGCCCGGCCTTGAGCGCCGGAATGCACAGTTCTTCATCTTCCTCGGCCGGCAGGTCGACGATGATCAGCCCATCGACACCCGCTTCCTTGGCCGCCGCGATGAAGCGCTCGACACCGAAGGAATAGATCGGGTTGTAGTAGCCCATCATGACGATCGGGGTGGTGTCGTCCTTGCGGCGGAACTCTTCCACCATGCCCAGGACGCCGAGCAGGGTCTGGCCCTGGGCCAGAGCGCGCTGGGCCGCCATCTGGATGACGACGCCATCGGCCATCGGGTCGGAAAAGGGCAGGCCCAGCTCGATCACATCGGCGCCGGCCTGCGGCAGGGCGTTCAGAATGGCCTGGCTGGTGGCCAGATCCGGGTCGCCACCCATGACATAAGTGACGAAAGCGGGGCGGTTCTCGGCCTTGCACTGGGCAAAGCGGGCATCGATACGGGACGTCATTATTTCAGGAACCCCAGATATTTGCCGACGCTTTCCACGTCCTTGTCGCCACGGCCGGAAAGGCACAGCACCACCGACTGGTCCTTGCCCATGGTCGGCGCGAGTTTCATCACCTGCGCCAGCCCATGGGCTGATTCCAGGGCCGGGATGATGCCTTCGGTGCGGGTCAGCAGCTGGAAGGCGTCGAGGGCTTCCTTGTCGGTGATCGGCACATAGGTGACGCGCCGGGTATCGTGCAGCCAGGAATGTTCCGGACCGACGCCGGGATAATCGAGGCCGGCCGAGATGGAGTGGCCTTCAAGGATCTGCCCATCGCTGTCCTGCAGCAGGTAGGTGCGGTTGCCATGCAGCACGCCGGGGCGGCCGCCGGTCATCGAGGCGGCATGGCCATTTTCGACGTCTATGCCATGGCCACCGGCCTCGGCGCCATAGATGGCGACGTCAGCATCGTCGAGGAAGGCATGGAAGGTGCCGATGGCATTGGAGCCGCCGCCGACACAGGCGACGACGGCGTCCGGCAGCCTGCCCTCGGCCTCCTGGAACTGCGCCTTCAATTCCGTGCCGATGACCGACTGAAAATCGCGGACCATTTCCGGATAGGGATGCGGGCCGGCCGCGGTGCCGATCAGATAATAGGTCGAGTCCACATTGGTGACCCAGTCACGCAGGGCCTCGTTCATGGCGTCCTTGAGCGTGCCAGCGCCGGCGGTGACGGGCCTGACTTCGGCGCCCAGCATCTTCATGCGCAGCACATTGGGCATCTGCCGCTCGACGTCGGTGGCGCCCATGAAAATCGTGCAGGGCAGGTCGAACTTGGCGCAGACCGTGGCGGTGGCGACGCCATGCTGGCCGGCGCCGGTCTCGGCGATGACGCGGGTCTTGCCCATGCGCTTGGCCAGGAGGATCTGCCCGAGGCAATTGTTGATCTTGTGCGAGCCGGTATGGTTGAGCTCTTCGCGCTTGAGCCAGACCTTGGCGCCACCCAGATGATCGGTGAGGCGTTCGGCGAAATAGAGCGGGCTCGGCCGACCCGTATAGTGGGTCGCCAGGTCCTGGAGTTCGGCGGCATAGGCCGGATCGGCCTTGGCGGCGCGATACTCGCGTTCGAGATCAAGGATCAGCGGCATCAGGGTCTCAGCAACAAACCGTCCGCCATAAATGCCGAAGCGGCCATGCTCGTCGGGACCGTTGCGCAGGGAATTGCTGTTTTGCATGCTCAATCCAAATCCTCCCACGAAGTCCAGGGAGGACCTCATCCTGTGCCAGACGGCCCGCCCCAGAAGAAGCAGGCCCGGCACGCTCGCCATGTGGTCTCCTTAAGACCTCCGGCCGGTCGCTGGCAAGTCAGCTTGCGGCGCGGGCGTTCCGGATAAAGGCTTCGATGAGCCTTTTGTCCTTGACGCCCGGCGCCCGCTCCACGCCCGAGGAGACATCAATGCCAAAGGGCTTCACCCGAGCAATGGCCTCGGCCACATTGTCAGGCGTCAGCCCCCCCGAGAGCATGAAGGGCACGGATGGGTCCAACGCATCGAGCAGGCCCCAGTCAAAGCTCTCGCCCAGGCCGCCGGGCCGGTCGGCGCCCTTGGGCGGCTTGGCATCGAGCAGCACCCGGTCGGCCACGTCGGTGAACTGGGCCACATGGGCCACATCCTCGGCCGAGCCGATAGGCAGGGCCTTCATGATTTCGACACCCGCCCCGGCGCGGATGGCCTCCACGCGATGCGGGGTTTCAGGCCCATGCAGCTGAATCCAGTCGGGGCCCAGCGCGGCCACTTCGGCGACGCTGGAATTGTCAGGATTGACCAGAACCACGCAGCTTTCGATTTGCCCACGCGCGGCCGAGATCAGCCCGCCCAGTTCGTCAATGGACACATGGCGCGGCGAGCGCGGGAAATGCATGAAGCCCACCATGTCGGCGCCGGCGGCGATGGCCACGTCGAGCATGTCATAGGTCTTGATGCCGCAGATTTTGACGATCAAGGGATCGGCCATTTCAGGTTGGGCTCAATGGGACGAAACAGAAGAAGTGAGCCGCACTGCGCCGTCCATCATCGCAGTTCCAGCAGATCGTCGACATCGCCATGCGAATTTGCACCGGCCTGGCCATTGCGGCGGCGCTGGGTCTCCAGCTCCTGGCTCAGCTGCTGGGCTTCGCGCCGCCAATGCCGCTCGCGGCGACGGGAGGCACCCTGTGCGAACCAGCTGGCAATGCCCCCGAGCAGGACACCGATCAGCAGCATCACATAAAGCACGACAAAAAGCGGCACGCCATAGCCGGTCGTGCCGTTTTCGAGCGCGGGGACAAACGGATTGAGATTGACGCTCACCAGCTGGCGATTGGCCAGGGCGAGCGCGATCAGCACCGCACAGAGCGGCACCAGAACCAGCCAGCCGACGAATTTGTTGACCATTGCGGCGTCCGAGAAGCCGAGGTGGCTTCAATTCCTATACTGGGGCCTGAAAACTACGAACGGTTGAGCCGCTCACGGATTTCCTTGCCGGCCTTGAACTGCGGCACGTATTTCTCGCCCACATCCACCTGCTCGCCGGTGCGCGGATTGCGACCGACGCGGGCGGGGCGGTTCTTCACCGAGAAGGCGCCGAAGCCGCGCAACTCAACCCGGTCGCCCCTTGCCATGGCGTCCCCGATCTCATCGAGGATGGCATTGACGATGTTCTCGATGTCGCGCTGGAACAGATGCGGGTTCTCTGCAGCGAGCTTTTCGACAAGTTCAGACTTGATCATCAAAGGCTCCGGTGTCCACCCCAAGTTCCCATGTCACTGGGTCTCATCAACCTGCCAAAGCGAGACCAAACCGTCAAGCATCACAACACTTTCGCCGTTCAAACCGATCGCGCGCCGCATCGAGGTCCCGAGCAGCTCGCCGATCCAGTTGAACTCGCCGGCATCGGGCGGCCAGGCCGGAACCACGGGGGTTTCGGCGTCGATATCATGCTCGCTGGCCAGCCATTGCACCGCCTCCACCTCGCCGCCAATGGCGTCGATCAACCCGCTCTCGACGCCGACCCGCCCGGTCATGATACGCCCATCGGCCAGGGCCAGGGTCTGTGGCCTTGTGAGGCCGCGGCGCTCGGCGACGATGTCGACGAACCACTGGAAACTGTCTTCGACCAGGGCCTGGAGCGAGGCGCGGGTCTCGCCCACCAGCGGCTCGTCAAAGTCCGGCTCGGCCTTAAGGGGGCCCGAAGCCACCTTGTCGAGGTCGACGCCGATGGTTTCGAGCAGCTTGCCGGCATTGACATGCTGGTAGAGCACGCCGATCGAGCCGACGATGGAGAGGCGCCGGGCAAAGATGCGGTCGGTGGCAATGGCGGTCATATAGGCCGCCGAGGCGCCCAGTTCGTCGATGGTCGAGACCACCGGCTTGACTGCCGAGAGGCGCCGCAGGTCCTCGTAGAGTTCCTCGCCGCCGGCTGTCGTCCCGCCCGGCGAATTGATGGCGACGATCACGGCCTTGACTGCCTCGTCCTCGAGCAGCTCGCCGATCAGCTTGGAGCGCTGCGGGTCGGTGGCAATGGTGCCGCTGATGACGACGCGGGCAATGCGCTCGCCCCCGGGGCGATCGGCGAGGGCGAAGCGCCCGAACAGCGCCAGCAGCGCGATGACCACGGCGAGCAGCGCAAACAGGCGCCAGGCCCCGCGCGAGCGGCGAAAACGGTCGGCGGCAAGATCGTCATGCGGACTGGAATAGGTCACGGCGCTCGGGCTCCCAATGTCAGCCTGAGGTAACGGGCCCCGACCGCGAAGGCAAGCGGCTGAAACTAGGCGAGGCGCTTGACCATATAGCGCGCCGCATTCTCATAGGCGGCCAGTTTTTCTGCCAGTTCGGGACGCTCTTCAATGACGAATCCCTGCTTTTCCCAGAAGGGCACCGAGCCATTGACGGCGACAAGGCTCATCGTGGCAAAGTCCATGGCCGTGGCATGCTTGGTCAACGCCGCCACAATCTGCCCGGCCGCGCCGAGGCCACGGGTCAAAGGCAGCAGCGCCAGGTCGTGGATATAGTAGCTGTCGGCATCCTCAGGAATTTTGCCCAGGAGCGTATCCAGCGCCGGCAGGCTGCCCAGTTTCCAGGGATGGCTCAGCACATAGCCGGCCGGCTTTTCCGAGACTTCGAGCAGGTAGCAGCCATTGCGGTAGAGATCGAATTTTTCCGCCAGCACCGCCTCGGCCTCGAAGAAACCGGGATGCACGCGATTGGCAATCTCGAACACGGCGGAAAAGTCATAGCCGCTCATGGCGCGCCAGGCGACGTCGCGAAACTGGATCATGTCTAGCCACTTCTCATAAAAAACGACCCGCACCATCGGCGCGGGTCGCATGGTTTTCTCAGCAAGCCAAAGGCTTACTTGTCGTCGCGGCCCTTGAGGGCAGCGCCCAGGATGTCGCCGAGCGAAGCGCCCGAATCCGAGGAACCGAAGTTGGCCACGGCTTCACGTTCTTCGGCGATTTCGAGCGCCTTGATCGAGAGCTGGATGCGGCCGGTCTTGCGGTCGTACTGGGTGACGCGGGCATCGACCTTGTCGCCCTTGGCGAAGCGCTCGGGGCGCTGGTCGTTGCGGTCGCGGGAGAGATCGGCGCGGCGGATGAAGGCCGTGACGTCAGAGTCAGCGATGCGCACTTCGATGCCGCCATCGTTGACTTCCACGACTTCGGTGGTGACCACGGCATTCTTGCGCAGGCCCGAACCATCGGAAGCGCCGGTATCGGCCAGGCCTTCAGCAGCGAGCTGCTTGATGCCGAGCGAGATCCGCTCCTTCTCGACATCGACGTCGAGAACCTTGGCCGAAACCATGTCGCCACGGTTGTAGTCGTCCAGCGCCACTTCGCCCGACTTCTGCCAGTCGAGGTCGGAGAGGTGAACCATGCCGTCCACATCGCCTTCGAGGCCGATGAACAGGCCGAACTCGGTCTTGTTCTTGACTTCGCCTTCGATGGTGGAGCCAACCGGGTTCTTCTCGGCAAAGGCTTCCCACGGATTCTGCAGGGTCTGCTTGAGGCCCAGCGAGATGCGGCGCTTGTCCGGATCGACTTCGAGCACGACGACATCGACTTCCTGGGAGGTCGAGACGATCTTGCCCGGATGGACGTTCTTCTTGGTCCAGCTCATTTCCGAGACGTGGATCAGGCCTTCAATGCCCGGCTCGAGCTCAACGAAAGCACCGTAGTCGGTGATGTTGGTCACGCGGCCGGTGAACTTGGCGTTGATCGGGTACTTGGCTTCGATGCCTTCCCACGGATCGGCCTGCAGCTGCTTCATGCCGAGGCTGATGCGGTGCGACTCGTGGTTGATGCGCACGATCTGGACCTTGATGGTCTCGCCGATCGTGAGCACTTCGGACGGGTGGTTGACGCGGCGCCATGCAATGTCGGTGACATGCAGCAGGCCGTCGATACCGCCCAGGTCGACGAACGCACCGTAATCGGTGATGTTCTTGACCACGCCATCGACCACCTGGCCCTCTTCGAGCTGCTGGACGATTTCCGAACGCTGTTCGGCGCGCGATTCTTCGAGAATGGCACGACGCGAGACGACGATATTGCCGCGACGCTTGTCCATCTTGAGGATCTGGAAGGGCTGGGGCACGTTCATGAGCGGCGCGATGTCGCGGATCGGACGGATGTCGACCTGCGAACGCGGCAGGAAGGCCACGGCACCTTCGAGGTCGACGGTGAAACCACCCTTGACCTGGTTGAAGATGGTGCCTTCAACGCGCTCATTGGCGTTGTACTTCTCTTCGAGCTTGACCCAGCTCTCTTCGCGGCGGGCCTTTTCGCGGCTGAGGACGGCCTCGCCGGCGGCGTTCTCGACGCGGTCGACATAGACCTCGACTTCCGAACCCACGGTGATGGTGCCGTCACGGCCGGCCTGGCCGAATTCCTTCAGCGGCACGCGGCCTTCAGTCTTGAGACCCACGTCGATGATCGCGAGGTCCTTCTCGATGGCGACGACGCGGCCCTTGACGACATTGCCTTCAGCGGCATCGTTGTCGACAAAGCTGTCGAGGAGCATCGATTCAAAATCGTCTTTCGTCACAGTCTGCTGTGCCAAATCTTTTCTCCGGTGCGCCGGTGGTTAGGGGTTTGCATCCTGCCCGAATACGGGTCCGCTTCGGCGAAAATGCCAAAGCCGGCGCACGGAGCACCGCTTCACTGACAGGAGAATTTCTATGTACAGGTCCGGGCCAGCGTTAGGTCCGATTGGCTGGACCCTGATGTCCCAAGGAGGAAATTAGGAGGGCTTTTGCCCCCCTGCCTTGAGCGCCAGGGCCGTCTCGACAATCGCGATGGCAGCGCGGAGTGCGGCCTCTATACCCATAAGCGTGGTATCAAGCAAGTGCGCGTCGCTGGCCGGATAGAATCCGCCATTGGGATTCATCATGTCGCGGGCGTCGCGCTCCTCGATCTGGTGAAAGAGCGCATAGCGGTCCACGGCCACGCCGCGCGCCTCGAGCTGCCGCGCCCGGCGCTCCATGCGCGCCTTGCTGTCGGCCTGGATGAAGAGCTTCACATCGGCATCGGGGCAGATCTTGGTGCCGATATCGCGCCCATCGAGCACTGCACCGCCGGGCTGGGTGGCAAAGTTGCGCTGAAAATCGAACAGGGCCGCCCGCACCTCGGCAATGACAGCGACCTTGGAGGCCAGGACCCCGGTTTCAGCCGCGGTCAGCGCGTCGAGATCGTCCAGATGCGCGGCGTCGAGCGCGCGTGCCGCAGCAATGGCGACGCTTTCGAAATCCGGCGTATCGACCGTCGCGGCAGCCGCCAGGCCGACGGCGCGATAAAGCAGGCCGGTATCCAGATGCGGCAGACCATAATGCCGGGCCAGGCCCGAGGCCAGGGTGCCCTTGCCCGATGCGGCGGGTCCGTCGACGGCGATGATCATGGCTGGCCTCTTTGCTTATGCACTAGGCGATAGCGGCGCGCGCGGGTGAGGGCAAGGGGCCCGGGGCAGATCGTCCGGACGGGGCGCTGAAGGCGAAGCGGCTGCAACCGGGCGCTCGCGCGGCGCATTTTGCGTTTGACAGGACCGGGCTTTGCCCATAACCGAACTGACCGAATTGGGCGCAAGCGGCTAGACGCGCCCGGTAAACCCCTCTTTATTCGAGAAGGCATGAGAGATGGCCAGCGAACGCGGTACCAAGCGGACCGATCCCGATACCGGCAAGAAGTTCTACGACCTCAACATGGACCCGATCGTCTCGCCCTATACCGGCAAGAGCTATCCGCGGTCTTTCTTCGAGCAGATGGCCGGCAAGGTCAGCCCCGCCACCGCTCGCAAGATCGATGACGAGGACGAGACGGAAGAAGAAGACGAAGTCGAGGAAACCGCAGGTCCCGAGATCGTCAGCCTCGAGGAAGCCGACGCTGAAGAGAGCGGCGATGACATTCCCGATGTCGAGGATGTCGAAGTCGACGAAGAGCTCGGCGACGACGAGGAAGACGTGTTCCTCGAAGAAGACGAAGATGAGGACGACGGCCTCGGCTTTGACGTCGGCGACGACGAAGACCGTTGATTTAATTGGATTTTTCCCGCCGGAGAGGGTTTTTCCCCGGCGGGATAAAAAAGTGTCATTTAGGCACTTGCGCGAGCCGATTTCATCCAATAGGTTCCGCCTCGCTTCGGACGGGAAACTTCCCCGACGAACCCAAAACTACCGCAAGGCCAGCGTTTCGCCGCCTTGTCCGGATGGGGCCATAGCTCAGCTGGGAGAGCGCTTGCATGGCATGCAAGAGGTCAGCGGTTCGATCCCGCTTGGCTCCACCAGCCTTCGCTGCTCTGCAGCTTCGGCTTGGCAAGCCCGTGAGGCTTGCACGAAGTTCCTGTCGAACATAGGTGAAGGCTGTCACGGCGTGGTTGCCAAAGGCAACGAAGCTGGACCAGATCGTTCAGCACCCCTACTGCCAAGCCTGCAAAAGCCCCTTAGAATGGTCCATCCTTGGGGAGGCTGGCAAATGCAATACGTCTATATTCTTCGCAGCCAAAGTGAACCCGACCGTCACTATGTTGGCACAACCCACGATTTGCGCGAGGGTGTTGAGCGACACAATGCGGGCGTGGTGAGCCACACCGCGAAGCATGGCCCATGGCAGGTTCAGACCTACATGGCGTTCGACGACATAGATCGCGCGTTCGCTTTCGAAAAATACTTGAAGTCGGCATCCGGCAGGGCATTCGCCAAGAAACGCCCCTAGACCACCCCTCCTGCCCTGATTTGACACGCCCTCCTGATCTGACAAACGTTCTGGTCAGATCGCAGGAATCACCCGTGCCGCGCAAACCCACTCCCCTTACCACGCAAAAAGCCCGCGCCATCTGGATGCGCGCCCAGCGCCTCGATGAAACCGAACCCTTTGGCGCCGGGCCGGCAGCGGCGCAGGCGGCGGTGGAACAGTTGGGCTATGTGCAGATCGACACGATCAATGTGATCGAGCGCTGCCACCATCACATCCTCTATTCGCGCATTCCGACCTATCGGCGCGGCGACCTCACGGCGCTGCAATCGGCGGAAAAGTCGATCTTTGAATACTGGACGCATGCGCTGAGCTATGTGCCCACGGCCGACCTCAGCTATTTCGTGCCGGCCATGAAGGCCTATCGCGACAATCCCAGCGCCTGGTTCGGCTCGGTGACCAGGGAAGAGGTCAGCGCCATGGTCAAACGCCTCAAGACCGAAGGACCGCTCTCCATCCGCGACATCGACGATGATGAGCTGGTCGACAAGACCCATCCCTGGGCCAGCCGCAAGCCGTCCAAGCGCGTCTTGCAGCTGATGTTCTATCAGGGCCTGGTCGCCATTTCGGCGCGCGAGGGCATGGTCAAGACCTATGACCTCATTGGCAGGCATTTCGCCTGGGAGAAGAACACCCGCCCCGCCAGCGAGCGGCAGGTGACGGCCTATCTCCTCGACCGGGCGCTGCGCAGCCAGGGCGTGGTCAGCCTCGATTCCATCTGCCATCTCAATGCACCCGCCAAGAAGGCGGTGCTTGAGCTGATCGAGGCGCGGGTGAAGTCCCGCAAGCTTGTGCCCGTCAGCATCGAGGGCGCCGAAAAAGTGCCGCACTGGACCACGCCCGAAGCGCTGGAAACCATTGCCCCGGCCCCAGCCAATCGCGTCCACATCCTCTCGCCCTTCGATCCACTGATCATCCAGCGCAAGCGCCTCAAACTCATGTTCGGCTATGACCACATTTTTGAGGCCTATGTACCGGCGGCCAGGCGCCGATACGGCTATTTCGCCCTGCCGGTGCTGGTCGATGACCGGGTGGTGGCCGCCGTGGATTTGAAGGCCGACCGGCAGGCGGGAAAGCTGCTGGTACAGAAATGGACCTGGCTGGAAGAGCCCGGCGCGGAGACGAAGGTGGCGATCGATACGGAGCTTGGGCGCTTCGAGCGGTTTCAGCTGGAGAGCTAGGCGAAAAGGCGCAAGAACCCCCACCCGGCCTCCCCCTTAAGGAGGGGGAGGAGAAGAAGGCATCGGAGGTCAGCGCCAAGCTGGGTCGGTCCCTCCCCCTGTTTCAGGGGGAGGTTAGGTGGGGGGTGCAATTTCGGGTTTGGCACCTACCGAACCCTTTGCCCGCCAGCCATTCGCGCTTAGCGCTCATGGCCTTCTCGCCTAAATTCGCTCCACTGGAGCGAATTTACCTCTGGCACGGCTCGAAGCTTTCCTTCCCGCATCGCTCCGCGCTACAAGACCCGTCGCGCTTTGGGGACTTTCATGGCCACCTATACCGATATTGCCCGGCGGGTTTACAATCACACGTTCAAGCTCGACCCGATCATCCGGAGCCTCCTCGACACGGACTTTTACAAGCTCCTGATGCTGCAGATGATCTGGGGCCTCTATCCCAAGGTCGACGCCACGTTCAGCCTCATCAACCGCACCACTTCGGTGCGGCTGGCCGACGAGATCGACATCGACGAGCTGCGCGCCCAGCTCGACCATTGCCGCACGCTGCGCTTCTCCAAAAAGGAGATGATCTGGCTGGCGGGTAATACCTTTTACGGCTCCAAGCAGATTTTTCAGCCCGGCTTTCTGCGCTGGCTCGAAAACTTCCAATTGCCGGACTATCGCCTCGAAAAGCGCGACGGCCAGTTCGTGCTCGAATTTCCCGGCCTCTGGGTCGAAACCACGATGTGGGAAATCCCGGCCCTCGCCATCATCAACGAATTGCGCAGCCGCGCCGCGATGAAGAGCTATGGGCCCTTCACGCTCGACGTGCTCTATGCCCGCGCCAAGGCCAAGATGTGGGAAAAGGTCGAGCGACTGCAAAAGCTGCCGGACCTCAAGATTTCCGATTTCGGCACCCGCCGCCGCCATTCCTTCCTCTGGCAGCGCTGGTGCGTCGAGGCGCTCAAGGAAGGCATTGGCGCCAATTTGACCGGCACGTCCAATGTGAAGCTGGCCATGGACAATGATCTGGAGGCCCTGGGCACCAATGCGCATGAATTGCCCATGGTGCTGGCCGCGCTCGCCCGCTCGGACGAGGAACTGCGCGAGGCGCCCTATCGGGTGCTGCAGGACTGGAAGAGCTATTACGGCGGCAACCTGCTCATCGTCCTCCCCGATGCCTTCGGCACCGACGCCTTCCTGCGCGATGCGCCCGACTGGGTGGCCGACTGGACCGGCTTCCGCCCCGATTCGGCGCCGGCCATCGAGGGCGGCGAGAAGATCATCGATTTCTGGAAGAGCCGCGGCCGCGACCCGCGCGAAAAGCTGCTGATCTTTTCCGACGGGCTCGATGTCGACATGATCGAGGAAGCCTATCTGCATTTTGACGGCAAGGTGCGCATGAGCTTTGGCTGGGGCACCAACCTCACCAATGATTTCGAGGATTGCGCCCCCGCGCCCAATCCGGGCCTCAAGCCCATCTCCATCGTCGCCAAGGTGTCCGAGGCCAATGGCCATCAGGCGGTCAAGCTTTCGGACAATCCGGCCAAGGCAACGGGTGACAAATCAGAGATCGCGCGCTATCTCCGCGTCTTCGGCGATGCGGGCCGCGTCGAACACGCCGTGCGTGTCTGAAGGAAAAGGGGGCTTTGGTCCCCATCCAGGCGCCCGCCGCCACATCTGATGCCAAATGGCAACAATCGTCATTCACGCTGTCCCTGTGGAGAAACCCATGGGCGACGGCCACGTTAAGATTCGGTGAACCACCAGGGCTCAGTCTGGCCATGGGGGCTCTCCGGAGCCAAGTATGAGCCTTGAATTAATTGATATCGCGCTGGCCGAACGCCAGCCCCATCCCACTCTTTCGGAACGCATGACCGGCAAGGTCCGGGCCGTCCTCACCGAAACCATCGGCGAGCAGGAGATCCGTCACGAAATCATGGTGCCCGTCTGGATGGACGTGCGTGACGGCATGAGCGAGGAGGACATCGAGCTGGCCCTCATGGTCAAGGCCGCCGATATTGTCGGCCGCCTCAAGCAGCATATGGGGTCGGTCGCGCCCTAGCGTCCGCTGATCCGCTGGCGCCGCATTTCCTCGAGGAAGCGGCGCTGCAGGTCGGTCTGGGCGCGGGCGGATGCCTCCGGCGACACGCGGCGCAAGGGCGGCGCGCGATGCTGCCACTCGGCACCCGTCGCATAGACCCGGGCCTGGGCGGAGAGGCGATCGAAGCCAAGACGGCGCCGCTCGTCGACGAAAAACCACCAAAGGGTTGCCGCCACGATCGCCCAGATCGCCACCAATTCCCAAACCATGACCGGTCTCCGCATTTCTACGGATTCTGTCATAGCTAACGAAGTCTTAACCGGGAAAGCCGGATCGCCCGTTAGGCTTAATTGCTAAACTTGAGCCGGGCGCGCACCGGCCGGGATCGTCCCGCCGCGGTTGAGCGCCACCAGCATGGTCCGCACCTGGTTTTCCGCCGCCTTGCTGACCGCCTTGCGGTCGTCGCCGGCATTGAGCGCCATGGGCGTTCCAAAGGCAACGGTGACGTCCTTGACCGGGCCCGAGAGGATCTCGGCGATGTTCTGCTTGACCGACTTGGACTTGATCCAGGCGATCAGCGAGCGCTCGTTGCGCCCCACAGGCAGGCCCTGGAGCCGGGTATAGGCAATGGTCAGCGGCTGGATCGCCACCTCGCCCGCGCCCGCCTCGATCATTGCATGCTGGGCCGCCCCGATCAGCGCCGAGCGGAAGGGCAGGACATGGGTGCCGATATCGGACTGGCCCTCGGCAAACAGCAGCACGGCATTGTTGCCGGCCATGCGCTTGCCCATGGCTTCGGCCGTGCGGCCGGCATCGGAGCGCCGGGTGCGATCCACATAGATGGTGCGCTGCAGGTCGGCCATCATGCCCACAAAAGGCCATTTGCCCACTTCGCGCTTGGCCACGAAGGTGACGTCGGCCACCGAGCCGATGGCGACGATGTCGGTCCAGGACACATGGTTTGAAACCAGAAGAGTCGGTCGTCCGGTCGCGGGCGCGCCGATGACGGTCACCCGCAGCCCCAGAAAGATGCAGCCCACACGGTGGAAAAGACGTGGCAGGACGTTCCAGAACGGCAGGCGCAGCAGAAGGATCAGCGCCTGGGCGGGGATCACCACCAGCATGAACGGCACGAGGACAAACAGGAAGAAGACGATCCTGAAAATCATTTGGTCGGCGCGTCCTTGCTGGTCTTGTCGCCGAGCGGCACGGCATAGAGTTCGAGGCGGTGATCGATCAGCTTGTAGCCGAGGCGCTTGGCGATCACTTCCTGGATGGCCTCGATTTCCTCGTTGCGGAACTCGATCACCGTGCCGGTCCTGATGTCGATCAGGTGGTCGTGATGCTCGTCGGGAATCAGCTCGAAACGGGCGCGGCCATCCTTGAAGTCATGCTTGGTCACGAGACCCGCCTCCTCGAAGAGGTTGACGGTGCGGTAGACCGTGGACAGCGAAATCCGCGGATCGAGCGCCGAGGCGCGCCGATAGAGCTCTTCGACATCGGGATGGTCGGTGGCGTCCTCGATGACACGGGCAATGGTGCGGCGCTGGTCGGTCATGCGCATGCCGCGCGCCACGCAGGCCTCTTCGAGCGTCGGATCGGAAGGATTTCTGTTCACGCCGTCACTCCCTGTCCTATGCGCATGCTGATCGGGTTAGCCAAGATCGCGCGCCATGACAAGCGCCGTGGCAGCACTGCCATCGGGGCGTGGATAATAGCCTTTTCGCGACGAAATAGTCGCAAAGCCGAGTTTTTGGTAGAGGCCGATCGCCGCATGGTTCTGCTCGTCGACCTCGAGGAACATGCGCCTGGCCGGCGACTGCATGAGGTCGGCGAAGACCGCATCCATCAGCGCCCGTCCCACGCCCTTGCCGCGCCAGCGCGGATCAACGGCAATGGTCAGAAGCTCGACCTCATCGGCCACCGTGCGGATCAGGGCAAAGCCGGCAATTCTGCGCCTGGCGTCGCAGGCCACATAGACCGGCGTATTGCGCTCTTCAAGGAAGCTCGCGAAATCGGCGGAAGGCCAGCCGCGGAAAAAACTCTGCGCATGGATGCGCGCCAGCTCCTTGGCGTCGCGTGTCTCGCCCGGCTCGATATGCAGCCCCCTGGGCGCCATCCAGAGCTTCATCATGGCTGGCGCCTCAGAATGCGCGCCGCATCCTGCGGCTTGGCATCGGCATCGCGCACATAGGCCGCATGGGGCGGCCACGCTGCCGGGTCGAGAGTCGCGGCAAAACGGGCCATGGCGCCAATATCGACGACGTTCTCTTCGATCAGCGTCGCACCCGCGGGGATGCTTTGGCGCGCCTCGCCCATGGCGATCACTTGCGGGCCTGCGCCCACGACACCGGGCTGGGGGAAGATTTCAAAATAGGCCTCGTCGCGGCGCGCATCGATCAGCACGACGACCGGCCCCGCCGGGGCGGCCAGCGACACGGCGAGGAGGCTCGGAATCCCCAGCACCGGCACCTTGCGCGCGACGCCCAGGCCCCGTGCGGCCGACAGGCCGATCCTGAGGCCGGTAAACGAGCCGGGCCCGGTGGTGACGGCCACCCGATCGAGATCGGCATAGCCAATGCCATTGCGCGCCAGCAGCGTCCCCAGCCGGTCGAAGAGGATTTCGGCATGGCCCTTGGCAATGTCTTCCACCAGCATGTCGACCACGCCATCGGCCCGCAGCAGCGCCAGATTGAGGCGCGGCGCGGCGGTGTCGATGGCAAGGGTTATGGGACTGGACATGTGGCTCACCTCCCCTCACCCGTCTCGGCCTTCGGCCGATCCACCCTCTCCCCAATGGGGCGAGGAATAGAGGCGTCCGCCGAACCATTCTTCTCCCCATCGCGGAGAAGGTGGCGCGCAGCGCCGGATGAAGGGGGTGCCGGCACAGCGCTGAAGTCCTAGCCTCCGGCTTCACCCAAGTCCACCGCCAAACCGCTCCCGAACCATTGCCTTGACGCTCTGTCTGGCCGCGACCACCTTGCCCCCATGTCCATTGATTCGCTCCTTCGATCGCTATGACCTGGCTGGCTGAAACCGCCATGCTGAGCCATGGCTGGCGCCGTTTTCTGCTCTTGCTGGTGGCCGGCGCGCTGGCCGGGCTGTCGGTGCCGCCCTTCTTCATCCTGCCGGCGCTGTTCGTCGCCATGCCCATCTGGGTCTGGGCACTCGATGGCGCCGAGAAGAAGCCCGGCTGGCGGCGGCTTTTCGGACCGGCCTTTTCCATCGGCTTTGCCTTTGGCCTGGGATATTTCCTCGTCGCCTTCCACTGGCTGGGCGCCGCCTTTTTCGTCGATGGCGGCTGGGTGCTGGCCGCCATGCCGCCCGCCATCCTCTTCCTCTCGGCGCTGATCGCGCTGTTCTGGGGGTTTGCCAGCGCCCTGGCGCATCTGAGCTGGAGCCATGGCTGGGTGCGCATCCTCAATCTCAGCGCCTGGCTCGCCGCCGCCGAATTCGCGCGCGGCCACGTGCTGACCGGCTTCCCCTTCGATCTCCTTGGCTACAGCCTCACCGGCACCGACGAGATGATGCAATTGAGTTCGGTGATCGGCGTCTATGGCCTCACCTTCATCGCACCGCTCCTGGCCATGACCCCGGCTCTGGTCTGGCCGGCCGACCAGCGACCCTGGAGCCAGCGACTCGCCCCGCTGTTCCTGGCTTTGCTCTTCATTGCCGGGCAGCTGGGCTATGGCTGGAACCGCCTGAGCGGCATGCAGGCCACGCCACGGCAGGACATGACGCTGCGCCTCGTGCAGCCGCTGGTGCTCGAACATGCCGATTTCGGCAATGTCGATCCGGTGGCCTTGGTGGACCGGCTGCTGATGCTCAGCGACATGCGCATGAACCCCAATGACCAGGGTCTTGCCGACATCACCCATCTGGTCTGGCCCGAATCGAGCCTGCCCTTCTTCCTCGAATCCTATCCCGAGGCCCTGGCCCGCATTGCCCGCCTCCTGCCCGAGCAGACGACGCTGCTGGCGGGCGTGCCGCGCCGCCCCTATGAACTGGGCGATGCCGCTGCCGCCAGCCAGCCGCCCTATAATTCAGTCGTGGCCATCGATACTGAAGGCGAGGTCATTGCCAGCTATGACAAGGCGCATCTGGTGCCTTTCGGCGAATATCTGCCCTTTGCCGATGTCTTTGCACGGCTGGGCATTACCCAGTTCGTGCCCGGCGCCGATGGCTGGTCGCAGGGCGATGCCAGGCGCCGGCTGATGAGCCTGCCGGCGGCCCCTGCCCCGCTGGTGCTGATCTGCTACGAAATCATCTTTTCAGGCCAGCTGGGGGATGTGGCGAGTGCGCAATTCCTGCTCAATCTCACCAATGATGCCTGGTTCGACAATTCCATCGGCCCGGCCCAGCATGCCCACCACGCGCGCCTGCGCGCCGTCGAGGAAGGCATGAGCCTCGTCCGGGCCGCCAATACCGGGCTGACCTTCGCCACAGACCCGCTGGGGCGGATCACCGAACAGCTGGCGCCAGGCGAAATGGCCGCGCTCGATGTGCGGCCGCACCAGAAGCTCGAAAGCACCGTGTTCCAGAGCGTGCGCCACTGGCCTTTCCTGGTCGCTGTTGTCGCGGGAATGCTTGCCGGTTGGGTCGCCTCGCGCGGCATGCGCCGGCGCCGCCCGGCTTAAGGGACAGGGGAAGGCAGATGGGCAGGCTCAAGGACATCGTCATCGACGCCGATCATCCCGCCGCCCTCGCCCGCTTCTGGGCCGCCGCGCTCGATGACTATGCCATCCTGCCCTATGACGACGCCGAGATTGCCCGGCTCGCCACGCTGGGCCTCACGCCCGAAACCGATACCAGTGTCATGGTCGCGGGTCCGGGCACGCGCCTGTGCATCCACCTCCGGCCCGGCCCGCGCCAGGCGCGCAATCGGGTCCATCTCGATATCGAGGCCGAGGATGTCGAGGCGGAAGCGGCGCGCCTCGTCGCCCTCGGGGCAAGCCGCGTGCGCGCTGGCGAGGGCTATGTGGTCCTCACCGATCCCGCGGGAAACAATTTCTGCGTCTGCAAGGGGTGAAGATCGCTTCTTGTGGGTGCGAAGATTTCCCAGGCGCCATGGCATGAGGGGGGTCTGCGCTTTTCCCCACATGCCGGTGCGTTTGCCCGGCAAGGCCTGAGCGGATTTCGCGTCATTTATGCCAATCCCTGTCCCCAATAGGCCAGCACGATCAGCGCCATGAGCACGATGCTGGGCGGCAGATGCGCGAACTGGCGATGCCGGATCAACGTGGCATAGATGGCCAGGCATTCGAGGGCACCCAGCGCAAAGCCGTAGGGGCGCAATTGCGGAAACAGCAGCAGCGCGCCCGTGGCGACGCAGACCGCGCCATTGACGAGGTGCCACCAGCCCGGAAAGCCCCAGCGCAGGAAGCTGGCGCGCAGGGGTGTGGGGCCGGCGAGGTTGACGAAGCCGGTGCCGAGGAAGAAAACGCCAAGCAGCGCGGTCAGCGCCGTGGTCCAGTGGATACCGAAAATCATGAAAGTCTCTTGGAGTTGAGGGGCGGCTTCGCGCCGACCTGTTGGGTAGGTGAGCTGGTGCCCCTCCCCGGAGGGAGAGGGACCGAGGGCGATCAGAACCGGGCCGAGAGGCTTGCCTTGACGGCGTGGCTGGAACTGCCGGCGCCGATCTGGCCGTCATAGCCAAGGTTGAGAGTGACGCTGTCGGAGAGGCCGAAATCGAGACCTGCCTCAAACACGGCGGCACTTTCGACCGCCGGCGTGCCGGCAATGGTGAAGGCATTGCCGCCCGCAAAGCTGTGGGTGGATGTCGGATCGACGCCGCCGAGCGCCTGGCGCCAGCCAATCATGGCACTTGCCGTGGCGGTCATGCCGCCGAGGGTGAAGGCCTGTTCGCCGCGCAGGCCCAGTGTCGCCGTCGTCAGCGCGGCCTGGGCGGAACCGCCGGTCAGGGCCGCTGCGCCGCCATTCTCGGCCATGGCCCCGCGCAGGATGCTGGTATGGGTGAGATTGACGAAGGGCTCGATGACCAGGCCGCTGTCGAAGGTGAAGCGCTGGCCGATCTCGCCGAAGGCCTGCACGGTGGCGCCGGTCGTGCCGGCGGTCAGGTGATCGGCAAAGCCGGGAATGACCACGTCCCGCGACGTCCGCGTTTCATTGGCACCGGCGCTGGCGCCAAAACGCATGGTCGTGTTGCCCACCGAGCCGCCGCCATAGATGCCGGCATAAAGGCTGTCCGTTGTGGCCTGGCTGTCGCGAGCGGGCAGGCTGACCTGACCACGGCCATAGCCACCCATGGCGCCAAAGACCCAGTCCTTGTTGAAGCGCGCATCGGCGCCGAAGAAGACGTTTCCGGCGCTAAACCCGGCCGGGGCCGCGTTGCCGTCGCCATGCAGCATACCGGCCCGGGCCTGGGCAGAGGTCCAGACGTCGATACCATCAGGATTGTCCCCTGCAAGGCTCTGGCCGATGCGGTCCGACATGGCACCGGCGACATCCTGGGACGCAGCAAGCAGGGCGCCCTGCGCCGTGGCGTGAATTTCACCCGAAAGCTGGTCGAAGGCATAGATGGCGTCGGCGACATCATAGGTCAGCACCCGATCATGGATCTGGTTGCCGGCGCCAAGGCCCTCGACGGCGGCGCCGGTGGCGCGCTGATTGGGGGTTTCGCCGACCGTGCCGAAGCCGGTGGCATTGCGGGTGAGTAGCAGGGCCACTTCATTGGCGTCGTATTCGAGCAGGCTGTCGAGGAAGGCGAGGTTGTCGGTAACGCCGTCGAAGGTCCCCTCGATGCCGTTTTCGGCACGCAGGAATGTGTAGCGGGTCGACTCGGCGTAGTTGCCGCCGCTCGCCAGGACATTCACGGTTCCGTCGAGGAAAGCCGTGCCGTCCACCGCGACGAGGCCATGATTGCCCTCGGCATCGACTTCGAGCTGGAAGATGGCATTTTCACCAAGCATGAGGTCGCCGGTGATGCTGAAGTCATTGAAGCCGCTGGCGCCGATGCGACCCTCCACCTCGGCATTGCGAATCTCGCCCGCGCCGGTGAGGAAGCCATCGGCGCCCACCAGCACGTCCTCGATCGCGCCATTGACCTCAAGCACGCCGCCGCGCACTTCAGTGCCGCCGGCATGGGTGCTGGTGCCCGTGAGAACCAGGCGGCCGGCATCGGTCTTGACCAGGCGCCCGTCGCCGGTAAAGGCGCTGGCAATGGTCGCGGTGGTGCCCGCCCCGGCTACGCTGCCGTCGCCGACGCGGATGATGCGCTCGCCCTCGTCGATGCGGATATCGCCACCGGTAAGGACATAGCCGTCGGTGGTGAACTGCATGCCATCGACATTGACATAGTCGGCGGCGATCTCAACCGTGCCGGCCGTGCCGCCAAAAATCACGAAACCCGGATCGGGATCGGGCTGGCCGTTGGTGCTGCCATCGGCCGAGGTGAAGACGTCGCGATCGTCCCAGAGGCCGTCGCCACCGTCGATCCGGCCATTGTTCCAGTTGCTGGCATCGCCGCCATCCCAGAAAGCGATATCGACCCCGGCGCTGGAGACGATATTGACCTGGCCGTCCAGCAATTGCAGTTGCACGTCCTCGGGCTCGATGCCATCGGGCAGGTCGCGGATATGCGCGTCCTGGTTGAACAACGACCCCTCATAAGAGATCACCCGATAAACGCCGGGTCCGAAGCCGCCGGCATCGGCGATGTCGATATAGCCATCGAGCTCCACATCGCCCAGGACATGAAACAGTTCCGCGCCGCCCGGTGCGCCGAGTGACACCGACAGGGCGGAGCCGCTGCTGATGACGAGCCGGTCCATGGTGAGCGTCTGGCCCTGGACGCCAACCATGGTTGCGCCCTGATTGAGGTTGACGGTCCCCAGATGGCCGGTGCCCTGGAGCTGCGCGCCGATGATGATGGTGGAGGCGTCGGAGAAGTCGCCATTGACCTCGAGCACGCCGTCGCGGACGACGAGCGACCCGCCCCAGGCGGCGTTGTCGCCGGAAAGAGTCAGACGGCCGGCACCGTCGAGTTCGAGAACCGAGGTCGAGGTCCCGGTGATGGTGCCACCGAATGTGGTGTCGGTGCCTTGAGTCGTGATCAGTCGGCGATTGGTCAGGTCGATGACACCGTCCGCTACAGGACCGACATGGGCGAGGCTAGCAACGGCCTGATTGGCCAGCAGTTGCAGGCGGCCACCGCTGTTGACCAAAAGCCGGGCCTGGGACGACAAGGCATCGGTCGCTCCGATGATGACGCTGCCGTTCTCGACGGTTGTATAGCCGGTATTCGTGGCATTGCCGGTCAGGGTGATGGTTCCGCCCCCAAAACGAATGCCGCCGCCCGATGTGGCTTCGGAGATCGTGCCGGTCAGGGTCGCGTTGCCCTCGGCGCGCACATTTCCCGAAATATTGCTGACCACGAGTTCGTTGCCGATGGTGACGCCGTCTCCAAGGATCAACGAGCCCTGCTGGCCGAAGTGGACAGCGCCGCCACCAAGGGCCTGATCGTGCCGAACCGTGAGATTGGCCAGATAGCTCTCGCTGCCGATCAGCGTCCCGTCGGCATAGCTATTAGCATTGGTCAGGATCAGGTCGCCCGCGATCAACCGCAGTGTGCGCGTGCCGCTGATCTGCCCGTTCCAAGTCGTGGGATTGATGGTCTGGAGACCCCCGTGGCCATTGAGCACCAGATCATTGGCAAATGCCATCGCCTCGCCATAGGACAAGGCGAGGCCACCCGAGCCGCTCAGGGTCACGGCCCCCGTGCCGAACGCATCCTGGTTCTGGATCTGCAACCACCCGTCCTGCACCTGCGTACCACCTGTGTGGCTATTGGCAGCGGACAGTCTCAACCAGCCGTAACCTTGCTTGATAATGGCATGGTCGCCGGAAATGGCCCCGGACTGGTGTGCGTACACGCTGGACCCAGTAATGAGCGTCGCATCCTCGGTCAGCACGATCTCCGCCGTCCGGTTCTGGCCATTGGCATAGGTGATCGTCTCGGCCCGCGCCGGAGTCAGCAGCACCAGGGCCGCGGCGGAAACGCCCAGCATGAGGGCGGCGCGGCGACGGTTGCGCGACCGCGGGCGGGCGTGTCCGAAGGGCAGGGTGGACATGGGCATACTCCAGGCTCTGGCCGGCAGGCAAAGCGGGGCCGGCGACGGACGCGGCGGCGCCCGGCAAAATGAAAATGACGATGTGCGGAAAAGCCCCGGCCCCCGCCTTGTCGAGGCGGAAGGGATCGCGAAGCGGACGCGCCTGATCAGGGTGCGTCGGGACACGGGTTATGCCGTGTCCTCGTCACCCTATAGCGGCAGAAGCCCGCGCGCTGGAGATGCGATTAATTACAGTTTTTCGCCTATTTGCCGCCGGCCCGCTCGGCGCGAATGGCGGCAGCCCGCTCGGGATCGAAGACGAAGCCCTGCGCCAAGGCCAGGTCAACCCGGGCCTGGAGGAACTGGCGGCCGATATCGGCCAGCCGCTCGGTCGGTATCAGGAACTGCCGGCGCCGATCGGTCTCGTCCACGACCCTCATGATGGTACCGGCTGCGACCATGTCGTCGATATGGCGCTTGACGGTCACTTCGGTGGCCAGCACCTCGAAATAGGTCGAGAGCTCCTTGAGGGTGATCGGCTTGTCGTCGATGTAGCGCTGCGCGACGAGGCAGAAGATCATGTCCGCCTCGAAAATGCTGCGCCAGTAGTGCTTGAGGTAGCCCTCGGCGACCATGCGCCTGCGGAACTCGGTGCGATAGGATAGCCAGGCGACATCGAGATCGAGGGCGGCGCGCTGTGGCTGGGAAAGAACACCGGTGGCGGGAGCGGACTGATCTGTCATTTTACCAAAGCCAAACGCCTCGAAGGCATACTAACCAATGAAGAGCGTTACAAAATGCAAAAGCCGCGTGACGGATCACGCGGCTTTTGCATCGAATATTGGTGCCCAGAAAAGGACTCGAACCTTCACGCCTTGCGGCACACGGACCTGAACCGTGCGCGTCTACCAATTCCGCCATCTGGGCGACGGCGGTGTGTCTAGGGCCCAGCCGAAGCGATGTCAACGGCCTTTCATGCACAAAGTCAGAAGTTTGCACCGTCCCAGTGTTTGATGGCGCTGTGATCGACCGGTGGCGCGCCTTCGAGGCAGTTCACATTGACCATCACCAGCTCATTGCCCTGCCCGTCGCTGCCCCGGGCGAAGGACTCGATGCCGCAGCTCGCGCAAAACAGGTGGTCGATCATTTCGGTGTTGAAATGATAGAGGGTGAGCAGGTCCTCGCCCGAATGCAGGGTAAAGGCGGACGCAGGCACCGATTGCATCACCCAGCCGAGGCGCCGGCAGCGGGAACAGTTGCAATCGCCGAGCGCCGCGAAATCGGTTCGCACCGTAAAACGGACCGAACCGCAATGGCACTGGCCCTGATAGTCGCGCATCTCACTCATGATCGTGGTCTCCGGAGAATATGAGAACAAATAGTGAACAGCATTACCACAGAGTCAAGCCGTCAGCGTTCACTTCTCCACCCCGGCAAGGCTCGACAGGAGCAAGTCGCCTGCGCTAGAAGCGGTCATCTCAAGTCTTGCCGGATCTCGGAGCCTCACCATGGATCGCAATGAACCAAAGCTCGTCACCATTTTTGGCGGGTCGGGATTTGTCGGCAATCACCTGGTGCAATCGCTGGCCCGCAAGGGTTTTCGGATCCGCGTCGCCGTGCGCCGTCCCGATCTGGCCGGGGAAGTGCGCATGTATGGCGGCGTCGGCCAGGTCGTGCCGGTGCAGGCCAATCTGCGCAATGAAGCCTCGGTGCAGCGCGCCGTTGCCGGTTCGGACGTGGTGATCAACCTCGTCGGCATCGGCTACCAGCGCGGCAAGCAACGTTTCGATGCCGTGCATGCCGCAGGCGCCGGTGCCGTCGCCCGCGCCGCCAGGGCTGCAGGCGCATCGGCGCTGGTGCATGTCTCGGCGCTGGGCGTCGACAAGGCGGCCGAGGTCAGCGCCTATGCTGCCAGCAAGCTGGCCGGCGAACAGGCGGTGCTCGCCGCCTATCCCAATGCCGTGATCATCCGACCCTCGATCATGTTCGGCCAGGGCGATGGCTTCTTCAGCCTCCTGGGCACGCTGTCGCGCGTGCTGCCGGTCATGCCGCTGGTTTCGGGCGAGACGAAGTTCCAGCCGGTCTATGTCGGCGATGTCGCCGAAGCCATCGCCGCGGCCGCCGAAGGCGCGGTCAAGACCGGGCGCGTCTATGAACTGGGTGGCCCCGATATCGAGACCCACAAGGTGCTGCTCGATCGCATCCTGCGCGAAGCCGGCCGCAAGCCCATGGTCGTCGGCATGCCCGCCGGGATCATGAAATTCATGGCGACGCTGCTGGGCATCCTGCCCTTCAAGCCCCTTATCACGGCAGACCAGGTCGAGCTGCTCGGTGTCGATAATGTCGTGTCCGAGGCCGCCATCAAGGAGAAGCGGACGCTCGCTGCCTTTGGCGTCACCCCGACAAAGATGGACGATGTGCTGCCCACCTATATGTGGCGCTTCCGCCGTCACGGCCAGTTTGACCGCGACGGCGGCGCCCCGGCCTATCCGGTCTGATATTTTCGGATGCCATAGCCGTCCGTTGCAAACCCCGGGACCAGTCCTGGGGTTTTTGCTGTGTCGCCATTTCCCTGAAAAGAATCCGAAGATATATCTTGAAACCATGTCCCGAGGCGCCAATCTCCTGGTCACGGGCTTTACGATATATCAGGAGATACACCATGACCTACTGGAAGGACGGCGAGCCGAACTGGCGGGAATTCGAGCGCATGGCGCGTCGCGGCTGGGGCCGGATGGCCCGCATGGCCGACAGCGATTTCGGCCAGATGGGCGGCAATTTCCGCGTCGGGCGTATGCTGGCCTCGGGCGATTTGCGGCTGGTCGCGCTCTATTTCATCGAGCAGCAGCCGCGCCACGGCTATGATCTCATCAAGGCGGTCGAAGAGCGCTCCAATGGCGTCTATTCGCCCAGCCCCGGCATAGTCTATCCGGCGCTGACCTATCTCGAGGAGGCCGGCTACGTCACCTCGGCCGCCGATGGCAACAAGAAGCTTTATACCATCACCGACCAGGGCAAGGCGCATCTGGCGGAAAACCGCGAGGCTGTGGCCACCACGCTCGACTTCCTCGGCCGTACCGGCGAGCAGATGAACCGGTTTCGGGAATTCGTGAAGGCCGACTGGCCGGGCAGCGAAGGACGGCCCGAGGATGGCAATGTGCCGCCCTTCTGGGGTGAACGCCGCGGCCCGGGACCTGAGGATCGGCCCATGCATGATGCTGCGCCGGAACTGGAAGCGGCCCGCAAGGGGCTCAAGGATGCCATCAAGCGGGTCCGACACGCCGACAAGGATCTGCAGCGCAAGGCGGCGGCCATCCTGCAACAGGCCACCACGGCGCTCCATGCGCTGGGCGATGACGAAGTGGATATCTGAAGAGGCAGGCCACCCCCACCTAACCTCCTCCTGAAGAAGGGGGAGGGACCCACCGGAGTTTGCCCCGCTATCGGTGATACACCTCTCTCCTCCCCTTCTTCAGGGGGAGGCCGGGTGGGGGTCCTTTATAGTCGGCTCAAGCCCCCGGTTTGGTCTTCAGAAAATCCAGAACCATCTGCACGGCATGGGCTTCGCGTTCCTGCACCATGTTGACGCTGGTGAGGTCGCGCTCGAAAATCACCGACAAAGTGGCCGTGTTGGACACGTAGAAGAAGCCCAGGGCGGCCACGGAAATATAGAGCTGCACCGGGTCGACATCGCGGCGGAACACGCCCGAGGCGGCGCCGCGCTCGATGATGGCGGCGATCTGCCCCACGAGGGGCGAATGCAGCGCCTTGATGTCGGGCAGGGTTTTGAGGAACCGCGCATTCTCGATGTTCTCGGTGCCGAGCAGGCGCGGAAACCAGGGATTGGCGAGGAAGTGCCGGAAGGTGAAGCGCACCAGCCGGTCCATGGCCTGCACCGGATCGTATTGGTCAAGGCTCAGCGCCTTCTCGCCCCGGCGGATCTCCTGATAGGCATCGAGCAGCACCGCCCGGTAGAGATCCTCCTTGTTGCCGAAATAGTGGTAGAGCAGGCGCTTGTTGGCGCCTGCCCGCTCGGCAATGGCATCGACGCGTGCCCCCTCAAAGCCCCGATCGGCGAACTCCATCCGCGCCGCGGCGAGGATGGAGGCCTTGGTCTTGGCCGAGTTGCGCGGACGCTTGGCCGCCTCAGCTTTGCGCCGGGGCGTCTCCACGACCGCGGTTGAGGAGGGATCGGACACGATTGGACACCGCTGGAATGGACATGAGGATGACGAGGACGATGATGATGCAGATAACAGCGCTGATGGGCCGGGTAAAGAATGGCGTCGGGTCGCCATTGGTCAGCGCCAGGCCGCGCCTGAGGTTAAGGTCGAGCAGGTCGCCCAGGACGATGCCGAGCACCAGCGGCGCCATGGGGTATTTCATCTCCCGCAGGATGAAGCCGACAACGCCAAAGACGAGCATGACATAGACATCGAACATGCGCTGGGTGATGGCGAACGAACCGACCACGCACAGGATATAGATGACCGCCATCAGGCGTTCGCGCGGCACGCTGAGGACCTTGATGAAGATCCGGGTCAGCGACAGGCCGAAGATCAGGTTGGCCAGGGTCGCCAGGAGCAGCATGGCCACGACCTGATAGAGGAAGGGCGCATTCTCGATCATCAGCATCGGGCCGGGCCTGATGCCATGGATCATCATGGCGGCGATCAGCACGGCGGCCGCTGCCGAGCCGGGCAAGGCCAGGGTCAGGGTCGGGATCATCGAGGCGGAGACGACGGCATTGTCGCCGGTTTCGGCCGCGATCAGCCCTTCCTGGCTGCCCTTGCCGAAGAGTTCGGGGTTTTTCGAGCGCTTCTTGGCAGCCGCATAGGAACTCCACGCCCCCACGTCCTCGCCAACGCCGGGGATGATGCCGACAAAGGTGCCGATGATGCCCGAGCGGATGATGGTCTTCCAGTATTGGAACACTTCCCGGAAGGTCGGTACGACGCGGTCATTGACCGGAGCGATCCGGGCAATGGCGGTGCGCTTCATGGTGGAGAGGATTTCGGCAAGGCCAAAAGCGCCGACCATGGCCGGGATCAGGTCGACGCCGCCGCCCAGGGCGGGAATGCCGAAGGTGAAGCGCTGATAGGCATGCAGCGTTTCCATGCCGATCATGGCGACCATGAGGCCCAGAATACCCGCAATATAGCCCTTGAGCGGGGTGTCGGAGCCCGTCATCTGGCCTGAAATGACCACGCCGAACAGCGCCAGCCAGAAGAATTCATAAGAGCCGAATTTGAGCGCCGCCTCGGCCAGCAAGGGGGCGATGATGGCGAGGAAAAAGATCCCGACCAGCGTGCCCAGGGTGGAGGAGGTGGTGGCCAGACCCATGGCGAGGCCAGCCTTGCCCTGCATGGCCAGGGGGTGGCCGTCGAGCGTGGCCGCGGCATTGGCCGGGGTGCCGGGAATATTGAGCAGGATGGCGGTGCGGCTGCCGCCATAGATGGCGCCGAGATAGACGCACATCAGCGTCAGGATCGCCTGGTCGGGCGCCATCTTGTAGGTAAGGGTGACCAAGAGGGCCACGCCCATCGTGGCCGTCAGCCCCGGCAGGATGCCGATGGCGAGCCCGAGCAGCGTCGCCCAGACGACATTGAACAGGCCCGCCGGGGTGAGGAAATGGGCAACGCCCTGGCCCAGCAGAATCAGACCGTCAAACATGGCGACTGCCCTTTAGAACCGCGCTTGCCGCACCCAAACCCTTGATCCCTCCCCACAGGGGGGAGGGAGACGATGAGCACAGGCGGTTCGTTCTTTCGCCTCCCTCCCCTCGATGGGGAGGGAATGAGGGTGGGGTGATCTCTGTCATGGGTTGGGTCTTGTTCATTGGGTTTGCCCCCTCAGGGCAGACGGACGAGAAAAATCTCGCCGAAGACATATTGAATGCCCAGACCGGCGCCGAGGGCGACGAGGGTAGCCCAGACGAGGGTGCGCGGCAGCGATCCGGGCCGATCGGCCAGCACCGTCTCGAACAGGGTGATGAAGCTGAAGACAAACAGCGCTGAAGCCAGCCAGAATGGCAGGCGGCCAATCAGGCCCAGCGTATAGACAAGTGCCAGGCCCAGGACGGCCAGCACCCTTACCGCCTGCCACGAGACCAGGGCGCGCACCAGCGCCGCGCCGCCACCGCGCCTGTCGAGCCGCGCCGACCTAATGGCCAGGAGACTGCCGCAGAGGGTCAGCGCCAGACCGAGGATGAAGGGCACGAGACCCGGAATGGTCGAGGGATGGATGCGGCGCACTTCCAGCCGATCCATGGTCCAGGAGAAATAGGCAATGACCAGCCCCAGCGCGACAAAGACGATCGCAGTGATGAGGTCGGCCCGGATGCGGGCCGGGTCAATGGCGTCATCGACGGGAATGGGCGTGGGGGCTTCGGTGGTCATGGTCGTGCCTATGGAAAGAGCAAACCGAGGCAGGTCACCCCGCCCCAGCTTCGCTAGGGCCTTCAGCCCAGATCCGCTACCCTTCCCTCAATTTAGGGCGTGCTGATCAGCAGTTTGGACAGGCGCGTTCGCTTCAGCGCCTGCGCCTCCCTCCCCGCAAGGGGAGGGAATGAGTGTGGGGTGAGGCCGGGTTCACCGGCCCCACCGACCCTGCATTACTGCGCGACTTCCGTCCGCGTGGCGCAGTCGATGCCGATCGTGGACGGATCATTGACGGCTTCGCCGCGATCGACGGCGTCGCAGGCCTCAAGGATCACCACGGGCATGGCCAGGGCGCGGGCCTCGGCACCATAGGAGGGCGCAAAGACCGCGCCGAAGGTCTCGGCATAGGTCTTGACCGATTCCGAATTGGCCACCTGTTCGGCCCAGATCTTGTCGACCGTGGCCACCACCTCGTCAGGCACGCCGGTCGGAATGAAGATGCCGAAATAGTCGGGTGCCAGCTCCATGTCCGGGAGCCATTCGGTGATCGGCGGGATCGGGTCGACGCCATCGAGAACCAGCGGCTTGTCCGAGAGCACGGCGAGGGGTTTGAGACGCCCGCCACGAATGAGTTCGGTCTGTTCCACCGCCAGCTGCGTGGTCGCCATGGCTTCGCCCGCGGCCGTGGCTACGGCTGCCGGACCGCCGCCATCATAGGTGATCATGTTGTAGTCGAAGCCATCGGCCGCGCCGGACAGGGCAGCAATGGCGGTGCCGCCCGAGGAGGTCACGCCGGCCGTCGCCACGGTGATTTCCGAGCCGCGGGTCTTGAGCGCTTCGAGCAACTGCCCGAAATCGGTAAATTCGCTGTCCGCCGGCACCGAGACGACGGGCACGTTGGCGACGGAAAGATAGATATGCCAGTCATCGATGTCGGTATCGGGCAAGAGGCCCGAAACGTGATAGGTGGCGTTGTTGGCAATGGCATTGGCGGTCCAGGTATAGCCGTCGCGCGGGGCGTTGAGCACTTCCTGGGTGCCGATGGCGCCCGAGGCACCCGGCTGGTTGACCACCACGACTTCCACGCCCAGCGCTTCGGCCAGGATCGGCGCGGTGACACGGGTGACCTGGTCGGTCGAGCCGCCAGCGCCCCAGGGCACGATCAGGTTGATCGGCCGGTCCGGCTTCCATTCCTGCGCAAATGCGCTCGCGGTTCCAAGCGCCAAAAGGGCACAGCCCGACGCAAGAACGATCCGCAGTGACTGCTTCATCATCATCTCCTCCCTCGTGTTGTGGCACCGATTTTTCGGTTGGCACGGGTGGAGCTTGCGGCTGTTGCTCACCCGAGTCAACACCCATGTAACCAGTCGGTGACCTAAAACGATTTCGCTGCCGCCCCAGAAAGCCCATTGCATCAATACTTTCCGCTCGTCATCATGGCCCGGAAACAGCAATTTGAACCAGACCGTGCAGCTGAGGGCCAATGTGGGGATTTGAACCGTCAAGCGTCGCCGTCATGGTGGTGGCGCTGGCTGCCGGAGCCGTGGTCAAGGGCGCCACCGGCATGGGCCTGCCGCTGGTGGCGCTGCCGGTGCTGACGACATTTTTCGGCCTGCAGCACGCCGTTGGCCTCATGTGCGTGCCACTGATCTTCACCAATGCCTGGCAGGTCTGGCGCTTTCGTGCCGCCCGAAAGGACGACCGCATGGGCTTTCTGCCGCTGTTTCTGGCCGGCGGCGCCGTTGGCATCGTGCTGGGCACCTGGGCGCTGACCAGCCTGCCCGAGCGGGCGCTGGTGCTGGGTCTGGGGGTCATCCTGCTCTGCTATGTCGCCCTGCGCCTCATTGCCCCGCATTTTGTCGTCGGGCCGGCTCTGGCCCGGCGCGCCGGGCCTTTTGCGGGGCTGGGCGGGGGGATATTGCAGGGCGCGACGGGCATTTCGGCGCCCATTGGCGTCACCTTCATCCATGCCATGTCGTTCGACCGCAACGCCCATGTCTTTGCCGTCTCGACCATGTTCCTGCTCTATGCGGCGGTGCAGCTGCCAGCCCTCGCCATATCAGGCGTCATGCAGTCGCAATGGCTGCTCGAAGGCATTCTGGCGCTCATCCCCATCCTCCTCTTCATGCCGGTCGGCCAGGCCCTGGCCGGGCGGATGAGCCGCAAGGCCTTCGATCGCATGATCCTGATCTTCCTTGGCCTCATCGGCCTCAAGATGGTCCTGGGCCTCTAGCCACCGGTTCCGGCAATTTCACCAAGGACGACACTGCCCACGCTTGACGAGTGCCTCTGTGCTCATATAGGTAAGTAACTAATCAGTTACACCGAATGCTGCGGCTTGGGAGGAAAACACATGGCAGAGCAACGGATCGGCATCATCATGCACGGCGTCACCGGACGCATGGGCTACAACCAGCATCTGGTGCGCTCGATCCTGGCGATCCGCGACCAGGGCGGCATCATGCTCAAGAACGGCGATCGGCTCGTCGTCGACCCGATCATCGTGGGGCGCGATCGCGACAAGATCGAAGCCCTGGCCAAGAAACACAATATTGCCCGCTGGGGCACCGATCTCGACGCGGCGCTGGCCAATCCGGAAGACACGATCTTTTTCGATGCCGGCACGACGCTGATGCGCGCAGGACTGCTCGAACGCGCGCTCGCCGCTGGCAAGCATGTCTATTGTGAAAAGCCGACCTCCGACGACCTCGAGATCGCCGTCAATCTGGCGAAAACCGCCCGCGCCTCGGGTCTCAAGCATGGCGTGGTACAGGACAAGCTGTTCCTGCCGGGCCTGATGAAAATCAAGATGCTCAAGGACTCCGGCTTTTTCGGCAAGATCCTCTCGGTGCGTGGCGAGTTCGGGTACTGGGTTTTTGAAGGCGACTGGCAGAAGGCCCAGCGCCCCTCCTGGAACTATCGCAAGAAGGATGGCGGCGGCATCATCCTCGATATGCTTTGCCACTGGCGCTATGTGATGGACAATCTCTTCGGCGAAGTGCAGGCCGTGTCGTGCCTCGGCGCCACCCACATTCCGCAGCGCGTCGACGAGAAGGGCAACACTTTCGACTGCGACACCGACGACGCGGCCTATGCAACCTTCGAGCTTGAAGGCGGCGTCATCGCCCAGATCAATTCGAGCTGGACCACCCGCGTCCGCCGCGACGATCTCGTCACCTTCCATGTCGACGGCACCCATGGCTCGGCGGTAGCGGGCCTCCACAAATGCTGGACCCAGCATCGCGTCAACACGCCCAAGCCGGTGTGGAACCCCGACCAGCCGCAGACGATGAACTTCTTCAACGACTGGGAAGAGGTTCCGGACAACTGGCCGGCCGACAACGGCTTCAAGGCGCAGTGGGAAATGTTCCTGCGCCACGTCGCCGAGGACGCGCCGTGGGAATATGGGCTGGAAGCCGGCGCCAAGGGCGTGCAGCTCGCCGAACTCGGTTTGAAGAGCTGGGAAGAACGCCGCTGGCTGGATGTTCCGAAGCTGGAGTTTTGATCCAAAGTCCCCCTCACCCGCCCTTCGGGCACCCTCTCCCACGAGGGGAGAGGGGGACACCGAATTTTTGACAGGCGCGGAGTTCCCCTTCTCCCCTCGTGGGAGAAGGTGGCGCGCAGCGCCGGATGAGGGGGATGCCCGCCATGACCACAATCAACCTGCCCAATGCCGATCGCTCCATTGCGCCCTATACGCTGACGGGCGATCCGATCCCGTTCGTGAAATTCAAGGCGACCGACTTTCCGCGCATCGCCTATTCGGCGGCCCATGTCGTGGCCGATCCGCTGGCCAGCAACGACCCGTGGCTGACCCCGGCCATCGACTGGGACACGACGCTCAAATTCCGCCACCGCATGTGGGATCTGGGCCTCGGCGTCGCCGAAGCCATGGATACGGCCCAGCGCGGCATGGGCCTCACCTGGGCCGAGGCGCAGGAGCTGATCAAGCGCTCGCAAGCCGAGGCGAAAACCCGCGACGACGCGCTGATCGCCTATGGCGCCGGCACGGATCACCTGATGCCCGGACCCGATGTCACCATCGACGACATCATCCGCGCCTATGACGAGCAGGTCGGCTTTGTCGAAGGACAGGGCGGCCGCGTCATCCTGATGGCCTCACGTGCCCTCGCCGCCGCCGCCAAGTCGCCGGACGATTATGCGCGCGTCTATGGCCATATCCTGAGCCAGGTGAAACAGCCTGTGATCATGCACTGGCTCGGGGAAATGTTCGATCCGGCCCTTCAGGGCTATTGGGGCGACATCGACCACGACAGGGCCATGGATACCTGCCTCGATGTCATTACCGCGCATGCGGACAGGGTCGACGGCATCAAGATTTCCCTGCTCTCGGCGGAAAAGGAAATCACCATGCGCCGCCGCCTGCCGGCGAGCGTCAAGATGTATACCGGGGACGACTTCAATTATGCCGAGCTCATTGCCGGCGACGACCAGGGTTTCTCCCACGCCCTGCTCGGCATTTTCGACGCCATCGCCCCGGCCGCCTCGGCAGGCCTTGCGGCCCTGGGGCGCGGCGACGAAGCAGAGTTCTTCGACATTCTCGAACCCACCGTGCCGCTCAGCCGGCATATTTTTGCGGCACCAACGCGCTTCTACAAGACCGGCGTGGTGTTCCTGGCCTATCTCAACGGATTGCAGGACCATTTCGCCATGATCGGCGGGCAGCAGTCGACCCGTTCGGTGCAGCACCTGTCTGAACTTTTCCGCCTCGCCGACAAGGCCCGCGTGCTGGCCGATCCGGACCTCGCCACGCAGCGCATGAAGGCGGTGCTGGCGGTCAATGGAGTTTCCGCATGAGCGCCGACACCGTCATTTCCCTCAACCTCGCCACCACCCGCCCGCAATGGGGCTTTGCCGAGGCCGTGGACGGGTGCCTTCGGGCCGGCATCACTGCCATCTCGCCCTGGCGCGACCAGATCGAGGCCATCGGGCTCGACGAGGCCGCGCGCATCGTCCGGGACAACAAGCTGCAGGTGACCGGCGTCTGTCGCGGCGGCATGTTTCCGGGCGTCGACGCGGCCGACCGGCAGAAGCGTATCGACGATAATCTCCGCGCCATCGACGAGGCCGCCGCGCTCAATGCCGATTGCCTCGTTCTGGTCGTGGGCGGCCTTCCGGGATCGTCAAAGGACCTGCCCGGCGCCCGCCAGCAGGTGACGGACGGCATTGCCGCGATGCTGCCCCATGCCAAGGCCTCGGGCGTGAAAATCGCCATCGAGCCGCTGCACCCCATGTATGCGGCTGACCGGGCCTGCGTGAACACCGTCGATCAGGCGCTCGACATCTGCGAACAGCTCGGGGAAACCGTGGGCGTGGCGCTCGATGTCTATCACATCTGGTGGGACCCGAACCTCAGCAAGGCGATTGCGAGGGCGGGGCGGATGAAGCGCATCTTTGCCCATCATATCTGCGACTGGCTGGTGCCGACCAAGGATATGCTGCTCGATCGCGGCATGATGGGCGATGGGGTCATCGACCTCAAGGCGATCCGCAGGATGATCGAGGAAGCCGGGTTTTACGGGCCTCAGGAAGTGGAAATCTTCTCTCAGGACAATTGGTGGAAGCGCCCCGGCGACGAGGTCTTGCAGGTGATCAAGGAACGCGTGGCGGCCGTCTGCTGAGGCGCGCTCCACTCTTGGGCTGGTGTCGCTCCAAACAAAAAGCCCCGGACCAGAGGTCCGGGGCTTTGGCATTCCTGGGGCCGTTTAGCTGGCCTTGTAGAAGGTAATGGACTGGCACAGGATGCCCAGCTGGCAGCCGGTGATCTTGATGGCATCGTCAGCGACCAGGGTCACCTTGGCGCCGGCCTGGCTGCCGCCATAATTGATGGTGCCTTCCCATTTGCCGGGCGCAGTCTGCTCGGCCTGGACGACTTCCTTATTGACGAAAGCCAGGTTTTCCGGCGTCCGCGATGCACCCTGAATATCGTTCAGGACGCCGCAAAGGTCGGTCCCGTCGCCGCAAAGGTTGAAGGTGAAACTGGTGCCTTCGGCGTCGACCCAGGTGCCGTTGATCGTCGCGTCCTGGGCAAAGGCGGGCATGGCAATGGCGCTCAACAGGGCGGCGCCAACAAGAATAGATCTAACTTTGGTCACGGCAAGTCTCCGTCGGGTGGCCGCGCGCCATTGCTCGCCGCCACAACTGGTTCAGTATTGGTTTGATGCCGCTTTAAACACATAAAATGCGGCAAAGTTGCGAGCAATTTTTGCTCTATGCTGATCGACCCGGCTCAGCGCCGGAACGTTGCTGCCAACTCGACATGAGTCGAATAAGCGAACTGATCCACAGCTATTAGCCCGCTCAAGCTGAACCCGGCCTGAACGAGATGTTCAGCGTCGCGCGCAAAGGTTTTGGGATCGCAGGCCACCATGACCACATGGCGCAGTTTCGATTTGGCGATCTCTCGGACTTGCGCTTCCGCACCGGCGCGGGGCGGATCGAGGACCACGGTCTCGAAATTGAGCTCGAACTGGGTCAGCGGATCGCGGAAGAGGTCGCGCGCCTTTGCGGTGACTGCCTTCAGACCCTTGGTATGGCGCACTGCCCTGTCGAGCGCGGCGATACCGGCCCTGTCACTATCGGCGGCATAGACCGGCGCGACGGCAGCCAAACGCAGGGCGAAAGGCCCGATGCCGCAGAAGAGGTCCGCCACTGACCGGGACTTGCCCACGGCGGCGAGCACATAGTCGGCCAGGACCTTCTCGGCCTCTTCAGTGGCCTGCAGGAAGCTGCCGATCGGCAGGTCCACTTCCGAGCGGCCCATGGTGACGCTGGGCTGCTGGTGCAGCAGCACCATTTCCCGCTCCAGCGCCAGACGCGCCAGGCCCAGCCTGCTGGCGAGGGCCGTCAGTTTTTCGGGCCGCAGACCCTTGGGGGCATTGCGAATGCCCACATCGAGCCCGGCATTGGTGGCGGTAAAGCTCACATCGCATTCGCCGATGGCGGCGCCCAGCGCCCGCGCAATATCGGGCGCCCGCTTCAGCGCCGGGACCAGGATGGGACAGGCATCCAGATCGAGGAGGTCATGGCTTCTTATCCGCATATAGCCGGCGGCGTCTTTTCGCGCATGCAGCGTCGCCCGCCGCCGTCCGGCGCCATGGGCGGTGATGAATTTTTCGACTTTTGCTTCGATGCCGGCACGCTGCAAGGGCGTCTCGACGAGGCCGATCTTGAACGCGGCATAGCTATCCGCATCCATATGCTGCAACTGGCAGCCGCCGCAGATCCCGAAATGCGGGCAGAACGGGCCGGTACGCTCCGGAGACGGCGTCCTGACGCCAAGCACGGTCCCCCGCTCCCCCTCGACGGCGAGGTCCACAACTTCGCCGGGCAGGGCGAAGGGCACGAAAACGCGCTTGCCATCGATCGTGGCAATGCCTTCGCCCTTGTGGCCTAAAGCTTCGATCGTGGCGGTGATGCTCATGGTGGTCCGGGGCTTGCTGGGGCGGAAGTAGCGGTTTTAGGTTCAGGGGGCAATGATTTACGCCGCACCCGGAGGGGATGCGCCACATCTCCCGCCCGTCGTCACCACCGGGCTTGTCCCGGTGGTCCATGCCCTGGCCAGATGGATTGCCGGGACGAGCCCGGCAATGACGGAGGCTGAGGCAGTCGGGGCAATCGCCTTAAAAACAGAAGCCCGATGATTGCTCATCGGGCCCCGGCTTGCTGCGTAACTGGTATGGCTACCGCCAAAAATCGCTCCACCGGAGCGATCTGGTCCGCGGTCAAACCTGCTGAACTGCCTCGACGCCCGGCACGAAATGGCGGAGCAGGTTTTCGATGCCGTTCTTGAGCGTGGCGGTCGAGGAGGGGCAGCCCGAGCAGGCGCCCTGCATATGCAGGAACACGGTACCTTCCCTGAAGCCCCGGAAGATGATGTCGCCACCATCCATGGCCACCGCTGGACGCACGCGCGTGGCCAGCAGTTCCTTGATGACTTCCACCATTTCCTTGTCTTCTTCCTCGAAGAACTCGTCGGCGCCGTCGAAATCGACCGAAGCGGCGCCGGATTCGGCGATCACCGGCTTGCCCGAGAGGAAGTGGTCCATGATGACGCCGAGAATGGCCGGCTTGATATGGGCCCAGTTGGTGTCGTCCTTGGTCACCGAGATGAAGTCGGAACCGAGGAATACCCCGGTCACGCCCGAAATGGCGAACAGGCCCGTGGCCAGCGGCGAGACCGCCGCCGCATCCACGGAGCGGAAATCGCGCGGCTCGCCCATCAGCACATCGCGGCCCGGCAGGAACTTCAGGGTCGCCGGATTGGGCGTGGCTTCGGTCTGGATGAACATGGATGCTTCCGCGCGATACGATTAGAACGCTTCTAAAATAGACTTTTGCAGTCAGGATGCAAGGGCCAATGCGTGTGGGCGCTTGCATGGCTGCCAGACTTCAGACCACAGCCCCGCCATTCTTCGTCATTGCCCGGCCGGGCAATCCAGCCTGGCGGCGCTGCGCGGCACGCCCTGCGAGCATAGCTCTCCGGGCCTGCCAGCCTGAAATCGCTCCACTGGAGCGATTTTGCCCGCTGAAGCGGGCCGGCTCCGCCACGGCACCAGAGGTGCCATGGCCTGCTTCGCTCAAATCATGCCACCGGCATGATTTGTCCGCTGAGCGGAACGCTCAGCAGATAGCAATAACTTCTTCGTCGGTCATGCGGCCGGGCACGATGGTCAGCGGGATCGGCAGCACATTGGCGCGGGCCGCAAAATGGGTGACCAGCGGACCGGGGCCCTCGGGCGAGTTCGAGGCGGCCAGGACCAGGATGGCAATATCGTGGTCCTTGTCGATGACCCGCTCGATCTGCTCGGGACCATTGCCCTCTCGGATTACCGATTCGGCGCGCACGTCGCCGATTTCCTTGATCCGGGCCATGCGCCGGTCGAGATTGCGCTCGGCTTCCTCGACCGCTTCGGCGCGCAGCACGTCCTCAACGCCCAGGCCGATGAATTCGGGCTGCGGAATGATGGTGACCAGCACGACGGTACCGCCGGTCCGCTTGACGCGCCAGGCGGCAAAGGTCAGGGCGCGGTCGCATTCCTCGGTCTCGTCGATGACGACGAGGAATTTGCGCTTGTATTCGACTTGCGAAACCATGGGCTCTCCCGGTTAGCGGACGAAGCCGACAATATTGCGCACATCGGCCATGATGGGCTGGGCGATGGCGCGGGCGCGCTCGGCCCCATCCCGCAATATCTTGTCCATCTCGCCGCGATCGGCAACCAGGCGTTTCATTTCCTCGGCGATGGGCGAGAGCTTTGCCACTGCAAGGTCAGCGAGAGCGGGCTTGAACACGCCCCAGCCCTGGCCGCCGAATTCGCCCAGAACGTCATCCACGCTCCGGTTGGACAGCGCCGCAAAAATGCCCACGAGGTTTTCCGCCTCGAGGCGGCCATTGAGGCCCGCGGCCTCGCTGGGAAGGGCATCGGCGTCGGTCGTGGCGCGCTTGATCTTCTTGGCGATCAGATCGGCATCATCCATCATGTAGATGGTGGACAGGTCCGAAGCGTCGGACTTGCTCATCTTCTTGGAGCCGTCCTTGAGCGATTTGACGCGCATGGCGGGCCCGGTTGCCAGCGTCTCGGTAATGGGGAAGAAATCACCCTTGTGCCCCAGCGCCTTGATCTGCTTCTTGAAGTCGTGATTGAACTTCTTGGCGATGTCGCGCGTCAGCTCAAGATGCTGTTTCTGGTCCTCGCCCACAGGGACGCCAGTGGCCTTGTAGAGCAGGATGTCCGCAGCCATCAGGCTGGGATAGGCGAAGAGACCCAACGACACCTGTTCGCTATTCTCGCCGGCCTTGTCCTTGAACTGGGTCATGCGGGCCATCCAGCCCATGCGCGCCACGCAGTTGAAGATCCAGCTCAGCTCGGCATGTTCCATGACCTGGGACTGGTTGAAGATGACCGAGCGCGTGGGATCGACACCGGCCGCGATGTAGGCGGCGGCGATTTCATAGGTCCAGCGCTTCAGATCCTCCGGGTCCTGCCAGACGGTGATGGCGTGCATGTCGACCACGCAATAGATGGTCTCATGCGTGTCCTGGAGCGGCACAAAGCGGCGGATGGCGCCGAGATAATTGCCGAGGTGCAGGTCGCCGGATGGCTTGATGCCGGAAAAGACGCGCTGAGTGAAAGTCATTGGGGTGCCCGTAAATACAACGAGGGAACACTTATCTCCGATCACCTCCGATGTCATCCCGGCGAAGGCCGGGATCCATGCTCGATGCCGGTAGCGCGCGCAGACTAACGGACATGGAGTCCGGCCAGCGCCGGAATGACCCTGTGAATGGACGAAACTAACCGCGCCGCCGCAACCGCCCCATGAGGGTGCGCAGGTTCTGCGTGCCCGAAATGTGGATCAGGGTGAAATAGGTGACGATCCCGAAACCGATCAGTGCGGCCAGCACCCCCGCCTGACGCCAGAGCGGCACGCCCGCCGCCAGATGCGCCGCGCCCTGCCCGGCCAGGAGCCACAGTGCGACGCCCATGACGAGGCTGATGACAAGAATGGCGATCTGCGCCCGCCACTGCTTCCAGGTCAGGCGGAATTCCCCGCGCAGGGCCAGGGTCGATGCCAGCATCGCGACATTGAGCCAGGACGAGGCCGCCGTCGCAATGGCAATGCCGACATGGACAAGGCTCGGGAACAGCCAGAGCGAAATGCCGATATTGGCGACGACGCTCACCCCGGCGAAAATGGTCGGGGTCAGCGTGTCCTCGCGGGCAAAAAAGCCCGGCTGCAGCACCCGGATCAGCACATAGGCCGGCAGGCCCACCGAAAAGGCAATCAGCGCCTCCGCAGTCTGGGTCGTGGCCAGCGCGGTGAAGGCGCCGCGCTCGAACAGCACCCGCACGATCGGTTCGGCCAGGGCGATCAGCGCCACCGCGGCGGGCATGGTCAGCAGCATGGAGACGAAAAGCGCCTGGTCCTGGCTCTGCCGCGCCTCGGCCTCGCGCCCGCCCTTGAGATGGCGGCTCAGTTCAGGCAGCAGCACCGTGCCGATGGCAATGCCGATGATCCCCAGCGGCAGCTGGTATAGCCGGTCGGCATAGGAGAGCACCGAAATGGCATTGTCGGCGCCCGAGGCGATGATGGTGCCCACGAAAATATTGATCTGGGTAATGCCACCGGCCAGGATCGCCGGCACGGCCAGCACCCAGAAACGGCGCACTTCGGCGTCGAAGCGCGGAAACTGGAAGCGCGGGCGGAACCCCGATCGTTCGATCGCCGCCCAGACCAGCACCAGCTGTGCAATGCCGCCACCCATGGTGGCAATGGCCACCCAGACTGTGGCCGAGGCCGGGTCCTGGACCCAGATCGTGGCCAGCGGCACCAGCATGGCGATATTGACGATATTGAGCAGGACCGGCGCGAAAGCCGCCGCGAAAAAGCGTCCCAGCGTGTTGAGAATGGCGCCATAGGCGGCCATCAGCGACATGCAGGCCAGATACGGGAACATGATCCGCGTCAGGAGCACGGTCAGCTCGAATTTTTCCGCGTCATCGACAAAGCCGGGCACGAAGGCCAGCATGAGCTGCGGCATGAAGATTTCGGCCAGCACGGTCACGATGAGCAGCATGACCACGAGCCAGCTCATGATCCGCGCGGCGAGCAGCTTTGCCCCCTCCTCGCCCTCGCGCTCGAGCGCGCCCGAGAACATCGGCACGAAGGCGGTGTTGAAGGCGCCCTCGGCAAAGAGCCGCCGGAAGAGGTTCGGGAAGCGGAAAGCGGCAAAGAAGGCGTCGGCGGCCGGCCCGGTGCCCAAAACCGCCGCCATCAGCGCATCGCGCACGAAGCCGGCAATGCGGCTGACCAGGGTGAGGGAGCCGACGGAGACGAAATTGCGGAAGAGGCTCATGGGGCGAAGCCCACTTCACCTCTCCCTTTGGGGGAGAGGTCGGCCTGAAGGGCCGGGTGAGGGGGCCTTCTCCCGGCTATGTGCGGGGCCGAGGCCCCCTCACCCGCCGGCTTCGCCGTCGACCTCTCCCCCAAAGGGAGAGGTGCACGCCCCAGCTCACCCATTGGCCACCTTTTTCTCCTGACCCTGTTCGGGCCGTCTGAACACGGCCATCAATGCGTCGTGGATCTTCTTCTGGCGGGCCTTCACATGGATTTTCTGCCCCGTGAGGTCGGTGACGTAGAAAACGTCCACGGCCTTTTCGCCATAGGTGCCGATATGGGCCGAGCCGATGGTGAGGCTCAGATCAGAAATCTCACGGGTGAGCGCGTAGAGCAGGCCGATGCGATCGAGACCCGAAACCTCGATGACGGTGAACTTTTCCGAGATGGCGTTACTGACCGACACCTGTGCCGGGAGGGTGAAGGGCCGCAGGCGCTTGTTGTGCCGGCTTTCCTTGCCCAGGTCGATCAGCACCTGGCGCTTGCCCTGGAGCAGTTGCTTGACCGTATCGACGATGCGCGTGGCGCGGACCTTCTCGTCCTCGTCCGACGTGAAGGAACGCTTCAGGCGGAAAGTGTCGATGGCGCGGCCGTCGCGGGTCGAAAAGATCTGCGCCCCGATGATGGAGGCATCCTGCATGGTACAGGCCCCGGCGATCAGCGAGAGCAGGCGCGGGTGGTCGGGCACATAGAAGCTGACTTCGGTAATGCCCTCGAAGGCCTTGACCTTGATCGCCCCGGCAAAGGGCTGGTCGGCAATGTCGGCATTGTGGATCATCTTGGCGTGTTCGCGCTGCAATTCGGGCTCGGCGCGCAGCCAGTAGTGGTCGTAGTGGCGGGCCGTATAGGCTTCCACGTCGGCCGGGGCCCAGTTGGTGAGCGAGGCGGCCAGCGCCTGGCGCGCGGCGCCGACGCGGTCGGACTGGCTGACCTGGCTATGCCCGCCCGAGAGCAGCGGTTCGGTGGCATAGTAGAGCGCGCGCAGGAGCGATCCCTTCCAGCCGGTCCAGGTGCCGGGACCCACAGCGCGGATATCGCAGGCGGTGAGGATCATCAGCAACGCCAGGCGCTGGGGCGACTGCACCACATCGGCAAAGGCTTTTGCGGTTTCCGGGTCCTGGATGTCGCGCGCCTGGGCGATCTCGCTCATCAACAGGTGATATTCGATCAGCCAGGCGACGGTATCGGTTTCCGCCTCGTTGAGCCCAAAACGCGGGCACAGCTTGCGCGCGATGCGGGCGCCAGCAATCGAATGATCCTCGGGCCGGCCCTTGGCGATGTCATGGAGGAACAGCGCCACATAGAGCAGGCGCGTATCGTTGAGCTGGGGCAGCAATTCGTGGGTCAGCGGCAGTTCATTGCGCAGGCCGCCATTGGCGATCTCGGCCATGACGCCGACCGAGCGGATCAGGTGCTCGTCCACCGTATAGTGGTGATACATGTTGAACTGCATCAGCGCGACGATCTTGCCGAAATCGGGCACGAACTTGCCCAGGACACCGCTCTCGTTCATCTGCCGCAGGATGCGCTCGACATAGAGCGGACTGGTGAGGATGGTCAGGAAATGCGCATTGGCCCTGGTGTCGTTGCGCAACCTGTTGTCGATCAGCCGCAGACTGTCGCGGACCTGCTTGATGGCGTCGGGATGGAACAGCAGTTCCTCGCGGCCCGCCACCATGAAGGCGCGGATGAGATTGACCGGGTCCTTCTCGAAGACGTCAGGCGCCGCGATATTGAGGCGGCCGGTATCGACGATGAAGGCCGTCTCGCCCTTGATCCTGGACTTGCCCGAGCGGAACGGCGCCAGCACGCGCCCCACCAGGTCCATGTCCTTGGCATGGTGGAATTCGAGCGATGCGCAGATGATGCGGGTCAGGTCCCCCACATCCTTGGCAACGAGGAAATAGCGCTTCATGAAGCGCTCGACCCCCAGCATGCCCAGGCGTTCGGCATAGCCCATGCGCCGGGCGATTTCGGGCTGCACGTCAAAGGTCAGCTTTTCGTCGGCACGGCCGGTGATGAAATGCAGGTGACAGCGCACCGCCCAGAGGAAATCCTCGGCGCGGGAGAAATGCCGGTTCTCGGCCTCCGAGAGCACGCCCTTGGCGACCAGGTCATGGCTGGTCTTAACCTGGTAGAAGTATTTTCCGATCCAGAACAGCGTGTTGAGGTCCCTCAGTCCCCCCTTGCCGTCCTTGATATTGGGCTCGACCACATAGCGGGTATTGCCCATCTGCTTGTGGCGCTCGTCGCGCTCGGCCATCTTGGCGGCGATGAATTCGGGGCCGGTCCGGGGCATGATCTCGGTTTCGAACCGCTGCACCAGGCTTTCGTAGAGCGCCCTGTCGCCGGTGAGGAAGCGCGCCTCGAGGGTGGCGGTACGCACGGTCATGTCGGCGCGGGCCATGCGGATGCATTCATCCACCGAGCGCACGGCATGGCCGACCTTCTGCCCCAGGTCCCAGAGCATATAGAGAATATACTCGGTGACCTGTTCGCCCCAGGGGGTCTGCTTGTAGGGCAGGATGAAGAGGAGATCGATGTCGCTGCCCGGCGCCAGCGTGCCGCGGCCATAGCCGCCCACGGCCGACAGCGCGATGGCCTCGGCACCGGAGGGATTGTCGACCGGATAGACCCGCGTCGTGGCAAAGCGATGCACGGCGGTAATGAGCTCGTCCTGCGCGGCCGAGAGGTTCTGGGCGCAGCGCGTGCCCTTGTTATGGGCCAGAAGCTCCGCCTCGGCGCTCCTGCGGGCTTCGGCAAGCGTCTGGCGGACATGGCCGAGCACAGCGGCGCGAGCGGTTGGCGAGCGTGCCGGCTCGTCCCCCAACAGGGCATCGAACTCGGCCAGCAGCGTGTCTGCGGTCTTCAGCGCGAACTGCGGCTTTTTAGGCCGTGCCTCAGTTTCGGCGAGCGTCATCGCGGAGTTTCTTCAAAGTATACAGCGCCTCAATGGCCTGCCTCGGCGTCATCTCGTCGGGGCGGACGGCATCGAGCGCTTCGTGAACGGGGTCCTTGCCCTTTGGCGCCGGGGCCGGCTGATGGGCAAAGAGCGGCAGATCGTCTAGCACGCTGGCCTTCTGGCTGGAAGAGGATGTGCCGGCCGAACGCTGCTCGAGCACATCAAGAACCTGTTTGGCCCGGGCAATGACCGGCGCCGGGACGCCAGCCAGGCGCGCCACATGAATGCCGTAGGAGCGGTCGGCGGCGCCGGGACCGACTTCATGCAGGAACACGACCTCACCCTCCCATTCGCGCACCTTCATGGTGACATTGGCGACGCGGGACAGCGTCTTGGCCAGCGAGGTCAGCTCGTGGAAATGGGTGGCGAACAGCGCTCGGCAACCGGTGGTTTCATGCAATGCCTCGACCGAAGCCCAGGCAATGGAGAGCCCGTCGAAGGTGGCCGTACCGCGCCCGATCTCGTCGAGCACGACGAGGCTACGGCGCGTGGCGCGATTGAGGATGGCAGCGGTCTCGACCATTTCGACCATGAAGGTCGAGCGGCCATGAGCAATGTCATCGGACGCGCCGACACGGCTGAACAGGCGATCGACGACACCGATATGGGCCGAGTCTGCCGGCACGTAGCAGCCCATCTGCGCCATGATGGCCACCAGTGCATTCTGGCGCAGAAAGGTCGACTTGCCGCCCATATTGGGGCCCGTCACCAGCCACAGGGCACCGCCACCGGCCTCCTCGCTGCCCGAGAGATCGGCATTATTGGCGACAAAGCTGTGGCCCTCGGCCTTGACCATCAATTCCACAACCGGATGACGCCCGCCTGAAATGGCAAAAGCAAGGCTGTCATCGACGATGGGCCGGCAATAGCCGCGGGTCGCCGAGACTTCCGCCAGCGCCGCCGTCACGTCGAGTTCGGCCAGAGCGTCGGCAAGGCCCTGCAGCGGGGCGGTCAGGCCCAGCACCGCCTCGCGCATGCGCCCGAAAATCCCCAGCTCGATCTCCAGCGCCGCATCCTGGGCCCGGGCGATGCGGCCTTCGAGTTCGGCCAGTTCCGTGGTGGTGAAGCGCATGGCATTGGCCAGCGTCTGGCGATGGATAAAGATTTCGCGATGCGGGGCTTCGAGCAGTTTCTGGCCGTGCGCCGCCGGCACTTCGACAAAAAAGCCGAGCACGCCATTGTGCTTGATCTTGAGGCTGCGGACATCGGTCTCGTCCATCAGCCGCGCCTGCAGGGCCGCAACCACGTCGCGCGTCTGCCGCCCCAGCGCCCGTTCCTCGTCGAGCTTGCCGTCATAGCCGGGGCCGACAAAGCCGCCATCGCGGCTGAGGAGGGGCAACTCGTCGTCGAGCGCCAGCGCCAGTTCTTCGGCCAGCCCACGGGGCGCGGCGCCCAGGATCGTCGCGAGCCGCTGCAGCACCGAAGGCAGGTCGGGCTGGCGGGTGAGATGGGAAGCCAGTTCCAGCGCCGCCGCCACGGCCTTGCCCACGGCAGCCAGATCGCGCGGACCACCGCGCTCCAGCGCCAGGCGCGACAGGGCCCGGGCGAGGTCGGGCGCACTCTTGAGATCCTGCCGCAGGCGGGCCCGCAGCAGCGTGTCATCCACCAGCCGGCCGACCGCATCGAGCCTCTCATTGACCGCCGCCGCCTGCCGCAGCGGCGCGGCGAGACGATTGGCCAAAAGCCGCGCGCCGGGGGCCGTCACCGTCAGGTCGATGGACTGGCGCAGCGAGCCCTTGCTCTGGCCCCGTTGGGTGAGGAGGATTTCGAGCGAGGCACGCGTTGCCGCGTCGATGCTCATCACCGTCTCGGCCGGGTTGCTGACCGGCGGGCGCAGCGGCGCAGTGCGACCCTTCTGGCTTTCCCCGACATAGGTCACCAGCGCCCCCAGCGCCGCCCGACCGGCGCGGCTGAGGGCGCTTGGATCAAAGACATCGACGTCAAAGGCGGCGCGCAAAGCCGGCATCGCCGCCTCGCTGCTGGCCATTTCGGCCGGAATGGTGGTGGCAATGCCGGCCCAGGCCGGCGCGAACAGATGCCGCTCCGCCAGCGCCTGCCAGGCCGCTTCGGTCAGCAGCAGTTCGGCCGGGGCGATGCGCGCCAGCTCATCGCCCAGCTGTTCGGCCGCGAGGTCGGACACAAAGGTCTCGCCGGTGGAAATATCGGCCCAGGCCAGGGCAAAATCGGTCTCGCCGTGGCGCACCATGGACAGCGAGGCGAGATAATTGGCGGAGCGGGCGTCGAGATGATCGTCCTCGGTCAGCGTGCCGGGGGTGACGAGACGGACGACGTCGCGCTTCACGACCGATTTCGACCCGCGCTTCTTGGCCTCGGCCGGGTCTTCGACCTGTTCGCAGATGGCGACGCGGTGCCCGAGTTTTATGAGCTTGTTGAGATAGTCATTGGCGGCGTGGATGGGCACGCCGCACATGCCGATATCCTCGCCCAGATGCTTGCCGCGCTTGGTCAGCACGATGCCGAGGGCGGCGCTGGCGATCTCGGCGTCCTCGAAGAACAGCTCGTAGAAATCGCCCATGCGATAGAATAGCAGATATCCCGGATTGACCGACTTGATCTCGAAATACTGCGCCATCATCGGCGTCAGCGCCACCGGGGCGGCGCTGGAATCGGCCTCGAAATGGGTCTGGTCCATGGGCGCGGGCAAAAGGGCTCAAAAAGGAACCCGGACCTTAGGCGCTTCGCGGGGGGATGCCAACCGGGCAGGGGGCACTATGCCCAGTTGTGTGATGCTGTGGGACGCTGCGGGTCTGACCTGAAGGCTCCCTTCACCGCGCAGGTCAGGTGCACGGTCCCACTTTCGGCTGTCTCGGTCGTGACGTGATAACCCCTGTCGACGTGGCCGGCCTCGAGGAAGAACAGCGCACCCCCAGCTTCTGCGGCAAAGTCAGATGACCCGACCGGTTCCGGGTCATCGTGACCTTTGATGAGCAGGCCGACGGCCCGGATCGTTAGGTGCCTCGGATCAGCGAGGCCGGTTCCACCAGCTTGCGATAGAGGTGCCAGGTGGCGTGGCCGAAGATCGGCAGCACCACGGCCAGGCCCACGAATAGCGGCAGGGAGGCGAGGAAAATTCCGGCGCCGACAATGGCGCCCCAGAGAAAGAGCGGCACGCGGTTATACATGACCGCCCGGAACGAGGTCTCCACCGCCACATAGGCGCCGACATCGCGATCGACCAGGAGCGGGAAGGCAATGACCGTGGTGCACAGCACCACGAGCGCGAACAGCGCCCCGAGCCCGGTGCCGATGGCGAGGAGCGTAATCCCACCCGGGTCGTTCAAAACCTGGCCCACAAGGCCGGTCAGCGTGCGGGGCGGGGAGGAGCCGAACAGGGCCTCGTACAGCGCCTGGGCGCTGGTCATCCACAGCGTGAACAGCACGAAGAGCATGGCGCCCACCGCCATGATCGAGCCCAGCGCCGGGGAGTGAAAGACCTTGAAGGCATCGCCCCAGGTGGGATTTTCGCCCAGTTCGCGCCGGCGCGAGATTTCGTAGAGCGGCAGCGCGGCTATGGGACCGATCAGGGCGAAGCCGCCGACCAGCGGATAGAGCAGGGTCCAGGTGTGAAAGCCGTTCATCCACACCGTCAGCACGATGCCAATGATCGGATAGATCACCATGAGCAGGATGTAATGGCTGGGCTTGGCCCAGAAATCGGCGGCGCCGCGCCTGAGCACGTCGCCGATGTCACTGACGGAAATCTGGTGGATGACCGGCATGTCCAGCTTTTCGCTGGAACCGGCAATGACGTGCATTCGGGCCATGTTGAGCACTCCTCCAGGTTGGAGGTCGCAAGACGTTGCGTAGCGCTGCCCCTTGCGCGAGACGCAGAACCTGCGACCGCTATGACATCATACTAGGCACCAAACCGGGGACTTGTCGCCCCCGGTTCAGAAAGAAGTGATCAGGCGCCGTAGCCACGCCCTTCGACCAGCGCCTCGACCTCGTAGCGATCCGAGGGATCGTGCTGCGGGCGATAGGTGAAATAATCGAAGCTGGCGGGGCTGGCCGTGCCGTTGAGGTCATGCGCGGCGACGCCGACAAAGGCGCCGGTAAAGCTGCCATGGGCCTGGTGGCCGCCGCATTCGTCCGACAGGATCGAAGCGTCGAGGACCGGGCCAATGGGCTGCAGATCCTGTCCCTCGAGGGCGTAGAAGAATTGCAGTTTCCTGCCCCTGATGGTCAGGGCCAGCCTGACCTTGCCACTATTGGGGATCTGCACCGGCTCGGCCGGGAATTTCAGATTGCCATCCGGCCAGGAGATTTCCGAGCTCATCAGCAGCAGTTCCCGCTGTCCGTCGGAATGGGCGGTGACGGCCAGGTAGAAGAAATTGTAGCGGCTGTAATAGGCGGTCAGCCCCGCCATGGTGCGCTCGTCGGTAGCGGCAAAATCCACCACAGTCTCGGCATCATAGGAGAAATGCTGCTGCCGGCGGGCCACCAAAGCCTGCTCGAACCAGGAGCCGATGCTTTCGCGCCCGAACAGGGTCAGCTTGCCGCCCTCGGTCTTGAAGATACGATCCGTGTCCGGCGTGCGCAGCCACTGGAAGTCGATCGGCAGGCCGTTTTCGAACGTATAGCGCTGCTCGGCCCAGTATTTGGCCTCGTCGCACGTGCCGGGCACTTCGACATGGAGCGAGGGCACCGGGCCATTCTTGACATAGAGCCAGTCGTCTTCGCCCCAATAGGCCTCCTGGATCGCGGTTTCGCGGCCCAGAACGCAGCGGCGTTCCTGGGTGGTCGGGCGGCCGGTCAGGTGCACGAGATAGGTCTTGCCATCCGGCGTCTCGACAATGTCGCCATGGCCGGCGCGCTGGAGGGCCGCCAGCGGCGCATCCTTACTGGTGAGAATATGCTTGTCCGGATGGGTCTCGTAGGGACCGTCGATCTGGCGCGAACGGGCAAAGGTGCAGGCGTGGTCATAGGCCGTGCCGCCCTCGGCCGTCAGCAGGTAATACCAGCCATTGCGCTTGTAGAGATGCGGGCCTTCGACGAGCTTGAGGTCAGTGCCCTTGTAGATATTCTTGATCGGGCCCACGAGCTTGCCCGCCTTGGGATCGAATTCCTGCAGGGCAATGCCGGCAAACTTCAGCGGGCGGGTCCTATGGTCCCATAGCATGTTGACGAACCACTTCTTGCCGTCGTCATCGTGGAAAAGGGACGGATCGAAGCCTGAAGAATTGACATAGATCGGGTCGGACCAGGGGCCCTCAATCTTGTCCGCCCAGACGATGTAATTGTGCGCGTCCTTGAACGAGCCGTCCTTGCGCTTGACGTCGGTATAGACCAGCCAGAATTTTTCCCCGTCATGGGTGAGGCAGGGGGCCCAGACGCCGCAGCTGTCCGGATCGCCACGCATGTCGAGCTGGCTCTTGCGGGTCAGCGGGCGCGTGATCAGCTCCCAGTTGGCGAGGTCCTTGCTGTGGTGGATCTGCACGCCCGGAAACCACTCGAAGGTGGAGGTGGCGATGTAATAGTCGTCGCCGACGCGCAAGATGGACGGGTCCGGATTGAAGCCGGGGAGGATGGGATTTGTCAGTTGGGGCATTTTCGGCTCCATCACCCTCTCCCCTTGAGGGAGAGGGTGCCCGAAGGGCGGGTGGGGGGTCTATTCTTCTCCCCCTCGGGGAGAAGGTGGCGCGCAGCGCCGGATGAGGGGGATGATAAGGCAAGCTCAGGGAAGGCCTTGGCATCCCCCTCACCCGTCTCGGGCTGCGCCCGATCCACCCTCTCCCCGAGGGGGAGAGGAATGGCACCGGGCATTTGGCCCTACACGAACCGGTTGACCAGGTTTTCGAGATATTCCTGGCGGCCGGATTTGGGCTGCGGGTTGATGCCTTCGGCCGCGACCTTGCCGGCAATGTCAGCAAGGCTCAGCTTGCCATCCAGGATGTCCTTGCCGAGGCCATTGTTCCAGCCGGCATAGCGATCGTCGAGCAGCTTGTCGAACTCGCCGTCTTCGATCAGCGCCGCAGCGCCCTTCAAGCCGCGGGCCAGCGTGTCGAGGCCGCCAATGTGACCATAGAGCAGGTCCGCCGGATCGAGCGACTGGCGGCGTACCTTGGCGTCGAAATTGAAGCCGCCCTTGCCGAGCCCCCCCTGCTTGAGGATGTAGTAGAAGGCCAGCGCCATTTCGCCCGGATTGTTGGGGAAGTGGTCGGTATCCCAGCCCGACTGCAGGTCGTTGCGGTTGGCGTCGACCGAGCCGAGCATGCCCAGCGAAGAGGCAACCGCCAGTTCGTGCTCGAAGGAGTGACCGGCAAGGAAGGCGTGGCCGACCTCGATATTGCACTTCACCCGGCTCTCAAGGCCATAGCGCTGCAGGAACCCGTAGACCGTGGCGACGTCGAAGTCATACTGGTGCTTGCTCGGCTCCTGCGGCTTGGGCTCGATCAGGATCTGGCCCTTGAAACCGATCTTGTCGGCATGCTCGATGACCAGCGTCAGGAACCGCGCCATCTGGTCGGCTTCCTGGCCCACCTTGGTGTTCAGCAGCGTTTCATAGCCCTCGCGGCCGCCCCAGAGCACATAGTTCTCGCCACCCAGTTCATGGGTCAGCTCCAGCACGTTCTGCACCTGGCCGGCGGCATAGGCGAAGACTTCCGGATCCGGATTGGTGGCGGCGCCCGCCATGTAGCGGCGGTTGGAGAAGAGGTTGGCCGTGCCCCAGAGCAGCTTCTTTCCGCTCTGCTGCATCTTTTCGGCAAGGATGTCGCCGATGACGCGGACATTCTTGTTGCTTTCCGCCAGCGTCGCGCCCTCGGGGGCGATGTCGACGTCGTGGAAGCAGTAATAGGGCACGTCGATCAGGTCGAAGAATTCAAAGGCCACTTCGGCCTTGAGCTTGGCACCCTCGATGCCCTTGTCGAACCAGGGACGATCGAAGGTGCGGCCGCCAAACGGGTCGCCGCCTTCCTGGGCGAAGGTGTGCCAATAGGCGATGGCCGGGCGGATATGGTCTTCCATCCTCTTGCCGGCGACGATCTCGTCCTTGTTGTAATGGTGGAAGGCCAGCGGATTCTTGCTGTCCGTGCCCTCATACTTGACCTTGCTCAGGCCCTTGAAAAAGTCGCTCACTGCCTTGCCTCCTCGATGGCGGGATAGAGCGCGCGATAGCGCGCATAGTGGTCGGAATAGGCGGCCGACAGTTTTGTGTCGGGCGCGATTGTAGTTTTGACGGGCGGCATGGTCATGACCTCGGCCGGGCTGGCCCCGGTCGCAGCACAGAGACCCAGCCGCGCGGCGCCCAGCGCGCCGCCGAAATCGCCATCTTCGGGCAGGGCGATTTCCATATCGAGATTGGTGGCCAGCATCTTGAGCCACAAAGCCGATTTCGACCCGCCGCCCACGGCCAGCAGGCGGTCTATCCGCGTGCCGGCATCTTCAAGCACACGCTGGCAATCGCGCATGGCAAAGCTCACGCCTTCCATCACCGCCTGGGCCAGTTGCGCCGTGTCGGTGGACTGGCTGAGGCCCGTGAACGACCCGCGCGCGCCGGCATTGTTGTGCGGCGTCCGCTCGCCCGAAAGATAGGGCAGGAAAATCGTTTCGCCCGGTCCCTTGAACTGGGCCTCGGCCTCGGCAGACAGGTCTGCCTGCTTCCTGCCCGATATGCGGGACAGCCAGTTGAGGCTGTCCGTCGCCGAGAGGATGACCCCCATCTGGTGCCAGGTGTCAGGAATGGCATGACAGAAAGCGTGGACGGCGCCTTCGGTATTGGGGCTGAAGGTCTCGTTGGAGACAAAGAGCACGCCCGACGTGCCAAGCGAGACGAAACCCTCACCGGGCCGGATGGCGCCGATGCCGCAGGCCGCCGCCGCATTGTCGCCGGCGCCGCCGGCCACGAGGACCGGGCCGCTCATGCCCCAGCGGGCCACGAATTCAGGCTTCAGTTGCGCCGAAACCGCCGAGCCCTCGACCAGGCGGGGCATGTGATCGCGGGTGAGGCCGGTGACGCCAAGCAGGGCATCGGACCAGTCGCGTTTGGCCACATCGAGCCACAGCGTTCCCGCGGCATCGGACATGTCCTCGACATGCTCGCCCGTCAGCAGCAGGCGGACATAGGCCTTGGGCAACAGCACCTTGCGGATGCGGGCATAGATGTCCGGCTCGTGCTTCCTGACCCAGGCGATCTTGGGCGCGGTAAAGCCGGGCATGGCAATATTGCCGGCCAGCTGGCGCAGGCTCGGCAGCGCCGCTTCCATCTCGCCGCATTCGGCCGCCGAACGCCCGTCATTCCAGAGAATGCAGGGCCGCAGCACAGCGTCATTCTCGCCCAGCAGGGTGGCGCCATGCATATGGCCGGAAAGGCCGATGCCCTTTGCGGCGGCCAGTTCCTTGCCATGGCTCTGCTTGAGCCGGTCCACGGCATTGAGTGTCGCCGTCCACCAGTCGGCAGGATTCTGCTCGGACCAGCCCGGCTGCGGCCGCACCGGTTCCACCGCCGGGGCCGAAGCCTCGCCAATCGCCCTGCCATCCGCGTCGATCAGCAGCGCCTTGACGCCCGACGTGCCGATATCAATGCCAAGAAAGGTCATGAGGCACGTACCTCAATCACTTCAAACCGAATCATCTGAACGTCCTCCCACCCCATTTTCGGGGCACGCCGATTTCTAGATTGGCGCGTTTCTTACCCGAGATTATTCCTTAGGAACATCCCAAATTCAACTTCGAAGCTGTGTCCACCAAATCCCACCCGTGGTTCCGCCCTCGGGCGCGATCCGAGGGCCATTCGCAACCGGCACAGGTGCGCGGAGCGCCCGAGCACGCGGCCTGCAAGGCCCGATCCTCAGCGCAGATTGTCGCGCAAAAATATTCCGATCTCGATCGGATCCGTCACCGCCGTCCGCGCCGTGTCCAGCGCCAGCGCGCGGGCGGCTGCAATGGCTTCGCGAATTTCGCCATCCGGATTCTGATCGAGCACAACATCAATGGATCCGCTCCTGAGGCCCGCCCGCGTCGGCGCGGTCAGTTCATGCGCAATGACCCGCAGCTTGCTGCCGCGCCCGGAGGCTTCCAGCGCCTCGACAAGGCCCGCATTTCCGGCTCCCAGATTATAGATGCCGCCGAGATCGCCATGTTCGCGGAGCAGGCGCGCCACCAAAGCCGCAGTTTCGGACGGATCGTCATGTCCTTCGTCCGGGCCGATGAGGCGGATGCCGGAAAACTCCGCCTTGAGGGCGGCCCGAAACCCGTCGAGCCGCTCGGCATGATCGCGCAGATGCAGCGAACCGGCCACCACGGCCACCTTGCCACCCTGGGGCAGGAACCGCCCCATCAGCGATGCGGCAGTCCGCCCGGCGGCGACATTGTCGATGCCGATGAACTTGCGCCGCGCCGAGCCCGGCAGGTCCGAGACCAGGGTCATGACGGCAATGCCGCGCCGATGCGCGGCCTCGATGGCGGCGATAACTTTTGGCTCGTCGCTCGACACCACGACAGCACAATCGCACTGGCGCGGATCGAGCTGGTCAAGCCCCTCGGCCAGCGCCGCAGCATCGAGTGCCCGAACCCGCCTTATGCCCAGATGCATGCGATCGGCCAGCGCCGAAGCCGACCGGCGCTCCACCGCCTCGCCCAGGCTGTTCATGAATTCGTTGGCGCCGTCGGGGATGAAGAAAACCACGCTGAGGTCGCGCGACCGCGCCATCAGCGAGGCATTGAGGTCGCGCGAAAAGCCCAGCTGGGCAATGGCTTCCTCGACCTTTTCGGCCGTCGCGGCTCGCACGCCCGGGCGGCCATTGAGCACCCGGTCGACCGTTGCCAGCGACACGCCGGCCGCTCGCGCCACGTCATGGACAGTTGCCCGCCGCCGCATCGTCTCTTCCGTCAAACCGCTTCCCCCCGGTCACGTACCTCGCCTGCACACTCCCCATGCCCCGGCCAAAGGTCAAGTGCAGCGTTGCGGCTGGGGGGCGAATAGCGCTACAGCTCCGCCCGGAGTGAGAGAGGGACGGGGACCGATCATGGCCATTGCAGTTTCAACCTTCGGGGAATTTGCCGGCAAGCGGGTGGACCAGTTCCGCCTCGTGAGCAATACCGGCGTGAGCGTCGACATTATCGGCTATGGCGTGGTCGTCCGCGACTGGCGCGTGCCGGTTGCCGGCGGCGAACGGTCGGTCGTGCTCGGCTTTGACACATTCGACGCCTATCCCGCCCACAGTCCGCATTTCGGCTCGCTGGCCGGGCGCGTGGCCAACCGCATTTCCCACGCGCGGTTCGAGCTCGATGGCGTGACCTACCAGCTGCCGCCCAATGCCGGCGACCTGCAATTGCATGGCGGCGCCGAGGGTCTGGGGCGCCAGGTCTGGCAGGGTGAGGCCGACAGCGCCAACAATTGCGTGCGGTTCACCCATTTCTCGCCCGATGGCGCCATGGGCTATCCCGGCAATGTCAATTTCGCCGCGACCTATACGCTTGAGGGCAACCGCCTGCGCCTCGAACTGACGGCCACGACCGACCGGCCGACCCCGATCAGCCTCGTCCAGCACCAGTATTTCAACCTTGGCACCGCCGACACGGTTCTGGACCATAGCTATCAGGTCAATTCCTCGGCCTATACCGAGCTGGGCGGCAATTTGGCGCCCACCGGCGCCATCCTCCCCTCCAGGGGCACGCATTACGACCTGCGGACCCCGCGGACCATGCGCGACGCTGCTGGCGCGCCTGTCGACTACGACATCGGCATGGTGCTCGATACCGGCCGCCGCCATGCCGACCCGATTGCCACCGTGGTCTCGCCCGAGCGCGACCTGACCCTGAAACTGTGGAGCGACCGACCCGGCGTCCAGGTCTATAATGGTGTCTGGACCGACGTGCCGGTGCCGGGCCTCAATGGCAGGGCCTATGGCAAGCATGCCGGCTTCTGCCTCGAGGACCAGTCCTTTGCCGATGCCGTCAACAACCCGCATTTTCCCAATGTCATCCATTCGCCCGAGCGGCCCTATAGCCATTGGTGTGACATCGAGATCGCGTGACGCTTTCGACACGGTGTCATCAAGGCGACGCCCGGTGCGAACAGTCTGCTGACAAATTCCGGCAGAACGGGTCGGCAAGTTCACGCCCGTGTGAACGAAGCGGACGCGGCGGAGACAAAGCATGGACAAGACCGAAAGACTTTTTTCCATCATGGATGCGCTGCGGCGGCACCGCCGGCCGATCACGGCTGCAGCCCTGGCCGAAGAGCAGAATGTCTCGGTCCGCACGCTCTATCGCGATATCCAGACCCTGATCGGCCTCGGCGCGCCGATCGATGGCGAAGCCGGTGTCGGCTATATGCTGAAGCCCGGATTTTTCCTGCCGCCGCTGATGTTCAGTCCCGAGGAACTGGAAGCCCTGGTGCTCGGTGCGCGCTGGGTCGAGACCCAGCCGGATGATGGATTGGGCGCTGCCGCGCGCAATGCCCTGGCCAAGATCGCCACCGCCTCGCCCGAGGATCTGCGCGACCGGATCAGCGATACCGCGCTCTGGCCCGTGGCACTCTGGGGTCAGCGCAAGCCCATCCCGGTCCTGGGCGACATCCGCCTCGCCATGCGCCAGGAAAAGGCTGTGTCCATCGATTATGAGGACGAGCAGGGGCGCCCGACCACCCGCACGATCTGGCCGGTGGGCCTGGCTTTTTATGAGGGAAAACAGACAATTGCGGCCTGGTGCCTGTTGCGGCAGGATTTCCGCAATTTCCGCACCGACCGCATTGTCTGCCTCACCATAACCGAGGAACGCTATGGCAAGCGCCGGGCAACGCTGGAGCGGGAATGGCGCGCCAGCTGGGTCCATGACCGCCGCCACCAGGATAGCGAAGCCAGGGACACCGGCGCCTAACGCATTCGTGCGTAGAGGCTTTCCGGCCTGATCGCATCGTCGATGCGGAAGCGGTGATCGGCCGGCGGATGGGCCCGCTGTCCGCATTCCAGGCGCGGGCAGATGCGACAGCCGACCCCGATGGGCACCACCTGCTGGTCGCTGGAAAGGTCCATGCCATCGGAATAGATCATCTCCCTGGCGTGAGAAATGGCACAGCCGAGGCCGACAGACAGGTAGCGTCGCGGCGCGTTATGGCGGTAGCCGCCCTTGGTAATGGTCCGCGCAATGCAGAAAAACTTCTGTCCATCCGGCATCTGGCTCACCTGCACATTGATCCGCTCGGGCGCAAGAAAAGCCGCGTAGATATTCCAGCGCGGACAGGCGCCGGAATGGCGCGGAATGTGAATGCCCGAGAGCGAAAACCGCTTGGAAATGTTTCCGGCAATGTCGGTGCGCACCAGATGCAGCGGAATGCCGGAAGCGCCCTTCCTTTGCAGCGTCGTCATGCGGTGGCAGACCTGCTCGAAACTGGCGCCGAAACGCCGTCCGAGCCGCTCGATATCGTAGCGATAGTCGCGGCAGGCCTTCAAGAACGGCGCATAGGGCATGATCAGCGCCGCTGCGAAATATGCCGACAGCACATTGCGCGCCAAAGCCGGCGCATCGCCTTCGGCCAGGCCCGATTGCGCAATGATGTCAGCGATTTCGGCCTCGGCCGCCAATTGCCCAACGTGCTGGGCGAGCAGAAAGTTGGCGCTTTCGGCCGGCAGCAGGTCGGAAATCAGCAGCTGCCGCCCCACCGCATCGAGTTGCCGGGCAATGCCCTGAGGCAGGGAGGCCAGCCGCACGTCGAGCCCGAAAACATTGAACAGATAGGTGCGGATGCCAGTCTCGAAACTGTCGCCGGAATTGTCGATGTCGGCGCGGACGCGCTCGGCATTGTCCTCAAGGGCCGGAAAGTGGTTGGCATTGTTCTGGAGGAAATCGGAAATGGCATCGGTGGCAAGGTGGAAGGGCTCGGGCTCTCCGCCCGTCGGCGGGGGTGGATTGCCGGACACGGCCAGCCGGTAGCGATCATAGAGTTTGAGCACCGCCCGGGCCGCTGCCGGATTGGCCTGGGCGAGGTCGCGGATTTCGAAATTGGTGAGGTCGCTGTCGGCAAAGATGTCGTCGCCAAAGGCCTCCATCAGGTCGCCGGCCAGCCGCCCCTCATCGCCATCAACCAGTTCTCCCGGCTCGACACCAAAATAGCCGGCGATGGAAAACAGCAGCGGCACCGTCACCTTGCGGCGATTGTGCTCGATCAGATTGAGATAGCTGGCCGAAATGCCCAGGGCCTGGGCCAGATCCGCCTGGTTGAGATGGCGCTGGCGCCTGAGGCGCTTGATGCGCCCGCCGATCTGGCTCTCAGCAGTGTCCATTTCCTCCCCCTGATTTACAGAACTTTACAGAGACCACATGAAATCTTGACCGCCGATTGACAGCTTTACTGCCGACTCACGAGTTATTTCTTGCATATCGAGCGTTGTTGTCAAATCTTTACAGACACCAACGAGGAGTAATTCCGATGTCCCCCGCAACCGAGCAGCGCGACGAATACGTCACCATCATCGCCCCAACGGCCAATGAGGCCATGGCCCAGTTCAAGGCGCGGGGTCTGGCCGCGCAGGGCTTCGCCATAACCGGGCGGATCGGGCGGCACCAGTTCACCCTGGTGGGTGGCGAAGATGCGCAGGAGCTGTTCTCTGGCGCCGGCATGATCGCCGCCACCTTCAGCCGCAGGGTCCCTGTCTAGGCCACCTGAATCCGCGCCAACCATCGGCGACGGACTTCAAAATCCAAGAATGTTCCACGTGAATCCGTGCCGCGCCCTGGCGTGGACCGGCGCAGCCATGTCCAAATTTGAGGAGACCGACATGCTCGACAAACCCCACCAGCCCGAAAGCTTCCCGACGCCGGACTATGCGCCAGACCGGTGGCACAATATTGCCCGCTCCTATACGCCGGCCGATGTGCGGCGACTGGCCGGCTCATTGCCAATCCGCCATTCGTTGGCCGAAAGCGGCGCCAAGAAGCTCTGGCAATTGCTGCATTCGGAAGATTTCCTCCCGACCCTGGGCACGTTTACCGGCAATCAGGCGGTGCAGCAGGTCAAGGCCGGTTTGAAGGCCATCTATCTCTCCGGCTGGCAGGTGGCGGCCGACGCCAATTCCTCGGGCAATATGTATCCCGACCAGTCGCTCTACCCGGTGGACAGCGTGCCGTCGGTGGTCAAGCGCATCAACAAGGCCTTGCAGCGCGCCGACCAGATCCAGACCATGGAGCAGGCCGACGGCGTCGCCACCACCGATCTCGACTTTTTCGTCCCCATCATTGCCGATGCCGAAGCCGGTTTCGGCGGGGCGCTCAACGTCTTCGAATTGATGAAGGCAATGATCGAGGCCGGCGCTGCGGCCGTGCATTTCGAGGACCAGCTCGCCTCGGAGAAGAAATGCGGGCATCTGGGCGGCAAGGTTCTGGTGCCGACCAGCCAGTTCATCCGCACGCTCAATGCGGCGCGACTGGCGGCGGATGTCATGGGCGTGCCCACGCTCATCATGGCCCGCACCGATGCGGAAGCCGCGCGGCTCATCACCTCCGATATCGACGTCTATGACAGGCCCTTCGTCACCGGCGAGCGGACCGCCGAGGGGTTTTACCGGCTCAAAGGCGGGCTCGACTGCGCCATTGCCCGGGGCCTTGCCTATGCGCCCTATGCCGATCTCATCTGGTGCGAGACCTCAAGGCCGGACCTGGCCGAGGCGCGCCGCTTTGCCGAAGCCATCCGCGCGCAGTTCCCCCAGCAAATGCTGGCTTATAATTGCTCGCCCAGCTTCAACTGGGCCAAGCATATGGGTGAGGCCGACATGGCCAAGTTCCAGCGCGAGCTGGGCGCCATGGGTTATAAATACCAGTTCATCACCCTGGCGGGCTTTCACAATCTCAGCCTCAGCACGTTCGAATTGGCCCGCAGCTACAAGGAAAGCGGCATGGCCGGCTATTCGAGGCTGCAGCAGGCCGAATTTGCCGCCGAGGCCGATGGCTTTTCCGCCGTTCGGCACCAGCGAGAAGTGGGCACCAGCTATTTCGATGCCGTGTCGATGACGGTCAGCGACGGCCAGAGCGCCACCACCGCCATGGCGGAATCGACTGAGGCAGCGCAGTTCCATTGATGGGATGAGGTGGGGCGGCGAAGCTGTCCCACCGATTCACGTGAAACATTATCCACAGGCTTATCCACTGGAGGCACTGAGGCTTCGCGTCACGAGCCGGACGCGAATGATAGCGCAATGGCTACCTGGCGCCTTGCAACAGTGATGAGAATTCTGACCAGAGGGTCTGGGTATCGATAAGGCCGCTGGCAAAGGCAGCAAGCCAGAGCAGATGCGTCAGCACGATCAACAGAGTTGCCGTTATGAAGCTCTGCTTGCGGGTTTTGTGTCGAAAGAGGGCCTGGCCCAGAAGTCCGCCGATCAGCCCGAAAAACAGATCAAACCCCAGCAGCGTTGTTTCGCTGGTGCGCCACTGGCCGGTTGCGGCGAAACGCTTGTCCGAGCCATAGGCGATCAATGACACCACGCCCATGACGGCATAGAGAATGGCCAGCAGTTGCGGCAGGCGCCCAAGCAGCACATTGGCGACAACCAGACAAGCAATGACCAAGGCTGCCAGAAGACGCCAGTCGGCAAGTGCGGGGCTTCCAGCCGCGGCTGCCCCTCGACGCTGTGGCGTCGAAACCCTGGCACCGCCCAGGATCTGCGCCGATTTGGCCTCGATCCGTCCATCTGTTCCGAACCCGCGCACGAAGCGGATCGTGTCGCCCTCCAGCGGGCGGTTCCGAGCCGCCCGCAATGCGGAAACATGGACAAAGACGCGCTCGCCGTCGTCGGCAGCGATAAAGCCAAAGCCGCGCTCGTCATTCCAGTGAATCAGGCGACCCTCTTGCGCCATGCTTGCCCCCCGATTTGCCGGCAGACATGCTAGACGCCTTCTCCTAACAAGGCGTCTTCTGCACCGCCGCTAGAAGAGCGACTGTCGCAGCGGCAGCTTTATCGGCGCGGGAAAACCGGTTGCCAGCTCGTCCCAGAACCGGTCCCGCAGCACTTCCGGGAAGACATGCCCCTGGGGTAGCGCGTCGCGGGCGAACCAGCCCGCCTCGCTGATGGATTCGCCCTCGGCCGGATTGGCGGACACGTCGATCTCGCCCGAGACATAGTCGGCCAGGAACCAGAATTTGACGATGCGGCCGGAAGTGTCCACCAGTTCGTCGATATAGGCCATTGTTCGCGCGCGCACCCGCAGGCCGGTCTCTTCAAACGCTTCGCGCTCGGCCGCCGCGTGCAATTCCTCCGCCCCTTCGACGCCGCCGCCGGGACCAGCCCAGAAGTCGTGGACGCCGCGTCGAAAGTGGCGAACCAGCAGGATGCGGTTGTCGCGCAGCGCCAGCACGCCGGCGGAAATGCGATGCTTCATAAGAGGTCCGATCAGGCGGCGCCGAAATTCAGCCGATAGCTGAGGGCCTCGGCAATATGGGGTCGGGCGACCTTATCGGAGGCGGAGAGATCGGCAAGCGTGCGCGCCACCTTGAGCACACGGTGATAGGCACGGGCCGAAAGGTTGAATCGCTCGGCGGCCTGCAGCAGCAGGGACTGGCTTTCCCGATCCGGCTCGACCAGTTTTTCGATCAGCGCCGAGGGCGCAGCGGCATTGGTCAGCACCTGGGGCTGGCCGGCCGCGGCATAGCGCCGGGCCTGTTTTTCGCGCGCGGCCGCAACGCGAAGCGCGACTTCATGCGAGCTTTCTGCCGGGGCGGCGGGCGCGATCATGTCGGCGGCGGACACGGCGGGAACGTCGATGCGGATATCGATGCGATCAAGGAAGGGTCCGGAGAGCCGGGCCTGATAGTCCCCGGCACAGGCGGCGCCGCGCTTGCAGACGTGGCCGGGCGTGCCGGCAAGGCCGCATTTGCACGGGTTCATCGCCGCCACCAGCTGGAAGCGGCTGGGATAGGCGACGCGGGCATTGGCCCTGGCAATGACCGTCTCGCCGCTTTCAAGCGGCTGGCGGAGGCTGTCGAGCACATTGGGCGCGAATTCGGGCAATTCGTCGAGAAACAGCACGCCATTATGGGCCAGGCTCGCCTCGCCCGGCCGCACTTTCAGCCCGCCGCCCACCAGGGCTGCCATGGAGGCCGAATGATGCGGGGCGCGGAAGGGCCGGCGATCGGAAAGGGCACCACCTGCCAGTTCGCCGGCTATGGACTGGATCATGGACACATCGAGCAGTTCGCGCGGCGAGAGGGGCGGCAGGATGGAAGGCAGGCGCGCCGCCAGCATGGACTTTCCGGCGCCGGGCGGCCCCACCAGCAGCAGATTGTGTCCGCCGGCCGCGGCCACTTCCAGCGCCCGGCGCGCCACCGCCTGGCCGCGCACATCCATCAGGTCCGGCAGGTCATCAGGTGCAGCCAGATGCCGGCCCGGCCGGGGCCGCGCCTGCAATTGATGGCCGGTCAGGTGGTTGGCCAGAGCAATGAGGCTGTCGGCCGCGATGATGTCGACATCCTCGCCGGCCCAGGCCGCTTCCGGTCCGGAGGGCGAGGGGCAGACAATTCCCATGCCCCGGGCGCTGGCCGCCATGGCCGCGGGCAGCACGCCCCCGACATGGGCAATGCGACCATCAAGTCCCAGTTCGCCCAGCGCCAGATAACCGTCCAGGGCATCGCGGGGAATGGCTCCCAGAGCCCCCATCAGCGCCAGGGCGATGGGCAAATCATAGTGGCTGCCTTCCTTGGGCAGGTCGGCGGGCGCCAGATTGATGGTGATGCGCTTGGGCGGCAGGCCAAGACCGGAGGCGGTGAGGGCGGCCCGGACGCGTTCGCCACTCTCGCGCACCGCCTTGTCGGGCAGGCCCACCAGCACCAGACCGGGAAAGCCGGGACCGATATGCGCCTGCACATCGACGGTCACGGCCTCGATCCCCTGAAACGCCACAGTCGTCACCCGCGTGACCATCGTGTGAGCCCCCATTTGCAGCGGAGGCTAGCAGAGTGACCGCGGCTTAACAAGAACGTATGGCGAACAAAGAATGGAGTGTTAACCATAGGGGATGCCACATTGGTTACCCTAAATCTCCGTTAACCGCGCCATGTTGAATCAAATGCAGTTTCAGTTCTGCGTTTCGAGTGTCTTTGCCCATGGCCTTCTCTGCCCGCCGCTCCGTCTCCGCTGCTGTTCGCGGCGCCGTTCTGAGCCTGACCGTGCTGGCGCTGGTCGCCTGCGGCAGCGTGGGCGGCCTCTACAATGCCATTCCGGGCGATAACCGCCCCCATGCCAAGGTGGACCGTGCCCGGGGCATGCCCATTCAGGGCATCGACGTGGCCCGCTACCAGGAGAATGTCGATTTCGCCAAGGCCCGCGCCGCCGGCATCCATTTCGTCTTCATGAAGGCGACCGAAGGCAAGGACTATATCGATCCCGATTTCCGCGCCAACTGGATACGGGCCCGCGATGCCGGCATGCCGCGCGGCGCCTATCACTTCATGACCTGGTGCTCGCTGGCCTCCGAGCAGGCGACCTGGTTCGCCCAGAACGTGCCCTTCGACCCCAGCGCCCTGCCGCCGGTGCTCGACCTTGAGTGGAACAATCATTCGAGCTGCAAGGTGAAGCCGAGCAAGGCCGATGCGCTCGAAAAGATCCGTGTCATGCTCGATGCGATGGAGCGCCATACCGGCAAGCTGCCGATCATCTATACCGACATGAATTTCCACCGCGACATTCTTGAAGGCGAGTATTTCCCCAATGCCTTCTGGCTGCGCTCCACCGCTGCCGAGCCGCATGAGCGCTACAACAACCGCCCCTGGACCTTCTGGCAATATACCCAGACCGGCGTGGTGCCGGGCGTGCGCGGCGAAGTCGATCGCAATGTCTATTACGGCTCGACCGAGGACTGGCTGATGTTCCTCTATACCGGCTGCGACCCGCGTGCCGTGGCGGCCCTGCAGGCCACCGGACGGTGCCTGCCGGCCAAGTAGGCGCCAGGGCTGAATTTGGCGCTACCCAAGGCCGGACGTGCCGCATAAAGTTGCAGCGCGTATGGGCTAAAGGGACAAGGCCAATGAATTTTCTGGGTGATTTTGGACTGGACGGGCTCAGCGTGGTGCTGATCGGGCTGGGCATCCTGGCGGTCATGGTGCTGTTTGCCGGCGCCAAGACCGTACCGCAGGGCTATAATTACACCATCGAGCGCTTCGGCAAATATACCCGCACGCTGAAACCCGGCCTCAACCTGATCGTGCCCTTCATCGACACGATCGGCAAGAAGATGAACGTCATGGAGCAGGTGCTTGATGTGCCGCACCAGGAGGTCATCACCCGCGACAATGCCACGGTGACCGCCAATGGCGTCACCTTCTACCAGATCCTCGATGCCGCCTCGGCCGCCTACGAGGTGACCCATCTCGAGCACGCCATCCTCAACCTCACCATGACCAATATCCGCTCGGTGATGGGGTCGATGGATCTCGACGAGCTGCTCAGCCACCGCGACCAGATCAATGACAAGGTGCTGCGCGTCGTCGATACGGCGGTGGCGCCCTGGGGTATCAAGATCACCCGCATCGAGATCAAGGATATCGACCCGCCCAAGGACCTGGTGGATTCCATGGGCCGGCAGATGAAGGCAGAGCGCGAGAAGCGCGCCACCATTCTCGAAGCCGAGGGCCGGCGCCAGGCGGCCATTCTCAAGGCCGAGGGCGAAAAGCAGGCGCAGGTGCTGGAAGCCGAAGGCCGCCGCGAAGCCGCCTTCCGCGATGCCGAAGCGCGCGAACGCGCCGCAGAGGCCGAAGCCAAGGCCACCCAGCTGGTGTCGGATGCCATTGCCTCGGGCAATGTGCAGGCCATCAACTATTTCGTCGCCAACAATTACATCAAGGCGCTGGAAGGCATTGCCACGGCGCCGAACCAGAAACTGCTGATGCTGCCGGTCGAGGCCGCCAGCGTCATCGGCGCCATTGGCGGGATTGCCGAGATCGCCCGCGAGACTTTTGGGGGCGACAAGCCCAACCCGGCGCGACCGTCGAGCCGGCCGCCCAGCTCGACGCCATCGACCTGACGGGAGGCCGGCATGCAGATCATTGCCTATCTGGGCGAAAATGCCCCCTGGAGCTGGATCATTGCCGGCCTCGTCCTCTTGGCGCTGGAGCTGGTCCTGCCCGGCGGATACCTGCTCTGGATGGGAATTGCCGGCATCCTGACCGGACTGATCGTGCTGTTCCAGCCGCTCGACTGGCCCGTGCAATGGCTGATCTTCGGCCTGTTGTCGCTGGCCTCGATCCTGATCTGGATCCGGGTGACGCGCCGCCGTGGCACAAGGACGGATCGCCCGCTGCTCAACGAGCGGGCCGCCCATTTCATCGGCCGCGAAGTGGTGCTCGACCGTCCGATCGAGGGCGGTTTCGGGCGCCTGGCGCTGGGGGACACGGTCTGGCGCATTGCCGGACCGGACCTGCCACAGGGCCAGAAGGTGCGGATCATCGGGGCCGAGGGCGCCGTCCTGCTGGTCGAGGCCATCTAGGCGCGCCCCGGCGCGGGGCAAGGGTTCGTTAACCATAAACTGAAAGGATGGCGGCGTGGGCCCGAAAGGGCACGGCCAAGGTCCGCGTGCCCGCGGCGTAAGGTGCGGAGCGGTGCGTGGCCCGGCGAATTCTGACAGTGCTGAGTGTGGTTCTGGCAGCGACGACGCTGCCGGGGCCAGCCCATGCCGATCCTTTCGTCATCGACAAGACCGGGCTCGACAATGACCGGCTGGCGCCTGGCCTCTATCCATCCGCGCCGATGCCCGAGGGCTTTGCCGTGCCGCCCGAACCCGCCCATCCGCCGCTGGAAATCGACTGGTCGGTAGGCCTCAAGGGGAGCTACACCGCCGCGAGCGCCGGCAATGGCTTCGTCACCACGCTCAAACCCGCCTTTACCGCCACCCATCAGGGCGTCCGCACCGATCTGGTGCTCGATGGCAGCGCCGAACTGGCGCGTGCGCCCGAGGGCAGTGTCGTCATCGACGCGCTGGGCCTCAAGCTTGATGGCACGACCATGCTCGACCGCGATACGACGCTGTCGGGCGTGGCAAGCCTGCGCCTGTCCCAGGACCTGCCCGGCATGCCGGGCAGCAATCCGCTGGTGGTCATGCCGCCACAGGTCCTGACCGGCGCCCTGGGCGGTGGCATCGACCGCGATTTCGGGCGCTTCACCCTTGGTCTCAAGGGCAATCTTGAGCGCACTCTTTACGGGCCGACGCGGCGAACCGATACCGGGTTCACCGACAATGAAGACCAGAATGTCTGGCAGGCCGATACCACGCTGCGCGTGGGCTTCAAGGCGACGCCGATCATCGAGGTGTTCGGCGAGGCCGGTCTTGGCCGCGACTGGTTCGACACGGCAGGGGTGGGCGGCATCAAGGCCGACGCCAGCAGCAGGACGCTGCGCGCCGGGCTCGCCGGCAACTGGAACGGCATCTGGTCGGCCAGCGCGTCGCTGGGCGTCGGCCAGCACGATTTCGACGCTGCGGGCCTTAGCGACATCACCACGCGTCTCTATGACGCCAGCATCACCTATTCTCCCGATTCAACCATCAGCGTCACCGGCACGCTGGCAACGACCGTCACGCCTGCTGGAGCCGATGTCGGGGGCACGGCGCGCGTGGCCCATACGGCAGACGTCGATGCCAGCTATACCGTCAATTCCTGGCTGCGCCTGCGGGCCTCGGCCGACTGGGGCCAGTCGCGCGTCGAAGGCAGTGGCGAAACCGAGCGCTCGCATGGACTTGGCGCGGGCGCCGATTATCGGCTCAACTCCCGCACCGCCCTGTCGGCGGACTATGGCTATGTGCATCGCGACAACAGCGTGAGCGGCCAGTTCAGCAGCCATACGGTCAGTGTCGGGGTGACGCTCAGGCGCTAGGCGTTCTAGAGCTTGTCGCTCAGATCGAGTTTTTTCAGCTCCTCGATGAAGCCATTGCGGATATCCGGGCGATCGAGGGCAAAGACCACATTGGCGGTCAAGAAGCCGAGCTTCGAGCCGCAGTCATAGACCTTGCCTTCATATTTCACGCCGGTGAAGCGCTGCTGGCCCATCAGGGTCTGCATGGCGTCGGTCAGCTGGATCTCGTTGCCGGCACCGCGTGTCTGCTCGGCCAGGAGGGCAAAAATCTCAGGCTGCAGGATGTAGCGACCGGAAATGAAGAGATTGGACGGCGCTTCTTCGCGCTTGGGCTTTTCCACCATGCCATTGATGGCAAAGCCGGTATCGGGACCCTCGCCGCGCACCACCACGCCGTAGGAGGACACATCCTCCCAGGCGCATTCCTCGACGCCGATGACATTGCCCGCGGTTTCCTCATAGGCGTCCATCATCTGCTTGAGCACGCCCGGCTTGGCCTGGAAAATCATGTCGGGCAGCAGCAGGGCAAAGGGCTGATTGCCGACGATGTCGCGGGCGCACCAGACGGCGTGGCCCAGACCCAGCGGCTCCTGCTGGCGGGTGAAGCTGGTGCGGCCGGCCGAGGGCAGGTCCTTGCGCAGCTCGTCGAGCGCGGCGCTCTTGCCGCGGCTTTCAAGCGTCGCCTCAAGCTCGAACTGGCGGTCGAAGTGGTCTTCGATGACCGCCTTGTTGCGGCCGGTGACAAAGACAAAGTGCTCGATACCGGCTTCGCGCGCCTCGTCCACCGCATACTGGATCAGCGGTCGGTCCACCACGGTGAGCATTTCCTTGGGCATGGCCTTGGTGGCGGGCAGGAAACGGGTTCCCAGACCCGCAACTGGAAATACGGCGGTACGGACGCGTTTGGACACGAAGCTTTTCTCCTTTGTGGACGCTGATCAGCCATAAAGCTAAATCAACATCTGGCACATATCGTTGCCGGCAAATAGCATTTCCCAAACGGAGAGACAAAGCATGACCGTCCTGGTAACCGGCGGCGCCGGCTATATCGGCAGCCATATGGTGCTTGATCTGGCAGATGCCGGTGAAAAAGTGGTGGTGCTCGACAACCTGGTCACCGGCTTTGACTGGGCCATTGATGGGCGGGCCATCTTCGAGCCAGGCAATGCCGGCGATGTCGACCATGTGGTCGGGCTGATCGAAAAGCACGGCATCACCGAGATCATCCACTTCGCCGGCTCCATCGTGGTGCCGGAATCGGTGACCAATCCGCTCAAATACTATGGCAACAACACCGCCACGTCGCGCAACCTCATCGAGGCGGCCGTCAGGGGCGGGGTCAAGCACTTCATCTTTTCATCCACGGCGGCCGTCTATGGCATGACGGGTCTCGCGCCGGTCGTCGAGGAGACCCCGCTCAACCCCATGTCGCCCTATGGCCGGTCCAAGCTGATGACCGAATGGATGCTGGCCGATGTCGCCGCCGCCCATGCCATGACCTATGGCGTGCTGCGCTATTTCAACGTCGCCGGGGCCGATCCTGCAAAGCGTTCGGGCCAGTCGACGCCCGAAGCCACCCATCTCATCAAGGTCGCCTGTCAGACGGCGCTGGGCAAGCGCGAGAAGATGGACATTTTCGGCACCGATTATGAAACCCCCGACGGCACCTGCGTGCGCGACTATATCCATGTGACCGACCTGATCTCTGCCCATGCATTGCTGCTCAGGCATCTGCGCGCCGGCGGCGAGAGCACGACGCTCAACTGTGCCTATGGCAGGGGCTATTCGGTGCGCGAAGTGGTCGATACGGTCCGCAAGGTCTCGGGCATCAATCTGCGCGCCGACGAGGGTCCGCGCCGCGCCGGCGACCCGGCCTCGATCACGGCGACCGGCGAAAAGGTCCGGAACCTGCTCGGCTGGGTGCCCCGGCATGACGATCTCGATGAAATCGTCGAGACCGCCTATAACTGGGAGCGTCACCTTCTTACCCGCAACCGCTAGGAGGGGTGTTCATGCGGTGGATGGCCCTGATCTGGCTGGCTTTGGCGTCACCGGTCCTCGCCCAGCCGCAGGACAGCTTTTCCAGCTTTCTCGGCCAGATCCGGTCCGAGGCCATCGCTTCCGGCGTCAATGGCGCATTCTATGACGCCATAACAGCCGATCTCACGCCTGACCCATCGGTTCCCAACCTCGTCGAGACCCAGCCCGAGTTTACCACCCCGGTCTGGGACTATCTCGATACCAGGATCAATGCCTCCCGCATCGAGCGCGGCAAGACCGCCATGGCGCGCAATGCCGATCTCTTTGCCCGTGTCGGCCAGGCCTATGGGGTCGACCCCTATGTGCTGGGCGCCATCTGGGGCATGGAGACCGATTATGGCGCGGTGCTGGGAAACGACAATCTGATCCGTCCCATTGTCCGCTCGCTGGCGACCGTTGCCTGGCAGCGCCGCAGCCGCTTTGTCGAGGACAAGGCCGATTTCATCGCCGCGCTGAAACTGGCGGCCCAGAATGGCGGCGTTTCGCCCCGAGGCTCGTGGGCGGGGGCCATTGGCCACCTACAGGTCAATCCGTCCAATGTGCTGGCCCATGGCACCGATGGCGATGGCGACGGGCAGGTCGACCTGCATGCCTCGCTTCCCGATGCCCTCGCCACCAGCGCCGTCTATCTCCGGCGCCTGGGCTACCAGCCCGGCCTCGACTGGGGGTTTGAAGTCGATGTGCCACCGGGCTTTGACTATCTGCTCGCCACCCGCGAGCAGTTGCGCCCGGTGTCATTCTTTGTCGAACGCGGCATTGCGCGGGTCGCCGGCCGGCCCTTCGCCGATCTGTCGACGCCAGTCTTTCTCTATGTGCCGGCGGGCAAGGACGGGCCAAAATTCCTGATGACCGGCAATTACCTGGTCTTCAAGGGCTACAATTTTTCCGACAGCTATGCGGTTGCGATCGCCCACCTGACCGACCGGCTGAAGGGCGGGGGAGGCTTTGTCACCCCCTGGCCACGCCAGACGCAATTCCCCAATCTCGCGCAGCGGCGGGAAATCCAGCAGGCCCTGGTGGCGCTCCGCCTCTATGACGGGGTGGTCGACGGCCGCATCGGGCCGATCACCCAGGCCGCCTATGCGCGCTTCCAGGCCATGCAGGGGGAGGTGGCCGATGGCTTCGTGACCCGCGCCAGCCATGCAGCCTTGCTGGCGGCGACGCGATAACGCTGGCTTGAGCGGCGTGGCCTTGGCCGCGCACCGGTGGTAGAAGGCGGGACAAGCGGATGCGGAAATGGGTATGAAGCGGCTTCTTCTCGCTGTTCTCGTGGGTATTCTGGTGCTGGCCGAGGCCGGCCCGGCGCTGGCGCAGCCGGCTGCCGACGATACACTCGTCCTCGCCCAGGCCGAACCGCGCCGCCGCACGCTGTTCGATCTGCTTTTCGGCGAAGAACCCACCTCGGCGCCGCAGGTCCAGCAAAGCGCCCCGCGGGCCCAGCCGGCAGCGGCCCCGGCGGCACCGCCGCCACCTCCGACCCCCGCTGTGAACAAGGCGCCGGATGCCACGCGGCTTGCCGTGTTCGGCGATTCGCTGGCCATCGATCTCACCAAGGCGCTGGAGCGCTTTTATGCCGAGGATCCGAACCTGGTGGTCATCGGGCAGGGCGTCAATTCCTCGGGCTTTGTGCGCGACGACTTCTTCGACTGGAATGCCGCCATTGCCGAGCAGATCGCCGCCGACAGTTTTGACATTGCGGTGGTCACCATCGGCATCAATGACCGCCAGGAAATCAAGGCCAATGGGCAGACCTACGAGCCGCTGAGCGAGGGCTGGACCAATGTCTACCAGTCCCGCCTCAACAGCTTCCTCGGCCAGCTGCGGGCGGCCCGCAAGCCAGTGATCTGGATGGGCCTGCCGCCGATGTCGCGCAGCCAGTATTCGGCCGCCATCAACCAGATCAGTGCGCTTCATCGCATGGCCGCCTTCTCGGGCGGCGCTGAATTCATCGACATCTTTGATCGCTTTGCCGACCAGGAGGGCAAATACGCGGCCTATGGGCCGGACGTGAACGGGCAGAATGCGCTGATGCGCAAGGATGACGGCATCCACTATTCGGCTGCCGGGTCCGACAAGCTGGCCTTCTATATCAGCCAGTCGATGCGCACCTTCTATCGCGGTGGCCGGGTCACCGTGGCCATTGTCGATCCTCTGCAGGGCACCGATGCGGCCAGCATGCTGCGCCCACCCTATCAGGGCCTGGGGCAGATTCGCCTGTTGGAAGTGGCTGGCGCAGTCATGCCATTGAGCCGTGCGCCGGAGCGGGCCGGTGATCTTCTGGTCAGCACCGAAATGCCCGAGCTGGCGCCCGCCTTCCCGCTTGAACAGCTCGTGCAGGCGCCGGTTGGCCGTGTCGATGCGTTTGGCGTGGGCAGGCAGCCCGGCGCCCCGGTCGACGACGCCGAGAACGGCAGGCCGCTTCAGTAGGAAGAAAGGCCCTCGGCGACCGGCATCAGCATCTCGGAACGGGCCGCGCCGGTGCCGGCGACGCTTGTCGCCATGATGGCAAAAATCAGCAGGGTCAGCGCAGCGGCAAGACGCATAGGGAATTGTCCCGTTGTGATTGCTGCGTATTCCTTGCGCCCGATGGCGGGCCGGCGCAATGACAGCGTTAAGACTTGCTTAACGCATAAAGTTGCTCCCATTTTCAGGGGCGTCAGGGCCTAGAAGGCGAGCAGGCCGCTGGCCTTGATGCCATCGAAGACGAACTGCACGGCCAGTGCCGCAAGCAGGATACCAACCATTCGGGACACCACGGAGAGGCCCGTGAGGCCGAGCAGGCGCTGGATCGGGATGGCGATGAGCAGGGTCAGCCAGCAGAGCGCCAGGATGACGACGATGGCGGCCAGCACCAGCCAGAATTCGAGATCGGATTGAGCGCCGGTGGTCAGAAGCACAACGGCGGAAATCGCGCCGGGACCGGCCATCAGCGGCATGGCCAGGGGAAACACCGAAATATCCTGGCTCTGGCGCGCCTCGACTTCTTCCTCTGTCGTGGTGCCTGTGCCACCCGAATGACGGGCAAACACCATGTCGATGGCGATCAGCAGCAAGAGGATGCCGCCAGCCGTGCGCAGCGCCGGAATGGTGATGCCGAAGACGTCGAGGATGACATTGCCCAGCACGGCGAAGAACAGGAGGATGCCCAGCGCCACCAGCACGCCACGGGTGGCGAAGGTGCGGCGCTGCTCGGGGGTATTGTCCTTGGTCAGCGCCGCGAAGATGAAGGCGATGTCGGCGACACCGACCGTCGCGAACAGCGTGGCAAAGGCAACGAGAAAGGCGTTCATCTTGGGGGTCCTGGCTCAGGTCCCAGCACTAGGACACTTTCCCCCGCCCGCCAACCCCCATGACTAAGCCGCTCCGTCAGGCGCGGCGCTTTTCAATCGCGTCCCAGATCATCACGGCAATATCGGGCCCGCCGAAGCGCTTGATCTCCCGAATGCCGGTGGGCGAAGTCACATTGATTTCAGTCAGATAGCCGCCGATGACGTCGATGCCGACAAAGATCATGTCGCGTTCCTTCAGCGCCGGCCCGATGGCGGCGCAGATTTCCTGCTCCCGCTCGGTCAGCGGGCTGAGTTCGGGGCGCCCCCCCACATGCATATTGCTCCGCGCCTCGCCATCGGCCGGAATCCGGTTGAGGCCCATGACCGGCTCGCCATCCACGATGATGATGCGCTTGTCGCCCTTGCGGACATCCGGCAGGTATTTCTGGATCATGAAGGGTTCGCGGTAATTGGCCTCGAACAGTTCGAGCAGGCTCGCCAGATTATGGTCACCCTCCTGGATGAAGAAGACGCCGGCCCCGCCATTACCGTAGAGCGGCTTGACGATGATGTTGCCGTGCTCCTTGCGGAAGGCGTGGATTTCGGCCCGGTCGCGGGTCACAAGCGTCGGCGGCATCAAGTCAGGAAATTCCGTGACGAGGATTTTTTCGGGCGCGTTGCGCACGGCCGAGGGCGGATTGACCACCAGCGTCTTGGGATGGATGCGCTCGAGCAAATGGGTGAGCGTGATGTAGTTCATGTCGAAGGGCGGGTCCTGGCGCATCAGCACCACGTCCTGGGTGGAAAGATCCACGCGGCGCGCTTCTCCAAGGGTAAAATGCTGGCCCTTTTCGGCATCGGTGACCGTAATCGGCTGGGCCAGCGCACTGACCCTGTTGTCGCGCATGGAGAGGGTGTCGGGCGTATAGTGCAGCAGTTCATGTCCGCGGGCCTGGGCCTCGAGCATCATGGCGAAGGTCGAATCGCCGCGCGGATTGATGGTGGCGACATGGTCCATCTGGACGGCGACTTTGAGCGACATGCGAACTCTCAGATAGCGGAAAAGGCATTGATGAGATGGCGCGGCCAGCGGCCCGGCGCAAGCAGAATCACGTCAAATCGGAAATCCCGCCCCGCCTCCTTCGGGTTTCTGGCCAGCCAGACCTGCGCTGCCCTTGTGATCCGCTCGCGATTGATGGCGGCAAAGGTCAACGCCTCGTCGGCATTGCGGGCCCGCTGCTTGACCTCGATGAAGATGATGGTCCCGCCCTTTTCAGCGACCAGGTCGATCTCGCCGAGGCCGGTTTTGAAGCGCCGGTCGCGAATATGATAGAATTTCATCTGCAGCCACAGCGCCGCCAGCGCCTCGCCGAAATGGCCCCGCCGATAAGCGGCAATCCGCCTGTCGCTAGGCGTTCTTGAGGGCGAGCGCGGCATTGTAGACATCCTTGCGCTTGAGACCGAAGCGGTCCGCGATCTCGTCCACGGCGGCGCGCAGCGGCTGGTCGGCCATGGCCGCAAGCAGGGCTGCCTGCCAGTCCTCGGCCGCCGGCGCACTGGGCTCGTCTGCGCCGGCCACAGAAATGACTGCCTCGCCCTTGGTCTGTTCGCCGGCAAAGTGTTCGGCCAGCGTCGACAGGTTTCCCCGAAAGGTGCGCTCGAAGCGCTTGGTCAGTTCCAGACTGACCGCGGCCTGGCGGTCGCCCAGCACTTCAGCCATGGCGGCCAAGGTGTCGGCCAGGCGACGGGGCGACTCGTAAAAGACCAGTGTTTCACGTGAATCGACGTATCTTTTCAAGGCGTTAACCCGCGCCCCGGCCTTGGGCGGCAAAAAGCCGTGGAAGGCGAAGGCGTCGGTGGGCAGGCCCGCCACGACCAAAGCCGAGAGCAAGGCCGAGGCGCCGGGGATGGGAAAGACGGGCAGGTTCCGGGCTGCCAGTTCGCGAATCAGCGGGAAACCCGGATCGGAGAGCAGGGGTGTTCCGGCATCGGAAATCAGGGCAATGGCTGCGCCGCCGGCAATGCGGGAGGCGATGTATTCGGCTTTGTCGCGCTCATTATGCTCATGAAAAGCCTGCCGCTTTGCCGAAATGCCAAAGTGATCGAGGAGCTTGGCCGAGGTGCGCGTATCCTCGCACAGCACCAGTTCCACGGCCGCCAGGGTTTCGAGGGCGCGCAGGGTGATGTCGCGCAGATTGCCGATGGGGGTCGCCACGACATAAAGGCCAGGCGCCAGGGCCGGGGCGGCGAAACGGGTGCCGGCGATGAAATAGTCGGTGTTCTGGTCGCCCATCGCCGCGCCTTTCCGATCTCAACTCTTGGTTAATCAATTGGGGGGAATTTGTTAACAGACTGTGAGCGCCAGGGAGCGCATTCGGTGACAAAAGGTGAATTTGCGTCACGCCTGACACGCCGCTCGATCCTTCTCGGGCTGGCGGGATCGCTCGCGGCCTGTTCTCCGGGCGCGATGCAATGGGGATCGCGCTCGTTCTCCCTGCCCTGGACCAATGGCGACGCCCCGTCCGGCACCCAACCCATACCCATGGCAACGACGCCATCGGATCGGTTTGGACGGGGGCCGGTGACGGTGGCACTGCTCCTGCCCTTGTCGGGCCAGCCGGCGCTGGCCCAGCTGGGGACCGCTCTGGCCAATGCCGCAAAACTCGCCATCGCCTTTATCGAAGCCAATCCCAACATCGCGGAAAACATCACCGTCTCGCTGCGCGATACCGGAGACAGTGCGGCCGGCGCGGCCAGTGCCGCCCAGGCGGCCGTGGCGGAAGGCGCGAAACTGGTGCTCGGGCCGGTGACCGCGGAACAGATCACCGCCGCGGCGGGGGTCACAAGGGCGGCCAATATCCCGCTGATCGGCTTTGCCAATAATGGCAGCATCGCCGGATCAGGTGTCTACGTGCTCAATATCCTGCCCGAGACCGAGATGAAGCGGGCGCTGACCTGGCTGATGAGCCAGGGCCGGCGCGGCCCGGCGGGCATCTTTCCGTCGACGCCCTATGGCGAGGCCCTTGCCGCCGCCTTCCGCACCCAGGCCATAGCGGTGGGGTTCAATCCCAGCGCCGTCTACACGTTTTCCGATGTGAGCGAGGCGCAGTCGATCATCGCCCAGGCTAAGCCGATCGTGGATCGCGGCATGCTCGACGCGCTGTTCATCCCCGACCGCGCCAGCGCCGCAACCTTTGCAGGCCTGCTGGCCCAGTCCGGGGTGCGGCCGGACGATGTGCAGCTGGTGGGTTCGGCCGACTGGAGCAATGACGCGGCGCTTCTCGCCAATCCGGCACTGGTGGGGGCGATCTTCCCTGCCATCGACGATGTGGGCCTCAATGCCATCAGGGCGGACTACCAGGCCCGTTTCGGAGCCACGCCACCACAGATGGCAACCATTGCCTATACGGCGACGATCCTGGCCAATGTGAACACGCTCTCCATGGCGACGCCGCCTTACAATCCGCAAGTGCTCACCAACCCGTCGGGCTTTGCCGGCCGGGATGGTCTGTTTCGCTTCAACGGCAATGGCCGGAGTGACTATGCGCTGGTGATCAAGAAGATCGGGGCAGGGGGTGTGGTGAGCGTCGCGGACGCGGCGAAGCTTTAGGGTCTCACGGATCAACTGGACCAAGCTGCAGCTAAATGCCCACCGTCACTGCCGGGCTTGTCCCGGCAACCCAACTCCGCCCGCATGGACCACCGGGACAAGCCCGGTGGTGACGCAGGAGGGGATACACCTGTTGTAGACGGGCCTGCTAGGCCGCCAAGTCCGCCACGACGGCGTCAAGCACCGGAAAACCCTTGTCGGTGACGCGGATATTGCCGTTGGGCAGGGTTTCGACAAAGCCATAGCCCTTGAGCGCCATGATCTGTTGTTCGGAAATGCCACGGCCGGAAATGGCCATGAAGCGGGAGGGGGAAATGCCTTCCTTCAACCGCAGGCCCATGACCAGGTATTCGTCGCCCTGCTCTTCCCAGGTCAGCACATCGTCGGTGACCATGCCATGGCCCTGGCTGTTGACCAGGTTCAGCCAGTCAAAAGGCATTTTCTCTGTCGCGGTGGCGTGGCGCTGGTGATTGACCATCAGGCGGCCATGGGCGCCCGGACCGATGCCGGCATATTCGCCATAGCGCCAATAGAGCATGTTGTGCCGGCTTTCCTGGCCGGGCACGGCATGGTTTGAAATCTCGTAGGCCGGCATGCCCGCCTCACGCGTCAGCTCCGCGGTCAGCTCGTAGAAATCGGCCGCCAGATCCTCGTTCGGCATTTTCAGCTTGCCCGCCTGATGCAGGTCGAAATAGCGCGTGCCCTGCTCGATGGTCAGCATGTAGAGGCTGATATGGCCCTGGGCCAGCCAGAGGCCCTCCTTGAGCTCGTCTTCCCAATCCTCAAGCGTCTGCCTGGGGCGGCCATAGATGAGATCAAAACTGGAACGATCAAACACCGACTGGGCGATGCGCACGGCCGCCACGGCCTCTTCGACCGTGTGGCGGCGCCCCAGTTCGGCCAGGGGACCAGGGCGCAGCGACTGCACCCCGAGGGACACGCGATTGACGCCGGCGGACCGGAATCCCCGGAACCGATCGACCTCGACCGAGGTCGGATTGGCCTCGAGCGTGATCTCGGCATTGCGGTCGATCTGCCACTCATTGGCGATGGCATCGAGAATGGTCCCGACGGCCTTGGGGCTCATCAGCGAGGGCGTGCCGCCGCCGAAAAAAATGGACTGTACCAGACGGCCGGGCGAGAGCGCCGCCATATGGGCGATCTCTTTCTTGTAGCCCTCGACAAAAGCGTCCTCGTCAAAGGCGCCGCGATGGACGTGGCTGTTGAAATCGCAATAGGGACATTTGGAGGCGCAGAACGGCCAGTGGACATAAATGCCGAAGAGGTCGTTGGGATTCTGGGCCATGCTCAATCCGTCCCTTCCTTCGTCATCACCGGGCTTGTCCCGGTGATCCATGGCTCCCCAAGGTGGATTGCCGCGACAGACCCGGCAATGACGACAGCGGAGAGTTCAGCGCGTGGCATCGCTGTCACCCATGTTCGATCTGGTTTTCGACAAACTGCGCAAAGGCTCGGGCGCGGTGGCTGAGGCCCTGCTGGCCCGGCGACCAGGAATGCTTGGTCTCGGCGGCCATTTCGCCAAAGGTCTGGTCGTGGCCGTCAGGCATGAACATCGGATCATAACCGTGGCCGATATCGCCGCGCGGGGGCCAGACCAGGGTGCCGTCGCAGCGGCCGACAAACAGCATGTCGCGCCCGTCAGGGTGGGCGAGGCAGAGCGTGGCATTGAACGAGCCGCGGCGCTGGCCGGGCGAATTGGCGCCGGCCGCCTGCAGCGCATCCTCCACCCGCTTCATGGCCCGGTTGAAATCGCGCGGCACGCCGGCCCAGTCGGCGGTATAGACGCCGGGATCGCCATTGAGCGCATCGACGCAGAGGCCGGAATCGTCCGACAGGGCCAGCATATTGGCGCCAGTTGCGGCGGCATGAGCCTTGGTGCGGGCGTTTTCGGCAAAACTCGTGCCGGTTTCCTCGGGTTCGGGCAGGCCGAGTTCACCGGCCGAAACCAGTTCGAGGCCAAACGGCTCGAACAGCTCGCGGAATTCCCTGAGCTTGCCCGCATTGTGGGTGGCGATGCAGAGGCGATCACCGGCCTTGAGGCGGGGAATGGTGGTCATTTGGCCTCCAGCGCGCGGCTGATGTCGTTCCAGATGGCGCAGTGATCCTGATTGAAGGCCCCCTCACCCGCCGCTACGCGGCGACCTCTCCCCCCAGGGAGAGGTGGAGCAGAGCCCCTTATTTCGCGCAGCGACACCTCTCCCTTTGGGGGAGAGGTCGGCCGGAGGCCGGGTGAGGGGGCCTTGGTCCGGAAAAACATCATGCGCCCAGGGCCGCTTTCTGCATGACACTGAGTTCACCAATGCCCTGTTCGGCCAGCGCCATCAGGCTTTCGAGTTCTTCGCGGGAAAAGGGCGCGCCTTCGGCGGTGCCCTGGATTTCCACGAACTTGCCCGAGCCGGTCATGACGAAATTGGCGTCGGTTTCGGCTTCGACGTCTTCGAGATAGTCGAGATCGAGCACCGGGGTGCCGCGATAGATGCCGCAGGAGATGGCGGCGACCGAGTCCTTGAGCACCTGGCCCTTGGTCAGCTTGCGCTCTTCCATCCAGGCAATGGCGTCGGCGAGAGCGACATAAGCGCCAGTGATGGATGCCGTGCGGGTGCCGCCATCGGCTTCGAGCACATCACAATCGAGCGTGACCTGGACTTCGCCCAGGGCTTCCAGATCAACCACGGCGCGCAGGGACCGGCCGATGAGGCGCTGGATTTCCTGGGTGCGGCCCGACTGCTTGCCGGCCGTGGCTTCACGGCGGGTGCGCGACCCGGTGGCGCGGGGCAGCATGCCATATTCGGCGGTGACCCAGCCCTGGCCCTTGCCGCGCAGCCAGCCCGGCACGCTGGTCTCGACCGAGGCCGTGCACAGGACCTTGGTATTGCCGAAGGCGACCAGGCATGAGCCTTCCGCCTTCATGGCGACATTGCGCTCAAGGGTTACCGCCCGCATATCGCTTGGCTGCCGTCCGGATGGCCGCATCATGATTCCAGTAATTGTTGCAGTTAACCGCCTCTTAACGCTCAACGCCATCGCTCACAAGCGTCGGGCGCTTGGCGGATGGGGACGAAGGCCTTAAATGAAGGGGCAGGGTTAAAGTCGAAGAGTTTAATCAAACCACCATGACACGACCGGCCGAAGACTTCCTCTCGGTGCTCAATTCCCGCAGCCAGGAAATTTTCCGGCGGCTTGTCGAGCGTTACCTCGACACAGGCGTGCCGGTCGGCTCGCGCGATCTGAGCCGCCTCCTGCAGGTTGAGCTGTCGCCGGCCTCTGTCAGAAATGTGATGGCGGACCTTGAAGATCTGGGGCTGATCGCGGCGCCGCACACCTCGGCCGGCCGCGCGCCCACCCAGCAGGGCCTGCGGTTTTTCGTCGATTCCATGCTCGAAATCGGCACGGTCAACGAAAACGAGCGCAGCCACATCGCCCGGCATATCGAGGGCACGGCGGGACACGCGCAGGTGGAAGACGTACTGGCCGAGGCATCGTCGCTGCTGTCGGGTCTCAGCCACGGGGCCGGGGTGGTGATCGCCACCAAGGCCGACATGGTGCTCAAGCATATCGAGTTCGTGCGGCTCGACGCCGCGCGCGCCATGGCAATCCTGGTGGGCGATGATGGGCAGGTGGAAAACCGCATTCTCGACCTGCCGCCCGGCTATACGGCCAGCGCTTTGCAGCAGGCCGGCAATTACCTGGCGAACTATGTGGTGGGGCGCACCCTGTCCGAGGCGCGCAAAGTGCTCAATGAGCGGCGCGATGAGCAAAGGGCAGAACTGGATGAGCTGACGCAGAAGCTGGTCGATGCAGGCATTGCCACGCTCGCCGCGCCCGGCGGCAATAATGCGCCCACGGTGATCGTGCGCGGCCGCGCCAATCTCCTCAACGACACCATGGCCAGCGACGAACTGATGCGCATGCGCCAGCTGTTCGACGAGCTTGAGAGCAAGGAGGGTCTGCTGGAGCTGCTTGGTGACGCCGAGCGCGGGCAGGGGGTGCGCATCTTCATCGGCTCGGAGAACAAGCTGTTTTCGCTTTCGGGATCGTCGGTGATCCTCTCGCCCTACAAGGATGCCAATGACCGGATCGTCGGCGTTCTCGGGGTCATCGGCCCGACACGGCTCAATTATGCGCGGATCGTGCCGGTGGTGGATTATACCGCCAATGTCATCTCCTCGATGATGGCGCGCAAGCGTGGCAAATGACGGCAACCATCGTCCAAGGCTTGAATTGAAAGCCTTGTTGGCCGATATGGCGGGCAAGAGATTTACCCAATTGGGAAAGAAGACCAGATGAGCGACGAGAACGCCGCCCAGGGCGACAAGCCGGAAACCGAAATTCCCGCCACCGAGACGCCTGAAGTCGATCCTGTCGAGGCGCTGCAGGCCGAAAATGCCGAACTGCGCGATCGCGTGCTGCGCAGCCATGCCGAGATGGAAAATCTCCGGAAGCGCACCGAGCGCGACGTGGCCGATACCCGTTCCTATGCCATTGCCGGCTTCGCCCGCGACATGCTGACCGCCACCGACGCTCTCTCTCGCGCGCTGATGGTGATCCCGGCCGAGGTGCGCGAGACCGCTGATGGTTCCCTCAAGAGCCTCATCGACGGCATCGAGCTGGCCGACCGCGAAATGCAGCGCCTCTTGGCCAAGCATGGCGTCAAGCCGATCGAGGCGGCGGGCCAGAAATTCGACCCGCACAAGCATCAGGCCATGTTCGAAGTGGCCAACCCCAATGTGCCCGAGGGCACGGTGGTACAGGTGGTGCAGGAAGGCTTTGCCATTGGCGATCGCGTGCTGCGCCCGGCCATGGTGGGCGTCGCCAAGGGCGGCGCGGCTGCCCCCGCTGGCGATGAGGGCATCGACAAGAGCGCCTGAGCTTTTGGAATTTTGGGTTTGGAAAGGGGCGCTGCGAGGCGCCCTTTTTTGTTGGACGAAGGGCCTGGCCGCGCGCTGGATGCGGCATATCCCCTAGGCCGGGGAGGGATGGGGTGGGGTGGGCCACGCGCACTGTGCTGACTGCCCCCACCCTGGTTTCGCTGCGGCCTGGCGGCCTAGCTTCACTACCCTCCCCACAAGGGGGAGGGAGAAGAAGTGTTATTCCAGAATGTCCCGGCTCATCACCCGCGCCACGCCAGCCTCGTCCATATCGGCCCAGGCTGTTTCCAGCGAGCCATTGGCATTGATGGCCCGCGTCGCGTCCTCGATGACGGTGACGTCAAAGCCGCCGGCAGCGCCATCGAGCGCCGTCCAGGCGACGCAATAATCCGTCGCCAGCCCCACGACGAACAACCGGCCGACATCGCGCTCGCCCAGATAACCGGCAAGACCCGTCAGCGTCTCCCGGTCGGCTTCCTGGAAGCCGGAATAGGAATCGATGCCGCGCCGAAACCCCTTGCGGATGATCAGTTGCGCGTGCGGGATTTTCAGATCCCTAGAGATTTCAGCGCCGCGCGTCGCCCAGACGCAATGGTCGGGCCAGAGCACCTGGGTGCCATAGTCGAGCTCGATCGTCTCGAAGGGCGCCTTGCCCGCATGCTGGCTGGCAAAGGAGATATGGTCTGCCGGATGCCAGTCCTGAGTGAGAACCACGTGGGAGAACTTTTCGGCCAGCTTGTTGATCAGCGGCACGATCTCGTCGCCGCCGGATACGGCGAGGCTGCCGCCGGGCAGAAAGTCATACTGCAGGTCGACGACGACGAGGACGTCGTCGGGCGCGATGGCAATAGTCATGTGGTCTCCCGGTCTACCCATTCAGCGCGGATCAGGCCGCGCACGGAATTGCCAAGCCAGATTGCATCGGCCGAGCGCAGATCGGCAAGGGCCAGAACCCGCTCTTCTGCCTTGCCCTCAGCGACGAGCTCGGCCCGCAGCGTGCCGGGCAGGAGACCGGAGGTGAGGGGGGGTGTCAGGAGCTTGCCGCCGATCTCGACGAAGAGATTGGTGAAACTACCCTCGGTGAGCTCATCCCGCTCGTTGAGGAACACTACTTCATCGAGGCCGCGCTCATCATGCGCCTTTTGGCGTGGGGCGTCGTAGAAGGCACGATTGGTGGTCTTGTGCGCGAGCCAGATCGATGCCGAGCTGAGCCGTTCAGCCGCAATGGCGAAGCGGAAAGTTGCCGGGCCCGGAGGCAGGGGCACGGCGGTGAGGTCAAGGCCGGAGGTCGAGAGCGTGAGGCGGACGCGCATGGGCCCGGTCCAGTCGCGGGATTTTTCCGCGAGGAAGGCGGCAGCGGCGTCACGGGACACCGGCAGGGCAAAATAGCTGGCCGATTCGAGGAGCCGCTCGAGATGGCGCTCGTGAAGGACAAATCCCTCATCCGGCGTCCATTTGAAGGTCTCGATCAGGGTGACCGGCGGGGCGGGATCGGAGAGAAATTTCAGCTTCAGCAGCGCCTCGTCATATTCGTCGCGGGCCGTGCTGTCCGCGACAATGCCGCCGCCAATGCCGATGGTTCCCTTACCCTGGGCGTCGATGACAGCGGTGCGGATGGCGACATTGAAGGCAAAATCGCCCGAGGGCGCGATATAGCCGATCGAGCCGGTATAGAGGCCGCGCGGTTCGGTCTCGACGGCGTGGATGATTTCCATGGCCCGCAGCTTGGGCGCTCCCGTCACCGAGCCGCAGGGAAAGAGGTTTTCGAGCACATCGCCCATGCCGATTTCGGGGCGTTTGCGCGCCGTGATGCCCGAGGTCATGGTGTGGAGGCTGGCAAAGGTTTCCACGGTGAAGAGGTCAGTCACCTGCACCGAGCCGGTCTCGGCAATCCGCCCCAGATCGTTGCGCAGCAGGTCGACGATCATCAGGTTTTCGGCGCGGTTTTTTTCGTCCGAGGCGAGGGCGGCGCGACCGGCCTGGTCTTCGGCCAGGGTCCGGCCGCGTTTCAGCGTCCCCTTCATCGGGCGCGCCTTGAGCAGATCGCCAGTGCCGGAAACGAAGAGTTCGGGCGAGCGGGAGAGCACGTGGTGGTCGCCGGCATGGATATAGGCGCCATAGGCGACGCGCTGGCTCGACGCGAGGGTGCGATAGAGGCCGAGCGGATCGCCTTCGAGAGCGAATCGCGCCCGCAGGGTCAGGTTGACCTGATAGGTATCGCCGGCGGCGATCAGGTTTTTCACCTGGTCGAAGGCGGCCTCATAGGCGGCAAAGTCGAGCGCGGGCCCGATATTGGTGGCGCGTCCCTCACCTGCCGAGGCCAGCATTGCCGCGATTTCCGATGGTGCGGGGCGCAACGGGGCGTCGTAGAGGCCGAACCAGAGCAGCGGCGTCTGGCTGCGCGCCGGCAGGAGCGGGGTCAGGCGCTCCTCGAACAGAAAACCCAGCTCATAGGCGAGATAGCCAGCAGCCCAGAGACCGTCGTTCTTCGCCTGTTCGACGCGCTGCAAGGCGGTGCGGGCCCCGGCGGCGTCATGAGCCACCAGCACCTGGCGCGGCTGCGAAAACAGCAGGCTCTGGCCATCGGGGTCGAGATTGTCGTGCAGGAGCACGGTGCCTGAGGTGATCATGCCCGCTGTTTAGCGATTTTTGCGGGCGCGCGATATGGGAAGGCTTGGCGGCGCGTCGCGGCGCCTTTTTGGCCCGCGTGATAAACTCCCCATACACGCGCTTGAAGCGTCAAACACACCCCCCTATATACCCCCCGAGGCCCCGCAGGGGGCGATTTGAAACCTACGAGGGACCCCGGCCCCTTTTTGGGCCAGGAAGCTGCTTTCGCTGAGAGGGCTTCGTGGCGGGTTCGCTGAAAGAGAGGCAAGAGTTATGGCAAAAGTTATCGGTATTGACCTCGGTACAACCAATAGCTGCGTGGCCGTCATGGACGGCTCCAATCCCAAGGTGATCGAAAATGCGGAAGGCGCGCGCACCACGCCCTCCATGGTCGCTTTCTCCAAGGACGGCGAGCGCCTTGTTGGCCAGCCGGCCAAGCGTCAGGCCGTCACCAATCCGGAAAACACCCTGTTCGCGGTCAAGCGGCTGATCGGCCGCCGCTTCGACGACAAGGTCGTGGCCAAGGACAAGGACCTGGTCCCGTTCAAGATCGTCAAGGCGGACAATGGCGACGCCTGGGTCGAAGCCAATGGCGAAAAGTATTCGCCCAGCCAGGTTTCGGCCATGGTCCTGCAGAAGATGAAGGAAACCGCCGAGAGCTATCTGGGCGAGACCGTCACCCAGGCCGTGATCACCGTTCCCGCCTATTTCAACGACAGCCAGCGCCAGGCCACCAAGGATGCCGGCAAGATTGCCGGCCTTGAAGTGCTGCGCATCATCAACGAGCCAACCGCGGCCGCGCTTGCCTATGGCCTCGACAAGAAGAACTCGGGCACCATCGCGGTCTATGACCTTGGCGGCGGTACCTTCGACGTGTCGATCCTCGAGATCGGCGATGGCGTCTTCGAAGTGAAGTCGACCAATGGCGACACCTTCCTCGGCGGCGAAGACTTCGACATGCGCCTCGTCGATTACCTGGCCGACGAGTTCAAGAAGGAGCAGGGCATCGACCTCAGGTCGGACAAGCTCGCGCTGCAGCGCCTCAAGGAAGCTGCCGAAAAGGCCAAGATCGAGCTTTCGAGCGCCACGCAGACCGAAATCAACCTGCCCTTCATCACCGCCGATGCCTCGGGCCCGAAGCACCTGACCCTCAAGCTCAGCCGCTCCAAGCTCGAATCGCTGGTCGACGACCTGATCCAGCGCACCATCGAGCCGTGCAAGCAGGCGATGAAGGATGCCGGCGTGTCTGCTTCGCAGATCGACGAAGTCGTGCTGGTGGGCGGCATGAGCCGCATGCCCAAGGTGCAGGAAGCGGTCAAGCAGCTGTTCGGCAAGGACCCGCACAAGGGCGTCAACCCCGATGAAGTCGTGGCGCTCGGCGCTGCCATCCAGGGCGGTGTCCTGCAGGGCGACGTCAAGGACGTGCTGCTGCTCGACGTGACCCCGCTCTCGCTCGGCATCGAAACCCTCGGTGGCGTCTTCACCCGCCTGATCGATCGCAACACCACGATCCCGACCAAGAAGAGCCAGACCTTCTCGACCGCCGAAGACAACCAGAATGCGGTGACCATCCGCGTCTTCCAGGGCGAGCGTGAAATGGCGGCCGACAACAAGCTGCTCGGCAATTTCGACCTGGCCGGCATTCCGCCCGCCCCGCGTGGCGTGCCGCAGATCGAAGTGACCTTCGACATCGACGCCAACGGCATCGTCAACGTCTCGGCCAAGGACAAGGGCACCGGCAAGGAGCAGCAGATCCGCATCCAGGCCTCTGGTGGTCTTTCGGACGCCGACATCGAGAAGATGGTCAAGGACGCCGAAGCCAATGCCGAAGCCGACAAGCGCAAGCGCGAAGCGGTGGAAGCCCGGAACCAGGGCGAATCGCTGGTCCACTCGACCGAGAAGTCGCTCAAGGACTATGGCGACAAGGTTTCGGCCGAGGACAAGGCCGCCATCGAAGCCGCCATTGCCGACCTCAAGTCGGTGCTGGACGGCGACGATGCCGAAGCCATCAAGGAAAAGACCGCAACCCTTGCGGAAGCCTCGATGAAGCTCGGCGAAGCCATGTACAAGGCATCGCAGGCGGAAGCCGAAGCCAAGGCCAATGGCACCCGCGACGAGGATGAAGACGACGTCGTCGACGCCGACTTCGAAGAGGTCAAGGACGACGACGACAAGAAGTCGGCGTAAGCGTCGGACTGAGTGAATGCGAAGGCCCCGGTGGTGACGCCGGGGCCTTTTGTTTTTGTGGAGGCAAGGGAAGAAAGATGGATTGCCTGGTCCTCGGGTCAAGCCCGAGGATGGACGGGCAATGACGGTTGTTGTGAGATCGCGTCCTATCCACACCGTTACCACCCGGCTTGTCCGGGTGGTCCATTTCGCGGCATGCTCGACCCATGAAGGGGTACGTTTACATCCTCGCGTCCAAGAAGAACGGCACGCTCTATACGGGCGTGACGTCAAATCCCTCGCGACGCTGGTTTGAGCCCCAGCATAGTCTGACTCCCGGATTCACCTCGCGCCATGGCGTCAAAACCCTGGTCTGGATCGAGCAACACGATCTGATCGTGGCGGCCATCCGGCGCGAAAAGGCCATCAAGAAGTATCCGCCGCAGTGGAAGATCAATCTGATTGAGACGGTCAATCCTGAATGGAAAGATGTCTCGGACTGGCTCATGGATACCTGATGCATCGCATGGATTGCCCGGTCCTCGGGTCAAGCCCGAGGATGGCCGGGCAATGACGGGGGGCATGAGATCAAGTTTCTTCCAGACCGTCGCCATTCGAGCCTAGCGCTCATAGCCTTCTCGCCTCCAACTGCACCGCTGACGCAATTGGCCTTGCGGGACGTCTCGAAGTTTCACGTGAATCCAAGTTTTGTTGATCCCATCCGTTCCCCTTGCTAATACCCCCGCGCCTGCCCATATGCGGGTGAACGGGCCGGCCTAGCCGGCCTTTGCCTATTCCCTAAGCGCGACGACCAGACCGGCGCGGCGAATTTGAAAGAGTAGACCTTGTCCAAACGCGATTTCTACGAGGTGCTCGGCTGCCAGAAAGGCGCCGATGATGCCGCCCTCAAGAGCGCCTATCGCAAGCTCGCAATGCAGTACCATCCCGATCGCAATCCGGGAAATGCCGAGGCGGAAAGCAAGTTCAAGGAAATCAACGAGGCCTATGACACGCTCAAGGACGCCCAGAAGCGTTCGGCCTATGACCGCTTCGGCCATGCCGCCTTCGATGGCGGACGCGGGCAGGCCGGTGGCTTCGGCGCAGATTTCAATTCCTCGATGTCCGACATTTTCGAAGACATCTTCGGCGACTTCATGGGCGGCGGCCGTCGCGGCGGAGGCGGCGCCTCAAAACTGCGCGGCTCGGACCTGCGCTATAATCTGGAAATCGAGCTCGAAGAGAGCTTTGACGGCCGCACGGTCGAAATCGACGTGCCAACACTGGCCGGTTGCGAAACCTGCGAGGGCACAGGGGCCAAGCCGGGTACCGGCACCCATACCTGCCGGCAATGCAATGGCCATGGCAAGGTGCGCGCGGCCCAGGGCTTCTTCACCATCGAGCGCACCTGCCCGGTCTGCCAGGGCCGCGGCCAGATGATGGACCAGCCCTGCACCGATTGCGGTGGACAGGGCCGTCGCCAGCAGAACCGCAAGCTCAGTGTCGACGTGCCCAAGGGCATCGAGGACGGCACCCGCATTCGTCTGGCCAATGAGGGCGAGGCGGGCCTCCGCGGCGGACCGCCGGGCGATCTCTATATTTTCGTCTCGATCCGGCCGCACCAGCTGTTCCAGCGCGACGGCGCCGATCTTTACGCCCGCGTGCCCATTTCCATGACCACGGCGGCTCTGGGCGGCGAGTTCGAAGTGCCGACGCTCGACAATGCGCGCGCCAAGGTCAAGGTGCCGGCCGGCACCCAGCCGGGCCAGCGCGTGCGCTTGAAAGGCAAGGGCATGCCGGTGCTCAGATCCAAGGATGTCGGCGATCTCTATGTGCAGCTCGACATCGAGACGCCGCAGAATCTTTCCAAGCGCCAGCGCGAACTGCTGGAGGAATTCGCCAAGCTCGAAACCGAGGAAACCAGCCCGACCTCGGGTGGCTTCTTCGACAAACTCAAGAAAATGTTCGAGGCTTGAGCCCGGCGCTTCGCGCCAGATCACGCCGGTGGCGTGATCTGATGGCTCAAGGCCATGAAGCCTATGGCTGAATGGCGGGTAGGCGCAAAAATCGCCCCGGTGGGGCGATTTTTCGCGATCAAGGCTACGAGACCCAAGGTCGAGTGGCACGAAGGCGCGGCACACTCGGGGCTCCGCGCTGCAGGTCTGGGGACCACCGCCGTGCATGACATCGTCCTGACCTTTGACGACAATTTCTGGGGCCCGGGCTATGCGACCATGCGCTCGCTGTGCCTCACCAGCCGAGACGCCAGCACGCTGCGCTTTCATGTGTTCCACACCGGCCTCAAGCCCGAGAACCGTGCACCCATCGAGTCCATCGCCGCCGACTACGGCGCCGAAGTCACGCTGATCGATCTCAAGCAGAGCGATATTCTGGGAGCGCGAATTGCAGCCTTTCCGCGCATCCGCATGAAGCGGCTCAATCCCATCGTTTATGTGCGCCTGTTCCTCAGCGAATTGCTGCCAGCGGGCACCGAGCGGGTTCTCTATATCGACGCCGACACCTTCGTGCGCAATCCGATCGAGGACCTTTTCGCCACGGATATGCAGGGCAAGGTGATCGCGGCCGTGCTGCAGCCGGACCGGATGCACTGCATTGCCGGCAAGGACCTGAAGACGCGCTCGGTGTTTTCGATGGCCGAGCCCTATTACAATGCCGGGGTCATGCTGATCGATCTCGGGCGTTATGCCCAGGTCGACTTCATCGCCGGCATCAAGGACCTGCCGCAGACAGAACTCGAACAGTTCTATTACGACCAGGATATCCTCAATTTCGTGCTGAAGGGCCAGTTCCTCGAACTCGATACGCGCTGGAACATGCAGAATCCGGAGCCGGCGCATGAGGTCTTCGACCCGCATATCCTGCATTATTCATCGGACAGCCGGCCGTGGTGGCCGTGGTCGCGCGTTGCCTTCAAGCGCACCTACCGGCATTTGATGACCAATGACCATTTCTACCGCTACCAGCGCGAGCAATATAAGCGGCTGGTCCGGCGCTGGCTGAAGCTGGGCTAGGGCAGGCTGCGCTCGGCGCCCTGCAACTCGATGACGAGATCCCCGACCGCCTTTTCGGCAGCCGCCTCGATATCGGCGAGGTCAGTGCCGTAGGGCACTTCGAGCCCGAGGCGCTTGCCGGGATCATCGGCCCAGACGAAGGACACAAAACTCTTTTTCTGCACCAGATCGTGGCTGAGATGGGTGATGGTCATCTTCGTGGGCATGCGGGATCTCCCAAGGACGCACAGGGTGGGCGGCCTCCCCGAAAGGAGGCCGCCGGGGCTCGATTATTCGGTCGGGAACTGGCTCATGTCCATCCAGGTATATTCCCAGACATGGCCGTCGAGATCGGCAATGGCGCGGCCATACATGAAGCCATAGTCCTGCGCCTCGCGCTGCTCGGTGCCGCCGGCTTTCAGCGCGGCGTCGGCAATGCGATCGACGTCTTCGCGGCTGTCGCGCGTGAGGGCATAGAGCGCGGCGATCTGGGTCCTGGCATCGGGGACCGGCTTGCCGGAAAATTCGCTGAATTTCTCGTGGGTCAGCAGCATCACATAGATGGTGTCGCTGATGACGATGGAAGCGGCGGTCTCGTCGGTGAACTGGGGATTGTGATCAAAACCCAGCGCCTTGAAGTAGGCCTTGGAGGCCTCGAGATCGCGCACGGGTACGTTGATGAAAATCGACGTGGACATGATGGTTTCCTCAATGATCTGATGAGCCTAGCGTCGTGCAATCGCTCTGCCAAGGCGACGAGGGAGCGGCGCCGGTTTCGACAGTGATTTCGTTTGGAGGCAGTATGAAGACGGCACTCACCCTTTCGGGGTCCATCCGCAAGGGGTCCTACAACCGCATCCTGCAAAAGCATATGGGCCGCAAGCTCGGCGAAGCGGGCGTCGCAGTGACCGAAATCGACCTCGGCGATTTCGACATGCCGATCTTCAACGAGGATCTCGAACCCGACAATGTGCCCGAGGCGGCCGCGCGGCTGGCCGAGATGTGGCGCAGCCACGACATCGTCTTCATCGCCACGCCCGAATATAATGGCGGCGTGCCACCGCTCCTGGTCAATACCGTGACCTGGCTTTCCCGCCAGAAGCCCAGCCCCTTCCGCCATGCCGTATTCGGCATTGGGGGCGTGTCGTCAGGAAAGTATGGCACCATATGGTCCCTGAGCCACCTGCGCGACAGCCTCACCAAGGTTGGCACATTGATCGTTCCGACGCTGCTCGGCATCGGCCCGGCCGAAGCCGCCTTTGACGAGAAGGGCGACCCGGTGGAACCTGCCATCATCCGCAAAGTTGAGCAGATGGTGAGCGAGCTCACTCATTTCAGCCGGGGATAGGATTGCGCGCGCTCTACCTCACCCATCCGCAGGTCCGGATTGACGCGGGCGTTCCCGTGCCGCTCTGGGGCCTGTCGGCCGAGGGCAGGGCGCGGGCCGAGGCCTTTGCGGGACGCGGCGTGGTGCCGCCCGGGGCCTGGGTATTTTCGAGCCGTGAAACCAAGGCACTGGAACTGGCGGACCTGTTGGCCGCCGTCGCCGGGACCCCTGTCATGTCCGATCACCAGATGGGCGAGAATGACCGCTCATCGACCGGCTTCCTGCCGCCGGCCCTGTTCGAGGCCCATGCCGACCGCTTCTTTGCCCAGCCACAGCAAAGCGCCGATGGCTGGGAACGCGCCATCGATGCGCAGGCCCGCATCGTCTCCACCGTGCGCACCGCCCTGCTGGCGGTGCCATCGGGCGTACCGGTAATCTTTTGCGGCCATGGGGCGGTGGGAACGCTGCTCAAGTGCCGCATCGGCAACCGTCGCATTTCGCGCGAGGAAGACCAGGGCCGGATCGGCGCCCATGGCGGCGGCAATGGCTTTCTGTTTGATCTGGCCGCCAAGCAGTTGCTCACCGACTGGACGCCGATGGAAGAGATCGGACCCGACTGGTTCGCCTGAAATTCAGCGCCCCGTCCAGGCCTCGAGGCCAAAGAGCTCGAGCGCATCGCCGAGCGCCGGGGCGAGGCGATCGAGCCGCTCGGTCTCGCCCTCGACATCACGCAGGCGCATCGGGCCGGCCATGGGCATGGCGGCGACCAGAGCCGAGCCGGCCTCGGTGATGGAGACATTGCGGGCGCGGCGATCCTCGGGGTTCGTGCGCACCTGGCACAGGCCCTTGCGCCGCAAGTCGTCAATGGCCTGGCCAAGGGTCGCGGCATGGGCCAGCAGCGCCTTGCGCAGGGCCGCCAGCGGAATGTGCGGACGCTCCGACACGATATGCAGCACCGCCAGTTGCAGCGTGGTAATGTTGTGTCGGCGCTTGAGATCGGTCTCAAAAGCCTTCAGCGCATTATCGAGCCGCATCCAGGCCACCATGGCCTTCAACGCCTGCTGCTGCATGTCAAAATCCTGAAAACGCACACGAAAGCCGCCTGATATGACGCCATAGCAAGCCGGAGCAAGACCATTATGGCAGCATAGGACCCACGAGAAGGCTTGCCCTTGCGGGCAAATTGTGAGAGCGGAGAGCAAATCAGCAGAAGGATGAAGACTATGGCTGGCCAGTTGATCGTGGGCCTCGACGTTTCGTCACGCGCGCGCGCCGAGGAGATTGTGTCGCTGCTGGGCGACAGCGTCGACTTCTACAAGATCGGCTACCAGTGCTTCTACGGCGCCGATGGCTTTGCCCTGGGCAAGGCGCTGATCGCTGCGGGCAAGAAAGTGTTCTTCGACCTCAAACTGCTCGACATCGACAATACGGTCGAAAAGGGCGTCGCGGCCTTTGCCGAAACCGGCGCTGCCATGCTGACCGTCCACGCCTATCCCAAGACCATGCTCGCGGCGCAGAAGGCCGCGGAAGGCTCGGGCCTTTGCGTTCTGGGCGTCACTGTTCTTACATCGATGGACGACAATGACGTCAAGGATGCCGGCTATGCCCGCGACGCGGCGGGGCTCGTGGCGCTGCGCGCCCAGCAGGCCAAGGAAGCGGGCATTGGCGGCGTCGTCGCCTCGGCGCAGGAAGCGGAAATGGTGCGCACTATCGTGGGCTCCAAAATGGCCATCGTGACGCCGGGGATTCGTCCGGCGGGCGCTGAACTCGGCGACCAGAAGCGCGCCATGACCCCGGCGGACGCGCTCAATGCCGGCGCCAGCCACCTCGTCGTGGCCCGCCCGATCATCGGCGCAGCCGATCCGGCCGGAGCGGCAAGGGCGATTTTGGCGGAGATGGAGGGGAAAACGGGGCAGCGGGTGAGCGTGGCTTAGGGAGGGCTCCTCAAGCCAACTCCTCGACCGGAAAACGGGTCGGGTTCCACAGGTGCCCAACCTTCCAGCGCTCGGCCTGAAGCCGCTCACAATCGCGCAGCAGGGCGGCGACAGCATGATGGTCTCGACTGCGGACAGCCGCGAGCAGGCCGGTGTGGTAGGCGTGGCGTTCGACGCTGTCCGGTCCCAAATCAAACATCCGCGCTGGCAGGTTCGGATTGGCCGCCCGACGCGTCACGACATCGTCAGCCAGGTCCTGTGCGAGTAGAGGCTCGGCTTCGGCCAGGTGGCCTAGAGCGGCCAAGGTTCGACCATAGCGGCCATTATAGTTGGGCAATGAGCTGGGTCCGAAAAACCGCGAACTGACTTTGCTGGTTTCTGCGACAAACGCCTCGATCGACGTAATCGTACTTAGGCCTAAATGAAGACCATCTTCGAGTGCGATCTCGAACTGATCCTGGAAGGAGGGTTGGTCGGACAGCGGTACATCCAACCTCCTGCTCCAGAAAAATGCTGGCACATAATGCATTTCGTACAAGGGATCGGCAAAACAATAGACGATTGCCTTCTGTTTTATGCTGGTCCGATCTACGAAGAAGCCCCGGATGAAATGATCCACCACAGGCAGGACAATCAGCCTGTCGATCTGAGTGAAATCAGGGTGGTGCGCCAGAAACGGACGCGTCCAGCGCTTGACCTCAACGAGGGTGGTCATTGGGCTTGATCTCAATAATGTAGATGGTGGCTTGGGGATACCGTATCGCGAGTCTCATCGCCTGCCGCAAAAGTTGAACGCCTTGTAGAAGAGCGTCGCCCGTTTTGATCTCGTAGTTGCATACTATTTCTGGTTGATCAGAAGGAATTCGTTCAATTACGTCCAAGCGGGTAGATGATCGTGCTCCGTAGTGGGTGTCCCCGCCCTTGGGATCCACTGACACTTCTGCATCTACGCCTTCATAGGCCGCAGGAAGGGCCGCTTGCTCGGTAAGAAACTTCAGTTTGACTAGGTGGTGGAAGCGAGTGCCAAAAGCACGAGGGGTCATGCTTCCCGTCATGCCGGACAGTTCGCTGGCCGCTTCGTCAACCCAACGTTGCACGTTAGGAAGTTGTTTGCACTGCTGTCGAAGCTGCTCTTCCGACAATGAATCAACCCGGATCGGAAGGGCAGGAATGCCCTTCAATGGGGTCCATGCTCTGAATACCAGAACTGGCGCATCGCCTTCCCCCAACCCCTGACTTGCCGGAGCAGCTTGATGGGCTAGGTAGAGCGCAATGAAGGCGGCTCCGAGGAGGTCAAACGTCCCTGCGTCCGAAGAACCGAGCATGGGGTTTGCTGAAAATACCGGGATTTCGGGATCGCGAAATGGATCGTCGATATCCGTCCGAAAGTCAGGCTCAAGCAGCGTGTCCATATCGCCCATGAAGGCGAGGCGACGCTGCGTATGCGTGATGCGTGGGCCCTTGGGAGTCCACTCTGACTGGAACAAGGGGGTGGGGCTCTCACCTTGATAGACCTTTTGACGTCCCCCTTCGCTGACGACTCGCAGCGTGCCGCCACCGGCAAGGGTGACGGTGCGGTCGACCAAGGTGCGCGAGAAGCGGGAACGGACTTCTGTTCCATCGCTTAGGGTAATGACGCTTTCCGCCAGCGTGCCGTCCGGCCGGCGGAGACTTTCCAGATGAGTCCACAGCGCGGTGCTCGTTACCGGCACTTCGGATGTATGCGTCAGTGGCTGCAAGGTGTCCGGAAGGGCTGGGTCGCCGAAATATGGCTCGGCCCAACACCGGCAGTTGGGCTCGCTCCCAGGATGACCGCCAAAAGGGGGATTGTTCCAAGCAAATATCTGGCCGTTGCGGAGGTTGTGGGCTGCTCGAACCCGATCGTCTGATGCCGTCCGCCAGACATAAAATCGTGTCGGCTTATTCACGGGGCGCGCGTTGGGATCAATCGCCTTGCTCTCCTGCTGGTCTGCCGGTCGCGGCTCTGCGACTCGACCGAAGCGGAGATATGTTTCAAATGCACGGCGCTGGGCCGTTCCGATCAATTGCTGTTTGCGCGTGCCAGAAGACATGGATCACCCCGTTTGAGCGGGATGATCGCATTGCAGCTAGATGGGTGGATAAGTCGGCTACTTCGCTGATGGGACACGGCGACTGTTGTTCATCGGACTGCGGTCCTGGCGATCCGGACTCGGACCGGCAACGTGGGCAATCGCCTCGCGACGAACCATCGCTACCCCGTCAACCCATGCCTTTGCGTAAGCTCCGCCAGGTCGAGCTGCGGACGGGCGCCGATGTGGGAAATGACTTCCGAGGCGGCGAGGCACCCGGTCTTCAGCGCCGATTCCATGGTCTGGCCGCGAGCGAGGCCGAGAAGAAAGCCCGAAGCAAAAAGGTCGCCGGCGCCGGTGGCGTCCACCACCTTGTCCACCGGGAAGGCCGGGACCGATACCACTTCGCCGTTGAACACGGCCATGGCGCCATCGGCGCCCATGGTGATGGCGGCCACTTCCGCATCCTTGGCGATTTCGCGCACCGCAGTGCCCAGGTCGTCGGTCTGGTAGAGCGACTTCAGCTCATTCACATTGGCAAAGACATAATCGATGGTCTTGGACCGAATGAGATCGAGGAACTCGGCGCGATAGCGATCGACGCAGAACGGGTCGGAGAGGGTGAAGGCGGCGGCGCGCTCGTTCTTGTGGGCATAGTGGGCGGCCAGCACGAAGGCCTTCTTGGCCTCGACCGGATCCCACAAAAAGCCTTCCATATAGGTGATGGCCGCGCCGCCGATCTCGTCGGGACTGATGTCGCGCTCGGTCAGTTCGTGGCAGGCGCCGAGATAGGTGTTCATGGTGCGCTCGCCATCGGGTGAGACGAAGATCATCGAGCGGGCGGTCAGCGCGCCATTCTTGAGGCGCGAGGTGTTGTAGTGCACTCCGATCTGGGTGAGGTCGGCATCAAAGACATCGCCCAGCGGATCATCGGCCACCTTGCCCACGAAAGCGGCGCGGCCCCCGAGCGAGGCCACGCCCGCGGCGGTATTGGCGGCCGAACCGCCGGAAATCTGCTGCCGGCCCAGCGGCATTTTCCCGTAGAGTTCCTCGGCCCGATCGGTATCGATCAGGTGCATGATCCCCTCTTTCATGCCTTCGCGCTCGATGAAGCCCGGCTCCACCGGGGCGATGATGTCGACAATGGCATTGCCGATGGTCAGCACGTCGAAGCGGGTCTGGGTCATGGGGGGAACGGTCCGGGTTTCTGGGACAAAAGGCCGTGGGCCGGTTTAGAGCATGAACGGGCAGGGGGCAATTCTTTTGGGCTTCCGCTCCAAACCCTTCAGCAAACACCGGACCGCCCTCGGACCTGATCCGAGGGCCAACTGCACCCACAGCGATGTGGCAGGTGGTCCTCGGGTCAGGCCCGAGGACGGCGCGGTGGTAGGGAAAGGTACGGGTTACAGGCTCGACAGAATTTCCGAGATCAGCGCCTCGGTGTCTTCGCCGGCACGCAGGGCGATCTGGCCGTCGAGCAGCAGGACGGCGAGGCCGTGCACCTTGGCCCAGGCGGCCAGCGCCTTGATGCGGCCAGAGGCGACATCGCCACCAATGACATGGCGCAGCGTATCGAAGGCGGCATCCGCCGCCATGGCCAGGCCCGGGCGACCGTCCTTCTTCAGCTGGGGCGAGAACATCAGCCGGAAGAGATTGGCGTTCTGCAAGGCGAAGACAACATAGGTTTTGCCCATGGCCGTCATCGGATTTTCCGGCCTTGTCGCCGCCACGGCTTCCATGCGCGCCGAAAAGCGCTGGAAGCCGGTGACGGCCAAGGCTTCGAGCAGGGCCGCGCGGCTGTCGAAGTGCCGATAGGGCGCAGCCGGTGAGACGCCCACGGCGCGGGCAAGGTCGCGCAGGCCAAGGCCCGCTTCGCCCTGCTTTTCGAGAATGACCAGCGCGGCCTCAAGCAAAGCCTGGCGCAAATTGCCGTGATGGTAGGGGGAATTGGACAATGTTGACATTGATTACATCATGATTCAAAGTGTAAGCATTGTCAACATGGGAGAGTGGCAGTGGATTGGGACCTGATCCTGGCCTCGGCGCATCACCTGGCGGTGTTCACGCTGGTCGCATTGTTTGCGGCGGAATTCGCGCTGCTGCGCCCCGGCCTTGCCGGCAGGCGTGTCGGCCAGTTGGCCCGGGTCGACGCCGCCTATGGTGCGGTGGCGGGGATTGTCATCGTCGTCGGCATTGTCCGCGTCATCTTCGGCGCCGTCGGCTGGGAATATTACGTCGCCAACTTCGCCTTCTGGGGCAAGATGGCAGCCTTCCTCATCATGGGCCTGCTCACCATTCCACCCACAATGGCATTCCGGCGCTGGCAGAAGGCGGGAGAGGGGATCACCGACTTTGCGCCGCCCTCCGCCGAGATTTCGGGCAATCGGCGGTTCCTGCATCTGCAGGCCGGCGTGCTGGTGCTGATCCCGATCTTTGCCGCCATGATGGCCCGGGGTTATGGGGCCTAACCCCTCACCTTCAGAACGCCATCACCTCCTTCGTCATTGCCCGGCTTGACCGGGCAATCCATGGACCACCCGGTCAAGCCGGGTGGTGACGATGAACATATGAGCCTGCCCCTCTACCGCCCCACCGGCAGCGGCGTCTTGGGTTCGAACAGGCACCATTGCCGGATCGGGCAGCGCCAGCATTCGGGTTTGCGCGCCTTGCACAGATAGCGCCCATGCAGGATCAGCCAGTGATGCGCATGCAGCATGAAGCGCTCCGGCACCTGCCTGGTCAGCGCCTTTTCCACTTCGAGCGGGGTCTTGCCGGGTGCAAGACCGGTTCGATTGCCGACCCGGAACAGGTGCGTATCGACGGCGATGGTGGGCTGCTTGAAATAGATGTTGAGCACGACATTGGCGGTCTTGCGCCCGACGCCGGGCAGCGCCTCGAGCGCCTCGCGGTCATCTGGGACCTCGCCACCATGTTTTTCGATGAGGATCTGGGAGAGGGCGAAGACATTCTTCGCCTTGCCCCGATAGAGGCCGATGGTCTTGATGTGCTCCGTGATCTGCTCGACGCCCAGGGCCACCATGGACGCCGGATCCGGGGCCAGTTCGAAGAGGCGCTTGGTCGCCTTGTTGACGCCGACATCGGTCGCCTGGGCCGACAGCACCACGGCCACCAGCAGCGTATAGGCATTAACATAGTCGAGCTCGCCCTTGGGTTCGGGCTCGATTTCATGAAAGCGCTCGAAAATGGCTTCGGCATCCGCCTTGCCCAGCATTTTCACTTTTTTAACTCTTGGCATTCTCTCGGACCCGATTTTCTGGCAGTATTTCGGCCAAGAGGCGATGCGATGCAAGTCACCACAACCACCCCGCTGTTTGCAGCAACCCTTCGTCCGGACCGGTCCCTGCGCATGGCCGGCGGCTGGATTGCCATGGTGCTGGCGGCCATTGTCGGCACGCCCTTTCTCATTGCCATGCCCGAATTCATGCTGCCGGGCCTTGTCGCCTATGGCTTGGCGGCCGGCGGTCTCGTGGGTTTTGGCCTGCGCCAGTCCCGCCAGCGCCAGATCAGCCAGCAGGTGACCCTCTGGCCCGATCAGCTCGAGGTGACGATGTCGACGCCCGGGACAGACAAGCAATTGCAGCGCTTCGATCCGTCGCTGGTGCGGCTGCGCCTCAAGCGCGACAGCTTTGAGCGGACCACCGGCATTTTCCTCGCCAGCGACGGCATGGAGATCGAGCTGGGGGCATTCCTCTCCAGCGCCGACAAGTCCAGCTTCGCCAAGGCCTTTGGCGGTGCCCTGCGGCAGGCCCGCCGGAGCCACTGATCCTGCACGTCATAAGTCAAAACCGGGTCGCGGCGAATAGGCGCGGGCGCTAGACATGTCCGCAGACGCAAGACGAAAGGCCCGGACATGAACCAGATCAGGACGCTCGCGCCAGACAGCGACTATGACACGATCCGCGCCGCCATCCGCTATCTCAGCGAGAACGGCCCCGATGCCACCGATCTCTCGCGTTTTTCCCGTGCCCTCGGCCTGACCGAACGCCAGCTCACCGATCTCTTCCGGCGCTGGTGCGGTCTCAGCCCCAAGAGCTTTGCGCAGGCCGTGGCGCTCGACCATGCCAAGAGCCTGTTGCGCGATCAGGTGAGCGTGCTCGACACCACTTATGAAGTGGGCCTCTCCTCCACCTCGCGGCTGCATGACCTGTTCGTGACCTACGAGGCCATGCCGCCCGGCGTGTTTCGCGCCGGCGGGGCGGGAATCGACATGGTGTGGGGCGTGGCGCCCTCGCCCTTTGGCCTGGCTGTGGTGACCGCCACCGACTACGGCATTTCCGGCCTCGGCTTTGCCGACGCGGATACCAGCATCGAAGACGCCTTTGCCGACCTCGCCAATCGCTGGCCCAGGGCGCGGTTCAGCCGCGACGACGCCCGTATCGCACCGCTGGTATCGGGAATCTTCGAGCCCGCGCGCTGGTCGGCCGAACAGCCGGTCCGGGTCGTCCTGATCGGCACCGATTTCGAGGTCAAGGTCTGGGAGACGCTGCTGAAAATTCCGGTGGGCAAGGCGACGACCTATTCGGACGTTGCCCGCACTATCGGCAGGCCCAGCGCCTCACGCGCCGTCGGCGCCGCGGTGGGCAAGAACCCGATCAGCTTCGTCGTGCCCTGCCACCGCGTGGTGGGGACGTCAGGGGCCCTCACCGGCTATCACTGGGGGGTGCCGCGCAAGCGGGCGATCCTGGGCTGGGAAGCCGGCGTGATTTCGGCGGCGCATTGAGGCGATAATGACCGCCGCGAATTACATTCGGGCAGTTCGAGGTTTCACGTGAATCGACGTGTTACCACCGCTCTCAGGCCCGCCCTCGGACTTGATCCGAGGGCCATTCCCAACGCCCGCGCGGTCATGAGTGGTCCTCGGGTCAAGCCCGAGGACGGTACCGTGGGTGGGGACAATATCTCCACCCCAGCTCGCTACCGGGTGGTCATGGCTACAGCGTCACACGTTCCACCAGCTTGCCATCCGGCCCGATCCTGTAGGTCGTCGGCTCGCCGGTGCCGATTTCGCGGGCGAGGATTTCGTCGGGGCTGAGGCCTTCGATAGCCATGACCAGAGCGCGCAGCGAATTGCCATGGGCGGCGACGAGCACGGTCTTGCCGGCTTTCAGCTGCGGCAGGATTTCGGCTTCGTAATAGGGCAGGGTACGGGCCGCGGTGTCCTTGAGGGACTCGCCTCCCGGCGGGGGCACGTCAAAAGACCGGCGCCAGATATGGACCTGCTCCTCGCCCCACTTGTCGCGGGCGTCATCCTTGTTGAGGCCCGAAAGGTCGCCATAGTCGCGCTCGTTGAGGGCGACATTGCGGGTGATCGTCACATTGAGAATGCCCATTTCTTCGAGCATCAAGTCGAGCGTGTGCTGGGCGCGGCGCAAAGCCGAGGTGTAGTAGAGGTCGGGCACGATGCCGGCCGCCTTCAGGGCCTTGCCGGTGGCCCGGGCCTCGCCTTCACCCTTTTCGGTCAGGTTCGGATTGCGCCAGCCGGTAAAGAGATTCTTGAGATTCCATTCGCTCTGGCCATGGCGAACGAGAATGAGCGTGCCGGTCATATCTTTGGTCCTTGGATCGGAGGTTCGAGGGCCTTGATCGGGCCCCAAAGGTTCAGTCGGTGAGGCCGAGCACGTCGGCCATGGAATAAAGACCCTTCTGCTGCCCGGCGGCCCACAGCACCGCCTTGAGCGCGCCATTGGCATAGATGGTGCGGTCCTGCGCCCGGTGGTTGAGCTCGATCCGCTCGGAGGGGCCGGCGAGGATCACCATATGGTCGCCGATGACATTGCCGCCGCGCAAAGTGGCAAAGCCGATCGTGCCGGCCTCGCGGGGGCCGGTATGGCCATCGCGCACGCGCACCGACTTGTCCCTGAGCGAAATCTCGCGGCCCCTGGCAGCAGCCTCGCCCAGCATCAGTGCCGTGCCCGAGGGCGCGTCGACCTTCTTGTTGTGGTGCATTTCGAGGATTTCGACATCGTAGTCAGGGAGCGCCCGCGCGGCTTTTTCGACCAGCACCGCCAGCGCCACCATGCCGGGTGAGAAATTCCCCGACTTGACGATCCGCGCTCCGGCGGCGCCGGACGCCGCGATCTCGGCATCATCCGCTTCCGAGCAGCCGGTCGTGCCGATGATGTGGATCAGGCCCTTTTCTGCCGCGAGTCGGGACAGCGCGACGCTGGCGGCAGGGGCCGTAAAGTCGATGATGGCATCGGCCTGATCGAGCAGGGCAGACGCATCGTCACTGACCAAAACGCCCAGCGCCTCGATCCCCGCCAGCGTGCCGGCATCCTTGCCGATGGCCGACGAGCCGGGGCGATCAATGGCGCCCACCAGTTCGACGCCATCATGGGAAGCAACGGCCGCGATATTGGCGGCGCCCATGCGCCCGCCGGCTCCGGCCACGATGATACGCAGGTTGGTCAATGCGAACTCTCCTCGAACTCCCTCGCCTATAGCAGCGCCACGAAGCGCCGCCAACCGGGATGCCGCCCGGGCCGGCACTGTGCTACGATTCGGCAAAGACCAAGAGAAAAGATGGACCTATCCATGACTCTTACCAATGTGCTGGCCGGTGTCGCTGTGGAGGACCTCGGCCAATCCCTCATCTGGTACGAATATCTCTTCGGCCGTCCGGCCGATGCCCGCACCATGGTCGACGTGGCCGAATGGAAACTGCCCGGCGGCGGCTGGGTGCATGTGATGAGCGATGCCGACCGGGCCGGGGCGAGCGTGGTCATGCTCATCGTCGATGACATTGCCGAGGAACTGGCACGGCTCGAACTGCATGGCATCAAACCGGTAGCCAAGGCGATCGGAGACTTTTTCAAGACGGCAAAACTGCGGGACCCGGACGGGAACCTGATCATTCTCAGCCAGCCGCAGCAGGGGACGTATTAAGCGCTCTCCAAAACACCGCGCCGCCCTCGGACTTGATCCGAGGGCCATTCTCAACATCCACCACGTGGACAGTGGTCCTCGGGTCAGGCCCGAGGACGGTCCTGTGGTTGGCGTAAGGCCCGCCATTCGAGCGTAGCTCTCATGGCCTTTTCGCCGGAGATCGCTCCACTGGAGCGCTCTCTTTTCGGCTCAAAGCCGCTTCAGCTTCACTTCCTCAACCCGATGATCCTTCCCCTTCTTGAGGATCAGATCGGCCCGGCCGCGTGTCGGCAGCACGTTTTCGAGCAGGTTGGGCAGGTTGATGGTCTTCCACACATTGCGCCCGAAGATCCCGGCCTCTTCCTCGCTCATTTCCGAAAACTTGCGGAAGAAGGAAGTGGGGTCACGGAAGGCGGTTTCGCGCAGGCGGAAAAAGCGCGTCAGATACCAGTCGCGCAGGTCCTCGACATCGGCGTCGATATAGATCGAGAAATCGATGAAATCGGAGGCGAAGAGGATCGGCTTGCCGTCGCGCGGCAATTCGCCGGGCTGGAGAATGTTGAGCCCCTCGACGATGAGAATGTCGGGGCGGTCGATGATGACTTGCTCGCCCGCCACCACGTCATAGACGAGATGGGAATAGACCGGCACGGCGACCTTTTCCCTGCCTGACTTGATATCGGCCAGGAAGTTGACGAAGCGCGCCCGATCGTAGCTTTCGGGAAATCCCTTGCGATGCATGAGGCCGCGATCCTCCAGCACCCGGTTGGGGTGCAAAAAGCCGTCGGTCGTCACCAGGTCGACCTTGGGGCTCGAGGGCCAGCGGCTGAGCAGCGCCTGCAGGATGCGCGACGTCGTCGACTTGCCCACTGCCACCGAACCGGCGACGCCGATGATGAAGGGCACCTTGTCGCCCGGCGTATTGAGGAAGCGCGAGGACACGTCGTGCAGGCCCTGGATGGCTTCCACATAATAGGAGAGCAGGCGCGAGAGCGGCAGGTAGACTTCTTCGGCCTCGGCCAGCGAGATCGGATCGGTCAGCGCGCGCAGCCGCTCGATATCGGCGGCATTGAGCGTCATGGGCTGACCATTCCTGAGGTCGCTCCACTGCGCCTTGGTGAAGGTGCGATAGGGGTCGAGGGCAGGCAAACGCTTGGCCATCAGGATTGAGTCTCCCGGCCGGCCTTTTCGGCCAGGCCCGACTGGGCGGTGCGGGCATCGAGCTCGGCCATGACTTCGGCCAGCGGCACGCCTTCGGCCTTGAGCACGACCAGCAGATGGTAGAGCATGTCGGCGCTTTCCTTGACGAGGTCAGAGCGGTTGTGGGTGACCGCCGCGATCACCGCTTCGGTGGCTTCCTCACCCAGTTTCTGGGCGGCCTTTTCCACGCCACGGGCGATGAGCCTGGCGGTGTAGCTTTCATCGGGCGAGGCGGCGGCGCGCTGGGCGATCCGCGCTTCGAGGTCTTCAAGGGTCATTCTGGTCTTCCCCAATCGTTCCGAGAGTCATTCCGGCTAGGGCTGGAATCCATGCGCCAAATTTCGATGCAGGACCGAAAGACGCGGACATGGACCCCGGCCTTCGCCGGGGTGACATCGTGTGTTGGTATGGCTTAGAGCAAAAATCCGCTGCGCCGTCACTAAGACCTAAGCCGCTCTTCCGGCGACGGCATCCATTCGCATCTGGATCCCGTGCTCGGTCATATAGGCCTTGGCCTGGGGGATCGTGAAGGTGCCGAAATGGAAGATGGAGGCGGCCAGCACGGCGCTGGCATGGCCCTCGGTCACACCCTCGACCAGGTGCTGCAGCGTGCCGACGCCGCCCGAGGCGATGACCGGCACCTCGACACTGTCGGCAATGGTGCGGGTCAGCCTGAGGTCGAAGCCCGACTTGGTGCCGTCCCGGTCCATCGAGGTCACCAGCAATTCGCCGGCGCCGCGCTCGACCATTTTCGCGGCAAATTCCACCGCATCGATGCCAGTCGGCTTGCGCCCGCCATGGGTGTAGATTTCCCATTCGCTCCGATTGTCGCCACCAAGCCTGGCATCCAGCCTCTGCTTGGCATCGACGGAAACCACGATGCACTGATTGCCGAACTTGTCGGCAGCGCGGGCAATGAAATCGGGATCGTTCACTGCGGCCGAATTGATCGCCACCTTGTCGGCACCGGCCAAAAGGAGCTTCCTGATGTCCTCGATGGTCCGGACGCCGCCGCCGACCGTCACCGGCATGAAGCAGTGTTCGGCGGTGCGCGCCACGACGTCGAAAATCGTGTCGCGGCCTTCATGGCTCGCGGTGATGTCGAGGAAGGTCAATTCATCGGCGCCGGCCGCGTCATAGGCCATGGCAGCCTCGACGGGGTCACCGGCATCGACGAGGTCGACGAAGTTGACGCCTTTGACGACTCTGCCGCCCGCCACATCGAGGCACGGAATAATACGGGTCTTGAGGCTCATGGAGTTTCTGCCTTCTGCATCCGCCCCCAGGCGATGCGATGGATGATGAGAATAACCAGCCAGACGATCAAGGCGCCGCCGCCCAGCGGCAACGTAGCCAGCGCAAACCAGCCCAGGACGAAGAGCGTGTAGAGTGTCGGACCCAGGTCGGCGCCCGCTACCATGCAGGTATTGATACCACCCTCATGGAGCACGCAGCCATTGGCGTCCGCAATTCCTCCGGCCACGAAGATCGAGATGACAGGCGCCAGCGCAAAGAGCAGAATCACCACCAGCAACAGCCCGTAGGCCCACCAGGGAAAGCGCGGCGGCCGGCCCGTCGTCATGCGCCCCGCAGCCTCGCCAGTGCTTCACGTGAATCAATGCGCCCGTCATAGAGGGCGCGACCGGAAATGGCGCCTTCGAGCACCTGGTACTCGGGGCGCGTCATGCGTTCGATATCGTCCATCGAGGCAAGTCCGCCCGAGGCAATGACCGGAATGGAGGTGGCGCGCGCCAGCTCCAGCGTCGAGTCCCAGTTGATGCCGGCCAGAATGCCATCGCGATCGATATCGGTATAGATGATGGCCGCGACGCCGGCGCCTTCAAAGCGCTTGGCCAGTTCGATGATGCTCAGTTCTGACGTTTCGGCCCAGCCCTCCACCGCCACCATGCCCTGCTTCGCATCGGTGCCCACAGCGACCTGACCCGGCCACTTTTTCGCAGCTTCCCTGACCAGGTCCGGATTGCGGACCGCGACGGTGCCGAGAATGACGCGGGCCAGACCCTTGTCGAGCCAGCTCTCGATATGGTCGAGCGTGCGGATGCCGCCTCCCAGCTGCACCGGGAAATTCACCGATCTGAGGATGGCTTCCACCGCGGCGCCATTGACGCTTTCGCCGGCAAAGGCGCCATTGAGGTCGACGACGTGGAGATATTCAAAACCCTGGTCCTCAAAGCTCTTCGCCTGGGCAGCCGGATTGTCGTTGAAGACGGTGGCCTGATCCATGTCGCCGAGCTTGAGGCGCACGCACTGGCCGTCCTTGAGATCGATGGCGGGGAAGAGGATCATTGGGGGCTCCGACTATTCTTCTCCCCCTCGGGGAGAAGGTGGCGCGCAGCGCCGGATGAGGGTGATGGTTCGGCGCGAGTGGAGAGTTCCCCCTCACCCGTCCCGGCCTGCGGCCGGTCCACCCTCTCGCCGAGGGGGAGAGGAACAGGATCGGCGCCCGCCTGAATCACGGCGCCCACCCCAAAAAATTCTCGATCAGCTTCAGTCCCAGCGCCTGGCTTTTTTCCGGGTGGAACTGGGTCCCGAAGATGTTGTCGCGGCCGACACAGGCGGTCAGTGCGCCGCCATAATTGGTGGTGGCGACGAGGTCGGCCGGTTCGTCCGTCTTGAGGTGATAGGAATGGACGAAGTAGGCGTGCAGCCCGTTCGGCCCCAGCGCGATGCCGTCAAGCAGCGCATGGGGGCGGGTGGCCAGGATGGTGTTCCATCCCATATGCGGAATCTTCAGAGCCGGATCAGACGGCGTGATCTTTTCGACCGCGCCGGGAATCCAGCCGAGGCCCTCGGTGACCACTTTTTCGCGGCCTTCGCTGGCCAGAAGCTGCATGCCGACGCAGACGCCGAGGAAGGGCGTGCCGCCCCTGATGACGCGCTCGCTGAGCACCTCGACCATGCCGGGCACGGCATCGAGACCTGCCTTGCAATCGGCAAAGGCGCCGACGCCGGGCAGCATGATGCGATCGGCCCTGCGCACGACATCAGGGTCAGCGGTGACGGTGATGAGATCACCCTTGCCGCGTTCGGCGGCGACGCGCTCGAAGGCATTGGCGGCCGAGCGCAGATTGCCCGCGCCGTAATCGATGATGGCGACAGAGGTCACGAAACCGTCTCCATGGCAGAGAGGCGCGCCAGGTCGGCGTCCTCGGCAAAACGATAGCCCGCCTGCTGATAGCCGCGGCGCCGAAGGGCGCGGCGGCGCGCGCCCGGCGCGGCAAAGCCACAGGCCAGCGCCAGCGCGATATAGAGCCAGATCACGGCATCGCCACCGATCCAGCCCTCGGCGAAGACCAGAGCGACGAGGCCGATGAGAAAGAAGGCCAGCTGGTCCCAGAGACGGTGGACAAGGGCGTGCACTGGCGGCAGCAGGGTCGCGAACCAGGAGAACTTTTCGGGCACGGCCTCGGGCAGCAGAGCGCTTTCCGGCTTCGGCGTGAGAATGGCGTAGAGGGTCAAGGGGACACTCCAAGGGCTGGATGTGGTCCACTTAGTGCAAAATGCGCGACGGGGGAAGGGTAGTGGAGCCGCGACACACTCGGTGCGCCCCTCTCCCTTGGGGGAGAGGGTGGGGTGAGGGGACCTTTGGCAAACGCCGGATTGAGGGAGGCCCCCTCACCCGGCGCTTCGCGCCGACCTCTCCCCCAAAGGGAGAGGTGAAGGGACTACAGCGTGCCCTTGGTGCTGGGCACCCGATCGGCCGCGCGCGGATCGATTTCGACAGCGTCGCGCAGGGCGCGGGCCACGGCCTTGAACATGGACTCGGCCAGGTGATGGTTGTTGTCGAAGTAGAAGTTTTCGATATGCAGCGTGATGCCGGCATTTACGGCAAAAGCCTGGAAGAACTCGCGGAATAGCTCGGTGTCGATCTCGCCGATCTTGTCTTTGGAGAACTCGGCCTTGAACACGAGGAAGGCGCGGCCGGAGACGTCCAGCGCCGCGCGGGTCAGCGTACCATCCATGGGCAGGTCGCAGCTGGCATAGCGACGGATGCCCTTCTTGGCGCCGAGAGCCTCCCTGATGGCCTGGCCGAGGGCAATGCCGACATCCTCCACCGTGTGGTGGAAATCGATGTGCAGGTCACCCTTGCAGGCCACGTCGATGTCGATGAGCGAGTGGCGCGCCAGCTGGTCGAGCATGTGATCGAAGAAGCCGACGCCGGTCTGCATGGCATGCTTGCCGGTCCCGTCGAGATTGATCGAGACGGAAATCTCGGTCTCGTTGGTCTTGCGGGCGATTTTTGCTGTGCGCATGGCGTCTCTCCGATTTCGGCGGGTGAGTAGCAGATAGGCACAGCGGCGTGAAGATTGGGTTTCTTCACCTCTCCCTCTGGGGGAGAGGTCGGATTGCGTAGCAAGCCGGGTGAGGGGGCCTCACCGGCAGCCTTGGTCAAAGGCCCCCTCACCCGCCGCTTCGCGTCGACCTCTCCCCCAGAGGGAGGGGTGGGCTTCGCCCCGGTTGCAATCGCTTCATGCCGCCCTAAATATCACTCAACAGTTCGGAGTATCTCCCCCTATGAGTGACAGTAATTTTCCCGGCTGGCATGGCACGACCATCGTTTCCGTGCGCAAGGGCAACAAGGTCGTGGTGGCTGGCGATGGCCAGGTTTCCATGGGCCAGACCGTGATGAAGCATGGCGCCAAGAAAGTGCGGCGCCTGGCTGGCGGCAAGGTGATCGGCGGCTTTGCCGGATCGACCGCCGATGCCTTTACCCTGTTCGAGCGGCTCGAAGGCAAGCTTGAGCAATATCCCGACCAGCTGATGCGCGCCGCCGTGGAACTGGCCAAGGACTGGCGCACCGACCGGTATCTGCGCAAGCTCGAAGCCATGATGATCGTGGCCGACAAGACCGATACGCTGGTGCTGACCGGCAATGGCGACGTGCTGACCCCCGATCATGGCGTCATCGCTATCGGCTCGGGCGGCAATTATGCGCATTCGGCGGCGCTGGCTTTGCACCAGGCCACCGAGCTCGATGCCGAGGACATTGCCCGCCGTGCCATGAAGATCGCCGAGGAAATCTGCGTCTACACCAATGGCAATGTGACGGTGGAAAGCATCGAGCTCTGATCCCGTGACCTTCTCCATCCGACGCCTCGGCCCCGACGACCTCAACGCCTATCGTGCCATCCGCCACGAGGCGCTGGCCAATCATCCGGAAGCCTTCGTCTCGACAGCCGAAGGCTTTGCGCAAAAGAGTGATGCCGAAATCCTTCAGACGCTCGACGCTTTGACGGTTTTCGGGGCCGTGTTGCCCGACGGATCGCTGGGCGGCATCAACGCGTTTTTGCGCAATGAAGGCGCCAAGGAACAGCATCGGGGCTGGATGATCCAGGTCTATACACGACCCGAACATCGCGGCACCGGCCTCTCCCGGGCGCTGGTCGAGCATCTGGTCGAACATGCAAGGCATCACGTGATCCAGATCCATCTCGGCGTCTGGTCGGAAAATGTCCCGGCCATCAAGCTCTATGAAAAGCTCGGCTTTGAAACCTATGCCACCGAGCCCCGCTATCTCTTCGTGAACGGTCGATACATCGACGAACACCTGATGGTGCGCTTCCTGGACCGCTGAGGTCCGACAGCAAGGCACGATCCAGACGCGTTCCCGAACCGCAATCCGGTTCCCATCTTGCTGGGAACGCTCAAACGAGTACCAAAATGACAGAAACCAATTTCTCCCCACGCGAAATCGTCTCCGAGCTCGACCGCCACATCGTGGGTCAGGCCGATGCCAAGCGCGCCGTTGCCGTGGCCTTGCGCAATCGCTGGCGCCGGCAGCAGCTGCCGCCCGATCTTCGCCGCGAAGTCAGCCCCAAGAATATCCTGATGATCGGGCCCACCGGCGTCGGCAAGACCGAGATTTCGCGCCGTCTGGCGCGGCTCGCCCAGGCGCCATTCGTCAAGGTTGAAGCCACCAAGTTCACCGAGGTCGGTTATGTCGGCCGCGACGTCGAGCAGATCGTGCGCGACCTCGTCGAGGCCGGCATTACCGTCCTGCGCGACAAGCGCCGCCGCGACGTGCAGGCGCAGGCCCATCACAATGCCGAGGAGCGGGTGCTCGACGCGCTGGTCGGTACCTCGGCCACGCCCTCGACCCGCGACAGCTTTCGCAAGAAGCTGCGCGACAACGAGCTCGACGACAAGGAAATCGAGATCGAGATGACGCCGGCAACGCCGCAGGGAATGGATATTCCCGGCATGCAGGGCGGCATCGGCATGATCAACCTTTCCGACATGTTCAAGCAGGCCATGGGCGGGCGCGGGGTCAAGCGCAAGATCAAGGTCAAGGATGCGTATGATCCGCTGATCGCCGAAGAGGCCGACAAGCTGCTCGACCAGGATCAGCTCAAGGCCGAGGCCATCGAGCTCGTGGAAAACCACGGCATTGTCTTCATCGACGAGATCGACAAGGTGGCGGCCCGCGAGGGCGGGGTGCAGGGCGGGCCGTCGCGCGAAGGCGTGCAGCGCGATCTCCTGCCGCTGATCGAAGGCACGACCGTTGCCACCAAGTATGGACCGGTCAAGACCGACCATATCCTGTTCATCGCTTCGGGGGCTTTCCATGTCTCAAAGCCCAGTGACCTGCTGCCCGAATTGCAGGGCCGCCTGCCGATCCGCGTCGAATTGAAGGCCCTGACGCGCGAAGACTTCATCGGCATTCTCTCCGACACCGAGGCCAGCCTCATCAAGCAGTATGTGGCGCTGATGGGCACGGAAGGGGTGACGCTGACCGTCAGTCCGGACGCCATCGAGGCCATTGCCGACGCGGCGGTGAAGGTCAATTCCACGGTGGAGAATATCGGCGCGCGGCGCCTGCAGACAGTGATGGAACGGCTGGTCGAGGAAATCTCCTTCGACGCGCCCGACAGGGCCGGCCAGACCATCGCCATCGATGCCGCCTTTGTCCGCGACAAGGTGGGCGTGCTGGCCGGGGATACGGATCTCAGCAAGTTCGTGCTGTAACCTGACGCATTTCCGGTGGGGCGTGCCCCAACGCATGTCCCACCGGGATGACGTCGCGTCCGGGGTGATAGCTGAGCTAGCGCTTCCTGCCGGACCGCTTCACCAGCTCATCGCGGAGAAACCTCAGGTCCTCGGGGTCCAGGCGCTCGATATTGTCGCGCAGGCGATTGGCCAGTTCGGTCGCCTCAGGCACGAGGCCGCCGGTATCGATGGTGACCTTGGGGTCGGAGATTTCGGCGAGGCGCTGCAATTCCTCTGCTTCGTCCCAGATGACGTTGAAATAGGCGATCATGCGGTGGAGCAGGAAACTGGTCGGCTGCCCCCGCTTGCCATGCTCGAGCGCCGAAAGGTATGCCGAGGACACGTTGAGGGCCGCCGCCATTTCCTTGAGGGAAATGCCGCGCGCCTCGCGCAGGGATCGCAATTTCGCGCCGAGCGGGGTCATGGACGCCTGAGGCGCACATACCACGCCCCCTCTCCGCCATGGCCGCGGGCGGCCACGCTCCAGCCCGAGATCAGATGCGCCAGGCCCGGTTCGCTGAGCCAGATCGGCAGCATGGTGCGCAGAATGCCGCGCTCGGTCATGGCGGCGATATAGTCATTGTCGGTTTTGGCGCCCTTGCCGGTAATGACCAGGATGGTCCGGTCGCCCCGCGCCGCCCGCGCGCCGATGAAGCGGCGCAAGGTATCGCGGGCTTCGGCCTGGGTCATGCCATGCAGGTCGATCCGGCCATCGATGTCGATGCGGCCGCGGCGCACCTTTTTGTGGATGGCCGGGTCGACAGCCTTCTCCACGACCTGGGACGGGGCGGCGGGTGCCTGATAGGCGGGCAGGAAAGATTTTCCGGGCTTGAGTGGCCTGGGCGGCGCCTTGACCAGCGGTACCGGATCAGGCTCGGGCACCGGCAGGACGCCGGACCCCAGCTTCAGCAGGCCCTTGCGGCGCAAGGGTTCCACGGTCTCGGCAACCGTGGTCCACAGATGGAAGTCGTGCGGCAGGCGCTTCGAATGGCGCTTGGACATGGGCGGGCCTGCCGGAAGAAATCAGTCGAGCTGGCTGGTGGCCACGACTTTCCAGTTCGGATCGCGCGATCTGGGGTTGCGCGAGAACGTCCATTCATCGGCAATGGTCTGGACCTGATCGGCATTGCCCTCGACCAGATTGCCATCCTTATCGCGGGTGGCCGAAACCACTTCGGCATGGAAATCGACGGTGATGTTGACATCCTTCTTGTCGAACTCGGCATCGACAATGGCAATCTTGGGGAGGCCGACAAAGGTGAAGTCGACCTTCTGGCCCGCAGCCTCGCGATCGGCAATGGCGCGCTGGAAGCTTTCGAAAATCGGCTTGTCGAGCAGGTTTTTCAGAGTCTGGCGATCGCCTTCGGCAAAGGCGGTGACGATCATCTCATAGGCCTGCTTGGCGCCTTCGAGGAAGCTCTTGGGCGAGAAGGTCGGATCGGCCTCGACCACGGCGCGCAGGCCGGCGGCAAGATCGGCATTGCCGGCAGCGGCCTGTTCGATCTCGGCTTCTGTCTTGCGGGCACGACGCTCATCATCGAGATCGGGCTGGGCCGGGCGCGGACGCAGCGGCACAACGGTTTCTTCGGCGCTTTCGGCCTGCTTTTCGGTGGGCGTGGAGCGGGTGCGATCCACCGGCGGGCGTTCATTGCCGGTACGGCTGCCCAGCACCGAGCGCAGCCGGAACAGCACGAAGACAGCAACTGCGATGGCAATCAGCGTCGGCAGATCGAGGAAATCGTCCATGAAATGGGCACCTTGCGCGGGAGGCGTCGACAAAAAACTACTGGATGGCGCTCGTTCTGCGCCGCGGCTGTCCTATATATAGGAAAACCTTTAGCCCAAAACCAGTTCACGTTGGGGCGAGTTGCGTTTTTGCCGCGCCCCGTTTTGCCAAACAGACAAGGATAGGATCTTGGCCCGCCTTATTGCCCTTGGATTTCTGATCCTGCCGCTGATCGAAATCGCGCTGTTCATCGTGGTCGGCCGGGCCATCGGCCTCCTGCCGACGCTGGGCCTTGTGATCCTTGCCGCCATTGCCGGGCGGGCTGCTGCTGCGACAGCAGGGAATGCAGGCGGTCCAGCGGCTGCGCAGCAATATGAGCGCCGGCACCATTCCAGGCCGCACCATGTTCGATGCCATGCTGATCGGCCTTTCCGGCATTCTGCTGATCCTGCCCGGCTTTCTCACTGATCTCGTGGCGCTGGCTCTGCTGGTGCCACCGGTCCGGGAATGGCTGTTCACGGCTTTGGCCGGCCGGGTCCAGGTGGTGGAAACCACCACGACCTATCGGCGCTACGGTCCCGCCGGGTCCGGGGGGCCCTATGGCCAGGACACCGAGACCAAGGCGATCGATCTTAAGGATGATGACTGGCGCGAGGACCGCGATTAGGCGCTTGGCTTGTTCGCATCCGCCAAAAGTGCTAGCCACACCGCCACAATTGCCTGAACTCGCCATTGAGAAGGACCAGATATAATGGCCGATGAAACCCAGGGCGCCGCAGCGCCGCAGACCGGCACCGCGCCCAGCATGAATCTCGTGGGCCAATATATCCGCGATCTCTCCTTCGAGAATCCGGGCGCGCCCGCGACGCTGCTGAGCGGCGGCGCAAACCCGGCTTTCAACGTCTCGATCTCGGTCGGCGTGAAGAAGCAGAATGACGAAATCTACGCGGTCGAGCTGACCCTCAACGCCAAGGCCAATCGCGAAGAAACCGTGCTGTTCAATGTCGAGCTCGTCTATGGCGGCATTTTCCGTTTGAAGAACGTGCCGGAAAACCAGCTCTCGCCGCTCCTGATGATCGAATGCCCGCGCCTGATCTTCCCGTTTGCCCGGCAGGTCCTGGCCAGCGTCACCCAGCAGGGCGGCTTCCCGCCACTGATGATGGAGCCGGTCGATTTCTCCGCCATCTATCGGCAGAACCTGGCCAAGCTCGCCGCCCAGAACGGCACGCCTGCCGCTCCCGCGGATTCCGGCCTGCCGAACTGATCGTTTTTCGATCGATAGACTGCAAAACCCCGGTTCGCGCCGGGGTTTTTTGTTTGTCCCGCTGCCTCCACACTCACCGCAGTCATCCCGGCGCAGGCCGGGATCCATGTGCCGATGCAAGAATGGACTCCGGCCTTCGCCGGAGTGACACTGTGTGTTGTCGTATCGTGGACAGGGTCGATTGATCGCGCGAGGCGACTACTCCGCCGCCTCGGCATATTGCGCCCAGATGGCGCTTTCGCCCATCTTGGCTATAAAGGCGGCATGCGCCTCGGCTTCTGCGGCACTGATCCGGCCGGGCAGGGCCACCGGCCGTGGCGCCACGGCTATGCGGGCCACGGTGACACCCACGGCGGCGGTCTCGATTTCGGCCACCAGCGCCAGGCTCACCTGCTTTCCACCGATCAGTTCCAGATAGACCTCGGCGAGAATCTCGCTATCGAGCAGCGCGCCATGCAGGGTCCGGCGGGAATTGTCGATGCCGTAATGCTTGCACAGCGCATCGAGGCTGACGCGGGCGCCCGGATGCTTCTTCCGGGCGACCATCACGGTGTCGATCACCTCATTGCTCAGCGCCTTGTGGCCGCTGATCTCGAGCTGATGATTGAGAAACCCCATGTCGAAAGGGGCATTGTGGATCACCAGCGTGGCATCGCCGATGAACTCGAGAAATTCGGGGGCCACGTCCTTGAACAGCGGCTTGTCGGCAAGAAATTCCTCGCTGAGCCCGTGCACGCGAAACGCCTCTTCGGGCATGGAGCGCTGCGGATTGATATAGACGTGAAAATTCTTGCCGGTCGGAATGTGGTTGATCAGCTCGACGCAGCCGATTTCCACCAGGCGATCGCCGCCCGTCGGCGAGAGGCCCGTGGTTTCGGTATCGAGGACGATTTCCCTGATCATTGGCCCTGCCGTTCGAGTTGCGCCACGAGTTCGGCGACCTGTTCCTCGATTTCTTCGCGCGATTGCGCGGTATCGAAGGTCCAGGTGGCCCGGCTTTTCTTTTCGGCCTGTGGCATCTGCCGGGCAAGCAGGGTCTCCAGCTTTTCCACGGTCATGCCCGGTCGAGCCAGAACCCGCTGGCGCTGGATGGCCTCATCCACATGGGTGACGGCAACGGCATCGAAGCCATAATCATGGCCACTTTCGAACAGCAGCGGCACTTCCACGGCGGCGGCGACATGCCCTTGGCGCTCGGCCGCATCGAGGAATTCTGAAATCCTGTCGCGCACCAGGGGATGCACTACCGCCTCGAGACGGGCAAATCCGCCCGGCTCGGCCGCAAGGCGGCGAGACAATTCGGCGCGATCGATGACGCCGGCTTTGGCGACACCGGGAAACAGCGCCTCGACCGGCGCGACGGCGTCGCCGGCATAAAGCTCCGCCACCGCCTCGTCTGCTGAAAACACCGGCACGCCCGCGGCTGCAAACGCCTTGAGCAGGGTCGACTTGCCCGTCGCGATCGAGCCGGTAATGCCGATCCGCTGCATTTATCAGTGATCCAGCGTTGCTTCGACCAGCGCCCGCAATTGCGGGGTGACTGATGGGGTGACGCCGAACCAGGCGGCAAAACCCGGCACGGCCTGATGCAGCAGCATGCCCAGGCCATCCACTGTGCGCAGCCCATGGGCCCGCGCTTCGCCGAGGAGCGGGGTTTCGAGCGGCGTATAGACAATGTCGGTGACCAGCGTGGTCTTGGGCAGAAGGCTCATGTCGAGCCAATCAAACCTTGTCCCATGCATGCCGATGGAGCTGGTATTGACGACAAGGCCAATACGCGGCGCCAGTTCGTCAAAGGCCTCAAAACCATGGGCTTCGAAGGGCCCGTCGATTTCCTCGATCAGGGCCTGGGCATTGGCAAGGGTGCGGTTGAGCACATGGACCTGACCCCCATTGCGCCGCCGCAAAGCCACGAGCACGGCCCGGGCGGCACCGCCGGCGCCGATGATCAGCGCATCCCTGGGGCCGTCCGACCAGGTCGGGGCATTGGCGTCAAGATTGCCCAGAAACCCCAGATAATCGGTATTGGTGCCATGCACCTTGCCGTCGCGGACGACGAGCGTATTCACCGCGCCGATCTTTCGCGCCAGGTCATCGACACTGTCGCAAAGGGCAAAGACCGCTTCCTTGTGCGGAATGGTGACATTGCCGCCGGCAAATTCACCCGCCCGCAGCTGCCCGAAAAAGCCCGGCAGGTCATCAGGCGCGACGTCGATGGCGTCATAGGAGCCGTCTATGCCATGCTCTTTGAGCCAGGTGCCATGAATGAGCGGCGAACGTGAATGGGCGATCGGATGCCCGATAACAAAGGCCTTGGTGGTCACGTCTGGTCCTGGGAGTTGAGAAGCTCGGGAGCGATATCGCGCAAAGCCGCAAGCAAAGGAAGCAGCGGCAGGCCCAGAATGGTGAAATAGTCGCCGCTGACGGTTTCAAAGAGCCTGATGCTCGGGCCTTCCAGCCGGTAGCTGCCGACCGATCCAAGGATCGCATCGCCTTCAAGGGCCACGACCTGGTCGCGTTCACTGTCGGAAAAGTCCCGCATGGTGAGCTCGGCAGTCTGCAGGTCGGACCAGAGCAGGGCGCCGTCCCGCACCAGGGTGACAGCCGCATGCAGGCGATGGGTCTTGCCGCGCAGATGCGCCAGCTGGGCACGCGCTTCTTCGAGCGATCCCGGCTTGTGCAAAAGCTGCGGCCCCAAAGACAGGGTCTGGTCCGCGCCGATCACAATCGCGCCGCGATGCAGCCCCGAAACCGCCTCGGCCTTGCGCCGGGCGAGGAGCAAAGCAACATCACGGGCATCGCCGCCGGCCCCCAAAGCCGCCTCTTCGAGCGCCCGTTCGTCGATCTGGGCCGTGACCGCGTCAAAAGCCAATCCGGCCTTGTGCAGCAAGGCTTTGCGGGTGGCGCTGGCAGAAGCAAGGATCAGCATGGGATGCAGTTTTTCCACACTGTCATCCCCAGCTCAAGGCCGATCTGTGAACTGGTCGGGTAAGTTCTGGACCACGGCAGACTTGTTCGACCTGGCCTTCAAACTGTTAACAGTTCCTTTCCGAGAGGGGATTCGGGACCCTGTGGAAAGCTCTGGTGAAATCGGCTTTTCGAGCCTGATCTCGTTTCCACCGCGGATTCACAGGCGGAATCGAATCGTTGACTCGGCAAAGGCCGGGCGCCTCACTTCTTAACGAGATATTAATGGTTAAGTCTTCGTGAACGGAAAATTTACATTCACACCCTATTAACCATTGCCTGCGCGCAAGTGTCACCGAAGGCGCCGATTGTGGGTGACGCTGAATTCCAGCTAAACACCCCCATAAAGATAAAGAAGCGAAGCTAAGAAAGACTCTTTATTGGGTTTGGAAGGGATGAACACATGGCCCCGGTGACCGAAAAGCCGTTGCTCGCAACCGTTCTGGGACAGAAGCAGAGCCGTCCACCCATATGGATCATGCGCCAGGCCGGACGCTATCTGCCCGAGTACCGGGAGACGCGAAGCCAGGCCAAGGATTTCCTTGAGCTCTGCTACACGCCCGACCTTGCCGTCGAGGTTACGCTGCAACCCTTGCGACGCTTCGATCTCGATGCGGCCATCCTTTTTTCCGACATCCTCGTCATCCCGGACGCCCTTGGGCAGAAGGTTCGCTTTGCCACCGGTGAAGGCCCGCTGCTCGAGGCTTTGGATGAGAAGGGGATCGATGCGCTTGAACCCCAGGGGGCCATGACGCATCTTGCACCCGTGCTGGAGACCGTGCGCCGGCTTCGGGCAGCACTGCCCCCCGAAAAGACCCTGATCGGCTTCTGCGGCGCGCCCTGGACCGTGGCCACCTACATGCTGGGGGGGCGCGGCTCGTCTGACCAATGGGTGGCGCGAAAGTTTGCGCTGGAATATCCCGCGGCCTTCGACAAGCTGATGGACATCCTGGTCCAGACCTCGATCGACTATCTTGCCGCGCAGCTGGACGCCGGCGCCGATGTGGTGCAGATCTTTGAAAGCTGGGCGCTCAATCTCGATGATATGAGCTTTGCCCGCAATGTGATGGAGCCCAATCGCCGTATCGTCGAGGGCCTGCGCCAGCGCGTGCCCAATGCGCCCATTATCGGTTTCCCGCGCGGGGCTGCGGGCAATCTCCGGCGTTATGCCGAGACGACAGGGGTCAATGCGCTGGGGATCGATTTTGCCACCCCGCTCGATTTCGTGCGCACGCATCTGCCCCAGGGCCTCACCGTGCAGGGCAATCTCGACCCGCTGCGTCTCGTCGTCGGTGGCGAGGCCATGGAAAGCCAGGCCCGCGCAATTCTCGCGGCCTTTGCCGATCGCCCGCACATTTTCAATCTGGGGCATGGGATCGTGCCCGAAACCCCAATCGCCCATGTCGTACGCTTGATCGACCTGGTCAAGAACGGCTAGGCCGTCACCGAACTGTTGAGGAGTTCGCCATGTATGAATGGGTCAAGGCGCTGCATGTCATCTCGGTCATCGCCTGGATGGCGGGGATGATGTATCTGCCGCGCCTCTTCGTCTATCACGCCGGATGCGCGGTCGGCTCGGATCGCTCGGAGACCTTCAAGGTGATGGAGCGCAAGCTCTATCGCGGCATCATGACCCCCGCCATGATTGCCACCTGGATTTTTGGCCTGTGGCTGGCCTTTGGCTTTGGGATTGTCGATTTTTCGCAGGGCTGGATGTGGCTCAAGGCCATCATGGTCATTGCACTCAGCGGCATACACGGCTGGCTCGGCACGCTGCGGCGCGCCTTCCAGGAAGACAGGAATACCAGAAGCCACAAATTCTACCGCGCCATCAACGAAATCCCCTTCGTCATCGCCGTGGTCATCGTCATTGCGGTGATCGTGAAACCGTTCTGATCGACGCGGCTCAGGCCTTCGAGCTCAGCCTCATGGCCCGCTCGCCTCAAATCTCTCTGCCGGAGCGACTTGCCCTGTCGAGACGGTTCGCAGTTTCACGTGAATCCCGCTCATTCGGATGTGCATGCCTTCGGAATTTATTCCGGCTCCAGTGCTAAGTCTTGAAACCGGCGCCGGATCAGGCTACATGGATGCAACGGCATCCCCTGATTGCGCGACCGCCCGGTTGCTGCGCGGAGGCCGAACTCCCCACCTTTTTCGTCCAGACTTTCGATCTTCCCTCAAGGGTCACGTCGCATACATGCAGAATATCAAGCTCAGTGAGCTCAAGGCCAAATCCCCGGCTGAACTTTTGGCCTTTGCCGAGGAACTCGAGGTCGAAAACGCTTCGACCATGCGCAAGCAGGAGTTGATGTTCGCCATTCTCAAGGAATTGGCGGCCCAGGACATCAATATCGTTGGCGAAGGCGTGGTCGAAGTGCTCCCGGACGGGTTTGGCTTCCTGCGCTCCCCCGACGCGAATTACTTGCCCGGTCCCGATGACATCTATGTCAGTCCCAGCCAAATCCGTCGCTTTGGCCTACGAACAGGCGACACGGTCGAGGGCGAAATCCGCTCTCCCAAGGAAGGCGAGCGCTACTTTGCTCTCCTGAAAGTTTCGACCATCAATTTCGAAGATCCCGAGGCGGTCCGCCACAAGGTCAACTTCGACAATCTCACCCCGCTCTATCCCGAAGAACGGCTCCGTATGGAGCTGCCCGATCCCACGATCAAGGATCGCTCGGCGCGTCTGCTCGATCTCGTGGCCCCGCTCGGCAAGGGTCAACGCGCGCTGATCGTTGCGCCGCCGCGTACTGGTAAGACCGTATTGTTGCAGAACATTGCACAATCGATCGCGACCAATCACCCCGAATGCTATCTGATCGTGCTGCTGATCGACGAGCGCCCGGAAGAAGTGACCGACATGCAGCGCTCGGTGCGCGGCGAAGTCATTTCCTCCACCTTTGACGAGCCGGCCTCGCGCCACGTCCAGGTGGCCGAAATGGTGATCGAAAAGGCCAAGCGCCTTGTCGAACACAAGCGCGACGTCGTTATCCTGCTCGATTCCATCACCCGCCTCGGCCGCGCCTACAACACTGTCGTTCCGAGTTCCGGCAAGGTTCTGACCGGTGGTGTGGATGCGAACGCCCTGCAGCGCCCCAAGCGCTTCTTCGGTGCCGCCCGCAATATTGAGGATGGCGGCTCGCTGACCATCATCTCCACGGCGCTGATCGATACCGGCAGCCGCATGGACGAAGTGATCTTCGAAGAGTTCAAGGGTACCGGCAACTCGGAAATCATCCTCGACCGCAAGGTCGCCGACAAGCGCATCTTCCCGGCCCTCGACATCACCAAGTCGGGTACCCGCAAGGAAGAACTGCTGGTCGAGAATGACACGCTCAAGAAGATGTATGTGCTGCGCCGCATCCTGAACCCGATGGGCACGATCGACGCCATGGAATTCCTGGTCGACAAGGTCCGCCAGACCAAGACCAATTCCGATTTCTTTGACTCGATGAATACCTGACACACGCTGTCGGTTGAACTAAAAGAGCGGCACGCAGAACAGCGTGTCGCTCTTTTCTTTGGACGGATGGGCATGACAACTGCCGACACAATCGTGGCCTTGTCGTCTGGCGCACCCCCCTCGGGCGTGGCGGTTATTCGCCTGTCCGGCCCGCAAACGGCACGCCTGCTCAGCCAGGTGAGCGGTGCCCTGCCTGAGCCGCGGAAACTGGTTTTGCGTCCCATCGGACAAGACAGCCTGCTCGATCGCGGCCTCGTCGCGTGGTTCCCGGCTCCACACAGCTTTACCGGCGAGGACTGCGCCGAACTGCAGGTGCATGGCTCGCCGGCCGGGGTGCGGGCGATATTGCGGTTGCTGACCAGCAATGGCGCCCGCCTGGCACAAGCCGGTGAGTTCACCCGCCGGGCCTTCGAGAATGGCAAACTTGACCTCGTGGAGATCGAGGGCCTGGGTGACCTGCTCGAGGCCGAAACGGAAAATCAGCGCCGCCAGGCGCTGGCCAGGTTCGAAGGGGGACTGAGCCAGCGCATTGATGGCTGGCGCCATGCGCTGCTTGACCTGCGTGCCGAAATCGAGGCCAGGCTGGATTTTTCCGATGAAGGCGACGTGGACGAAGCCCTGCCGCCCGAATTTGGTGCCAGCATTGATGCGCTCTACAGCGACATTGACGCGGCGCTCGCCGGCTATGCACAGGGCCTCATCATTCGCGAGGGTATCCGCGTGGCGCTTGCCGGGCCGCCAAATGCCGGCAAATCGAGCCTCTTGAACGCCCTGGCCAAGTCCGACATTGCCATCGTCACCGATGAAGCCGGTACGACGCGGGACGTCCGCCAGGTGCCACTCGATATTGGCGGCCAGCTTTATATCCTTCTCGATCTCGCCGGATTGCGCGAGACCGAGAGCAAAGCCGAAGCAGAAGGCGTCCGGCGGGCCAAGCTCGCGATCGCCGATGCCGATATCGTCCTCTGGCTGAGTGCCCCCGATACTGCCAATGACCTGGTTCCCCCAGACAATGCCATAAGGGTGGGGACCAAGGCGGATCTCGGTGCCATGGCGGGAGTGGATCTCTCGATCTCCACACGGACAGGGCAGGGGATGGACGGGCTTCTGGATCGCATCACGGCACAAGGCAATGGCCGGATGGCGGGCGAGCCGAGCCTGCTCAGTCACGAACGCGATCGTGTTGCCCTCATGGAGGCGCTTGACGCACTTCATAGCGCCACCCGGCAATTGGCAAGGCCGGAACTGGCGGCGGAAAATCTGCGCATGGCCTCCCAGTCGCTCGAACGCCTTGTCGGACGGCTCGATGCGGAACGGGTCCTCGATCGGCTCTTTGCGAGTTTCTGTATTGGCAAGTGATTCACGTGAAACACTGCCGCCCCGCGCACAAAGTGATCCACGTGAAACACACTCAGCTACCCCAGGCGCACATCGACAATTGATTCACGTGAAACATTGGCCTATGTCAGGCGCCTTGGAGAAATTGCCATGACTGACTATGCCGTCATCGTTGTCGGCGGGGGCCATGCCGGCTCGGAAGCCGCCGCGGCTTCGGCCCGGCTGGGTGTCCCCACGGCGCTGGTCACCCATCGCTTCGCCACGATTGGCGAAATGAGCTGCAATCCTGCCATTGGTGGATTGGGCAAGGGTCATCTCGTGCGCGAGATCGATGCCTTGGACGGGTTGATGGGTCGCGTCGCCGACCAGGCCGGCATCCAGTTTCGCGTCCTCAACCGCCGCAAGGGTCCAGCCGTCCGCGGCCCACGCGCCCAGGCCGACCGGAAACTCTACCGCGAGGCCATGCAGGCGGCGATCAGTGCGCAGCCCAATCTCGACGTGATTGAGGGCGAGGTCGACGATCTGGAGGTCACCGATGGAGTGATTTCCGGCGTGCGCCTGCTTGATGGGCGCCGATATGGCTCCAAGGCCGTGGTCCTCACCACGGGCACGTTCCTGCGTGGCCTGATCCATCGCGGCGAGGAAACCGTGCCGGCCGGCCGCCTGGGCGAAAAGCCGGTGCTCGGTCTCTCGACCCGCCTTGAAAATCTCGGCCTGCAGTTGGGTCGTCTCAAGACCGGTACGCCGGCGCGGCTCGAAGGCAAGAGCATCGACTATGCGGTGCTGGAGGAACAGCCGGGGGATACGCCGCCCGAGCCGTTTTCAGCGCTGACCACAGCGATCACGACGCCGCAGATTTCCTGCCATATCACCCGCACCACGGCGGAAACGCACAAGATCATTGCCGACAATATCCATCGCTCGGCCATGTATTCGGGGCGGATCCAGTCGCGGGGACCGCGCTATTGCCCGTCCATCGAGGACAAGATCGTCCGCTTCGCCGACCGCGACAGTCATCAGATCTTCCTCGAGCCCGAGGGCCTTGATGACAGCACGGTCTATCCGAACGGTCTTTCCACGTCACTGCCCGCCGATGTGCAGGAGGCGTTTCTCAGGTCCATGCCGGGCCTCGAGCAGGTGGAGATCATCCGCCCCGGCTATGCCATCGAATACGACTATGTCGATCCGCGCGAATTGCGCCCGACGCTGGAAGTGAAGAAGCAGCCGGGCCTCTACCTGGCTGGTCAGATCAACGGTACGACGGGCTATGAAGAGGCCGGGGCCCAGGGCCTCCTCGCCGGCGCCAATGCCGCCCTGGCATCGAAGGGCGCCGACCCCATGATCCTCTCGCGCACTGAGAGCTATCTTGGCGTCATGGTCGACGATCTGGTGACCCGCGGGGTGAGCGAGCCCTATCGCATGTTTACCTCGCGCGCCGAATTCCGCCTCCATCTGCGCGCCGACAATGCCGATCAGCGCCTGACGGATCTCGGGCTCCAAAAAGGTCTCGTCGGTGAGGCGCGTGAAGCGGCCTATCGCAGCAGGTCGGCAGCTCTGAGGGCCGGTCGCACCCTGCTGGATACGCTTTCCGCGTCGCCCAATGAAGCACGCAAGGCTGGACTGACCGTCAATGAAGACGGCAAGCGCCGCACGGCCTTTGATCTCCTGTCCTATCCGGATATTGAAGTTACAGATCTGGTGCGCCTCTGGCCGGAGCTCGGTGAGATTGCTCCATCCATCATGGAGCAGGTCGCCATTGACGCCCAGTATGCCGTCTATCTGGATCGACAGAAGGCGGATATCGAGAGCGTGCGGCGCGATGAGCAACGGGCGATTCCCGATGGGATCGATTATCTCGCTATTCCCGGTCTTTCCATGGAATTGCGCCAGAAACTGAGCCAGCATCGCCCGCAGACCATTGCGCAAGCCCAGGCCATGGATGGCATGACGCCGGCGGCCATCACCCTGCTGCTGGCGGTCATCCGGCGCGGCGATCTGCGCAAGGCCGGGTGATGCCCGATCTCGCTGCAATTGCGCCGTATGAGGCCCACTTCTTGCGCCCGCTGGGTGACGTTGCTACCGATCTGGAATCCTATGCCAAATTGCTGACCAAATGGCAGGCGGTGCAGAATCTTGTTTCACGTGAAACATTGGGACAGGTCTGGACCCGGCATTTTGCCGACAGCCTGCAGGTCCTTGCCCTCACGCGGCCTGAAGACAGGTTGTTTCTCGATTTCGGCAGTGGCGGCGGCTTTCCGGCGCTGCCGATGGCCATCGGCTCCAAGGGCACTGACCGGCATTTCGTGCTGATCGAGCCAACGGCCCGCAAGGTCAGCTTCCTGCGCACCGTTGCCCGCGAGCTCGATCTCAACGTCACGGTGATCGGTCGGCGCAGCGACCAGACGGATTCACGTGAAACAGGCGTGCCCGATGTCATCACCTCGCGTGCTTTGGCGGCCATGCCGCAATTGTGTGCCTGGATGGCCCCGTTTTTCGGCCCCAATACGCGGGCCCTGCTGCATAAAGGGCGGGAACATGTTGAAGAGCTCACGGAATTGGGTGCGCAGTGGCATCACAACGTGTTAATAACCAAGAGTGATACCGATCCGGGCGGCGTGATCGTTGAGATTACGAATTTGCACGGAAAATCAATAAGTTAGCGGCAGACGGAGGCCAATTTGGCACCCCGGATTTTGACTTTGGCCAATCAGAAGGGTGGCGTGGGCAAGACCACGACGGCCATCAACCTGGCAACGGCGCTGGCAGCCATCGGCGAACGCGTGCTGATCGTCGACCTCGATCCGCAGGGCAATGCGTCAACGGGCTTGGGCATTTCGCGCACCGACCGTGCGCTCTCGGCCTATGACGTCCTCGTCGGGGAAGCCAGCGTGCCGCAGGCCGCCATCATGACATCAGTCCCCAATGTGGCCATCGTTCCCTCAACCATGGACCTGCTCGGCGTCGAGTTGACCATTGCCGGCCAGGCCGACCGCGCCTTTAAATTGCGTAACGCTTTCAAGCAGTTGGACGAGTTGCGCATCAACGATCAGCCCGTGAGCTATATTCTCATCGACTGTCCGCCCTCGCTCAACCTGCTGACGGTCAATTCGCTGGTGGCTGCTGACGCCGTGCTGGTGCCGCTGCAATGCGAATTCTTCGCGCTCGAAGGCCTCAGCCAGTTGCTGCAGACCATCGAGCAGATCCGCTCGACGCTCAATCCGCGCCTCTCGATCCAGGGCGTGGTGATGACCATGTTCGACAAGCGGAACAACCTTTCCGAGCAGGTCCTCCACGACGTGCGCAGTGAAATGGGCGATCTTGTCTACGAGACGGTCATCCCGCGCAACGTGCGTCTCTCCGAAGCCCCCTCTTATGGCAAGCCCGCCTTGCTCTACGATTTGAAATGTGCGGGAAGCCAGGCCTATCTGCGCCTCGCGACCGAAGTCATCCGCCGCGAACGGCGGCTGGCCGCTGCCTAGGAGCCCAGAATGACCGATAAACCGACACGTCTTGGACGCGGCCTCGCGGCATTGATCGGCGACATGGCGGCCATGGAAGGCGCCCGCGTCACCGAAACAGGCTCGGGCGGCAAAAAACTTCCCGTCGATTTCATTATCGCCAACCGCGCCAATCCACGTCGCACCTTCGATGCCGAGCAGCTCGAGGAGCTGACCAATTCGATCCGCGAAAAGGGCGTGATGTCGCCGCTGCTGGTGCGGCCCACCGACGATCCCAATATTTTCGAGCTGATCGCCGGTGAACGCCGCTGGCGTGCCGCGCAGAAGGCGGGTCTGCATGACGTGCCGGTCATCGTCCGCGATGTCGACGACAAGGAAGCCCTTGAACTCGCCATTATCGAGAATGTGCAGCGCGCCGATCTCAATCCGCTCGAAGAAGCCATGGGCTATGGCCAGCTGATCGAGCAGTTCGACTATACCCAGCAGGATCTGGCGCAGGTGATCGGCAAGTCCCGCTCGCATGTCGCCAATACATTGCGCCTGCTGCGGCTGCCGGAAGACGTGCGGTCCATGGTGTCGAGCGGCACACTGACCGCCGGCCACGCCCGTACCCTGATCACCGTCGAGGATCCGGCGGCGCTGGCGCGCCAGATCGTGGACAAGGGCCTGTCGGTACGCGAGGCCGAGGCGCTGAGCCAGCAGCGCGACCTGCCGCGGAAAAAGCCCGTGGTGGACGTCGAGGCGCGCGATGCCGACACGCTGGCGCTGGAACGCAAACTCGCCGATGCCCTCGGGCTTAGCGTGGCGCTCAGTCATTCCGAGCGCGGCGGCAAGCTGGAAATTCGTTACAAGACGCTCGAGCAGCTCGACGACATCTGCCTGAGGCTCACGGGCCGCAGCAGCTAAGCGCTTGTTTACAAAGCTGTTCCACGTGAAACCGCCCTTTTTGGGCGGTTTTGTTTGTGCGATGGCCATGATTGTCGCAATTGGCGGGCTGTCCTGGCAATCCAGCTTGCGGCGTCATGGACCACCGGGACAAGCCCGGTGGTGACGATCGCCGAGAGACCAGCGCGGATCGGGAAGATTGCTAATGCGTGGCGGCCATCATGCAGAGGGCCAGTGTCGTACGGCGCAGCACGGCGTCTGCCAGTTGCGGGCGTCGCCGTGTGTCAGAAACGGCCTGCAGAAGCCGTTCTGTGGCGGTGGCGAGGCTAGGGTCAGTCCAGAGCCGCAATTGCTGTTCAAGGGCCCCCAAGCGCGAGAAATGCGGCTTTGGCTTGAGGCCTTCCAGCACCGATCGTGGCGATTTGCCGGCATCAACGTCAACCCGCCAGCGGCGCAGGTTGGAAAAGTGGGTGTTGAGCATGGCGAGCAATTGCTGCGGATTAACATTGGCCGCGAGAGCCCGGTTGAGCGCCAGTTCGAGCTTTTCGGCATGGCCGCCACCGGTAGAATCGAGAATGGCGTCGATGGCCAAGGCGCCATTGTCGGCACACAGCAACAAGACGTCCTCGCGCGTCAATGTCTTGCTGGCCGCCGCGTAGAGGGTGAGTTTTTCCAGCTCCCGGCGGGTGATTTCCCGGTCATTGCCGAGGATTTCGCGCAGCGTCGGCACCACATCGGCATCGGTGCGGATGCCGGCCTGGTTGAACGTCTCGCGCATCAGCGCCATCAGTGTTTCGTCGGTATCAGGATAGCAGGGCAGGGCCCGACCGAGTTTGGCCGCCTCGACCAGGGCCCGAAGCGCGTCCCGTGGGGGCAGGTTGTCGGCCTCGAGCACGATCGCCGTGCCGCCGGGATCGTCTCGCAACTCGGTCAGCGGCATGACCAGGGCCTTGGTGGCGTTGCGCACCCGGATAATGCGCTTGCCGCCAAACAGCGACACCGAGCGGGCTTCGAGCACCAGCAGTGACGGGTCGGCCTGCAATTCCGGCCCGTCGAAAATGGTGACATTGGCCGAAGCCGGGTCGTCGCCGCCAAAGTGCCGGATCAGCCGCTGTGCGGTCTCCCGCACCAGGCCGCCGTCAGGCCCATAGGCGAGGAAAATCCCCTCGCTGAGATCGGGGCGTGCTGAAAAGCGCGCCACTTCATGGGCCTTGAGCGCGGTCATCAGATCACGATGTTGACGATGCGGTCCTGCACGACCACGACCTTCTTGGGGGCCTTGCCCTCAAGGGCCTTCTGGACCACGTCCAGCGACAGGACCAGCTTTTCAACCTCGGCCGCCGCCATGCCCTTGGGCACTGTGATTTCGCCGCGGCGCTTGCCGTTGATCTGGATCGGCAGCGTAACCTCGTCGTCGACCAGCAGCGCCGGATCGACTTCCGGCCACAGCGCGTCCGCGACAAGTCCTTGTTTTCCAAGCATTTCCCAGCAGGATTCGGCCAGATGCGGCATCATTGGGTTGATCAGCTGCACCAGGCGTTCAACGCCTTCGATCAGCGCTGCCACCAGCGTCGGACCAGGCTGGCCATCGCGGGCCTTGGCCAGGGCATTGGTCAGTTCATAAATGCGGGCAACGGCGCGGTTGAAGCCCAGGCCCTCGATATCGGTGGCCACGCCAGCCACGGCGCGATGCACGATCTTGCGCAATGCCTTTGCATCAGCATCGTCTGACGCAACAGTGCCGGGAGATTGTTTGGCAATTTCGACCGCATCATTGACCAGACGCCAGACGCGCTGCTGGAAGCGGCTGGCGCCTTCGACGCCCGATTCGGTCCATTGCACGTCGCGTTCCGGCGGGGAGTCCGAGAGCATGAACCAGCGGGCCGTATCGGCGCCATAGGTGGCGACGATCTGATCGGGATCGACGACGTTCTTCTTGGATTTGCTCATCTTTTCGACCGAACCGATGGCAATGGGCGCGCCGGTCTGGATGTGCCTTGCGCTGCGCAGGTCGCCATTGGTGTCGAAGACCACCTCAGTGGGCGGCACCCATTCCCCCTTGTCGCCCTTATAGGTCTCGTGGGTCACCATGCCTTGCGTGAACATGCCCTTGAAGGGTTCGTCAAGCCCCACATGGCCGGTGGCCTTCATGGCGCGGGTGAAGAAGCGCGAATAGAGCAGATGCAGAATCGCATGCTCGATGCCGCCGATATACTGATCCACCGGCAGCCAGCGATTGGCGACATCGGGAATGGTCGGTGTTGCGGCGTCCGGCGCGGTGAAGCGGGCGAAATACCATGAGGAGTCTACAAACGTATCCATGGTGTCGGTTTCGCGGCGGGCCGCGGCGCCACACTGCGGGCAGTGGACATGCTTCCAGGTGGGGTGATGGTCCAGCGCATTGCCGGGCTTGTCGAAGCTGACATCCTCGGGCAGCACCACCGGCAGGTCCTTTTTGGGCACGGGAATGGTGCCGCAGACCTCGCAATGGATCACCGGAATGGGGCAGCCCCAATAGCGCTGGCGCGAAATGCCCCAGTCGCGCAGGCGGTAGTTGGTTTCCACCGTGCCCTGCGGCTTGCCGTCGACTGTTCGGCCAGCAAAATGCTCGGCGATGGCCTTCTTGGCCTCGTCGATGGAAAGACCGTCCAGGAAACCGGAATTGAAGATGGTGCCAGCCTCGACATAGGCTTCATGGCCCACCACAAAGCTTGCCGGATCTGCGCCGGGCGGCCGCACGACCGGCTTGACGGAAAGACCGTATTTGCGGGCCAGGTCGAGGTCGCGCTGGTCATGGGCCGGGCAGCCGAAAATGGCGCCGGTGCCGTAATCCATGAGGATGAAATTGGCGACATAGACCGGCAGGGTTTCGCCCTCGATCACCGGGTGTTTCACGCGCAGCCCGGTGTCAAAACCCTGCTTTTCCGCCTTTTCCAGCGTTTCGGTGGCGGTGCCGTGGCGATGGCATTCGGCGACGAATTCAGCCAGAGCCGGATTGTCCCTGGCCAGTTCCGTGGTCAGTGGATGGTCGGGCGAGAGGCCGATGAAGGAGGCGCCAAAAATCGTGTCGGGGCGCGTGGTGAAGACCTCGATGCTGGTGGTATCGGTCTTGTCGCTGGGCGCCAGTTCGAACAGCAGCCGCAGGCCCTCGGACTTGCCGATCCAGTTGCGCTGCATGGTGCGCACCTTTTCCGGCCAGCCGGTGAGGCCATCGAGGGCCTCCAGCAGGTCCTCGGCAAAGTCGGAAATCTTGAAGAACCACTGGGTCAGCTCGCGCTGCTCGACCACGGCGCCCGAGCGCCAGCCCTTGCCGTCGATCACCTGCTCGTTGGCCAGCACGGTCATGTCGACCGGGTCCCAGTTGACCTTGGACGACTTGCGGGTGATCAGCCCGGCCGCCAGCATGTCGATGAACATGGCCTGCTGGTGCTGGTAATAATCGGGCGAGCAGGTGGCGATTTCGCGCGTCCAGTCGATGGAGAGACCCATCGATTTGAGCTGGGCCTTCATGGCCTCGATATTCTGGTAGGTCCAGGTGCCCGGATGGGTCTTGCGCTCGATGGCGGCATTCTCGGCCGGCAGGCCGAAAGCGTCCCAGCCCATGGGGTGCAGCACATTCTTGCCGCGGGCGCGGTGGTAGCGTGCCACCACGTCGCCCATGGCATAGTTGCGCACATGGCCCATATGGATGCGCCCGGAGGGATAGGGGAACATCTCGAGGACGTAGTAGGGCTCGCGCGGATCGTCATTGGAGGTGACAAAGCTCTGGCGCTCGGTCCAGACCTGCTGCCATTTCGGTTCGCTTTCGCGCGGATTGTAGCGTTCGCCGCTCACGGAATTGTCGTCCTTGCAAGATTTGACGCTGGCGTGCCGCAAGGGGCGGCGCAGCTTGCGTTTATGGGGGATTTTGGCTACCCGGACCATCACCAGAAATCCCCTGCAAGGTCAACAGAAACGGGGCGCCGATATGGCCGACACGCTCGCCACTGCCAAACAGGGGCTTGATTACATCCGCACCCGCATGGAAAAGGCGCGGCGCCGTTTCGGGCCGCCGCCTGACCATGTCGAGCTGGTGGCCGTCTCCAAGACCTTCGACGCAGCGGCGGTCGAGCCCTTCCTGATCGCCGGACAGCGGGTCTTCGGCGAAAACCGGGTGCAGGAGGCCAGGGACAAGTGGCCGGCCCTGCGTGCGCGCTATCCCGAGCTGCAACTGCACCTCATCGGGCCGCTGCAGACCAACAAGGCGCGCGAGGCCGTGGCCCTGTTCGATGTCATCGAGACCGTCGATCGCGACAGGCTCGCCGGGGTGCTGGCCGAGGAAATGGCGCGGGCCGGACGAAAGCTGCCCTGTTTCGTGCAGGTCAATATTGGCGGGGAGGCGCAGAAAGCCGGGATCCCGATCGCCGAGGCTGTGGATTTTGTCACCCGCTGCCGCCACGTGCATGGGCTCGATATCGTCGGTCTCATGTGCATTCCGCCCGACGGGCAGCCGGCGGGGCCCTATTTTGCCCTTTTGGCGCAGCTGGGCCGGGCGGCGGGCGTCGCAAAACTCTCCATGGGCATGAGTGGCGACTTCGAGACCGCCATCGCCATGGGCGCGACCCATGTGCGCGTGGGCTCAGCCCTTTTCGGCAGGCGCTGAGCGGCTTTGGCCTGCTGCCTCCGCCTTTTGATCGCCCCAATCAGGGGTTCTGCTCCCTGGTGGCCGACGCAACTATTTTGCGCCTTATACGTTGCTTGCGGTTGAATAACACCGTTGTGATTGGCTGACTAAAAATGGGTCGCAATACTGTGATCGAGGTCAGTCCGAACGGAAAAAAGACCGGAGAATACAATGAACAAGCGACGCATTCTGGTCGTAGATGACGACGCGGACCTGCGCCAAACCCTGGTGGACCAGCTGCAAGGCGAACCGGATTTCGACATTCTCCAGGCCGGCACCGCCAATGATGCCCTCACTGCGGTGCGCCAGAACAATGTCGAGCTGACCATTCTCGATGTGGGCCTGCCCGACATGGACGGCCGCGAGGCCGTCAAGCTGATGCGTCAGGAGGGCTACAAGAGCCCGGTCCTGATGCTGACCGGGCACGATACCGATGCCGACGAAATCAAGGGCCTCGAAGCGGGGGCCAATGACTATCTGACCAAGCCCTTCCGCTATCCGGTGCTGCTGGCCCGTATCAACGCCGCCCTCCGGCAGCGCGACCAGAGCGAGGATGCGGTCTTCACCATCGGCCAGTACAGCTTCCAGCCGGCCGCCAAGGTGCTCGAGACCAATGATGGCAACAAGGTCCGCCTGACCGACAAGGAAACCTCGATTCTGAAGTTTCTGTACCGGCAGGGCCCCAAGACCATCACCCGCGATGTGCTGCTCAAGGAGGTCTGGGGCTATAATAACCGGGTCACCACCCACACGCTCGAGACCCATATCTATCGCCTGCGGCAGAAGATCGAGCGCGATCCTTCCAATGCACGGTTGCTGGTGACCGAGGATGGCGGCTATCGGCTTGTGCCTTGAGGGTGCAAAGTCTTTCAATTCGGCATCGAACCAGACTATAGCTTGATCGAGCAAGGCCGCGCGCATCCTGCGGGCGGCCAAAATGCATGCAGTCGATCGACCGGGTCTGGTTCTCATGAGAATGGATGATGCGGCCGGGGTTCTGGCCCGGGCCGATTTCTTCGACATCTGCGACGAAGAACAGCTGCGCATGCTCGGCTTTGCCGGTGACCGCAAGCACTTTGACGCCGATGCCGTCATCTACAAGGCCGGCGACGTGCCCGCGGGCGCCTATGTGCTGATCGAGGGCACGGTCAAGGCCAAGCATGAGGGTGCTGAGGCGGGCAAACCCTATGCGCTTAGCGAGCCCGGCAGCGTCATTTCTCCCACCGCCCTCATCATCGAAAAGCCGCGCCCGGTGACCTTCACCGCCGTCACCGATTGCGAATTGCTGTTCGTGCCGCGCACTGCCTTCATGAAACTGGCGCGGCAATATCCGGACCTGGCCCAGCGCGCCGCCCAGCGCATCCAGCAGGACCTGGGGCGCTACATGCACGCGCTTGAGCCGCTCAAGGGTAAGATGAAGGGCGCGTGATGGGCGTCCACCGATCGTCTAACTATTCCGATGCCGTCCTCGGGCCTGACCCGAGGACCTGCCGCCAGGCCATCAGGCGTTGAGAGTGGCCCTCGGATCAAGTCCGAGGGCGGCACGGTGGTGGGGCAGGGTCAGTGGGTGGACGGCGCCCTCAGACCCCTGCAAACCGCGCAATCACCGGCACGTGGTCGCTGGGCTGCGGGTCATAGCCGCGATAGACCTTGATGATTTCCGCGCCCACCGAGCGTTCCGCCACATCGGATGTCGACCAGATATGGTCGAGCCGCCGGCCTTTGTCCGCCAGTTCCCAATTGGCGCTGCGATAGCTCCACCAGGAATAGAGCTTTTCCTCATAGGGCACGTGCTTGCGCACGAGGTCGGTCCAGCCATGGCCGCCATGGAGGATGGCATTGAGCGCATCGGTCTCGACCGGTGTGTGGCTGACGATCTTGAGAAGCTGCTTGTGGCTCCAGACGTCGTTTTCATGCGGCGCGATGTTGAAATCGCCGGCGATCAGGTGGCCGCGCTGGAATACCGGCTCGGTGAACCAGGTGGTCAGCTCGCTGAGGAAGCCCAGCTTGTGCTTGAATTTCGGGTTGATCTCGGGATCGGGTTCATCGCCACCGGCCGGGATGTAGAAATTGTGGAGGGTAAAGGGCCCGTGGCCCATGTCGACCAGCGCCGAGACATGGCGCGATTCCGGGATTTCACAAAAGACCTTGCTCGAGACGTCGGTCAGCGGGAATTTCGAGACGATGGCGACGCCGTGATAGCCCTTTTGCCCATGCACGGCCATGTGCGGATAGCCCGCCTCGATGAAGGCATTGCGCGGGAACTGGTCATTGGTGCACTTGATCTCCTGCAGCATCAGCACGTCGGGCTGATATTTTGCGAGGAAGTCCAGCACCATGGGAAGGCGCAGGCGAACCGAATTGATGTTCCAGGTGACGATGGATTGAGTCATTGGCGTCCGGGTAGGTTTCCAGCGGCGGGCAGGGCCTGTTATGGCCAAGCCCGGGTCGAGGGTAAAGCCGGAAATGGCGCTTTGGCGCGGTTGCTGACGTGGGGTGGCAGGAGGGCTGCGTGTCCGGCAGTCACCCCACCCTCGGTCCCTCCCCATCAAGGGGAGGGAGGCGCAGGTGGGAGGTGCCCGTGTTCATCGTCTCCCTCCCCCTTGTGGGGAGGGCAAGCAGAGCTTGGCGACGTGAGGCGCCTAGCGGCGCTAGGGTGGGGGTGCTGAGCGTGAGGTGTTCCACGTGAATCCATACAAAACAAAAAGCCCGACCTTGCGGCCGGGCTTTTCAAATTCTGCGATCCAGCAGCGCTTATTCGCTCTTGGCTTCGCCTTCAGCGGCAGCGGCCTGCTCGGCGGCGGCAGCAGCGGCTGCGGCTTCCGCATCCTTGGCGGCCTGCTCGGCTGCAAAAGCCTCGGCAGCGGCGATCTTCTCGGCTTCGCGGGCTTCCTTGGCAGCGATGGCTGCGGAGCGTTCGCTGGCTTCGATCTTCTTGGTGCGCGAATTGGTCGATTCGAAAATACGGGCCGACTTACCGCGACGATCGCGCAGGTAGTAGAGCTTGGCGCGACGGACCTTGCCGCGCTTGATCACTTCCACCGAAGCGATATTGGGCGAATAGATCGGGAACACGCGTTCCACGCCTTCGCCATAGGAAATCTTGCGGACGGTGAAGCTTTCCATGATGCCGCCGCCGGAGCGGGCGATCACGACGCCTTCATAGGCCTGGAGACGTTCCTTGTCGCCTTCGCGGATCTTGACCCACACCTTGACGGTATCGCCATGGGTGAATTCGGGAAGGTCGCGCTTGGCGGCGAGTTCGGCCACATGCTCGGCATTGAGCTGTTCGATAATGTTCATGTTAGATCCGTTCGATCTTTTCTGAGGGACGACTCTTTGCCGGGCCTGTCGGCCCCGTCATCCGGTCTTGGTTGGTAACGGAGGGTAGTCTTCTTGGTCTTGTCCGGTGCCGGTCCGATATGCCGGCAACACGAATGGGCGGCTCATAGGGGAATTTTGCCGGAGAGTCCAGTTGTTTTGGGCGGATTGTCCGACCCACGGACCCAACTCTCCAACGTCACCACCGGGCTTGTCCCGGTGGTCCACTTGCTCAAGTCTGGATTGCCGGGACAAGCCCGGCAATGACGAAGGGTGAGGCGTCGCTGTTCGACTTGCCTCAGCGCTTCAGCAGATCCGGCCGCCTCGCTTTGGTCAGCTCCACCGACTGCTCGTGCCGCCATCTGGCGATCTTGCCGTGATCGCCCGAGGTCAGCACGGCGGGAATGTCGATGCCTTCAAAACTCTGCGGGCGGGTATAGTGCGGATATTCGAGAAGGCCATTTTCAAAGCTTTCCTCGTCGCGGCTGTCGAGCGCCCCCAGAACGCCGGGGATAAGCCGCACCACGGCCTCCAGCAGCACCATGGCAGCAACTTCCCCGCCGGCCAGCACATAGTCGCCTATGGAAATCTCCTCCAGTCCACGGGCGTCTATGACGCGCTGGTCGACCCCCTCGAAGCGGCCACAGACGATCACGACCCCCGGCCCGGTGGCCAGTTCATGGGCGCGGGCCTGGGTCAGCGGATTTCCGCGCGGCGACATCAGGATGCGCGGGCGCGGATCGCCTTCGGGGGAGACCGTGTCGATGGCTTTCGCCAGGATATCGGGTTTCAGCACCATGCCGGCGCCACCGCCCGAAGGCGTGTCGTCAACGGTGCGGTGCCGGTCGGTGGCAAAATCCCGCAGATGAGTGGCCTTGAGGCTCCAAAGTCCGTCGGCCATGCCGCGGCCGAGCACCGAAGCCCCCAGCGGTCCGGGAAACAGCTCGGGAAACAGGGTGATGATATCGGCCGAAAACATCAGTCGGGCTCTTCCTCGCCCGGATCGGCGTCGAGCGGCGGGCTGATGACGATGAAACCGCCGGAAATGCTGATCGTGGGCACCACGGCCTTGGTGAACGGGTAGAGGAACGTGTCACCCGAGCGCGGGTCACGCACTTCCAGGATATCGCCCGCGCCGTGATTGTGGAGGGCGCTGACCGCGCCGATCGACACGCCGGTATCGAGACGCGCGTCGAGGCCGATGAGATCGGCGTGATAGAAATCGTCCTCGTCGTCGATTTCGGGCAGCTGGCTGCGCGCCACATAGAGTTCGACGCCATTGAGCAGTTCAGCGGCGTTGCGGTCGCGCACGCCCTTCAACCGCGCGACCAGCACGGTCTTTTGCAGGCGGGCGCTTTCGATGGTGACGACAAGGCCGGGCCGGTTGGTTTCGAGCGGGCCATAGTCGGCAATGGCCTCGGGGTCCTGGGTGTGCGACGCGATGCGCACCTCGCCCTTGATGCCATGCGCGGCGCCGATCGTGCCCATCAGGATGCGGGAAGTGTCTTTGCTCATGGCCTGCTCGTCTTTTTCCTCTGGCTCCATAGCAGCGCGCACGCAGCGCGCAAGCCCTCTTCACCCTGCCGGGACCAGTTCGATCACGTCGTGAGTGGATTCAAACTGTGGCAGGGGCAATTCGAGCCGATACCGCACGGGCCCCTCGCCCGGGACACGATAGATGCAGCCCACCTGGTTGCGCTCGGGGTCGGCATCATAGGCCTTTGGCTGTTCGTCGCCATAGTGCAGGGCACCGCGATAGAACACTGCCTCACCCGTAGGGGTCAGGTCCCCCGAAAAGCGCTGCGAGCCGCTGGTCTTGTCGATACGGGTGCCGTCCCGGGAAATGGTGCAGCCGAAAAACTCATAGGCGGTCAGCGGCAGGAGGCCGCCCAGCTTGATGGTGCGGCAGCGATATCTTCCGTCGGGAATGGCGTCGACAGAGCGATCGCCAGCGGCAAAGAGGCCGGCAACCAGCGCCCGGTCATCGGCCGAGGGGGAGAGCAGAGCTTCGGCCAGGCCCTGGGAGCGGGCGCGGAAAAAATCGAAGATCCGGTTCGAATCCGCTTCGCTGACGGTGACGCCCGACGGCGGGTCGCAGGCCAGGGTCGCTGCGGGCTGCAGGGCCAGCAGGCCCGCCATGGTCAAAGCCAGCATGCGTCTTGAGCGGGCAGACATGGGAAATCTCCGTTTTGCCATCTGGCAGGGAACCATGCACGTCCCTGCACCCTTACTCAAGCTCACCCAGTACGGAGGATGCCATGCCCGAAATTCTCACCGACCGAGAAGCCATTCGCCAGTGGGTGGCGGCGCGCGGCGGCAATCCGGTGCTCATGGATATTCCGGACGGCAGCAAGACGCGGACCGTGCTGCAACTGTCCTTCGGGCAGGATTCGCTCAATGCCGACAATAACCAGGGCCCTGACCGGGTCGGCGGCTTCCAGCTGGTGAGCTGGGAAGAATGGTTCACGGCGCTCGACCAGGGTCACCTGGCCCTCAAGGTTTCCGACGATCCCGCCGGCGGCAACGAAGCCGAATACGAATTCGTCGAGCGCGACTAATCCTTCGAAAAGGCCGCTATGCCCTCGGCATCGGCCGCCTCTTCGAGGGCTTCCATATCCTCGTCGGAAAAGCCGAAATGGTGCCCGAGTTCATGCACCAGCACATGGGTGACGATCTCGCCCAATGTGTTGTCGTCATGCTCAGCCCAGTAGTCGAGAATGGCGCGGCGGTAGAGATAGACCGTATTGGGCAACTGGCCAGTCTGGGGCACGGCCCCGTCTTCGGTCATGCCGACGCCGGAGAAGAGGCCCATGAGCTCGAAGGGGCTTTCCATGCCAAAGCCTTGAAGAATGTCATCCTCGGCGAATTCGGCCACCGAGCAGGTGACGTCGGCCGCCAGGGATTTGAAGGGCTCGGGCAGATTGGCCAGGGCGTCGATCGCCATGGCCTCGAAATCGTCGAGACTGGGGGCGTAGCGGTCGTGCCAGCCGTTATCTGAATGGCCCATCCAAAGCGTCTCCATACCATCGTCATTGCCCGGCTTGTCCGGGCAATCCATGTCTCCGCGAGCGCTAAAGGATGGATCACCGGGACAAGCCCGGTGATGACGTCAATCCAGGGGCGGCCCCTTTAGCGCCACTCGCGGATATCGACGAAGTGGCCGGCAATGGCGGCAGCAGCGGCCATGGCGGGCGACACGAGATGGGTGCGGCCCTTGAAGCCTTGGCGGCCTTCGAAATTGCGGTTCGAGGTCGAGGCGCAGCGCTCGCCCGGCGCCAGCTTGTCGGGGTTCATGGCCAGGCACATCGAGCAGCCCGGTTCGCGCCATTCGAAGCCGGCATTCTTGAAGATGACATCGAGGCCTTCGGCTTCCGCCTGCGCCTTCACGAGGCCCGAGCCGGGCACGATCATGGCCGAGACATGGCTGGCGACCTTGCGATCCTTGATCACGGCGGCGGCGGCGCGCAGGTCTTCGATGCGGCCATTGGTGCAGGAGCCGACAAAGACGCGATCGAGCTTGATGTCGGTGATCTTGGTGCCGGGTTTCAGACCCATATAGTCCAGGGCCCGCCACTTGGAGGCGCGCTTGGTCTCGTCCTGGATATCGTCAGGGTTGGGGACTTCGCCCTGCACCGAAATGACGTCCTCGGGCGAAGAGCCCCAGGAGACGATGGGCGGCAGCTTGGCGGCGTCGAGGATGACGACCTTGTCGTAATGCGCGCCTTCGTCGGTTTTGAGCGTCTTCCAGTAGTCCAGCGCCATATCCCAGGCGGCGCCCTTGGGGGCGCGCGGACGGTCCTTCACATAGGCAAAGGTGGTCTCGTCGGGGGCGATCAGGCCGGCGCGGGCGCCGCCCTCGATGGTCATGTTGCAGACCGTCATGCGGCCTTCCATCGACAGCGAGCGGATGGCTTCGCCGGCAAATTCGACGACGTGGCCATTGCCGCCGGCGGTGCCGATTTCACCGATAATGGCGAGGATGATGTCCTTGGCGGTGACGCCGGGCGGCAGCTGGCCATCGACACGCACCAGCATGTTCTTGGCCTTTTGCTGGATCAGCGTCTGCGTCGCGAGCACGTGCTCGACTTCCGACGTGCCGATACCATGCGCCAGGGCGCCGAAGGCACCGTGGGTGGAGGTGTGCGAGTCACCGCAAACGATGGTCATGCCCGGCAGTGTAAAACCCTGTTCGGGGCCGACGATGTGCACAACGCCCTGCCTGACGTCGAAGGGGTCGTAATATTCGATGCCGAAGTCACGGGTGTTTTCCGCCAGGGCGGCGATCTGGATGGCGCTTTCCGGGTCCGGATTGGGCAGCGAGCGGTCGGTGGTGGGCACGTTGTGGTCGACAACCGCCAGGGTGCGCTCGGGATGGCGGACCTTGCGGCCGTTCATGCGCAGGCCCTCGAAGGCCTGGGGGCTGGTCACTTCGTGCACCAGGTGCCGGTCGATATAGAGCAGGCTGGTGCCATCGGCATTGTTCTGGACCAGATGGTCGTCCCAGATCTTGTCGTAGAGCGTGCGGGCCTTGGTCATTACAGTCGGTTCCGGGGCAGGAATGAATATTGGACAGGTTCTAAGCCCAAGCCGGGGCAGGGGTCAAGCACAACCGTACTCACGGGTACGGCAACGCTCAGGTGGCCGGGGCGTCGCGCAGCGTGCCGATGGCGAACAGGCCCGCAAGGCTGGTATCGAGCCCGATGCGATAGCGGCACCACAGGGCAATGCCCAGCTGGGCGATGACGCGCGAGCCCATGTTGAGCGCCGCGGCGCCGACCAGACCCCAGACCGGGATGACGAGGATCTGCAGCAGGAAGCCGATGCCCATGACGGTGCCGAAAATGGCGACATAGGGGCGTTCGTGACCGGTCATCATCATGACGATCTTGGAGGGGCCGGTAATGGCGTCGAACAGAAGGCCGAAGGAGAGCAGCATCAGGATCAGCCGGCCATCGGCATAGGTGGGGCCGAACAGGCCCAGAATCTCGGTGCCGAACAGGCCGAAGACGGCGAAAATGCCGAGCGAGAACACGAACCCCGCCCAGGAGCACAGCGCGGTGATGGCCTGGGCCTTGCGCATGTTGCCGGCGTGAAACTGCTCGGCCACCATGGGGGCGATGACCAGTTCGATGGCGAAGGTGAACAGCGTCATCAGTCCGGCCGTGCGGAAGGCGTTGAAATAGAGGCCCGAGCTTTCAAGGTCGAGCATCAGGCCGACGAGGATCACATCGGCATTGAGGGTGAAGGTTTCGATGAGGGCGCCCAGCAGCAGCCATTTGCTGAGCCCGCCCCATTTGCGCCAATGCGTTGCGATCGGGGCGATGCGGGGCATGATGGCATAGCCGCGTCGGGTCGCCATCCACATCTGCAAGCCCAGAATCCCCAGCAGCAGCCCCGCCGACAGCGCCAGCGCGTCGGGGCCGCTGAGCACCACGCCGAGCGAAAACAGCGCCAGGACCAGCGCCGGCAGGGCCAGGCGCCAGAAAATGTCGCGCGGCAGCAGCGCCGTCCAGAGCGAGCCCTGGGCGCGCAGCGCCGAGGAATTGTATTCGGACAGGGCCAGCGGCAGGATCAGGAAGGCTGCGCCGATAAAGTGCATGGCGGTCACGCCGGGCGCGAGGAAGGGCATATAGGCCAGCGTACCGAGGCAAAGCAGTGCGGCGATGAAAAGGCTCGCGCCGATGGTGATGCCCGAGCCGGAAGCCAGCGCATCGACGGCCCCGAACGCGTCGCCCTTGCTGCGCTTCTCCGCCCAGAGCCGCAGAATGGCCGTGGGCTGGCCGGCGCCGGCCAGAATGGCCAGCACCGTGGCCAGCGACAGGCCGAAGGCGAAATGGCCGTATTCGTCAACGGTCTGGGTGCGCGAGAGCACCACATAGGTCAGGTAGGTGAGGCCCGCCGTCGCCACCTTGATGCCGAGAGACCCGACCGAACGCAGCAGCCCGGCTTGCAACAAGCCGCTGAGATCGCTGGGTATCCTGAAGCGCATCGTTTCGCTGTGTCCCTTGGCGCCGCATGGGAAGACGGTGCCGCCAAGTGCACTATGCCATGTCCGCCCTTAGGAAGCTCTTACCTGCCTCCCGGGCGGTTAATGACATTTTCGTAAGGTCGAACCCGCGGGCAAGCGCAAAGCAATACCGGCACGCTCAGTGCCGGAAATGGCGCATCCCGGTCATCACCATGGCAATGCCGGCGGCATCGGCAGCGGCAATCACCTCGTCGTCGCGCATCGAGCCACCCGGCTGGATGACGGCGGTGGCGCCGGCGGCGACCAGCGCTTCAAGACCATCGGCAAAGGGGAAGAAGGCGTCGGACGCAACCACCGACCCTTGGGTCAACGCGCCCTCGAGCCCGGCCGCCTGGGCCGCGTCGATGGACTTGCGATGGGCGACCCGGGCCGAATCCACCCTGGACATCTGCCCGGCGCCGATACCGGCCGTGGCACCATCCTTGACGTAGATGATGGCATTGGACTTGACGTGTTTTGCGACCTTGGCGGCGAGTTTGAGGTCCACCAGTTCCTGTTTGGTCGGCTGGCGCCGGGTGACTACCTTGAGGTCGCAATCGTCGACATTCTTGTTGTCGCGGCCCTGGACCAGCAGACCGCCGGCAACCGATTTCACCAGCAGACCCCCGGCCTTGGGATCGGCGAGGCCGCCGGTCAGCAGCAGGCGGAGATTCTTCTTGGCGGCAATGATGTCCTGCGCTTCCGGCGTGGCTGACGGCGCGACGATCACCTCGGTAAAGACCTTTACGATTTCCGTGGCGGTTTCGGCGTCGATCTCGCGGTTGGTGGCGACAATGCCGCCAAAAGCCGAGACCGGATCGGTGCGCAAGGCTTTGAGGTAGGCGATCTTGAGATCACCGGCCACGGCCACGCCGCAGGGATTGGCATGCTTGATGATGGCGACGGCGGCGGTTTCGGCGGGGTCGAATTCGCTGACCAGCTCGAAGGCCGCGTCGGTATCGTTGATATTGTTGTAGGAGAGCGTCTTTCCCTGCACCTGGGTGGCGGTAGCGACGCCCGGACGGTTTTCGCCGGTTTTGTAGAAGGCAGCCCACTGGTGCGGATTTTCGCCATAGCGCATGACTTCGCTCAAAGTGCCGGCAAAGCTGCGATAATTCACATCGGCAAAGTCGATCTCGCGCGCGAACCAGTTCGAAATGGCGCTGTCATAGGCGGCGGTGCGGGCATAGGCCTTGGCCGCGAGGCGCTGGCGCATGTCGTAGGGAATGCCGCCGGCCTTGATGGCCTCGAGAATGGCAGGATAGTCGGCCGGATCGACGACAACGGTCACAAAGGCATGGTTCTTGGCCGCCGAGCGCACCATGGCGGGGCCGCCAATATCGATGTTCTCGATGATCTCGTCATAGCTGGCGCCGGAGGCGACGGTCTTTTCGAACGGGTAGAGATTGACCGCGACCAGATCGATGGGGCCGATCTCGTGTTCGGCCATCGAGGCCTGGTGCTGCGGATTATCGCGCACCGAAAGCAGGCCCCCATGCACCTTGGGATGCAGCGTCTTGACCCGGCCGTCCATCATTTCCGGGAAACCGGTCAGGTCGGAAATGTCGCGTACCTTGAGGCCCGCTTCATGGATCAGCTTGTGCGTTCCCCCGGTCGAGACCAGCTCGACGCCGGCTTCGGAAAGCCCCCGCGCAAAATCGGTCATCCCCGATTTGTCGAATACCGAAAGCAGTGCCCGCCCGACTGTTACCGTCTTGCCCATGGGAATCTCGTCTCGCCGTCAATGGAGGAATTTCGCGCGCTCGCTAGCACGAGACGGCGCAAAGGCCAATCTTTTTGCGCGGGCTGTAGGCGATGCCTTCCCCCTCGTCACCACCCGGCTTGACCGGGTGGTCCAAGCCGCCGCGAGGTGGATTGCCCGGTCAAGCATGTCCTCGGGCGGGACCCGGGGGCCGGGCAATGACGAAAGGTGGGATAAGCCGGGGCCCAGAAAGACTACTGCTGTTCCAGCGTAAAGATCCAGGCGATCTCGGTGTCTTCGGCGATATTGGTTTCGAGCACCAGCTGGCGCGTGCGGTGGAAGCCGAGATAGGCCGACTGGCGGACGCTGTCCTCCTCGCGGCACTGCGCCCCTTCCCAGAGGAAACTCCAGATCGCGCCATTGGGCAGCACCAGGCGCACGATGCCATCCCCGGCATTGCGTTTGACGCTAATGCCCGGGGCCAGGTGGAAGCGCAGGGCCAGAAGTCCCTGCGGCTCTGCCGTGGCGATGATGCGGTCCTGTCCGACCAGGGTCGTGCCTTCCGACAGGAGGGTCAGCCGGCGCTCGACTTCCGCTCCGAAGCGGCCGGCATAGCCGGCGCTGGTCATGGTCAGCATATGCTCGCTGGTTTCGAGCGCCATCGGTCTTTTCGGCTGGCTCCGGCCGCGATGCTGGGCGGCGCCCTCGGCGTCGATGCTGGGTGCCGAATGGGCAATGGCCTGACGGAACAGGGCCTGGCTTTCCGGCAGGTCGGACGGCGCAGGGCCGCAGGAGCCGACGATCAGCTCGCTGCCATGGGCAAATTCGAAGGCGAGGGCCCCATCATGGGCTTCGGCATCAAAGCCCGGAGGCGGGCGCAGCCCGCTATCGCCGATGATGACCGCTTCGCCGGCCCGGACAATGCCGTAGCCACCCAGGAGTCGCGAGCGGCGCGAGGCCGAGGGACCATTGGCCTGCACCGCCACCAGCACGTCATGCGGCACCTGTCCGCAGCCGTTGAAATAGACCGGCTCCCCGCTGGACAGGGTCAGCGCATCGAGCGCTTCATGCATGCGGTCGATCCGGTTGGCCAGTTCTGACATGGCCGGACTGCCATGCCGGCCCACGGCACGCCGCAGGCTTGCCAGTTCCACCAGAAGCGCCAGTTGCAGCTTCGGATTGCGTGAGAGATGCAGGCCGTCGCTGTCGAGCTGCCGGCCCAGGAGGGCCTCGAGCCGGGCCACATGCGTATCGATGTCCGGCACGTCGCCAATGCTGCAGACCTCGGCCCCGAGCAGGCCGATGGCAGCGAACAGGGCTTCGACTGCATCTGTGGCCAGTGCGCCGCGCACGCGCAGGCTCTGCACCTGGGTGGAAAGGCTGCGCTGGATGGTGCGCGCCTGGTCGGGGGTGGCGCCGTCCATCACCAGGGTCAGGTGCCGGAGCCAGTTGAGCACCCGCTGGGCCGTCAGGGTCAGGGTCCAGCTATCGGCCTCGAACTGGCCCTCGCGGCCGATCCAGTCGAGCACCAGCGTCCGGGCAAACAGTTTCTCGCCGGGGTCGCGCACGTCGCGAAAATGCCGCAGCCAGGAAAAGCTGTGCAGGTTATTCCACCAGTCGGGGTGGTCCACATCGAGCGAAAAGGGCGAGGCGCCGCCGGTTTCGAAGAGTTTCGAAGCCAAGAGGTAGCGGCCCGACATCATGTCGCGCACCGCCTCGCGGTCGGCCGGGCGGAAGTCTGGCAGGTCACCGGCATAGGCATTGTCGGTCTGGCCGCGCCAGGTCCAGCGCAGCAGCGGCAGTGTCACTACCGAATCAGCCAGGCCCAGCGCGACGCGCCGCCCGGTCGAAACCAGTCGCTCGCTCACGCTTGCCCTCCCGCCAGCTGCGGAAGGGCGTTCGTCCCGCCCAAAGCTGAAGTCACCGCCACTCTACCTCGTCGGCCGTTCCTGTGCCGGCCCGCACTCGCTATTGCCCTTTAGCCTGTTCGCTTGAATCGCGCCACGAAGAACCCGTCCATCCCGCCATGGCCACCACCCGGCGTCATGCCCGGATGGGTGCGCACCAGGCCCGCAGGCGTCACTGCCTGTTCGAGACCGGGCAGTTCGCCCTTGGCAATCGGGCTGCGTTCGAGGCCCGGCAGGGCCTCCAGCGCCCAGCCGACCTGGTCTTCACCCTCGGCGGCCTCAAGCGAGCAGACGCAGTAGATCAGCGTGCCGCCCGGCGCGAGGCACCGGTAAGCATTGGCCAGAAGGGCGCGCTGCAGCCGCACCCGGCCGGCAATGTCGCTGGCCGAACGGCTCCAGAGCACTTCGGGATGGCGGCGGAAAGTGCCGGTGGCCGAGCAGGGGGCGTCAAGCAGCACGCCGTCGAACGCGGCGGTCGGGCTGAAAGTGGCGGCGTCGGCTTCCACCACGGCCGGGTCATAGCCCAGCCGCGCCATATTGGTTTTCAGCCGCTCCAGCCGGCCGGCATCGCTGTCGAGCGCGGTGACCTTGTAGCCTGCCTTGCTCAGCTGCGCGGTCTTGCCGCCGGGCGCGGCGCAGAGATCGAGCACGGCGCTGCCGGGTTTGAGACCGAGCAGGCGGGCCGGCAGGGCCGAGGCGGCATCCTGTACCCACCAGCGTCCCTCGTCAAAGCCGGGCAGGGCTTCCACCGGCCGGTCGCGGCTTTCAAGGCGCACGGTGTCGGCCATGAGGCGGTCCGCGCCCAGGGCGGCGACAAGGTCGTCATCGTCGTCACGCAAGGTCAGGTCGAGCGGCGCGCCTTCGACCAGCGCATCGGCAAAGCGGGAGACCGCTTCCGGGCCATAGGCGGCCGTCCATCCGGTGGCGAGGGTTTCGGGCAGCAGCAGGGCTTCGTCCATCAGTCCATAGCGGGCCGAATTGGCCTGGGCCCGGCGCAGCACGGCATTCATCAGGCCCGAGAGATGGCGGGCCTTGGTGTCGCGCTTGATGGCTTCGACGGCGAGGAACAGGGCGCTATGGGCGCCGAGGTCGGGCAGGAAGACCAGCTGCCCCAGCGACAGGCGCAGCACCGCTTCAAACGTGCCCGACTTGGCCGGCATGCCCTTGTCGAGCAGGTCGGTGAGCATGGCATTGATCTGGCCGTGCCGCCGGAGGGCGGTGGTGATCAGCCTATTGGCGAGGGCGCGGTCGCGCCCATCGGCCAGATCGGAACTTCCCAGCGGAGCGAAATGCTCCCCAGCCAGAACAGCCTTGAGCCGCTGGGCAGCGGCGAGGCGGAGCTTGAGCCCCGCCGGTTCGGTGCGTTGCGCCAATTCGTCAACTCAGTTGCGGCAGGGCGCCGGTGCGGCGATGCCTTCTTAACCCCAGGGGCCCCGGACATTCCCGTCATCTTCGGTGCGTCCGGCGGTCGGTACACGCCAGCCGCCGCCGCTGTCGCGGCCGCTCGAAGCGGGGCGCGGGCGGGGCTGGGGCCTGCGTCCCTTATCGTCCACGCTCATCTCGGCGGCAAGTCTTTGCAGGGCTTGAATGCGGTTGCCGGTGTCGGGATGGGTGGAAAACAAGTTGTCCATGCGCTGCCCGTTGAGCGGATTGACGATATACATATGGGCCATGGCCGGGTTGCGCTCGGCCGCCACATTGACCTGCCGCCCGGCCAGGGTGGCGATCTTGTTCAGCGCCGAGGCCAGCGCCAGCGGGTCGCCCGAGATTTCCGCGCCATCCTTGTCGGCCTCATATTCGCGGGTGCGGCTCACCGCCATCTGCACCAGCATGGCCGCGACGGGGGCGAGGAAAACCATCAAGAGCGCGCCGACACCGCCCAGCGGATTGTCGCGGTTGTTGCCGCCGCCAAAGAACAGGCCGAATTGCGCCAGTGCCGAGATCGCACCGGCCAGGGTCGCCGTCACCGTCATGGTCAGGGTGTCGCGATTCTTGATATGGGCCAGTTCGTGCGCCACCACGCCCGCCACCTCGCGCGGCTCGAGCTGGCGCAACAGGCCCGCGGATACGGCAACCGCGGCATTGTTGGGGTCGCGGCCGGTGGCAAAGGCGTTGGGCTGGTCGGTCTCGATCACATAGACCGCCGGGGTCGGCAGCCCGGCGCGCCGGGAGAGCACATCGACCATGTCATAAAGCTCGGGCGCGCGGGAGCGCTCCACCGGGACGGCATTCTGCATGCGCAGCACCATCTTGTCCGAATTCCAGTAGGCAAAGAGATTGGTCGCCGCGGCGAACAGGAAGGCAATCATCATGCCGCCGGTGCCGCCGATGAAATACCCCACTGCCATGAACAGCGCCGTCATCCCGGCCAGCAGGACAAAGGTGCGGAAGGCATTGAACATTGTCGAACCCCTTGGGTTGGATCTTATCGCCAACTATGTTGTGTGCACACAGGTTCCGCGCAAGCGGCATGACGAAATGGTAATGGAATGGGCGATGAGTGACGACACCGATCCTGTCGAGCCGATCAAGCCGAAAGTGCTGACCCCGGCGGCGCAGCGGGCGCTGGCCGAAGCCGAAGCGCGGCGCAATGAAATCGATGCGGCTACATCGATGGCGCCCAAAGAAAAGGGCGGCCGCGGCGGGCTGGAACCCGGCCGCTATGGCGACTGGGAGATCAAGGGCCTCACCAGCGATTTCTGATTTTTGGGCCGCAATCTCACCCCACCCACGCAGCCGTCCTCGCGCTCGACGCGAGGACCATACGTCACGGCGCAACGTTCATGTCGTTGTGGGAGGCTCCCGGGTCAGGCCCGGGGGCGGAACTGTGGTTTGGACAATCGTTTCGTTAGTCCAAGAGCTTCGGACCTCAGCCGGGGAAGAAGTCGGTGATATTGTAGCCGGCGGCCGAAACCGCAAAGGTGGTCGCGACGGTGATGATCGAGGCGAGCAGGGCATATTCGATCAGGGTGATCAGCCGCTGCTGGCGCAGGTGGGATAGAACGCGACGCAACATACAGGTCTCTTCCGGTCTACGAAGACGGCGTCACCATGCCGTCAACAAGATGAATACAAGCTGAACGCCATCAACCCTTGAGCGATTCAAGGGCTGGAAGCAATTCACTTTCAATGGCTTGCGGCGTCAGCGGACCGACATGCTTGTAGACGATGACCCCATCGGCATCGACGAGGAAGGTTTCCGGCACGCCATAGACGCCCCAGTCGAGGGAGACGCGGCGGTCGCGGTCGCTGCCCACGGCGTCGTAGGGATTGCCCAGTTCATCGAGGAAGGCGACGGCATTTTCCGGGGCGTCGGAATGGTTGATGCCAAAAAGGCGTACGCCGGTATCGGTCTTGAGCCCCTCGAGCAGCGGATGCTCGTCGCGGCAGGGAATGCACCAGGAGGCAAAGACGTTGACCACTGTGGGTTCGCCGTCGAGGGCTGCAGCGTCAAAGCCCGGCACGTCGAGCCCGGCCACGGCAGGCAGGGAAAATTGGGGCACCGGCTTGTCGATCAGCACCGAGCGGACGAGGCTCGAATCGCGGTCGATCGAGGTGGCGAAGACCGCGACCAGCGCCACCAGCAGGATCAGCGGCAGGGCAAAGAACAGGTAGCGCATCAGCCGCGTCTGTCCCCGAGCTCGGCAAGCCGCGCCTTGACCCGGCGGCTGTCGATGACGACCCAGAGCACGAGAGCGGCGAGCCCGAGAAACACCCCGGCATAGGCGGCGATGATGAACTGGGCATGCTGGCCGAGATCGATCATGCGCTCTCTCCCCGTGCGGCCTTGCGTTCCAGCGTCGTCACCCGGCGGCGGCGCACTTCGGTGCGCATGGCCACCAGCTGCAGCGTGATGAACAGGAAGGTGAAGGCAAAGAACATGACGAAGAGAGGGGTCAGGATCGAGCCGGGCATGGTGGGCCCGTCGGCGCGGAAAACGCTGGCCGGCTGGTGCAGCGTCGACCACCAATCCACCGAGAATTTGATGATCGGCACGTTGATGGCGCCGACCAGGGTAAAGATGGCGACGACGCGGGCGGCGCGCAGCTGGTCGTCAAAGGCGCGCCACAGCGCCACGATGCCGAGATAAATGAACAGCAGGATCAGGGTCGAGGTCATGCGCCCGTCCCATTCCCAGAACGTACCCCAGGTCGGCCGGCCCCACATCGAGCCGGTGAACAAGGCCATGGCGGTAAAGGCGGCGCCCAGCGGCGCGGCTGATTTCATCGACACATCGGCCATGGGATGGCGCCAGACCAGCGTGCCGAGGGCCGAAATCGTCATCGCCCCATAGACGAACTGGCTGAGCCAGGCCGTGGGCACATGCACATACATGATGCGCACCGTGTCGCCCATCTGGTAGTCGGCCGGCGAATTGAAGAAGGCGAACCAGAGGCCGGTCGCAAACAGGGCCGCGGTGATGGCCACCAGCGGCCAGATCAGCGGCGTGGTCCAGCTCACGAACTGGCCGGGATGGGCCAGCCGGTTCCACCAGCTCATTTTGGGTGTGTCTTGGATGCCGTCAGAATTCATGGGGGCGCTCTACTCTTCTCCCCAGTCTATCGCAAGCGCGGCCGCAAAGGGAGAGAGGGCCAGCGCTATGAGACTGAGTGCCGCAAGGAACAGCATGGCGGCGCCGGCCTGGTCCGGTCCACCCAGGGGCGCAATGGCGCCGACGCCAAAGATCAGGACCGGCACGCAGAGTGGGGCGATGAGGATGGGCGCCAGGAGCCCGCCGCGCGGGATCGCTACGGTCACGGCTGCGCCAAAGGTGCCGAACGCCGCCAGGGCCGGGGTGCCGAGCAGCAGCGACCAGATGGTCCGCCAGAAGGTCTGCATATCCATGGCAAGGATCAGCGCCAGAAAGGGTGAGGCCACGATCAGCGGCAGAGCGGAGGTCAGCCAGTGCGCGATCACTTTTGCGGCAACGACGCTCGCCATGGACATGTCGGCCAGCCGGTAAAGCGCCAGCGTGCCCTCGTCGCGGTCGGGGCGAAACAGCCGGTCGAGCCCCAGGAGCATGGCGAGGAAGGCGGCGATCCAGATGACGCCGGGGGCGATGCGGGCCAGCAGCTCCCGGTCGGGTCCCACCGCAAAGGGCACGATGGCCCCGACAATGATGAAGAACAGCAGCAGGGTGAGGATGTCGCCCCCCCCAGCGAGGGCCAGCCGCAGGTCCCGCCGCAGCACGCTCAGAAAACCGCTCATGCTGGCCTGCCCATGGCGAGCGTGGCGAGACCGTCGACTGCGATGGGGTCATGGGTGGCCATGATCGCCATGCCGCCCGCAGCGAGGTGCTCGGCGAGCAGGGTTTCGAGCAGGACCTGCCCTTCGCTGTCGAGGGCGGCCATGGGCTCGTCCAGCAGCCAGACCGGGCGGCGCGAGACCAGCAGCCGCGCCAGGACCAGCCGTCGCTGCTGGCCGGCCGAGAGATAGCCGGCATCGAGTTGGGCAATTCTGCCCAGCCCGACGCGGTCAAGGGCCGCCATCGGGGAGAGTCCGGTGCGACCATTGATATCGGCCCAGAAATCGAGCGTCCGGCCGACATTGAGGCGGGGACGCACGGCATTCCTGTGCCCGCAATGATGCAGAGCCGGCCCGTCATCGGGGTCGTGACCGGCCAGCGCGACGCCGCCCGAGAGCGGGGCGAGGAGGCCGGCCAGGGTCAGCAGCAGGGTGGATTTGCCCGCGCCATTGGGGCCGCGCAACAGGAGCCCGCTGCCTGCGGGCACGGCAAAGCTCAGACCGCTGGCCAGCACGGTCTCGCCATAGCCCACGGCAAGGCCTTCAGCCTCAAGAGTTAATCGGCGATGGACTTGCCCTTCGATCATGACCCCATCTCGTATTGGACCCATGGTGGAACTGGCAAGGGCTCTGGTGATTGACTATACAGGGTGAGCTTAGAGTCATTCCAGAAAAGCGCGGTCCTGCAGGCCCCGGAACCGGAAGCGGCCGCGCCCCCAGAGCAGCATGAAGGGCGGAGCATCGTGACCTCAATAGACAGCTTCAAGTCGAAATCGACCCTCACGGTCGGTGGCCGGACCTATACCTATTACTCCATCCTCGAGGCCGAGAAGAACGGCCTGACCGGTGTCTCGAAACTGCCCGGCTCGATGAAGGTGGTGCTCGAAAACCTGCTGCGCTTCGAGGATGACCGCACGGTCACCAAAGCCGATATCGAAGCGGTCGCCGCCTGGCTCGTCAGCCGCAGTTCCGAACACGAAATTTCCTATCGCCCGGCCCGGGTGCTGATGCAGGACTTCACCGGCGTGCCGGCGGTCGTTGACCTCGCCGCCATGCGCGACGCCACCGCCAAGCTCGGCGCCGATCCGCAAAAGATCAATCCGCTGGTGCCGGTCGATCTCGTCATCGACCACTCGGTGATGGTGGACAGCTTTGGCACGCCCCTGGCCTTCGCCCAGAATGTCGAGCTCGAATATGAGCGCAATGGCGAGCGCTACGAGTTCTTGCGCTGGGGCCAGTCGGCCTTCGACAATTTCCGCGTCGTGCCGCCCGGCACCGGCATCTGCCACCAGGTCAACCTCGAATACCTGGCCCAGACGGTCTGGACCCGCGAGGAAAACGGCGAAACCGTCGCCTATCCCGATACGCTTGTGGGCACCGACTCGCACACGACCATGGTCAATGGCCTCGCCGTGCTCGGCTGGGGCGTCGGCGGCATTGAGGCCGAGGCGGCCATGCTCGGCCAGCCGATCACCATGCTCATTCCCGAAGTCGTCGGCTTCAAGCTGACCGGCAAGATCAACGAAGGCATCACCGCCACCGACCTTGTGCTGACGGTCACCGAAATGCTGCGCAAGCAGGGCGTGGTCGGCAAGTTCGTCGAATTCTACGGGCCCGGCCTTGACTATCTCAGCCTCGAAGACCAGGCCACCATCGCCAATATGGCGCCCGAATATGGAGCCACCTGCGGCTATTTTCCTGTCGATGCCGATACGCTCAAATATCTGTCCACGACCGGCCGTGATCCCGATCGCGTGGCCCTGGTCGAGGCCTATTCGCGCGCCCAGGGCATGTTCCGCGAGACCGCGACGCCCGATCCGGTCTTTACCGCCACGCTCGAGCTCGACCTTTCGACGGTGGTCCCGTCGCTCTCGGGTCCGAAGCGCCCGCAGGACCGCGTGGCTTTGAAGGATGTGTCCGCGGCCTTTGCCGCTGCCCTGCCGGAACTGTCGGGCGGGCGCATCGAGCGCACGAAACTGCCCGAGGACAGGCCGGAAAGCCGCTATGTCGACGAGGGCGCCACGGGCGTGCACGACATTCCCGAAGAGGCGGCCTTCCCGGTCAGGGGCACGGACTATCACATCACCGATGGCTCGGTGGTGATCGCGGCCATCACCTCCTGCACCAATACGTCCAACCCTTCTGTCCTGGTCGCCGCCGGCCTCGTTGCCCGCAAGGCGCGGGCGCTGGGCCTCCAGTCGCAGCCCTGGGTCAAGACCTCGCTGGCACCGGGCTCGCAGGTGGTCACCGATTATCTGACGGCTTCGGGCCTGCAGGCCGACCTCGATGCCATGGGCTTCAACCTTGTGGGCTATGGCTGCACCACCTGCATCGGCAATTCGGGGCCGCTGCCCCAGGCCATTTCCGACACGATCAACGAGAACAAGCTGGTCGCCGCCTCGGTGCTGTCAGGCAATCGCAATTTCGAGGGCCGCGTGAACCCGGATGTGCGCGCCAACTATCTCGCCTCGCCCCCGCTGGTCGTCGCCTATGCGATCCTGGGCACGCTCAATGTCGACATCGCGACCCAGCCGCTCGGCATGTCGAAAGACGGCAAGCCCGTCTATTTGAAGGATATCTGGCCCTCCAACCACGAGATTGCTGAAATCGTGCGCCAGCACGTCCATGCCGACATGTTCCGCGCCCGCTATTCAGATGTCTTCAAGGGCGACAAGCACTGGCAGGGGATCGCGGTCGAAGGCGGCGAGACCTATGGGTGGAATTCTGCCTCCACCTATGTGCAGAACCCGCCCTATTTCGAGGACCTGACCATGGAGCCCAAGCCGGTGACCGACGTGGTCTCGGCGCGGGTGCTGGCGCTGTTCCTCGATTCGATCACCACCGACCACATTTCCCCGGCCGGCTCGTTCAAACCCGCAACCCCGGCCGGAAAATATCTCATCGAACGCCAGGTGGCGCCCAAGGATTTCAATTCCTACGGCGCCCGCCGCGGCAATCACGAGGTGATGATGCGCGGCACCTTCGCCAATATCCGCATCAGGAACATGATGCTCGATGGGGTCGAGGGTGGCTTTACCAAGGGGCCATCAGGCGAGCAGATGCCGATTTATGACGCGGCCATGGAATATCAGCGGGCCGGAACGCCGCTCGTCATCTTCGCCGGCAAGGAATATGGCACCGGCTCGTCGCGCGACTGGGCGGCCAAGGGCACCAACCTGCTCGGCGTCAAAGCCGTCATCGCCCAGAGTTTTGAGCGTATCCATCGCTCCAACCTGGTGGGCATGGGGGTCATTCCCCTGCAGTTCAACGACGGTGAAAGCTGGCAGAGCCTTGGTCTCGATGGTAGTGAAACCGTCGATATATCAGGGGTGGAAGGCATTGAGCCGCGCGCTACGGTGCCGGTCAGAATCACCCGCGCCAATGGCGACGTGCTCACGATCGAGACCCGTTGCCGCATCGATACGGCCAATGAGCTCGATTATTTCCGCAATGGCGGCATCCTGCACTATGTGTTGCGGAGCCTCGTCGCCGCGTAAGCACTGCTTACATTGTCTCTACTGGCGGCCCTCTGTGGCCGCCATCTGCTTTAAGTTTTCCTCAAGCACGATGTCATCCCGGCGCAGGCCGGGATCCAGGTCAGTGGCTTTCCACGAGCACCATCGTCGCGAATGGCCGGCGCATGGATTCCGGCTTTCGCCGCAATGACGCATTGGTTGAGGCAATGTCGTGCCCAGGCGCTGTGCCCTTGCCGCCACGCCGTTTACCGTTCAGCCAGCTTCACCCGTATTTGACTAGGCAAGCTTTGAAAGCCCGGCTTACAAAGACGGCCATGTTTCTTCGCCGTTTTTCCGGTCTCATCGCCGCGCCTCTGTTCGTCCTCACCCTTGCGGGAGGTGCGCTGGCCGAAGGCGTGTCCCAGCCCAGGGCCGTGGTCGAGCTGTTCACCAGCCAGGGCTGTGCCTCCTGCCCGCCGGCCGATGCGTTGCTCACCAGCCTTGCCGAACAGGGCGACGTGGTGGCGCTGGCCTATCATGTCGACTACTGGGACTATGTGGGCTGGGAAGATACCTTTGGCGACAAGGGCTTTTCCGACCTGCAGCGCGGCTATGCCCGCAATTGGGGATCATCGCGCATCTTCACCCCGCAAATGGTGGTCAATGGCGCCCAAGGCGTTGTCGGCTCCAAGCGCGCCAAGGTGCAGGCGGCGCTGGCTTCGGCCACCTTGCCGCTGGAGGTGGCCCTGTCGGTGCAGGGCGACATGCTCAAGATCGACATTGCCGCCGATGCCAGCCTCGAAGACGCCAGCATCTATCTCGTGCGCTATCTCGACCGGGCGGAAGTCAGTATCGAGAAGGGCGAGAATGCCGGCAAGTCCATGGTCTATACCCAGGTCGCGGTCGACCGGCAGGTCGTGGGCATGTGGGAAGCGTCCGAAGGCGCGCAGCTGAAACTGCCGCTCGACAGGCTGGCGCCGGATAGCGAGGGCGGTGTCGCCATCCTGATCCAGCAGGAGAAGAACGGCCTGCCGGGCCACATCCTGGGCGCGGCCACCTATTCCTTCTGAGATCTGCCGCTCAAGAAAGACGCCCGCTCCGGGGGCGGAAGCGGGCGTAAATGACTTTGGGTCAACTCAAATAAGGTGTGGCTGGCAGTCGCGCCTTCGGTTTGGGGGCTCGGACAGCCCGACTGCCAGCCACTGGAGGCAATGGTTGAAGATTGCTGAGGCAATGGGGCGCGGAGAGGGACAAATCATGGCCGAATTGGGGAATTTCGCGCAGGCTTGCCAAGGCCGGCGAATGGGCCGATCATGACCGCGTTATGACAAGGTAGAGCGCGTGCAGGGTCCCCCAGACGAGAGCCGAACCAATCTGGCGCTGGTGCATGTGGGCGAGCCCGCAAGCCAGCCAAACCGGCCCGTCCAGCCCATCGTCGCCTTCGATCGCCGCGAGCTGATGCAGATCCTTTCCGTCTATGGCCGCAAGGTCGGGACCGGCGAGTGGCGCGACTATGCCATGGACTTTCTCAAGGACCGGGCCATGTTCTCCATCTATGCCCGCGTCTCGGAACGCCCGCTCTACGTGGTCGAGAAAAACCCCAAGCTGCGCAACAAGCAGGGCCAGTACATGGTCACCAACCAGCAGGGCCGGATCCTCAAGCGCGGCCAGGACCTGGCGCAGGTGCTGCGCGTGCTTGATCCTGATCTGATGGTCGTGGGTTAGGTTTTTCACCCGCCGGACCCGATCAATGTTGTGACCGGATAGGCTCCATTTCTAGCCGCTCGATTGCGTCGCCCATCGTCATTGCCCGGCTTGACCGGGCAATCCATCTTGCCGGCGTCTCGTATGGACCACCCGGTCAAGCCGGGTGGTGACGATGCCCAGGAAGTCGGGACAAGTCGCTAGAGCGCCTTCTGCAGGTGCACGATGTCGTGCCAGCGGTCGAATTTGAGGCCGACCTGCCTGTAATAGCCGACATGCTCGAAGCCGAACTTTTCGTGGATGGCAATCGAATTGGCGGTGTCGGCGGTGATCACGGCCAGCATCTGCCTGAAGCCAAAAGCCTTCGATTGCGCGAGCAATTCGGTGAGCATCAGCCTGCCAAGGCCCCGCCCGGTTTCCGCGGGGTCGAGATAGATCGAATCCTCGCAGGTGAAGCGATAGGCGGCGCGGGGGCGGTAGAAGCTCGCATAGGCATAGCCCACGACCCTGCCTTCGCGCTCGGCGATGATGACCGGATGGCCGAGCTTTTTCAGCCCCGCATATTTTTCGGCCATCGCTTCTTCGCCCGGCGCTTCGGTATCGAAGGTGATGGCGGTGTGCTCGACATAGTGCCGGTAGATGGTGGTGATGGCCGGTATATCGGACCAGGCAAAGGGGCGCAGAAGCGTGTCGGACATGGCTGTAAACGAAAAGAAGGGACCGCAGCCCTTGTAGGCTGCGGTCCCCGATGTCGTCCAACCAATTTCCTTGATCGCGTGATCAAGGATTTCAGGGATGCTTACTCGCGATTGCCGAACAGGCGGAGCAGCATCATGAACAGGTTGATGAAGTCGAGATAGAGCGAGAGCGCGCCCATGATGGCATTCTTGGCCATCACGTCGGCACCGTAGTGCTCGGAATAGCTTTCCTTGATCTTCTGGGTGTCATAGGCGGTCAGGCCCGTGAAGATCAGCACGCCGACAACCGAGATCACGAAGTCCATCATCGAGGACTGCATGAAGATATTGACGATCGAGGCGATGATGATGCCGATCAGGCCCATCATCAGGAAGTTGCCCATGCCGGTCAGGTCACGCTTGGTGGTGTAGCCGTAAAGGCTCATCGCGCCGAACGTGGCGGCGGTGATGAAGAACACCTTGGCGATCGAAGCACCGGTATAGACCAGGAAGATCGACGAGAGCGACAGGCCCATAATGGCCGCGAAGGCCCAGAATACGGCCTGGGCAGCGCCCACGCTGAGCTTGTTGATACCGAAGCTGAGCACCAGCACGAAGGCCAGCGGGGCCAGCATGATCACCCAGGACAGCGGGCTGCCGAACAGCAGAGCGCCCCACTGGGTCACATAGGTGCCGTTCTCGAGCTGGCCGACAGCGGCGGACGGATCCGCGGTGATGGCAGCCTGCGCCGCGAAGAAAGCGACAAGACCAGTGATGACAAGGCCGAGGCCCATATAATTGTAGACGCGCAGCATATAGCTGCGAAGACCTTCGTCGATGGCTACGGCCGAGCCGGCCCGCGCACCGAGGGTCTGACGGTCATATTCAGCCATTTTCAGGTTCCCTTTCCCAAAGAACGAAACGCGGTCTGTCACCGCAGGTGGGCATTTGGCATAGCCACTTGCGAGGGAATATGGGGACCGCTCGGTTGATTGACAAGGATAATCGGTCCGGTGCGACACATGGACTGGCCGGATAAGGCGTTTGTGTTAGGGTCGGGGGACGAATCGACCGCCAGGGAGGCTCATCATGCCCCGGCTCTTTACCGGCCTCGAAATTCCCGCCGATGTGGCGTTTGCGCTCTCGCTCAAGCGCGGGGGCCTGACGGGAGCCCGCTGGATCGACCCGGAAAACTACCACATCACCCTGCGCTTCATCGGCGATGTCGATGGCCATGTGGCCGACGATGTGGTCGACAGCCTCGATCGGCTCAGCAATTCCCTGCAGTTTTCCATCCGCCTCACGCATCTGGGCAGTTTTGGCGGCGACAAGCCGCGCGCCCTCTATGCCGGCGTGGAGCCGTCGGAGGTGCTCACCCGCCTGCAGGCGGCGCAGGAGCGCATGCTGCAGAAGGCGGGCCTGCCGCCCGAAGGGCGCAAGTTCGTGCCGCATGTGAGCCTGGCGCGCCTGCGCGGCACTTCGGCCGAAGAGCTGGCGCGGTTCATGGCCGAGGCGGCGCGGTTCGAGCCCCTCTGTTTCGTCCCCGCCCGCTTCGTGCTGTTCTCAAGCCGGGATTCAGTGGGCGGCGGTCCCTATCTCGTCGAGCAGAGCTATCCCCTGGCGGCCTGACGCCGTCCCGCTGGCGGCATCACGATCACGCCCTTGTTAGGGCCCGGTTAACCCTTTGCCCGCCACATGCCCCCCGTCCGGGCATGGGGTGCCCCAATCCCGCCGCCTTTGGCTTTCATTTGAAGCAAATGCCTATCGGCGCAGCGGGACACGATGGGTTTTTGAGATTTGGTAACCATGTTCGGGGCACACTGGACGGGCAGAACGCCCCACGAACGGCAGCGAGACAAGAGGAAGAATTGGCGATGACGACGAAAACCTGCGGCCTTGCACTCGGGCTTGCGGTAGCGACGATCATGGCTCTGGCACCGGCCGCCCAGGCGCAGCAGGCAACCGAGCTCGGCACCTTCAACGCCTGGTCAGCCTATACGGCTTCCGACCAGAGCGGACAGATCTGCTTCATTATCAGCGAACCGACATCGAGCGAACCGGCCGGCGCCAATCGCGACCCGATCAAGTTCCTGATCGTGCACCGCAAGGGCATGGGCTCGAAGAACGAAGTCCAGACCCAGATCGGCTACCCCTATAACAGCACCGACGCCAAGGCTTCGGCCTCGATCGACGGCAAGAGCTATGTCATGGCGGCCCGCGACTCGACCGCATGGCTGGCTTCGAGCAGCGACGAGCCCGCTTTCGTTTCCGCCTTCAAGGCCGGCAACCAGCTGGTGGTGCGCGGCACCAGCCAGCGTGGAACCAATACGGTCGACACCTATTCTCTTTCGGGTGCGACTGCGGCCATGAACGCCATCGACGCGGCCTGCCAGTAAGGGCTTGCCCAAGCCTTGCGAACATCTGTAACTGGGCAGAAGGCCAAGGCCTGCTGCCCGGTTTGCCCAAGAGTCACGAGTACCCGATGATCCGTCCTACCGCCCTGCCGCTCGCCACGCTCCTCGTTCTGGCCGCGCTATCGCCAGCCCAGGCGCAGTCGGCGCGGGTGCTGGGGGATTTCCGCGACTGGTCGAGCTATGCGGCCGATGATGGGGGCGGCACGGTCTGCTTTGCCATGACCAAGCCCAAATCCACCGAGCCGACGCCAGAAGGCTTTGGCGAAGCCTATCTCTACATCACCAATCGCCCCGGCGAGGATGTGGTCAACGAGTTCAATGTGGTGGCCGGCTACACGTTCCAGACTGGCTCCATGGCGGTGGCCAGCGTCGGCGGCCAGGATTTTTCGCTCTTCACCCAGGGTGACGCCGCCTGGCTCGACGATGCCGGGCAGGCCGCCAATCTTGCCGCTGCCATCCGCTCCGGCTCGACCATCCTGGTGACCGGCACCTCGGCTGCCGGCACCGAGATCGTCCAGACCTATTCACTCTCCGGCGCCACTGCCGCCCAGCAGGCCATCGGCGCCGAGTGCTGATCGAGCGCGAGGTTTGGTGGTTCGCGACGGTTTCCGCCTCACGAAGCCGTCCTCGGGCTTGACCCGAGGACCACTTGAGGCTGCCGCGATCGTGGTAGCTGGCGCTCGGATCAAGTCCGAGGGCGGCGCGGTGTTATGGTCCGCCCCGCACCCATCGCAAACCCGCCTCCCGCCACCGTGACTTTGCCTTGGGCCCGGGTCTGTGCTACAGGCCCGCACTTCCTGCATTCTCCGAGCCCCCGGTGTGCCTGCCATGAGCCACGCGCTGAACCTTGATCATTCGACCGCCATCCGTCCGGCTTCGGCCGCGCGGCCGTCGCTGATCGGCCTTTCCAAGGCGGGCCTCGCCGAAGCCCTGGTCAGCAATGAAGTCGTCGCGGAAAAGGAAGGCCGCATGCGCGCCTCCCAGCTCTGGAACTGGCTCTATGTCAACGGTGTCACCGATTTCGACCGCATGACCAATGTGGCCAAGCCGGTCCGCCAGAAATTGAGCGAAACCTTCAATCTCGACCGCCCGGAAATCGTCACCGAGCAGGTGTCGATCGATGGCACCCGCAAGTGGCTGTTCCGCTTCCGCGATCCGCAGAACCCCAATATGCCGCCGGTCGAGGTGGAAACCGTCTACATTCCCGAAAGCGACCGCGGGACACTTTGTGTCTCCTCGCAGGTGGGCTGCACGCTCACCTGTTCCTTCTGCCATACCGGTACCCAGAAGCTCGTCCGCAATCTCACCGCGGGTGAAATCCTCGGGCAGATTCTGATGGCGCGTGAGCGCCTCGGTGATTTCCCCGGCGGTTCACGTCCCGATGACGGCGGCCTCGTCCCCGGCGGGGAAACCCGCGCCATCACCAATATCGTGATGATGGGCATGGGCGAGCCGCTCTACAATTACGACAACGTCAAGCAGGCTTTGCTGATTGCCTCGGCCGGCGACGGCATGTCGATTTCCAAGCGCCGCATCACCCTCTCCACTTCGGGCGTCGTGCCCTATATCGAGCCGACCGGCCGCGAGATCGACGTCATGCTGGCCATTTCGCTCCATGCCGTGCGCGACGAGTTGCGGGACGTGTTGGTGCCGATCAACAAGAAGTGGCCGCTCAAAGAGCTGCTGGAGGCCTGCAGGAATTATCCGGGCCTTTCCAATGCCCGCCGCATCACCTTCGAATATGTCATGCTCGACGGCATCAACGACAGTGACGCGGAAGCCCGCGAACTGGTGCGGCTCCTGGCCGGCATTCCCGCCAAGATCAACCTGATCCCGTTCAACCCCTGGCCGGGTTCGAACTACGGCACCTCGCCCAGCTCGCGCATCGAGCGCTTTGCCGACATCGTCAACAAGGCCGGCTATGCCTCGCCGGTGCGCACCCCGCGCGGCCGCGACATCTTTGCGGCCTGTGGGCAATTGAAGAGCGAAAGCGAACGGCTGACCAAGAAGGACCGGGACGCGCTGCTGGCGCTGTAAGCACCTTTGCTTCTTCAACCCGCTTTCCGTCCTCGGGCTTGACCCGAGGACCGCTCGACACCGCGCCAGATTCTGAGTGGCCCTCGGATCAAGTCCGAGGGCGGCACGGTGGGTGCAAGGAGCGGTAAGTTACTCCCCCGCCACCCATTGCAGCGCCCACCGGCCCTGTCCGCTTTCGCCCAGCACATCCGCCAGTACCGGCAGCAGCACCCGCATCTCCTCTTCCAGCACATAGGGTGGGTTGATCACCACCATGCCGGTGCCATAGAGCCGTGGTGGCTGCGATGAGGGGCGGATGGTCAGCTCGATGCGCAGGATTTTTGGAATGCCCGTGGCCTTGAGCGCCTTCACAAAAGCCTCGACCTCTTCCATTTCCTTGACCGGATACCAATAGGCATAGGTGCCGCCGGGCCAGCGCTTCTGCGCCTTTTCCAGGCTCTGCACCATGCGCCGGAATTCGCCCTTTTCCTCGAAGGGCGGATCGATAAGCACCAGGCCGCGCCTTTCCTTGGGTGGCAGGTGGGTGCCAAAAATATCCCAGGCATCGAGCTGGGTGACGCGAGTCTGGAAGTCGCCGGCGAAATTTTCCCTGAGGCGGTCGGCATCGATGGGATGCAGCTCGAAAGCCATCAGCCGGTCCTGCGGGCGCAGCATGTGCCGCGTGATGAAGGGCGAGCCGGGATAATAGCGCAGCTTTTCGTCGGGGTTCTGGGCCTGCACCGCATCGAGATAGGGCGTTAGCAGCTCTGCCACTTGACCGGGAAGTTTCACGTGAATCAGCCGGCCGATGCCGTCCTGCCATTCGCCGGTCTTTTCGGCCTGGTCGCCCCTGAGGTCATAGATGCCCAGGCCCGCATGGGTATCGATCACCCGGAAGGCGGCCTCCTTCTTCATCAGATAGGCAAGGATACGGGTGAGAATGGTGTGTTTGACGACGTCGGCAAAATTGCCGGCGTGGAAGGCGTGACGATAATTCATGGGAGCGTGACCAAGAAAAGTTGCAGACTTTTCTGGTTCGGGAGCGTGACAAACATTGCTAGTGCCGCGCCTGCGCGGTCAGGATGGTTGCCGCAAAGGCAGTGAAAATGGCGGCAAAGCTCCAGTTGAGCGCCCGCTCCACCCATTTGCTGGATTTGAAGGCGGCGGCCAGCCGTTCGGCCAGCAACACCGTGGCGATGCCCAGCGGGATCGACACGGCAACGAATTCGAGCCCGAGAAAGATCAGCTTGCCTGTAGCGAAGGGGTCATGGGCGTCGACGAACTGGGGCAGGAAGGTCACGAAAAACAGCACGACTTTTGGATTGAGCAGGTTGATGCCGATGCCGGTCATAAAACTCTGGCGAACAGTCGGGGGCTTGCGCGCCGCTTCGGCCAGCCGCAACCCGCCGCCATGAAACACGGCCTGATAGGCGAGATAGAGCAGATAGACCGCGCCAGCGATCTTGAGCGCCAGGAACAGCGGCGGCGCGGCGATGATCAGGATGGAAATGCCAAAAGCCACCAGCATGGTGTGGACCAGAATGCCGGCCATGGCCCCGAACATCGCTGCCAGCCCATGGGCGCGGCCATAGTTTATGGCGCGCGACATCTGCAATGCCATATCGGGCCCCGGCGTGATGGCGAGCACCATGGTGGCCAGGGCAAAGGCGAGAATGACAGGCAGGTCGGGGATGAAGGCGGGCATGGCGGTCTCGGTGAAACAGACCCGGACAATCGCACTATTCGCCGGGCGAGGGTAGGGCGCTCAAAACCCGTTCATGCATCGTTCATCCGATGGGTCCAGGACCTAGACCGGGAGTTCGCGGCTGGCCTTGATCGTTTCCATCGGCACATCGGTCTTGACGCTCTGCACGCTTGGAATGCGCATCAGATAATCGGACTGGAAGCGCCAATAGGCATGGAGGTCCGTGGTGACAATCCGCATGATCGCGTCGCATTCTCCCGTCGTCAGGTAACACTCGGCCACTTCAGGAAATTTCCGCACCGTCTCGGCGAAAAGGTTGGTGGTCTCGGCGTCCTGGGTCTTGAACCAGATGCGAGCAAAGACCGTTAGTCCAAGTCCTAGCTTGGGGCCATTCAGAACCGCAACATATTGGTCGATAACGCCTTTTTCCTCGAGCAGCTTGACGCGCCGAAGGCAGGGCGAGGGCGACAGGCCCACCGCATTGGCCAGTTCAACATTGGACATCCGGCCATTGCGCTGCAATGCTCGCAAGATCCGGCGATCAATGGCGTCAAGCGTTTCTGGCACTTTTGGTCCTTATTGGTGATGATGTTGGCAGAACGTGCCAATACATCCGCCAAACATGCGATAATCGCAAGAGAATTGCGCATCTGGCAGCGTATCGTGGCCGCATCAAACTTGGGACGACGTGCAAATGGCAAATGAAATAAGAAAGGTTGTGCTGGCCTATTCGGGCGGGCTCGACACCTCCATCATCCTGAAATGGCTGCAGGAAACCTACAATTGCGAAGTGGTGACCTTCACCGCTGATCTGGGCCAGGGCGAGGAGCTGGAGCCGGCGCGTAAGAAGGCCGAGATGTTCGGCATCAAGGATATCCGCATCGAGGACCTGCGCGAGGAATTCGTGCGCGACTTCGTCTTCCCGATGTTCCGCGCCAATACCGTTTATGAAGGCCAGTACCTGCTCGGCACCTCCATCGCCCGCCCGCTGATCGCCAAGCGCCTTGTTGAAATCGCCCAGGAAACCGGCGCCGACGCCATTTCCCATGGCGCCACCGGCAAGGGCAATGACCAGGTCCGGTTCGAATTGACCGCCAATGCGCTCGACCCCTCGATCAAGGTTATCGCCCCCTGGCGCGAATGGGATCTGCGCTCGCGCACCCAGCTTCTGGCCTATGCCGAGGCCAACCAGATCCCGATTGCCAAGGACAAGCGCGGCGAGGCCCCGTTCTCGGTCGACGCCAATCTGCTGCACACCTCTTCCGAGGGCATGGTGCTCGAAGATCCCGGCGTGCCGGCCCCCGATTACGTTGCCCAGCGCACCGTCGATCCGGAAAAGGCCCCCGACCAGGCCGAGATCATCACCATCGGCTACGAAAAGGGCGATCCGGTCTCGGTCAATGGCGTCAAGCTCTCGCCGGCGACTCTCCTCACCAAGCTCAATGAGCTGGGCGGCAAGCATGGCGTGGGGCGTCTCGACCTCGTCGAAAACCGCTTTGTCGGCATGAAGTCGCGTGGCCTCTACGAGACCCCGGGTGGCACGATCCTCCTCGTTGCGCATCGCGGCATTGAATCGATCACGCTCGATCGCGGCGAAGCGCATCTGAAGGATGAGCTCATGCCCAAATATGCCGAGCTCATCTACAATGGCTTCTGGTTCTCGCCCGAGCGCGACATGCTGCAGGCCCTGATCGACAGGAGCCAGCACTACGTGACCGGCGAAGTGACGGTGAAGCTCTACAAGGGCTCGGCGACTGTTATCGCCCGTACCTCGCCGCACTCGCTCTACAATATGGACCTCGTGACCTTCGAGGAAGGCGCGATTGCCTATGACCACAAGGATGCGGCCGGCTTCATTCGGCTGAACGGGTTGCGGCTCAAGACCTGGGCGGCGCGCAACAAGAAGGCGCAGGGCTAAATTTCCAGGGGCGGGTCGCAAGGCCCGCCCCTGATGTTGCGGGGGGCAGCAATGGCCGGTCGGATCGTCATCCTCAACGGCGCCCCGCGCTCGGGCAAGTCGACCCTGGCCCGGGCTTTCCAGGCAGAGGCGCCGGGCCGCTGGATCCACTGGGGTGTCGACGCGTTCAATGCCAGCCTGCCGCCAGCGCTGCTGCCCGGCATTGGTCTCAGGCCCGGCGGCGAGCGACCCGATCTCGAGCCCCTGGTGGGTCAGCTCTATGGGGCCCTCTTTGCCCATATGGCGCGGCTGGCGCGCGAGGGTTTTGACGTCGTGGCCGATCTGGGGCTTCACCGCGCCTATGCCACCAGGCTCGATCCGCTGAAGATTATGCAGCTCGAGCTTGCGGGCCTTAAACCGCTGGTGGTCGGGGTGGACTGCGCCATCGAAACCATCATGGCCCGCCGCAATGCCGATCCGCAGGGTGGGTTGTATGTGTCGGGCGAGGGCGTGCCGGAACCGGTGCGGCGCTGGCAGGTGGCCGTGCACGAGGGCATGGATTACGCAATGCGGCTCGATATGGGCGTGCTGACACCCGCACACGGCGCTGAGCTTCTCAAGCAGGTTCTTCACGAAATCGATTGAGAATGCCACATTTAATCCCGCGTTAAGCCGAGATCACTAGCTTTTCGCGAGCGTCGCGAATTGGCTCTTTGGGAATGGGGTTGAATGCGGTCCGATGACGTCGGCAAAATGGGGGAAGTTGCCGAGGCCCTGCTCCTGGATGCAGCGCTGGAAAGCATCCCATATGGCTTTTGTGTCTGGTCCCCGCAATTCCGCCTGTTGATGTGGAACAAGCACTATCGCGACTTCTACGGATTTTCCGAGGATGCCATCCATCGCGGCATGACCCTTGAGGATGTGGTGCATCTTTCGGCGCGGCTGGGCAATCATCCAGGCCAGAGCGCCGACCATTTTTACGAGCACTATACCAGCGAGCTCCTGGCCAACAGGGGCGGCGCGCGCCACAAGGCGCAGGAAGTGGTGGCCGGCGGCCGCATCATCGAGACCGCCCATGTCTATTCGGACAAGCTCGGCTGGGTCGTGACCCATGAGGACATTACCGACGAGATCGCCCGTTCAGAGAGCCAGCAGAAGCGCAAGCTCGAGCTGGAACGGCAGAACATCCGACTCGATGCGGCGGTCAACAATATCTCCATTGGCCTGTGCATGATGGATGCGCGGGGGCGCCTCGTCATCTGCAACGAGCCCTATGCCCGCATTTACAACCTGCCGATCCAGCTCCTGAAGCCCGGTAGCCAGCTGGAAGACATTCTGGCGCATCTGTTTGACATGGGCATGTCGACCGGTGGCACCAAGGACGAATACATTGCCTGGCGCCGAGAGGTCATTTCGCGCCGCGAATATGGCAAGAACATCCACGAGCTCAACAATCGCACCATCCTGATGCAGCACCATCCGATGAAGGATGGCGGCTGGGTCTCGACCCATGAGGACATTACTGAGCAGCGCCAGGCCGAGGCCCGCATCCAGCATCTGGCCCGCCACGACGCGCTGACCGACCTGCCCAACCGCATCGAGTTCCTCGAGCAGATGGCGCGCGCCGAAGCCGGGCTCAAGCGCGATGAAATGGCGGCGGTGCTCTATATCGATCTCGACCACTTCAAGGCGGTCAACGATACGCTTGGCCATGCCGTGGGCGACGAGGTGATCAAGCAGGCGGCCGTGCGCCTCTGGGGCACAACGCGTGAAACCGATCTTCTGGCGCGTCTGGGCGGCGACGAATTCGCCCTGCTGCTGCGTCCCATCGACGGGGTGGACATGGCGGCCAAGGTTGCGGACAGGATCGTCAGGGCCATGCGCGCGCCGATGAATATCGGGGGCCAGCAGATCGAGATCGGCGCCTCCGTAGGCATTGCCGTGGGCCCGGGGGATGGCACCACGACCGACCAGCTGGTCAAGAATGCCGATTTGGCGCTCTACAAGGCCAAGTCCGAAGGCCGCTCCACCTATCATTTCTTCGAAACCGGCATGGATGCCGAACTGCAGCAGCGCCGCTCGATCGAGGCAGGTCTACGCATGGCCATGCAGCGCGATGAATTGCGCCTGATGTTCCAGCCGCTGCTGGGCCTCCATGAAAACCGGGTCATCTGTGTCGAAGCACTGCTGCGCTGGGATCACGATGACCGCACCATCTCTCCGGTGGAATTCGTGCCGGTGGCCGAGGAAACTGGGCTGATCGTGCCGATCGGCGAATGGGTGCTGCACGAGGCCTGCCGAACGGCGGCGACCTGGCCGGGCGATGTGCGGGTCGCGGTCAACCTTTCGCCGGTGCAGTTCCGCCACAAGAACCTGGTGGCCCAGGTCAAGGCGGCGCTGGCCGAGTCAGGACTCGCGCCCACGCGGCTGGAACTCGAAATCACCGAAAGCCTGATCCTCACCGACAGTGAAAGCACGATTGCGGCGCTGCACGAATTGCGTGGCATGGGCGTGCGCATCTCGATGGATGATTTCGGCACCGGCTATTCTTCACTGAGCTATCTGCGCAGCTTCCCCTTCGACAAGATCAAGATCGACCGCAGCTTCATGCGCGATCTGACCACCCGCACCGACAGCCAGGCCATTATCAAGGCCGTGATCGGCCTGGGCCAGGCCCTGGGCATGTCGACGACGGCGGAGGGGATCGAAACCGAGGAACAACTCGCCATGGTGCGCGAGCACGGCGTGTCGGAAGTCCAGGGCTTCCTGTTCTCGCCGCCACTGAAGCCCAAGGCGCTGGCCAATCTCCTGCATTCCGAGGCCGCCAAGGTTCCGGGGCGACGCAAGGCATCGTGAAGACGCTGCTTGCCGCCCGGCTCTGTGCCTGACACGCTCGGTACCATGCGCTCACGTCTTTATGATCGATTGCTGGCCGTAGCCCGCCGCACCGCCGGACCGGGGCTCGCCGAGGATGTGGTGCAGGATGCCATGGTGATCGCCCTGGAGGCGGGGCGCATGGATTTCGGCGATCCCGAAACCGCCCGCTGGCTTGGTGGCGTGGTGCGCAACCGGGCCCGCATGGCGCTGCGGTCGGTGCGCCGGGGCCGGCAACGTGATCGCTCCTGGCAGGACGGCCGCGCCGAGCCGGCGCTGGGGCAGGGCGCCACCCTGGCTGAAACGCTCGAGGGCCTCTCGCCGTCCCTCCGAACTTTTGCCGCCCTGGTCCTGACCGGCCACAACAGGCGCGAGATCGCCTATCTGCTTGCTTTGCCTGACACGGCGCTGCGCCAGCGGGTCACGGCCCTGCGCCGGCACCTGGTCAAGAGGGGGCTGGCAGCGCCGCAGGATCTGAACGGGCTCTATCTCGACCTGGCCTATGGCCGCATCCGCGATTGCCTGCTGCCCGCGCTGATCCTCCATGGCGGGGCTTTTGCCAGCCACGACCCGGATGGGCATTTATTTGTGGTGCGGCGCTCACAAAATGGCCCGGCGCGGCAATAGGTTGATGTTGGAACGCGAAAGGAATTCGCCATGGGATTGAAACCGAAGAAAGTCAGCATCGTCTTCTATGTCGCCGACATTGCGCGCACGGAGGCCTTTTACAACGACACGCTCGGGCTCCAGCTCGAGCGCATGGAAGGGGCCGAGCCCTTCTGGCTGCAGGGCGCCATCGAGGATGGCCCCGATCTCATCTTCTTTGAAATGGACGGCGTGCGGGGCAATACCCCGGCCATCGTCTTTGACCTCGACGAGGGCGGCATTGACGATGTCGTGGCCGAGCTGGCGCAGAAGGGGGTCAATATCGTCACCCCGGTCTCCGAGGCGCCGGGTGGCTGGAGCGCCGATTTTCTGGATCCGGATGGCTTTGGCCTGGGGCTCTGGCAATCGGGTGACCTGCCCAGAAGCGTGAAGTAGGAGGCCGAGGCCTCGCCGAACACCGGGCCGCCCTCGGGACTGACCCGAGGGCCAGGTTCCGCGTCCACCTGGCGCCACGGCGTTGCCCGGTGCAGCCCTCGGGTCAGGCCCGAGGGCGGCACAGCGTGCCTGGAGTGCCCGTGCAACCCCGCCCTGCAGATTGAAACCTTGTGAAATCCGCCCCTATCCTGTAAGAGCCGCGCAAACTGCCGGTCCTCCTCCAATGAGCCCGGCACCATCATATCGCATGGTTTGTTCTGACCAGCCCACCCGAGGTCTCTCCCGTGGGGCGGTTTTGCGGATCGTGCCAACAAGGCTCTGTTCATGTCCCTGCGCAATATCGCCATCATCGCCCACGTTGACCACGGCAAGACCACGCTGATCGACGTGCTGCTCAAGCAGTCCGGCTCTTTCCGCGAGAACGAACGCGTCGAAGAGCGCGCCATGGACAGCAATGACATCGAGCGCGAGCGCGGCATCACCATTCTGGCCAAGGTCACCTCGCTGCTCTGGAAAGACACGCGCATCAATATCGTCGACACGCCCGGCCACGCCGACTTCGGCGGTGAAGTCGAGCGCATCCTCTCCATGGTCGACGGCGTGGTCATCCTCGTCGACGCCGCCGAAGGCCCGATGCCGCAGACCAAGTTCGTGCTCGGCAAGGCGCTGAAGCAGGGCCTGCGCCCGATCGTGGCGATCAACAAGATCGACAAGTCCGACGAGCGTCACCTTGAAGTGCTCGACGAAGTCTTCGACCTCTTCGTGGCGCTCGATGCCACCTCCGAACAGCTCGACTTCCCGGTGCTCTACGGCTCGGCCAAGCAGGGCTGGATGGCCGCCGACCCCACCGGTCCCAAGGAATCGCTGGCCCCGCTGCTCGACAAGGTCGTGGAACATGTTCCCCAGCCAGCGGTCGAAGAGGGCGCGTTCCGCATGCTGGTCACCACCATCGAGCGCAATCCGTTCCTCGGCCGCATCCTCACCGGCCGCATCACCTCCGGCTCGGTCAAGGCCAATGATCCGATCCACACGCTCAACCGCGAAGGCAAGGAAGTGGAAAAGGGCCGCGTGTCCAAGGTCCTGGCCTTCCGCGGCCTCGAGCGCACGCCGGTTGATGTCGGCGAAGCCGGTGACATCGTCGCCATTGCCGGTCTCGTGACCTCGACCGTGGCCGATACGCTTTGCGCCACCTCGGTCACCAAGCCGATCGCCGCCAAGCCGATCGATCCCCCGACCCTCTCCGTCACCTTCCGCATCAATGACGGCCCGCTGGCCGGCCGCGAGGGCGACAAGGTGCAGTCCCGCGTCATCCGCGAACGCCTGATGCGCGAAGCCGAAGGCAATGTGGCGATCCGCGTCACCCCCGGCGACGACAACGACAGCTATGACGTGGCTGGCCGCGGTGAACTTCAGCTCGCCGTGCTCATCGAAAACATGCGCCGCGAAGGTTTTGAGCTCACCATCGGCCGCCCGAAGGTGCTGATGCAGGATATCGACGGCGTCCGCCACGAGCCGATCGAAGAAGTCATCATCGACGTCGATGACGAGCATACCGGCACGGTCGTGCAGAAGCTGACCGAGCGCAAGGGCGAATTGACCGACATGCGCCCGTCCGGCGTTGGCCGTACCCGCATCCAGCTCCTGGTCCCGACCCGCTCGCTGATCGGCTACCAGCCGGAACTCTTGTCCGATACCCGCGGCACCGCCATCTTCAACCGCCTGTTCCATTCCTTCGTGCCGTATAAGGGCGAATTGCCGGGCCGTCGCACCGGCGTTCTGATCTCCAACGGCACCGGCCAGTCCGTAGCCTTTGCCCTGTGGAACCTCGAAGATCGCGGCCCGATCATGATCGATGCCGGCGTCGACATCTATGAAGGCATGATCATCGGCGAGCACAGCCGCGAGAACGACCTCGAAGTGAATGCGCTCAAGGGCAAGCAACTCACCAATATCCGCACCACGTCCAAGGACGAAGCGGTGCGCCTGACCACGCCGAAGAAGCTCACTCTCGAACAGTCGCTCGGCTATATCGCCGAGGACGAATATGTCGAAGTGACGCCCAAATCGATCCGCCTGCGCAAGATCTGGCTCGATCCGAACGACCGCAAGCGCATGAGCCGCGCCGCCAAGTCGGCCTGATCCGGGACTGAGCGGCCTAACGCGATGTTAGGCCGCACATAATATCGTCGCGACGTCATTGCCCGGCTTGTCCGGGCAATCCATTTTCAGGACCAGAATGGCCCGCCGGGACTGGCCCGGCGGTGACGACGAGCGGGAGGCACTGCACGCATGACTGACTGGATCATCCAGATCATCACCGATTTCGGCTATTTCGGCATCTTCCTCGTCATGCTGGCGGAATCGATTTTTCCGCCCATTCCGTCCGAGCTGATCATCCCCTTTGCCGGCTTTGCCGCCGCCAATGGCGATCTCAATCTCTTCGGCGTGCTCTTCACCGCCACGTTCGGCGCCGTGGTCGGCATGCTGCCCTGGTATTTTGCCGGCCGGCTTTTCGGGCTCGACCGGGTCAAATGGCTGGCCGACCGCTACGGGCGGCTCTTCACCATGAATGCCGAGGAAATCGACGTCGCCGTCGGCTATTTCCGGCGCTTTGGCCCCATCATCGTGCTGTTCGGCCGTCTCCTGCCGATCATCCGCACCCTTATCTCCATTCCGGCGGGCCTCGCCAAAATGCCCCTGGGCCTGTTCCTGCTCGCCTCCACGACCGGCGCGCTGATCTGGAACACCTTCCTCACCATGGCCGGCTATATCCTGCACGAACACTACGACCTGATCGAAGTGGTGCTCGATCCGCTGAGCTATCTGGTGCTCGCGGCGGTGGTACTGATCTATCTCTTCCGCGTCATCACCTGGAAGCCCGCGCAGTCGCGCGGCTAGGCGGCGCAGACGGGTACCGGCGAATAGACATAATGTCCTCGTCATTGCCGGGGCCTGTGCCGGCAATCCAGCTCGTGGCGGCATCGACCACCGGGACAGGCCCGGTGGTGACGGTGGGTGAGAGATGGCGCTTGCACCGTTGCATCCTGCAAGTCTCTTGCATTCTGCATCACCCTCTTCGCCGCAAAATGCAAAATTTTACAATAACTTAATCTCTGAGCCCCGGATTTCCGGGCCCACGGCTCTGGCACGCTTCCTGCATTGATGCTGGCACCCGGATGAAGAGTTTCGCGTACCGGGTCCAAAGTCATCAGGGGCCTGCACCGCGTAATCTGGTGCAGGCCCCTATGCTTCGAGCCGACTCGAAGGGCGGCCTTTTACCCTTCTTGCCACCCGGCCTTGCTCCAGGGGCACGCAACCACTAGATAATTCGCACCAGTTTCACCGGAGACGCAAATGCGCGCCGTGCTCGACATCATCCTCATCCTGCTCAACCTCTATTGGTGGGTGCTGCTCATCATGATCATCATGAGCTGGCTGATCTCGTTCAACGTCATCAATACGCGCAATCAGTTCGTCGCCATGGTCTGGCAGGTGATCAACCAGCTGACCGAGCCGGTCCTCAAGCCCATCCGCCGCTTCATGCCCAATTTCTCGGGCCTTGATCTCAGCCCGCTGGTGGCCTTCCTCATCATCTTCTTCATTCAGTCGATCATCGGCTACTATATCTATCCCGCGGTCGCCCGCGCCGGGATCTAGCCGGATTGACCGGTCTGCCCGGCTTTGCGCGTCTGGGCGAAGCCGGGATCATCCTCTATCTGCGCGTCACGCCCAATGCCGGGCGCGACGCCATTGACGGCGTTGAGACGCGCGACGACGGCACCACCGTCCTGCGCCTCCGCGTCGCCGCCGTGCCCGACAAGGGTCGCGCCAATGCCGCCGTCATTGCGCTCCTTGCCAAGGCGCTGCGCCTGCCCAAATCCAGTCTCGCCCTCATCAGCGGTGAAACCAGCCGCCTGAAAAGCGTTCTGGTTGCCGGTGTGCCGGACGACCTCATCGCCGATGTCGTCGCTTTGGCCGGCTGAGGCCGCGACAAAACATCGCAATCTCCATTGCTTAACCAATTATTCCCGCTAATCTCGCCTCTCGGAGGGGGCCCGATGGAGGGCGGGGATTGGACTGGGCTTGCAGACCCGGCCGGTGCCAGCGCGGGCCCTCGGAGGAAATTTTTCGAGGGACTTCTTATGGATTTGGCACTTTGGCTGATCGTTGCTTGCGGCGGCCTGTCTATCGTCTATGGCGTGGTGACCACCCAGGGCCTGCTCAAGGCCGATGCGGGTTCGGCGCGCATGCAGGAAATCTCGGCCGCCGTGCGGGAGGGCGCATCGGCCTATCTCAAGCGGCAATACACCACCATCGCCATTGTCGGCGCGGTCATTCTCGTCGCCGCCTATTTTCTTCTGGGCATCTATGCCGCCATCGGCTTCCTGATTGGCGCGGTCCTGTCGGGCGCAGCCGGCTTTATCGGCATGAATGTCTCGGTGCGCGCCAATGTACGCGTTGCCCAGGCCGCCGTCGGCTCGCTGAGCAAGGGGCTCGATCTCGCCTTCAAGTCGGGTGCGGTCACCGGCATGCTGGTGGCGGGGCTCGGGCTCCTGGGCATCACGCTCTATTTCATGATCCTGACCTCAATGGGCTTTGAACCAACCAGCCGTACCGTCATCGATGCGCTGGTGGCCCTCTCCTTCGGCGCGTCGCTGATTTCCATCTTCGCGCGTCTGGGCGGCGGCATCTTTACCAAGGGTGCTGATGTCGGCGGCGACATGGTGGGCAAGGTCGAGGCCGGCATTCCCGAGGATGATCCGCGCAACCCGGCCACCATTGCCGACAATGTCGGCGACAATGTCGGCGACTGCGCCGGCATGGCCGCGGACCTCTTTGAAACCTATGTGGTGACCATCGTCGCCACCATGGTTCTGGCCGCCATCATCCTGCCCGAGCAGTTCAAGCTGATCGGCATGGTCCTGCCGCTGGCCATTGGCGGTGCCTGCGTGGTGACGTCGATCATCGGCACCTACTTCGTCAAGCTCGGAAGCGACAACAACATCATGGGCGCGCTCTACAAGGGCGTCATCGCCTCGGGCGTCCTGTCGCTGGTCGCCCTGTTGCCGGTGCTGTGGCTGATGTTCGGCGACATGAATGTCGCCATCGAAACCGAAAGCAAGGTGTTCACGCCCTGGAGCCTGTTCTGGTGCGGCGTCACCGGCCTCGTCATCACCGGACTGATCATCGTCATCACCGAATATTATACGGGAACGGGTCGCCGCCCGGTGAACTCGATCGCCGAAGCCTCGGTTACCGGCCATGGCACCAATGTCATCCAGGGCCTCGCCGTGTCGCTGGAATCGACCGCCCTGCCAGCGCTGGTGATCATCGCCGGCATCATCGTCACCTACTCGCTGGCCGGTCTCTTCGGCATCGCCTTCGCCGTCGCCACCATGCTGGCTCTCGCCGGCATCATCGTGGCGCTCGACGCTTTCGGCCCGGTCACGGACAATGCGGGCGGGATCGCGGAAATGGCCGGCCTCGACAAGGAAGTGCGCCACAATACCGACGCACTCGACGCCGTGGGCAATACCACCAAGGCCGTCACCAAGGGCTATGCCATCGGTTCGGCCGGTCTGGGTGCCCTCGTGCTGTTCGCGGCCTATACCGAGGATCTCAAGCACTATTTCACGGACTTGACCGTGAGCTTCGACCTCGCCAACCCCTATGTGGTGGTGGGCCTGCTCTTCGGTGGTCTCCTGCCCTTCCTCTTTGGCGGCATGTCGATGACCGCCGTGGGCCGCGCCGCCCAGGCCGTCGTGGTGGAAGTGCGTCGCCAGTTCAAGGAAAAGCCGGGCATCATGGCCGGCACCGACAAGCCCGATTATGGCCGTGCCGTCGACATGCTGACCAAGGCGGCGATCAAGGAAATGATCGTTCCGTCCCTGCTGCCGGTGCTGAGCCCCATCGTGGTTTATTTCGTCATCCTCTGGATCGCGGGCCAGGCCAATGCCTTCTCGTCTCTCGGCGCCATGCTGATGGGCGTCATCGTTACCGGCCTCTTCGTCGCCATCTCGATGACGGCGGGTGGCGGTGCCTGGGACAATGCCAAGAAGAGCTTTGAGGACGGCTTTACCGACAGCCACGGCGTTACCCACTACAAGGGCGGCGACGCGCACAAGGCCTCGGTCACCGGCGACACCGTCGGCGACCCCTACAAGGACACGGCAGGCCCCGCCGTCAATCCGATGATCAAGATCACCAATATCGTGGCCCTGCTCTTGCTGGCGGTGCTGGCGAATTTTGGCATGTAGGGCTCGATCCCCTCACCACCGTCACCACCCGGCTTGACCGGGTGGTCCATGCCGCAACGCATTGGATTGCCCGGTCAAGCCGGGCAATGACGAAGGGGGGAAGATCGAAAGCTTGAAGAGGCCCGGGGCGCGCTCCCGGGCCTTTTGCATTTTGCTCGAGAAAAAATGTCGAACCGGTATCGGATGCCTCGTCGCCTTCCCGAAACGGGCGGTAATGTGCGGCCCGGACCCTGGGAGACAATAAATGCGTAAAGTGACAGCCGGGCTTTTTCATTCCGTCGATGGCGTGGTCGAGGATCCGTTCAAGTTCCAGTTCGACAGCTTTGACGACAAGCTCGGCGAAATGCTGGGCGGGACCATGAGCAAGGTCGATACCGTGCTGATGGGCCGCATCGGTTGGTCGGAATGGGCCGGCTACTGGCCCAAGGCCGAACAGGATCTCGATTTTGCCAGTTTCATCAATGGCGTGCCCAAATTCGTCGCCTCCAACACGCTGACATCAGAGGATATGGCCCAGTGGTCCAATTCCACGCTGATCGACGGCGATGTCATTGATTTCGTGCGTCAGCTGAAAAGCCAGCCCGGCGGCGAGATTGCGGCCATGGGCGGCATTTCGCTGGTCCGCGAGCTGCTGTTTGCCGGGCTGATGGATGAGCTTTCGCTGATCACCCATCCGGTGGTGGCGGGCGAGGGCCGGCACCTGTTCGAGCCCGGCGATCCAACCACGCGCCTTGAGCTGGTCCGTTGCGATGTGACGCCCAAGGGCAATGTGGTGCAGGTTTACGCCAAGAAGGCGGTGTAGATTCATCGGTGCCTTCCCCTTCTCCCCTTGCGGGAGAAGGGGCCCGAAGGGTCACCGAATTCGCGAACGCGAATTTCGGTTGGGATGAGGGGTCGAGGGTCTACCAGCCAATAGAGAGGGCGCGGAGAGGACCCCTCACCCGTCTCGGCCTGCGGCCGATCCACCCTCTCCCCCAAGGGGAGAGGGGCTAAGCTCCGTGGCCGCAGCGATCTCTCGCAGCCGCGCCACCACCCGGTCTTTTTCCTGCGTCAGCCCCTTGTAGTCGAACTGTTCCGGCGTCAGCGCCAGGATCTGCCCGGCCAGCGACGCCGCAATGTGGGCGCCGTCAACATGCGTCTCCAGCCGTTCGATCGGATCAACCGAAATGCGGATGGAAAAGGCAATTGCCCCGGTCTCGGGCAGTTTCCTCAGCGTCTGGCGCTCGACCCGCAGAAAGACCGGATCGGCGCGTTCGCCTGTGCCAAACCGCCATTCGCCCGGCCCAGACACGTCTGGGTGGAATAGCCTGTCATCGCCATAGAGCGAAAAATTCCAGCGTATAAGAGGGGTTTGCGGCCGCATGGCGTCGAACATGCGGGCCATGATTTCAGCCTGCCGCGTGCCCGGGCCAAAGCCAGGCACTGGTGCATGAATGTCGGCCAGCACTTTTCCCACTTTTTCCGCCAGCAGCCAGGAGGAGGGGAAGCAGAGGCTGCCCGCCGTCAGCCGCCAGCCCGCTTCCGTGCGCTGGAGCAACAGCAGGTCGTCCTGCACCAGTTTTGCCGCCGTCAGCAGCGGGCTCTCTTCACCCGACAGCGCCACCGTCTCGCCTCGGGGAATGATCTGCAATCCGGCGCTGCTATGGCGCCATAGGTCTGGAAAGCGCTCGGGCAGATGACGGGCCAGCAGGGCGAGCAGTTCCGCCTGTGCCGCCAGGCTTTGAGCCTCCTGGGCAAAAACCGCTTCCGGTCGCTCGACCCAAAGCCGCGCCTTTTCGGCCAATTGGCTGGCCATGGCACCATCGGGCTCCAGCCAGTCCCCGACATCGAGCGGCTTGGTGCCGATACGAAACAGCGGCGCCGAGCCGTCATAGGGCGTGGGCATGCTCATGCTTTTTTTGGTCCGTCCAGCGCCAGGAGGGCGTCGATGACCTTCTTGGTCAGCGCGATGAACTGCTCGCCGTCTTCCGGGCTCAGCTGGTCAAGCACGCTGGCATTGATCGCCCGCGCCGCTGCTTCCACCTGCGGCAGCTTTTCTCGCGCCGCCGGGGTCAGCGAGACCAGCTGCGAGCGTCCGTCGGCAGGGTTGGGGCGACGGGAAATGAGCCCGTCGCGCGCCATGCGGTTGAGCGTTGCCGTCATGGTTGCCTGTTCGACCCCGGCGCGTTCGGCAATCGTCTTCTGGCTGGCCTCGCCGGCTTCCAGTGCCAGCAGCACCGGCATATGCGCGGGACTGAGGCCGATTTCGGCGAGGTGCCGTTCAAGCTGCCGCACCAGCAGCCGCCCGGCCCAGTTGGTCAGATAGCCCAAAGATGTGTCGCGATTGAGCGCCATTTACATTGTATGCTCAGTAATTATATAGTGTGCTAATTATATCCCCTGAACCGCGCACAGCAAGGCAGGACCGACAATGGGACTGAAAAGCTCCACAACGCATTATGGCGTCATAGCAGCCAGCATCCACTGGGTCTCCGCGCTGGCAATCATCCTGCTCCTGATCTCCGGCCTGGTCATGGGCGAGGAGAAGGAGCTGGTCTCCACGATCCTGCCTTTCCATCTGTCCCTGGGGATTATGGTGGGCGTGCTCACGCTTTTCCGCATCCTGTGGTGGGGGGCCTTTGATCGCCATCCGCGGCCCGTGGCCGGCATGAGCAAGCCGCAGGAATGGGCTGCCCGCATCGTTCATGCGGGGCTCTATCTCGCCATCCTCGTCATGGTCGCTTCGGGCATTGCGACCCTCATTCTCAGCGGCGGTCCCGGCGTGGTTTTTTCCGGCGGTGACCTGCCCGATTTCGACGACGTGCCACCCTTTGAGGCCCATGAACTGGTGAGCCGCCTGCTCATCGGCCTCGTCCTCGCCCATATCGGCGCCGCGCTGTTTCACCAGTTCGTCAAGCGCGATGGCCTGATCGGGCGGATGCTTGGAGCCCGCCCGCCAGGGCAAGTCCCCCCGGTGGAGGGTTTTGAGGGGAGAAGGCCATAGGCGCGATGGCCGAATGGCGGGATAGGCCGGATGCACGGCGCTTGGTAACGCCGGTTGCCTGATCAGGTCTGCCCATGACGGCGTGGCGGTATCGCCTTCTCTCCACACCGTCACCACCGGGCTTGTCCCGGTGGTCCATGCGAAGCATCAGCAAGGTGGATTGCCGGGACAAGCCCGGTAATGACGATGGAAATGTCTTCTCCGCACAGGTGAGGAACTCTCGGTCGGCTGCGACACCATCGTCATGTGTGGGAAGGCAAGCAGTGCTTGGTGACGCAATCGCCTGTGACCTCGGAAGGGGTGTCTTCGGCCCCAGCGACTCACTCCACCTTCATCGCCGGCATCTGCTGGCCGTTCTGGAACAGCGTCAGCGACCTAGCCTGGCCGTCCACCACGTCAAACTCCACCTGCGCATCCACCACGCGATAGAAAAATTCCGTCTCGCTTTCGGGAAACAGCTCGAAGCGGTTTTGCCCGGTGATCTGGGCGAAGAGACGCTCATTCTCGGCGGTGACAGTCATGACCACGCCGGGCGCCAGGAGGTAGTCGCCTGCATATAGGGGCAGCACGGCGGGATCGATTTCAACCACTTCGCGCGTTTCCGGCTGTTCATTGAGCGGCATGGCCGGATCGATGAGGTGCATGCCGATATCTTCGATCCCTGATGGGGTCACCATATTGGACAGCACGACGACGCCGCGGCCGCTGTCGCGCTCAATACCGGCAAAGCTGCGGAAGCCGCCGGTAATGCCATTGTGCCAGACAATTTCGCCCGAGCCGGTCGGGGTAATGAACCACCCCAGTCCAATGGCTTCGTCGCCACCCGCCGGGCGGGTGCGGGCCAGCATGGTCTCGAAGGCCGGGGCGAGCGGGGTTTCGACCTGGCCGCTGGCGGCGGCGATGAACTTGGCGAGGTCGCTGCTGGTGGTGAGCAGGCCCCCCACGGGGGAGAAGGCGTCAAAATCCCAGTGCGGCACGGCGGTCCCGGTGACGTCATGGCCGGTGGCCATGTCAGGCGCTCCGGCGCCGGTCAGGGCAAGCCGGGTCTCGGTCATTTCGAGCGGATCGAGAATTTCGGTCTGCAGCAGGCTCGCATAGTCCTTGCCGCTCACATGCTCGATGGCCTGGGCCAGGAGCGCCGTACCAGCATTGGAATATTCGAACTCTTCGCCAATCGGGCGGGTCAGCGCATAGTCGGCCAGCCACTCCATCAGAGCGTCGCCATCATAGCCGGAATAGGGATTGTCCAGCGCCCGTTCCATCAGCTCCGGTGGCAGCGGTGGCAATGCGGCCGAGTGGGTCGCCAGGTCGAAGGCGGTGATCGCCCGGTCTTCCCATTTCGGCAGCACCGTGCCTTCGGGCAGATAGTCGGTCAGTGGTGCGTCGAGGTCGATTGTCCCCGCATTGACCAGCTGGGCCAGCAGCAGGTTGGTAAAAACCTTGCTGATCGAGCCGGCCTCGAACAGGGTGTGCTCATCCACGGGCCGCTCGTCATCGGCGCCCCATTGGCCATGCGAGACAAAACGTGTCTCGCCATCGGCAATCAGGGCCACTGCCATGCCGATATTGGCTTTGTCGCGGTCGATCCGGTCGGCGAGAATCCGTGCCACATCGGTCGTCGGCGGGGGCGCGGCTTCCTGCGCCAGGACGGGCAAGGCGAGGAGCGCCGAGGCGGCGAGGGCGGCGAAAAACTGCATAAAAAGGCCTCCGGCAGTGTAGGGTCATGTTCCTACAACGCCGGAGGCCACGATGGGATCAGTGCGACTTAAGCGCGCTTGGCCATTTCGATGGAGTCGAGAATGACCTTGCGGGCATCGGCGAGGTTGCCGATCCGGTCGATCTTGGCCCACTTGCCGGGCTCGAGATCCTTGTAGTGGGTGAAGAAGTGCTTCACGCGCTCGAGCTGGATTTCCGGGAAATCCTGGATGTCCTGGATATTGTCATACATGCGGGTGAGCTTGCTGACCGGCACGGCGATGATCTTTTCGTCCTGACCGCCATCGTCTTCCATGAACAGCACGCCGACCGGCCGCGAGCGCACCACCGCGCCTGGTACCAGCGGGCGCGAGTTCATGACGATGACGTCGAGCGGGTCGCCGTCGCCGCACAGGGTGTGGGGCACAAAGCCGTAATTTCCGGGGTAACGCATCGGCGTATAGAGGAAGCGGTCGACGAACAGCGCGCCCGATTCCTTGTCGATTTCATACTTGATGGGCTCGCCACCAAGCGGCACTTCGATGATGACGTTGAGGTCGTCGGGCGGGTTCTTGCCGGTCGGGATCGCGTCGATATTCATTTTCACAACTGCCGTGAGGAGGGGATGGTTGTCGCGGGCCGTTCTGCCCACAAACCCCTCCAAACGCAAGGCACAATAGCGCCGCAGCCGGTCTGCTATTTGACCACGAGCACGGCAATGCTGGACCGGGCCAGCACTTCGGCGACCTGGCTGCCCAACAGCAAGCGATTGAGCCCGCGCCGTCCATGCGAGCCCATGACGATCAGGTCGACACCCTTTTGGCCGGCAAGTTCGAGAATGCCGTCGGCGGGGCGGTGGCGCGGCAGGTGCAGGGTCTCGGGCGTGATGCCGGCCTCCTGTGCTCTGTGGCGCGCCTTGGCCAGGAGGTCGGCGGCCTCGCTGGCATAGGCCTCTTCGAGCCGCGCGACGATGGGACCGGCATCGATCGTGCCAAAGCCGCCCGAACCAATGCCTGTCGCCACCGGGTCGGTGGCCGTCAGGATGGTGAGACTGGCGCCATTGAGCCGGGCAAGCTCCAGCGCCGCATCGAGCGCCTTGCTGGCCTGGTCCGAGCCGTCAGTGGCAACGAGAATGGTCTTGAACATGGGTCCGGTCTCCTTGTTTGGCGCAATCTGGCATGGTCATCATGGCGGCAAATTGATCTGGATCATCCTTTTCTGACGCCAGATTAACGCGAGGAGGGTTTCGGTCGTGCCAAAGGTTAACAGTCTGCTAGCAAATTCGCTTCTGGCAACGGTCATTCTGAGCGTTCCGGCCATGGCCCAATCCGGTTTTGTCAGCGCCTATACCGACCTCAATCTCGACCTGGATTGCCTTGTGCTGGAGGCCGATGATTTCGGCGTGTCCTGGTCCTGCCCGGGCTATAAGGGTTTTCCCCTGATGGTGGAGGAGGGTGACCTGCGCTTCTCCTTGCGCTACGGTTTCGAGCCGAAGAAAAATAGCGCAGGATTTCAGACACTTCCGCCCTTCAACCGGCTGGGCGAAAAGCTCGAATGGCGGCTTTCCAATGCCTCGGGGCGCTGGTTTCCAGTGGCCACGATCGTGCGCTATCACACCGCCCATCCCGAGACCGGCGAGGATTTCGGCCAGGTTCTGGTGGTCAGCCAGATTGCCGAGGGCAATAGCTGTCACATCGCCTATGTCGATGCCCGCGCCAATGCCCATGCCAACGAACTGGCCCAGCAAGCCGCTGATAAGGCAGGCGAATTCGATTGCCTGACCGACGAGGTCGAGATCATCGGAGACTTCGAGGCGTACTAGTCCTCGGTCGAGCGGCCGCGAATCTGGTTGCGCAAAATGGTCCTGTCGCGGCTCGAAACGCCGATCAGTTCGGCAATGCGCCAGACCATGTTGTCTTCGAGCTCGTGGTTCTTGCCATCGGCAAAGACCACGGTCCACATCATGCGGATGATCTCGATCCGGTCACCCATGTCGAGCTGGGTCAAGCCACTGGTAAACTTGTAGAAATCTACTGCCTCGGCGTCGCGCCGCGCGGCTTCCCGCACCAGCTTGTCGACGGCGGTTTCGTCGAGGTCATAATGGTCCATGAGCGCGCCGCGGATGGCCTTGCGTTCATCGTCCTGCATGGAGCCATCCACCGCCGCCAGATGCACGAGCAGGACCGCGACGGCCAGTTTGGGGTCGTGCAGGTCGGCCGGCGCCTCGGGCTTTCCGAAAAGGCGGGTCAGGGCCTCGAACATGGCGTCAGCCTCCGTCGGGGTCGGGCGAAAATGATGGATGCAAGCCGGGAGGCAGGCACCATCAGACTTAGCGATAAGAGGCGGTTTCTCAATGGGTTTTGTGTCCCGGTCGCGCGATCTTGACCGGGGCTGATGCAGCCGGGCCACACCGAAGAGGCGCAAAAGGGACTCGACTCTTCCCGGATTCGGAGTCTAGATGTTCCCACTTTGTTCACGTAGTTGGTCGCCCCATGCAGCCCCCGAACCAGCAACAGCGCCTAGCCGCGCTGCGGGATGTCATTGCCGATATCGAGCGCAAGCCGGCTCTGGCCGAAGCGCGGGCCCGCGTCTCGGACGAGGGGGGCGGGTTCCCGCTTTTGCCGGGCGGCCTGCTGCAGGAGGTGTGCACCGATGCCGTGCGCAATGGCGCGGCGAGCCTGGGTTTTGCGCTGGCACAGGCCAAGGCGCTGCTGACGCCCAGGCGCATGGCCGTGCTCTACCTGCAGCTGGAGCAAGATGCCCAGTTCTTCGGCCTGCCCTATGGCCCGGGGCTTGCCAGCTTCGGTTTTGACCCGGCGCAACTGGTCATCGTGCGGGCGGCCGATATGCGCGACCTGCTCTGGGTTGCCGAGGAATCCCTGGCCTGCCGGGCTGTTGCCGGGATCGTGGCCGATATTGGCGGCGTGCCCGAGGCGCTCGATTTCACCGTCAGCCGGCGCCTCAGTCTCCGGGCGGTCGAAGGCGGCACGTCGCTGTTTCTGTTGCGCTACGGGTCGGACCGTCAGGCCAGTGCGGCGCATCTGCGCTGGCGGCTGATGCCCGAGAGCTCAGGCAAGAGACCCTTTGACGAGCGCGCACCAGGTCGGGCGCGCTGGGGGCTCAAACTCGAAAAGGGACATGCGGGGCAAAAGCACAGCGAGTGGATCCTGGAGTGGACAGGAAATGAGTTCAAAACCATACCAGGCCGGTCTTTTGACCGGCACCAGCCCCAGGCTGGAACGTCGCTATCTCTGTCTCCATCTGCCCTCCTGGCCAACAGATTATCTCAAACGGCGTGATGCCGGCCTGCAATCGCCCCTCGCTCTTTACGAAAGGATCAGGGGCGGATTGCGCCTTGCTGCGCTCGACCAAGAAGCCTCGGCACAAGGCCTGCGCATCGGTCAGGCGCTGGCCGATGCCAGGGCCATTGTGCCTGATCTGACCGTGCTCGAACAGGATAGGGACCTGCTGGTTGCCGCCTTCGCCGATTTTGCCGACTGGCATTCCAATGCCAGCCCGCTGGTCGCCGTCATGCAGGACATGGCCCCGTTCGGCGATCTGGTCCTCGACATTACCGGGGTAGCGCATCTGTTCGGCGGCGAAGCGGAGATGCTGCGCATGCTGCTCAAGCGTCTGCGCAACCTCAACTATTCCGTCTCCGGCGCGATTGCCTCAACCATTGGCGGCGCCTGGGCGGTCAGTCATTTCGCCCGCAGCACGGTGGTCGACCCGCGGCACTTGGGCGCGGTGCTCGATGACCTGCCGGTGGCGGCGCTGCGGCTCGAGGAGGCGCAGATCGGACTGTTGGCACAGATGGGCCTCAAAACCATTGGCGCGCTGCGCCAGCGCCCGCGAAAACCCCTTTTGGCGCGGTTCGGGGCGTCGCTGATCCTGCGCCTCGACCAGGCTTTTGGCGATATCGAGGAACGGCTGACTCCCCGCCTGCCAGCGGCTGAACATTTCGTCGAGCGCAAGTTCTTCGAACCGATCTCGACCCTTGACGACGTGATGCTGACAACCGAGGGGCTGGCGCTCGACCTCTCCCAGATGCTGGAACAGGAAGAGATGGGGGCCCAGAGCTTCCACCTCTTCCTCTATCGCGTCGATCACAAGGTCATGACGCTCTCGCTCAATGCCGCAAGGGTGACGCGCGATGCAGCCCATATTGCCAGCCTGTTCCGTCACCGTTCGCAGCGGCTCGAAGAGGAAAACTACGATCCCGGCTTTGGCATCGACATGGTCCGGCTGGCCGCCAGTTCGCTCGACCGGCTCGATGCAAGCCAGCTGGGCGCCTTTACCACCGAGACCGGCGCCGGCGATCTCGAGCAGCTGACCGACCGGCTGGCCAGCCGGCTGGGTGTGGTCAGCGTGCTCAGGACCGAGCTGGTGGAAAGCCATCTGCCCGAACGGGCGGCCCGGCTGGTCCCGGCCCTGGCCGGCGGCCCCAGGCCGGGGGCGCGCGGTATTGGCCAGGAGCGGCCGCTGCGACTGCTGCCGCAGCCTGAACACGTTGCCATCAATGCCGAAGTGCCCGATGGCTTGCCAGCCTCGATGATCTGGCGGCGCCAGCACTATCGCCTGGTCAAGGCTGCCGGACCCGAGCGGCTGAGCGATGAATGGTGGCGCCGGGGGCAGCGGCTCAAACTGGTGCCGGAGCCGGAACCCAAAAAGCCGGAACCGGGCGAAACCCCCAAGCCGCCACCCTATACGCCCGACCTGCCGCTGTTTGATCCGATCACCGGCATGCGGGATTACTATGTCGTCGAGGACCAGGGCGGGCATCGCTTCTGGGTGTTTCGGCTGGGCCTTTACGGCGGGCCCATCCTGCCGCGCTGGTACCTGCATGGGTTCTTCTCATGAGCCGGGTCATTGCGCTCAAGCCCAAATCAGGCTCCCGGCCGCCCATCGTCCACGCGGATGTGGCCTTTGCAGAACTGGTGACGACCAGCAACTTTTCGTTTCTGCGCTCCGGCTCGCATCCCGAGGAGCTGGTGGTGGGCGCCATGCATCTGGGGATGACGGCGCTGGGCCTGTGCGATCGCAACAGCTTTGCCGGTGTGGTTCGAGGCTATGTGGCGGCGCGGGACAATCCCGGGATCCGGCCCGGATTCCGCTATCTCGTAGGGGTGCGGCTCTGCTTTTCCGATGGCACGCCCGATATCGTGGCCTATCCCCGCGACCGGGTGGCCTATGGGCGGCTGTGCAAGCTGCTGACCATCGGCAACAGGCGCGGCGAGAAGGGCAGTCCGGACCTGCGGTTCGATGATCTGTTTGGCGCCAGCGCTTCGGCCTCGGCCGGGGAGCTGGGTCCAGCAGACAATTTTGCGCAGGGCCAGCTGTTCATTCTCGTTCCCGACGAAGGCGATTGGGGCCGTACGGAACAGACGCTGCAACGGCTTACCTTGGAAGCCCCGGATCGTGTCTGGGTCGCGGGGGTGGCGCGCCTGGATGGCACGGATCGGGCGCGACTCAACCGGGTCGATCTGCTGGCCCGGCGCCATGGGGCGCGGATGCTGGCCAGCAATGATGTGGCCTATCACGAACCCGACCGGCACATGGTGCTCGATGTGGTGACCTGTATCCGCGAGCACGTGACGCTGGACGAGGCGGGATACCTGCTCTCGGCCAATGCCGAGCGCCATCTCAAGGCGCCTGACGAAATGGCCCGGCTGTTCGCTTCCCATCCGCAAGCCATTGCCGAGACGCAGCGCTTCATCGGGGCCATCAGCTTTGCGCTCAATCAGCTTGAATACAATTATCCCGAAGAGACGATCGGCAATGGGGAAACCGCCCAGGAGACGCTGGAGCGCCTGACCTGGATCGGCGCCGAGAAGCGCTTTCCGGAGGGGTTGCCGGCGGGCACGCGCGAGCAGATCGAGACCGAATTGCGGCTGATCGATGAAAAGCGCTACGCGGCCTACTTCCTGACGGTTCAGGATATTGTCCGGCATGCGCGCCATGATCTGGGCATCCTCTGCCAGGGACGCGGCTCGGCTGCCAATTCCACCGTCTGCTACTGCCTCGAAATCACCGAGGTGGACCCGCGCAAGGCCAATCTGGTGTTTGGCCGATTCATTTCCACCGAGCGGGACGAGCCGCCCGATATCGATGTCGATTTCGAGCACGAGAGGCGCGAGGAGGTGATGCAATATGTCTATCAGAAATATGGTGGCAAGCGCACCGGGCTGACGGCCAATGTCATCACCTATCGCTCCAAGAGCGCCATCCGCGAGGCGGCCAAGGTCTTCGGCATTTCCGACGATGTGGTGACAGCCTTCAACCAGCTGCATTGGGGCTGGGGATCGGGGGTGGACCTGAGAAGCGTTGCCAGTCTCGGGCTCAACCCGGATGATCCGGTGCTGGCGCAGATGTTCGAGGTGGTCAAGGTCCTGCGCGGCTTTCCGCGCCATCTCAGCCAGCATGTGGGTGGCTTCGTCATCACCCGCGACAGCCTCGAAAGCCTGGTGCCGATCGGCAAGACCGCCATGGACAGCCGAACCATTATCGAATGGAACAAGGACGACATCGACGCGCTGAAAATCCTCAAGGTGGATATCCTGGCGCTGGGCATGCTGACCTGCCTGCAGCGCGCCTTCGGCCTCATGGAAAAACATTATGACCGCAAGGTGGAGCTGGCCGAGCTGCAGAACGAAGAGTTCCGTGATCCCGAGGCAGCCAAGCCGGTCTATGAGATGACCCATCGCGCCGACACGATCGGGGTATTCCAGATCGAAAGCCGGGCGCAGATGACCATGCTGCCGCGGTTGAAGCCGAAAGTCTTTTATGACCTCGTCATCGAGGTGGCCATTGTCCGGCCCGGCCCGATTCAGGGCAATATGGTCCATCCCTATCTGCGACGCCGGCAGGGGATCGAACAGGTCGAGTATCCCAGTGAAGCCCTCAAGGGCGTGCTGCATCGGACGCTGGGCGTGCCGCTGTTCCAGGAACAGGCCATGCAGATCGCCATTGTCGGGGCCGGCTTTACCCCCGGCAAGGCCGACCAGCTGCGAAGGGCGATGGCTGCCTGGCAGCGCACCGGCAAGCTGGCCCAGTTCAGCGACGATTTTATCGGCGGCATGATCGGCAATGGTTATACGCCCGAATTTGCCAGGCAGAGCTTTGCCCAGATCCAGGGCTTTGCCGAATATGGTTTTCCTGAAAGCCATGCCGCCAGCTTTGCACTCCTGGTCTATGCCTCGTGCTGGCTCAAATGCCACTATCCCGATGTCTTCGTCTGCGCGCTGCTCAATTCCCAGCCCATGGGCTTTTACGCCCCCAGCCAACTGGTGCGCGACGCGACCGAACATGGCGTGGAAATACGGGCGGTGGACATCAACACTTCGGAAGTGGACACCACGCTCGAAGAGAATGGCTGGAAGCCGGCTGCCCATATCTGGTCGCGCCACGCGGTCATGGCCGACCACATTTATACCGAAAAGGCCGTGCGGCTGGGCTTCTCCATGGTCGAGGGGCTGCCCAGCAAGGACAGCGAGCGCATCGTGGCCGCGCGAGGCGAAGGCTATAGCTCGGTCCGCGACCTGTGGCTGAGGACCGGCATGGCCATTTCCAGCCTCGAAAAGCTCGCCCGGGCCGATGCCTTTGCCTCGCTGGGGCTCAACCGGCGCGAGGCCCTGTGGGCGGTCAAGGGTCTGGTGGGTACCCATGGGGCCGAAACGCTGCCGCTGTTTGCCGCCACGCCGCCATTGGAGACGCCGCAGGAAGAGCCCGCCGGCCTGCCGCTGATGGCGCCGGGCGAGGAGGTGATCCACGACTATTCGACCCTTTCGCTGTCCCTCAAGGGGCATCCAGTGCAGTTCCTCAGGCCCATGCTGATGGCGCGCGGCACGACGCGGGCCGGCAATCTGGTTCATGTTGCCAACGATATCGTGGTCGAGGTGGCCGGGCTGGTGCTGGTGCGGCAGCGCCCGGGCACGGCCAGCGGCGTGATCTTCGCTACGCTCGAGGATGAAACCGGAGTGGCCAATGTGGTGATCTGGCCAAAGCTGTTTGAGGATGACCGGCTGCGCAAGGTGCTGCTGAGCAGCCGCATGCTGGCGGTGCGGGGCAAGGTGCAAGCGGCGCATGGGGTCATCCACATCATTGCCCAGGACATGGAGGACCTGACCCCGCAATTGCTCGATCTCTCGCATGGCAAGGACTTTGGCGATCGGATCGTAGCCAGGGCCGACGAGGGCAAATCCGGTCCGCCGGGCAGCCAGAGCCGGGATCGGCGGAGCCTCAGCGAAGAGGATCTGGCGCGTCGCCGCGCTTATTCTGCCATGCCCAAGGGCCGTAATTTCCACTAGGCGGGGATGGGCCCGCCGTCACTCAGCAATGGTCAGGGCGTCGATCTGCCTGGCCAGCGCAATATCCTTTTCGCTCAAACCGCCCGCATCGTGGGTGGTGAGCTTTATGGATACCTTGTTGTAGACATTGGACCATTCAGGGTGGTGCCCGGCCTTTTCGGCCAGCAGCGCCACGCGTGCCATGAAGCCGAAGGCCTCGGAAAAGTCCTTCAACTTGAAATGGCGCATGATGGCGTCGCCTCCGCCGTCATAGGTCCAGTTGTCCAAAGACGCCAATGCTGCCTGCCGTGCCGCTTCCGTCAACCTGTCTGCCATGACTGTCTCCTTGGCCTGATATCCTTCAACGAGCCAGCGCGCGCTTGGCTCCCCGGCCATGCATGCAGCGTATGCCGAAAAATTAACTCGCCGTTCAGCCTGCACGCTGAAACGTTTCCGCCGCCGCCGAGCCAGGCAAGGGCTTGTTAATGCCTCGCACGCCCAATGGCGGTGTAATAGGGATTTTTCCGTGCTGACCACATCGGCTCGAAAGACAATGCCAGCTCTGGACTACGTGTCCATCATCCGCTCGGTCTATGGCGACCGCGGCGCGATGCTGGCCGGCTCCCTGGCCAGCGCTTTCGCCGCCGGCCTGACGGCCTGGAAGGTGCAGTCGATCCCTCTCTATGTCGTGGCGGGCCTGTTCCTGGTGCTCGGCCTCGTGCGCGACGCCAATATGCGCGCCTTCTGGAAGGCCTCGATCAGCGCCGACGATGTGGAAGCGGCCGAATACTGGGAAAACCGCGCCGTGGTCCTGGGCGCCCTCCTGGCCCTGGTCTATGGGCTCTGGTGCCTGGTCGCCATGCTCATCGTGCGCGATCCCTATGCCGAGCTGGTCAGCGCCTCGCTGACCATCGCGGTCATGGTGGGCATCTGCGCCCGCAATTTCGGGCTCGACCGTCTGGTCACCATCCAGATGCTGATGGTGATCATCCCGCTGTCGCTGGGTCTGCTGCTGCGCGCCGACATGTTCCATCCGGTGCTGGCCATCCTGCTGATCATCATGCTGTCGAGCTTCCGCAAGCTGGCTGCCGATATCCGGGCCATCCTGCTCAGCGCCGTGCATGGGCGGGTAGAAGCCTCGCGCCTGGCCGCCGAACTCGATATGGCCATCACCACGCTCGACCATGGCCTGTGCCTGCTCGACGACAAGGGCGCGGTCAGCGTTGCCAATGAACAGGCCCTGAAATTCTTCGCCCTGATCGGTGCGCCCAACCTGTTGCGGGCGCCGCTGACATCCTTGTTGCACCAGCAGCGTGACGCAGGCCGCCTGCCCGTGGCTGCCGTCGACCGCCTGCTCGACCTGATCGAGCGCCGCGCTTCGGGCAAGGTCGTGCTCTGGCTGCCCGAAGGGGGCACCTACGAGGTGACGGTCAGTTCGGGGCGCGACCGCTGCGTGCTGCTGTTCGAAAATATCAGCGAGCGCGTTGCCGCCGAAGAGCGCATCAACTTCATGGCCCGGCACGACACGCTGACCGGCCTGCCCAACCGCGCCTATTTCGGCGAACTGGTGGCCGAGGACCTCACGGCCCGGCGTCCGCAGAACCCGCCCGCCACCCATTCGCTGATGATCATCGACATCGATGACTTCAAGCATGTGAACGACACATTCGGCCATATCATGGGCGACCAGCTCCTGGTGGAAGTGGCGCAGCGCCTGCGCAATGTATTGACCGAAGATGCAGTTCTGGCGCGCCTGGGCGGCGATGAATTCGTCATCTATGGCGGTGCTACCGGCGATCAGGCCTCGGCGCGCAGCGAGCGCGTGATGCAGGCCTTTGCCCGTCCGTTCAACCTCGAAGGCGTGACTCTCAATGTCAATGCCAGCCTTGGCCTCGTGACCAGCGCTATGGCCGAGGACAGCCTTGACGATCTCATGACCAAGGCCGACCTGGCGCTCTATAGTGCCAAGGCCGAAGGCAAGGCGACCAGCCAGATTTTCCATGCACAGATGGATGTCGACTATCACTACCGCCAGCGCCTCAAGGGCGACCTGCGCGAGGCGATCAGCAATGGCGGACTGACCCTGGCCTTCCAGCCGCTGCTCGATATCGGCACGCGCAAGGTGGTGTCCTGCGAAGCGCTGGCCCGCTGGGACCATCCCGAGCTCGGTCCGGTTCCACCCTCGACCTTCATTCCGCTGGCCGAGGAAATCGGTGTCATTTCCGACATTACCGAATGGGTGATCGCCGAGGCCGTGCAGCAATGCAGCCAGTGGCCAGGCCAGGTCGGGGTTGCCGTCAACGTCTCGGCGCGCGATTTCCGCGCCATCGACCTGCAGACCGTGGTCGAACAGGCGCTGGCCCGCACCGGCCTTACGGCAGAGCGGCTGGAGGTGGAGGTCACCGAGACCGCCGTCATCGAGGAGCGCGACATTGCCGTGGGCGTGCTGTCGGGCCTTGCCGCACGCGGCGTCGGCATCGCTCTCGACGATTTCGGCACCGGCTATTCGTCACTGAGCTATCTCAGCGCGCTGCCCTTCTCCAAGCTCAAGATCGATCGCTCCTTCGTCGCCGACATCGCCGAAAAGCCCCGCGCCTTGCGGCTCCTGACCAATGTCGCCCGGCTTGGCCGCGATCTCGACCTGGTCGTGGTCGCAGAGGGCGTCGAGACCGAGGAACAGCTCAACGCCATGGTGGAGAACACCACGATCCAGCAGGTGCAGGGCTACCTCTTCAGCCGGCCGCTGCCGCAGCGCGATATTGCCGAGCTGATCACGCGCCTCAACGCGGCACAGGCGCCGGAAACAAAACGCCGACTTGGTTAACGCGCGTTAACATTCTGACAGTGCTACGATTTTAGCTCCTGCCGGGGCGCGACATCACGGCGGGTGCAGTTTTTTGCCCGTGCAATTATGGCTAACGAAAGGTTAAGTACCACCGCGTACTGGGGACAGATTGCAATGAGTGCGGCAAGCCAATCCACGGCCAGTGTGTCGCGTTTTGCGACAACACTGATCGATCTGCTCGATCGGATCGAATATCGGCGCGTGACACCGTCGGATCAGCTCGATCCAGTCTATAAACTGCGCTACGAGGCCTATCGGCGCGAAGATTTCGTGCCGATCAATTCCCAGCAGGTCACCCGCGACGAGTATGATGACGCGGAAAACTGCTACTGCTTCGGGGTCTATATTGACGGGGAACTGGTCAGTTCCATCCGCTTCCACCACGTGACCGCGGAGAACCGGACCTCACCCAGCCGCACGATCTGGCCCGAAGTGCTCGAGCCGATTCTCGATCGCGGTCAGGGCTATATCGACCCGAGCCGTTTCACCGCCGATCACGATGCGTCCCTGGCCCTGCCGGCGCTGCCCTATATGACCCTGCGCATCATCGCCATGGCCAGCGAGTACTTTCCGGTGCGCTATACGATTTCCTCGGTGCGGGCCGAGCATGCGCCATTTTACCGCCGCATCTTCGGGTCGGAACGGCTGGCCGACGAGCGGTTCTGGGGCGAACTCAAATTTCCGGTCTGCCTCTATGCGGCCGAAGTGCCCACGATTCGCGACCGTGTTGCCGACCGCTTCCCGTTCTTCATGTCGACGGCTGAAGAGCGGGAGCATCTGTTCGGCAAGGCGGCGACTGGCCAAGGCGCCATTGCGCCGACGGCCCGCATGGCGCATCGCCTGCGTCTGCTCGAAGCCGCGCAGTAAAAGGGACTGGTCTGTGGAAGAAGTGGTGCCGCAGAAGGGAATCGAACCCCCGACCCCATCATTACGAATGATGTGCTCTACCGACTGAGCTACTGCGGCGCCCCGGGACAGTCAGGTCCCGTCCGGATGGGCGGTCTTTTACTGGGCGTTTTCAACCGATGCAAGGGGCAAGGGCGTTTCGGCTGCGGGTAAGGCCGGCGTCGGCTCGGAGGTGGCCGGGGGAAGCGGGGCGGGACGGGTATTGCTGGCCACCGGCACTTTCCACTCAAAGGCGTCCAGCCGCCCTGTGACCGGGGAAATCGGTTCCCATTCATCGCTGACAATGCCATCGGCGGTCCAGGCGGGGTCGCGCGGGGCGCGCACGGCGCGGGCCAGCCATTCGCGCGCCTTGCCGTGGTCGCCGGCCTGACCTTCCTCGATTTCGGCCATCAGGCTGCACACGCCCTGCGTCGCCTCGGTGCCGATAAAGCCATGCAGGGCCGCCCGGGCGCGGGGCCAGTCATAGGCATCGATGGCAGCGCGGGCCATTGCCATGGCCGCAGCACGGTGGGCGGGCGGCATTTCAATGATTTCTCCCAGGCGCTTCAGCCGGTCGACGGCGGAGGCTCCGGGCTGGGAATGGGCATAGAGCGTTGCAACATCGGGGTGGCCGGTGGCGCGCCAGATGCGGCGCAACAGGCTCTGGGCGCGCCTTGCCTCGCCACGATTGGAATAGATGCGCGCCGCAATAAGGGCGCCGGGGACGAAATCGGGCAGCAGTTTCAGCGCCGTCAGCGCGTGGTCCAGCGCCGAATTGGGCTGGCTGGTCTCGCTTTCGCGTGCGCGGGCGGTTTCGATCACCGCCTGGCGGCGACGTTTACGGGCCTTTTCCTCGCGGCTGGTCGCGTGTTCGGCATTGACCATGGCGACGGCCTCGGCCCATTGGCCGCGCCGCGCCAGATCATCGAACACGGCCTGGCCGGCCCAGCTGGTGTCGGGGGAGAGGGCTAGGGTCTTGCGGGCAAAGGTCAGTGCCGCCTCTGGCCGGTTCTGCGCCCGGGCCTGATCGTAAAGACCGGTCAGGGCGGCCACGGCGGTCTTCTCGCTGGCGATCAGCGCGCGATAGTGCTCACGGGCGGCAGGCATGTCGCCCAGCGCCAGGTCGGCGCGGGCTTCCAGGAGCCGCGCCGCGCCATTTTCAGGCAGCCGGGCCTGAGCTTCGCGCGCCATGATGCGGGCGCGGGCCGGATCGCCCGATTGCAGGGCGATGACGGCGTCTGAAAGCGCCTCCACACCCTGTTCCCGCCGCTTTGCGGCCCGCCGGCGCGCGATCGCCCTTGGAGCGCCGATAATGCGGCGCAGGATGGCCCAGACCAGGATAACGAAGGCCGCGGCGGCCAAGAGAATGACGACCGCCGTTCCGAGGCGCGGCTGGATGCGATAGCCGCCGACATCGAGGGTCAGCGTACCCGGCAGGGCGATGACCCAGGCCGCAAGACCGGCAATGAGCAGACTGCCGATGATCCAGGAGGCGAGGCGAATCATGCGCCGCTCTCCCCGTTGAGCGCGGTGGCCCGCAACTGGGTGAGAAAGTCCTGCGCCTCGGCGAGCGTCTCGATATCGCCGCCCACAGTGCCTGACGCATTGCGCATGGTTTCGGGCAGGGCGGCAAATTCGTTCCGGGCGGTCACGAAGTCGCGCCGTTCGACGGCCGCTTCAAGCCGCGCAATGGTGGCGTCGGGCCCGTCGCCTTCGACAGCACCGGCCGGGCGCAGGGCGATGAGGCCGCGGAACCAGTCGGCCGTTGCATCCTGCCAGCTCGCCTGGGCATCGGCGGGGCGGCCGGCAAGCATGGCGGGCAGGGCCGCAACCAGCTCGACCTGCACCATTTCTGGACGCGGCAGGCCACTGGCGGCATGAGCCGCCACCGGTTCGGGCACGATCGTGTCGGGCAGGGCCTGGCGCAGGGCGGCCAGTTCGCTTTCATAGGGGCGACCGCTAACGAAGGCGGCATCGAGGCCCGAGAAAATCAGCGGCAGGCGCAAGGTTGCCGCATTGGCTCCAGCCGTTTCGTCAGCCGATTGGCTGATCTGGGCCATGGCTTGCTCGGACTGGGCGAGTTGAGCCCGGGTATCGGCCACTTCGGCCTTGAGCGTCGCCAGTTCGGTCTGCAGCGCCGCAAGCTCGCCGCTGGAGACGGCAGTGCCGGCTGTGGCGGCCAGGTCATCGAGACGTGCCGACAGCGCCGCGACCTCTTCGGCCAGGGCCGAATCCGCGGCAGCGGGCGCCGCCGCAGCGGGGGGCGTCTCTGTCTGGCTGGTTTCGAGCGCACCAACACGGCTGGTCAGGGTTGCCAGTTCGTCCTGCACCGTGCCGGTCACGGTCTCAAGTTCGGGAATGGCCGTGGCGAACTGGGCAAGGCGCGGATCGGCCGGCGCAGGTGCCTGTTCCGGGCTGGGCCAGAGGTCGAACCAGGCCAGACCGTAGGCCGCGCCGAGACCGATAAGGCCCCCGACAATGCCGGCAAGCCAGGCGCCACCCCCCCCATTGCCGGTTTCCGGCGGATCACGCGGCTTGGGTGGCGGGGTGCTGGATGCAGGCTTGCCTGCCGGCGTGGATGCCGGTGTCGAGGTCGAAGCGGTGCCCGGCTTGTCGGACAATTTGGCACTCGATGTCGAATCAGCGGGCTTGCCCGTCGCGCTGGGACGAGCCGTGCCCTCCAGAACCGGCGGTTTGACCGGGCCGGTCTTGCCCACCACCGTGGGCTTGGGATCGGTTGCTGGCATGTCCTTGCCGGTCGTTTCTGCCATGGCGCTTCCTTTGCGTTTGTCCGATCATGACCCAGTTTGCTCGCGGGCAAAAGCCAGCGTTGTCGCCAGCATGGCCTCTTCGCTGGGATGGTCGGCGAGGAGAACCCGGCTGTAATGCGAGCGCAGCAGGGGCAGGGCGACATTCTCAGAGAGACAGATAACAGGCAGTTTGCGCCTGTCGTCGGGAGAGAGAATTTCGGCGGTCAGGGTGCTGAAAATTTCGGCGGTCCGCCGCGAATACAAGAGTACCGCGGCATAGCGTGCGGTCGCGAGACCCAAGCGGGTGGGATCAGACAACGTGGTCTCGGCCACCATCTCGTAGACCGGCACGGTCACCGCCATCAGGCCGTGGGGAGCCAGCGCATGCGCCAGGTCGCCGCTCAGATGCTTGCCCGCAGGATAGAGCACCGGGCCGCCAAGCCGCGCCAGGGCAATGGTGGTGACCAGCGAATCGAGGGTACCGTCGGCGGCCGTGACCGCGGTAAATCCGAGGAGCCGGGCCTCGTGGGCGGTCCGATCCCCTACCGCAAAGACGGGTATGTCGAGCAGGGTGTCGAGGGCGGTGAGATCGGCAAGCGCCCGCAGGGCATTGGTGCTGGTGAGCGCCAGCGCGGCAAAACCATCGGGGCCGGGCAGATTGGCCTTGAGCGTCTGGCGCGTCATCAGGGGCGCGATGTCCGCTGCGATATCCAGGGCCGCGAGCCGCTCCTGCGTGGCCTGCGCATCCGGTTCAGGGCGGGTAATCAGCATGCGCATCAGCGGTTCCAGCGCTGGAGGAAATCAGGGCCGGCCTGGGCCAGGAGGTCGCGGGCGACGCTCCCGCCCAGTTGCTCTGGGTCGCTGCCTTGAGCCGTGGCGCGATAGCTCACCTGTCCATCAAGGCTCAGGATTTCGCCCTTGAGCGTGAGCAGACCGCCGGCCTCGCCCGAGAGCGCCCCGACCGGGGTCCGGCAGGACCCGTCGAGCACGGCCAGCATAGCGCGTTCGGCGGCAATGGCTATATGGGTCGGGGCGTGATCGAGCGGCGCGACGATGTCGGCAAGGCGCTGGTCTCCCGCGCGAATGGCCATGCCGATCGCCCCCTGGGCCGGGGCGGGCATGAAATCCTCGGGATCGAGGATGGCTGTGGCGCGATGCGCTTCGCCCAGCCGGTTGAGCCCGGCCAGGGCGAGCAGCGTTGCGTCGGCAACGCCGTCAAGCAGCTTTTGCAGGCGCGTATGTACATTGCCGCGGAAGGGCACGATCTGGAGGTCAGGGCGCAGGCGCAGCGCCTGGGCGGCGCGCCGGATCGAGGAGGTCCCGAAGCGCGCGCCCTCGGGCAGATTGTCCAAGCCCCCGACCGAGACAGAGAGAAAGGCGTCGCGCACGTCTTCGCGCTCGAGGAAGGCCGCCAGCACCACGCCTGGTGGCAGGCCGGTGGCGACATCCTTGCTCGAATGCACGCCCAGGTCGATCCGTCCGGCCAGGAGCGCCTCGTCGATTTCCTTGGTGAAGACCCCTTTTCCGCCAATATCGGAGAGCGTGGTATTCTCGGCCTGGCTGCGGTCGCCGCCGGTCGAAAACACTTCGATTTCGATCCGCTCCTCGGCCACGCCATGCGCTTTGCTCAGCAGTTCACGCACCAGTTTCGCCTGGGCCAGCGCCAGCGGGCTGCCACGTGTTCCGATCCGGGCGAAGGGGGCGGGCGATTGCATATTCGGCCAGTCCTAGTGTAGGCGGTAAAGACAGTTTTTGGAGTAGACCAGATCGTCGTGACCGGGCAAGCGCAAGCCATCATTCTGGGTATTGAAACCAGCTGCGACGAAACCGCCGCCGCCATTGTCGTGCGGGATCAATCGGGTCACGGCACAATTCGTTCCAATGTGGTGCGCTCCCAGCTTGACGAGCATGCGGCCTTTGGCGGCGTTGTGCCCGAACTGGCGGCGCGCGCCCATGTCGAATGGCTCGACCACATCATCGCCCAGGCGGTGGATGAAGCGGGTATCGCGCTCGAGGATGTCGACGCCATTGCCGCCACGGCAGGTCCGGGGCTGATCGGCGGCGTGCTGGTGGGCCTCACCACGGCCAAGGCACTGGCCGCCTCGCTGGGCAAGCAGCTCATCGCCGTCAATCACCTCGAGGGCCATGCGCTGACGGCGCGGCTGACCGATTTCGTGGAATTCCCCTATCTGATGCTGCTGGTTTCGGGTGGACATAGCCAGTTCGTGCTGGTGCGCGGCGTGGGGCATTACGAGCGCTGGGGCGGCACCATTGACGACGCCCTGGGCGAGGCGTTCGACAAGGTGGCAAAGCTCTTGTCCCTTGGGCATCCGGGCGGGCCGGCAGTGGAGCGGATCGCCCGCGAGGGCGACGCAAAGCGGTTTAAATTCCCGCGCCCGCTGCTGCGGGAGCAGCGGCTGGATTTTTCCTTTTCCGGCCTCAAGACGGCAGTTCGCCTGCAGGCAGAGGCACTGGCGCCGCTGACCGACCAGGATGTGGCCGACATTGCCGCAGGCTTCCAGGCGGCCGTGACCGAGATCGTCGCAACCCGCTCGCGCCAGGCGCTGGAGCGGTTCAAGTCCGAATTGCCCGAGGCACGGCCGCAACTGGTAGTGGCGGGCGGCGTTGCTGCCAACAAGGCCATCGCGGCGGCACTGGCCGCGGTCGTGGCCGAGACGGGTGCGCGGCTTGTGGTGCCGCCCATTGCCCTTTGTACCGACAATGGCGCCATGGTGGCCTGGGCCGGTGCCGAACGGCTGGCGCTGGGCGCCAATGACGCGCTGGACGTTGCGGCGCGGCCGCGCTGGCCACTCGATACGCCCGACATGAGGGTTTCCGATGATGCCGTTTGACAGCGTCGCGGTGATTGGCGGGGGTGCCTGGGGCACGGCCCTGGCGCAGGCCGCCGCCATGGCCGGGCGTCCGACCACTCTGGTGGTCCGCACTTCGGCACAGGCCGACGCTATCAATGCCAGTCGCAGAAATGAAGCGGCCCTGCCCGGGCAGGCGCTGTTGCCGGGTCTTACCGCGGTGTCGCGCTTTGGCGGTGCCGACATCGTGGTCCTGGCTGTCCCGGCGCAGGCCACCCGCACCCTGCTGTCGGGGCTCGATCCCGCGCTTCTCGCCGGTCGGCCCGTCGTGCTCTCGGCCAAGGGCCTTGAGGCCGGCACCCTGGCGCGACAGAGCGAAATCCTCGCCGACATGGCGCCCGAGGCCATCGGCTACGTTCTCTCGGGCCCCAGCTTTGCCGCCGACGTCGCGGCAGGACGCCCCACCGCGGTCACCCTGGCCGGAGACGATGCCAGCCTGACCTCGGACCTGGCGACGGCGCTGGCCGGCCCCACCTTCCGCCCCTATGCGGCGGATGACCGGATCGGCGTCGAGATCGCGGGGGCACTGAAGAATGTCTATGCGCTGGCCTGTGGTGCGGTCGAGGGCGCGGATCTGGGAGCTTCGGCGCGCTCGGCCCTGATCGCGCGGGGCTATGCGGAAATGGCACGCATGGTAACGGCCATGGGCGGCTCGGCCCATACGCTGACAGGCCTCGCCGGGCTGGGCGACCTCACGCTGACCTGCACGTCAGTACAGTCGCGAAATTACCAGTTCGGCATGGCGCTCGGCGCCGGACGCCGCACGGAGGACATTCTGGCATCTGGCGCCAAGCTCGCCGAGGGCGTTGCCACCGCCCCGGTCGCGGCCGCGCTGGCCAGAAGTCTTTCGGTCGATGCACCGCTGATCGAGGCGGTGGATGCCGTGGTTGCCGGCAAGGCCGATATTGCCACTATCGTTGCGGGCCTGATGGCCCGCCCGCTCAAGAGGGAAGCCTGAAATGCTCTATGCCATGATTGCCAAGGATGCGCCCGGGGCGCTGCAGACGCGTCTCGATACCCGTCCGGTGCATCTGGAGCACCTCAAGTCGCTGGGCAACAAACTGGTCTTTGCCGGCGCCCTGCTCAATGCCGAGGAGCAGCCGGAGGGCTCGATCGTGGTGTTCGAGGCCGAAACACTGGCCGAGGCTGAAGCGATGGCCGCAGCCGATCCCTTCGTGCCGGCGGGCGTCTTTGCCAGCTACGAGGTCAAGCGCTGGCGCATCGCCATCAACAATTCGGGCGCGGAGATCTGAGACAATGGCCTATTGGCTGATGAAGTCCGAGCCGGATGTGTTCTCCTTCGATGACCTCGTGGCCAAGACCGGCCGTGGCGAAGTGGAGGAATGGCACGGCGTGCGCAATTATGCGGCGCGCAACAATATGCGGGCCATGTCCGTGGGCGATCAGGCCTTCTTCTACCACTCCAATATCGGCAAGGAGATCGTGGGCATCATGAAAGTGGTGGCCAAGGCGCATCCCGATTCCACTGCCGAGCTCAACGCCAAGGGCGAAGTGGTGTGGGAATGCGTCGACGTGCAGTCGGTCGAGCCATTCAAGCGCCCGGTGACGCTGGCCGAGATCAAGGCCACCGAAGCCCTTTCCGAGCTAGAACTGGTAAAGCTGTCGCGCCTTTCGGTATCCAAGGTTTCGGACGCCGAATGGAAGCTGCTTTGCAAGATGGGTGGCTTGTAAGCGACCCGCAGGGGCAAATCGCTCCGGTGGAGCGATTTGAGCTTACAAGGCCATGAGACCTCAGGTCGAATGGCGGGCAAGCCGCGCTATTCAGCACCGTAAAATCAGCCTAGATTTTCTTCGCGCAGCTCATGCGCTTGGGGGATTTCGAGATGAATTTTCTAGCCGTCAACTGGCTGGCCGTGGTGCTGGCCGCCGTGGCCGCCTATGTCTTTGGGGCCGTGTGGTACATGGCTCTATCGAAACAATGGCTTGCCGCGTTGGGCAAGACCAAGGACCAGCTCCAAGTCGGCTATGCGCCGTTTATCTGGTCCTTTGTCGTCGAGCTAGTCATGGCCTATGTCCTGGCCCAGCTGACGCCGATGGCGATGGGCGAAATCTCGATCGGGAGTGCCGTGCACGTTGCTGTGCTTGTCTGGTTTGGCTTCGTCATCACCACGCTGATCATGAACCATCGCTATGAAGGCATGAAATGGTCGCTGACCGTCATCGACGGCCTGCATGTCCTGGGCGTGCTGGTGATCCAGGGCGTGGTGATCGGGCTTCTAGGCTAGATCGCTGCCGCTCGCCACGGGCGGAACCGTCACCGGTTCCGCTGCCGGCGCATATCTGTTGAGGAGCGGCAGCTGCGTCATGGAGAAGACCACGGTCAGCGGCATGATGGCCCAGACCTTGAACGCCACCCAGAAATCGGTCGGAAAATTGCGCCACACGACTTCGTTGAGCACGGCGAGCACGACGAAAAACAGACCCCAGTTGAGCGTCAGCTTCCACCAGCCCTCGGGCTTGAGCTTGTAGACGTCGCCGAAGACGTATTTCAGCAGCGATTGCCCGAAGACGAGGCCGCCCAGCAGCACCGCGGCAAAGAGGGTGTTGGTGATGGTGGGCTTGACCTTGATGAAGGTGTCGTCCTGCAGCCACAGCGTCAGGCCGCCAAAGACCAGAACCACGACACCGGTGACCAGCGGCATGACCGCGATCTTCTTGAGGATCAGCCAGGAGAGCGCCAGTGACAGGGTCATGGCCGCCATGAACCAGGCCGTCGCGACAAAGATGTCGGCGCGGCCATTCATGATGAAGAAAACGACCAGCGGGCCGATTTCCAGCGCCAGCTTGATGAGCTGGGGACGCAATTCATCCCAGTTGACTTCGGGTTCGGCGGTCTTGTCGGTCATTTTTTGTTCCATCGGCTCAATCTGATGAGTCGAGCCACGCGATGCAAGGGTGCAATACGAGACAAGAGTGGTGAGAATTTGTCGCGGGTGCTGAAGGAAAATGGATTGCCCGGACAAGCCGGGCAATGACGGGACGAGATATCCAGTCCTTCGTCATCACCGGGCTTGTCCCGGTGATCCACCCTCAAATGCTATTCCCTTCCCGCAATCGCCCGCGCAAAATCCCGGGCCTCGAAGGGTTCGAGATCGGCAATGCCTTCGCCCACGCCGATGAAATGCACGGGCAGGCCGAATTTCCGGGCAATGGCGACGAGAATGCCGCCACGCGCGGTGCCGTCGAGCTTGGTCATGACGAGGCCCGTCACCCCGGCGCGCTGGCCGAAGATTTCCACCTGCTTCATGGCGTTCTGGCCGGTCGTGGCGTCGAGCGTCAACAGCGTTGCGTGTGGCGCCTCGGGCTCGACTTTCTTGATGACGCGGATGACCTTTTCGAGCTCGTTCATCAGCTCGTCGCGGTTCTGCAAGCGTCCGGCCGTGTCGATGATGAGGACGTCGCGGCCCTCGGCCCTGGCCTGGGTCACCGCATCGAAGGCGAGGCCCGAGGCATCGGCGCCGGCGGGCCGGGCGATGACGGGCGCGCCGGTGCGCTGGCCCCAGACCTGCAGCTGCTCGATGGCTGCGGCGCGGAACGTGTCGCCGGCCGCCAGCATGACCGACTTGCCCTCGGCGGTGAATTTCTGCGCCAGCTTGCCGATGGTCGTGGTCTTGCCCGATCCATTGACCCCGATCATCAGGATGATGAAGGGCTTTTTCGCCGTATCGATGGTGAGGGGCCGCGCGACCGGGCGAAGGACCTTCTCGACTTCGGCGGCCAGCACCGAGCGCACATCCTCGCCCGAGACGTCGCGATCAAAGCGGTCGCGGCGCAGCGTCTCGGTGATGGCCATGGCGGTGTCGATGCCGAGATCGGCCTGGATCAGGACGTCTTCCAGCTCATCGAGCGTTGCCGCGTCGAGCTTGCGCTTGGTGAAGACCGAGGTGATGGAGGTGGTGAGATTGTCCGACGAGCGTCTGAGGCCCGAGGCAAGGCGCTGGAACCAGCCCTGCTGGGGCGCTGCAGGTTCCGGCACGACGGGTGCGGGCGTGATCGCGGTGACTGGAAGAGGGCCCGGGGCGACAGGCGCGGCACTGGCGCGCTGGTCTTCGATCTCCTCGATATAGTCAGGCGTGGTTTCCGGCGGGCCGGGCGGGGGAAGGTCCTCCGGCACGGGCTCGGGCGCGGGCGGCGGCACCGGGTCAGGCTGCGGCTCCGGCTCCAGGGGAATGGCGTCCGGGGTGATCGGGGTTGGCTCGGAGACGGCAGGCTCGGGCGTCGCCGGAACCGGTTCGGCTGCGGGCGTGACCGGTTCGACCGGCGCCTCGGGCAAGGCTTCCGGCGGCGCGGGAACGGGCTCTGGCGCCGGCTGGCTCCGGGGCGCCGGTTCCGGTTGGGTGCCAAACAGGCGCTGGAAGAAGCCGGGTTTCTTTTCAGTCATAGGGGTCCTGCTTCCTTCACGCCGCCGCCAGCAGCGGCTCGCCGGTGAGACCGGTCCTCGACAGGCCGGTCATGCGCATGCTGAGCAGGCGGCCAGGCTCGATCCCGGCAACGTGCACGGGAATATACTGTTCCGTCCGGCCGATATTGTTGCGTTCCACCAGCACGGTTTCGGTGCCGCCGAGCCTGCTTTGGCACAAGGCGGCCAGCTGACGCGCGCCAGCTTCGCGCAATTCGGTTGTCCGCTTGCGGGCCACTGCCTTGTCGACCTGCGGCATGCGCGCCGCCGGGGTGCCTGGGCGGGGCGAATAGGGGAAGGCGTGGATATAGGTCAGGTTCGCCTCGCTGATGAAGCGCAGCGAATTGGCAAACATCTCGTCTGTTTCGGTGGGGAAGCCGGCGATGATGTCGGCGCCAAAGACCATGTCCGGCCGGAGGCTGCGGAAGCGCTCGACCACGGCCAGGGCGTCGTCCCGCAGGTGGCGCCGTTTCATGCGCTTGAGGATGAGATCGTCGCCCGATTGCAGCGACAGATGCAGATGCGGCATGAAGCGAAGGTCGCTTGCCGCGTCGTAGAGCGCCGGATCGGCCTCGATACTGTCGATGGACGAAATGCGCAGGCGCGGCAGGTCCGGCACATGCCGCAGGATCGCCTGGACGAGCTGCCCGAGCGTGGGGCTGCCGGGCAGGTCCGGGCCATAGGAGGTGATGTCGACGCCGGTCAGCACCACTTCGGAATGGCCGCCGGCAACGAGCTGCCTGATCTGGTCGACGACCAGGCCCATGGGCACCGAGCGGCTGGGGCCGCGGCCAAAGGGAATGATGCAGAAGGTGCAGCGGTGGTCGCAGCCATTCTGCACCTGGACGAAGGCGCGCGTGCGCCCGTCCATCCCCTCGATCAGGTGGCCTGCGGTTTCCCGCACGCTCATGATGTCGTTGACCTGGACCTTGTCGTTGAGCACATGGCCAAAGACCAAGGGACGATAACTGTCGGCCTTGAGCTTGTCCTCATTGCCGATGACGAGGTCGACCTCGTCCATCTCGCCAAAGGCGCGGGCCTCGGTCTGGGCGGCACAGCCGGTGACGATGATGCGGGCCTCGGGATGGTCGCGGCGGGCCTTGCGCACGGCTTGCCTCGCCTGTTTCACCGCCTCCGATGTCACCGCGCAGGTGTTGATGATGATGGCGTTGTCGAGCCCGGCCTTTTCGGCCTCCTTGCGCATCACCTCGCCCTCATAGGCGTTGAGGCGACAGCCGAAGGTCAAGGTCTCGACCGCCATCACGCGGCCTCGCTGCGCGTCCAGGCGCCGGTCACCGGGTCGAGGCGGCCGCGCCATTCGAACTCGGCCGGCCCTGTGAGCGTCACATGGTCGTCGGCAAGCCATTCGACCACGAGGTCGCCGCCGGGCACGGTCACGGTGGCCTTGCGGCCGGTGCGGCGGGTGCGCGCCGCATTGACCAGGGCGGCGCAGGCCGCCGTGCCACAGGCCTCGGTCAGGCCGGCGCCCCGTTCCCAGGTGCGCAGGATGATGCGGTCTGGCGCCACGACATTGGCGATGGAAATATTGGCGCGCTCCGGGAATATCGGATGGTTTTCCAGCATGGGCCCGAAGCGATCGAGCGCATAGGACCAGACGTCGTCCTTGACCCAGAAGGTGGCGTGCGGATTGCCGATCGACATGGCCGAGGGCGAATGCAGGACCGGATCATCGATCGGCCCGATCTGCAATTCGATCTGGCGGGTATCGGCGAATTCCTCGGCCAGGGGTATGTCGTACCAGGCGAATTTGGGCGTACCCATATCCACGGTGATCTGCCCGTCCCCGGCCTCTTCGCCAAACAGGATGCCGGCCACGGTCTCGAAGGTAAAGCGCTGGCGGCCCTGCTCGGCGCTCAGGGTCTGGACGACGCAGCGCATGCCATTGCCGCAGGCCTGGGCGCGGGAGCCGTCGGAATTGATGATCTCGATATAGTTGGCGGTGCCGGGCGTGCGCGGGTCATGAATGGCCATGATCTGGTCGAACCTGGTTTCGGCACGGGCATTGATGGCAATGGCGGCCTCGGGCGTGACGCGGGACGTCGTGCCGCGCAGGTCGGCGACGATGATCTGGTTGCCCAGTCCGTTCATTTTCAAAAAGGGGACGTCGCTCACGGCGCTATTTCCGAAATTCCCAGCTGAAACACAGCCTTGCCGACCTATATGGCGGAACTGGCATCAAATTGCCAGACCGGGCTTGCCGCAAGCCGTTTCCGCCGCGGGCATGGCGCGCGCGATCCTGCTGACAGGAACCGGCGCCGGCCTGTGCGATTGTCCTCACATGAGCCAGAACATGTCACCCCGGATTGCCCAGGCCATCGCCGCCCTGCCGCTGCGGTTCGACCTGCGCGTGCTTGAAGTGGGCTGCGGGCCGGGCGTGGCGGCGCGGGAAATCAGCCGCATGCTGACATCGGGCGCGATCGTCGCCATCGACCGCTCCGCCAAGGCCATCGCGCAGGCGGAAACGGGATCGGCGGCGGAGCTTGCAAGCGGCAGGCTCGAATTCCGGCGGTCCGCCGTGGAGGACTTTGTGCTGGAAAAGGGTGAGGCGCCATTCGATCTGGTCTTTGCCATGCGGGTGGGTGCGCTGGATGGCCGCCATCCCGAGATCGAGACGCTGGCGCTGTCCCGGATCAAGGCGGCGCTAAAACCCGACGGGTTTTTATGCATCGACGACCGGGCGCCGGTGCGGGGCCGGGATATTTCCGGCATTTCTTGACTCCCCTGCCGGTTTCCCCTAAAGCCACCCCGTTCATCAGGCTTTTGCACCTGACCAGCCCACCGGGACCCCATACGGGTACCACGATCCCGGAGGCCAACATCCGCCAGCGCGTTGCGCCCGCGGGTGGGTTTTGCGTTTGCCGCGATGTGCCCCATATCTCATCGGACAAGCCCGAAGAGACAAGGAAAAAAGATGTTTGAGAGCTTAAGCGACCGGCTTGGCAAAATTTTCGATGGTCTTCGCGGACGCGGCGCGCTCAACGCAGCCGATGTCGATGCGGCCATGCGCGAAATCCGCCGGGCGCTGATCGAAGCCGACGTCAGCCTCGAAGTCGTCCGTGCCTTTGTCGAACAGGTGCGCGAGCGCGCCGTCGGCGCCGAGGTTACCCGCTCGATCACGCCGGGCCAGCAGGTCGTCAAGATCGTCAATGACGAGCTTGTTTCCGTGCTTGGTTCCGATGCCGTCAGCATCGATCTCAATGCCCCGGCGCCGGTGACCCTGCTCATGGTCGGTCTGCAGGGTTCGGGCAAGACCACGACCACCGCCAAGATCGCCAAGCGCCTGAAGGACAAGCAGCGCAAGAAGGTGCTGCTCGCTTCGCTCGATACCCGCCGCCCCGCTGCCATGGAGCAGCTGCGCGTGCTCGGCGAACAGGTGGGCGTCGATACGCTCCCCATCGTTATGTCAGAAACGCCGGTCGAGATTGCCCGCCGCGCCGAGCGCGAAGGGCGTCTGGGTGGCTATGACGTGCTCATCCTCGACACCGCCGGCCGCACCCATATCGACGAAGAGCTGATGGCCGAGACGGTCTCCATCAAGGAGATCGCAAAGCCCCACGAAATCCTGCTCGTGGTCGACGCGCTGACCGGCCAGGACGCGATCAATGTCGCGCGCAGCTTCGATACGCGTCTCGACGTGACCGGCATCGTCATGACCCGTGTCGATGGCGATGGTCGCGGCGGCGCGGCGCTCTCCATGCGCGCTGCCACCGGCAAGCCGATCAAGCTGATCGGTGTGGGCGAAAAGATGGATGCGCTGGAGGATTTCCATCCCAGCCGCATCGCCGACCGGATCCTGGGCATGGGCGATATTGTCTCGCTCGTGGAAAAGGCCGCCGAGCATGTCACGGCCGAAGACGCGGCCAAGATGGCCAAGAAGCTCAAGAAGGGCTCCTTCGACCTCGACGACCTGCGCGCCCAGCTCATCCAGATGAAGAAGATGGGCGGCATGGGTGGCCTCATGGGCATGCTCCCCGGCGCGGGCCAGCTCAAGAAGGCCATGGCCGGGGCCAATGTCGACGAAAAGGTCTTCGACCGGCAGATCGCCATCATCAACTCGATGACGAAAAAGGAACGGGAAAACCCGGACCTGCTCAATGCTTCGCGCCGCAAGCGCATTGCCGCCGGCGCTGGCGTCGAAGTCTCGGAAATCAACAAGCTTTCCAAGCAGCACCGCCAGATGGCCGACATGATGAAAAAGGTCGGCAAGGGTGGCATGGGTGCGCTGGGCGGCATGTTCGGCGGCAAGATGGGCCAGATGATGGGCGGCATGCCCGATCTCTCGAAGATGGACCCCAAGCAGCTCGAACAGATGGCCCGCCAGGCCGGCATCAATCCCGAGCAATTGAAGGGCCTGCCCTCGGCCGACCTTCCTGCGCAGAAGGCGCTGCCCAGCGACGTCAATGCGCTTCTGAAATCCTCCGGTCCTCCGGCTCTGCCCGGTCTTGGCGGAGCGCCCCGTTTCCCCGGCCTTCCCGGCCTGGGCAAGAAGAAATAACCCGAATTCAACAACTCGACTTAAACTGACAGGACTGCAAAATGGCTCTCAAGATCCGCCTTGCCCGCGCCGGCACCAAGAAGCGCCCCTTCTACCACATCGTCATCGCCGACGCCCGTTCGCCGCGTGACGGCCGCTTCATCGAGAAGCTGGGCACCTTCAACCCGCTGCTGGCCAAGGATGCCGAGAACCGCGTCGTGCTCGACACCGAGCGCGCCAAGCACTGGCTGTCGCATGGCGCCCAGCCGACCGATCGTGTCGAGCGTTTCCTCGACGCTGCCGGCCTCGTCAAGCGCGAAGCCCGCAACAACCCGAACAAGGGTGTCCCGGGCGACAAGGCCAAGGAACGCGCCGAAGAGAAGGCCGCCAAGGCCGCTGCCGCCGCTGAAGGCGCTGCCGAGTAAGATTGGCGATCGCCAAGTGAAAAGCCCCGGTGGAGACACCGGGGCTTTTTGTTATGTGTCAATGTCGTTGCTCATCGTCATTGCCCGGCTCGTCCGGGCAATCCATGGACCACCGGGACAAGCCCGGTGGTGACGAAAGAGAGCAGGGGCCAGTGAGCGCCTACTGCTTCAGCTTGGCCAGAATGGCCGCGCCCATTTCTTCGGTGCCGACGGTCTTGCAATTGGCCTGGGCGATGTCGCCGGTGCGCAGGCCATCGCTCAGAACGGCGGAGATGGCGCCTTCGACCTGGTTGGCCAGCTCGCCCATGTTGAACGAATAGCGCAGCGCCATGGCGAAGGACGCGATCATGGCGATGGGGTTGGCAATGCCCTTGCCGGCAATGTCGGGGGCCGAGCCGTGGACGGGCTCGTAGAAGGCCTTGCGCTTGCCGGTGACCGGATCGGGCGCACCGAGCGAGGCGGAGGGCAGCATGCCGAGCGAGCCAGTCAGCATGGCCGCAACGTCGGACAGGATGTCGCCGAAGAGGTTGTCGGTGACCATGACGTCGAACTGCTTGGGGGTGCGCACCAGCTGCATGGCGGCGTTGTCGGCGAGGATGTGGTGCAGTTCCACATCGGGATAGTCCTTGGCGACATTCTTGACGACTTCATCCCAGAGCACGCCGGACTTCATGACATTCTTCTTGTCGGCCGAATGGACCTTGGAGCCACGGGTGCGGGCGAGGTCGAAGGCGACGCGGGCAATGCGGTCGATCTCATAGGTCTCGTAGACCTGGGTGTCCACGGCGCGCTTCTGGCCATCCCCGAGATCGGTGATGGTCTTGGGTTCGCCGAAATAGACGCCGCCGGTCAGCTCGCGGACGATGAGGATGTCGAGGCCTTCCACCAGTTCGCGCTTGAGCGAAGAGGCTTCGGCCAGGGCCGGGTAGCAGATGGCGGGGCGCAGGTTCGCGAAGACGGCCAGCTCCTTGCGCAGGCGCAGGAGGGCGGCCTCGGGGCGGTGCTCATAGGGAACATTGTCCCACTTGGGCCCGCCTACAGCGCCGAAGATCACGGCGTCGGCGGCCTTGGCCTTGGCGACGTCCTCATCGGTGATGGCGACGCCATGCGCGTCATAGGCCGCACCGCCAGCCAGGCCGCTATCGGTCGAGAAGTCGGTCAGGCCCTCGGCATTGGTCCAGGCGATGAGCTTTTCCACCTCGACCATGATCTCGGTGCCGATGCCGTCGCCGGGTAGAAGGAAAAGGGAATGGGTGGCCATGGTGGAACTGCTCCTCGCCGTACTGGTGGGTACACCTTGAAATTGGAGCCGACATACAAGGTTTTCGGCCCTTCACGCAAGGACGGCTGAGGCAGAATCGTCCGATGTTGCCCTCTCAACGCGCCGATGGACCTGAGTGCTGCCGCAATGGGCGCAGACTTGCTAGATTGATGCCCTCGATGAAGCCCGGTCTCGCATGACGGCGGCAGATTTCCCGACCGCCGGATTGCCTGGGCAACAGGGGGTCACCATGGGCAAATCCATTCCGATACTGCCGCAGCAGAGGGGCCAGATGTTCGTCACCGATGGCGGCATCGAGACCCACCTCATCTTCAATGTAGGCCACAGCTTTCCCCATTTCACCGTGTTCGAGCTCAATGACAGCGCAGCCGGCCGACAGGTGATGCGGGACTATTACGCGCCCTATGTCGAGATTGCCCGCCGCGCCGGACAGGGCTTCCTGTTCGACACCAATACCTGGCGCGCCAATCCCGACTGGGGCGCGCGGGTTGGTTATGACGCGGCGAGGCTGAGGGCCGTCGACATTGCTGCCGTTCAGCTCTGCCGAGAGGTCGCCGCGGCGTTTGAGGCAGCGGGCGTGCCAACCGTGGTCAGTGGCGCCATGGGTCCGAGGCGCGATGCCTGGCAATATGACGGAGCCATGAGCGTGGACGAGGCGCTGGACTACCACGCCGGGCAGATCGCGGCTTTTGCGGAGGCGGAGGCCGATCTCGTCACCGCACTGACGCTGACCAATGTCCCCGAGGCCATTGGCATAGCCCGCCTGGCCGAGGCAGCGGGGCTGCCCTGCGTGCTCTCCTTCACCCTTGAGACCGATGGCCGCCTGCCCGGCGGTAAGCCGTTGGGAGAGGCGATCGAGGCGGTGGAAGAGGCGACCAATGGCTCACCGGCCTATTACATGATCAATTGCGTCCATCCGATCCATTTTGCCAGCACGATAAGGCATGCCGGCACCTGGGTGGACCGGATTGGCGGCTTGCGCGTCAATGCCTCGATGAAGAGCCATGCCGAACTGGATGAGAGCCCCGTGCTCGATATAGGGGATTGGCAGGATCTGGCGCAGCGCTATCAGCGCCTCTTGCCGCTCTTGCCCAATATCAGGGTGATCGGCGGATGCTGTGGAACCGACCACAGGCACATCGATGCCATCTGCCAAACCTGTCTTCCGGGTGCGCCCTGACCGCCAGCCGATCGGGCGCCTTCAGACAAAACCGTTCCGGTCAAACAGCACCCAGAAGGCGACGACATTGGTGAGGCCGTGGGCCATGCTGGTGTAAAAGACCGAGCCAGTACGCCAGGCGACCCAGGCCCAGAAGAGGCCGAGCGCGAAGGCGCCGCCGACAAGGGGCCAGCGCGCCGCCATCGAAGGTGATGCCGGCGCTCAGCGCCAGCGGCACATGCCAGAGCGTGAAGAGCGCCCATCCAAGCCAGAAGCCCAGGCGCGGGCGATCGCGGAAAGTGCTGAGGAAGCCGCCGCGCCAGGCGATTTCCTCGACCGGGCCGTTGATGGCGGCGATCAGCAGGGCCAGATACATGCCGCTCTGGCTCAGGATCGAGGTATTGGGGACGAAATTGACCGTGGCGACGAGCCCGACCTGGATCACGAGCAGAGGCAGGATCCACCAGTCGCGCCAGGCGAGTTTTTCCGAGAAGAGGCGTCCGTCATTGCCGGCCAGAGCGTGCCAGCCGATGACCGGCAGGCAGAAGAACAGCCAGTAGAAGGTGAGCGAAAAGAGATAGCCGGCGCGGCTATCCCACTGGGTCAGGCCAGGGACGATGAAAAACAGCGCCCCGATGAGGAGCGCTGCATGAGCGATGAGGACAAGCTGCCGGCGGGTCATGTTCTATGCCAGGCGCTTCTGGAAGAAGATGCGGCGCGATCCGGAAGGGTGGTTTTCGATGGTGCCGAATTCGACGAAGCCGAGACTGCGGTAGAAGTCCGGCGCCTGGAAGGCGAATGTGTCGAGCCACATGCCCCCCAGGCCCTGCTCGCGGGCCCAGTCCTCGGCCTTTTGCATCAGCATCCTGCCCCATCCCTGGCCGCGCAATTCGGCGGCAACCGAGACGAACTGGATGAACATCCAGTCGTAGAGGACATATCCAGTCAACCCGCCCAGGATCGACCCCGCTTCATCCCTGAGAAGGAAGCCATAGTCGCGGTAATTGCCGCCGGGACGTTGGGCCTCGGCGGCGGCGCCCAGGATCCCCACGACCGCCTCGATCTCGGAGGCGCTGGGCGCGTCGATGAATTCGAGGCGGGGCGTGGCGGTCACGAGGTGGCGGCCCCGAGGCGGGCGGTGACTTCGATCTCGATCTTCATGCCTTCCTCGATCATCTGCACGATGAGCATGGAGGCGGCCGGGCGGATGTCCTTGAACACGGGGCCAACGGCAGCCACGACTTCGTCGACCAGGCTCCGGTCGCCGACATAATAGACCACGCGGACGGTGTCCTGGATGGAGGAGCCGGCTTCCCTCAACGCCTTGTCGATAGTGGCGAGGGCATTTTTCGCCTGCTCGCCGACGCTTTCGGGCATGGTCATGGTGGCATAGTCATAGCCGGTCGTGCCGGACACATAGACCGTGTCTTCGTGCCTGACGGCACGGGAATAGCCAAAGGTGGCTTCGAACGGGGAACCGGTGGAGACGCGCTGGACCATCTTGGATCAACTCAGGGTTTTATGAAGGAAATGCCGGGTGAATCCGGGTGGATAGTCGGCGAGGCTGCCGAATTCGGTATAGCCGAGCTTGTGGTAAAAGCCCGGCGCCTGGAAGGAAAAGGTATCGAGCCAGATGCCGGTGCAGCCCGCATCGCGCGCGGCTTTTTCGGCCTCGCCCATCAGTTGTGCGCCATAGCCCTGGCCGCGCAGATGCGCGGGGACATGGAGCAGCTCGACAAACATGCGGCTATAGCCGATGCGGGCCGTGAGGCCGCCCACGGCCTTGCCGGTGGAGGGGTCGCGCAGGGCGATGGCGATGTTGCGGGGCGGACCGAAGCGGTGTCCGGTCTGCTCCCCGTTATAGGCGATGAGGCCTTCGAGAATGACTGCGCGCGTTTCGGGCAGCACATCGGGCTCGAAGACGATCTCCATGGCGCGCCCTAGAGCCAGGGACGCTCGGCGGCCATCTTGCCTTCGAAGGCCGAGATGGACGGGTCGGATTTCAGCGTGCCGGCAATGTCGTCGAGGCCTTCGAGCAGGATCTGCTTGCGGCTCGGGTCGATGTCGAAATGCAGCGTGCCGCCATCGGGACCCTTGATGGTCTGGGCCTCGAGGTCGATCGAGAGCGTGGCATTGGAGCCGCGCTCGGCATCATCGAGCAGAAGTTTCAGCTGCTCCGGGGTGACCACCAGCGGCAGGATGCCGTTCTTGAAGCAGTTGTTGTAGAAAATGTCGGCAAAGCTGGTGGAAATGACGCAGCGGATGCCGAAGTCGAGCAGCGCCCAGGGGGCGTGCTCGCGGCTGGAGCCGCAGCCGAAATTGTCGCCGGCAATGATGATCTGCGCCTGGCGATAGGCGGGCTTGTTGAGGACGAAATCGGGGTTTTCCGAGCCATCCTCATTGTAGCGCATTTCCGAGAACAGCGCGGTGCCGAGGCCGGTGCGCTTGATGGTCTTCAGGTACTGCTTGGGGATGATCATATCGGTGTCGATATTGATGATCGGCAGGGGCGCCGCGACACCGGTCAGGCTTGTGAATTTTTCCATTGGGCTCTGGACCTCACGAGGGCATTTGGCGCTTCCCGGTCGGCACATTCAGACCCAAGCGCGCTGTTGCAAGCGTCATCGCGCGAAAGCGGGGTTTTGGTCAAGGCCAAACCGTACCGAAGCGTACGGTTCCCCTTCTCCCCTTGCGGGAGAAGGTGCCCGAAGGGCGGATGAGGGGTCTGCGATTGTGTCGAAGGCGCGCAGTGCGTGGGGAGAACCCCTCACCCGGTTTGTCCGCTGAACGCGGACGAAACCACCCTCTCCCTCAAGGGGAGAGGGAAGGCGTTGTGATCAACCCGCGAGGCTCTCCCGCGCATTGACCCCCAGCATGATGTTGAGGTTCTGCACGGCGGCCCCCGAGGCGCCCTTGCCCAGATTGTCATAGACCGCCGCGATGACGGCCTGGTTGATTGCGTCGTTGGCAAAGACATGCAGGGTCAGTGTATTGGTGCCGTTATGCGCCTGCGGATCGAGCGCGGCGGTCTTGCCAAGGCTCGGATCGTAGGGTGCGACTTTGACAAAGCTGTCCGGGATGGCGGCATAGAAATCGCTCAGGGCCTCGTGCAGCTGCTTGCCGGTGGGAATTTCGGCCGACATGTCGGTGTGAAGGGGCAGCGAGGTCGACATGCCCTGGGCAAAATTGCCGACCACCGGTTCGAACAGCGGGGCGCGGCCGAGCTTGGCGTAATGGGCCATTTCCGGCAGGTGCTTGTGCGCGAAGGTCAGGGCATAGGGCATATACTGGCTGGCCTTGTCGCCCTCAGCCTCATAATCCTCGATCATCTGTCGTCCGCCGCCGGAATAGCCGGAAACGCCGTGATAGGAGAGTGGATAATCGCCGGGCAGCAGCCGCGCCTCGACCAGCGGGCGGGCGGCGGCGATGAGGCCCTGGGGCCAGCAGCCGGGATTGGCCACGTAGCGCGCCCTGGCGATCTCGTCGGTCTGGTCGACAGCCATTTCGGCAAAGCCATAGGCCCAGCCATCGGCGACGCGATGGGCGGTCGAAGCGTCGATGACGCGGGTCGTATCGTTCTCGATCAGGCGCACGCTTTCCCTGGCGGCGTCATCGGGGAGGCACAGGATGGCGACATCGGCGGCATTGAGCAGGCGCTTGCGCTCGTCCTGATCCTTGCGCTTGTCGTGGGCAATGGAGAGGACTTCGAGGTCGTGGCGACCGGCCAGGCGCTCGCGGATCTGCAGACCCGTGGTTCCGGCTTCACCATCGATGAAAATCTTCGCGACCATTGTTCCCTTGCCTCCTTTGTGCGGCGGGCTCGTAAATGGGGCCGGCCGGCCCGCTCGTCAAGACATTAGCGTCTGGGGCGAAAGAGGGTTCCCGGTGGCGGGATTGTCATTGCCCGGCACGGGTGGCAAAGATCGGTTCAATAGCATCCGCCGGAGACAGAGAGATGACCACGCCGCACAATCACGCCAAGCCAAGTGACTATGCCGAGGCGGTGCTGCTGCCGGGCGATCCGCTGCGGGCCAAGTGGATTGCCGAGACGTTTTTCGAGGCACCCAAACTGGTCAATTCGGTGCGCAATTGCCTGGGCTATACCGGCACCTGGAAGGGCAAGCCGGTCTCGGTGCAGGCGAGCGGCATGGGCCAGCCGTCGCTGGCCATCTATGTGCATGAGTTGATCAATGTCTATGGCGCCCAATCGCTGATCCGCGTCGGCACCTGTGGCGGGCTCAATGCCAAGGTCAAGGTGCGCGATGTCATATTGGCGCAGGGCGCCTCGACGGATTCGTCCATTGTGAAAGGCCGGTTCGGCGCCTTCAATTTTGCGCCCATCGCCGATTTTGGCCTCTTGCGCTCGGCGGCCGACAAGGCCGATGCGAAGGGGCTGAAATATCACGCCGGCAATATGCTCTCGTCCGATATTTTCTATCATGCCGACGGCTTTGCCGGTTACGACAAGCTGCCCGAGCATGGGGTGATCGGGGTCGAGATGGAGGCCGCGGCGCTCTATACGCTGGCGGCGCGGTTCGGGGTGAAAGCGCTGACCATCTGCACCATGACCGATTGCCTCATCACCCATGAAGAGATCGATGCCGAGGCGCGGCAGACGTCCCTGAAGGATATGGTGGAGCTGGCGCTCGACGTCGCGGTCGACGCATGAGCATTGCCGATCGCCTGGCCGGGGCCCTGGACCGGCGGGATGAACAGCCCAATATTGAGCTGGCCGAAGCGATCTTTGCGGGCAAGGATCGCGCCGCGGTGGGCGAGCTGGTGGAGCTGGTGCGCTCGGGCACGGCGCGGCAGCGCAATGACGCGATGAAAGTGCTCTATGAGGTGGGCGCGCGCGACCCCGAACTGATCGGCGGGCATTGTCCCGTATTCCTTGAAGCGCTGGGCAGCAGCACCAATCGGCAGGTCTGGGGCGCGATGAGCGCGCTCGATTCCCTCGCCGAAGTGCGGGCGAGGGAGATTGCGGCGGAACTGCCCAAGATTATCGCGGCGGCGGATCGGGGTTCGGTCATTGCCAAGGATCGCTGCAATTCCTTGCTGACCAAGCTGGCCAAGGCCGGCTATGCCGACAAGGCGGTGCCGATCATCGTCAATCGCCTCAGAAATGCGGCGCCGAACCAGTTTCCCACCTATGCCGAGCAAGCGGCGAGCGTGGTGACGCCGGAGGAAAAGCCGGGGCTGATCGCCACCATTGTCGAGCGATTGGCCGGTATCACCCAGAAAGCCAAGCGCGAGCGGATGGAAAAGCTGCTGGCCAAGCTCAACGGTTAGCTAAGAAGGAGGCCGGTTTGGCCATAGTCGCATTCGTGCTGGTGGCGCTGGTGGCGCTTATCCATATCTATATCGTGCTGCTCGAAATGGTGTGGTGGACCACGCCCCGGGCCCACAAGGCTTTTGGCCTGACGCCCGAATTTGCCGAGCAGACCAAGGTGCTGGCGGGCAATCAGGGGCTTTATAACGGCTTTCTCGTTGCCGGCCTGATCTGGGGCCTCGTGCATCCCGACCCGGCCTTTGCCTGGCAGATCCAGCTGTTCTTCCTCGCCTGCGTGGCGGTGGCCGGGCTCTATGGCGCCGCGACGGCGTCAAGGAAGATCCTGTTCGTGCAGACGGTGCCGGCAGTGCTGGCGATCATTGCGGTGGTGCTGAGGTGATACCCCCACCCTAGCTCTGCTACGGCCCCTAGGGCCGAGCGACGCTACCCTCCCCACAAGGGGGAGGGAGGGAATGAACACTGGCATTCGCGCCTGCGCCTTCCTCCCCTCGATGGGGAGGGATTGAGGGTGGGGTGACTTGTAGAGAAACCTACTGCGCCAGCGCACCGAGCACACGCACCCACGAGCGAATCCCGCGGTGGTAGCTTTCGAGGTCGTATTTCTCGTTGGGCGAGTGGATCTGGTCGTCGATATGGGCAAAGCCGATCAGCAGCGTGTCGAGGCCGAGGATCTTCTTGAATTCGCCGACGACAGGGATTGAACCGCCGGCGCCTGTTATGACCGCCTGCTTGTTCCATTCGGCGGTGAGGCCGGACAGGGCCTGGCGCAAAAATTCGCCATCTGATGGCACGGTGATGGCCGGCGAGCCGCCATGGGCGGTGAATTTTACCGTGCAATCGGGCGGCAGCATGTTCTCGACATGGGCGCGGAAGGCGGCGCGGATTTTTTCGGGCTGCATGCCCGAGACGAGGCGGAAGGAAATCTTGGCCGATGCCTTGGAGGGGATGACGGTTTTAAAACCGTCGCCGGTATAACCGCCGCTCATGCCGTTGATCTCGCAGGTCGGGCGGGCCCAGAGCATTTCGAGCACCGAGCGGCCCGCCTCGCCGGCCGGGGTGTTGAGGCCCACATCGCCGAGGAAGGCCTTGTCGTCAAAGCCGAGGCCGGCCCACTGGGCTTTGAGTTCGGGCGAGATTTCGGCAACGTCATCGTAAAAGCCGGGCAGGGTGACCGAGCCATCGGGGGCGCGGAGGCTAGCGATGATTTCGGCGACCACCTGATTGGGGTTGCGCGCGGCATTGCCGAACATGCCGGAATGGAGGTCGAGGCTGGCCGCCGTCACCTCGATCTCGTCGGCCACGAGGCCGCGCAGCATGGTGGTGATCGAGGGCGTCTGGCGATCCCACATGTCGGTGTCGCAGACCAGCGCAATGTCGGCTTTCAGCTCGGCGGCATTGTCCTGCATGAAGGGCGGCAGGTTCTTGCCGCCGCTTTCCTCCTCGCCTTCGAGCATCAGCGAGACGCGGATGGGCAGCGATCCGGTGGCGGCCTTCCAGGCGCGGCAGGCCTCGATGAAGGTCAGCATCTGCCCCTTGTCGTCGGAGGCGCCGCGCGCCACGATGACTTTCCGACCGTCCTTTTCGACGATCTGCGGATCGAAGGGATCGGTATGCCAGAGGTTGAGCGGATCGACCGGCTGCACGTCATAATGGGCGTAGAACAGCACATGCGGGCCGGGCTGTTCGGGACCATGGGCAACGACCACGGGATGGCCGGGCGTGGGGCGGGCCGAAGCGTCAAAGCCCAGGGCATTGAGTTCGGCGGCGATCCAGTCGGCGGCCTTCTGACACTCAGCCGCATAGGCCGGGTCGGTGGAGATCGACTTGATGCGCAAAAGGTGAAACAGACGCTCAAGGCTCTGATCGAGCCCCGAATCGACCTCTGCAAGCACGGCGTCGATGGTTGCGGGGCTGGTCATGGCATTATTCCTTGGGTATCGAATCCGTCAAATCGGGTTGGCGCACAATGGCGCGGCGGCCGGCGCACTGTCCAGTCCGTGGCCCTGGTCGTTATTGTCATACTAATGCGCCTGTGATTAGGTCGAACGAACTGCAACGAGATGGAGTGGCAATGGATAGGTCCGGTGGACGCGCACGGCATTCGGGCGACCTCATTGCCGCGCTTTCGGGCCGCAATCCGGCGCGGAACCTGCATTCGGATGTGCTGTGGGAATTGGGCCTCGCCATCGTTTCGGGCACCTATGCCGAAGGGGCAATCCTGCCCTCGGACAGCGAATTGCTCGAGCGCTTCGGCGTGTCGCGCACGGTGCTGCGCGAGGCGCTCAAGACCCTTGCCGCCAAGGGGCTGATCGAGGCGCGGGCGCGCATCGGCACCCGCGTCCTGCCGCGCAACCGCTGGAACCTGTTCGATGCCGACGTTCTGGCCTGGTTCTTCGAGCTGGGTCCCGATGTCTCCTTCCTCAGGAGCCTGGCCGAGGTGCGCATCGGCATCGAAATCGAAGCGGCGGCCCTGGCGGCGGAACGCTGCGGGCCGGAAGAGGCCGCGGCGCTGATCGGCTGGGTCGACCGCATGGCCGGCTCGGAAACGCCGGCTGACTTTGCCCGCTACGATCTCGAATTCCACAAGGCGGTGGCCGAGGCCTCGGGCAATCCCTTCATGGCTTCCATCAGCGCGCTGGTGGAAATGGCGCTGACCGCGGCCTTCACCATTTCCTCGCCGGTCAACGACCCGGAAGCCCTGGCGGTAACGGTCGGCGTGCATCGGCGCATCGCGGAGGCCATTCGTGACGGCGATCCGGCCGCGGCGCGCCTCGCCATGCGGGACGCCATCTCGCAGGGCTTTGATCGCGCTGCCGGTCGCATGGAAGCGCCTCCGGCCTGAAAGCTGAGCGGGTCTGATGCCGAACCAGTCGTCGCCGCTGATTGCTCCAGTGCTCCATGCGCTGTGCGTGGGCAAGGCCTGGCTCGAGCCGCCGGCCGTTGAATTGCGGGCTATGACGTCCTTCTGGGCGCCCACTTTTCCTTAGCGCCGTCGCCTGTGTGACCGCCGCCCTACAGGCCTGGGGCTCCTGCACAGCCATGTGACAGTCCGACGGGCGCGGCATGACCTAGCTGCATGGCTCCCATGCAACAACTTTTCCATCTAGGCGGCGTTGCGAGTTTGCCCAAGAACGGGGCGATTTTTGCATGGGTACCGAACTTGACGCGTCATAACGACAGCCTCCCAAATCGCCGTTCTGTTCTGGTGGGGGTAGGGTTCTTTCTCTTTCTTGCGTCCACGACATCGCTGACACGTCCCCTCCTGGCTCAGGAAGCCACGGAATTCGCCTTCGATTTCGACAGCTTCAGCGCCCGCCTCAAGGCCATGGCCAGCCAGCCGCACGTGCCGGTCTCGATCGAGATGCCGGCGGCGTTCCAGAACCTGGATTATGATGCCTACAGGTTCATCCAGTATCGGGGCGATGCCAGCAAATGGGCTGACAGCCCGGCCGGTTATCGCCTGCAGGCCTTCCATCCGGGCTGGCTCTACAACGAGCCCGTCAAGGTCTACGAAATCGACGGGGGTACAGCCCGCCCGGTGGATTTCGGGCCTGCCGACTTCACCTATCACGATCAGGCCGTTGGCGCGGCTGCCGCTGCGGAGCCGTTTCCGGGCGTGGCCGGGTTGCGCGTGAACTATCCGCTCAACCGGCCCGAGTCCCTGGACGAACTGGTGACTTTCCTCGGCGCGAGCTATTTCCGGGCGCTGGGTCGCGACAACATCTATGGCGCCAGCGCACGCGGTCTGGCGCTCAATTCGTGGATCGACGTTCCCGAGGAGTTTCCGCGCTTTTCCGAGATCTATGTCGAAAAGCCGGCGGAGAATGGACCATTGGTCGTCTATGCCGCGCTCGAAAGCCCCAGCGTCACCGGTGCCTATCGCTTTGTCATCACCCCTGCCAGCGATGCGGCACAGGAAAGCGTGATGGATGTCACCGCGCGTCTCTTCTTCCGCACTGATGTCAAGGAACTGGGCATAGCGCCGCTGACCTCGATGTTCCTCTATGCCGAGGCCAATCGTGGCGGTTTTGACGACTACCGGCCGCAGGTCCATGACAGCAACGGGCTTCTGCTCGAGCGGGAAAGCGGCGAAGTCATGTGGCGGGCGCTCAACAACAGCGCCTGGCTGGGCAATTCCTATCTGGCCGAGGCCAATCCCAGGGCTTTCGGGCTCTATCAGCGCGGTCGCGACTTCGAAGCCTATCAGGATGCCGGAGCCCATTACGAGCGGCGGCCCTCGATCCGTGTCGAGCCGGTCGGCGCCTGGGGGCAGGGCATGGTCCGCCTCATCGAAATTCCGGCCAGACTCGAGGCCGACGACAATATCGTGGCCTACTGGATACCGGCCGAGCCGGCGCTGGCCGGGCAGGAGCGCGAGTACAATTATCGCCTGATCTGGGGAAATCTCGATCCCGATGCCAATCCCGACATAGCCTATGTGGCCGAAACGCGCGGCGGCGTGGGGGGTGTCTCGGGCGTCGAGAACGAAGCAAGCCTCAGGAAATTCGTGGTCGACTTCAAGGGCGGTGCACTCGATGCCCTGCCGGCAGGCACGCCCATCGACATCCTGGCGACGGTGGGCGGCGGGACCATGCGCAATTCCGTACTCTCGCGTATCAATGCCAATGGCGCCTGGCGCCTGGTCATGGATGTCGAGGCGGAACCGGGCGCGACGCTCGAGCTGAAGGCCTATCTCGTCGGCCTGGGCCGAAAGCTCACCGAAACCTGGCTCTTTCAGTGGAGGCCGGCGGCATGAATTATCAGACGGATTTTCCCTTGGAGGCCGGTCTCCCTCACGCACCGCTGCACATGCCCAAGCAGCGGCTGGAGCCCAGCCGGACGCTGATGCAGGCCATTCGCGCGACGCTATGGCCATTCGCAGGTCGCTGAACGGCCCCGGCATGTTTCGCACCTCCTTGCTTCGTTGCCTGGCTTTGCTTGCAGCGTCGGGCCTCAGCCTGGCGGGGGCGTGGCTGTTTGTGCGCTTTACCGGAGAGGGTGGGCTGAACCTTCTGGACCTCTTGCGCGCCGCCCTGGTCGCCGTCAGCGGCTTCTGGCTGGTCTGGGGCAGCATGGCGGCGATCTTCGGCGTGTTCTCGCCCGAACGCCGGACGCAGTCCGAAGGGGGGCCGCTTTCATCGCGCATTGTCGTCCTTGTGCCGATCTACAATGAAGACCCGGTCGCCACCTTTTCCCGGATTGCCGCCATGAACCGTAGTCTGGTCGGTCTTGGCGCAGCCGCGCAGGTGCATTTCGCCATCCTGTCCGACACGCAGGCGATGGAGATTGCCGCCGAGGAAGTGGTGCAGTTCGAGCGCTTGCTGCACGAGCCGCAGGCAGAGGGCCGCATTTTCTACCGGCGACGCGAGCGCAATATCGGGCGCAAAGCCGGCAATATCGAGGATTTCGTGTCCCGCTCGGGCGGGGCCTATGATTTTGCGCTGATCCTGGATGCCGACAGCCTGATGGAAGGCGAGACCATCCTCGCCATGGCGCGGCGTCTCGAGGCCGATCCCGAACTGGGCCTGCTTCAGAGCGTGCCCACCATCATCAATGCCCGGACGCTGTTCGGCCGCTCCATTCAGTTTTCGGCGGCCTATCTCTCGCCCACTTTCGCGCGGGGCGCCGCGCAGATGCAGGGACGCGAGGGACCCTATTGGGGCCACAACGCCATGGTGCGCCTGTCGGCCTTCGCCGCCAGTTGCGGTTTGCCCGAGCTCAGCGGAACGCCCCCCTTTGGCGGGCATATTCTCAGCCATGACTATGTCGAGGCGGCCCTCCTGTCCCGCGCCGGCTGGAAGGTCGAGGTCGATCCCTCGCTCCGGGGTTCCTATGAGGAAGCCCCGGACAATCTCATCGAATATGCCAAGCGCGACCGCCGCTGGTGCCAGGGTAATTTGCAGCATGGGCGGCTATTGGCGGCGCCCGGGCTCAAGATCTGGAGCCGCTTCACCTTTGTGCAGGGGATCATGGCCTATCTCGCCTCCCCGCTCTGGCTGCTGCTGATGGTTGCCAGTCTTGCCGGCGCCATACTGCCCAACCTGCCGCCGGTCCTTACCGGCGTCGAGCCCGCGCCCGTTGCCCTCTGGGTGCTGGGTGTGGGCGTGGCCGCGATCCTCGTCGTGCCCAAGCTGATGATCCTGCTGCGCGGCCTGTTCGACGGATGCAACCGGCGCTTTGGCGGCACGCCACTGGCGCTGCTGTCGGTGGTCGGGGAAATCCTGCTGTCGACTATCCTCGCGCCCACGATGCTGCTCATGCAGACCCGTTCGGTGCTGCAGGTCCTCTTGCGGCTTGATGGCGGCTGGCCGGCCACTGAGCGCGGGCAGACCCTGGTGCCGCTGAGCGATGCGCTGCGCGCCAGCTGGTGGATGGTGACGATTGCCACGCTTGCACTGGGCACGATGGTGGTGGTGTCACCCGGGGTGGCGTTGTGGCTGGCGCCGGCCGCACTTCCCGCCATGGTGGCGCCGCTCCTGATCTGGGCTACATCCAGGCCGACGCGCCAGCGGCTGCCGTGGCTGTTCCGCACCGAAATGGAGGCCGCGCCGTCACCGGTCATCCTCGAGCAACGCGCGATCCTGGCGACCTGGGCTGGCGCAGACCCCGCAATTGCAGGTCGCGCCGCGCCGGCCGCGACGAAGAGGCTTTCCCATGTCACTGCCTGACATCGCCTTCCGTTCAACCGCCATGGGCGCCTGGCAGGGCCTCCGCGATGCTCTGGTGCCGCAGTACGCCAGCCGCCAAGGCGTACCTGCGGGACGCGATCCGCGGCTCGACATGTTCCGGGGCCTCGCTCTGGTGATGATCTTCATCAATCACGTGCCGGGCACGCTCTACGAGCACTTCACCAATCGCAATTACGGCTTCTCTGACTCCGCCGAGGCCTTCGTCTTCATGTCCGGCATGGCGGCGGGCCTTGCCTATTCGAGCGGTTTTCGCAGCGGCAGCCTGTGGCTGGCGGTGGCGCGGGTCTGGGCCCGTGCGCGGCAGCTCTACTTCGTGCACATCGCCATTACCATGCTGTGCCTGGCCATCTTTGCGGGGGCGGCGCTGTGGTTCGACATGCCGGTCCTGCTGATGAAGAACAATGTCGAGCCGGTGCTGCGCTATCCGCTGCAATCGCTGATCGGGATCCCGTTGCTCACCCATCAGCTGGGTTATCTCAACATCCTGCCGCTCTACACCGTGCTGCTGCTGGCGGCGCCGGTCTTCATCCTCATCGGCCTCAAGCGCCCCTGGCTGATGCTGACCCTTTCCATTGCCCTCTGGGCCCTGGCCGGACAATTCCGCATCAACCTGCCGAACTTTCCCAATGCGGGCGGCTGGTTCTTCAATCCCCTCTCCTGGCAGATACTGTTTGTCATCGGCTTGCTCTCGGGCATGGCCATGAAGAACGGCTCGAGCTTCATCGGGTATAACCGGGTGCTCTATGCGCTGGCGGCGGTGTTCCTGGTCCTGGTGCTGTTCTGGGTGAAAATCCCCGAACTGGGCGCTGCCGGGCGCGATGTGCTGGCCATGATCGCCGATGCCGGCGCACCCTATTACATTACCTGGTTCGACAAGACCTTCCTGGCCTTGCCGCGGCTCCTTCATGCGCTGGCGCTGTTCTACGTCCTGGGCCACATGCCGCTGATGATGGGCTTTGCACGCTCAGGCCTGGCGTCTCCGCTGCGGGCCATGGGCAGGCAGGGCCTGGCCGTGTTTGCCACGGGCACGGTCATCAGCATTTTCCTGCAGGTGGTGAAAGCGCCCCGCGAACCCGATCCGCTCTTTGACGGGCTCATCCTGGGCGCCGGATTGCTCGTGCTGCTGGGCCTGGCCCTTGTGCTCAACCACACGGTTGCCCTGCGACAGCAAGCGGCCGCAAAGACCCGTCAGGGCTGACGACCTGCTCGTGGCAGGGCGGCCCGCGCGCTCGACGCGCTGATCATGTCGGGTATGAAATGGTGGAGCTGAGCGGGATCGAACCGCTGACCTCGTCATTGCGAACGACGCGCTCTCCCAACTGAGCTACAGCCCCTCACCAGGGGCGTATATGGACAAAATCGCGGACAAGGGCAAGGGGGAGCCCGGGCGGAAGTGATCGCTCCGGGCGTGGGTTGGGGTCACACGAGCCTATACTGGATGAGACTTGCTGCAGTGGCACGAATGGCTTCGTCGGCGGGGATCAGCTTGCGGCCGAGCAGGGTCTCGGAGGGGCCGGCATCGAGGCGCTTGGCATAGCCGAGCTCGCCCAGATTGTCGCGCACATCGCGATCGAAAAGGGCATAGAGGCGCACGGCGAGGTCGGGCATTTCGAAGCGCGGGATTTTTCTGTCGGGATATTTTTCCCGCAACAGGCGCGCCGCATCGGCAAAATAGAGCGGCGCCACGGCCATTGGATAGCGCTTGCCGCCGGCACCTTGCGTGGTCATGGCGGCGACATGGGCGGCGGCGACGTCGCGCACATCGACCGGAGTAACGGGAATGCGCGGGGCGGCCGGCACCGAGCCATCGAGCAGGCGCTTGACCAGGATGGCGGACGTGCCGGGATCGTCGTCGAGCAGCGGCCCGAATATGGCGCCCGGATTGATCGTGGCAAGGTCGTCATGGCGGCCCGCAGCGTCCACCAGTTCCCAGGCGCGGCGCTCGGCCCGGGTTTTGGATTCCACATAGGCATTGATCGGACGGCCATCGAGCCTGGTCCAGTCGCTGGCGGTAAATTGCGGGGCGCTGGTCTTGTCGTGGCCATAGGCAATGGCAGCCATGGACGAGGTCAGGACCATGCGCTCGACCCCGGCCTTGAGCGCCGCGCCGATGGCGCGTTCGGTGCCGGCGACGGCCGGGCCGATGAGCTCGTTGCGGTCCTCGGGCATTTTGAGCACGAAGGGCGAGGCAGTGTGCTGCAGGTAGCGCACGCCGTCCATGGCCGCATCCCAGCCCTGGTCCGATGCGAGATCGAGCGTCACGTAGTCGAGCCGCGACGTGTCGGCGCCGGCGCGTCCGAGCGTTGCAGTGACCTTGGCGGCCTTGTCGAGGCTGCGGACGCTGCCGCGCACAGTGAAGCCAGAATTGAGCAGGGCCAGGGCGACATGGCCGCCCAGAAACCCGGAAATGCCGGTGAGAAGGACGGTATCGGCCATGGTTCACTCCTTGATTTGAACGAAATATACGAATATCGTTCAAATAGTTCAATATGCGGAGCGAATTTGGTGTCGGGACACTCGAGGCAGGTGGTGGGCAAGCGCGAGCGCATTCTCAGCGCGGCGAAGGGCCTGTTCCTGCGTCAGGGTCTGCGGGCCACGACCATGGAGGCCATTGCGCGCGAGGCGCAGATCGCCAAGCCCACGCTCTATGCCCAGTTCGCCGACAAGCACGCCATCTTTGCGGCGCTGCTCGAACAGCTGGTCGCCGACAAGCATGCCGCCTTCGACGCAGCGCTGGCTCATGATGGGCCGGTGACCGAACGGATCGGACGCGCTCTGGCGGCAAAATTCGGGGTGATTTCCGCCGCCCTGGCGGGCTCCGCCCATGCCGAGGAACTGTTCGTGGCCCATCACGAGGGCGCTGCGCTGTTCGAGCGTTCCAACCGGCGGATTGCCGAAAAGCTCACAATAGTGCTGGACGCGGCGGGGATTGCCGGGGCAGGGCACCTGGCCGTGCTGCTGCTGGCCGCCGCCAAGGGCGTCGCCGAGGCGGGAATCACCAGCGCCGCCCTTTCCGACGATCTGATGCTGCTGGCCGAGCGGCTGGTGGGGCCGGAAGTGGCGTCCTGACCCGGACACAACCACAATAGTCACCCCGGCGAAGGCCGGGGTCCATTTTGAAATCTGCGCATGGATCCCGGCCTTCGCCGGGATGACATTTGTGGTGCTCGAAGATATCAGGGCAGTGGTTTAGACCTTTGCCCAGGCGCCGGTCTTCTCGCTTTCAAAGATGGCGTCGATGACCCGCATCGAGGCAATGGCATCCTCGACGCCCCAGGGGAGCGAGGCCTTGCCCAAGACGGCTTGGGCGAAGGCCTCGGCCTGTTCGGTATATTGATCGCAGGCGGCCATCACTTCGCGCCGCGCCAGCGAGCCGTCGAAGGGCGCGCCGATGTCGACGGTGATCGCCGTGCGCTCATTGGGCGGGGCGTTGAAGGGAATGGTTATTTCGGCCTTGGCCCGGGTGCCAAAGATCTGCACCCGTTGGTGCGGCGTGGCCTGGTTGGAGCAGGTAAAGCTCAGCTGCCGGCCGCCCCCGAAATCGGCCATGACGCTGGCCAGACGGTCGGTGCCGAAATTTGGATCGCGCTCGACCAGAGAGACGACGCGCTCGGGCTCGCCCTCGAAGAAATAGCGCGCCGCGGTGATCGGGTAGCAGCCGATATCCATGATGCCGCCGCCGCCGATATCGGCCTTGTTGCGCACATTGTCGGGGTCGACATTGTGATAGGTGAAGACCGCGTTGATCGAGCGGATCTCGCCCAGTTCGCCCGAGCGGATGATCTCGCGGACGCGGTGCCATTGCGGGTGGAAGCGCACCATGAAGGCTTCCATGAAGATGATGTCCGCGGGAATGGCGCGCAACTGTTCGGCCTCGGCGGCAGAGAGGGCGATGGGCTTTTCACACAGCACATGCTTGCCCGCTCTGGCCGCCGCCAGGGTCATGGGGACATGGAGGTGATTGGGCAGCGGATTGTAGATGGCGTCGATCTCGGGGGCGGCAAACAGCTCCTCATAGGAGCCATAGGCCCTGGCGATACCCAGGCTGTCAGCGGCGGCGCGGGCCCTGGCTCCATCGCGCGAGGCGATGGCGACCACTTCGGAGCTGGGCGAGCGCTGGATGGCGGGCGTCACCTTCTGCATGCCGATATTGGCGGTGGAGAGAATGCCCCAACGAATTTTCCTGGTCACAAGATGCCTCCTCTGTCGGTGTCAGAGGGGTAGCGCCCCCGCCGCTCCGACCGCAAGGGGGTGGGGACAAAAACCGTTCACCGCAATGTCATAGCGCCGGCATTAACCCTCTTGCTTTCTGCCTCGGTTCCGCCTGAAAGCTCATGCTAGCCTCGGCGCTCTGGCCCGGTGGCGGGCCGCATGCATCCGGGGGCTCCCATGCAGCTCAAGCCCAATGCCTTCCGCCTGCACGAAACCGTGCGCGGCGTCGAAACCATGAGCCGGTTCGCACTGGCGGTGCTGGCCCTGGCCTCGGGTGTCTATACCTATCTCGGGGTGCGCGGCCTGCTCGACGGTTCGGCCAGCTTCGTGTTCTTTGCCGCCATCATCTATTCGGCGGCCGTCTCGGTGGCCATCTACGCCTTCTGGACCTTCATGATGCGCTTCGTGCCGCTGGTGGTCAGCGGGGTGCAGCGCCTGGCGCTGTTCGGCACGATGCTGGTGGGCTGCGCCATGATCATCGCCATGAGCTCCTGGCTCAATGCGGCGGCGCTGGCCGGTTCGGCGGCGCTCGAGCAGCATATGGCGGTGACCCTTCAGGGCTATGCCGAGGATCTCGACCAGGCCCATGCCAATGCGCTGGCCAGCCAGAGCCTGCTGCCCGATGTCGAGCGCGCCGCCGCCCGTTTCGCCGCCCTGGCGCAGGACGAGCGCGAAAGCGGCGCGCTGACCGGTACCCAGGGTTCGGGGAGCGTCGTGCAGCTGCTCTCGCAGATGAGCACGCAGATGACGCAGCTGGCGGGCACCATTTCGGGCTCGCGCGATGAAGCGGCCACGCTGTTCACGCAGGGGTCCGAGCGCCTCGCCAGCATGCGCGAACTGGTCTCGACGCCGGGCCAGATCGAGCCGCGCTCCGATGCCTTCCAGGCCGAGGCGGTGCAGCTTTCGGCCATTGTCGCTGCCCTGCAGCAGACCGACATCGCCGCCTCGGTGCGGCGTGCCGCCACGGATCTGTCTGCCGGCTTCATCGCGCCGGTTGCCGATGGACAGGTGGGCGATCTGGCGCAGAGGCAGAACCAGGTCATGGAAACGGTGCGCACTTCGGTCGATGCCCAGTCGGCCGCGCTGGTGGCGGCCGCCGATGAAATCCTCATGACGCCGGCGGTCGAGCAGCGGCGCTTCGTGCCGCTCTCCTCGGCCGAGGCGGTGCTGCGCTACTGGGTGGATTTCATTCCCTCCTGGGCCGGTGCCATTTCCATCGACCTCTTGCCGGTGGTGCTGGTTCTGGTGCTGATGATCGTCAACGACGCCATGCGCCAGGAGGCCGAAACCCTCAAGGAAGCCGAGACCATAACGGCGGCCGAAATGCTGCGGGCCATGGCGCTCTACAAGCGCATGGAGGCCGAAGGGGCCGCCGAGGCCGCGGCGGCGCTGACGCCGGAGATCGAGGAATTCGAGGCCAGGCCAGCCCAGGCTGACGACCCCGCCGCGGAGCGCATGGTTGCCGAGGACGGCACGGTCACGCCCATTGACGCGGCCCAGCGCAAGCGCGGCGAGGGACCGCGCCCGGCATGACGCATCCATTCTGTTCATCTGGGGCCCGTCACCCCACCCTCATTCCTTCTCACCTCAGATCCCTCCACCGGAGCGATCTGCCCTGCGGGACGGCTCAAAGCCCATCGAGGGGAGGGAGGCGCAGGCATCAGTCGCCGGTGTTCATCATCTGCCTCCCCATTGTGGGGAGGAATCAAGCGTGGGGGTTCTTTTCGCCTCTGGCAGGTTCGGTGCCATGAAGACCGAGGCCAATGCTCGGGCCCGGACCGATGATGGGCCGTTCTATCGCCATGTGGTGGCGCGGCTGGCGCGCATCGAGGATGGCTCGATCCTGCGCTTTGCCTTTTTTGCCCTGCTCGCGGGAACCATGGGCGTGCTCTATGTCGATTATCGCGAGCTCAATGACAGCGCCCCTGCTGACCTCACCTTTACCCCTCAGCCCATCCTGCCGCCTGCCACGTCCGAGGATGGCGGGGGGCGGCCCCGCCCGGATCTGACCACGGCGCCCGAGGTGCTGGACGAGCCGCTGGCCATTGCGCTGGGTGCCGGTGGCGTGCTCAGCCTCACGGGCACGATCGATCCGGGTTCGGCCGACCGGTTCGCTGCGGAAATCGCCGCCCGGGGCGAATATGTGTCAACCGTGCTGCTGGATTCCCCTGGCGGATCGGTCAACGATGCCCTCGAAATCGGTCGGATCGTGCGGGAAAGGGCGCTGGTGACCGAGGTGCACGATGGCGGGCTGTGCGCGTCGTCCTGTCCCATCATCTTCGCCTCCGGCAGCGAGCGGATCGCCGGCGCGGAGGCGGCCATCGGGGTGCACCAGATCTATGCGGCGGCGCTCAGCGCCAATCCGGTTGACGCGCTCAGCGTTGCCGGCGTGGCCATGGCCGATGCGCAGCAGGTGACGGCAGAGGTCGTCCGGCACATTACCGATGCCGGGATCGACCCGGCTTTGTGGCTGCATGCGCTCGAGACGCCACCAGACCAGCTCTACTATCTCACCGTCGAGGAGATGGAGCGTTATCGGCTCGTCACCCAATGGTCCGATAGTTGAGGCGCGGGGCGGAACCGGTGGAGGACCGGGCCGTTTCCCCGCGATAACAACAAGAGGAGGTGACGATGACCGAAGGCCATCTTTTGACCCGGCACCGGGATATCCGGGACTGGGTGAGCGACCGACACGGGCGGCCGGCCATTGCCCGGGTGCGCAACCGGTTCGGCGACGTGCGATCCCAGCTCAAGCTGCGTTTCGCGCGGGTCGAGGAGGGCGCCGAGGACGCCGAGTTGAGCCCGTGCTCGTGGACGGCCTGGCTGGCCGAACTCGATCGCCAGCAGCTCGCTCTCAAGGTCGAACCGTCAGGCGATTGTACCCTTGTGGCCCGTCAGGTCATGAACTGACGGATTTGCGCCGGCGCGCCGAAGGCAGCGGCAGCGCCGGTTCGCTCATGGCCAGGCGCACGCAATCGCGGCCGTCGGTCTTGGCCTGGTAGAGCGCGGCGTCGGCCCGGCGCAGCAGGTCGGGCAGGTGGTCGAAGGGCATGAGCTGGGCGACCCCGAAGGAAGCGGTGGGTGGCCCGGCAAGACCGGTTTCGGCCTCGGGCAGGGCCCTGAAGCCATTGCGCACGGTTTCGGCAAAGAGCTTGCCGGTGGCCAGGTTGGCGCCGGGCAGGAAGGCGGCAAATTCCTCGCCACCCAGGCGCGCCAGCACGGCACCGGGCGGAGCGCAATCGCGCATCACCCCGGCAAAGGCCGCAATCACCGCGTCGCCGGTGGCATGGCCGAATGTGTCATTGATCTGCTTGAAATGATCGAGATCGGCCACCACCATCACCGCCGGAACGCCGGATCGGGCGGCCAGGGTCATGGCCTTGTCGCCGCGATCCTCGAAGCCGCGGCGGTTGAGCAGTTTCGACAGCGCGTCGGTTTCCGAGCGGGCGGTCATGTCGGCCATGACGTCGCGCACGATGACCAGCAGGAGCAGCAGGCCATTGGTGATCAGCAGCAGCGCGCCCAGGGTCTGCGAATAGGCGGCATAGCTGGAGGCGAGATAGCCTTGCGGTGCCGCGCCGGAGCCGAAGACCATGGCCATGAAGGGCTTGACCAGGAAGTGCAGCGCCGAGAGCGCGAACAGCACCAATAGGGCAATGTCGAGCGCCCGCTTGTTGCGGTGGGTGAGCACGACCGCTACGCCGACCGCCTGCACCAGGGCATAGGGCAGCTGATAGAGCAGGTTGCGTTCAAGGCTGACCCGGGGCCAGTCGAGAATCGAGAGGTTGAGCAGGAGCGAGGCGATGACCACCACGGCCAGCAGAAGATAGGGCGGGCGCAGGCGGTAGTGGTGGCTGAGGCCGATCACCCCGCTGGCCAGTGCCAGAAGGAAGATGGCAAAGATGCCGAAGCTGACCGGACGGTGGTCCTGCTGATAGGGCAGGACGAATTCGAGCACCATGTTGAAGGCGCCAAAGCCATAGGAAAAGGCGAGCCAGCGGGCGCCCAGCGCCGAGCGCTGATAGGCCGCAACGACACCAAACGCCGTGGCGAAGATGCCGGCGACAAACAGGTTGATGGCGAGCACGAAGGCTGCGGCGCTCATGGGCGTAGTCCGGGGTCAGAATGGTCCAATTCTAGACCCCGGGGAGACAACGACACGTTAATTGCGAACTATGCGGTACGCCGCGGGGGAATGCCGAGGGCACCGGCAAGGAGCGCGAAGGAGCGCCGGCGCAGGGCATAGGAATGGATGGTGGTGGTGATCATCACCTCGTCCGCGCCCGCCGCCCTGGCCTTTTCGCTGATCTCTTCGGCCATGCGCTCGGGACTGCCGACCATCCAGAGCGCCGACTGGTGCTCGATGATCTGCTGCTGCTGGGGCGAGAGCTTGAAGGCGGACGCCTCCTCTGGCGGCGTCAGGTGCCGCTGTTCGCCGGTGAGGAAGCGCGCCCAGTTGACCGATTGCGAGGTGGCAAGGAATTCTGCTTCTTCTTCCGATGGGGCGCAGATCACCGACAGGCAGAGAATGGTCTTGGGCTCGGGAAAATCGGCCGAGGGCTGGAAGGCGCTCCTGTAGGCCGCAAAGGCCGGCGCGGCCGGGGTGTGGCTGAAATGGGCGGCAAAGGCATAGCCGAAGCCGATCTGGCCGGCGGCCTGGGCGCTGGCGCCCGATGAGCCGAGCAGCCATTTGGGCGGCAGGCAGACGCCGCCGGGCGAAACCGGGACGCGCGAAAAGGGATGGTCGGGCGGAAACCCCTCCTCGTCAAAGGCCATCAATTCCGAGAGATAGGCGGAAAATTCCTCGCCGCCACCCGAGCGCAGGGCCCGCATGGCGTAGCCGTCGCCGCCCGGGGCGCGGCCGATGCCAAGATCGATGCGCCCCGGATGCAGGGCTTCGAGCGTGCGATAGGCCTCGGCAATGCGCAGCGGCGCATGGTTGAGCAGCATGACCCCGCCCGAGCCGACCCTGAGGTCACGGGTCGCGGCGGCGGCGCTGCCGATGAGGATTTCGGGCACGGACGAGGCGATGGAGGGCATGCCGTGATGCTCGGCATACCAGAGGCGCTCAAAGCCCAGCTGGTCGGCTTCCTGAGCCAGAAGGATGGTTTCGGCCATGGCCTGCTGCGTGCTGGTGCCTTGGGCAATGGGGGCAAGGTCCTGCACGGACAGGGCGAAGGATGCGGACATGACGGACTCCTGAAGTCTTTGCCCCTTATATCGGTAGCTGCCGATGAATTGCCAGAGTGGAACCAAGTGTGTTTTACTGACTTACCCGTGTTCGATCCTTGATCGGGGGCAAGTGGTGCGGCGCGTTGTAGGGACATTGTTCGGACTGATCGTGCTCGGGCTGCCGCCTGCGGCTGCGCAGGATCTGCTGAGCCCACACCCCCTGGCCGGTGTCGTCGACGAATTGCGGATCGGCATTCACGCCTATGACGTGTACTATACCATGCTGCCCGTGGGCATGACCGAGTGGCAGGTGCGCGGGGTCGAAAGCCTCAGTTTCGACGTCCTGTTCACCTCACCCCAGATCGACGCCTTTGCCTGGATCGGCTCGCCGCGCCCCGAGATCGGCGCCACGCTCAGTCTGCGGGGCAAGGAAAACCTCGTCCATGCGGGCCTCACCTGGCAATTGCCTGTCTTCGATACGCCGGTTTATCTCGAGGGCACCTTTGGCGCGGCCCTGCATGACGGCGCGCTTTCAGGCGCCCCGGAGGGGGCCAAGAATTTCGGTTGCCGGGTCAATTTCTATGAACGCTTCGGCATCGGCATCCATGCGACGGAAATCATCACCGCAACGCTGACCTACGAGCACATGTCCAACAACGAGTTTTGCGGCGACAATGACGGCCTCTCCAATTTCGGCCTGCGCATCGGCTGGAAGTTCTAGGCGGCCTGGCCGGCTGAAAAGCCCGAGGCCCAGGCCCACTGGAAATTGTAGCCCCCCAGCCATCCGGTGACATCGACCGCTTCGCCCACAAAGAACAGGCCCGGCACGGAGCGGGCCATCATGGTCTTGGCGTCGAGGTCGCGGGTGTCCACCCCGCCCAGCGTCACTTCGGCGGTTCGGTAGCCTTCCGAGCCGACCGGCTTCAAATTCCAGCGGGCGATCTTTTCAGCCGCCGCCATGAGCTTCTTGTCCGAAAAATCGCCGATCATGCCGGGCATGTCGATCAGCTCGCCGACGAGCTGTGCGAGGCGCTTCGGAAGGCGTTCGGCCAGCACGGTCTGGACGTGCAGTTTCGGGCTGGATTTGCGGGCGGCCTTGAGGAATTCGAGCGCATCCGCGCCGGGCAGGAGGTTGACGCTGATGGCATCGCCCTCGCGCCAATAGGAGGAAATCTGCAGGATGGCCGGGCCTGAAAGGCCGCGATGGGTGAAGAGGAGAGCCTCCTCGAAGCCGGTCTTGCCATGGCTGACCACGGCATGCGTGGAAACCCCGGCCAGCGGTGTCAGCTGCGCCAGAGCCCCCGGCTCGAAGGTCAGCGGCACGAGGGCGGGGCGGGTTTCGGTGAGGCGGAGGCCGAACTGGCGTGCCAGGTCATAGGCAAGGCCGGTGGCGCCCATCTTGGGAATGGACTTGCCGCCTGTCGCCACGACGAGGCTCGCGCTGGTGACGCGGCCGTCGCCGACCATGACGTCGAATCCATCATCAGTCTTTTCGATCGTTCCCACCTGCCGCCCGGTCCAGATCGCAGCGCCGGCCGCGCGCAGGTCATTGGTCAGCATGGTGACGATCTGGGTGGCCGGCCCGTCGCAAAAGAGCTGCCCCAGGGTCTTTTCGTGAAAGGCAATACCCTGCTTCCTGACCCGGTCGATGAACATGTCGGGCGTGTAGCGCGAGAGGGCGGAGAGCGCGAAGCGCGGATTATCGCTGAGAAAGCGTTCCCGCCCCAGAATGTGTGTGGCGTTCACATTGGTGAAATTGCAGCGTCCGCCGCCGGAAATGCGGATCTTTTCGCCGGGGTCGCGGGCATGGTCGACCACCAGCACCTTGCGGCCGCGCTTGCCCGCCTCGATGCCTGCCATCATGCCGGCAGCACCGGCACCAAGGATGATTACGTCGAAATCGGGCATGTCTGTACTTTCACAGCGTCATCGCGCAAAGGCGCAGATGAAGACGTGTGTTTAGTCGAAGTGCCAGACCGTGCCAACCGTCACCTTGCTGGTCGTCGGGCCCGTCGTGCCCTTGAGGCCCGGTTCGCCGTCCAGACGGCCAAGCAGCAGCGCCTCGCCGCGCACGGACGCATTGCCCCAGAGCGCATATTCGACGCCGCCGCCAAAGGCATAGGCCCCCTTGCCCTCGACCAGGCCGAGGCCTGCCGCCGCATAGGCATGCAGCCCGTCCATCGGCACGACACCCAGATGCCCCAGGGCCAGCGCATCGACACCCGCATCGCCAGATGTATCGAAATTGACGCCCAGTTGCGCTTCGCCGCCGACCCGGAAAAAGTCGTTGAGCGCAAAATTATAGCCGGCCAGCGTGCCCATTTCGAACCGGCTCAGGTGCCAGCCATAGCCATAATCGTCGTAAAAGTTGAATTCGCTGTCGGTCAGCCCGCCGATATTGAGGCCTGCATAAGCGCCGGCAAAATCGGTGACCGGACCGGAATTGAAGCTGGTGCTGGCCGGGGGGCCGTCGAGCTGCCAGAGGGCGGCACCGGTGATGCGCATGGCCGAAATGGCCGGGACATTGTTGCCATTGGGCACCGCGCCGAGCTGGCCGATGCCGGCCGCTTCGAGCCGCGCCGCGATGGTCTCGGTGACCATGACCTCGGCGCCGAGGCCCGCTTCGAAGGCCCAGCTCTCGCCCATGCGCCCGGCCCCACCCAGGATATAGATGAGGCTGTTATCGCCGGCGGCAAAGCCGAGCCGGGCTATGGCCATGGCGCGCAGGTAGTTCGAGCCGGAAAAATCGGTGGCGATGGTGGCCTGTACCTCGCCGCCCAGCACCACGCCATCGGCGACCGGCTGGTTCCAGCCGACGACACCGCCGAATTCGGGACGGATTTCGGCGCCGGGGACGTTGAAATTGCTCTTGCGGGCGGAAATGGGTCCGAAGACCACGCCGGCATAGAGGCCCTCGAAGGGCGTCGGGGCGGTGAAGTCGCCGGCAAGCTCAGGGTTGAAATAGATCGCCGTATCCGCAGCCAGTGCCGTGCTGGTCGCCAGAGCCGCAACCACCGCCGTCAATACCAGATGCCGAACGCTCATTCTGTCCACCCCTTGCGCATGACACGATTGCGCAACATACCGCCTAATGTGCCATCAATATCCAAGGTTAACAAATCCATAGACGTTCGGCTGTTGCCGTTCCGCACCACTTCTTCCCACGCTTCAGTTGCCGCTTGCATCACCCCATGCGGAACGGAGCGGAGGCGGCAAGGCGAACGGCCTATGCCGCTCCTGCGCTTTAGCGTCCGCCCGACCGGCGCGGTGCGATTTGAACGGGCCGGTTCTGCAAATTCATTGACTCTTTCCTATTTGAGAGTATGAGAAGTCCTGCTTTTCATAGGAAGCATTCAGTCGTCATGCGCATCCGCAGCTTTATTGCCGCTCCTGCCACCACCCGGCTCCCTGCCGGGGGCATGCTCGCCATGACCAAAACCACCAAAACCGTCTGACGCTTTTCCCCGGGTCGCTCTCCCGCCGGGGAGAGGCCTAGAGATCAAGACCGCGATGGCCAGTGCCGATCGCGCGGGGGCGGAAATGGTAAGGGACCGGAGTTCCAAAATGGGTTATCGCGTCGCTGTCGTCGGGGCCACGGGCAATGTGGGCCGCGAAGTTCTCAACATCCTGGCCGAGCGCAAGTTTCCGGCGGACGAGGTCTTTGCCCTCGCGTCCTCCCGCTCGATTGGCCGGGAACTGTCCTATGGCGACAAGATCCTCAAGGCCAGGGACCTGCAGCATTTCGATTTCTCGAGCGTCGATTTTGCCATCATGTCGGCGGGCGGGGCGATTTCCAAGGACTGGGGCCCGCGCATTGCCGCGGCCGGCGCCATCGTCATCGATAATTCGTCCTACTGGCGCTATCACTCCGACGTGCCGCTGGTGGTGCCGGAAGTGAACGGGCATGTGCTCGATCGCTGGCTGGCCGACCCCAAGCGCAACGGCATCATCGCCAACCCCAATTGCTCGACCGCGCAGCTGGTCGTGGCGCTGAAGCCGCTTCACGATGCGGCCACCATCAAGCGCGTCGTGGTCTCGACCTATCAATCGGTGTCGGGCGCCGGCAAGGAAGGCGTCGACGAGCTCTGGAACCAGACCAAGGGCATTTTCGTCAATGACAGCCCGACCCCGCAGAAGTTCACCAAGCAGATCGCCTTCAACGTCATCCCGCATATCGATGTGTTCATGGAAGACGGCTACACCAAGGAAGAGTGGAAGGTGCTGGCCGAAACCAAGAAGATCCTCGATCCCAAGATCAAGGTGACCTGCACCGCCGTGCGCGTGCCGGTCTTCGTGGGCCATTCGGAATCGGTCAATCTCGAATTCGCCAATCCGATCAGCGCCGACGAGGCCCGCGATATCCTGCGCGAAGCGCCGGGCATTTCGGTGCTCGACAAGCGCGAAGCCGGTGGCTACGCGACCCCGGTCGAGACGGTGGGCGAATATGACACCTATGTCAGCCGCATCCGCGAGGATGTGACGGTGGAAAATGGCCTGGCCATGTGGGTGGTCTCGGACAATCTGAGGAAGGGCGCGGCCCTCAACACCATCCAGATCGCCGAAACGCTGATCGAAAAGGGCTACAAGGCCCGGGCCCTGGCGGCCTGATCGACGCGGCAATGCGCTCCGTTCGGCCTCCCCTTGGGGAGGCCGTTTGCTTTGGTGCATGGACGGATTGTGGATTTGCGCCCTTGAGAGGGCCAGGACCCGCGCTTAGAAGCGATGGCCTACCGGACGTTACGCCATGCCCCCGCGCGATCTTTTTCTTGTTCTCCTCGTCGTTGCCATCTGGGGCATCAATTTCGTCTTCATCCGCTGGGGTGTCGAGGATGTGCCCCCGCTCTTCATGACCGGGCTGCGCTATGTGGCGGCGGCCCTGCCGGCGGTGTTCTTCGTGCGCCGGCCCGACGTGCGGCTGGGGACCCTTGTCGGCTACGGCCTGGCCATCGGCGTGGCGCAGTTCGGCCTGTTGTTCATGGCCATCAGCCTCGGCATGCCGTCGGGCCTGGCCTCGCTGGTCATGCAATTGCAGGCCTTCTTCACCTTTGCCCTGGCCTTTGTGTTTCTGGGGGAGCGAATCAACCGGTTCCAGCTCCTGGGCGCGGTGCTTGCCTTTGGCGGCATTGCCGTCATCGGGCTGGAACGGCTCGAATTCCACCTGCTGCTGCCGCTCCTGATGTGTGTCGCCTCGGCGTTTTTCTGGGGCCTCTCCAATATCGTCGTCAAGAAAGCCGGGCGCGTCGACATGTTCAGCTTCGTGGTCTGGTCGAGCCTCGTCCCGCCCCTGCCGCTCTTTGCCCTCTCCATGCTGATCGAAGGGCCTGATGCCGTGGCCACCGGGCTCACAGAGATCAGCGGACTGGGCCTGGCCTCCATTGCCTTTAACGGCTATGCGGCGACGCTGGTGGGTTTCGGGCTCTGGAGCGTGCTGCTCAGCCGCTATCCGGCCAATACCATTGCGCCTTTCTCGCTGCTGGTGCCGGTGGCCGGCATGATCAGCGCGGCATTGCTGCTCGGCGAAGTCGTGACCGGGCTCGAAGTCTGGGGCAGCGTGCTGGTCTTTGTCGGCCTCATGGTCAATGTCTTCGGACCCCGCCTTTTCGTTCAAATACGGGGCGCCTGATGCCGTTTCGCCATATCCTGCTGGCCCTGCTCGTCGTTGCCATCTGGGGCTTCAACTTCGTCGTCATCAAACTCAGCGTCGAGGCCATGCCGCCGATCCTGGCGGCGGCCCTGCGCTTTACCGCGGCGGCCTTTCCGCTGGTGCTGTTTATCAAGCCGCCCAAGGCGCCGGCCTGGATCGTCATCGGCTTCGGCCTCAGCTTCGGCTTTGCGCTCTACGGTTTTCTCAATCTGGGCCTCGCCTGGGGCATGCCGGCGGGTCTCTCTTCGCTGGTGCTGCAGACCCAGGCCTTCTTCACCATGGTCATGGCCTTTGTGCTTCTGGGTGAGCGGCCGAGCCGGTACCAGGTGATCGGGGCGGCCATTGCCTTTGGCGGCATTGCCGTCATCGCGTCCGAACGGCTGGGAATGACCAATCTCCTGCCGCTGCTCCTGGTTATCCTCGCGGCGATCAGCTGGGGCCTGGCCAATGTGCTGACCAAGAAGGCGGGCAAGGTCAATGCCGTGTCGTTCACGGTCTGGGGGGCGCTGGCGGCGCCACTGCCGCTGTTCGTCCTGTCCCTTGCCATGGAAGGCTGGCCGGCCATTGCGGCGGCGCTGACGGCATTCTCGTGGAGCGACGCGGCGCTGATCGCCTTCCTTGCCTATCCGGCGACGCTGCTGGGCGGGGCGATCTGGAGCTGGCTCTTGGGAAGGCATCCGGCCTCGGTGGTGGCGCCCTTCACCCTGCTTGTGCCGATCACCGGCCTGCTGTCGGGCTATCTGGTGCTGGGGGAGACCATTACCGGCATCGAGATCGTCGGCGGACTGCTGGTCATTGCCGGGCTGGTCGTCACCCTGCGCAAGGCGAAAAAGAGCGAACCGGCCATCCGCCTCGACTGATCGTCCCCTCAAAAAGCCGCAGCCACCCCGGAAGGGGTGGCTGGCTGGACTGCCAATGTGAGCTTCCGGCGCCTAGGGAGCGCCGGAGGGGGCGCGCTCACGCCAGCAGGTGGCCGCCTTACTGGGCTACAGGGGCGGTCGCTGCGACCAGAGCATCATACTCTTCCGCAGACAGTTCACCATTGCCGTCGGTATCGGCAGCGGTGAAGGCCTCTTCGGTCAGATCAGGCCAGGCCACCTGCGCCTCGACCAGCGAAACGCCACCATTGGCATCGGTATCAACCGAGACGAAATCGGTAGCGGCCTGGGCCATTGCGGCGCCAGAAAGGCCAAGGGCGAACAGCGAGGTCAGAACGATCTTCTTCATGGGTATTGCTCCATGTTGACTTTGGGAGGTGGCGGCAAGGGAGGATCCTTTGCCGACGGGTCGCTCTCCGGCGGCCCGTGGGACAGACAATCGCCGCCCATTGTGGCTGGTCATGGCCGGCGGATGGGCGGGCTTGGACAAATCTCGGGGCGATTTTCGGGCGTTGCCAGAGGCTTGGTTTCAGGGCGCCAGCAAGTCACCGGCGCGTGATCGCAGAATGCAGGCGCCCAGCGGATCACGCTCTAGTGATCACGATTGCGGCGGCGCGGGTACAAGTCTGTGGCCAAATCCGGGATCGCAGTCACGCGGCATGGCTTTGCTGGCCGGACAAAGAAAAACCCCGGCCAAAGCCGGGGTATTCCGCGATCAATTCATCGTTGCGGCGGTTCACAAGACCGGGCGAATGAAATCGCCATCGCCATCCATGATCCACAACTCTCCGGTCGAAATATCGAACCAGGCGCCATGCACAGCCAGCTTGCCCTCCGCCTCGAGCGCGGCGACATAGGGAAAGGTCCTGAGGTTGCGGATGGAATTGCGGATCGAGATGCGCTCCAGCGCCGTCTGCCGCTCGGCCGGGGTCATCAGCGTGTTCTGGCCCAGCTGGCCGGGCAATTCGCCCAGCATGCTCATCCATTTGCCGATGAAGTCACCACTATCGAGCGGGGTCATGGCGGGGTCGAGCGCCGCCTTGATACCACCGCAGCGGCCATGGCCCATGACCACGATATTGGAAATGTGCAGGCCCTTGATGGCAAATTCGATCGCCGCCGAAGTGCCGTGCTGGCCGCCATCGGGCGCATAGGTCGGCACCAGATTGGCGACGTTGCGCAGAACGAAGAGTTCGCCGGGTCCGGAATCGAAGATCATTTCCGGCGCCGCGCGGCTGTCGCAGCAGGCAATGATCAGGGTGGAGGGCGTCTGGCCGGTTTCGGCCAGATCGCGAATGCGTTCCTTTTCACGGGCATAGCGCCCGGCCATGAAATTGGCGTGGCCGTCGAGGAGATGCTGAGGAAAGCTGTGCATGATGCTTCGATTACCGCTAAGAGGCTGCAAGATCAATCTCCGGCGACGCAGCCGGGCCAAAGGGGGCATGCATGCTGATCTACCGTTTTCTCACCGGCGAGGATGACAGCGCCTTTTGCCACAAGGTGACCAAGGCGCTGTCCGAGGGCTGGCAGCTGCATGGCGGCCCCACCTATGCCTATGATGCGGTGAGCAAAAAAATGCGCTGCGGCCAGGCGGTGACCCGCGTCGCCAAGGATCAGCCCTATGATCCTGACAAGAAGCTCGTGGATTTCTAGCGCCGAAGGTCAGCGACGCTGCAACGCCACATGCTGGAGCAGCAAAATCGTCTTGGCGTCGATGATGCCGCCATTGCGGGTCATCGCCAGGGCCTCGGCAAAGCCGAGTTCGACCAGTTCGATCTCCTCGCCCTCGGCTTCGAGACCCCCGCCTTCATGGCGGAATGTCGTCGCATCATAGGTGCCGACAAAGAAGCTGACTTTCTCGGTGAGCGAGCCCGGGCTCATATAGGCGTCGCAGACATGGATGATGTCGCGCGGCGCATGACCCGCTTCTTCCAGCGCCTCGCGGGCCGCGGCGGTGGCGGCATCGTCGCCGTCCAGCAGGCCTGCACAGGCTTCGAGCACGTCCGGCTGGTCGCCGCCCAGAAGGGCGGGCAGGCGGAACTGACGCACCAGCAGCACCGTGTCGCGTGAGGGGTCGTGCAGCAGCAGGGCGGCGGCGTGGCCGTGGTCATAGACTTCGCGCTCGAGGCGCTGCACCGCGCCATCGCGCCTCCTATAGTCGACCGTGTAATTGGTCAGGCTTCCCCAGCTTTGGGCCAGCAGCTCCTGCGATACGATGGTCACCCGCCCGGTCATGCGCCTCTCCTTGCTGCCACCGGCCATAGCCTGCCCGCAGGCCGCGGGGAAGATTTTTGTCCGGCATTGCGGGGTCGGGAAAACTGAACGGCAGCTAAATGCCCAGTTCACGCCAGCGTGAACTGGCCTCCTTTAGAAGGTGCTCCATCAGCGGCGGCCAGAGAGCGCGCCGCACCACAAAGGAGAATGACAATGACCAAGACCAAGCTGATCCTGTCCGCCACCATCGCCCTTGCCACGCTGCTCGGTGCCGCTTCCGCCCAGGCCGCCAGTCGCGACGTGACCATCGGCATGGGCACCTTTGCCAATCGCTGCGTCGACCAGGGCGGCGTGTTCGAGGCGGCAGCGCCCCTCCTCGTCTGTCACACTGAAACGGTGCGGGTCGATTGCGCCTTCGCCACCAGCCACGACGCCTATTGCAGCTGGCCCGGCATCGACAACCGCATCGCCGTCAACCGCCTGCTCGGCATGGCCGATGCGGACTATAGCTCGACCGCCAGTATCGGCGGCGTGAAGAAATCCGGTGGCGGCGGCATCAATCTTCCCGACCTGCCGCTCGACAATGGTGGTGGCGGTGGCGGCATCCAGCTGCCCGACCTGCCGATCAAGAACAAGTAAGCCAGAACCGCCGGGCCCTGGGGTCCGGCGGTTTCGTTTGCGTCTAGAACTCGTTCCAGTCCTCGGCAGCGGCCCCGCCGAAATAGGCCCTTGCGACCTTTTTGGTGGCGGGGCTCAGCGACCGGGCTGCCGCGGCCGGGGTTACGGACCGGACCGGGGCCGCACCGGCCAGAACAAAGCGCTCGACCAGCCGGTCGACCATGCCGGCCTGGCCCTCGGTCTGCTCGATCGAGGCGTTCATTTCCTCGACCAGCGCCGCATTGTGCTGGGTCATCTCGTCCATCTGGCGCACCGCGACATTGACCTCGGCAATGCCCGAGGCCTGGGCCTGGCTGTCGCTGGCAATGGTTTCCATGACGCTGGCGGTCTGGCGCACCCCGGCAATGATCTCGCCCAGGCGCCCGGCCACGTCGGCCACCAGCCGCGTGCCGTTGCGCACTTCGCCGGCGCTCTGTTCGATCAGCACCTTCACGTCGCTCGAAGCCTGCGCCGCTGATTGCGCGAGGCGCCGCACTTCCACCGCCACCACGGCAAAGCCCTTGCCGGCCTCACCGGCCCGGGCGGCTTCCACCGAGGCGTTGAGGGCCAGGAGGTTGGTCTGAAAGGCAATGTCGTCGATGAGGCCAATGATGCTGGAAATCTTGGCCGAGGAGGTTTCGATGGCGCTCATGGCCGATGTCGCCTGGTCCATCACGCCGCTGCTGGCCTCCACCACATGGGTCACCCTGTCGGTGCTGGTGCTGGCCTCACGCGCCCGCTCGGCATTGAGCGCCACGCTCGAGGCCATCTGCTCCATGGCGGCCGAGGTCTGCTCGATCGTGGCCGCCTGGCGGGTGGTGCGCTCGGAGAGGTCATTGGCGCCGGCAAGGATTTCCGCCGTGGCGGTCTTGAGCGCGCGGGAGGTGTCGCGCAGCTCGCCCACCATGCCGGCCAGCGTGTCGGCGACATTGTTGGTCGAGGTCTTGAGCCGCTCGAAGGCGCCGGCATAGGAGCCCGCCATGCGCTGGCGCAGGTCGGCCCCGGCCAGGGCGCCGAGCACCGTGTCGGCCTCGCCCAGAGCCGCTTCGATCGAGGCCAGCATGGCATTGAGATTGGCGGCGATGCGGTCGATTTCGGCATCGTCATTGTCGGCGTCGAGACGGGCCGAGAAATCGCCATCCAGCGCCCGGGCGATAACGGCGTCGAAGGCGGCCTGGAAACGGGCCATGGTTTCGGCACGGGCGAGGGTGCGGCTGGCGTCGGCCTGTTTTGCGATCTCGGCCTCGGCCACCTGGCGGGCATTGTCGCGGAAGGTTTCGAGGGCGCGGGCCATCTCGCCCAGCTCGTTGCGGGCCTTCGTGCCGGAAATCATGACATCACGGTTCCCGCCCGAAAGGGCCTGCATGGTCTTTGTGAGACCGCCAATGGCGCGGCCCAGCCAGCGCGCGGTCACCGCCGCCAGGACAATGCCGCCGACCAGTCCGACCAGCCCGACAGCGACCAGAATGATGAACTGGCGCTGCTGCTGCTCGGCAATCTGCGGCCCTAGCGTGTTTTGCGCCTCTTTGGCCCGGTCGCTCATCGCATTGTAGAGCTCGCTCATAGCCTGACCCAACGCCTGCAAGTGGGGCGTCTCGGCCGCAGCTTCCGGCGCAGTGCCGGCGGCGATGGCCGCCATCAGCCTGGTGAAGGTCGCGTCATAGGTCTGGGATTGCAGCGTCACCGTGTCGATGGCGTCGAGCGAGACCGGGTCGTGCAGGAAGAAGGCCAGTCCGTCGGCGTCGGTTGTGCCTACATCGAGGATCATTTCGCGCACGCGCTCGGCGCGCTGCGGGCTGGGGTCCTGCAGGTAAGTCGAAAAATCCTGCCGCAGCGTTTCCACGTCGCGCACATAGTCATTGATTTCCAGCGACTGGCGCGCCGCTTCGCGATACTGGGCGAACAGGCCTTCGGCCGAATACATCATGGCGGCGGAGGTCGCCGCGATCGCAAGGATGATGGCGACCACACTGATGAAGGCAGCATAGATGCGGCCTTTGACACTGGATAGGAAAGACATGGGCTAGTCTCCGGGTAGAATCATATATTCCGCCGCGGAAGCTAAAATTTGTTTACCATGATGGCTCGTGCCGTGCCGAAAGCTGAGGCCCGTGCGCCGATCCGCTCCTGCCTACCGGGGGCGCGCCGGATAGGCGGGGGAGATGCGGCCTTCGACCTGCCGAGGCGGTGGGTCAGGCCCGGGGTATGCAGGTCCCGGATTTGCCCCGTCCCCGATTTCGCCAACTTGGAGGCCGCGCGACGGCCGGCACCATCAAAGCGTCCGTCCTGCCCGGTCGCGTTGGCTGCATCCTGTCACCTGGCACGCCGGTCTGGGCCGCGAGTGCCCATACGTCCAGTGCCCCAGCATATCGCTGCATTGCCCTTCATGTCCGGCCTCATCGTTCCGTCATCACCGCCGCTCCGCGAACAGTGTGTGCGCTATGCGAACAAAGTGCGGAAAGCGCCGAAAGTTGTCGCTCAGGGCCGGGCCGGGCTTTGATTTCGTAACCATTGGGCGCTAAACACTCGAACCATTCCAAACTGGACGCGGCATGGCGCCGCATCGCAAGGCCCCGGATACGCCCCATGTCGGTCAGAGCCCGCCCCACTTCCCCGCATCTGCAGATCTATCGCTGGTCCATCACCATGGCCATGTCGATCATCCATCGCGCGACCGGCATCGCCAATTATTTCGGCATGGCGCTGCTGGTGATCTGGCTGGGTGCCGCCGCCGTGGGACAGGATGCGCTGATGGCGGTCAATGTCGTCTATGGCAGCTGGTTCGGGCAGCTCGTGCTGTTCGGCTTCACCTGGAGCCTCGTGCACCACATGTGCGGCGGCCTCCGGCACTTTGTCTGGGATTTTGCCGTGATGCTCGAACCGGGCCGGCGCCAGCAGATGGCCTGGGCCACAATCATCGCCTCGGTGATCATCACTATCCTGATCTGGACCTTCTTTGTGTGGATGGCCTGAAATGCGTGAACCCGTCCTGACCACGGCGACCATCGCCAATCCCAAGTCCCATTACGGCGACGCCAAGGCCTCCACCCGGCATTTCATCACCCAGCGCATGACTGGCGCCATCAACATCGTGTTCCTGGGCTTTTTGCTCTTTGTGGTGGTGCGACTGGCCGGCCAGGACCGCGCCGATGTGGTGGCGCTGCTGGCCAATTGGTGGGTCGGCCTTCCCTTTGCCGTGCTGATCGCCATTGCCACGATCCACATGCGCAACGGCATGCGCGATACGCTCGAGGACTATGTTCACGGCGCCATGTATCGCCTGGCCATGCTGCTCAACACGCTGTTCTGTCTCGCCCTCGCCCTTCTGGGTGCCGGCGCCGTGCTCAAAATCGTCTTCTGGGGTTGATCAAGATGGCCAAGTACGAACTGATCGACCACGAATTCGACGTCGTCGTGGTGGGCGCGGGTGGTGCGGGTCTCCGCGCTACGCTGGGCATGGCCGAGCAGGGTTTTAATACCGCCTGCATCACCAAGGTCTTTCCCACCCGCTCGCACACTGTCGCGGCCCAGGGCGGCATTGCCGCATCGCTGCAGAATATGGGTCCCGACAGCTGGCAGTGGCACATGTACGACACCGTCAAGGGGTCGGACTGGCTGGGCGACAATGACGCCATGGAATATCTGGCGCGCGAGGCCCCGGCGGCGATCTACGAACTGGAACACTACGGCGTGCCATTCTCCCGCACGCAAGAGGGAAAAATCTATCAGCGCCCGTTTGGCGGGCACATGACCGAATTCGGCGACGGCCCGCCGGTGCAGCGCACCTGCGCCGCCGCCGACCGCACCGGCCACGCAATCCTGCACACGCTCTATGGCCAGTCGGTCAAGAATGACGCGCAGTTCTTCATCGAATATTTCGCGCTCGACCTGATCATGGGCGAGAATGGCGAATGCCAGGGCGTCATTGCCTGGAAGCTCGACGACGGCACGCTGCATCGCTTCCGCGCCAAGCTCGTGGTGCTGGCCACCGGCGGCTATGGCCGCTCCTACTTCTCGGCCACTTCGGCCCATACCTGCACCGGCGACGGCAATGGCATGGTGGCCCGCGCCGGCCTGCCGCTGCAGGACATGGAATTCGTGCAGTTCCACCCCACCGGCATCTATGGCGCCGGCGTGCTGATCACCGAAGGCGCGCGGGGCGAGGGCGGCTATCTCACCAATTCCGAGGGCGAGCGTTTCATGGAGCGCTATGCCCCGAATGCGAAAGACCTCGCCTCGCGCGATGTCGTTTCGCGCTGCATGACGCTGGAAATCCGCGAAGGCCGTGGCGTCGGTCCCAAGAAGGACCATATCTACCTGCATCTTGATCACCTCGATCCCAAGGTGCTGCACGAGCGCCTGCCGGGCATTACCGAGAGCGCGAAAATCTTCGCCGGCGTCGACCTCACCCGTGAGCCGATCCCGGTCCTGCCGACCGTGCACTACAATATGGGTGGCATTCCCGCCAATTATCACGGCGAGGTGCTCAACCCGACCGCCGAGGACCCGAACCGCATCGTGCCGGGCCTGATGGCCGTGGGCGAAGCCGCCTGTGCCTCGGTGCATGGCGCCAACCGGCTGGGCTCCAATTCCCTCACCGATCTTGTGGTCTTTGGCCGCGCCGCCGCCATCCGTGCCGGCAAGGTGGTCGACAAGGCGAGCCCGGTGCCTGGTATCAACGCGGCGCAGGATGAAAAAATCCTCGCCCGCTTCGATCGCCTCCGCAATGCCAATGGCTCCCAGCCGACGGCAAAACTGCGCGACGAGATGCAGCGCACCATGCAGGCCGATGCGGCCGTGTTCCGCACCGATGCCTCGCTCAAGAACGGCGTTGCGGCAATGAGCGAAATCTATGCGCGCCTGCCTGACGTCAAGGTCACCGACCGCTCGCTGATCTGGAATTCGGACCTCGTGGAAACGCTCGAGCTTGAAAACCTCATGACCTGCGCCATGGCGACGGTGGTGTCGGCCGAGGCCCGGCACGAAAGCCGCGGCGCCCATGCGCATGAGGATTTTCCGAACCGCGACGACGTGGAATGGCGCAAGCATACCCTGGCCACGGTCGATGTTTCGACCGGTGCCGTGGCGCTCTCCTATCGCCCGGTCATTACCGACCCGCTGACGCCCCAGGATCAGGGTGGCATCGATCTGAAGAAAATCGCACCCAAGGCACGAGTGTACTGATGCGCCTCATTCTCGCTTCTGCTGCCCTTCTGGCTCTCGCCATGCCGGCCTTCGCGGCGCCGACGGCCGAGCAGAAGGAAGAATTCTACAAGGTCTGCGTCGGTATCTCCCAGAATACCGAGCTTTGCAGCTGCAAGGCCGAGGCGGCGATGACGCTGATCGACGAGCGGTTCATGGGCGTGGTCATCGCCTCGATGAAGGGCGGCTCGACGGCGCCCGAGGACGCGGTGCCGTACAATACCTACGTCGCCAAGTCGAACCAGGTCTGCAAGCCGAACTACTGATTTTTCGGGCGACCCCCAAGCGCCCGCTGAGAGGAATGAGAACATGGCCGAACTGACTTTGCGCAAGGCCGATCAGCCGCAAAAGGGCAAGACCTGGCCCAAGCCGCAGGGCGCCACGCGTCTGCGGGAATTCCATATCTATCGCTATGATCCCGATACCGAGGACAATCCGCGCATCGACACCTATTTTGTCGATCTCGACAATTGCGGGCCGATGATCCTCGACGCCCTGCTCTATATCAAGAACAACACCGATCCGACCCTGACGCTGCGCCGGAGCTGCCGCGAGGGCATCTGCGGCTCCTGCTCGATGAATATCAACGGGCTCAACACCCTGGCCTGTACCAAGGGCATGGATGACAGCTCGGGCCCGATCAAGATCTACCCGCTGCCGCATATGCCCGTGGTCAAGGACCTTGTTCCCGACCTCACCAATTTCTACGCCCAGCACCGCGCCATTGAGCCCTGGCTCAAGACCACTTCGCCCACGCCCGAAAAGGAATGGACGCAGTCGGTCGAGGCCCGCTCCAAGCTCGACGGCTTGTATGAATGCATCCTGTGCGCCTGCTGCTCGACCTCCTGCCCGTCCTATTGGTGGAATGGCGAGAAGTATCTCGGGCCCGCAGCGCTGCTCCAGGCCTATCGCTGGCTGATCGATAGCCGCGACGAGACCACGCAGGAACGCCTCGACAATCTCGAGGACCCGTTCAAGCTCTATCGCTGCCACACGATCATGAACTGCTCCAATGCCTGCCCCAAGGGCCTCAACCCGGCCAAGGCCATTGCCCAGATCAAGAAGATGATGGTCGAGCGCAAGGCCGCCTGAGCGGCGCGGGCGGTCCATCGTTTACCGCTATGCCTCCCTCCATCGTCACCACCCGGCTTGACCGGGTGGTCCTTGCGATGGCTCGGCAGATGGATTGCCTGCACAAGCCCGGCAATGACGTTGAACAGTCAAGCTTCGATCACGTCTGACTGATCCTCGGGTCAAGCCCAGGACGGCTTTGATGCTGGGGGACTGACCAAAACAAAAACGGCGGGACAAAGTCCCGCCGTTTTCATGTTTATCTCCAAACCCCTCAGCGCAGGGTGATCTTGCCCGCTTCGAACAGGGCCTGGCAGTCGGCCGAGTCTTTTTCGAGATCGCTGTCGAGCAGGGTCGAGGCCACGCCCGGGCCTTCGAAGCGCGGGTCGTCGCAGATATTGTCATTGGCATAGTCCGAGGAATTGTCGCCGAATTCCACGCCCGAGGAATCATAGGGTGCGCCGAGGACATAGTCGGGCGTAAACACCGGCTTGATGGTGATGTCGCCGCTGTCCACCAGGGCCTGGCAGTCGGTGGCATCGCCCATGACGTCGTCGCTGGAGAGCTTCTTGGCCATGCCGGCACCGGCAAAGCGCCAGTCGTCGCACTGGCCGTCATTGGCCCATTCCGACGTGTCCGAGCCGAAGTCGAAGAAGCCGCCTATGTCATTGACGGACTTGAGGGATGCATTGCCCGACAGGAAGGCGGCGCGGCAATCGCTGGCATCCTTCATGCGCTCGGAGTCCGAGGGGGTGGCGGCAACGCCGGCGCCGACAAAATCGGGATCGTCGCATTCCCCGTCATTGGGCCAGGCGCCGCTGTCATCGCCGAAGTCGATGCGCGCGGCCAGCGCTTCGAGCACGCTGCCTGAAGCGAGGGTCATGGGCACTTCGTCCGAGCCTTCACCGGCCAGGGTAATGGTGCCATCCTCGAAGGCGGTGCGGCAGTCGCTGGCATCGCGCAGGATGTTCTCGTCATCGAGTTCCCCGGCCATGCCGGCACCGGTAAAGCGCGGATCGTCGCATTCGAGATCGTTGGCCCATTCGGAGCTGTCATCGCCAAAGTCGATAGCGTCTGGAGTGGCCGTATCGCCCTCTTCGGCAAGGGTAATGGTGCCCGCCTCAAAAGCGGCCTGGCAGTCGGTGGCGTCCTTGCCGATATCGGCGTCTTCCAGTTCCTCGGCCATGCCGGTCCCGGCAAAGCGCGGATCGTCGCATTCGCCGTCATTGGCCCAGTCCGAGCTGTCATCGCCGAAATCCACGGCCGAGGCGTCGGCGCTGTCGCCGCTATCGGGTTCGGCCAGGGTGATCGTGCCGGCTTCGAAGGCGGCCTGGCAGTCGGTGGCATCCTTGCCGACATCGACATCCTCGAGCTCGGCCGCCATGCCCTCGCCGGTGAAGCGCGGGTCATCGCATTCGCCATCCTTGGCCCATTCGGAGGTGTCGTCGCCGAAGTCGATCTCGTTGGTGGGACCCACCGGCGGATCGCCGGCGATCTCGCCCGTTTCCGCCAGGGTGATCGTGCCGGCCTCGAAGGCCGCACGGCAATCGGTGGCATCCTTGGCGGTATCGGCGTCTTCGAGTTCGCTGGCCATGCCCTCGCCGGTAAAGCGCGGATCGTCGCATTCGCCGTCATGGGCCCATTCGGACGTATCGTCGCCGAAATCTACCGCGTCCGATGTCTGCGCCTGGCTGGGTGCCATGAGGCCGGCAACCAGGATCAGTGCCAGGCCGGTTGCGCCCAGACCCCTGCTGAATGCACGCATAAGCTGTTCTCCCTCAACCCGAAATGCCATTCCCAATAGCGTCATCTTATAGCGGCTTTATGGCGGCCAGAAGGGGGGAAAGCTATTGATCACGGGTGCGGTTGCGGCTTTCGCGGCGCGCAAACAGCCAGGACCCGCACAGCACCATGGCGGTTCCCACGGCATGAACCAGGGTAAAGTCCTCGCCCAAGATGACCACGGCCAGCACGATGGTGATGATCGGCCCGAATGAGGCGGTGGACGAGGTGGCGCGCGGTCCAATGCGGGAAATCGCGCCATTGAGCAGGAATGAGGGGAGCACCGTGCCGAAGACGCCCAGCATCAGGCCGAGCGACCAGACATAGGGGGTGAAGCCGGCGTAGGTCTGGGGCCCGTCGACGACAAGGCTCTGGCCGATGGCCAGCACGGCGGCGGTCGACATGCCGATGCAGGTGAACAGCGCCGAGCCCAGCACCAGCATCTGCCGCCGCGCCAGGTGCTGGTAGAGCGCGAAGGTCAGCGCCGAGCCCAGGACCAGCAGTGTTCCGAGGAACAGCCCCTCGGGCTGCACGGTGAGGTTCCAGGCAAAGATTACGGCCAGCCCGCCATAGCTCAGCAGCATGGGCGGCACGAGGTTCCAGCTCATGCGGTCGCCAAAGAACCAGACGCCGAAGAGCAGGACGAAGAAGGGATAGGTGAACAGCACCAGCCGCTCATATTGGGCCGGGACGAAAGCCAGGCCCGCAAAGTCGAGATAGCTGGAGAGATAGTAGCCCAGTGCGCCCACGGCCATGCTGGCAGCCAGAGTTCTGGCGGTCAGCAGCGCCCGCAGCTGGCCGTTACGGCGCAGGATCGAGACGAGGATGACCAGATAGACCGGCAGGGCCACCAGCATGCGCAAGGCCAGCGCTGCCTCGGTGGAGACGCCTTCGGCAAAGGCGAGCTTGATGAAGACGCCCTTGGTGGAAAACAGGGCCGCCCCGCCAAGGGCGAGGAGATAGCCCATGGTGTCGATGCGGGTGACGGGGCTGTCGGTGGGGGTGCTGGTCATGCGGCAAAGGTCCTTTGCGCCAGCAATAGGCCCGATCGGACGCCGTTCAAAGCCAACTACGCGCAATTCCGTCCAGCGGCTGAAATGACCGGCCTCCCACGGTTCCGCCCTCGGGTTTGACCCGGGGGCCACTGTGCACGCCCACAAATCCAGGAAGGAAACGACTGGCCCTTGGGTCAGGCCCGAGGGCGGCAAGGTGTTTTGCGAAGCAGCTGTTTCAGGAACTCCCCCTCAGCCGCGCGGATGGGCCTGGGCATAGCTTTCCAGCAATCGCTCGGTATCGACCTGGGTATAGATCTGGGTGGAGGAGAGGCTGGCATGGCCCAGCAGTTCCTGAATGGCGCGCAGGTCGCCGCCCTTGCCCAGCAGATGGGTGGCAAAGGAGTGCCTGAGCGCATGCGGGGTTGCCGAGGGCGGCAGGCCGAGCGCCGAGCGCAACTGCACCAGGCGCATCTGGATGAGGCGGGGCGAGAGCACGCCGCCGCGCACGCCGCGAAACAGCTTGTCTTCGGGCCAGAGCTTGAACGGGGCCAGCGACAGATAGGTGTCGATGCTCTGCCGTACCGGGACGATCAGCGGCACCATGCGCACCTTGCCGCCCTTGCCGGTGACCCGCAGCGTCGCGCTGTCGAGGTCGGCCTTGGTGAGCGAAAGGGCTTCCGAGATACGCAGGCCTGCGCCATAGCAGAGCGAAATGACGGCCATGTCGCGGGCGGCGACCCAGGGCCGGTCTTCCATTTCGTCGGTGGCCGAAATTGTCGCCTTGGCTTCGACCACGGTCAGGGCCTTGGGCAGCGAGCGCGGTATCCTGGGGGTACGGACGACGTTGAGCGCCTCGGTCGTCAGCGTGCCCTCACGTTCGAGAAAGCCGAAAAAACTCTTGAGCGCGGAGAGCACCCGCGCCAGCGAGCGCGAGCCGAGACTTTCGCTGCGGCGCTGGGCCATGAAGGCGCGGATGTCGGCGCCGCGCAATTGCCGGAGCGAATCAAGGCTCACCGGTCCGCCCATATGGCCGGCCAGAAAACTTATGAACTGGCCGAGATCGCGACCATAGGCCTCCAGGGTCCTGGGGGCCAGCCGCCGCACCGAACCCAGATCACGCAGCCAGGCATCAATCCGGCTGCGGACGAAGTCATCGGTGGCAAAGGCTGAGTCGGTCATGGGTGAAGCCTAGACCGGATCGGTGAACAATTCTCTAGCCGAAGGGCCGCCAGCCGGACCAGTCGCGTGGCCGTTCGCGCGGGTCGAGGCCCAGATCGGCATGGAGATGGCCCGGCACAAGGTCGGGGCGACGGCGTGTCCTGCTGCGGTGGATCAGCCAGTCATAAAGGCTCGCCTCGCGGGCAATGGTCTCCACACTGGCGTGAGAGGGGTGATGCATGTGCGCGTTCATGGTCGTTCTCCTCATCCGTCCGTGACAAGAACACTAGGTGAACATAGCGACAGGACATGTCAGCATGTGCAGGGCTCAGAATCGCTTGCATTGAGGCGCCAGCGATGCGAACAGAACAGGCAAAGATGGTGGATCGTCCTGACATTGTCGCAGTTATGGTGGGGGTGGCCGTGGAGGGCCCCTACAGCTATCGCGTGCCCCAGGGCATGGCGGTGGAGCGCGGCTCGATCGTCGCCGTGCCGCTGGGGCCGCGATTGATCCTCGGCGTGGTCTGGGGCCCACCCAGGGACACGATCGCCCACAATCGCCTGCGCGATATTGCCCATGCCTATGATGTGCCGCCGCTCTCCGAAGAGCTGCTGAAACTCGTCGAATGGGTGGCGCGCTATACACTGACCGCGCCGGGCCAGGTGCTGCGCGGCGTGCTGCGTTCGCCCGAGGCGCTGGATGCGCCAAAGCCGGTCATTGCCTATCGCCGCACCGGGCACGAGCCGGAAAAGCTGACGCCGGCCCGGCTGCGGGTGCTCGACTGCCTCATGGATGACATGGCCTGGCCCAAGCCGGCCCTGATCGGGGCGAGCGGGGTATCTTCCTCGGTCATCGAGGGCCTCGAGCGGGCAGGGGCGGTGGAAAGGCTGGAAATCCCGGCGCCGCCGGTGGTGATGCCGCCCGATCCGGACGACAATCCGGCAAAGCTCAATCCCGAGCAGCAGAAGGCGCTGGACCAGATCCTGGCGCTCGACGTCCATGGCTTTGGCGTGGCCCTGCTCGATGGCGTCACCGGCGGGGGCAAGACAGAGGTCTTTTTCGAGGCGGTGGCCGATACGCTGCGGGCCGGGCGGCAGGCGCTGGTGCTGCTGCCAGAGATTGCCCTGACCAATACATTCATCGACCGCTTCACCCGTCGCTTCGGCACGCGCCCGGCCGAGTGGCATTCGGACATGACGCCGGTGCAGCGCGCAAAGGTGTGGCGCGGCGTACTGGATGGGTCGGTGCGGGCTGTGGTGGGCGCCCGCTCGGCCTTGTTCCTGCCGTTCCGCGAGCTGGGGCTGCTGGTGCTCGATGAGGAGCATGACGGCGCCTACAAGCAATCGGATGGCTTTACCTATCACGCCCGCGACATGGCCATTGTCCGGGCCAATCTGGCGCAGGCCCGGGTGGTCCTCTCGTCCGCCACCCCTTCGGTCGAGTCGCGCAACAATGCCAATGCCGGGCGCTATGCGCACGTGACGCTGGAAAGCCGCTTTGCCCAGGCCGCCATGCCCGATGTCACGGCGGTGGACATGCGCATCAACGGGCCGGAAAAGGGCGAATGGATCGCCCCGATCCTGGCGCGCGAGGTGTTTGCGGCACTCGACCGGGGCGAACAGGCGCTGCTGTTCCTCAACCGGCGCGGCTATGCCCCGCTCACCCTCTGCCGCTCCTGCGGACACCAATATCAATGCCCGGATTGCTCGAGCTGGATGGTCGAGCACCGGTTTCGCGGCGTGCTGATGTGCCACCATTGTGGGCATGAGCGGAAAACGCCCAAGGCGTGCGATGAATGCGGCGATACCGAGAGCCTCGTGGCCGTGGGGCCGGGCGTCGAGCGCGTCGCCGAAGAGGCCGCGATCCGCTTCCCGGATGCGCGCCGGGTGCTGCTCTCGACCGATATGGGCAGCCACGCGCAGCTGCGCGAACGCTTTGCCGAGATCGAACGGGGCGACTATGACCTCATCATCGGCACCCAGCTGGTTTCGAAGGGCCACCATTTCGAAAAGCTCTCAGTGGTGGGCGTGCTCGATGCCGATCTCGGTCTCGCCCATGGCGATCCACGCGCCGCGGAAAAGACCTTCCAGATCCTGACCCAGGTGGCCGGCCGGGCCGGCCGTGCCTCAAAGCATGGCAAGGCGTTCCTCCAGACCTATCACCCCGATCATCCGGTGATGAAGGCGATGGTCAGTGGCGATCGCGAGGCGTTTTATGCGCAGGAGCTGCTGGCGCGCGAGGCAGGCGGCATGCCGCCCTTCGGCCGGCTGGCGGCGCTGATCGTCTCGGCCAGTGAGCAGCAGACGGCCATGGCCTTTGCGAAGGCCTTGCTCTCGGCCGCGCCCATGGCCGAGGGGGTGCGCCTCTTCGGTCCGGCCGACGCGCCCATCGCCATGATCCGCGGCCGCCACCGGGTGCGGCTCCTCGCCCAATCGGGCAAGGATTTCGACCTCTCAGGCTATATGCGCTTCTGGCTGGGCAATGCCGAAAAGCCCAAGGGCGACCTCAAGGTACAGGTCGACATCGATCCGATGAGTTTTATGTAGCGGCTAAAGGTGACGATCCGGATCCATGCCCTGGTGCAGGATACGCACGATCTCGATGACATCAGGGGCTGTCCGATAGTAAATAATGTGCGCGCCCGAGGGTAGCTTGCGCAAATGCGGCCGAACCTCCACTCGCAAACCAAGTGCGGGATTGTCAGCGATGGAAGCCATCTTATCGCTCAGCAAACGGTAATACTCGTCCGCTTGATGTTCCGACCACTGCTCAAGTGAATAGAGCCAGATGGCGTCGATATCCTGTCGGGCCCTGTCGGAAATTCTCAGCCGCGTCATCGCGGCAGATATTTCCGATGCAGCTCGTCGAGAAAGGCGTCACGATCAAAGGGAGTGAACGGCCCCTTTTCGCCTTCGTCCAGCGCCTGTTGCAGGGCCTTTACCTTCGCGTCATGCTCGAGCAGCCGCAGGCCGGCGCTCACCACTTCCGTTGCGGATTGATAAGTGCCGCTGCCGATCTGCTCTTCGATAAACTCGGCGTCGTGGTCGCTCAGCGATATGGATGCGTGGCGGGTCATTGCGCTCTCCTGCTGGTGGCAATGTAACAATGCCCCGTGCCCCTCACAAGTTCGGACGCCTGGTGCGGCCCGCTTTGCCTGGCTGTCAACACGCCGAGCCATCCGAGCGAAGGGCTTCATTCGAGCAGAGCTCTCATGGCCGTCTCCGCTCTAGCCGCGCCCTTCGAGCCCAGCTCTCACGGCCTTCTCGCCTCAAATCATGCCGCCGGCATGATTTGCCCCGCCGGGGCGGCTTCCCGCCACTCAGGCATGGCCTTCGCGGCCTTCTCGGCTCCAAAGGCTCCACCGGAGCCTTTGGTCCTCCGGACCGCCTTCGAAGTGCGACACTTTCGACATGCTTGAATCACCCCGGGGAACCTTGCGTGGCCGGCTTGGCCTGTGTTAGAGCGGGCGCAAATTTCCAGGGGTCCGGCTCGCGGCCCGTTTCCGAGCACGTCCAATCGTTCATAACCCGCCCGGGTTCCGGTCCACGGAACCAATACAAGGGTCGGTCAAAGAGAGGGTGAAGCGGCATTGGCAGCGCAGAATTCAGTGCTTACCCAGATAGCGCGGCCTTACGCGTCGGCGCTGTTCGATCTCGCCCAGAGCGAGAATCAGCTGGCCCAGGTTGAGACCGGGCTTTCCGATATTTCCAGGCTGATTGGTGAAAGCGACGATTTCTCGCGCTATCTCCGTTCCCCGGTGATCTCGGCCGACGTCAAGGCATCGACACTGGAAACCATCCTGGCCAAGGCCAAGGTGAATGCCCTTCTGGGCAATTTCCTGCGTCTGGTGGCCAAGAACGGGCGCCTGTTCGCCCTGGATACGATCATTGCCGTCTTCCGCGAGCTGGCTGCCGCCGCCCGCGGTGAAGCCACGGCAGACGTCACATCCGCTTCCCCGCTGAGCGATGCGCAGGCCAAGGCCTTGGCCGAGACGCTCAAGCAGAAGCTGGGCAAGACCGTGACGCTCAACCAGTTCGTTGATCCCTCGCTGATCGGCGGCCTTCAGGTGAAGGTCGGCAGCCAGATGATCGACTCATCCCTCAAGACAAAACTCGCTGCGATGAAGATCGCCATGAAAGAGGTCGGATAATGGACATCAAAGCCGCGGAAATTTCTGCGATCCTCAAGGACCAGATCAAGAATTTCGGCCAGGAAGCCCAGGTTTCCGAAGTGGGTCAGGTGCTCTCCGTCGGTGACGGTATTGCCCGCGTCTATGGCCTCGACAATGTGCAGGCCGGTGAGCTCGTCGAGTTCCCGGGCGGCATCAAGGGCATGGCTCTCAATCTCGAATCCGACAATGTCGGCGTCGTGATCTTCGGCAATGACCGCTCGATCAAGGAAGGCGACGTCGTCAAGCGCACCGGCGCCATCGTGGCCACCCCCGTGGGTCCTGGCCTGCTCGGCCGCGTGGTCGACGGTCTCGGCAACCCGATCGACGGCAAGGGCCCGATCGTGCACACCGAACGTCGCCGTGTCGACGTCAAGGCGCCCGGCATTCTGCCGCGCAAGTCGGTGCACGAGCCGATGTCGACCGGCCTCAAGGCCATCGACGCGCTGATCCCGATCGGCCGCGGCCAGCGCGAGCTGGTCATCGGTGACCGCCAGACCGGCAAGACCGCCATCATTCTGGACACTTTCCTCAACCAGAAGCCGGCACATGACGCCAATGCTTCGGACACCGAGAAGCTGTTCTGCATCTACGTCGCCGTGGGTCAGAAGCGCTCCACCGTTGCCCAGTTCGTGCGTCAGCTCGAAGAATCGGGCGCGCTGCAGTATTCGATCGTCATCGCCGCGACCGCTTCGGACCCGGCTCCGCTGCAGTATATCGCGCCCTTCACCGGCTGCGCCATCGGCGAGTGGTTCCGCGACAATGGCAAGCATGCCGTGATCGCCTATGACGATCTGACCAAGCAGGCCGTTGCCTATCGTCAGATGTCGCTGCTGCTGCGCCGTCCGCCGGGCCGCGAAGCCTATCCGGGCGACGTTTTCTACCTGCACTCGCGCCTGCTCGAACGCGCCGCCAAGATGAACGAAGACCACGGTCTTGGTTCGCTGACCGCGCTGCCGGTCATCGAAACCCAGGCCAACGACGTGTCGGCCTATATTCCGACCAACGTGATCTCGATCACCGACGGCCAGATCTTCCTCGAAACCAACCTGTTCTTCCAGGGCATCCGCCCGGCCGTGAACGTTGGTCTCAGCGTGTCGCGTGTGGGTGGTTCGGCCCAGATCAAGGCGATGAAGCAGGTTGCCGGCTCGCTCAAGGGCGAACTCAGCCAGTATCGCGAAATGGCCGCTTTCGCCCAGTTCGGTTCGGACCTCGACGCTGCCACGCAGCGCCTGCTCAACCGTGGTGCGCGCCTCACCGAGCTGCTCAAGCAGCCGCAGTTTGCGCCGCTCAAGACGGAAGAACAGGTTGCGGTGATCTTCGCCGGTGGCCAGGGCTACCTGGACAGCGTTCCGGTCAGCAAGGTGCAGGATTTCGAAAAGCACATCCTGTCCAACCTGCGCTCCAAGCATGCCGACCTTCTGGCGACCATCGCGGCCGAAAAGCAGCTCAGCGACGATACCCGCGCCAAGCTCAAGTCGGCTCTCGACGAGATCAAGAAGACCTACGCGGCCTGAAGCCTGAAGGAGACGACAGGCCATGCCGTCGCTAAAGGACCTTAAGAACCGGATCGACTCGGTCAGATCGACCCAGAAGATCACCAAAGCCATGCAGATGGTCGCGGCGGCCAAGCTCCGTCGCGCCCAGGATGCTGCCGAAGCTGCCCGCCCCTATGCCGAGCGCATGGGCAAGGTGCTGTCGAGTCTGGCGGCCGTCTATGACGGCCAGTCGGACGCGCCGGTGCTGCTGGGCGGCAATGGCAGGGATCAGGTACATCTGCTGGTCGTGGCGACCGGCGAGCGTGGTCTGGCCGGCGGGTTCAACTCGTCGATCGCCCGTCTCGCCCGCGACCATGCCCAGAAGCTCATCGCCCAGGGCAAGACCGTCAAGATCCTGACCGTGGGCCGCAAGGGCCACGACATCCTGCGCCGTCAGTATCCGGAACTGATCGTTGATACGTTCAACTTCCGCGAGATCAAGCAGGTTGGCTTCACCCAGGCCCAGCAGGTCGCCGACAAGGTGCTTGCCATGTTTGCCGCCGGTGAATTCGACGTCGCGACGCTCTACTTTGCCAAGTTCGGCTCGGTGATTTCGCAGGTGCCGACGGCCCAGCAGATCATTCCGGCCAAGCTCGACAGGGTGGAAGCCGAAGGCACTGTCAGCGCCTCGACCGTGCCCTACGAATACGAGCCGAGCGAAGAAGCCATCGTCGAGGATCTGTTGCCCCGCAACATCTCGGTGCAGGTGCTGCGCGCGCTGCTCGAAAACTCAGCCTCGTTCTACGGTGCGCAGATGTCCGCCATGGACAACGCGACCCGCAATGCCGGGGAAATGATCGGCAAGCTGCAGCTGAGCTACAACCGCCAGCGCCAGGCCCAGATCACCAAAGAACTCATCGAAATCATTTCGGGCGCGGAAGCGCTCTAACCGCATAGCGAGGACGAACAAATGGCAGACAAAAAGGCCGGTCGCGTATCGCAGGTCATCGGCGCCGTCGTCGACGTCGTTTTCGACGATCACCTGCCCGCCATCCTGAACGCACTTGAAACCACCAACAATGGCCAGCGCCTGGTCCTGGAAGTGGCACAGCATCTCGGCGAAAACGCCGTGCGCACCATCGCCATGGACACGACCGAAGGTCTGGTTCGCGGCGCCGAAGTGGTCGACCTGGGCAGCGCCATCACCGTTCCGGTTGGTGAAGCGACCCTGGGCCGCATCATGAACGTCATCGGCGAGCCGATCGACGAAGCCGGTCCGATCGTGGGCGAAGCCAAGCGCGAAATCCACCAGGACGCGCCCGCTTTCGCCGAACAGAACCCGGAAAGCCAGGTTCTGGTCACCGGCATCAAGGTCGTCGACCTGATCGCGCCCTATGCCCGGGGCGGCAAGGTGGGCCTGATGGGCGGCGCCGGCGTCGGCAAGACCGTTCTGATCCAGGAACTGATCAACAACGTCGCCAAGGCGCATGGTGGTTATTCGGTGTTCGCGGGCGTGGGTGAACGTACCCGCGAAGGCAACGACCTTTACCACGAAATGATCGAATCGGGCGTGAACAAGGACCCCAAGGAACATGGTGGCTCGGCCGCCGGCTCCAAGTGCGCCCTGGTGTTCGGCCAGATGAACGAGCCCCCCGGCGCCCGTGCCCGCGTGGCTCTGACCGGTCTCACCGTCGCCGAGCAGTTCCGCGATCAGGGCCAGGACGTGCTGTTCTTCGTGGACAACATCTTCCGCTTCACCCAGGCCGGCGCCGAAATGTCGGCTCTGCTGGGTCGCATCCCCTCCGCCGTGGGCTACCAGCCGACGCTGGCTACCGACATGGGCGCGATGCAGGAACGCATCACCACCACCAACAAGGGTTCGATCACTTCGGTTCAGGCCGTGTACGTGCCCGCCGACGACTTGACCGACCCTGCACCGGCCACCTCCTTCGCCCACTTCGACGCCGTGACCGTGCTCAACCGCGCGATCTCGGAAAAGGGCATCTATCCGGCCGTTGACCCGCTGGCCTCCAATTCGCGTATTCTCGATCCGCTGACCGTGGGCCAGGAACACTATGAAGTGGCCCGCCAGGTCCAGGCGATCCTGCAGAAGTACAAGGCGCTGCAGGACATCATCGCCATCCTGGGCATGGACGAGCTCTCTGAAGAAGACAAGATGACCGTGGCCCGTGCCCGCAAGATCGAGCGCTTCATGAGCCAGCCCTTCGACGTGGCCGAAGTGTTCACCGGTTCGCCGGGCGTGTTCGTGCAGCTCGAAGACACGATCAAGGGCTTCAAGGGCCTGGTCAACGGTGACTACGACCACCTGCCGGAAGCCGCCTTCTACATGGTCGGCACCATCGAAAACGCTGTTGCCAAGGCCCAGAAGCTGGCTGCCCAGGCGGCCTAAGCCGTGCCCACTGGGTTCGCCGCCAGCGGCGGACCCACTGCCTGACCCGAACCAGCAGGTTCGCTCCGTTAAGGGACCAAAAGAATGGCTGAAGGCCTCAAGATCGAGATCGTGTCGCCCGAGCGGCTGGTGCTGTCCGAAACCGTGCATTCGGTCACCGTGCCGGGCAGCGAAGGCTATTTTACCGTCATGGAAGACCATGCGCCCTTCATGACCACGCTGCGCTCCGGCTTCATCACCGTCACCAAGGACGGCGGTGCTGCCGAGATCTATTTCGTCAAGGGCGGCTTTGCCGACGTCTCGACGACGGGCCTCACCATCCTGGCCGAACAGTCGGTGCCGTTCTCCGAATTCGACCACGCGGATCTGCAGACCCAGATCAAGGCGGCCGAGGACGAACTGCAGCGCGCCGAGACCCCCGAGGACAAGTCCTATACCCAGGAATTCCTCTCCGGCCTCCTGAACCTGGCCATCGAGGCCCAGCAGCTGAACGGCACGCATATCCACTAAGCGTCGCTTTTCTCCCCAAATTCATGCGCAAGGCCGTCCGCAAGGGCGGCCTTGTTGCTTGGAAAATGGGCATGCCGCATAGCAAATAAGCAAGTCATTGATATTGCTCGATATTTGAGGTGTATCAACCTGTGCTTAACTCTTGAGGCGCACCCTGCTTCTGGAATTTCTGATAGCCGGCCAATGGCGGTCGGATCCGGGGGCACATCATGGGTTCACTCCTGCGCAATATGCGCCTGACTTTTGCCATTTCCAGCATGACGATCGGGGCCATTACCCTGGCCATCCTGGCGGTGCTCGGCGGCCTCTATGTCAGTCTCAGCGGCTCGGTGGCGCGGGATGAAGCCAAGGCCCTGACCGACACGACCCGCATTGCCGCGCAGATCCTGCAGGTCAACCTGCCCAGCCTCGAAGTGGGCTTTGACGAGACCGGCAATGTCGCGACGCTGACGGCGCGCAGCATGCCGCGCTTCCGCACCCATGATGTCATCGACGCCGTGGCCCGCGTGGCCGGGCAGCAGGTGGCAGTCTATGTCTATGACACCGAGGTCAGCCCCGACATGGTGGTGGGCAGCACGAGCGTCACCGACGCGGCAGGGGAGCGCCGCCTCGACCTTGCCCTTGTCGCCGGCGATCCGATATTCGACGCGCTTGCCGCCAACCAGCCGATGCGCTCGGAAGCGCGCCTTGAGGGCACCACCTATCTCCTCGACTACCACCCGATCGCCACCAGCGATGGCGTGGTGATCGGCGCGCTGATGGTCGCCGTCGACCGGGGACCGATCGTCGCTGTGCTAGCGAGCACCATGACCGTGCTGGGCGCCACGGCGCTGCTCGGCCTGCTGGTCACCGGCGTCCTGGCGCTGCTGCTGGCCCGCATGCTGATGCGGCCCATTCCGCTGCTGGCCGGCGTCATGGAGAGCCTGGCCGAGGGCCAGATCGATGCCGATGTTCCCTATACGGAACAGCGCAACGAGGTTGGCGCCATGGCGCGGGCCGTGGAAGTGTTCCGCGCCAATGCAGTGGAGAAGGCGGCGCTCGATGCGCAGGCCCGCCAGCATCTGGCCGAGGCCGCCGATCATACCGGGCAGCTGCAGGCCATTTCACGCAGCCAGATCGTCGCCGAGTTTTCGCTCGAGGGCGTCGTGCTCGCCGCCAACGACAATTTCCTGGCGCTGCTCGGCTATCGCCTCGAGGACATTGTCGGGCGCCCCAATGCCCAGTTCCTGTTCGACGTGGATCCCTCCAGCCAGACCTATCTGCAGTTCTGGCAGGACCTGGCCGCGGGCGCCTTCAAGAGCGGCGAATATCGTCGCCGCACCAGCGGGGGCCAGGAGGTGTGGATCCAGAGCACCTTTACCCCGATCTTCGACGCCGACGGCAATCCCTACAAGGTGGTGCAGTTCGCGACCGATGTCTCGGCCCGCAAGGTCTCGGTCGCGGCCATCGGCGCCGGGCTCAAGCAACTGGCCGAAGGCGACCTCACCAGCACTATCACCACGCCCTTCCCGCCCGAATTCGAGGATCTGCGTCTTGCCCTCAACGGTACGGTGGAGCGTTTTGCCGATGTGGTGGGCCAGCTGCGGCTGACGACGCGCTCGCTGCGCACCGCCAGCGGCGAACTGCTTTCGGGCGCCAATGATCTTTCCGAACGCACCACGCGCCAGGCGGCAACGATCGAGGAAACCTCGGCCGCCATGGAAGAGCTGGCGGCCACGGTCGCCAGCAATGCCGGCATGGCCGAGGAAGCCGCCGGCAAGGCCGAAACGGTGTCGAAGGCCGCAGCCGAAAGTGGCGCAGTGATGGGCGAGGCCAATGGCGCCATGGAGCGCATCACCCAATCCTCGGCCAAGATCTCCAGCATTATCGGCATGATCGACGACATCGCCTTCCAGACTAACCTGCTGGCGCTCAATGCCTCGGTGGAAGCCGCAAGGGCGGGTGATGCCGGCAAGGGCTTTGCGGTGGTTGCGGTGGAAGTGCGCCGCCTCGCCCAAAGCGCGGCGCAGGCGTCCTCGGAAGTGAAAGCCCTGGTCGAAAAGAGCGCCGACGAGGTCAAGGGCGGGTCGAGCCTGGTCAGTGCCGCCGGCGACCGCCTCAGGGCCATGCTCGACGCGGTCAGGGAAAACAGCGATCTAGTGCGTGCCATTGCCCGTGCCAGCCGCGAGCAGGCGGCCTCCATCGAGGAGGTCAACACGGCCGTGCGCACGCTCGACCAGATGACCCAGCACAATGCCTCCCTGGTGGAAGAGACCAATGCCGTCATCGAGCAGACCGAGGGCCAGACCCAGACGCTCGACCGCATCATTGATGTGTTTACGCTGGCGGAAACGGATGCCGCGCCGGTGGTTGCGACGGGCCGCAAGGCGGCTTAGCTCCCAACTCACTCCCCCTACCACCGCGCCGCGGGGCGGCACGGGGAGTGGTGATGGATTCAAGCTAAAGCGTAGGAGCGCTGCGTCAGTCCTAGCCCAAAGCCGCCTCGACCAGCGCCACGGCATGCAAAGCCGTGGTGTCGTAGGTGGGGAGGGAGGAGCTGGCGTCGTCAATCAGCATGCCGATCTCGGTGCAGCCCAGGATCACCGCCTGGGCGCCGCGCGCCGCCATGCGGTCGATGGCCGCCTGATAGACCTTTCGGGACTCGTCCCGGACGATCCCCTTGCACAGCTCGTCATAGATGATGCCGTTGAGATTGGTGTGGTCCACCTCCGGCACCATGACCGTTAGCCCGTGACCGATGAGACGGGCCTTGTAAAAATCCATCTCCATGGTGAAGCGCGTGCCCAGCAGGCCCACCGTGTCGAAGCCGTCGGCGATCAGCGCGGCGGCGGTTGGATCGGCAATGTGGACAAAGGGGATGGAAATCCCCTCCAGCATGGTCTCGGCCACCATATGCATGGTGTTGGTGGCAAGGCCCAGCACCTCTGCGCCTGCTGCCTGCAGGGAAAGGGCCACTCCATTGAGTTGCCGGCCGGCCTTGTCCCAGTTCCCGGCCGCTTGCAGCGCTGCAATCGGGGCAAAATCCACTGAATGCAGGATCAGCGGGGCTGAATGCAGTCCGCCACGACGGCGCGCCGTTTCGCGGTTGATCGCGGCGTAATAGTGGGCACTCGATTCCCAGCTCATGCCGCCGATCAGCCCGATGGTCTTCATGCCGGGATCAGGCATTGGCGAAACGCTGCGGGATGTCGGCAAAGGCCTTGACCACCTGGTCATAGGCCGGGCGCTTGAAGGGTACGATCAGCCCCGGCACGCGGCTCAGCTTTTCCCAGCGCCAGGCATTGAATTCGGGCGCGTGCTTGCCGCCGCCGGGCGTCGCCACGTCGATCTCGGCCTCGTTGCCGGTGAAGGCAAAGGCGAACCAGCGCTGTCGCTGGCCGCGATACTTGCCCTTGAAGGCGACGCCCAGGAGCTCGTCGGGCAGGTCATAAAAAATCCATTCGGGTGCTTCGGCAAGCAGGCTCACCGAGCTGATACTGGTTTCCTCGACCAGTTCGCGCAGGGCGGCGCGCAGCGGGTCCTCGCCCTTGTCGATGCCGCCTTGCGGCATCTGCCAGGCAAAGCCGGACGCGGCGGACTGGTCGGGGTCGCCTTCGGACTTGCGATGGCCGACAAAGACCTCGCCCCGGGAATTGAACACGGCAATGCCCACGCAATCGCGGTAGGGAAGGGCTTCACGGTCAGGCCGCTCGGTCATGGCAAATCCAGTGTGTAGGCGCCGCAGGGCAGCTGTGTCCGGGGCGCTATTTCATCAGGGCACTGGCCGGAACCAGGGCAATGCCCTTGGCATCGAGTTCATGTGCCCATTCGGACACGGCCTGCACCGATATGGGCAGGGCGCTTACAATACCAATGGCGCTGCCGGTTTCCATGGCCTGGGCCTCAAGGCTGGCAAGCGCGGAGAGAATGGATGCGCGCGCCGGATTGGCGTCGATGACGGCGCTGGCGCGTGAAAACGGCACGCGGTTGGCGGCGGCCAGCTGCTGGGCCACCGAACGGTTGGACGAGCCATCATCGAGATAGGCCAGGCCCCGCGCGCCAAATTCTTCCATGACCGGCGCCATGTCGGCGGCCGAGGCGGTGAGGCGCGCGCCCATATTGTTGATGACGCCGAAATAGCCGCCGAAGCGGGCCATCAGCCAGAACAGTTTCTCGAGATTATCGCGCGGCGCCTCGCCGGTGAGGATGGTATGGGGCCCCGGATCGTTCTGCGGGTAGTCGAACGGCTCGAGCGGCACTTCGAGCATGACTTCATGGCCGGCCGTGCGGGCGGCGGCGACGCTGTTTTCGAGGCTCCGCCCATAGGGGGCGAAGGCCAGCGTCACGTCGTCGGGCAACTGGTCGATGGCATCAAGCGACCCCTGTTCGTTGATCCCGAGCCCGGTCACCACAATCGCGATCATCGGCCCACCGGCGGCAAGCGCCACGTCGGCGGGACGGCGATAGGCGGCAAAGGGCGTGAGCCCCGTACCCGATATGCGCGGGATGGTGCCGGCGGAGGTTTCCTCGCTGAGATCGGGCAGGGCGCCGAAGCGACCGGGAATCTGGCCCGGGGTGGTGCCGGGCGCCGGTGCGGAGGGCGGGGTGCTGCCGGAGGGAAATTGCTGGGGATCGGCGGTGATGGTGGCCGGGCGGCTCTGGGCCGAATTGGCCACACTGTTGTTGTCGCGGGTCGAGGTGATGGCCACGTCCTGGCTGGGGCGGCCGCCCTCGGGGTCTTCCACGAGGAACAGGCGCAGGGCGACGCCGCCGATGATCAGGAAGATGATGATGAACAGGAGGCGCGCCAGCGGGAAGTGCAGACGGCCGGGACGACCATCGGGGCGGCGGCGGCCGGTCAGCGGCTTGGACAGGTCATTGGCCATTGGCGATCTGTTCATTCCCCGGCAGGGTTCGTGCGCAACATACGAAAATGCGGCGCGAATCATTGCGCCGCATTTCCAGTCTATCATGACCCGGTGTGGATCCGGGCCGGGCGCCCTTACTCGGCGCTGGGCGGGAAGGCCGGGTTGGTCTCTTCGCCCTTGAGCAGGCCGATGGCATATTGCAGCTGGGTGTCCTCGGCCTTTTCGGCCGGCACATAGACCGACGAGCCGACGCTCGATTCTTCCTGGCCCTCGATGGTGATGTGGCCCTCAAGGCCGGCTTCACCGATGATCTCGTCGCGGCCCTGGAATTCCTCGGGCACGACCTGCTTGATCTCGATGTCGGGGGTGATGCCCAGCGCCTGGATCGAGCGGTTGTTCGGCGTGTAGTAGCGCGCCGTGGTCAGGCGCATGGCGCCATCGGGGCCCAGCGAGATGATCGACTGGACCGAGCCCTTGCCGAAGCTGCGGGTGCCGACCAGGGTGGCGCGCTTGTGATCCTGCAGGGCGCCGGCGACGATTTCCGAGGCCGAGGCGGAGCCGCCATTGATCAGCACCACGACCGGCACGTCGGCGATCTTGTCGTCGAGCGGGTCGGGCACGGCGTCATAGCGGGCGCTTTCGCTTTCGGTGCGGCCACGGGTCAGCACCACGGCACCGCGGTTGAGGAAGGCGTCGGCGACATAGACCGACTGGTCCACCAGGCCACCCGGATTGTTCCGGAGGTCCAGGATGATGCCCTCGGGCGCCACGCCGTCGCGGGCCTCGTAGATGTCCTCGATGGCGCGCTCGATGCCGACAAAGGCCTGTTCGGAGAAGCGGCTCAGGCGCAGCAGGGCAATGTCGCCCTCGCCTTCGGTCCCGCCGCCTTCCATGCTCCAGCGCACCGCGCGCATGGAGATGATGCCGCGCTGCAGGGTGAACTCGATCGGGTCGGTCACGCCTTCGCGCAACACGGTGATGGTCACGTCGGTGCCGACAGGGCCGCGCATCTTTTCGACGGCTTCGTCCTGGGTCATGCCGTCGACCGGCTGGCCGTCGATCTCGTAGATCAGGTCGTTGGACAAGATGCCGGCGCGGGCTGCGGGCGTATCGTCGATGGGCGAGACGACCTTGATCAGGCCCTCTTCCATGATGATCTCGACGCCGAGGCCGCCGAACTGGCCCGACGTATCTTCGCGCATGTCGTCATAATCCTGCGGCGGCAGGTAGCCCGAATGCGGGTCGAGCGAGGTCAGCATGCCCTGGATGGCGGCGCGGATCAGCTCTTCCTCATCGGGCGGATCGACATATTCGCTGCGGATGCGATCGAAGATGTCGCCGAACAAGTTGAGGTCGGCATAAATGTCCAGCGGATCGGTCTGTTCCGCAGCGGCGCGCTCGGCGGCAGTCGGCTCGGGTGCCTCGCCGCTCGGATTGGGCTCGACCTGTTCTTCCTGCGGCACGGGTTCGGGCGCGGGCTCGGCCGGGGTCTGGGCCTGGGCGATCAGCACGGTGGCGGGTACCAGCACTGCCGCAGCAAGGGCGGCAAGGCGGATAGAGTTGAAGCGCATGGATTGGTTATCCCGTCTGTTCATTATTCGCCCACCACCCGGCCGGGTCGAAAGGCTCGTTGTTCTGTCTCAATTCAATATAGAGGGTCGGCTGTTCGTTACCAGCATTGGTGGTGACGGTCCGTCCAATTGTGCGTGATCCCATGGTCCCCAGCGGTTCACCCATCTGCACGAATTGTCCGATTTCGGCTGAAATCGCGTTCAGCCCGGCAAGCAGGGCCGTGTACCCTCCGCCCGTATTAAGAATGACGATCTGGCCATAATTGAGGTAAGGGCCCTTGTAGAGCACCCAGCCATCGGCCGGAGCCACCACCTGGGCATCGGCGCGGGTCACGATGGACTGCCCCTGCGCGAGGCCGCCGCGGCCGTCATTGGCGCCGTAGTCGACCACGGTGACGCCATTGGTGGGCATCGAAAGATAGCCTCGGGTCAGCGCAAAGGGCACGGCCGGCTGGGTCCGCGCCGCATCGGCAAAGGCCAGCTGGATGGCCTCGGGCGAAAGCTGCGGCAGGTTGGGATCGACGGCGGGCGCCGTATTGGCGCCATTGCTGGCGCGGGCCGACAGCGCCCCGATCAGCTCGCGCAGCGAGGTGGCGCGTTCGGCCAGGTCGAGCGCCGCGGCCTCTTCGGCCAGGAGTTCGGCGCTCATCTGCGTGACGCCCTGCTTGCGCGCCGCGATCAGGGTGGCAATGCGCAGCTGTTCTTCCTCGAGCACATCGTAATTGGCCTTGAGGGTCTGTTCCTCTTCCATGGCCGCCCGCTTGATTTCGGTCAGGGCCAGAAGGTCGGCCGAGACGGTATCGGCCCTGTCCTTGAGCTGGGGCAGGATGGAAGCCATCAGCATGGCGCCGCGGGCCGAGCCCAGGGCATCGTCGGGGTCGACGATCAAAGCGGGGGGCGGGTTGAGGGAAATCCTCTCGAGAGCCGCCAGCACATTGGCGATTTCGCCATCGGCGCCGTCGAGCCGGCCGCGCACTTCGAGTTCGCGCACGATCAGCTCGGAAATGCGCTCCTCGACATCGGCCACCTCGATCTCGGCCAGTTTTACCCTCTGCGCCGCGGCAATCAGGGCAGCGTTCTGCTGGGCCGTATCGCCTTCCATGGCCGCGATTTCGGCCTTGAGGGCGTCGATCCGCTCGCGGCTGAGGGTCAGGGATGCTTCCACCTCTTCGAGGTCGATGGCATTGCGGTCGGCCGGTTCCAGCGCGGGATTGTCCGTCGCCTCCAGCGCGGCATCGTCCGTTGCCTGCGCTGCCTCGCCCGTCGTTTCGGCTTGCGGCACGGCCGGGGCGTCTCCGTCGGCCGGGGGTGCAGCCTCGGCGGCGGGTGCCGCAGGGGTGGCAGCGGTGGGATCGCCGGGCAGGGACGGACGCAGCTCGAGAGCCTCATTGGCCGGTGCCGTCTCGGTCTGCGCCAGCAGGGGCCAGGCGGCAAGGGCGGTGACGAGGCTCCCCGCCAGAAGGGCGATTGCAATGCGAGCCGGCCGCTTGGGCATGGCGTCTCCTTGGAGCATGCCTCCCCGAGGGGCGCCCGAGACCTCGGCGCGGCATGCGAAAAACACTCTCTGGGGACTGCAGGCCCCGAATCAATCTGCGGCACTTTAGCAAGCACGCGGCAAACCACCGGTTAACATTGCTTAACCATGACAGGCCTGACGATGGGCTGAAGTCCTCAATGGCGGCGGCGTATAGGGATACGGGCGGCCAAAAATGAGGCGGGCGGCACAAATGCCCGCTCCTCGCGCGATTGTGCGCGGGCGCGGGTCAATCGCCGCGATGATAGGGATGGCCGGAGAGGATGGTGGTGGCGCGATAGAGCTGTTCGGCCAGCATGATGCGCACCAGCTGGTGCGGCCAGACCATGGGCGAGAAGCTGACCGTCAGGTCGGCCGCGCGCAGGAAATCGGCATCGATGCCGTCCGCCCCACCGATGACGAAACCCACGGCGGGACGCCCATCATCGCGCCAGCGCGCCAACTGGCTGGCAAAGGCTTCCGAATTGAGCCCCTTGCCGCGTTCATCGAGCATGACGGTCATGCCCTCGGGCAGGGCCGCTCGCAGCGCCTTTGCTTCCTCGGCCTTGCGGGCGGCGGCAGAGCCGGCGCGGGATTCGCTGATTTCGGTGACGTCGAATCCAACAAGGGCCAGCGGCTTGCCGCTGCCCGAGGCCCGCTCAAGGTAACGGGCCACAAGCTCGCGCTCTGGCCCGTTCTTCATCCGGCCGATGGCCGCAATCGCTATCCGCACGGATCAGTGCTGGTCGGCCGCGAAATCGGCCTGCCACATCTTTTCGAGGCTGTAGAATTCGCGCACTTCCGGACGGAAGATGTGCAGGATCACGTCACCCGCATCCACCAGCACCCAGTCGCAATGGGGCAGGCCCTCGACGCGCGGCTTGCCATAGCCGTTGTCGCGGAGCGCGGTGATCACCTGGTCGGCGACGGCGCCGACATGGCGCTGCGAACGGCCGGAGGTGACGATCATGTGATCGGCCAGCGACGACTTGCCGGTAATGTCCACCGCAACCGTTTCTTCGGCCTTGGCGTCATCCAGCACATCGAGAATGAGGTCGATCAGGGGTTTTTGCGCGCCGGCCACGGAGGCGGGCGAAGCGGGCGTTGTGGTGTTGGGCTGGGCGGCCATCAGAAACGGCCTTCCGCCCATGCGCGGGCATGGGTCATGCGAAAGTTAAGCATCCTTGGTTGTTGATCGGAATGTTGCGGCGTCGACTGAACGGCAAGCCGTCTGTTCCTGTTCCGGTGACAATGATCACACTTGGTCCCGAATATGCGCCTTTTGCGCGATTTTCGCAAGGTCGGGCCGGTCACGAAGCTGAATGAGACTTTCGTGACGCCCTGATGGCACTCGACGAGAGGCTCGATTGGCGACCCTGGAGGTAGATCCAGGCCGGGGCCATGCAATCGGCCAGAAGCGCCGCATCGCTCTCGTCGATCTGGGCATAGTCGAGCGTGGTCGCGGCGCGCGAGGCCAGCGCCCGCCGCGCCGCGCCGGGGCGGACATAGACGGCGATGGGCAGGCGGTCGGCAATATCGCGCCAGCGTTGCCAGCGATGGAAATCGGCGAGGCTGTCGGCACCCATGATCCAGACGAAGCGCCGGTCCGGCATGGCGGTGGTGAGGAAGTCGACCGTCTGCCAGGAATAGGCAAAACCCTTGGCGGCCTCGAAGCCGGTGACGCGGATACGCGGATTGCGGATCATCGCCCGCGCCGCCTCGACCCTGGATTTGAGCGAGGGCAGGGCGGAATTGTCCTTGAGCGGGTTACCCGGCGTCACCAGCACCCAGAGCGCATCGAGCTGGAGCCGCTGCAGCGTCTCTTCCATGACCAGCAAGTGCCCCTCATGCATGGGGTTGAAACTGCCGCCAAACAGCCCGATCCGCATGCCCGATGCGGATGGCGGGATCTCGGTAATGCCGGGAATGCGCAGGGGTGGACGCAGGGTCATCAGCGCGGCGCTTCTCCCCCTCTCCCCTTGAGGGAGAGGGTGGATCGGCCAAAGGCCGAGATGGGTGAGGGGTGCTCACCGTGTACGCCATGGTTGTGGCGGGACCGATGACCCCTCATCCGCCCTTCGGGCACCTTCTCCCTCAAGGGGAGAAGGGAAGAGGCCGCGCCTGTTGGGTCGGCGTCGCTCAAGGCCGCAGCTGCCCATTGCCGCGGACGCGGTATTTGAAGCTGGTCAGCTGCTCGACGCCGACCGGCCCGCGCGCATGCATCTTGCCCGTGGCAATGCCGATCTCGCCGCCAAAGCCGAATTCGCCGCCATCGGCGAACTGGGTCGAGGCATTGTGTACGAGGATGGCCGAGTCGATCTCGTTGAAGAACTTTTCGACGGCCGCCGGGTCCTCGGCGATGATCGCCTCGGTGTGGTGGCTCGAATAGTGCTCGATATGGGTAATCGCCGCCTCGACGCTGTCCACCACCTTCACCGAGATGATCGCATCCTCATATTCGGTCTTCCAATCCTCTTCACTGGCCGGCTTGGCCGCAGGGATCATGGCGAGGACAGTGGCATCGCCGCGGATTTCGCAGCCTTTTGCCACCAGTGCGGCGATGATGGGCTGAAGGTGAGTGGCCACGACATCCTTGTGCACCAGAAGGGTCTCGGCCGCGCCGCAAATGCCCGTGCGGCGCATCTTGGCGTTGAGCGTCACGCTCACGGCCTTTTCGAGATCGGCCGAGCGGTCGATATAGACATGCACGAGGCCCTCGAGATGGGCAAAGACCGGCACCCGCGCTTCGGACTGTATGCGGGCCACCAGCGTCTTGCCGCCGCGCGGCACGATCACGTCAATATTGCCGTCGAGGCCCTTGAGCATTTCGCCCACGGCCTGGCGGTCGGTGGTGGGCACAAGCTGTACGCATTCGACCGGCAGGCCGGCGAGATGCAATCCGTCAAGCAGGCAATCGACAAGGGCGCGGGACGAATGAAAACTGTCCGAGCCGCCGCGCAGGATGACGGCATTGCCCGACTTGATGCAGAGCGCGCCGGCATCGGCGGTGACATTGGGGCGTGATTCAAAGATCACGCCGATGACGCCGAGCGGGGTGCGCACGCGCTCGATATGCAGGCCGTTGGGCCGGTCCCATTCGGCAATCACCGTGCCGACCGGATCGGGCAGTTCGGCAATGGTTTTGACGGCGTCAATAATGCCGTCGATGCGCGCATCGGTCAGCAGCAGCCGGTCGAGAAAGGCTTTTGAAATGCCCTTCTGCTCGGCCGCCTGCATGTCGAGTGCATTGGCGGCCAGGATCTGCTTGCGATGCGCGTTGATGGCACCCGCCGCAGTCAGCAGGGCCGTGCGCTTCTGCTCAGGCGTCGCGATCTTGAGGGCATTGGCGCCGATGCGCGCGTTGCGGCCGATCTCGGCCATGGTCGCCGCAATATCGGCCGTGTTCTGCGCCAAGCTCATGACGTCACCTCTTCCTTTGCGCCCAGCAGCACCAGATTGTCCCGATGCACCATTTCCGAGCGATTGCCGACGCCCAGCAAGTCGCCGATCATGTCGCTGCGCTTGCCCATGACCAGGCGCGCATCGTCGCTGTCGAGGCCGACAAGGCCACGGGCGATTTCGCGGCCATTGGGATCGAGCACGGCAATGGTGTCGCCGCGCTCGAATTCGCCGGTAATCCTGACAACGCCGATGGGCAGCAGCGACTTGCCCTGGCTCAGCGCCCGCGCCGCCCCGGCATCGACCTGCACCGTGCCTGCGACAGCCAGCGTACCCATGATCCAGCGTTTGCGCGACTGCGCCCTCGTCGTCACCGGCTTGAACAGCGTGTGCAATCCGCCGGCGGTCAACCGGCGCAGCGGATGGTCCTCGGTGCCCTTGGCAATCACCATGGCGGTGCCGGCCAGGGTGGCGATCTTGCCGGCCTCCACCTTTGTGGTCATGCCGCCGCGCGAGAGGTGGCTCGCCGCGCCCCCGGCCATGGCCTCGATGGCGGGCGTGATGGCCTCCACAACCGGCAGGTGGGTGGCATCGGGGTCCTTGGCGGGTGGCGCCGTATAGAGCCCGTCAATGTCGGAGAGGAGGACCAGCAGGTCCGCCTCGATCATGGTGGCGACGCGGGCCGAGAGCCGGTCATTGTCGCCATAGCGGATTTCAGCCGTGGCGACGCTGTCATTCTCGTTGATGATCGGAATGGCGCCGAGGCCGAGTAGCGTCTGGATCGTGGTGCGGGCATTGAGGAAGTAGCGCCGCTCCTCGGTGATATTGGGGGTAATGAGGATCTGCCCGGTGACAATGCCGTGCTTGCCCAGAGCGTCGGCCCAGGCCTGGCTGAGGGCAATCTGGCCGGCGCTGGCGGCCGCCTGCGACTGTTCCAGCGTCAGGGCAAGGGCCGAAAGGCCGAGCAGGCCGCGTCCCAGCGCAATGGCGCCCGAGGAGACGATGACCACGTCCCGCCCCTCGGCCTTCAAGGCCGCAATATCCTCGGCAAGGTCAGCCAGCCAGCTGGCGCGCAGCTTGCCCTGCTTGTCGACGAGAAGCGCCGAGCCGATCTTGATGGTGATGCGACGATAATTGGCGAGGGGATTCATCTGGAGGGCGCCTGCACGATTTCTGTGGTGGACAGGCAGGTAACCCCACCCTTGATCCCTGCCCACAAGGGGGAGGGAAACGATGAACACTGACGCCGTGGCCCTGCACCTCCCTCCCCTTGATGGCGCGGGATTGAGGGTGGGGTGAGCCCTGGCACGCAGACCGCGGTGCTCAAGGCGTCCATTTGCCTTCCACCTTCTTGCGCTCGGCTTCGGCCTTTTCGGCCTTGTCGGCGTCGAGGACGTTGAGCACGTCGTAGAGCACCTGTTCGACGCCCTGTCCGGTGGCGCCGGCAACGAGGCGCACCTCGGCCTTCGAGGCTTTCTTCAGCGCCTTGACCTTGGCCTTGATCTCCTCCGGCGTCAGCGCGTCCACCTTGTTGAGCACGACGATTTCGGGCTTGTCGGCCAGCACGTCGGCATAGGCCGCCAGTTCGTAGCGCACCGCCTCATAGATATGGGCGACATCGTCCTGGGTGCCGTCGATCAGGTGGATCAGCACATTGCAGCGCTCGATATGCCCCAGGAACCGGTCGCCGATGCCGATGCCTTCGCTGGCGCCCTCGATGAGGCCGGGAATGTCGGCCAGCACGAATTCGCGCTCACCTATGCGGACCACGCCGAGGTTAGGATGCAGCGTGGTGAAGGGATAGTCGGCAATCTTGGGCTTGGCAGCCGAGACCGCCGCGAGGAAGGTCGACTTGCCGGCATTGGGCTGGCCGACGAGACCGGCATCGGCGATCAGCTTCAGCCGCAGCCAGATGCCCTTTTCGACGCCTTCCTGGCCCGGATTGGCCCGGCGCGGCGCCTGGTTGGAGCTGGTCTTGAAATAGGCATTGCCAAAACCGCCATTGCCGCCCTCGAGCAGCACCACGCGCTGGCCCACTTCGGTAAAGTCGGCTATCAGGGTTTCCTGGTCTTCCTCGAAGATCTGGGTGCCGACGGGCACGCGCAGGATAACGGGCTCGGCATTGGCGCCGGTGCGGTTCTTGCCCATGCCATGCATGCCGGTATCGGCGCGGAAGTGCTGCTGGTAGCGGAAGTCGATCAGCGTATTGAGGCCGTCGGCGCATTCGGCGATGATGTCGCCACCCTTGCCGCCATTGCCGCCATCGGGGCCGCCGAATTCGACGAATTTTTCGCGCAGGAAGCTGACGGCGCCGGCGCCGCCGGAACCGGACTTGATATAGACCTTGGCCTGGTCGAGGAACTTCATTTGTCTCTGGCCTTCCAGACGCTACGCGTCAGTTTTGTGTCGATATGCTCCAGCTCGGCATTCCGCGCAAGGCAGAGCAGGGTGGATCGACCCGTCTCGGTAAATCCCAGCCGTCGCTGGATGGCCAGCGAGGCATGGTTGAAATGAAAGACGCCCGAATAGATGGCAGGCGCGTCGGTCGCGCCAAAATACCAGTCTATGACGGCCGCGGCGGCTTCGCTCATGATGCCGCGTCCCCAATGGGGCTTGCCCAGCCAATACCCGATTACCGCGTTTTCGCCTATGGGCTGATAGCCGATATGGCCAACATAGCCCACGCCCGCAAGCTCGATGGCGAAATTGGCTTCACTGGGCAGGAGGTCGGCGCGCTGGGCGCGCAACCAGGCCCGCGCATCTGTCAGAAAATAGGGAAACGGCACCCGCGCCAGATTGCCCGCCACCTCGATATCGTTGAGGTAGCGCGCAATGGGCTCGGCATCCCCCTGTTGCGGCGGCCGCAGGATCAGGCGCTGGGTGAGCAGAGTGGGGGTCATGGGCGGGCACCGTGCTGTAGACGCGCTCTGTTTTCCCCTCGCACCTTGGGGGAGAGGGTGGATCGCGCGCAGCGCGAGACGGGTGAGGGGTTCTTTCCATCCTCACCCAGTTTGTGAAAGGGACCCCTCATCCGCCCTTCGGGCACCTTCTCCCTCAAGGGGAGAAGGAAGGTCGAGGCCGGTATCGTCATCCGCGCCACTCCATCACCGTGAGGGGCTTGCCGAAATGGCGGTCCAGCGTGCTGGTCGTGTGGTCGACCACGACAAAACCGGTCTTTTCCAGCACGCGGATCGAGCGGGCATGCGCGCTCACCACCTTGGCGCGCAAGGGGGCAATGTCGCGCGCCACTGCGAGAAGGCCGGCAATGGCTTCGGGGGCAAAACCCTGGCCCCAATGGGCCTCGCCCAGCCAATAGCCCAGTTCCGTGGGCGCATCGGCATGGGCATAAAGGCCGATCACGCCCATCAGCCGGTCGCTCGCCTTGTCGGCGATGACATAGGGATGGTGGCTGCGACGCTCGGCCTTGCCGAGAAAGTCGCGGCCATGCTGCTCCCCATAGGGCAGGGGGAGACCCGTAAAGAACAGCACATTGGCATTGTTGGCCTGTCGGGCCAGATCGTCGAGATCGGACACATGCGGCGCGCGCAGCGTGAGGCGGGCGGTCTCGATGGTGTCCGGAAGGCGGTCTCTCAGGGTCATCAAGGGAGGTCCACGCTGTCCGAGGGTGACGGCCGGTGGGCGATGGGTGCAGGAGCAATCATGTCCATCATCTGCCCTCCCGCCCGAACCAATTTTCCCGCGTCAACTGCGTCAGCACATGGGGCACATTGTGCTGGAGCGCATGGGAGAACCGCATGTCGCGTCCGGTTTCGACAAAGCCGAGCTTGGCCTTCAGGCGCAGCGAGGCGCGATTGTCATGATGGGCGCTGGACAAGATGGCATCGCCATTGGAGCGGGCAAAGTGCCAATCGATGACGGCGCTGGCTGCCTCGGTGCCAAAGCCCCTCCCCCAATGGGTGCGCGCCAGCCAGAAACCCAGTTCCTGGCCGATGGCGACGCAGCCGATGAGGCCCTTGCCGGGCAGGTCGATGATGAACAGCGCCCGCTCCGGATGGCCCGGGGGTGGGCCGCGCAGCCAGTCGCTGGCCATGGCGAGAGTAAACGGAAAGGGCAGGGGCGTCAGCCAGCGGGCGACGGCAAAGTCGCTCACGCCCAGGGCAAAGCAGGGCGCATCATCGGGCCGGGCCGGACGCAGGACGAGGCGGGATGTGTGAAGCTCGCTCATCTCTCCGAAAACTCCAGCCGCATGAGGGTCATGGTCTGGCCCGCCAGATTGTTTGTGGCCTCGATCCCGGTACCGGTCTCTACAAATCCCGCCTTTTTGAGGACATTGCGCGAGCCGGTATTGGTTTCGAGGGCGCGCGACCGGAGCGTGGTCGCCCCCGCCGCTCGCGCGGCCGCGACCACGGCTCTGGCCGCCTCGGTCGCATAGCCAAGACCCCAATAGGGTTCGCCCAGCCAATAGCCGAGTTCGGGCAATTCGCCCTCGGCAAGGTGAAGGCCAACGATGCCCAGCAGGTCGTCATCGAGCGTTATCGCGTAGCAGCACTCGGCAGCGCTGGGTACGATCTCGTTGATGAAGAATTCCGCATCGCTCAGGGCGTAGGGGAAGGGCAGCCGGGCCATCCATTTGTGGACGTTGATATTGTTGCAGAGCTGCGCAATGGCCGGCGCGTGGACCAGGGTCGGGGTGACCAATACCAGGCGCTCGGTGCGGATGGTGGTGGGCAGGCGATCCTTGATCGAAGTCGTGACGCTGGTCAATTGCAAATGCTCCGGGAAGAAAAAAGGGGAACCGGCTGACCGGTTCCCCTTCGCATTTGCTGTATTTTGCCAAACGCCAAGCCGGGGAACAGGTCTCCGGCTGGGTTGTCAGGCCTGCCGGGTTATTCGGCGGCCTCTGCCGGGACGACAGACACGTGAACTTTATTGTTCGCGCGGGTGCGGAACGCGACGGTGCCGTCGATCAGGGCAAAAATGGTGTGATCCTTGCCCAGGCCGACGCCGGTGCCGGTCGCCCACTTGGTGCCGCGCTGGCGGATGATGATGTTGCCGGCGATGACGGCTTCGCCGCCGAACTTCTTGACGCCGAGACGACGGCCAGCGGTATCACGACCGTTGCGGGATGAACCGCCTGCTTTCTTATGTGCCATAGTCTAGCTCCTTATTCCTTGTCGGCCTTGTCGGCCTTCTTGGCCGGGGCCTTCTTCGCCGGCTTTTCAGCGGCGGTGTCGTCGGTCTTGGCGGCGGCCTTCTTGGCGGCCGGCTTCTTAGCCGGGGCGGCAGCTTCGGCCTTGGGGGCCGCAGCCTTCTTGGCCGGGGCCTTTTCGGCAACGGCTTCGGTCTTTTCGGCCTTGGCAGCGGCCTTGATCGTCGGCTTGGCGCCGCCGGTCAGGATCTCGGTGATGCGCACCGTGGTCAGCAGCTGGCGGTGACCGTTGCGACGGCGCGAATTGTGGCGGCGGCGCTTCTTGAAGATGATGACGGTCTTCTGCTTCCTGGTCTCGACCAGTTCTGCAGCGACCAGGGCGCCTTCCACCAGCGGAGCGCCGATGGTGTCGCCAACCATGAGGACCTGGTCGAAGGTGACGATGTCACCGGCCTCGGCCTCGAGCTTCTCGATCTTGATGACGTCGTTGGCAGCAACCTTGTACTGCTTCCCGCCCGTCTTGATAACGGCGAAAGTCATATTCATGCCGAGCGGTTTTCCCGACCGGTCCCTATCTGTCGCGCTCTGCGGCGCCGCGGATTTCGTGCCAGTTCCGCGGGCTTTTTGAATGATGAGGGCTGAAGAATTCAGCCGGCAGCCTCGAGCAGCGTTTTCAAACAAAACCAGCGCACCGGACGGACCGGTGCGCAGATTGGTGGGCTTATCGGGGGAAAGCCCCGCAGAGTCAAGCGCAATGCGTCACCATGTGACGGCTGGTGCTAGCAGTGTGCTCACAAATTCGTCGCCCGTCAGGCGTTGGGATACCAGTTGCGAATCCGCACTTCCACGGCATCATCCACATCGGTTTCGAGCGGGCCCAGATCACTGTCGCCATAGTGATAGGGGTAGACGATGCCCGGCTTGAAGGTATTGATCGCCTCGACCGCCTGCTCCACCGTCATCGTATAGGGCAGGTTCATGGGCAGGAAGGCCAGGCTGATGCCTTGCAATCCCAGCATGTCCTCGGTCGGTTCGGTATCGCCGGCAATGTAGACCTGCTGGTCGCCGAAGGTCAGCACATAGCCATTGCCGACGCCGACCGGATGATACTGCATGCGGTCTTCGGTGGTGTTGTGGGCAGCCACGGCGCGGATGGGAATGTCGACAACCGTCCCCTCATCGCCATTGGCCATTTCCGTCGCCTTGGCCTTGAGGGCTTCGGGCAGCTTGGAAAAGACATCGCCATTGGTGATGAGCACGGCGTCGCCGGCAATGGACTCGAGCGTTGGCACGTCGAAATGGTCGCCGTGGCCATGGGTAATCAGAATGGCCGAAGGGGCCGGCAGGCCTTCGTAAAGGGCTGCTCCACCAACGGGATCGACATAGATCACCTTGCCATCCCATTCGAGCACGAGGCTCGCATGGTCGATGGGGTGGATGGTGACGTCGCCGGCACTGGTGGCAAGCGTATCGGCCATTGATGGCTCCTGGGCCAAGGCTGGAAGGGCCGCGAGATTGGCCGCAAAGCCGGCAAAGGGCAAGCCGGCCATGCCGGCAACGACATATCGACGGGTAACCATGGGCATAAGTCTCCCTCTCCTGATCAGTTCAGGCAAAGCGCCTCCGGCGCTGTCCGGTTGCACGCGCACGCAAAAGTGAGACGGGCCATTGTGAAAATTGCACCTTCCGGGACGCATAAGGGGTGTTGCAGGCGGCAAGATGCTATGTCATAAGCCGCCCCGTATCGACCAGCCGCGTCCTTCCCGGGGCGCTTTCGATCTCGCGGAGAGATGGCAGAGCGGTTGAATGCACCGCACTCGAAATGCGGCATAGGGGCAACTCTATCGGGGGTTCGAATCCCTCTCTCTCCGCCACTTACACCCCTGTATTTCCTGGTTTTAATCGCTCGACCTTTCCGGACCCGGGTCAGATCGGGTTGTTCTGCGCCATGTCGCCGAGGGAAAAGATCAGGTTGACGACCAGCCAGATCGAGAGAATGGACAGCGTGGCGCCCACGGCTCCGATGGCGACGCCGCACACCACTGCGGCACCGTCGTGGTTGAGTATGCCCAGGCAGATGATGGCCAGGCCCGCCGAGGGCACAATGTTCATGAAGGGTATGGGCGAAATATTGAGGAAGCCCAGAACCACGCCAATCACGGCAATGGCCGGCATGGCATGGCTTTCGGTCAGGATGCGCCAACGGGGCGAGGAAATGCGCGCGCCCCAGCCGACGATCATGGCGAGTACGTCGAGCAGCTTGCGGACAATCTTGATGGGCAGGCGCAGATGGCCGAACCAATGGGCAAAGCGCATGGGGCGCCGGCGCAGCATGGCGATGCTGATCACGAACATCGCCACGCCCATCAGGGAGTTATAGCCCGGAGGTCCGGGCAGAAAATTGAGAAGCGCGAAGACCATGATCGCCAGCACATGTGAATGGCGCCCGACCATGTCGAGAAGCTCGTCGCAGGTCAGGGTGGCATCGGGCTTTGCCGCATGTGCGCGCAGCTGGGCCACGATGCCATCGACGATCGGCACGATCGGGTCGGGCGCTGCCTTGATGGCATCATCGCTCATCACGATCCTCCGGCCTCAGCTCAGCGCCTTGGCCTTGATACGGTCGAATTCGGCCTGGGAGATCGTGCCTTCCTTGAGCAGGGTGCTGGCGCGGGAGATCTGTTCGGCCGGCGAGGTTCCGGCCACATTGCGAATATAGGTTTCCGCCTCGGCCCTGGCCTCCTGTTCGGCCTGGTACTGGCGCCGTCCCATGCTGCCGCCGCGGGCGATGAGATAGACCAGCGCAGTCAGCAACGGGATGAAGATGAGCGCAATGACCCAGACGGCCTTGGCGAAACCGTTCATCTCGTGGTCGCGGAACAGATCGACGATGATCTGGAACAGTACGATCAGATAGGTGATCAGGAAGAAGCTGTAGATGATAAGCCACAGGAATTCCCAGAAATTGCTAGACATTTAACACCTCTGTTAAGCGTTCAGTTGGGCCGCATGGCAGGCGATTTCATCCAGATGGCAGAACGGGCATTGAGGGGGCGCCGCCTCGGCCCCGACCCATTGTGATCCGGAAGGCAGTGGTTGCCCCGGCGCCATTGCAGGCACGAAGGGCTTAGCGGGCGGACGAATAGGAAACGCCGGCCTGGCGTCCAAAGCTGGGTTTTGGGCAACCTCCATCGTCTGGTTCATGGGATGATCGTTCCGTTGCTGAGGCCCACAGCGCCGAGCCCGCCGGCCACCACGGTGACGGCGAAGGCGATCACTTCGCGCGGCGAGAACAGCGGAGCCTGCTGCTCGCTCCTGGCCCAGAAGTAGAGGATGACCGTGCCGGGAACGAAGAGAACGGCGACCAGCAGGACATTGTGCAGGCCGGCCGCGAAAAACAGGAACAGAATGTAGGCCAGGGCGATCCAGGCGACGATCTGGTCGAGGCCCCTCAGATCGTCGTCCGCGGCATAGCCGATGCCGCGTCGGGCGACCATGACCCCATAGCCTGCCACCAGCAGAAAGGGCAGGAGTGCCGTGATGCTGGTCAGGTCAAGCATGAAACCGATCGCGTCATCGGACCAATAGGTCGAGACGACAAGGACCGAGACCACGATATTGGTCAACCAGAGGGCGTTGGCTGGCACGCCATTGCCATTCTGGGTGGCAAACAGCTTTGGCATATTCTTCGCTCTCGCCGCCGCATACAGAACCTCGGCGCAGATCAGTGACCAGGCGAGATAGGCGCCCAGGATGGACACCAGCACGGCGATGGAGACGAAGGCCGCGCCCCAGGGACCGACCGCCAGTTCCAGCGTTCCGGCCAGGGAAGGGGCGGACATCGAGGCGATGGTGGCGCGCGGGGCAATGGCATAGGGCAGGAGGGTCACTGCAACCATCAGGCCCGTCACGGCGACAAAGCCTAGGATCGTGGCCCGGCCGATGTCCTTGCGCCGCCTGGCAAAGCGCGAATAGACGCTTGCGCCTTCCACCCCGAGGAAGACGAAAACCGTGACGAGCATGGCGTCGCGTACCTGTTCGAACAGGGGTTTTTCGGGCATGCCGACACCCCCGAAAAAGTTTCGGGTGAACTGGTCGTAGTTGAAGAAAGCCGCCAGCAGCAGAACGGCCGCGATGATGAGGACGACCTTGGCGGCGGTGATCACCAGATTGACAAAGGTGGCCCGCCGGATGCCGCCAAGGATCATGGCGTGGAAGGCCCAGATACCGCAGAGCGACAGGGCAATGGCCGCCCATGTGCTGCCCTCGCCAAAAAGCTGCGGAAAAAAGTCGCCCAGGGTCGAGCCGATCAGCAACCAGTAGAAGACATTGCCCAGGCAAGCGCCCAGCCAGTATCCGAAGGCCGACAGGAAGCCCATATAGTCGCCAAAACCCGCCTTGGCATAGGCGAAGACGCCGGTGTCGAGGTCAGGCCGGGATCTGGCGAGGAACTGGAAAACCCGGGCCAGCATGTACATGCCGCTGCCGGCGATGGACCAGGCAATGATGGCCCCGAACGGGCCCGTAGCGGAAGCAAAGCGGGCGGGCAGATTGAAAATGCCGGCGCCGAGCATCGTCCCGACAACCATCGCTGTCATGGGCAACAGCGACAAACTAGCCTTGTCTGTTCCCGCCATGACGCCGGCCCTTCCGCAATCGGCGCCGGGGCGAAAACGCGTCCCCGGCCTGGGAGGATGCTAACGCTGCGGGCGACTGGCAGAGAATGGCGGAGCGTCCCCGGATTGGGCCCGGCGTCCCAAGTTGCGAGTGCACGCCGCAAGCCGTTCCGAAAGGGGAGCCTTTCGGGCGCGGCGGGAGCCGGCAGGGCGCTCAATGTCGGACCGCGATGTGGATCGGCCGACGCGCGACGCAACCGGATTGACCCATAGCTTTGGCGTTTTTGAGGCATCTGGAGCGGGCGTTGTGCCGCACGCAACCTTTTCCGCATCGCTGCGTTTGAGGTCCTTGAATCCACGCGGTCCGCCCCCGCGTCGCTTGCTGTCGAAAGCTTTCCAATAGCTCCACACTGAAGCCATCCCACGCGTCATGGGAGGAGGATAGTAAAGTGTATCATGCGTCCAAGATCCGGCCCCAGGAGTCGACCGGCGTACCCCTCGTCGCGCCAGAGGTCGTGGAGCCCAAGGGGCTTCAGCCCCTGACTTTTTCAACGCTTGACTATGCCCCTGCCGATCGTTTCGATGTGTGGCGTCAGACTTTTTCGCCGGCCTTCGACCTGACGCCAGAGGGGGCGAGTTCCTCGTTTGATGGTCGCTACCGGGCCTATGATCTGGGTGGGATGGCCTTCCAGATCATCGAGACGGATGGGTTGCGATTTGCCAGCCAGGCGCGCCAGGCGGGGCGCGATCCGTTGGATCACTGGGTCGTGTCGCTTTTCGTGACCTGTTCGGGCACGACGGTATCCGAACGGGCAATCCTGGAGAATGTGACAGGCATTCCGCAATTGGCGGCGCTCGTGGATCCGTTCCAGGGGCAATTGACCAAGGGACGGCTTCTCCTGCTCTACATACCGCGCGACATGTGCCGGGAATCGGCGCATTTGCTCGATGCTGCCTCGATCACCCTCATGCGCGATGGCATGGGGCGCATCTTTGCCGATTTCATGCTGAGCCTTGAAAATCGGGTGGCACAGCTGGAGCCGCATGATCTGCCCGAACTGGTGGTGGCGACGCGCGCGCTGCTTCTGGCGGCCATTGCGCCATCGCCGGAACGGATCGAACAGGCCCATAGCTTGATCAATGCCGCGCTCCTCGAGCGGGCCCGGCAATGTGTGCAGGACAACCTGCACAATCCCGAGCTCGACGTCCCGTTCCTGCTGAGCAGTCTGGGGGTTTCACGGTCGCGACTCTATCGGGCCTTCGAGGCGTCCGACGGGATTATGCATTACATTCAGAAGCGCCGGCTGATGGCGGCTCATGCCGCCCTGGCCGACCCCCATAGCAGCCAGCGCATTTTCGAAGTCGCCGAGGAATTCTGCTTCAATGATGCGGCTGAGTTCAGCCGGGCCTTCCGCCGGGAATTTGCCTATAGCCCGTCGGATGCCCGCGCTCTGGGTCGGCAATCGATGGCCGAGCGGGGCGTAGTCATGTCGCATGCGCAGGATCTGGGCGACCTCCTGCGTCACCTCTAGATTTTGCCGCACTTCATTGACAAAGGCCGCTGCTGCAGCCATGCCCGGGGCAAGACGTGTCCTTGTGCTTGTGGATGGGTGTATGGCCCGCCTGATCCTTTTCAATAAGCCCTTCGGGGTTCTGTCGCAGTTTACCGGCGGGGGGCCGGGCGAAACGCTGGCCGACTTCGTCAAGGTCGCGGGGGTCTATCCGGCGGGCCGTCTCGACAAGGACAGCGAGGGCCTGTTGCTGCTCACAGATGACGGGGCTCTGCAGGCGCGGATTTCCTCGCCGCGCTTCAACAAGGAAAAGACCTATCTGGTGCAGGTTGAGGGCGTGCCCTCCGACGACGCCCTGTCCCGGCTCGAAAAGGGGGTCACCCTCAGGGATGGACCGACACGGCCAGCCCGGGTCCGCCGCATCGATCCGCCAGACCTCTGGCCACGCAATCCGCCGGTGCGGTTCCGCAAGAGCGTGCCCGACAGCTGGATCGAGCTTTCCATCACCGAGGGCCGCAACCGGCAGGTGCGCCGCATGACGGCGGAAGTGGGCCTTCCCACTTTGCGCCTCGTGCGCTGGCGCATCGCCGACTGGGCGCTGGATGGCGTGGCGCCGGGCGAGTGGCGCGAGGTGCGCGCCGTCCTCGATCCCTCCCGCCGCTAGGCGCTGCCTGCATAGCACCAATGAAGGGCTGGCGCCGGGCGGGGCTTTGCCCTATCTCCCGCAGACAAGAGCCGGACCATGTCGGATCCGGCCGGGTTGGAGGACTTGTGATGTCGGCCCATACCCCGCGCAAGCGCATTACGACCCGCGATATCGCCGCCATGCGGCAGCGTGGCGAAGCCATTGCCATGCTGACCGCCTATGACGCCACCATGGCGGCATTGGTGGACATGGCAGGCGTCGACATGATCCTGGTCGGCGACAGTCTGGGCAATGTCGTGCTTGGCCACGAGACGACCCTGCCGGTGACGCTCGACGACATGATCCGCCATGCGGCAGCGGTCAAGCGCGGTTCGAGCCGGGCGCTGCTGGTCTGCGACATGCCCTTCGGGTCGGTGACCGATCCCGCCACCGCGCTGGCCAGCGCCGTGCGCGCCATGAAGGAAACCGGGGTCGAGGCGGTCAAGGTCGAAGGTGGCCTGGCCATGGTGCCCACGGTCCGGGCGCTCGTCGCGCATGGCATTGCCGTGGTGGCCCATATTGGCCTCACGCCGCAGCATGTGCACCAGATGGGCGGCTATTACATGCATGGCAAGGACGACGCCTCGGCCACGCGCCTCCGCGAGGAAGCCAGGGCGCTCGAGGCCGCCGGCGCCTTTGCCATTGTGCTCGAATGCGTCACCCCGGCGCTGGCCGCCGAGATAACCCATATGCTGGCCATTCCCACCATCGGCATCGGTTCGGGCAAGGATTGCGCGGGCCAGGTGCTTGTCATCAACGACCTCATCGGGCTCAACACCAGCCCGCCCCCAAGTTTTGCCAAGCCGCGGGCCGATGTCGCGTCGGTCATCCGCGCGGCCGTCGGTGAATATGTCGATGATACAAAGGCGTCGCGCGGGCCAATTCCCCTGCCGCGGCGCGCCGAGTAGTCCCATGGCCAATATTCTCATCGCCATTTCCGGCTCGATTTCGGCCTACAAGATCGCCGATGTTGTCTCCGAGCTGGGCAAGTCGGGACATCAGGTGCAGTGCATTCTGACGAGGAGCGCGACCGAGTTCGTGAGCCCGCTGGTGCTCGAGACCTTGAGTGGCCGCAAGGCGCCCTCGGAGCAGTTCGGACCAGGCGTGTCGGGGACCGAACATATTGATTTTGCACGCTTTGCTGATCTCATGGTGTTCGCGCCGGCCAGTGCTAACATGCTGGCACGCCTCGCTTTGGGGCTGGCGGATGATTTGCCCTCGACCGTGGCGCTGGCGACCGAGGCGCCGATCCTGATTGCGCCGGCGATGAATACGGTCATGTGGGAAAAACCCATTGTGCAGCAGCATGTTGCGACGCTGGTCGAGCGTGGTGCGACGGTGATTTCGCCGGCTTCGGGGCTGCTGGCCTGTGGCGAAGTGGGCATGGGCAAGCTCGCGCCGGTCGCCACCATCGTTGCCGCCATCGAGGCCGCGCTGCTCCCGGCCCAGGTCCAGGACCTCGCGGATGAACGGGTTCTGATCACCGCCGGGCCGACCACCACCGCGATCGATGCGGTGCGCTATATCACCAATCACTCGACCGGCCGCATGGGCGCCGCCATGGCCGAGGAAGCGCTCAAACGCGGTGCCGTGGTCGACTATGTGCTGGGCGTCGACAAGGGTGTCGTTCGCCCCGTTCCCCCGCGCGGCTCGGAAGCGCGCTTCAACCTTGTGGAAGTGCGCACGGCCGAGGAAATGGCCGCGGCGGCGCTTCAACTCTTGCCCAGGGCGACGGGCGTCGTCGCGACGGCGGCGGTGATGGATTATGCAGTGGCTGCGCCATCGGCCAGCAAATTGAAGCGCGCCTCGGATGCCATTGCGCTCGATCTCGTGCCCTCGACCGACGTGCTGGGCACGCTCAGGCAGGCGGCCAGCACCCAGTGGTTCCTCGGCTTTGCCGCTGAAACCGACAATGTCGAAGCGCATGGCGCGGGCAAGCTCAAGTCCAAGGGCCTCGATTTCCTCTTTGCCAATCAAGTCAGCAAGCTGGGCGCCAATGGTGCGACCGGCTTTGCCGTGGGCACCAATGCCGGCGTGCTGCTGTCGGCCAGGGGTGAACGCCATGAACTGGCGCTGGGCGAAAAGGCGCAGATTGCCCGGCAGATCTGGGACCTGATTGCATGACACTCATCCTTCGTGACAAGGCGAGCCTGCGCGCCTGGCGCAAGAGCCTGCCACGGGGCCAGCGTCTTGGCTTCGTGCCGACCATGGGGGCGCTGCATGAGGGCCATATCAGCCTGATGCACCAGGCGCGGGAAGCGGCCGATGTGGTCGTGGCCTCGATTTTCGTCAATCCGCTGCAATTCGGGCCCAACGAGGACCTCAGCCGCTATCCTCGTCCCATCGAGGCCGATATTGCCAAGCTCGAAGCGGCCGGGGTCGATGCGCTGTTCCTGCCCACAGTCGAAGACATGTATCCCCAGGGCGCCTCGACACTGGTCGAGGAGAGCATGGTCTCCGGGCCGCTTTGCGGCGCCATGCGGCCGGGGCATTTTACCGGCGTCACCACGGTAGTGCTGAAACTCTTCAACATGGTGCAGCCCGATGTGGCCATTTTCGGCCAGAAGGACGCGCAGCAATGCGCCGTCATCGAGCGCATGGTGCGCGACCTCGATGTGCCGGTGGAGATCCGGCGCGGGCCCATCGTGCGCGAGGCCGATGGCCTGGCGCTGAGCTCGCGCAACATCTACCTGTCCCCCGAAGACCGGGCGGCGGCGCCGCTGATCCACAAGAGCCTGCAAACGGTCGCGGCGGCCCATGCGGCGGGCGAGCATGATGCGGCCAGGCTGGCTGCGATCGGCACAGCCGTACTGGCGCAATCGGAACGCATCAAGACCCAGTATTGGGAAGTGCGTGACCCGGAAAGTCTCGGGGCGATTGCCACTGTGGGCGCGCGCGGTGCGCTGCTGGCGGTGGCGGCGCATCTGGGCACGACCCGGCTCATCGACAATCTGATGATCGGGGCCAAGGATTAGACCCCCACCCTAGCTGCGCCAGCGCCATTCGGCGCCGCTTCGCTACCCTCCCCACAAGGGGGAGGGAGTGATGAACCCTGACGCAGCGGTCTATTGCATCCCTCCCCCTGAGGGGGAGGGAATGAGGGTGGGGTGACGCTGGCTTTGAAGCCCGCCCATCCAATACCGACTCGTCCTCGGGCTTGACCCGAGGACCGCTCAATACGTGCACGATCTTTGTGGTGTGGCAGGTGGCCCTCGGGTCAAGCCCGAGGGCGGAACGGTGTTTGAGAATGCCCCTTGGGCAGGCTACTCCGCCGCCATGATCTGCGGGGCGCCGGCGAGCTTGTTGTCGCCGAAGAAGCGCAGGGGGCGGATCTCGTAGGAGCCGAGGCCGGGATTGGCCTTGGCGAGGTCCCGGGCGAAATCGAGGGCCTCGTCCATGTCGGCGCAGTCGGCGACATAAAAGCCCAGAAACTGTTCCTTGGTCTCGGCAAACGGACCATCGAAGACAACCGGGTCGCCGCTGGACTTTTTCAGCGTCTTGGCCTCGTCGGTATTCCACAGGCGCACGACCGGGCCGAGCTTGCCACGTTCGGCCATGCTTGATTGCACCTTCATCAGGCGTTCCATGCAGGCGGCGTCTTCCTCCTTGGTCCAGGAGGCGACGGCGTTTTCTTCGTTATAGCAGAGGATAGCGTAGAGCATCGAAACCCCTCGTTCCGCATTGAATAGCGCGTTTCCGAACCGCAAAACCGTTGCCACTTTTGCTGGAAACGCTTCGGCGAGGGCGGACTATGCTCCTGCTCGACGCCAATTCCAAGACGCTAGGTGGCCGAAGCTGCCTGCCCCTGCCGGGCAATGGTGAGGGTGGCGCCAACGGAGGCCAGCATGATGGCGGCCATGCCGACGAGCTGCACGGCGCCGATGGTTTCGTGGAGGATGATGAGGCCGGACAGGGCCGCCAAAGCCGGCTGACCACTCATCAGGATGCCGAAGAGGCGCGAGGGCATGTGCGGCAGCGCCACCATGTCGAGCGCATAGGGTATGGCGCTGGAGAGGAGCGCGACGGCGAGGCCCAGCGGCAGCAATGCGGGGGCGAGCAGTGCCGTCCCGGCCGTGGCGACGCCGAAGGGCAGGGCGATCAGGGCTGCCGTGCCGACGCCAAGGGCGGCAATGTGAGCGCCCCCACCGGTCCCGGCGCGCTGGCCGAAGACGATGTAGCCGGCCCAGCACGCGCCGGCGCACAGGGCGAGCACAATGCCAATCGGCGCGATCTCGCCCTCGGTCTGCGCCCAGGGCAGCAGCAGGGCAAAGCCGCCGACGGCGAGTACGATCCAGAAAAAGTCGAGCGGTTTTCGGGCGCCGAAGAGAGCGACCGCCAGGGGTCCGGTGAACTCGAGCGCCACGGCAATGCCGAGGGGAATGTGCTCGAGCGCGGCATAGAAGAAGAGGTTCATCGCCCCCATGGCGCCGCCATAGAGCAGCACGGAACGCCATTGCTGACGGTTCAGCCGATAGCGCCAGGGCCGGAAGACCGCGATCAGCACCAGCGCGGCAAGGGTGAGGCGAAGCGTTGTGGCGCCGGCCGCACCGACCATGGGGAACAGCATTTTGGCAAAGCTCGCCCCGGTCTGGGTGAAGACCATGCCGAGGGTCACGAGGAGGACCGGGATGAGAAGGGAGCTGGGCCGCAAGGAAGGGGCTTTCAAATGGCTTCAATGGCTCTAGCAGGGATTTTGAGCTCGGCCCACCCCCACCCTTGATCCCTCCCCACAAGGGCAGCACAACCTTCGCCTCCCTCCCCTTGATGGGGAGGGATTGAGGGTGGGGTGGCAGCTTCTGTGAGTGGGACGTCACTGAGCAATTGACCCCAAACCCGGCCCCCTTTAGTCCTGTTCATACCGGAACAAAGGAGGAATCCATGGAGTACCGCTATCTCGGACGATCGGGGCTGAAAGTGTCGGTCCTGACCATGGGGACGATGACCTTTGGCGGCAGCCAGAAGATCGGGCATACGGACCTGCACGCGGCAGCACGCCAGGTGGACCTCTGCCTCGATGCCGGGATCAATCTCTATGACACGGCCAATGTCTACAATGCCGGGGTTTCCGAGGAAATCCTTGGGCAGGTGCTGGCCGAGAACGGGCGGAGGCAAAGGGCGCTGGTGGCGACCAAGGTGCGCTTCAAGATGGGCGAAGGCCCCAATCAGGCCGGCCTTTCGCGCCACCATATCATCGAGCAGTGCAAGGCCAGCCTGAAACGCCTCAAGACCGATGTCATCGATCTTTATCAGGTGCATGAATGGGATGGCATGACGCCGGTCGAGGAGACGATGGAGGCGCTCGACACGCTCGTGCGTCACGGCCATGTCCGCTATATCGGCTGCTCGAACTATTCGGGCTGGCATATCATGAAGGCGCTGATGGCGGCCGACCGCCGGCAGAGCGAGCGCTTCATCTCACAGCAGATCCACTATTCGCTGCATAGCCGCGACGCCGAATATGAGCTGGTGCCGATTTCGCAGGACCAGGGCCTGGGCATGCTGATCTGGTCGCCACTGGCCGGGGGATTGCTGTCGGGAAAATATCGCCGCGACGGCGGGCCGGAAAGCGGGCGCCATGTCGGCGGTTTCCGCGAGCCGCCGGTTTATGACTGGGAAAAGCTCTACACTGTGATCGATGTCATCGTCGCTATTGCCGCCGAGCGCGGCGTATCGGGCGCGCAGGTGGCGCTGAGCTGGCTGCTCGGGCGGCCGGGCGTGACCTCGGTCATCATTGGCGGTCGCAACGAGGCGCAGTTTGCCGACAATATTGCGGCCGCGCACCTCACCCTCAGCAATGAGGAGCGGGCGCGGCTCGACAAGGCGAGCCAGCCGCCTTTGCTCTATCCCTATTGGCACCAATCCTTTACGGCACAGGATCGGCTGGGTCCTGTCGACCTTGACCTGATTGCCCCCTATGCCGAGGAGTTCAAGCGTGGCTGATCTGGTGTTTCCCGCCCCCGCGCCGGTGGTCGTTCCCGTGGAAGGTGGCGGCTATTTCCCGGTGCGGCGCATCTATTGCGTCGGGCGCAATTATGCCGAGCATATCAGGGAAATGGGCAATGACCTGCGGGATCCGCCCTTCTTCTTTGCCAAGCCCGCCGATGCCGTGGTGATCGATGGGGCGCCCATCGCCTATCCATCGCAGACCGAGGATTTCCATCACGAGATCGAGCTCGTCGTCGCCATCGGCAAGGATGGCGCCGGCATTGGCGAGCACGAGGCGCTCGACCACGTTTTCGGCTATGCCGCCGGGCTGGACATGACCCGCCGCGACCTGCAGGCTTTGGCCAAGAAAGCCGGGCGGCCGTGGGAAATGGCCAAGTCCTTCGACCAGTCGGCCCCGATCGGCACGATTGCGCCCGCCCGCAGCATCGGCCATCCGGCGCGCGGCGCGATCACCCTTTCGGTCAATGGCGCGGAGCGGCAGCGCGGGGACCTCAGCGAACAGATCTGGAGCGTGCCCGAAACCATCGCCTTTCTCAGCCGCCTCGTCAGTCTCAGGGCGGGGGACCTCATCATGACCGGCACACCTTCAGGGGTCGGCGCGGTGCGGCGGCGCGACGTGATCGAAGGACAGATCGAGGGCGTGGGCACGGTTTCGACGGTGATCAGCTGATGCCACCGGTCTGGTCGTCCCAGCAGGATGCGGCTCTGGTCGCCGTGTCCGCCTGGCTCAAGGACAGGAACGGGCCGCAGGTCTTCCGTCTGTTCGGCTGGGCCGGCACCGGCAAGTCGACGCTGGCCGTGCATCTGGCGCAGGACATCCGTTCGGTCAAATACGCCGCCTTTACCGGCAAGGCGGCCCTGGTGATGCGCAAGCGCGGCTGCAAGGGCGCGCAGACCATCCACAGCCTAATTTATACCCTGGTCAGTGAGGGCGACGGGGAGCCGCGCTTCGTGCTCGACCCCGAAAGCCCGGCCGCCGATGCCGATCTCATCGTCATCGACGAAGTCTCGATGGTGGACGAACAACTGGGCGCGGACCTGCTTTCGTTTGGCGTGAAAGTGCTGGTGCTGGGCGATCCGTTCCAGCTGCCGCCGGTGCAGGGGGCGGGTTTCTTCATCGCCAAGGAACCCGACATCATGCTGACCGAAATCCACCGGCAGGCGGCGGACAATCCGATCATCCAGCTGTCCATGGCGGTGCGCGAGGGCGGTTATCTCGAACATGGGCGCTATGGCGAAAGCGTGGTGGTGGGGCGCGACCAGGTCGACCGCGATGCGGTGCTCGAGGCCGATCAGGTGCTGGTGGGGCGCAACAAGACGCGCCTCACCTACAATGATCGCTTGCGCGAATTGAAGGGCCTGCCCTTTCACGAGCCGGTCGTGGGCGATCGCATGGTGTGTTTGAGGAACAATCCGCGAAAACGCCTGCTCAACGGACAGATCTGGATCGTCACCGAAGCTCTCCGGCGCTCCAATGGCAAGTGGAGCCTGATGCTGGCCGATGACGAGGGCAAGGGCGAGGCGAAGGTGCTGACCCACAAGGCGTTCTTTTCGGGCGAGGAAGACGCGATGGCCTGGCAGGAGCGGCGGCAGTTCGACGAGTTCACCTTCGGCTATTGCCTGACCGTGCACAAGGCGCAGGGCAGCCAGTGGGACAATGTCTATCTGTTCGACGAGAGTTTTGTGTTCCGCGAGGAGCGGGCACGCTGGCTCTATACCGGGATCACCCGGGCGGCCGAGAAGATCACCATTGTCAGCTGAGGCCGGGGCGTCAGGAAGCTGAAAGGGCTCCTGTTTCGTCACGGCCCAGCCATTCGAGCACAGCTCTCATGGCCTTCTCGGTTCGAAAGGCGCCACCGCAGTCTCTCCTCCTGCGGCGCACCTTCGAAGAGCCTCACTGCAGACATGATTACCGCTTCTATGGGCGGGCGCGCGCTCATCCGCCTTTCGTATGATCGCATTCTGCCGATGATCGCTTGCGCCTTGGGGATCGATACCCCATTGTGACTATAGAGTTTTATTCCAACGAAGCCGGAGGCGCCGATGCACCATGAAACCCCCCTGATCACAACGATCGTCGCGGGTCTGGTGCTGGCCTATATCTTCGGGATGATCGCCAACCGGTTCAGGATGCCCCCGCTGGTGGGGTATCTGTTCGCCGGCATTCTGGCAGGACCCTATACGCCGGGCTTCGTCGCCGACCAGGCGCTGGGGGCGGAACTGGCCGAACTTGGCGTCATCCTGCTGATGTTCGGCGTGGGCCTGCACTTCTCGCTCAAGGACCTGATGAGCGTGCGCGCCATCGCCATTCCGGGGGCCGTGGTGCAGATGGGCGTGGCGACGGCCCTGGGCGCGGGCCTCGGGCTGCTGCTGGGCTGGGACCTGTTCGGCGCGATCCTTTTCGGCCTTGCCCTGTCGGTGGCCTCCACCGTGGTGCTGCTCAAGGCGCTGCAGGACCGGCGCCTGATCGAAAGCGAGCGCGGCCGCATCGCCGTCGGCTGGCTGATCGTGGAAGATCTGGCCATGGTGCTGGCGCTGGTGCTGGTGCCGGCCATTGCCAGCCTCAATGGCACGAGCGAAGTGCACGATCCCTTCGTCTCCTTCGTCACCCGCATGCTGGGCATGGATATCGGCATCTGGGGCATTCTGGGCCTCACCGTGCTCAAGGTCGCGGCCTTTGTCGGCTTCATGCTGGTGGTGGGACGGCGGGTCATACCCTGGGCGCTGCATGCCACGGCCCATACCGGCAGCCGGGAACTCTTCCGGCTCGCCGTGCTGGCCATTGCGCTGGGCGTGGCGCTCGGCTCGGCCGTGCTGTTCGGCGTGTCGCTGGCGCTGGGTGCGTTCTTTGCCGGCATGATCCTTTCGGAAAGCGAGCTCAGCCATCGCGCCGCCAATGAGACGCTGCCACTGCGCGACGCCTTTGCCGTGTTGTTCTTCGTGTCGGTGGGCATGCTGTTCGACCCCTCGATCCTGGTCCAGCAGCCGCTCCTGGTGCTGGCCACGGTGTTCATCATCGTCATCGGCAAGTCGCTGGCTGCCTTCTGGATCGTCATCCTGTTCCGCCGGCCGGTGGGCACGGCGCTGACGATTTCCGCCTCGCTGGCGCAGATCGGCGAATTCTCCTTCATCCTCGCCAGCATGGGCGTGGCGCTGGCCATCATGCCGCCCGAGGGGCAGGACCTGATCCTGGCCGGTGCGCTGATTTCCATCGTGCTCAACCCGGTGGTGTTCTTCGTGCTCGATCTGGTGAAGCCGCATATCGAGGCGCGCTCGTCGCGGGGCAGGGCGGGAGAAGCGGCGGCTGCACCGGCACCGGTCAGCGAGCCGATCGAACCGAGCATGGCGGCCAAGGGCCCGGCTGTCACCGATGCGCCCAGCCAGGGCGCGGTGGATCGCGGTGCGCCTGGCGCGGATGATGATACGGGGGAACCGTCCCACGAAACCGGGCATACCGTGCTGGTCGGCTATGGCCAGGTCGGTCGGATCGTGGCCGCAGGCATCATGGCCGATGGCGGCAGGATCGTGGTCATCGAGGACTCCGACCATGACGTGGCGGCCGCCCGTGCGGAAGGGCTCGAAGTGGTGTTCGGCAATGCCGCCAGCGAGGACGTCCTGCGGCTGGCCAACCTGCCGGCGGCGCGCAGCCTGCTGGTCGCCATTTCCAACGGCTTTGAAGCAGGCTCGGTCTGCGAGAGCGGCCGCAAGCTCAATCCCGGTATTTCGATCGTTGCCCGGGCCTATTCGGAAGAGGAAGAGAGTTTCCTGCGCGGCTGTGGCGCCACCACGGTTATCCGCGGCGAGCGCGAAATCGGGCGTGGCATTCTCACTTATCTGCGCAGCCAGGAAGCGCTGGGCGCCGGCCAGCCGGAAGAGGCCAGGCTGCCGGTTGCTGAAAACATCCTGGCCAGGGCCGCCACTGGCGCCGCCATGGCCGAGGTCGCGCCGGGCGAGACCGGGCCGGAACCCCAAGTGAAGGCGGAGACGGAAACCGCGCCGGCAACGGCAATGGAAGCGTCTGAAGCGATCGAACCCGAAACGGTATCCACGCCGGCTGACGAGGCCGTGGTCGCAGAGGATGTCGCGGCCGTCGCCGATGAGGCCGACGACGCCGAGCCGGTTGTCCGTGCGGACGATGTGCCGGTAGAGGACGCAGCCGCCCCTCCGCCGGCGGTGGTGGAAGACGCTCCTGTGGACGCCGCAGCGGAAGTCGAAGTCACGGAACCCGCTGCGGTCGAGGCCGAAGTCCTGCCGCAGGCGGAGGTCGTGGTGATCGAAGCCACGTCCGCTCCTGACGCCGCCGCGGCAGAGGACATGGGGACCCCGGACAAAGACGACCCTGCCGCGCCGCTCGCCGTGGTGGAAGCCGTCCCTGTGAATACCGCTACAGAAGTGAAAAGCACCGAGCCCGCCATCGTCGAGGTCGAAGCCCTGCCGCATGCAGAGGTCGTGGTGATCGCGCCCAAGCCAGTTGCTGAAGAGGCGGCGGCAGAGGACGAGGTTGCGGTCGCCACCCCGCCTGACGATGATAAGGTGGAGACGGAAGACAAGATCGAATCGCCCGGATTGGTGCCGCCTGTGGTGCCCGAGCCGAAGGGCTGACAAGGGCAGGGGGAAGCGATGATCTCGCAAAAGGCCAAATATGCGCTGAGGGCCCTCGTGGCCCTGGCGCGCGCCGGGCGCGGTCAGAGCCGCATGATCGGCGAAATTTCGCAGGATCAGGCCATCCCGAAGAAATTCCTCGAGCAGATCCTCCTGGAACTCAAGCGCGCGGGCATCGTCAACTCCCGCCGCGGCCGCATGGGCGGCTATGAATTGCTGCGGGCGCCCGAAGAGATCACCTATGGCGAAGTGCTGCGGCTGATCGACGGGCCGCTGGCGCCGCTGCCCTGCCTTTCCAAGATCGCCTATCGCAAATGCAATGACTGCCAGGACGAGGCGAGCTGCGAAATCCGCCACGTCTTCGAGCGGGTAACGCTGGCTACCCGCGCGGTGTTGGACAAGACGACGCTGGCGGATTCGCTCAATCTGGAAGAGCTGGCGGTTTAGGGCTCTGGAAGTAGCGACCCCCACCTAGCTGTCGAAGCTATGAAGGTTGTTCATTCGGAGAAGGACTGAGAAGCTGGGGTTGCGAAACCAATCCATCTGTCTCGGAGCTCCCCGAATGAACGTGCACAAGAATGCGCGCCTGACGCCCTCAGGTCGAGTGCTTTTGGTCAACCGTATGCAAGCAGGCTGGCCAGCCAAACGTGCCGCCGAGGCCGCCGGTGTGTCGTCTCGAACGGCGCATCGCTGGCTGGCGCGGTATCGTTCTGGCGACCGGCAGTTGCGTGACCGCAGCTCGGCTCCCCGTTATTGTCCGCATCGCCTGGCTCAGGAGCATGTTGCCGCGATCGCACAGCTGCGCCACCAGCGTCAAACCGGTCCAATGATCGCCCAGGCCCTGGGGCTGGCCCGCTCAACGGTGGGGCTGGTTCTGCGTCGGCTTGGACTGAACCGCCTGGACCGGCTGGACCCCAAGCCAGTGGCCGTCCGCTACGAACGCGAGCGTCCCGGCGAGTTGGTGCATATTGATATCAAGACCCTGGGACGCTTCAAACGCACGGGGCACCGCATCACGGGCGCGCGGATCGAGCACAACAGGGGGCGAGGCATTGGCTGGGAACATCTGCATGTGGCAATCGATGATGCGAGCCGGCTGGCCTATACCGAGGTGCTGCCCAGCCTGGGCAAGGAGGACGCCACCGCCTTTCTCAACCGGGCTGTGCGCTGGTTCGAGCGGCTCGGCGTGACCGTCGAGCGCATCATGACCGACAATGGCTCGGCCTATAGCTCAAAGCTCTTTGCCAACGCCATCCAGGCTGCCGGCATCCGCCATATCCGCACCCGACCCTACCGTCCCCAAACCAATGGCAAGGCCGAGCGCTTCATCCAGACTTCTCTGAGGGAGTGGGCCTATGCACAGCCATACGAGACCTCAGAACATCGCAAACAGGCCATCGGCCCTTGGACCGACGACTACAATCTGAACAGACCTCACTCCGCCATCGGCGGAAAAACTCCGTTCCAAAGACTGAACAACCTACTTGGAAACGACACCTAGCCTCCCCCTGCAGAAGGGGGAGGGACGCACCGGGTTTGCCGCTATGGCAGGTACTTTCCACGAAGTCATTCCGGCCTGGGCCGGGATGACACTTGGGAGGGGAAGTCCCTGTGGCACAAAACCCCGCATTCATCGTCACCACCCGACTTGATCTTGTGGTCCATGGATTGCCCGATCAAGTCGGGCAATGACGAAGGGGCACGAATGCGGTGAAGCCCGCGGGCGTCTTTCTCGGGAAAGAGGACTACCCAAACACCACGGTCTTCTTGCCGTTGAGCATGACCCGGCTTTCGAGGTGCAGTTTCACCGCACGCGCCAGCACGCGGCTTTCGATGTCGCGGCCGGCGGCGACGAGGTCGTCCGGGCTCATGGCATGGGTGACGCGCGCCGTTTCCTGTTCGATGATCGGGCCTTCGTCGAGGTCCGGCGTCACGTAATGGGCGGTGGCGCCGATGATCTTGACGCCGCGCTCATGGGCCTGGTGATAGGGTTTTGCGCCCTTGAAGCTGGGCAGGAACGAGTGGTGGATGTTGATGACCTGGCCGAAAAGGCGGGTGGAGAGGTTGTCGCTCAGCACCTGCATGTAGCGGGCCAGCACGACGAGATCGGCGCCCGAGGATTTGACGATCTCCAGCACCTGGGCCTCCTGCGCGGCCTTGGTATCCTTGCTGACCGGCAGATAGTGGAAGGGGATCCCAGCATCCTCGGCGATTCTGCGCGCGTCCTCGTGATTGGAGACGACGGCGGCGACCTCGGCATCGAGCCAGCCGACGCGGATCTGGTAGAGCAGGTGCAGCAATGTGTGGTCGAATTTACTGACCATGATGACGACGCGCTTCTTGCGGCTTTCATCGGCCAGGGCGGTCTTCATGTCGAAGCGTTCGATCGGCGCCTTCAGCGCCTTCTCGATGGTCTCGCGGCTGACGCCCTCGGGTGCGGTAAAGGCCAGGCGCATGAAGAAACGACCGGTTTCGCGATCCCAGAACTGGTTGCTCTCGGCAATATTGGCCTTGAGTGCCGCGAGTTCCGTGGTCACGGCGGCCACGATGCCGGGGCGGTCGGTGCAGGACAGGGTCAGTACGAAATTGGCCGAGGACAATTCTGCCTCCAGAGGAATGTGGTGGGCAGCGGTATCAATGGCTTATCGTGCGCCGTCAAGTCACCGGGCGCGTTTGGGTAAAGGCGGGGGCCAACCGAAAAGGCCGCGGTCGGGAGCGGCCAACGGAAAAGGGCCGCCCCTGGGGACGGCCCTTCCCGAGCTTATCGGCCTCGAGGGCCGGGAGGCGCGTGCTTATCCGAGATCACTCCCAGTCAACACGCGAAAACCCAGACCTTCCTCGAGAGCCAAAACCTCATAAGACACTGGACCACCTCCTTTGCTTTGGTTGAACATGGGTGGACCTTGCGCCTGTTCGATGGACCTGTCTAGTCACGGAACGGTCACAAGTCTTGTGAGGCCTTCGATCCATCAGCCCTGTTGCCAAGGCGCTTCATCGGGCTTGACGCACGACCATTCGCAACCGGCACAGTCAGCATGTTGCAGCCTCGGGTCGAGCCCGAGGGCGGAGCGGTGGTGGTGGCAAGGCTGAGCGCTCCTCCCCCTTCTTCAGGGGGAGGTTGGGAGGGGGTGCCTCAGCCCTTTGCCTTCTTCGGCACCGAGCGCAATTGCAAAATCGTCGCCCCGAGGACGCCGAGGGCCACCATGCCGATGATGATGGTGGCGAGCGCGTTGACGTCGGGCGAGACGCCGAGGCGGACCTTTGAAAAGATCACCATGGGCAGGGTCGACGAACCGGGGCCCGAGACGAAGCTGGCAATGACCAGATCGTCGAGCGAGAGGGTAAAGCCCAGCAGCCACCCCGAGACCAGGGCCGGGGCAATGATGGGCAGGGTGATGTCGAAGAAGGTGCGCACCGGCGAGGCGCCCAGATCCATGGCCGCTTCCTCGAGGCTGCGGTCGAAGTCACTGAGGCGGGACTGCACCACGACGCAGACATAGGCGGTGCAGAAGGTGGCATGGGCAATGACGATGGTGACCATGCCGCGGCCCTGCGGCCAGCCCAGAAGGCCCTCCATGGCCACGAAGAGCAGCAGCAGCGACAGGCCGGTGATGACGTCGGGCATGACCAGCGGCGCCGAGACCATGCCCGAGAACAGGGTACGGCCGCGGAAGCGGCGGAAGCGCACCAGGGCGATGGCGGCCAGCGTGCCCAGCACCAGCGCGATGGAGGCAGCGAGCGCGGCAATCTGCAGGCTCAGCCAGGCGGCGCCGAGCAGTTGCGGGTCGCTGAACAGGGCGCCATACCACTTGGTCGAAAAGCCCGACCAGACGGTGACGAGGCTCGACTCGTTGAACGAGAAGATGACCAGCGAGACGATGGGCGCATAGAGGAATGCGAAGCCCAAAGATGCGGCGATGGGAAGGAACCAGCCTCTGCGCATCCTACTTCTCCACCACCGCGCCCTGGGCGCGTTGCAACAGCATGATCGGCACCACGACCACGACCAGCATGGCCACCGCGACAGCGGCGGCGCGCGGCCAGTTGGTGGCGGCAAAGAACTCGTCCCAGAGCACGCGGCCGATCATCAGGGTTTCAGGCCCGCCCAGGAGCGAGGGAATGACGAATTCGCCGATGGCCGGAATGAAGACCAGCATGGAGCCGGCAACGATGCCCGGCAGCGACAGCGGCAGGGTGACGAAAAGGAAGGTGTGGATGGGTCGCGCGCCCAGATCCGCCGAGGCCTCGAACAGCGAGGTGTCGAGTTTGACCAGCGTCGTATAGAGCGGCAGGATCATGAAGGGCAGGTAGGTGTAGACAATGCCCACATAGACCGCGAAATCGGTCTGCATCATCACGATGGGCGGAATGCCGAACAGCCCGAGGAACTGGTTGATGACGCCATTGCCGCGCATGAAGCCGGTCAGCGCATAGACGCGCAGCAGGAAGGACGTGAAGAAGGGCAGTACGACCAGCATCAGGAAAATGTTGCGCCAGCGATCGGGGGCGCGGGCAATGGCATAGGCCATGGGGTAGCCGATGAGCAGGGCCAGGACCGTCGAAATGGCGGCGATGCGGATCGAAGAGAGATAGGCCGCGACATAGAGATTGTCGGTGAAGAGGCGAATGTAGTTGTTGAGGTGCAGGGTGAGCTGCACCGTGCCGTCTTCAGTGGTCAGCAGCGGCGAATAGGGCGGGCGGCCGAACTGCTTGGTGGTCAGCGAGATGCCAAAGACCACGGCCAGGGGAATGAGGAAGAAGACAAGCAGCCACAGGAGCGGCGCCGCCAGCACCAGCATGCGGCCGGTAATGCCGACCTTGGCAAGGCCCCGCTCCACCGCATTCCACGGTTTCAGGCGCCGCGGCGGCGGAATGGTGGGGTCATGGGTGGCGGTCATGCGAATGATCCCCCAAGGCTAGCGGCAGACGCGATGCGCTCCTTCTCCCTGGGGGGAGAGGGTTGGGGTGAGGGGGCCTTCGGGCAGGTGCGGAGCAAGCGTAAGGCTCCCTCACCCGGCGCTGTGCGCCGACCTCTCCCCCAGAGGGAGAGGTGGCCTTCGGCCATGTTCGCGATCATGCTCATGACGTCAGCACCGAGCCGGCATGGTCGTCCCAGGAGACGTAGACCTTTTCCTCCCAGGTGATGGCGTCGGGGTTGCCGCGCACCGAATTGGTCTGGCTCAGGCGCAGGCGCTTGCCGCTTTCGAGCGCCACCTGATAGACCGAAATGTCGCCCAGATAGGCGATTTCCTCGACCACGCCCGATGTGACATTGGCGCCGAAATGGCCTTCGGGTTTTTCGCGGCTCAGCACCATCTTTTCGGGGCGGATGGCCCACCACAGGATCTGGTCGGGCGCACAGTCGACGCCGTGGCCGACATAGATGTCGCAGCCGAGCTCGGCCGAGCGGATGCGGACGTGATCGGGCTCGTCCTCGGTGACGATGCCTTCCACCATGTTCACCGAGCCGATGAAGCCGGCCACGAAGCGCGAATTGGGGAATTCGTAGATATCGGTGGGTTCGCCGATCATGGCGATTTCGCCCTGGTTCATCACCCCGATGCGCGTGGCCAGCGTCATCGCCTCTTCCTGGTCGTGGGTAACGACGATGAAGGTGACGCCGAGGCTTTCCTGGATTTTCACCAGCTCGAACTGGGTTTCCTCGCGCAGTTTTTTATCCAGCGCGCCCAGGGGCTCATCGAGAAGGAGGAGTTTGGGGCGCTTGGCGAGGGCGCGCGCGAGGGCGACGCGCTGGCGCTGGCCGCCGGAAAGCTGGTGCGGCTTGCGCTTGCCATAATCCTGGAGCTTGACCAGGGCCAGGAGCTCGGCGACGCGCGCCGTTATCTCTGCCTTGGGCAGGCCATCGCGTTTCAGACCATAGGCAATATTCTGCTCGACAGACATATGCGGGAACAGCGCATAGGACTGGAACATCATGTTGACCGGCCGGGCATAGGGCGGCACTTCGGTCATGTCCTGACCGTCGATCTCGATCGTGCCGGATGTGGGCGTCTCGAAGCCTGCCAGCATGCGCAGCAAAGTCGACTTGCCCGAACCTGATCCACCCAGAAGACAGAACAGCTCCGAGCGGTAGATGTCGAGCGACACGTCGTTGACCGCCAGCACGTCGCCAAACTTCTTGGAGACGTTGCGGATGCGCACGAAGGGCTTGTTATTGGCAGTGTCGCGCCAGGGGCGGGTGTCTATCGCAAGCTGCGGTTTCTTGGCCATGACGCTCTATAAATTCAACCCTGACGGCCACCTGCCGTCATCTTCAGTGCTGGGACGGGACGGCGCGCCAGGCGCCGCCCCGCAAGGGTGGTCTTACTGACCGGTCTTGATGCGAGTCCAGGTGCGGGTCAGGACTTCTTCGAATTCGGGCGAATGCGCCTTCATCACGAAGGCCTTGGCGATGGTCTCGGCCGGCGGGTAGATGCCCGGATTGGACTTGACGTCCTCATCGACGAATTCGAGCGCAGGCAGGTTGGGATTGGCGTAGAACACGTAGTTGGTGATCTCGGCAACCACTTCCGGACGCAGGATGTAGTCGATGAACTTGTGGGCATTTTCCGGATGCGGGGCATCGGCGGGAATGGCCAGGAAGTCGAACAGGGTCGCGGCGCCTTCCTCGGGGATCAGGTAGGTCACTTCATTGCCCTGACCGGCCGCGGCAGCGGCGTCGGCGGCGATGAAGATGTCGCCCGAATAGCCCAGGGCCAGGCAGATTTCGCCATTGCCCAGGTCGTCGATATACTGGCTCGAGTGGAAGTAGCGGATCGAGGGCTTGACCGAGTTCAGCAATTCCTCGGCCTTGGCCAGGTCTTCTTCGCTCTCGGAATTGGGGTCGAGGCCGAGATAGTGCAGGGCAATGCCCACGACTTCGGAGGGGCTGTCGAGCACGGCGACGCCGCAGCCGGCAAGCTTGGAAACGACATCCGGGTTGAACAGCAGGTCCCAGCTTTCGAGGTTCGCATCGGCGCCCAGTGCCTCGGTCACCTTGGCCACGTTATAGCCCAGGCCAATGGTGTTGATCATATAGGGCACGCCATGGGCATTGTCCGGATCCTGGCTGGCGGCTGTCGCCATCACGGCCGGATCGAGATTGCCCAGATTGGTGAGTTTGGACTTGTCGAGCGGCAGGATCAGGCCGGCCTGGATCTGGCGCTCGAGGAAATTGCCCGAGGGGACGACGATGTCGTAGCCCGAATTGCCTGCAAGCAGCTTGGCGTCGACGATTTCGTTATTGTCGTAGACGTCGTAATTGACCTTGATGCCGGTCTCCGCCTCGAAATTGGCGACGGTGTCTTCGGCAATGTAGTCCGACCAGTTGTAGATGTTGAGGACCGGCTCCTCCTGCGCAAAGGCAGGGCTCGCGGCCATCAGGGCGCCAAGAGCAATGGCAAGCGATTTTTTCATTTCTCTAGTCTCCTCGGGGGACCATTGTGGAGGCGATTGGCGTCCCGAATGGACGGCCGGTTGGACGCGACGGGCGCGCTTTTCCGCGGAAAGAGCCGCGGCTCAGCCCCGGGCTCTCATCTTCGAGAACCCGGAAAGGGTGACAGCAATGATTTTGGGTACGCCATGAGGGGACGCCCGAAGGCGCCGGAAAAAGTCGCTGCGATCAGCCCTGATCCGGGCGCGTATCGAGGCGCAAACCACGCGCCGTCAATGCTGGACCTGTTCAGCGAAGTGCCCTTTCCCTTCCATGCTGGAGGCAAATTATCGACAAACCCCAGGTCCGACAAGGCTCTGGACCCCAAGTTTTTGTGGGACTTGACCCCGTTCCGGCCGGGGCGCACAAGCACGGCCAAACCTGTCGCCCATGGGTGGCAAAAGCAGTGTCTGGAGTAAGAGAAAAATGAGCGCAAAGGCGTATCTCTCGGTCGCAAGCGAAGTGAAGGCGGCCCTCGCCGCCGGCAAGCCGGTGGTGGCGCTGGAATCCACGATCATCACCCATGGCATGCCCTATCCGCAGAACCTTGCCATGGCGCGGGACGTCGAGGATGTGGTGCGCGCCCATGGCGCGGTGCCCGCCACCATCGCCATCATGGATGGCCGCCTCTGCGTCGGCGTCTCCGGCGAAGACCTCGAACGACTGGCCGAGGAAGGCCATGCCGCCGCCAAGGCCAGCCGCCGTGACATGGCGAGCCTGCTCGCCAGCGGCGTCATGGCCGGAACGACCGTGGCGACGACCATGCAGATCGCTGATCTTGCCGGCATCCGCATCTTTGCCACGGGCGGCATTGGCGGCGTGCATCGCGGCGCCGAGGACAGCTTTGATATTTCGGCCGATCTTGAGGAACTGGGCCGCACGCCGGTGGCGGTGGTCTGCGCCGGGGCCAAGTCGATCCTCGACATCGCCAAGACATTGGAAGTGCTCGAGACCAATGGCGTGCCGGTGCTGGGTTTCGGTACCGAGGATTTCCCGGCCTTCTGGGCCCGCACCAGCGGTTTCAAGGTCGACCAGCGCTATGATACGCCGGCCGACGTGGCAAAAATGCTGGCCATCCAGGCCGACCTCCATATGGGCGGCGTGCTGATCGCCAATCCGATCCCCGAGGCCGACGCCTGGGAAGCGTCCGCCATCGAGGGCTTCATCGCCCAGGCGCTTGCCGATGCCGAGGCCAGGGGCATCAAGGGCAAGGCGACGACGCCGTTCCTCCTGCAGCGCATTTTCGAATTGACCGGCGGCAAGTCGCTGGAAAGCAATATTGCGCTGGTCAAGAACAACGCCAGGGTGGCGGCGCAGATCGCCGTGGCCCTGGCCGCACAGCTGGCTGCCCGCGCCGCATGAGCCAACGGGTCCTCGTCGTCGGCGACGTCATGACCGACATTATCGTCCGACCCGAGGGCCCGATCGTTCCGGGCTCCGACAGGCGGGCCGAAATCCGCAACCGCCCCGGCGGCTCGGGCGCCAACCAGGCCGTCTGGCTGGGGGCAGCCGGGGCCGATGTGCTGTTTGCGGCGCGCGTCGGGGCGAGCGATCGCCCGATGTATGAGAACTATTTCCGTGGCCTCAATGTCGTGCCGGTTCTGGCGGGAGATGCCAGCCTGCCTTCGGGCGTGCTGGTGACCATTCTCGACCCCGGGGGCGAGCGCAGCTTTCTCACCGATCGTGGCGCCAATCTCAATCTCACCTTTGACGACCTGCCGGAAGACCTGCTTGAGGGCGTGGGCCTCGTTCTCGTCTCGGGCTACAGTTTTTTCGCCTCGGGTCCGCGCCTTGCCGTGCAGGACCTGCTGCGGGCGGCGCGTCGCCGGGGTGTGCCCATCGCCATCGATCCGGCCTCGGTCGGGTTTCTCTATGAAGTGGGCCCCAAGGTGTTTCTCGACTGGGTCGGTCCGGCCGACTGGCTTTTCGCCAATGAAAGCGAGGCCGAGTTTTTGACCCAGGAGGCCGATTTCGACGCCCAGATGCGCCAGCTCGGCGAGCAGTTCACCCATGTGGTGATCAAGCGCGGCCAATTCGGCGCCGTGCTGGGTGGCCGGGATGGCGTCGTCCATTCCAAGGCTGCGCCGCTGGTCAAGGTCGTGGATACGACCGGGGCCGGTGATGCCTTTGCCGCCGGCTTTGTGGCGGCATTGCTGCGCGGCGAGAGCCACGCGGGGTGCCTCCTCGCCGGCATTGCCGGCGGGGCCAAGGCGGTGCAGGTCGTGGGCGGCCAGCCGCAATAGGACTGCGGTAGTGACGGCTTTCGACTCCTACGTCATTGCCGGGCTTGTCCCGGCAATTCATTCTTGCCCGGCATCGCGTGGACCACCCGGACAAGCCGGGTGGTGACGATGAACAATGTCATCTGTGCAAACGCAGCGAGCGCTCGCTCCCTCAGTGATCCTCGTGCGCGTCGGCGACGCCAAGGCGCCAGTAGCCGGCGGCCTTGACCCATTCATTGCTGAAGCCGCGCTCGTCGACCAGGAGGTCGCGCACGGCGCGGGCATTGGTCACTTCGCCGGCAATATAGGCATAGGCATCGCCCCGGGGCAGGGCGGCGGCGGCAACCGCGTCGCGCAGCAGGGTCGTGGTGCCGGCGGCCGCGCCATTGCGGTGCGCATAGATCAGGGTCAGGTCGGCGCGGGTCTCGAAGATCTGCTCTTCGGCCTTGTCAGCCACCTCGATGACGGCGACGACCTTGGCTCCCGCGGGAAGTTCCTCGATGCGGCGGCCGATGGCGGGCAGGGCGGTTTCGTCACCCGCCAGCAGGTACCAGTCAAAGGCTGCCGGCACGACCTGGGAACCGCGCGGTCCGCCGATGACGAGGGTCGAGCCGACCCTGGCCGCGGCCGCCCAACTCGCGGCCGGGCCATCGCCGTGCAGCACGAAGTCGAGGTCGATCCAGCCTTCTTCGACACTCCAGTAGCGCGGGGTATAGTCGCGCATTTCCGGACGCGTGCCGGGCTTGAACTCGGCGCCATTGGGGCCGATGGGCGGCAGCTCGGGCGTCACACCTTCAGGAAAGAAGAAGGCCTTGATGTGGTCGGCATGACCGAGCGAGGCAAAGCCCGCCATATCGCCTTCGAGCCGCACGCGTCGCATCAGCGGGGTGATGTCGGTGATCGCAGCGACCATGAGCAAGCGCAGCCTGGTGTCGTGGCGCACGCGCTGAATGGCGCGGGGATTGGCGTGTGTATCGGTCATTGAAATAATCCTGAACAGTTTGATCAGGATTTACCCGCTGCGGCGGGCATAGGCAAGCCGGGGGCTTGACCGGACCGCCAGCAGGCCTATCTCAGGCGCAGTTGTTTCAAGGAGTCTGGTCATGAAAAGCGCGGTCTACACACAGTTCGGCTCGCCCGAAAAGGTGCTTGCGAGTGAGGACCGGCCCAGGCCCGAGCCCGGTCCCGGACAGGTTCTGGTCAGGATGGTGCTCTCGCCGGTGCACAATCATGACCTGATGACCATTGCCGGCCAGTATGGCTTCAAGCCCGACCTCCCCGCCGTGCCGGGCACCGAGGCGGTCGGCGTGGTCGAGGCGCTCGGCGACGGCGTTTCTCATTTGCAGACAGGCCAGCGCGTGGCCGGCGGCGCCAACGCCACCTGGGCTGAATTCTATCTGGCTGACGCCAACCGGCTGGTGCCGGTGCCCGACAGCGTCAGCGACGAAACCGCCTGCCAGCTGGTGTCGATGCCACTCAGCGCCAAGATGCTGCTCGATACGCTGGACGTGAAGCCGGGCGACTGGATCGTGCAGAACGCCGCCAATGGCGCGGTGGGCAAGCTGATGGCCCAATATGGCGCCGAGCGCGGCATCAAGGTGCTGGGTCTGGTCCGCCGCAAGGAGGCCGTCGATGCGCTCAAGGCGCTGGGGATCGCAAACGTGGTCGCGACCGACGAGGACGGTTGGGTCGAGAAGGCCAAGGCCCTGACCGGCGGCGCGCCGGTGACAAGGGCGATCGACTCGCTGGGTGGCGACGGTCCGGCCCAGGTGCTGGCCGTGGCCTCGGACGGCGCCCAGCTTATCAGTTTTGGCGCCATGACGCAGCGGCCGCTCAAGATTTCCGCCGGCGACCTGCTGTTCCGCGGCATCACCGTCAAGGGTTTTTGGGGCGCCAAGCCGCCAGTAAAGCCCGAGCGGATCGGCGAACTGCTGGGCGAACTGGTCCGCGATGCGGCCCAGGGCAAGCTGGTGATGGACATCGAGAAGGCCTATCCGATCGAGCAGGTCGCCGAAGCCGCCCGCGCCAGCGGTGAACCGGGGCGCAAGGGCAAGGTGGCGATCCGGGGGAGCTGAGCGCTTCAGCATTTGAATGGGTGGGAGCACCCCCCTCACCCGTCTCGGGCTCCGCCCGATCCACCCTCTCCCCGAGGGGGAGAGGAATAAGAGGCGAGCAGCGAACCCATTCTTCTCCCCCTCGGGGAGAAGGTGGCGCGCAGCGCCGGATGAGGGGATTTATCCAGGAAACCCGAACTTGGGCGGTGGCACCAGGGAATTTGCTCCCCGCCTCAAGTCTCTCCACCGGAGAGATTTGCCTTTCAGGACGGTTGCCCGCCATTCGCGCGTAGCGCTCATGGCCTTCTCACCTCAAGTCTCTCCACCGGAGAGATTTGCCTTTCAGGACGGTTCGAAGCCCAGCATCCGATCCTGCTCCTGCCGCAGCGCAAAGAGCCGCGTCGAGACATCCGGCGTGGCATTGGCGCTGGTGATCAGCGCGCCCTTTTTTACCGGCGCGGTGACCTTGCCGCCTTCCAGCAGGCCCACCGGCCAGGCGCCGGCGGCGCGGGCGTCGGTCACGGTCATCGCATAGGAGCGGTAGCAGGTCTCGCCGATGGCATCGAGGGGGTCGCCGGGGCGAAGATCGCGCTTGGCGACGGCGCAGACTTCGGCCACCGGGCGGGGCAGCGGCACCATGTCGGGCCGGCCATACAGCATGATGCGGGCGCAGGTCAGCGGCACTTCCAGACTCGTCAGGTGATAGGGCCGGAAGAAGCCGTAATAAGGACCGTGGCCGATATGGAGGTCATCCATGCGCTCGATGATGCGCGGATGCTCGGCCTTGACGATGACGAAGACGCCCGGGGCAACGCCCTTGCCGATGGTGAAATCGACGACGCCGGAACGGTTGAGAATGCCACCATCCGCCTTGGGAATAAGAACCTTGGCCATGTCATCGCGATGGGTGGCGGGGCCATGCATGCCGGGCACGTCGGGGACGAGGCCAGTGGCATTGGCGATGGCGGTCATTTCCACCGCCGTCTTCGAGCCATCGACGAATTCCACAAGCATGCGCGGATTCATGTTCCGGCGGGTGGCTTCCTCGCGATAGTCGTCGGGCACGGCGTCGTGCTTCAATGGATTGTTCTTGCCCTTGCCGGCGGCGACGATCTCGAGGCCAAGGGCGGAGACGAATTCGATGAGCTCCATGCACGAAGACGGCTCGTCGCCCGCGCCCACCGAATAGACGACGCCCAGTTTGTCCGCCTGGGCCTTGAGGTAAGGCCCGATGGTAACGTCCGCCTCGACATTCATCATCACCAGGTGCTTGCCGTGCTCCATGGCCATGAGGTCATAGTCGGCAGCGACGCCGGGCTTGCCGGTCGCGTCGATGACCACGTCGATATTGGGGGTGGTCACCAGCGTTTCGGCCGAGGTGATGGCGATCTTGCCCTGCTCGATGGCGGCGGTGGCGGCACTGGGCGTATCGACCACCTTGCCGCGGCTGTCGTCGCCATAGGCAATCTTCATGGCGTCGAGCGCGGTATGCGGACGGCGCGTGGCCACGGCGGCCATTTCGATGCCGGTCATCAGGCTCATCTGGGTGACCAGATCGGTGCCCATTTCGCCCGAGCCGATGACGCCGACGCGGATGGTCTTGCCTTGTTCGGCGCGCTGGGCGAGGTCACGGGCAATGCCGGTCAGGGCGATTTTTGCGGGCATGGGGCGGTCCAGTTCTGGTGTTGGGGATGCGATAGCGCCGAGCGGGGGCGGGGGCAAGGATTGTGTTGCGCACCCCCACCCTTGGTCCCTCCCCACAAGGGGGAGGGAGACGATGAACACTAGCGGCTCGGTCTTTCGCCTCCCTCCCCTTGATGGGGAGGGAATGAGGGTGGGGTGATGCTGTGCAAAGGAAGCGGATCGCCCTGCGCTCTCTGGGCCTATGACGCTCCAACCGCGCCACTGGCGCGTTTGGCCCGAAGGGACGCGTCATAGTTAGCACTTCTTAAACCGTTCAAGTTGAATATGCCGCTTGGAGTAGACTCCGGGGGCATTCTTTTCGACATGGCCAAGCAATCCAAGCAGGTGGTCGCCTTGCCAGAGGTCATCGACCTCGATGCCATTGATGGCATTCGCGACGTGCTGATCGACGCACTTGAGGAGGGGCCGGTTACGGTTCGGGCCGGTGCGGTCGAACGGGTGAGCACCAATGCACTCTTGCTGCTGGTGAGCGCCGCCGAGACGGCCCGCAGGAACCAATTTGATTTCAGGATTGAAGCGCCGAGCGCGGCCATGAGCGCCGCCATCGAGCGCCTGGGCCTTGCAGCCCGGTTTTCAGGGATGATGACACCATGACGTTGCGCGTACTCACGGTAGACGATTCACGGACCATACTGGCCATGCTCCATCACACGCTGAGCAATGCCGGATTTGAAGTCCTGCAGGCAGAGGATGGCAAGCAGGGCCTCGACGTGCTCAGGGCCCAGACGGTGGATGTGGTCATCACCGACATCAACATGCCGGTAATGGATGGCATCGAGTTCATCAAGAATGTGCGCGCCACCGGCCAGCACAACTCGCTCCCCATCCTCATCCTCACCACCGAAACCAGCCAGGACAAGCGCGACCAGGGCAAGGCTGCCGGCGGCACCGGCTGGATCGTGAAACCCTTCGATCCGGAAAAGCTGATCTCGGTCATCCACCGCGTCGTGCACTGACTATTCTGACAAGCGGACCCAGAAGGGTTGGAAGCCTAAAGCATGAGTGATCTCGACGACTTCAAGGCCACCTATTTCGACGAGTGTTCCGAGCTTCTGACCGAGCTTGAAGAGCAGTTTGCCGTCATCGAGGAGGGCGAGCGCGGGGCCGACCGGCTCAACGCGGTGTTCCGTGCCATCCATTCCATCAAGGGCGGCGCCGGTGCCTTCGGCTTTTCCGCCCTGGTGGGCTTTGCCCATGCCTATGAAACCCTGCTCGACTATGTGCGCGACGGCCGTGTCGAGCTGACCGACGAGGTCGTCAGCCTCTGCATCCGCGCCAATGACATCGTCGCCGACCATGTCAATGCCGCCCAGTCGGGCGAGGACCTGCCGGCCGATTACGGCGCCGAGGAAAAGGCGCGCTTCGACGCCCTGGCGCGTGGCGAGACGGCGAGCGAAGACGACGACATGGGCGGCGAGATGGTCGAGGAATTCGACATCGACTTCACCCCCGTCATGGTCAATCTCGATGGCGCTGGCGGCAGCTTCGCTGCCGGGGAAGCGCCGGTCGAGGATGTGTTCGAGGCGCCGCCCATGGCCGCCGCCGAGGGCCAGTGGGAAATCCGCTTCACCCCGCATCGCGCGCTCTATGCCCGCGCCAATGATCCGCTGCTGCTGTTCCGCGAACTGGCGGCCCTGGGCACGATGAAGGTTCGCGCCATACTTGGCGACGTGCCCCCGCTCAGCGATTTCGAGCCTTTTGCCGTCTATTGCGCCTGGGAAATCACCCTGGTGGCGCCGGGCCTCGAAGAGGCTGCCATTCGCGAAGTGTTCGAATTCGTCGATGGCGATTGCGACATTGTCATCGCCCAGGCCGGCACCGTGCCGGGCCTGGCTGAAGCCGGTTTCGACCTCTCCGATTTCGATGAAGATCCGGTGGCGGACGAGACGCCCGAAATGGATCTCTCGAGCCTTCTGGCCCTCACCGAGGAAGAAGTTACCGACGCCAAGGATGCCATCGCGCCGCTCGCCGCCTTTGCGCCGGAGATCGCTGCCGAACCGGCCGGCGTGCAGGATCGGTTCGAAGAGGCCCCGGGCCTCAGCTTCGCCGATCTGGCCGCCGAGATCGCCCCACCCCCGCCACCGGCCCCCAAGGTCGAAGCAGCGCCGGTTGCGGTTGCCAAGGCACCAAGCGGCGACGGCGAGGAGGGTGGCGGACGCTCGGTCGGCGTGCAGTCGATCCGCGTCGACCTCGACAAGGTGGACCGCGTCGTCAACATGGTGGGCGAGCTGGTGATCACCCAGTCCATGCTGACCCAGCAGATGGATGAGACGCTGCGCGCCCGCTATACCGAGCTGGTGCGCGGGCTCGAAGTGCTGGCCCAGACCACGCGTGGACTGCAGGACTCGGTGATGGCCATCCGCGCCCAGCCGGTCAAATCGGTGTTCAGCCGGATGCCGCGCCTCGCGCGCGAACTGGCGACCAAGACCAACAAGAAGATCAAGCTCGAGACCATTGGCGAGAATACCGAAATCGACAAGACGGTGATCGAGCAGCTTTCCGATCCCCTGACCCACATGATCCGCAACTCGGCGGACCATGGCATCGAGAGTCCGGAACGGCGTCTTGCCGCCGGCAAGCCGGAAACGGGCACGATCCGCCTCTCGGCCGAGCAGGCGGGCGGCAATATCCTCATCATCGTCGAGGATGACGGCGCCGGCATCAACCGCGAAAAGGTGCTGCAGCTGGCCCGCAACAAGGGCATTGTCGCGGCCGAAATCACCCCGACCGACGAGCAGATCGACCAGCTGATCTTTGCCCCGGGCTTTTCGACGGCCGAGGCGGTCAGCGACATTTCCGGCCGCGGCGTGGGCATGGACGTGGTGCTCTCCAATATCAAGAAGATCGGCGGCTCGGTGCATGTGCGCAGCTGGACGGGCAAGGGCTGCCGCATGACGCTGCGGCTGCCGCTGACGCTGGCCGTGCTCGATGTCATGCTGGTCAAGGTTGGTGGCGGACCCTATGTCGTGCCGCTCTCCTCGATCGTGGAAACCATGCAATGCTCGCGCGCCAGCTTCGAGCGCGTGCCTTCGGGCGGTCGCGTGCTGCAGGTGCGGGGCGAATATGTGCAGGTCATCGATCTCGGGCAGCGCTTCGGCCTCACCACCCAGACCGCAGCGGACGACCAGTTCGTGGTGCTGTGCGAGACCGAGGGCAACCAGAAGGTGGCGCTGGTCGTGGACGATATCATCGGCCAGCAGCAGGTGGTCATCAAGAGCCTCGAAGAAAACTTCGAGCGCGTCGAAGGCATTGCCGGCGGCACGATCCTGGGCGACGGCAATGTGGCGCTGATCGTGGACGTGCAGGGCCTGCGCTCGACGCATCTGCACCAGAACGCGGCCTAGACGGGTCGGAGCAAGGCGCCGCGCGCCGTTAAGAGATTGGCGTCTATTGACGCAGTATAGTGAAGTAGATCGGCCCAGGACGGGCCAGGAGTAGAGGCGAGAAAAGATGGAAGCGCTGAGCCTTCGCGACGATGTGAGCGACAAGTCGGCCCTGGCTGGACAGAATACCCTGCAACTGATCGCCTTCTCGATCGGCGAGCAGACCTATGGCGTGGAAATCACCACGGTGCGCGAAATCCGCGCCTGGAACGGCGCGACCCCGCTGCCGAACACGCGTGAATTCGTCCGCGGCGTCATCAACCTGCGCGGCACGATCGTGCCGATCTTCGACCTGCGCGCCCGTTTTGGCGACGGCCAGACCTCGCCCACCAAGAACCATGTCGTGGTGGTGATGAGCGTCGGCGACAAGTGGGTCGGCATCCTGGTCGATGCCGTCAGCGACATCCTGACCGTCTCCAAGGACGACATCCACAATGTCCCCGAAGGCAATTCGATCGACACCGAACTGCTCAACGGCATCGTCACCCACGAAAGCCGCATGGTCGGGCTGATCGACCTCCACGCCGTGGTCAGCGGCGCGAAGATGGACGGCTAGTCCAACTCTTCTGGACCGAGAATTTGAAAAGGGGCGCCGCGAGGCGCCCTTTTGTTTTGGCTGCGATGGGGGGGAAAGCGGACGGTCTGCTTTGGTTTGCGGGTAGGAAAAGCAGACAGCAGTCTGCAATCAGGCTGCGTTCAATCAGAACGGCGAAACAACTGCCCAAACCTACTGCCAATATCCGGACCGCGACGTCGACTTGAAGTATCTATGCACGATTGAATAGTCAAAGCGCCAGCTAGACCGTGGAAAACCACCGCCTCTGACTTGCGACGCATTAGAACAAAATGAGATTTAGGGGAGTGACAGCATGTCGCAGTCACTCCCCGGCGATTCGGTACGCGTCTCGTCGAACGAAAAGCGTCACACCCTCTCCTGAACAGCTTGGGTGTAGCGCGGGCCGGGGCCAATCGACAAGACGCTTTGGAGCTACGCTAACAGATGCGTATTAACCGAACGCAGATCCGAAACCTGGACCGTTACCTAAACGTCCTGCCTCCCGGCAGCACCTTCAAGGTCATCAGCGAGGTCGATGACCACCTGCTGGAAAGAACGGGCTTTGAACTACCGGTGCCCCCCGGCGCCACCACATTGCCTGCCGCAGTTGGCCGTACCACCCGCTACAACGCTGAGGGAAAATGGCTTGTCCGCCGCGACTTGCCCAAAGAACTTCGCTTCGTCGGAAGCCGGTCGTGGGTGCGTAAAGAATGGCGCGGCCGCGATGAGACGGAAGAGGTCGAGGACACGATCTACATTCATCGATGGGCTTATCCTCGCGATCTGATCGAGCCGCCGTCTGTCGAATTGACGTATGTGGAGCACGAAGGTCAACGGTTAGTCGTTTCGCAAGCGCTGACATTCCAACCGGCGGATGCAGAGACAAATAAGCACGTCATCAACATGATGCTCGAGCTTTTTCAGGGTTGCGAGATTGTGCCGCATGATCTCGCCCGGTTGGCTCCGCCGGTTGAGTTGCGGGCAAACTGGGTGATGCTGCCGCCCGGCGAACATCCTTGGGATCGCATTGAAGCGCACATCAAAAAGGTGTTCGCTGGAAAAGCACCCTCGGTTGCGAAAGCAGTGCTACAGCGCCAAGACGTCATCCTTGCACACAAGCCATCGGTGACCTGGCGTGGCCTTGGTGGCTTTAGCGACTACGTGGCATATATCTTTGAGGATCGCGGTATCGTGGTCTTAGAAAGCGTGCACTACGGAAATGCACTGTATGTGCTCGGTAAAGACTGGGAAGAGCTGTCAAAACTGACAAAGGCTCAGATCATCCGGCATCAGCTGGCCGAGCACCGGATCATCCACACCAAGGATTGGATCCAGCACCTCAACGAGGTTTTGCTGCCCAAGGCGGCAGAATAGAAAACTTTGGTTCAGCCGTGGAGTAACGCCCGCGGCTGAAACTGACGACAGCTTTTAGACACTTGTTGCCAAAATCTGAACGACCACAATGGGGTCGGTTGCGGACATTCAGTGACTCGCCGCTAAACTAATCCCCGCGCCCCCCGCTCGCCCTATCCTCTCCTGTCCGCCTCGCGCCCAGGAGAGTTTCATGCCCCTCAAATCCCACCCCCAGATTCCGCGCCGCGTGGCCGAGCGGCAGGAGGCTTTGTTCGCCAGATTGCAGTCCCTGGCGCGGGAGGTGCAGGCGCTGGCGCGGCAGCGGCCCCGAGGCGGCGTGCCGGATCGGGTTCTGGTGGCGGCGGAAATGCTGTTGTTCGAGGCGCAGGCGTTTCGACCGGACTATGCCAAAGCCGGCCTGCCGGCACCGGCGCCGCATTGCGGGGCCCTCGCCGCGCAGCTGGCAGAAGCGCTCGGCATGCTCATGGCCTATGAGGCGCGCCACACGCATTGGGATGCGGTGGAAGGGGAAACGCTCTGGGCGGTGCCGGGCGCCAAAATGCCGGTCCGGCGGCTCCTGCCGCGCGCCGGCAGCAAGGCGGCGGCGCGGGTCGAGGCAAAAGCGCGCCAGGCAGCGGCGCTCCGCGCAGCAAGCATGGTCGAGCTCCGCACAAAACTGGTGAAACGTCTGGACCAGTATCGCCAGCGCGAGCCGGCCGCGGGCCTCGACCCGCGGTGAGCGAAGGTCAGACCTAACCGGAGGGCCCTGCATTGCTCGGACCATGGACCACCCGATCAAGCCGGGTGGTGACGGGCGCGGATGTATCGCGTTCACGCCTCACCCTCCACGGCGTCATTGCCCGGCTTGACCGGGCAATCCACCTTGCCACGCAGGCGATCTTTCAAAGTTATCCACGGCCTCCAAATCTCCCCCATACTCCCTTCATCAGCCGGGTGGAGATGGGGTTGCAACGATCAACCGTCCGGCGACCGTCGGGAGGGTTCTGAATCGTTACGGAGCCTGGGTCCGGGGATGGGAAATTCCGGCGCAAGCCGGCCCTGGCGAAACCCCCTGCCAGAAATCCCGACGCCCGGAGGTGGCTTTCGCCTCGTTCTTTACATCTCAGAGGCGGATGCCGCCTCCGGGCTCCATCACCTAACTGTCCCTGCGACGCTTTCGGGCCGGGCAGTGCATCCGGCTGGGAGAAAGGGTCAGGTCAAAAAACGCAAAAAGGCGCCCGGGGCGCCAGCGTTGAGGGATCAAAAGCGGGGAGGACTAAAAGAGTTCGGCGTCACCGTGGGCGCCGTGGGCGGCGATGCCTGAGAGGGCCGGGACGCGCAGCTCGTCGAGGGTGAGGCTGGCCCAGATCTCGTCATAGACCGAATCGGGGGCGGTCGGGGGCAGGAGGGCGAACTGGCGCACGGCCAGCGCCATGTTGTGGCAGCGCTGTTCGATACGGTCCTGGCCCTGCAGCGCGGTGATGATCAGCTGCACGGCTTCATTGACCGTCTTGTCCTTGCCCAGGCCCTTTTCGGCGAGCAGTTCGAGCGCCTCGGTGATGCCTTCGAGCATGGAGGCGGTCTGCCGAGCCGTCTCGTCCAGTTCTCGCGCGAGTTTCTGCAGTGACATAGATGCGTATTCCTAGCCCCGTTCCTCGCACCCTATAGCGCTATTTCTAAAGCTCTCCTTGCCGAATTCCGGGCCCACAGCGAACTCGTATGTCGTGGTTAGCAATTGGCTAACGACTTAATCCTACCATCGGAAGCAATTCGCCCGCAGAGGTAGATGACGACCAAATGGCCCTTACGCATACCCTGCCACCCGAGTTCGATCGTGGGGTGGTGACAACCGTCCACCAGGGCGACTGTCATGTTTCCAATGCCGCAGACATTACTTTTTCGACCGTGCTCGGGTCCTGCGTCTCCGCCTGCGTCCGCGACAGGGTGGCGCTGGTGGGGGGCATGAACCATTTCCTCCTGGCCGAGCAGTCCGGTTCGGCCAAGGATCGCTACGGCGCCTCGGCCCGCTATGGCGCCTTCGCCATGGAGCAGCTGATCAACAAGGTCCTGAGCCAGGGGACCGGCAAGAAGGCCAATCTCGAGATAAAAATCTTCGGGGGCGGCAAGATAAACTCGGCGCTCGACGATGTCGGGGCCAAGAATATCGACTTTGTCAGGCAGTTCCTGGCCGATGAAGGCTATATAGCCACATCGGAGGATCTGGGGGGCTCGTTTGCACGGCGCGTGCTGTTCAAGCCGCATTCGGGACGGGCTTTCGTCAAGCGGCTCGACAGCGATGCCGGCGCCAATGTGGCGCAGGAAGAACTGGCGCTCGCCCGCCGCCGCGTGGTTGTACCGGCCCCGGTGGACGATATCGAGCTGTTCTAGTCTTCAGGAGCGCGGTTTCTACTTTCCGAAGTCTTACCGCGCTTCGATGTCTTATAGATTTGGTTAACCATTGTGCGGTTAGGGTCCCGGTATGTCGGACCGCGCCGCCTTCGCTGTTGATTCGCGTCCTCCTCACCGGGGATTGCGCCTGATGCTGGCCGCCGCCGGGCTCTGCGTTTTCTTCGGTGCCGTGGCGGGCGGGCTGTTGCTGGCCATGGGTCCCGGGCCGACCTGGTTCGTGGCCGCGGGGGCGCTGGCGGGCCTGGCCGTTGCCAGTTGCGCCCTTCTCGGCGCCATTGCCGACCGGCGCGACGCCGCCCGGCTGGCCGCGGTGGCGCGGGCCGCCGGCCTTTCCGATCGTCCCGGGGAAGATCTCTCGATTGCCAGCATCGTTGCGCGGCTGGGCAACCGGCTGGAGCGTGCGCATCACTTCCGCGCCGCCATCGGGGCATTCGAGGCGCCCCTGATGGTGGTGGACGAGCATGGTGTGATCCTGGCCGCCAGCCGTGGCATGGAACGTCTGGCGCCCCAGGCCCGCGAAGGGGCAACCCTCGATGGCCTGTTCGGCGCCGGCTATCTCGATGGGGGAGGCGGCGCGCCGGAAGAGGCGCTGGTCATGCTGCGGGGGCAGCGGCTGGTGGCCCAGCGCCGTCCGCTTCCCTCCAGTCGCTATGCGCTGGAGCTGTCGCCGGCCGGACATTTCATCGAAGATGACAATCTCGAATCCGCGCTGGGCGCGCTGCGCCTGGGGCAGACGGGCTTCCGCTTCGACAGCGACGATGTGGGCATCCATCCGGTTCTGGGGCAATTCAACGATACGTTCGAGACCCTCGATGCCGGCCTGGCGCAGTTGCGCACGGTCATGACCGGCGAGCCGCTCGGCGATGCCACCCTGCCGCTGGCCGATGAAGCGCAGATGGTCATCGACCTTTTCGCGGGGCTGGACGAGCAGCAGCGCGACGAGGCGCAGGTGCGTCTGGGGCTCGAAACCCGGCTCGGTTCGGTCAAGACGCTGCTGGCGCAGTTCGAAGCGCGCGCCGCCGACCTCGAGCAGACGGCCGAAACCGGGCGTCAGGCACTGGCTGCGGGCGTGACGAAGATGGCCGGGCTCGAGGCCGAGCTCGCCGCCGCCCGCCGGCGCAATGACGAGGCCGAGACCCTGGCCCTGCAGGTGGAAAAGGCCGCCGAGCGGACGCGTACGCTGGTCAGCGAGATTGCCCGCATGGCGCAGGAAATCGACACCATGACCGCAGGCATCGAGGATGTCTCGTTCCGCACCAATCTCCTGGCGCTCAATGCGGCTGTCGAGGCGGCGCGCGCGGGCGAAAAGGGCGCCGGCTTTGCCGTAGTGGCCGACGAAGTACGTCAATTGGCCCAGGTGACCAACCGCTCCGCCAAGGATATCCGTGTCATCGCCGACAAGGGACGGGCGCAGGCCCGCATCGGTCTGGACGAGGCCGACGGCCTGCAAAAAATAACCGGCGCGCTGCGGGAGAATTTACGCAATCTAAGCAATGAGCCGGCCAGTATCGCCCCGATTGCAGGGACTGTGGCGCGCCTCGAGGCGCCAACACGTCCGGCAAGGCCGGTGGTTGAAGGGCTGGGTCAGAAGACCGGTATCGACCAGCGCGCCGCCAGCTAGATCCGGGAGAACCCGGCATATAAGGGGTGGTTTGCATGGAACAGGGGGAATTTTCCCTCAGCGAGCGGGAGTTCGCTCGCATCAAGGCCCGGGTCTATTCCGTGGCCGGCATATCGCTCAGCGATGCCAAGCGAACCCTTGTGGTGTCTCGTCTCTCCAAGATCGTGCGGGCCCTGCGGCTGCCCAGTTTCGACGCCTATGTCGATTATCTTGAGCGCGGCGGCACCAGCCAGGACGGGCAGGACTTCGTCAATGCGCTGACCACCAATCTCACCCGCTTCTATCGGGAAGACCATCATTTCGATCATCTGCGCAGCCATGTGGCGGCGCTGATGGCCGAGCGGCCGCGCGGCACCCGGCTGCGCATCTGGTCGGCGGGCTGCTCGACGGGCCAGGAACCCTATACGATTGGCCTGGACCTCCTGTCCGCCTTCCCCGATCTCAAGCGCTGGGATTTCAAAATCCTGGCGACCGACATCGATACGGCCGTGCTCGCCAAGGCGGCCGGTGGCGTCTATCCGGAAAACGAGCTGACCGGGCTTTCGGCCGAGCGCGCCCGCCCCTTCGAGCGCGGCGGCGACGGCACGATCCGCATCCCGGCCACCGTGCGCGAGCTGGTATCGTTCAAGCCCCTCAACCTCATCGGTCCCTGGCCGATGAAGGGGCCATTTGACGCCGTGTTCTGCCGCAATGTGGCGATTTATTTCGACAAGCCCACCCAGGGTGAAGTGTTCGGCCGTTTCGCCAAGATGATGGCCCCGGAGGGCTTCCTCTATATCGGCCACTCGGAAAATCTGGGGTCGGGCGGGGACGGGTTCCGGCTGGTGGGCAAGACGATCTACCAGTCGAAGGAAAAACTGAACAGAAGAGCTGCATGATGAGCATCAAGGTTCTGGTCGTCGACGACTCGGCGCTAATCCGCGAAGTTCTCGGTCGCATGCTGACACGTGATGGCGACATTGACGTGGTCGGCACTGCCGTTGACCCGATCGATGCGCGCGAGAAGATCAAGCTGCTCGACCCCGATGTCGTGACGCTCGATATCGAAATGCCCAATATGAACGGGCTGGCTTTCCTCGAAAAACTGATGCGGCTGCGGCCGACCCCGGTCGTGATGGTGTCGACCCTGACCAAGAAGGGGGCCAGCGAAACGCTGCTGGCGCTCGAACTGGGCGCCGTCGATTTCGTGGCCAAGCCGAGCGCCGAATTTGCCGGCGGGCTCGATGCCTTCGGCGTTGGTCTGCGGGACAAGATCCGCGCTGCCGCCAAGTCCGATGTGCGCGGGCGCTCGGCCAGTCGTGCGGAGCCGGCCAAGGCCCGGGTGCCGCTCAAGACCGCGGCCGCCCCCGAAGGGGCGCTGATCGCCCTTGGTGCCTCGACCGGCGGGGTCGAGGCCATTCGCGCCGTGCTGAGCGAATTGCCGGCCGATTGTCCGCCCGTGGTCATTGCCCAGCATATGCCGGCCGGCTTTACCGGACGCTTTGCCGCGCGCCTGGATGAGCTCTGCGCCCTCAAGGTGGTCGAGGCCGAGGATCGCATGCCTCTGTTGGCCGGCCATGCCTATGTGGCGCGGGGCGACTATCACCTGCGCGTCGAGCGCTCCTCGGGCCAGCTCAAATGCAGGCTTGGCCAGGATGGTCTGGAAAGCGGGCATCGCCCCAGCGTCGACGTGCTGTTCGAGTCGGTCGCCAGGACGGTGGGGCCCATGGCCGTGGGCGCCATTCTGACCGGCATGGGCCGGGACGGAGCGCGGGGCCTCAAGCTCATGCGCGATGCCGGCGCCTATACGGTGGGCCAGAGCCAGGCGTCGGCACTGGTCTATGGCATGCCGCGCGTGGCCTTCGAAGAGGGTGCCGTTGTGGAACAGGCGCCGGTCGAACATATCGCGGCCAAGCTGGCTAATGCATTGGTGAAGCTCAAATCCGCGGCGTAAACCGGGCCGCGAGAATGCCAATGTGCCGATTGAGAGAATTGTAACGCTTGCCCCATAGAGTTGGGCATTGAGTACGGCCCGAAGGCCGAAGGCGCGTAGAGGTAAGAACAACCATGCCAAAAGCAAGCGCTGTCAGCGTCCTGATCGTTGATGACCAGCAGTCCATGCGGGGTATCTGTAAGTATATTCTGACCCAGCTGGGCTTCAAGGACATCATCGAGGCCAAGTCGGGGCGCGATGCACTGGGCAAGCTCGAAAAGTCCAATGTCGACCTGATCATCTCCGACTGGAACATGGAAGACATTGACGGGCTGACCCTGCTCAAGGTGATCCGCAAGCATCCGCGTACCCAGGCCATGCCGTTCATCATGGCCACCGGCCGTTCCGACAAGGAGCAGGTCAAGGAAGCAATTTCCTTTGGCGTCAACAACTACATCATCAAGCCGTTCGACGCCTCCACGATGAAGAAGCGGATCGAAGCGGTGATCGGCGCGCTGACCTGAACTGTGCGCCTGCCGGACCCTTCAAATGCCCTCGCCCAGCGAGGGCATTTTCATTTTGGGCCGGAGCAGCAGGATTTGCCGCTTTTTTGGGCGCTTGGTATTTATCCGTAAGGAGTGGTTAAGCCCAAGACTATATCGTTTCCAGAGACGGTGCGCTGCGGCGCGCCCCGGTTGCCCGCGTCGTGACTGTTCGGTCCGGGGGAGCGCGGGAGGGAGCAACCGACTTTGGGGAGACGAGATTTCATGAAATTTATTCCGCAGCTGAAAATCGCCCAGAAATTGCCCCTGGCTCTGGTGGGTTCGGCGCTGGTGGTCAGCGCCGGCGTGGGCATTGCCAGCTATCTCATCGGCCTCGGTACGGTGCAGGAACAGCGCGAGCAGTCGATGCAGGCCTCGTTGACCACTGCCAGTTCGATGGTGAGCGACTATTATGCAAGCGCCGAAGTCGACCTCAGGCTGTTCGTGCAGCGCTCCGATACCGTAACGGCCATGAAGAACCTGACGCGCGCGCTCGATGAATTGCGCATGGGTCTCAAGGAACGCGCCGCGCCGCAATTGCAGGCCGCCTATGGCAGCGAAAGCCCGGACCCGGAAAACCGCGCCTCGGTGGACAGTGTGGGTGCAAAGGGCGCGACCTATGACGCGCCGCACAAGCGGTTCCATCCCGGCTTCCGCACGCTGATGCAGGAGCGCGACTATTCCGACGTACTGATGATCAGCGCCGCCGGCGACGTGGTCTACTCGGTGGCCAAGAATACCGACTTCGTCACCAATGTGCTGACCGACAGCACGGCCGCCGCCTCCGGGCTGGGCCTCGCTTTCGCCGCCGCCAAGGATCTGGCGGACGGGCAGGCTGCCTTTGTCGATTTCTCGCTCTACGCGCCGACCGGCACGCCCGAGAGCTTCATGGCCATGCCTGTCTATGACAAGGACGAGAATACCGGCGTCATGGTCCTGGCCATTTCGCCCGAGGCCCTGAGCGCGCGCGTGTCGGGCCTGTCGGGCCTCGGGCTCACCGGCGAAGTCGTGGTGGTGGGCGCCGACGGTCTGCTGCGCAGCGAATCCCCGCGCACCGAGGCCGCCGACGTGCTGGCGACGACGCTGACCTCGCCGGTCATCGCTGCCGCCTTTGCCGGCGAAACCGGGGAGGGCATCAGCACCGACTATCGCGGCGCGCCCATGGTGGTGCGGGCCCAGCCGGTCAGCGTCCATGGCGTGACCTGGGCGGTGGCGGCCGTGCAGCCCGAGGACGAGGCCTATGCGGCCGTCGTCGAAATGCGCAACATGACCATCCTGGTCGGCGGCATCCTTCTGGCCATTGCCGCGGTCGTCGGTTTCTTCTTTGCGCGCTCGATCAGCAAGCCGATCAGCCGCCTGACCGGGACCATGGAAGCCCTGGCCGATGGCGACCTCACGGTCGATGTCAAGGGTGGCCGCCGCGCCGATGAAATCGGCGCCATGGCGCGGGCCGTCGAAGTGTTCCGCGAGAATGCGCTCAAGGTCAATGAAATGACCGAGGCGGAAGCCGCCCGCATCATCGCCAATCAGGCCGAACGCGCGGCCATGATGCAGGACCTGCAGCGCGCCTTCGGCCAGGTCGTGGATGCCGCCATTGCCGGCGACTTCACGCAGCGTGTGACAGCCGAATTCCCCGATGACGAACTCAACACGCTCGCCCGCTCGGTCAATGGCCTCGTGGAAACCGTGGACCGGGGCCTGGGCGAAACCGGCGAAGTGCTGGCGGCGCTGGCCAATACCGATCTGACCCATCGCATGCAGGGCGACTATCAGGGGGCCTTTGCCCGCCTCAAGGCCGACACCAATGCCGTGGCCGACAAGCTGACCGACATTGTGGGCCAGTTGCGCGACACGTCGCGCACGCTCAAGACCGCGACGGGGGAAATCCTCTCGGGCGCCAACGACCTTTCCGAGCGGACCACCAAGCAGGCGGCCACGATCGAGGAAACCTCGGCGGCCATGGAGCAGCTGGCCTCCACGGTTCTGGCCAATGCCGAACGCGCCAAGGAAGCCTCGAGCGTGGCAACGGGCGTGACCCAGACCGCCGAAGAGGGCGGCCAGGTCATGGGCAAGGCGACCGAAGCCATGGAGCGGATCACCCAGTCCTCGGCCAAGATCTCCAACATCATCGGGCTGATCGACGACATCGCCTTCCAGACCAACCTCCTGGCGCTCAATGCGTCGGTGGAAGCGGCGCGCGCCGGGGAGGCCGGCAAGGGCTTCGCCGTGGTCGCGGTAGAAGTGCGGCGCCTTGCCCAGAGCGCGGCGCAGGCCTCCAGCGACGTCAAGGCGCTGATCGAGCAGAGCGCCAACGAGGTGAAGGGGGGCTCCCGCCTCGTGGCAGACGCCGCCGGGCGACTGGAGCAGATCCTGACCTCGGCCCGCTCCTCGAGCGAGCTGATGAACAATATTGCCCGCGAGAGCCGCGAGCAGGCTTCGGCCATTGACGAGGTCAATACGGCCGTCCGCACCATGGACGAAATGACCCAGCACAATGCAGCCCTGGTCGAGGAAATGAATGCCTCGATCGAGCAGACCGAGGCGCAGGCCACCCAGCTGGACCGGGTTGTCGATATTTTTGCGCTCGAACAGCGGGCACAGGCTCAGGCCAGAACGGCGAGGCCGCTTGCTGCGCCGGGACCGGTGCAGGCCATCGCCCAGGGGGCTCGTGGCCTTCAGGCCAAGCTCAGCACCGCAGCCAAGTCCTATCTCACCAAGGGCAATGCGGCCGTCGATACCGACTGGAGCGAATTCTGATCCACTGCTGAAGGGCGCTTCCGGGCGCCCTTTTGCAGGTCTTTCTGACTACCATACAAGATCAACCTGGCGTTAAGCGGTACACCGCTAGCGTGACGGGGTCGGGATTGAGGAGTCCCGGCGCCATGCTGGAGGGGACACATGAAGTTATTTTCGGGCCTGCGTCACATACGCATGACCACTGCCATCGCCGCGCTGATGCTGACCAGCATTGGCATTACCATCGTGGCCTATTCGGTGAGTACCTATCTTAGCCTCAGGGGACAGGCCATCAATCAGGCAGTGGCCCAGCAGGATGCCGACCTCAAGACCGCCGCGACAGTCTATGAGAAGCGCCTCTCTGGCTCCGTGCTCACCTGGTCGGAGGAGGATGGCAGCATTGTCAGCTTCACCACCTATTCGATCCCCAATTTCTACGACACCGGCGCAGTGGATTCGGTGACCCGCGTCACCGGCGGCGAGACGGTGATCTTCAGCCGCGACGCAGCGGGCCAGTTCATCGCCAAGTCGACAAGCTTTGTCGCCGGGGACGGCGAGCGCGTGGTTGACTTCCTGCTCGATCCGGCAAGCCCGATCGGCGCCGCATTGGCCGAGGGCCAGCCCTTTCAGGGCGAGATGACCCTTGATGGCAGTACGTTCAACGCCGCTGCCTATCCCATCTACAAGCTCGACGGCACGCTGCTCGGCGCCTTCTGGGTGGGCAAGGACGCCGCCCTTGCCGATGCCGCCGCAAGAGAGGCCCTGCCGGGGCTTGCCGCCATGGCCGGCATTCTGCTGCTGGTCATGGGGGGCATTGGCCTTGTCATGTCGCGCATCCTGACCCGGCCGATCCCGAAACTGGCCGGCGCGATGGATGCCATTGCCGCGGGCGACTATGATGTCAGCGTGCCCTTTGTCGATCGCGGCAACGAGATAGGCGCCATGGCAAGGGCGGTGGAAGTGTTCCGCGAAAACGGTCAGCGCGTCAGCCAGATGACCGAAGCCGAAGCGGCCCGCATCATTGCCGATGGGCAGGCGCGACAGCGCATGATGAGCGAATTGCAGGATGCCTTCGGCGCCGTGGTCGATGCCGCTGTATCCGGCGATTTCGGCCGAAGGGTGATGGTGGAATTCCCCGATCCCGAACTCAATGCGCTTTCGAGCAGCATCAACAACCTGGTGTCGACGGTCGATCGCGGCATTACCGAAGTTGGCTCAGTGCTGGGGGCATTGGCCAATACCGACCTCACGCGCCGCATGGAGGGTGACTATGACGGGGCGCTGGCCCAGCTCAAATCCGATACCAATGCGGTGGCCGACAAGCTGAGCGAGGTGGTGGGTGACCTGCGCGCCACCTCGGGCACGATCAAGACCGCCACCAGCGAAATCCTCTCGGGCGCCAATGATCTCAGTGAACGCACCACGCGCCAGGCCGCGACCATCGAGGAAACCTCGGCGACCATGGAACAGCTCGCCTCGACCGTCCTCACCACTGCCGAACGTGCCCAGGAGGCCAGCGTCAGCGCGGGCGTCGTGACGCGCGCGGCGGAGGAAGGCGGGCAGGTGATGGATGCGGCCACCGGGGCCATGGAAAAGATCACCGCCTCCTCGGGCAAGATTTCCAACATTATCGGGCTGATCGACGATATTGCCTTCCAGACCAATCTCCTGGCGCTCAACGCGTCGGTGGAAGCGGCGCGCGCCGGAGAGGCGGGCAAGGGCTTTGCCGTCGTCGCGGTGGAAGTGCGACGTCTCGCGCAGTCGGCGGCGCAGGCCTCGGCCGATGTGAAGCTCTTGATCGAACAGAGCGCCGAGGAGGTCAGGGGCGGGTCGCGTCTGGTTGCCGATGCGGCGGTCAAGCTCGGCGCCATTCTCGAAGCGGCGCGTGCCTCCAACAGCCTGATGCATTCCATTGCCGCCGACAGCCGCGAACAGGCCTCGTCCATCGAGGAGGTCAATACGGCGGTGCGCACCATGGATGAAATGACCCAGCACAATGCGGCGCTGGTCGAGGAGATGAACGCGGCCATCGAGCAGACCGAGGCGCAGGCCACCAAACTCGACGGCATTGTCGACATTTTCCGCATCGAGGACGCCCCTGCGGCCGCCCGCGCGGCTGTCGCCCCCGCCACGCTGCCGCGGCCACAGTCCCGCGAGCGAGTCCAGTCGGCCAGCCGGGCCTATCTCAGCCAGGGCAATGCCGCCCTCAATGCCGACTGGAGCGAATTCTAGCCCCGGCACGCCCGGCCGCTTGATGCCCGTTTCCAGGGGCTTTTCGGGATTGGGGTGTCGAAATGTGAATAGTCCTGTTTGCGTGGCGTTTCCGGGGTTGAATTTACAGTCCTGGCCCTGGAAATGAAAATGCACGCGAACTAAACCATTGTAATGGTTGATTAAATTTCGAGCTTCTATCCTGCCCCCGATTGCAATGCTTGGGGGACGGGCATGTTTGGTTTGGTTTCGAAGTTCTTTGGTCGCCTCAGCCTCAGGCTGCAGATCTCCGGCCTCGTCATGGCGGCCATCATGGTGTCCATCGGCGTAGTCGTCTTTGGCATTTATCTCAGCTTTTCCTCGACCATGATGCAGCAGGGGCGGGACCGGCAGGAAACCAACCTCAAGACCGCCGCGACCATCTTTGCCGCCGCCACCAACAACAAGGGCGGCACGGTGGTGGAGTGGGCCGAGGATGGCGCCATGAGCCAGGTTAAGGGCTGGGCATTGCTGCCCTTCTTCGACACCGAACTGGTCGACGGCATTACACGCGTCATCGGCGCCGAGACGGCGATCTACATCACCGACAAGGACACTGGCGCACTGGTCAACAATACGACCACGCTTGTCACCGATGGCGGGGAGAGCCTCAAGGATAGCGTCATTGACCCCGAAGGTCCGGTTGTGGCCGCCCTGAGCGCCGGTGAGGGCTGGTTCGGCGAGGAAGAGCTGGCCGGGCGCAACTATTATTCGGCCTATTTCCCGGTGCTGCGGGAAGATGGCGCGCTGGCGGGCGCCCTGTTCGTGGGGGAGCCGGTCGAGCGCATCGAGCAGTCGGTCAACCAGACCATGGTGCTGCTGCTGGCCATTGCCCTGGGCACGACGCTGGTGCTGGCAGTGATCGGCTATCTCATCAGCCTGGCCATTACCAAGCCCATTCCGCGCATCGCCTCGGCCATGAATGCCATTGCCGAGGGGGAATATGATACCGACGTGCCCTATCGCGGGCTGGACAATGAAGTGGGCGGCATGGCCCGTGCCGTCGAAGTGTTCCGCGAGAATGGCCTGCGGGTCAGCGCCATGACCGAGGCGGAGGCCGCGCGCATCGTGGCCGACGAGGAGCGCCGCCGCGCCATGATGCGCGACCTGCAGGGCGCCTTCGGTGAAGTGGTCGATGCCGCCGTAGCCGGCGATTTCGGTCACCGCGTCGCCACCCAGTTCCCGGATGAGGAACTCAACGCGCTGGCCTCCAGTGTCAACAATCTGGTCTCCACCGTCGATCGTGGCGTCACCGAGGTGGGTTCGGTGCTGGGGGCATTGGCCAATACCGACCTCACCCGCCGCATGGAAGGCGAGTATGAGGGGGCGCTGGCCCGCCTCAAGGACGATACCAATGCGGTGGCCGACAAGCTCAACGAGGTCGTGGGCCAGCTGCGCCAGACCTCGGGCACGCTCAAGACCGCGACCAGTGAAATCCTTTCGGGCGCCAATGACCTGTCCGAGCGCACCACCAAACAGGCGGCCACGATCGAGGAAACCTCGGCGGCGATGGAGCAACTGGCCGCGACCGTCCTCACCAATGCAACGCGCGCCCAGGAGGCCAGTTCGAGCGCGGGTTTGGTGACCCGGACCGCCGAAGAAGGCGGGCAGGTCATGGCCAATGCAACCGAGGCGATGGAGCGGATCACCACCTCGTCGGGCAAGATTTCCAACATTATCGGCATGATCGACGACATCGCCTTCCAGACCAACCTTCTGGCGCTCAATGCCTCGGTGGAAGCGGCGCGGGCGGGGGAGGCTGGCAAGGGCTTTGCCGTGGTGGCGGTGGAAGTGCGGCGCCTCGCCCAGAGCGCGGCGCAGGCCTCCTCGGATGTGAAGACGCTGATCGAGCAGAGCGCCGCAGAGGTAAAGGGGGGTTCGCGCCTCGTCGCCGATGCCGCCGCCAAGCTTTCGGCCATTCTCGACGCGGCGCGGACCTCCAATGGGCTGATGCATTCGATCGCCCAGGAAAGCCGGCAGCAGGCCTCTTCGATCGAGGAGGTCAATACGGCGGTGCGCACCATGGACGAGATGACCCAGCACAATGCGGCTTTGGTCGAGGAAATGAACGCGGCCATCGAGCAGACCGAGGCCCAGGCCACCCAGCTGGACTGGATCGTGGACGTCTTTACCGTGGAAGCGCGGGAAACCGAGCCCGGGCCCGCCATGGCAAGAGCTTCGGCACCAGATCGTTCCCCGGCGTCCCGTATGCCGGCGCCCGACCGGGTCAAGACCGCCGGCCGGGCCTATCTCAGCCGGGGCAATGCCGCCGTGGATGCGGACTGGAACGAATTCTAGCCTGTTTGGCGTGGACGGATGCCCGACAGCGTCCGGGCACCAGGGCATTGCGGGCGGAAAAATCATCGAAATGGGCGGTTGTCTGGGCCGGTCGCTCATTTTTCACGGTAAATGAGCGATGAAATCGATTGCGGATAAATCCGTACAGTTTTCAGTAAATAATATTCCATAGCATTTGCCCCGATTCAGCCGGTTCGGAGGCGTCCCCGACGCTTTCCGGATCCGCACGGGGGAGAAAACGCTATGAAACTGATTGCGCGCACCTTGGGAAATGTGCGCATGACGACCAGCATCCTTATGCTCGTCATGTTGTCCATTATCGGCTCGATCGCCGCCGTATCCGGCGCGATCTATCTGAACCTTTACAGCCAGTCCATGGCCGATAGCCGGGTGCAGCAGCAGACCAATCTGGGCGTCGCGGCGACCATTCTGGAACGCCGCATTTCCGGCTCCGTGCTGACCTGGAGCGAGGACGGCGCCATCGCCGCCTTCCAGAGCTGGGCCATTCCGCCCTTCTACGACACCGAAGTCATCGACTCGGTGACCCGCGTCACCAGGCAGGATGCGGCCATCTACGTGACCGACCCGGCGACCGGCGACATGGCGGCCAAGACCACGAGCCTGGTTCTGCCCGACGGCACCCGCGCCACCGGCGGGCTGATCAAGGCCGATAGCGACATCGTCGCCCAGCTCAATGCCGGGCAGATGGTGCTGGGCGAGGTCTCGTTTGACGGCGTCTCCTACTATGCAGCGCTGCAACCGATCACCAAGACCAGCGGCGAGGTGATGGGCGCCATCATGGCCGGCACGCCCATGGCCAATGTCGAGGCCCAGGCCAACGGCGTTCTGGGGCTGATCGCCATGGTTGGCGGCGGCGCCATTGTCGGGTTCGGCCTGCTCGGCTTTGCCGCTTCCCGGCTCATTACCCGCCCGATCCCCAGGCTGGCCCGCACCATGGAGCAGGTTGCCCAGGGCGACTATGCGGTCGACGTGCCGTTTACCGGCCAGGGCAATGAAGTGGGCGCCATGGCCCGCGCCGTGGAAGTGTTCCGCGAAAACGGCTTGCGCGTCAGCCAGATGACCGAGGCGGAAGCCGCCCGCATCATCTCCGACCAGCAGGCCCGCCAGGCAATGATGAGCGAGTTGCAGCTGGCCTTTGGCGAGGTGGTGGACGCCGCCGTCTCGGGGGATTTCTCCAAGCGCGTCAATGCCAGCTTCCCCGATACCGAACTGAACAGCCTTGCCTCGAGCGTCAACAACCTGGTCGGCACCTTTGACCGCAGCGTGGCCGAAGTGGGTGAAGTGCTCGGCGCCATGGCCGATACGGACCTCACCCGCCGCATGACCGGCGAGTATGAAGGCGCCTTTGCCCGCCTCAAGTCGGATATCAACGCCGTGGGCGACAAGCTGACCGATGTGGTCATGCAACTTCGCCACACGTCGGGTTCGCTCAAGACCGCTACCGGCGAGCTGCTCTCGGGCGCCAATGACCTCAGCGAGCGCACCACCCGCCAGGCCGCAACGATCGAAGAGACTTCTGCGGCAATGGAACAGCTGGCTTCGACCGTGCTGGCCAATGCCGAGCGCGCCAAGAATGCCAGTGCCAGCGCCTCCCGGGTGACCCATACCGCCGAGGAAGGCGGCAAGGTCATGGATGCGGCCAATGAGGCGATGGAGCGGATCACCGCCTCTTCGGCCAAGATCTCCAACATCATCGGCATGATCGACGACATCGCCTTCCAGACCAACCTCCTGGCGCTCAACGCGTCGGTGGAAGCGGCGCGTGCCGGCGATGCCGGCAAGGGCTTTGCGGTGGTGGCCGTGGAAGTGCGGCGCCTGGCCCAGAGCGCGGCCAGCGCCTCGGCCGACGTCAAGGTGCTGATCGAGCAGTCGAGCGGCGAGGTCACCACCGGCTCCAAGCTGGTGGGCGAAGCGGCCGGCAAGCTCGCCAGCATGCTCGAAGCGATCCGCGAAAATACGCTGTCGCTCGAAGCCATTGCCCGCGACAGCGCCGAACAGGCCACCTCGATCGAGGAGGTCAGCTCGGCCGTGCGCACCATGGACGAGATGACCCAGCACAATGCGGCCCTGGTGGAACAGACCAATGCGGCGATCGAACAGACGGAGGCCCAGGCCACCGAGCTCGATCGGATCGTCGACATTTTCGCCATCGAGCAGACCGCTGCCGAACCGGCGCCGGTGGTCCGTCGCGAGGCGCCGGCCAAGGCGGCCAAGCCGGCCACGCGACCGACCGCCCAGCCCGCCCGGGCCTATCTCAGCCAGGGCAATGCAGCGATCTCGGCCGATTGGGATGAATTCTGATCCCAGCGCAGATTGAGACAAGTCTTGAAGGGGGCGCTGGGCGTCCCCTTTTGCTTTTGGGGCCGCAGAACAGGGGTTTACCGGGCCTTAACGCTGATGTGCTTTAGTGAATACGGACGCAGACTCGGAATTCACGCATACCGGCAACGATGCCGGTAGCAACAACGGGCGTCATTCCCCCGTATTTTGTCTTTCGCTTCGCCCTTCCGGGCGGACCGTTCACGCGCACGGCCAGCGCGAGGCTTCATGCCGTCCAGAAGGGCGGCGGATATGGAAACTAGAGCAAGATGAAACTGAGCGATCTGTCCATCCAACTCAAGCTGGTGCTTGGGGCGGGCATTGTGTTCCTGCTGGCCACCGGCGGCCTGATCGCTGGCGGGCTTTATCTCATGTACCAGACGGCGGGCGCCGAGGCCGAGGAACGGGCCCGCGCCCTGCTCGGCCAGTATAGCCACCTCGCCACCGGGCAGCTGGGCAATGTGATCGCGCATACCCAGGCCACCGCAGCCGCCGTGGAAGGCCTCGTCGCCACCAATAGCAGCCGCGACACTGTTGCCGAAACGGTCACAAGGGCGCTGCAGTCGCGGCCATCCGTGGTCGGCATGACCGTGGCGCTGGAGCCCAACGTTCTGGGCAGCGACGCCGCCCATCTGGGCAAGCCCCATTCCGACCCCCAGGGGCGGTTCGTGCCCTATTTCACCCAGGCGGCGGGCAAGGTGTCGCTCGAAGCGCTGGACATGTCGGTGCCGGCCAATGACGAGAACTGGTATCACCTGCCGATGCGCGAGGATCGCGGCGTCCTGACCGCACCCTATGCCTATGCGGTTGAGGGCAAGGATACGCTGCTGACCAGTATTGCCGTGGTCGTGCACAAGGATGGCAAGCCGGCCGGCATCGTCACTTCCGACCTTACGCTTGACGTGATCGGCGGGGTGATCGGGCAGTTGCGGCCCTTTGAGGTGGGCTCGGTGCTGCTGGTCAGCAATGCCGATACCTGGATCGCCAACCCCGATCCGGCCCTGGTGGGCCAGACCCTTTCCCCCGAGATTTCCGGAGCCCTGCTCAACAAGGCGCTCATGGAAACCGGCATGACTTATGTCAACGAGCTGGGGGTCAACACCTTTGTGGTCACCGCGCCCCTGACCTTTGCCGGGGTCGCCGACCAATGGACGATGGTGATGACCGTGCCGACCGCGACGATTTATGCGGGGGTCGACACCATGCGCAACATGGCACTGGTTGCCTCGGCCGTGCTGCTGGTCGTGGTGCTGGGCCTGGTCTGGTTCGGCGCCGGCATCATTGCCGGACCGATCCGCCGCATGACCGACCTGATGGGCGTGCTGTCGCAGGGCCGTTATGACGTCGACGTGCCGGGGCTTGAGCGCAATGACGAAATCGGCGGCATGGCGCGCGCCGTTGAGGTGTTCCGCGAAAACGGCCTCCGGATCAGCCAGATGACCGAGGCCGAGGCTGCCCGCATCATTTCCGACCAGCAGGCCCGCCAGGCGATGATGAGCGAATTGCAGCTCGCCTTCGGCGAAGTGGTGGATGCTGCCATCTCTGGCGACTTTTCCAAGCGCGTCAATGCCAGCTTCCCCGATGCCGAGCTCAACAGCCTCGCCGGCTCGGTCAATTCGCTGGTCGAGACCGTCGATCAGGGCGTCACCGAAACCGGCAAGGTGCTCGAGGCCCTGGCCCGCACCGACCTGACGCTGCGCATGGAGGGCACCTACCAGGGCAGCTTTGCTCAGCTCCAGACCAGCACCAATACCGTGGCCGAGACCCTCTCCAACGTCGTCAACGGCCTCAAGACGACCTCGCGCCAGCTCAAGACGGCGACGGGCGAAATCCTCGAAGGCACGAACGATCTTTCCGAGCGCACCACCAAGCAGGCCGCCACCATCGAGGAAACCTCGGCGGCCATGGAGCAGCTGGCCACGACCGTGCTGCAGAATGCCGATCGTGCCCGCGATGCCAATGCCATCGCCCAGACCGTGAGCGACACGGCCGAAGAGGGTGGCGTGGTCATGGGCAAGGCGACCGAGGCCATGGAGCGCATCACCTCCTCCTCGGCCAAGATCTCCAACATCATCGGCCTCATCGACGACATTGCCTTCCAGACCAATCTTCTCGCCCTCAACGCTTCGGTGGAAGCCGCGCGGGCCGGTGATGCCGGCAAGGGCTTTGCGGTGGTGGCCGTGGAAGTGCGGCGCCTCGCGCAAAGCGCGGCCAGCGCCTCGGCCGACGTCAAGGCGCTGATCGAGACCTCCAGTGGCGAAGTGGGTGCGGGGACGCGTCTCGTCGCCGAAGCTGCCGCCAAGCTCGCTGCCATGCTGGACGCGGCCAAGTCCAATTCAAGCCTGATGGAGGGCATTGCCCGCGACAGCCGCGAACAGGCCTCGGCCATCGAGGAAGTCACTGTCGCCGTGCGCCAGATGGACGAGATGACCCAGCACAATGCGGCTCTGGTGGAACAGACCAATGCCGCCATCGAGCAGACCGAGGCGCAGGCCAGCGAACTCGACCGGATCGTCGCCGTGTTCCGCACCGATGCCGCCGAGACCCGGCAGGCAGTCGAGCCGGTCCGGGCCGCCGCGCCGCGTCCGGTGCAGCAACTGCGCCAGGCGGCGAGCGCCTATCTCAGCCACGGCAATGCGGCCATCTCGACCGACTGGAACGAATTCTAGCCGGCACCGACGAGAAATCGGCCGGCACAGACCAGGTGCCGGCCGCCGAAGTCCCACTTTGAGACAAGTCTTGCCGAGGTCGCGGCGAGCTACGTAGTTTGACGTATCTCCTTGTAAATTCATCATATAACCGGCAGCAACCGCGAAAACCTTTCTAATATTCCCGGCGCATACGGCAAATATTTACCGACCCGGTCAGGAGTTCGTTAACCCCGGCGGCGCAGCCTAGACCATGTGCGGATGAACAGGCTTGCTGGGGGTTTGAATGGGCGGTTTCGGCTTCGGTGCCACGCGGCGCGACAATCAGGCAAAGGTGGACGCGATCGCGCGCAGTCAGGCGGTGATCGAGTTCGCACTCGATGGCACGATCATTACCGCCAACGAGAATTTCCTCGCCGCCATGGGCTATGGGCTCGAGGAGGTGCAGGGGCGGCATCACGCCATGTTCTGTGATCCGGACTATGCGGCCAGCAGCGCCTACAAGGCCTTCTGGGCCGAGTTGCGACAGGGCAAGTTCCAGTCCGCAGCCTTTCAGCGCTTTGCCAAGGGCGGGCGCGAGATCTGGATCCAGGCCAGCTACAACCCGGTCCTCGACCGGGCAGGCAAACCCGTCAAGGTCATCAAGTTCGCTACCGACATCACGGCGCAGATGCAGCAGGCAGCCGATCACGCGGCCCAGATCACCACCATTTCCCGCGCCCAGGCGGTCATCGCCTTCAATCTCGATGGCACGATCATCACCGCCAACGAGAATTTCCTCGCCACGGTCGGCTATGGTCTCAATGACATCGTGGGCAAGCACCATTCCATGTTCTGCGAGCCCGGCTATGCCCGCTCGGCCGAATACCAGCAATTCTGGGAGCGGCTGCGCGGCGGCCATTACGAGGCCGCCGAGTTCCAGCGTTTCGGCAAGGGCGGACGGGAAATCTGGATCCAGGCCAGCTACAACCCGATCTTCGATGCGGCGGGCAAGCCGATCAAGGTGATCAAGTTCGCTACCGACATTACCGAGCGCAAGCGCTGCGAAGGCATTCTCAAGGATCTGACCCATAGCCTGGCCCGCATGTCGGAGGGCGATCTGGGCGGGCGGATCGACACAGCCTTTACCGGTCAGTACGAAGCGCTGCGCCAGGCCTTCAACCAGACGCTCGACAAGCTCGACGCCATCGTCCACGGCCTGACCGGCGCTTCGGGGACCCTGCGCACGGCGACGGCAGAAATCCTGTCGGGCGCCAATGATCTTTCGAGCCGCACCACGCGGCGGCGGCAACGATCGAAGAAACCTCGGCCGCGGTCGAACAGCTCTCGAGCGCCGTGGCCGGCAATGCCAGGCGTGCCGCCACGGCCAGCAGCAAGGCGCGGCTGGTGTCCAAGAATGCCACGGACAGCGGCGGGGTGATGACCCAGGCGACGACGGCCATGTCGGCCATCGAAGCCTCGTCGGGCAAGATCTCCAACATCATCGGCATGATCGATGACATCGCCTTCCAGACCAACCTTTTGGCGCTCAATGCCTCGGTGGAAGCAGCGCGGGCCGGCGATGCGGGCAAGGGCTTTGCCGTGGTCGCGGTGGAGGTGCGACGGCTGGCGCAGAGCGCGGCCAGTGCCTCAGCCGACGTCAAGGCGCTGATCGAGGCCAGTGCCGGGGAAGTGCGGACCGGCGCGCAGCTGGTCGGCAAGGCGGCCGAGGGCCTGCACGATATTCTGGCCGGCGCCGAGGAAAGCGCGGTGCTGATCGACGAGATCGCGCGGGAGAACCTGCAGCAATCGGGTGCCCTCGAAGAGGTGGCGGCGGCCGTGCGGCAGATGGATGAGATGACCCAGCACAATGCGGCCCTGGTGGAACAGACCAATGCCGCCATCGAACAGACCGAGGCGCAGGCGGGCGAACTCGACCGGATCGTGGCGGTGTTCCGCAAGGGGCAGGCGGCTGCGGAGGCACCGATCCCGGCGGCGCGCCCGCGTCTCGTCGCCCGCAGCGGCGGCGGTAATACCGCGCTTGCCAGCGACTGGGAGGCCTTTTGAGGCCTGCTGACGCGGTTTGACGCATCGGGCGCCCAGGAAGGGGGCGGGCCAGCATGCCGGCCCGTTGGGGACCCCGCTCATGCAGCAAACCGATCTTGAACCATTGCTCCATGGACTGCCCGAAGCCAGCGGGCAGCTATGTCGTGTTCTGGTTGCTCTCGTCGGTGCAGATCCATCGCTGTCGGGACGCGTCAAGCTGGGCTGGAAGTCGGTCAATTTCCGCCACGCCCGCGCCGGGCATGTCTGCGCCATCTTTCCCTATCCCGACAGGGTGTCGATCTATTTCGAGCATGGACGGCTGCTCGAGGACCCGGATGGCCTGCTGCAGGGCGACGGCCTCAGAAAGGGGCGTTTCCTGCGCCTCACTCCCGGCGATCCCATTCCCGAGGCGGCCATCGCCCTACTCATCGCCGAGGCGATTGCGCTGCGCGCCTGAGGCCTACGTAGAATTCGGTAAGATCCCATTAACCATGCTGTTTACCGCGCGGCGTTCTCATCACCCCCAGTGATGGGTGATTTGCTTGGAGGCACTATGCAGGACGCGGTTCAGCAAAGGCTCGACTTCATCGGCCTGGGTGCGGATGTCGGGGACCGGCTGGCGCCGATCCAGGAGAGTGCCAGGCGGCAGCTTGACCTGGCCTTGCAGCGCTTTGCCGCGCAGGCCTCCAGCACGCCCAGCGCGGCGCGCTTCCTCTATGGACGGGACCAAATTTCGGGGGAGGGCGGCGGGCCGGTCGCCCATTGGCAGGCACTGCTGGATGGCCGGCTCGACCGCGGATTTGCCGAGGCCGCTTTGCGCATGGGGCAACGGCAGGCCCGCATTGGCGTCGATCCGCGCTGGCAGGCGGGCAGCCACGCCAACATCGTCCAGGCCATGGTCAGCGGGGTGATCCGGGACAGCATTGCCAGCATGATGAAACCGCGTCGCGGCCCGCTGGGTCTGCTGGGGGCGCCCGATGCCAGTGTCGTCAATGACGCGGCGGATGGCTTGGCGCGCGGGATAGCCACCCTTGTTGGTGCGGCCATGCTGGACCTCGACCTCGTTATGGCCGGCTATGTCGACCGTCTGCGGCTCGATGCAGTTCGGCCACGTGCTCTACCGCTATTTCGATATCGACATTGACCGGCCCAGCTTGCCCGGTCTGGCGCGCTATTATGCGACGCTGACCCAACGCCCAGCCTTTGCCGAGCACGTCATGGTCTCCTATGAACCGTTGCGCGTGAGGGACTAGATGGATCTGCCCCTTGGCCACATCCTGATCCTTTCGGGCCATCCCGGCTCGGGCAAGACCACCACCGCCGAGGCGCTGGCGCACCTGCCAGGCGGACCCAAGGTGCATCTGCATTCCGATGACTTCTGGGGCTATATCAAGACCGGCCATATCGATCCCTGGCTGCCGGAATCGCACAGGCAGAACCAGATGGTCATGGAGATTGCGGCGGGCGTCGCCGGCACCTATGCGCGCAACGGCTATTTCGTGGCCCTCGACGGCGTCATCCGCCCCTGGGCGCTGCCGGCCTTCCAGCAGCTCGGCCTGCCCCTGCACTATGTGGTGCTGCGCACGTCGGTCGAGGAGGCCGTGGCCCGCTGCACGGCCAGGGGCGGCGACAGCCTGACCGACCCGCAGGTGGTTGCCGCGCTGCATGCCGAGTTCACCGATCTGGGCGCCTATGAACATCACGCGCTGCGCCTCGATCGGCTGACGCCGGATGAGGCGCGTGCCGCGGTCATTGCAGCCATTGCCGGCGGCGCCTATCGTCTGGCCGGAAACCGGTGGAGGCGGCAATGAAGCAATGCAAGGTGGTGCGCGGCGGCGCCGCATTTCACGGCAAGCAGGGCATGGACTATTTCGCCGGCATTTCGGCCCAGAGTACTGGCTCGGAGGGCATCTGCATGCATATGCTGGTCCTGCCGCCGGGCGGCAAGGCCAAGCCGCATTTTCACGAGAGCCACGAGACCGCGATCTTCCAGCTCGAGGGGTCGACCTCCTTCTACCACGGGCCCAATCTCGAATTCCTCGATGAGGTGCGCGAGGGGGACTACGTCTATATTCCTGCGGGCGTGCCGCATCAGCCTTTCAACCCGACCAATGCAGTGGCGCGCGCCCTGATCGCCCGCACCGATCCCAATGAGCAGGAAAGCGTCGTGCTGCTGCCGGAGACGATGGGCCGGCTGTAGGCATGCTGAGCACCTCCACCTTAGCCTCCCCCTGGAGCAGGGGTGACCGATCGAGTTCGTTGGACTTCGGTGAAACCCCTCTGCTCCTCCCCCTTCTTCAGGGGGAGGCCGGGTGGGGGTGGCCGCCACTGCACAAACAAAAAAGGCCGGTGTTACCACCGGCCTTTTCGCATTCATGTCGCACAGGAAGCTTACGCAGCTTCCTCGTCGCTTTCGGCGTCGGCCGCATCGGCCTTGGTGCGCTTCGGGCTCTTGGCGAGCTGCTTTTCGATGAGCTGAACGGCTTCGGTCAGCGTCAGCTTGCGCACCGCGCCGATCTCGCGGCTCATGCGGTCCATGGCCTGTTCGAACAACTGGCGTTCCGAATAGGACTGCTCGGGCTGCTCTTCAGAGCGGTAGAGATCACGGACCACTTCGGAAATGGCGATCAGGTCGCCCGAATTGATCTTGGCTTCATATTCCTGGGCGCGGCGCGACCACATGGTGCGCTTGACGCGGGCACGGCCGGTGACGGTGTCGAGAGCCTTGTTGACTTCGTCTTCTTCGGCCAGCTTGCGCATGCCGACAGACTTGACCTTGGCAACGGGTACGCGAAGGGTCAGCTTGTCCTGCTCGAAGCTGATGACGAACAGCTCCAAGGTCAGGCCGGCGACTTCCTGTTCTTCGATGGAGACGATCATACCGACGCCATGGGCGGGGTACACCACGTGTTCACCCGTCTTGAACCCGAGCCGCTGCTGCTGCTTCTTGGCTACCATATCCTGGAACTCCTTGTTGACGCCCCAATTGGCCGATTCCCTGCGGCAAGGACCGGCCCATCCTACTTGTTTGGCGTCCGACCCGGACGCAAAGCGCAATCAAAACCCATGTCGTCCCGGATCCGCTTTTTCCGGAACGCCACGCATCCATTTCTGTCTGATGTCAAAAAAATCGTGCCTTGCGGCACGGGCTGGGTGATGGGCTCAACTGCATATGGTGGGACCATAGCACAATTTTTCAGCAGAATCAAAAAGAACGAATCAAGCCAGCGCCAAGGGGCCGCCCGAGAGGCGACCGCATGTGTCAAAAACGTGACAAGCCCTTGTCACGCCTGTGATTTCTCGCTCGTTGGCGAACTCAGTCGCCTTCGCCGGCTTCTTCCGAGAAGTACTTTTCGAGCTTGCCCGTCTCGCCGTCACGTTCTTTTGCGTCCGGCAGGGGATCGCGGCGTTCGGTCAGATTGGGCCAGGCGGAAGCAAATTTGCGGTTGAGCTCGAGCCATTCATCCAGACCGCTTTCGGTATCGGGCTTGATGGCTTCGGCGGGGCATTCGGGCTCGCACACACCGCAGTCGATACACTCGTCCGGATGGATCACCAGCATGTTCTCGCCCTCGTAGAAGCAGTCCACCGGACACACTTCCACACAGTCGGTATATTTGCAGGCGATACAATTGTCGGTGACGATATAGGTCATCTAGGAGGCGATCCCGTCTAGTTGCGGCCTGACCCTTGGGGCAGGTCAGCCCGCCTGTCTCAACGGGATCGGTGCTAAACCGTTTTCTTGGCGCCCGCAAGGCTGTCCGAGGGGACGGTTTGGCGCAGGCGGCCCTCAGGAGGGAATGACTGTCTAATCATCGTCCTTGCCAAGCAGGTGATCGGTCTCCCGACGCTCCTTCTTGGTCGGCCTTCCGGCGCCCAGGCCCCGTTCGGCGATCGCGGCCTCGAACGGCGACTGCTCGGGGCGCGGCACCGGCGGCGGCGAGATATCCTCGTAAAGGGTCTGGGCTTCACTCGCCGGTCCACGGCGCGTGCCCGGATCGCGGATGCGCCAGACCACGATGCGATTGTGCAGCGACATGGTCAGCACATCGCCCGCGCCCACCTTGTGGTCGGTGCGTTCGGTGCGCTCGGAATTGACCCGGACAGCACCGCTCTCGATGATCTTCTGGGCAAGGGTGCGCGACTTGACGGCGCGCGAGAAGAACAGGAACCGGTCGAGCCGCTCCTTGCGGAGCGGCATGTCGTCCGGCCCGGCCAACCCTATTGTCCGTTGGGCGACTTGAGCGCCATCAGCTTGGCGAATGGGCTGTCCGGATCGAACGCCTTCTCCTTGCGCTCTTCGCGCGGCGGCTGGAACCGGGCGCGCTCGCCCTTCTGGTCATCCGGACGGCGATTGTCCGGCCGACCCTTGCCCTTCTGCAGATGCCGGGCCTTGCTCAGATCCTGCACCTCGCCCTCGGGGCGGCGCTGGCCCTTGCCCTGGCGGGGCCGGTCATTGCGGCGCGACGGCTGGCCTTCGGCATTGCCATCGCCACGCTGGCGGCCCTCGGACTGGCGGCCACGATGATTGTTGTCATTGTGGCGGCGCCCACCGGGGAACCAGACCTCGTCGAATTCGGGTTCGGCGGCGACGGCCTCGGCCGTGGCCGCATCGGGCACCGCGCCTTCGGCAGCAGCGGGAATCTCGACCGCGATGGCGGCAGGCGCCGCCTCATCAACCGCATCGACGCTGGCAGCAGCGGCTTCAAGGCTAGCTTCCAGGGCCGGCACTTCCGCCGACGCTTCGGCGGGCGCGGGGGCAGTCACAGCCTTCGGCGTGCGGCGGACGCGATAGCCCAGCGACGTCAGGATCGAGGCGAAATCTTCGCCCGAACAGCCCAGAAGGCTGGTCATTTCCACGGTAACGCGGAAGCCGTTGCCTTCGGCAGCGCCCGCCGGCAGGTCGCCGGCATAGGGGCGGCCGGCATCGAGCGCGATCAGCGGACGGATGATGTCGGCGAGGCGTTCGAGAATATCGACGCGCACGGCGCGGCTGCCCGCCACCTTGAAACCGGCAATCTCGTAAAGTCGGGTATCGACTTCCGGATCGACCAGGAAGGAGGTGCGGCCCGAGAGCACAATATGGGGAATGTCGGTGACGCCGGGCTGGCGGATGCCGCCATGCTTCAAGGCGAAGAGGATCAGCGCCAGTTCGCGCGGCGCGGGCTTGAGACTCAGGGGCAGATAGATGTGATAGGCGCCGAACTTGATGCCGAGCTTCCTGAGCTTGCCGCGCACATCCTGGTCGAGCCCCTTGACCTCGTCGGCCACGCTGGCGCGCGGCAGAAGGCCAATATGCTCGAACAACTGGTAGGCAAGGCCCCGGGCCACGCCTTCGAGATCGGCCGGCGCTTCCAGCGCCATGACCTGTTCGAGCACGGTATTGATATGATGGCGGAGCCAGAGCGAAAGGCGATCCTGCACCTTTTCGAGGTCGGGACCGGTCAGCGTCTCGTCGGCCAGCATGATGATGCGCGGCCGGTAGAGGCTGTCGCCCTCGGCCAGTTCGGCCACGATCTCGCCGCGCCAGCGCAGGCGCCCGTCGGTGGCCAACACGAATTCTTCATTTGGCGAACCCGCGAGCCGTTCGGCACGATGGCGTATCTCCGGGGCGACCACTGAGTCGGCTGCGCCACGCAGACCTTTGGCGTCTACATCGCCATCGTTGCGGGCCAGGGTGAAGCGGAAGCCTTCGAGCGTGCCGATGAGGTGGCCTTCCAGCCGTACTTCGCCGCGCTCGTTAATTTCGGGAGATACCATACGTTTGTCTTTCAGGTGGCGGAGCAACACGCTGGTGCGCCGGTCGACGAAGCGCTGGGTGAGTCGCTCATGCAGAGCGTCACTCAGCCTATCCTCAATGTCCCGCGTCTTTTCGCGCCAATAGGTAGGGTCTTCAAGCCAGTTTTTACGGTTCGCGACAAAGGTCCACGTCCGGATCTGCTTGATCCGATTGCTGAGTGTGTCAATGTCGCCCTCCGCATTGTCGCAAAACCGCACCTGCTCGGCAATCCAGTCTTCCCTGACCGTTCCAATTCGTTTCAAATCCGAATAGATCCGGGTGACGATCTCGCCATGCGCGGCCGGTGATATCCCCTGATAGTCGGGAATCTGGCAGCATTCCCAGAGCAGTTTGACCGCATCATGGCCGCGCGCCAGCGCCCCCGCCTCATTTCGGGCCACGAATTCGAGCGCGTGCTGGTCCTTGGCCACCGGCACGCGGGTGAGAGTGCGATCATCAGGCGCCTGCTCGAGCGAATTGCGCAGGCGCTCGATCGAGGAAAAATCGAGCTTGCTGTTGCGCCACTGCACCTGCCGGACCGGCTCGAAGTCGTGGGTCTCGAGCTGGACCACCAGCTCTTCGTCGAAATTCTCGGTGCCGCCGGTGACGCCGAATGTGCCGTTACGCTTGTGCCGGCCGGCGCGCCCGGCAATCTGGCCCAACTCCGCCGGCGTCAGTGGCCGGCTCTGGTGGCCGTCGAACTTGGTGTCGTCGGCAAAGGCGACATGGTGGATGTCGAGATTGAGCCCCATGCCGATGGCATCGGTGGCCACGAGGAAATCCACATCGCCATTCTGGTAGAGCTCGACCTGGGCGTTGCGGGTGCGCGGCGACAAGGCGCCCATGACCACGGCAGCCCCGCCCCGCTCGCGGCGGATCAGCTCGGCAATGGCGTAAACCTGGCGCGCCGAGAAGGCGACGATGGCGCTGCGGGGCGGCTGGCGCGAAATCTTTTTCGAGCCGGCATAGGTCAATTGCGAAAACCGTGGCCGGTCGATGATTTCGACATGCGGCACCAGTTTCCTGACCACATTGGCCATGGTGCCCGAGCCCAGCAGCAGGGTTTCGTGAAAACCGCGGGCCTTGAGGATCCGGTCGGTAAAGACATGGCCGCGATCGAAATCCACGGCAGTCTGGATCTCATCGATGGCCACGCAGTCGACATGGATGTCCATCGGCATGGCTTCGACCGTCGCCACCCAGTAGCGCGGCTTGGCGGGGACGATGCGCTCCTCGCCGGTAATCAGCGCCACGGCCTGTTCCCCGACCCGCTCGACGACGCGCTGATAGACCTCGCGTGCCAGAAGGCGCAGCGGCAGGCCGATCATCCCGGTGGGATGGGCCAGCATGCGCTCGATGGCGAAATAGGTCTTGCCAGTATTGGTCGGACCAAGGATGGCCTTGACCGACTGGGAAGGAGAAAAGCTCATTGGACCCTATTTAGGGACTTCGGGCCGGGCTTGCGAGGGGCATCCACCACTTGTCCCAGCAAAGGACGATTTTGCCATGGTTCTGTCACGCCGCTTAACGGGAGAAACAAAACCGGAACGAAACAGAACCGAATCGGCGCGACTCACAGAATCCGGGTTTGTTCACGGCTAGATGTGGTGTGGCGGGGGACCGATTCTGCACTAGCAACACCCCATTGGATGGGTCCGCTGCCCGATAACGCCCCGAATCCATTCAAACTGGTTTCCATGCGGTTAATTTCGGCTTCAGGGGCGCAAAGCTGAACGAGATGTAAACGCCTCCAGCGCAAAGATTCTTTTCGCTTTCAGGGACTGCCTCAGGCGCTGCGGGGGTTTGCCCGGGCCGATTGAGAATAAACACCGTTGACGTGCCGGGATGGGACAGCGGGCGCGACCAGGTCCGCGCCCTGGCCCGGCACCCCATCCACACCGGGCCTGGCCTCGCAACGCGCCGACGCGGACGATGCAGCTTTTCCGGCCAGTCGCACAGGACGCGCCGAGGGCCAGCACCAGAAGCACCCGCGCCTGTCACGAAATGGGGCAATTTCGGCGCCCGGAACGGACGGGGATTAACCTTCGGCCCAAACCCGGAACGAACGGGGACAGAATCGGGGCAGAATCGCCAATGCGGGTTTGTTCCCCACAAGATATGGGGGCCAGCCTCGCCCGCCGACACTAGCCGGACCAAGCCTTTGGCAAACCAGCCAAAAACCCGTTCAGGGCGGTAAAAATCGGGTTAAGAATGGGCCAGATCGGCCGTTTCCTGACGAGATGTTGCGCCGATGGAGGCAAACCCGGGACGCCGTATTAACCGGCACCCATGGGAAAGCGGGGGCTCGATCCCCAAAAATTGGCAAAAAAGCCTTTGACCGCCCCAAAGCGGGACACGGGACCGGGACCGGTCAGCTTTCGGCGCGGGTCAGCACGAGGGAGAGATCGCCCATGGACGTGCCGATATTGACGCGATAGGGCACGTAATAGCCGGTCGCGCCGAGCGGGGCATACCACAGGATCATGCGGCTGGTTTCGGCCATATAGGTGGTCATTTCCGAGCTTTGGAAATGCCCCGAAATCGGCTGGTACTTCAACGAGCAGGCAACAAGCGGCCCCTGATAGCCGGTGCGCGGCGAGGTGGCTTCGTCATTGTCGAGGAAGTCGAGCCTGATGTTGAAGCGCTCGACGCCGGTAAAGATCTTGAGCGTGCGGTCACACAGCGATTTGTCCAACCCATTGCCCTTGATCACGAAAGCGGAGAGGAAATCCCCCACTCCGGTCAGCTGCGAGCGCTCGAGCGGCACCCGGTCATAGCTGTCGAGCACCGGCGGATCGACCTGAAAGGCGGTGACACTGCGCCCGTCATAATCCACCTGGGCGGTGAAGAGCTCGCCATTGGCGCGGGTTTCAAGGTCAAAGCTCTGCGACTGCAGGGTCGACCCCGCCGAGGATCCGGTGACCTGTGCCTTGGCCGTGCCGCTGGCGACCACGGTCCCGAGCCCCGCCACACGCGCCGACAGATCCAGACCATAGCGCCGGCCATCGTCATTGAGGTCAATATCGACCACGGCCACGTTGATGCCGCCCACAGTCACGGCATAACTGGCCCGCGCATCGACTTCTGCGGCCATGGCAGGCGCGGCGGCGGACAGGGCAATGATGGAAGCAAGGCTGAGGGCAGTACGGATCACGTCGGGACTTCTCTTCTGGAGCTGCCCATGCAACACGGATGGGCAGATCGAATCACTGTTTGGGCTCAAAGTGCCGCTCCCGCTGGGCACAAGCAAGGCGCTCGCGGCGCTTTGAGTCGGCCCTTGGGTTGACGTCAGGGCTTCTATTCTCTAAAGACCCGCTCGATTTCATCACAATCGAGGCCCGTAGCGGGATGAACCGCCACGCAGGACCTTTACACAAACAAGGATATCACCATGGCACGTCGCTGCGAATTGACCGGCAAGGGCGTATTGATGGGCAACACCGTTTCGCACGCCCTCAACCGTCACCGCCGCCGTTTCCTCCCCAACCTGATCAACGTCACGCTGATCTCCGAGGTTCTGAACCGTCCGGTCAAGCTGCGCGTTTCCGCTGCAGCCCTGCGCACCGTTGAGCACCGCGGCGGCCTCGATGCCTTCCTGCTCAAGCAGGACGACGCCGACCTCTCGCCCCTGGCTCTGGGCATCAAGAAGGAAATCCGCGCGGCCAACGCCGCCTAAGGGATCCTTCGTTCAGGTTTTCAGCCGCGTGGTGGGTAACCGCCACGCGGTTTTGTTTTGGGGTGATGCTGTTGCACCCACCGAGGATGAAACTCTGCCCATGACGCTCTGGGGTCGAGGTGATACTCTGCCCCAATCCAATGCTCCGCACCGGTCTGATGCCGGACTGCGGATAACCGAAAGTACAGTCCGATGCTGTCTCGTTTCCTGGTGGCCATGGCCGCCATGGTGGCCGTGGTCACCGCCTCCAATATTCTGCTGCAATATCCGGTCCAGGTGACCCTGGGTGGCGTAAATCTGGGTGACATTCTCACCTGGGGTGCATTCACCTATCCCGTCGCCTTCCTCGTCACCGACCTGTCCAACCGCGCCTTCGGCCCGGCCAGGGCGCGGCTCGTGGTGGTCGCGGGCTTTGCCGTGGCCGTCCTGCTCTCGATCTGGCTGGCGACGCCGCGCATTGCCATAGCCTCGGGCTCGGCCTTCCTCGTGGCGCAACTGCTCGACATTTCGATCTTCCACCGCCTGCGCAACAGCGCCTGGTGGCATGCGCCGATGTTTTCCTCGCTGGTCTCCTCGGCCCTCGACACGGTGATCTTCTTTTCGCTGGCCCTCGCCCCGGCCTTTGCCGGCATCGACTACTTCTTCGGCATGGAAGACGGCTCCCTGCCCTTCCCCGCCCCCTTGCTGGGCGTGGGGCCGGAAGTGGAACTCTGGCAGTCGCTGGCCCTGGGCGATTTCCTCGTCAAGCTCGGCATGACCGTGGTGATGCTGGCGCCCTACAAGACCGTCCGCGACCTGGTGCTGAAGCGGCTGCCCGTGGCGGCTTAGCGTCGCGTGGCTCCACCGAACCACAAATTCCTTCGTCACCACCCGGCCTGACCGGGTGGCCCATGCCTCCGCAAGATGGATTGCCCGGTCAAGCCGGGCAATGACGATGGAGCACGGGTGCCTGTGGCGGACATCTGGGGACCTACTCCGGCAACGAAAACTCCAGCAGCATGGTGCGCTGCCAGTCGTTGAAATTGTTGTCCGAGCCGATGAGGATGCGCGTCTCGCCGCCGGGCGTCTGATGCACCATCAGGCTTTCCATATTGTCGATCTCGCCGCCCTGGGCCGAGAGCAGCAACTCGCCAGTCATCAGGTTGCCCGGCCGCACCTCGTCCGCCGGCACGCGCCTCAAATTCATGACGAAGGCAAAGAGCGAAACGCCGCGTTCGAGGACCAGCAGATCGCCATTGGGCAGGAATTTGCAATCGGTCGGATTGACGATCGGACTATTGGTGAAGCTCAGCGCCCCCCGGTCCCGCGTGCCCAGCAATTCGGCCCGGTGATTGCCGTTTTCGTCCAGCGCCTCCTCGGTGATGAGCAGGGTGGAACCGGCCACCGGCGAAGCGGGCGGTGCGATGCAGACCGATTCCAGCGATTCATTGGTTCTGAGATCGGTGAGCCATTGCGGTATGGCAATTTCGCGGGCCGGGCCGCCCGGCTTGCCATCGGCAATGGCGAAATCGGCGACGCGGGTCAGGTGCTCGAAACCGACACGGACCGCCACGGCCTCGCCATTGCGCCAGACCGTATCCATGCCCTCGGCATCGCGCGCATACTGGCGGGGCAGAACCTCGCCCCCCGAATTGCGCATCGGCTCGATGGTTACGCCGATCAGACCGATCAGACGATCGCTCTGGTCATAGGCCAATTGTCCGGAAACGAAATTGCCCCGGTCAGTGACGAAGGTTACGCGCTGATCGGGACCTGTCTGGGCAAGGCTGGACAGGCCGCCAAAGGTGTCGTCGGGACTTTGCAGCGTCAGCCCGCCGCGGAAGATGACCCGGTCCACGCTCTGGTCGAGCTCGGCGCCGCGAAACCGCGTCACCGTCGCCGCACTGACCGTCACGTCCACTGCCCCGGCCGGAACGGCCAGGAGCAGCAGCGGGAGGGCAAGGGCGCAGCGCCAGATCATCCCCGGCCCCGCCGTCTGGTCTGGGCAGGCATTTCCTCGTCGAAGAGGGCCGCCAGCTCATCGGTCAAAGCCCCCGCCAGTTCCTCGGCATCGAGCAGGGTCACGGCGCGGCGATAGTAGCGCGTCACGTCGTGACCGATGCCCACGGCCACCAGCTGGATGGGCGAGCGGGTCTCGATATCCTCGATGACCTGCCGGAGATGGGCTTCGAGATAGTTTCCGGCATTGACCGACTGGGTCGAGTCATCGACCGGTGCACCATCGGAAATCACCATCATGATGCGGCGCTGCTCGGGGCGGGCCATCAGGCGACGCCGCGCCCATTCGAGCGCCTCGCCATCGATGTTTTCCTTGAGCAGGCCCTCGCGCATCATGAGGCCCAGATTGCGCCGCGCATGGCGCCAGGGCTCATCGGCGGCCTTGTAGATAATGTGCCTGACATCGTTGACGCGGCCCGGATTGGGCGGGCGGTTGGCCTCGAGCCAGGCTTCACGCGACTTGCCGCCCTTCCAGGCGCGCGTGGTGAAGCCGAGGATCTCCACCTTGACGCCGCAGCGCTCCAGCGTGCGCGCAAGAATGTCGCCGCAGATCGCCGCAATGGTGATCGGGCGACCGCGCATCGAGCCGGAATTGTCGATGAGCAGGGTCACGACCGTATCGCGGAAATCGGTGTCGTTCTCGACCTTGAAGCTCAGCGCCTGCAAGGGATCGGTGACGACGCGGGTGAGACGCGCCGTATCGAGGAGGCCCTCCTCGAGGTCGAACTGCCAGCTCCGGTTCTGCTTGGCCATCAGGCGCCTCTGCAGCTTGTTGGCAAGCCGCGCCACGGCGCCGGCCAGGTTCTCGAGCTGCTTGTCGAGCAGCGCGCGCAACTGATCGAGCTCGTCGGGCGGGCACAGCTCGGCCGCCTTGACGATCTCATCGTATTTGGTGGTGAAGACCTTGTAGTTGAACTGGTTGGAAAGCCGCTCGCCGCCATCCTTGGCGGGCGGGGGCATGGGCGCGTCCTCGCCGGCCTCGGCCTCGGCATCCTCGTCGGCATCGGCCATGTCGGCCTCCATGCCTTCGACATCGCCGGTTTCCTCGCTCTCGCCGGCCTGCTGGTCCTCATCGCTTTCGGCCTGCTCGTTCTCACCGTCGCCCTGCTCGGGCGCCTTGTCGGAGCTGTCTCCCTGTTCGGGCTCCTGATCCTGGGCCTCTTCCTCATCGGCGTCGGCAGGATCCTGCATGTCGCTTTCGGCGATGAGGTTGAGATCGCGCAGGACCTTGCGGGCCAGACGCGAGAATTCGTCCTGGCTCTCATAGCTGTCGAGCAGCGCATCGATCGATGTGCCGGCCTTGCTTTCGATTTCGGTACGCCAAAGATCGACCAAGGCATGGCCCGAGGGCGGCACGGCGACGCCGGCCAGTTTTTCGCGCAGGATCAGGCCCAGGGCCTCGGCCAGCGGCGCATCGTCCTTGGCGTCCACCTCGGCGAAATTGGCGCGGAACAGGCGGTCTTCCAGCATTTCATGGATATTGCCGCCCATGCCGGGCATGCGGATGACCCCGAGGGACTCAACGCGCGCCTGCTCAAGCGCATCAAAGGCGGCCCGCGCCTGCGGATCGATTGGGCTGCGCTTGCGATGGGTTTCCGGATCGTGGCTGGCCAGGCGCATGGCCATGGCATCGCCCTGGCCGCGGGCAATGGCGATGTCGCGCTTGGTCGGCAGGCGCGGCAGATTGGCGAGGCGCGCCCGATCCGAGGTCAAGAGCGGCCGGTCGGCGGTGAAGGTCACCTCAAGGTCGGCCTTGCCGCCAATGGCGCGCACCGTCGCACCCATGGCCGACTTGAAGGCCTGGGTCTGGTCGGGCTTGTTGGACTTGCTGCGCGGTGGAGTGGCCATGATTTAGGTCCGGTCAGAAGAGCAGGCGCTCGTCGCAAAGAGGAGAAACATCGGCTGATAGCGCTCTTTCGCCCATTCGGGATGAGCCGCTATATCGTCATCGCTGGCAGACCACTCATCGACATAGTCGAGCTTGAGGGCATGCGATTGCAACGCGTTGATCGTGGTCGAGATCAAACGATGATACTTGACCACGCCATCGGCGATCCAGTTGGTACGGCGCTCGCCCTCGCGCAGGTAATCCTTGATCGCCCCAACCCTGTAACCTTCGGCATCGGTCACGAAATCGGGTGTGGCGCGAGCGGCGAACACGGGGTGTTCCATGGAAAAGACGAAGCGTCCACCCGGCTTGAGGGCGCGGCGGACGCGGGCAGCGAAATCGTCGAAGTCGGCAATGTAGTGGACGGCGAGAGAGCTGAAGACCAGGTCGTATTCGGCCTCGCCGAAGTCAGCTGTCTCGAGGTCGGCGCGCTCGAAGCGCACCGCCATGCCGGCGCAGTTCTGCCGTGCCACCGCCAGCATCTTCTCCGAGAGATCGAGGCCAACCACTTCGGCTGCCCCCTGTCCGACTGCATACTGGCCGAAATAGCCGAAGCCACAACCCAGGTCGAGAATGGACAGACCCTTCAGGTCCGGCAGCATGGCCCTGAGCGAAGGCCATTCAGCGGCGGCCGTCAGTCCCTCGCGCGAGCGCGGGAACTGGCTGTAACCGTCGAAAAACTGAGCGTCGTCGTAGATATTCTGGGCCATCATGCAATCCGGGCGGAAGCGCGTCGGGCTCCTCTTTGACAAGGTCATTCCTGCGACAGCGGGAACCCCTGTTTGCTGAAGCATCCCAACGGAGTTCCCCGCTTTCGCGGGGACGACCCGGTGGGTGGCGTTAGGCCATCACCGCCAGATTGGCGGAGCTTTCCGGCAGGTCTTCGCCGAACACGCGCTGGTAGAACTCGGCCACGACAGGGCGTTCGAGTTCGTCGCACTTGTTGAGGAAGGTCAGGCGGAAGGCAAAGCCGATATCGCCACCGAAGATGACGGCATTTTCGGCCCAGGTGATGACGCCGCGGGGCGACATGACCGTGGAGATATCGCCGTTGATGAAGGCCGAACGGGTGAGATCGGCCAGGCGCACCATGTTGGCGACCTGCTTCTTGCCCTTTTCGGTCTCGCCATAGGCCTTGTTCTTGGCGAGCACGATGCCGACTTCCTTGTCATGCGGCAGGTAGTTGAGCGTCGTGACGATGCTCCAGCGGTCCATCTGGCCCTGGTTGATCTGCTGGGTGCCGTGATAGAGGCCCGACGTGTCCCCAAGACCAATGGTATTGGTGGTCGAGAACAGGCGGAAAGCCGGATGGGGCACGATCACGCGGTTCTGGTCGAGCAGGGTCAGCCGGCCCGACTGTTCGAGCACGCGCTGGATGACGAACATCACGTCCGGGCGCCCGGCATCGTATTCGTCAAAGACCAGCGCCACATTGTTCTGCACGGCCCAGGGCAGGATGCCGTCGCGGAATTCGGTGATCTGCTTGCCGTCCTTGAGGACGATCGCGTCCTTGCCGACGAGGTCGATACGCGACACGTGGCTGTCGAGATTGACGCGGACCAGCGGCCAGTTGAGGCGCGCCGCGACCTGCTCGATATGGGTGGACTTGCCGGTGCCGTGATAGCCCTGGACCATGACGCGGCGATTATAGGCAAAGCCGGCCAGGATGGCCAAAGTGGTGTTGCGATCGAACAGGTAATCCGGGTCCACCGGCGGCACGTGATCGGTGCGCTCCTTGTAACCCTTGACCACCATGTCGGTATCAATGCCGAAGAGGTCGCGTGCCTTATACTCGGTGTCGGGCAGATTAGCGAATTCAGTCATGGTCGGGCTCTTGGAACTGCTGGATAAAATTCTTTCAGGCGGTGGCTCTATAGCAGCATTGTGACACTGCGGGTAGCCTCGGGTTGGTCAGGCGGGGATCGGCCCCTGACATGGTCGGCCGGCCCGTTCAGCGCGCCACGAAGCCTTGTTTCTTGAGATGCGAATAGGCCGCGATGACGGTGCGCAGGCGCTCCTCGGAGGACGCATCGCCGCCATTGACGTCGGGATGGTGCTTCTTGACCAGCGCCTTGTACGCCGCCTTGATGTCATCGGACTTGGCATGGCCCATGATGCCCAGCGTTTCCAGCGCCCGCCGGTCGGGCTCGTTGAGCGGCTTGACCCGCTCGGTGGCGGGGCGCTTGGACTGCTGGTAGCGATAGCGCGCAAATACGCCGAAGGGGTCGCCATACTTGTCGCCCGGCTTGGCTGCGTTGCGCCCCGCGGCACGGGCCGTGCCGGGATTGCCGGTGGCGAAGGTCGAGCGCGATTCGGCCTTGGGCGGGGCATGCAGGGCCTCGTCCAGTTCCTCCGGGCTCATGCCGGCAAAATAGTTGAAGGCCTTGTTATAGTGCCGGACATGCTCGATGCAGAAATGGTGGTACTGGCCCTCGGAGCGCACCCCCTTTGGCGCCTTGAACTCGCCCGGCGCCTCGCAGCCTTCCCAATCACAGGTCACCTCGACGGGCTCGGGCTTGTCTTCCCCGCGCGGCCGGATGCGAATGTTATCGAAGAGCTTGGATTGCAGTTTCATTGTGCCTAGTTACATCTCTTTGCAGACTGTCAGGAGGCGCAAACCCATGTCCATGTCGGACACGATCCACGCCAAGCTCACCGATAAATTCTCGCCCACCCATCTCGAGGTGATCGACGAATCCCAATCTCACCATGGCCACGCCGGGTGGCGGGACGGTGGTGAAACCCATTTTCGTGTCAGAATCGCGACCCGCAATTTTGACGGGATGAGCCGGGTTGCGCAACACCGTGCGGTGATGGATGCGCTGGATGCTGAATTGAAGGACCGCGTGCATGCCCTCGCCATCGAGGTGCTGCCGTCAGCCACCATATAGTCAGCCTGACGGATTTTCGCCAGCAGCATCGATCGGGGTGATCTTCACTTTCGAAACCCGCTGGCGATCCCGCTCCAGCACCAGGAAGGTGAAGCCATGGGCGTCCACCCGGTGACCCGGCTGCGGGATCAGCTTGGCGGCCGTGATGACGATGCCCGCCACGGTGTTGGCCCGGTCATCGGGCAACTGCCAGTCGAGCAGGCGGTTGATGTCGCGAATGGCGATGCTGGCATCGACGATGAAGCTGCCATCGGCCTGCTTGTCGATACCGAAGACGGCTTCGTCATCGGGCGCGTCGTGCTCGTCGGAGATGTCGCCCACGATCTCTTCGATAATGTCTTCGAGCGTCACCAGACCTTCGAGCACGCCATATTCGTCCAGCACCAGCGCCATGTGTGAATGCCGCTTGAGGAAAGCGGCGAGCTGCACCTGCACCGGGGTCGATTGCGGGATGAACCAGGGCTTGCTCATGATCTGCCTGAGATCGACCTGGCTGGTATCGCCATTGGCGGCCATCAGCGAGCGCAGCACGTCCTTGGCATGGATGATGCCGACAATATCATCGGTCTCGCCCTGATAGAGGGGAATGCGGGTATAGGCGCTGTCGAGCACCGCCTTGACCAGATCTTCAGGCGGCATGGTGGCATCGAGCGTCAGCATCTGGGTGCGGTGTACCATGACATCGCTGACCACGAGATCCCGCAGGTCCAGCAGGCCGCCAAGCATGTCGCGGTCTCCCTTGACCACTTCACCTTCGGAATGCAGCAGGTCCAGCGTGCCGCGGATTTCATCATGCCCCGAAACGGCGCTGACATTGCTCGCATCCAGCCCGAACAGCTTGAGGATGGCATTGACGATGGTCTGCACGGTCAGGGTCACCGGTGCAAAGATCACCACGATGATCCGTACCACCGGCGCCACGAAAAGCGCAAAGCCATCCGGCCGCGTCAGCGCCAGCGTCTTGGGCAGAACTTCCGAGAAAACCACCACCGCCGCCGTCATCGCCAGCGTCGCATAGGCAATGCCGGCCTCGCCAAAGAGCGCGATGAGCACGCTGGCGGCGAGGGTCGAGGCCAGGATATTGACGATATTGTTGCCCAGGAGCAGCGCGCCGATGAGGCGCTCCTTCTCGCTGCTGAGCGATTCCACCAGCAGGGCACGCTTGTCTCCGGCGCGCGCCAACTGATGCATGCGGGCGCGCGAGGCTGCGGTCAGCGCCGTTTCCGAGCCGGAAAAGAAGAAGCTCATGGCCAGCAGAAGGATAATGGCGGCAGAGGTTAGCCAGAGGGTAAAGCTCATTGTGAACGCATCTCCTCAAGATAGGCGCGGACGGCAACCGGATCGACATTCTTTTCAATGAAGGCCTGGCCGATGCCCCGGGTCAGGATGAAGGTCAGCGCTCCGCGCGAGACCTTTTTGTCCTGGGCAATGGCTGCCATCAGCACATCGGTCGAGCCCAGCTCTCCAGGAATATCACCAAGCCTGGTAGGCAGACCAGCCAGCTTGAGATGGGCCGCAATGCGTCCAGTGTCCTGGCCGGGGGCAAGGCCGAGCCGATTGGAAAAGCCGTGCGCCAGCACCATGCCGATGGCAACGCCCTCGCCGTGGAGGAGCCGGTCGGAATAGCGGGTATCCTTTTCGAGCGCATGCCCGAATGTATGGCCCAGATTGAGCAGGGCGCGGACGCCGGTTTCCTTCTCGTCCTCAATGACCACCCGCGCCTTGTGGGCGCAGCATCGCGCGATGGCCTCGCCGCGCGCCGGTCCGCCGGCGAAGATTTCGACACGATTGGCTTCGAGCCATTCGAAGAAGGCCGGATCGTCGATCAGCCCGTATTTGACGACTTCCGCATAGCCTGCCGCGAACTGGCGGGGGGCGAGCGTGTCGAGGGCAGAGAGATCGGCCAGCACCAGCTTGGGCTGATGGAAGGCCCCCACGAGATTCTTGCCATGGGGCGAATTGATGCCGGTCTTGCCCCCGACCGAGGAATCCACCTGCGCCAGCAGCGAGGTGGGGACCTGGACGAAATCCATGCCGCGACGCGTGATCGAGGCGGCAAAGCCGGCGAGGTCGCCGATGACGCCTCCACCCAGAGCGATGACCAGATCGCCGCGTTCGAGCTTTGCAGCGAGCAGGCCCTCCACCACGCGTTCGAGCATGGCATAGGACTTGGTCGCCTCGCCCGCGGGCAGCACTATGGTGTCATAGGAGAGGCCAGCCGCCTGGAGACCGGCCACCAGCCGCGGCAATTGCGCTGCGGCCACTGTTTCGTCGGTGACGATGCCATAGCGCCGGCCGGGAAATTTTTCGGCCAGGATCGCTCCGGCCTCGTCGATCAGTCTGGGGCCGATGAGGATGTCATAGGCACGATCCCCCAGGGCGACGTGAACGGTGTGGTCGATCTGGGCCATGGTCCTGCCTATCGGGTCTTGAGATGGTCGAGCAGCGCCCCGATGACATCGGCGGCGACATTGTCCTGCGGCACGTCGCGGCTGAACACCGTGACGTCGGCCTCCTGGTAAATTGGGTAGCGGTCGGCGATCAGCTTTTCGAGCGTTCCCCTGGGGTCGGCGGTCTTGAGCAGCGGCCGGTTGGAGCGCCGTGACACCCGCTCGAACAAGACATCGAGATCGGCCTTGAGCCAGACCGAGACGGCCTCGGACTTGACCAGGGCGCGCGTGTCGGCATTGACGAAAGCCCCGCCGCCCGTAGCCAGGACAATGTCCTTTTCCTTGAGCAGGCGGGCAATCACCCGCATCTCGCCGGCGCGAAACTCGCTCTCGCCGCGCTGCTCGAAAATTTCCGGAATGGTCATCTGCGCCGCGCGTTCGATTTCCTCGTCGCTATCGATGAACTGGCGCCCGAGGCGATTGGCCAGACGTCGCCCGACCGTGGTCTTTCCGGCCCCCATCATGCCCACGAGCACGACCGGCCTGCCGGCCAGCCGGCTGGCAAGCGCCTTGGCCCGGCCCTGCCGTCCACCGCCATCGGATTTGCTCACCTGCCGCGCCCTCCGCTCTTGGCCGCTATCAACCGGTCCCGGCCCTACCTGTCAAGCGCAGCCGGCGTAACGGTTGATCTCCCCCCCTCCTTTCGGCCACACTGGGCCGCACAACAGAACGGCAACCATTTGCGCATAGACTGGTCGGCACCCGACCCATTCGGAAGAACTGCATGCCCTCGCTGATCCGCCTGCTCATTACCCTGATCTTCCTCGGTGGCCTTGCCGTTGCAGGCATGTTTGCGCTGGTGACCTTTGTCGAGCCGACGCCCAAGGAGGTCAGCCAGCGCGTGCCGACGCGCGAATTGCTGGGTGAGACCGCGCCGGCCAACCCGGCAGGCAACCTGCCCCAGCCCAATGTGACGTCCGAGCCCAGCACTGGCCAATGAGCGACGGCCACCTGATTTCGAGCTTTCTCGAAATGATGAGCGCCGAGCGCGGCGCGGCGGCCAATACGATCGACGCCTATCGCCGCGATCTCACCCATTACGCCGATTTCGTCGCCCGCAGCGGAAAGACCCTGCTCACCGCCCCGCGCGACACGGTCACCGGCTGGCTCGATGACCTCAAGACCGAGGGGCTTTCGGCCTCATCCAGCGCAAGGCGCCTGTCGGCGGCCCGCCAGTTTCACAAGTTCCTCTGCGCCGACGGGCTGCGGGGCGACGATCCGACCCGCATCGTGGCCAGTCCGAAATCACGCCGCGCCCTGCCCAAGGTTCTTTCGGTCGCCGAAGTCGACAGGCTGCTGACACTGGCCGAAGCAGAAGCCAATGCCGCAGCCGAGCCCAGGGCACAGCTCGCCGCGCAAAGGCTCTATGTGTTGCTCGAGCTGCTCTATGCGACGGGCCTGCGCGTCTCCGAACTGGTGAGCCTCAGGCGCTCGGCGGTGATGCGGGAGGGCGCCTTCCTCACCGTGACGGGCAAGGGCCAGAAGGAACGGGTCGTGCCCATGAACGACCGCGCCCGCGACGCCGTGCGGCTCTGGGTCAAGACGCTGGAGCCGGGGCCGTTCCTGTTCCCAGCCAAGGGCGAGGACGGCTATCTCAGCCGCCAGGTCTTTGCCCGCGATCTCAAGAGCCTCGCTGCCCGCGCCGGCATTTCATCGGCCCGGGTGGCGCCGCATGTGCTGCGTCATGCCTTTGCCAGCCATCTCCTGGCCGGGGGCGCCGATCTGCGCGTGGTGCAGATGCTGCTGGGGCACGCCGATATTTCCACAACCCAGATCTACACCCATGTGCTAGACGAAAAGCTGCGCAACCTCGTGGAAAGCCACCATCCGCTGGCCAATGGCTAAGCCGGACACACGAAATCCCAACCATTTCGCCGCCAAAGCTTGACTTGGCATTGCTCCATCGCCACTTTCCGGCCACTTTAAAGGGCAAGAGCAGCGGGCCATGACGCATGGGCCCCAATGGCCTTGCCGGAACAATGACCCTTACGGGCGGTGGGATGCAGTCTTATCTCGATTTTGAAAAGCCGGTCGCCGATCTCGAAGCCAAGATCGCCGAACTGAAGTCGCTGGCCCTGACCGATCAGGCCGTCAGCATCGACGAGGAAGTCAGCCGCCTGTCCGCCCGCGCCGACGAGGCGCTGGTCGAGATCTATCGCAAGCTCACGCCCTGGCAGAAGACGCAGGTGGCGCGCCATCCGCAGCGCCCGCACTTCTCCGACTATGTGCGCGCGCTGATCACCGAATGGACGCCGCTGGCCGGCGACCGCAAATTCGGCGAGGACGCCGCCCTGCAGGCCGGCTTCGGCCGCTTCAACGGCACCCCCGTCGCCGTGCTGGGCCAGGAAAAGGGCAATTCCACCGAAACGCGCCTCAAGCATAATTTCGGCATGGCCAACCCCGAGGGCTACCGCAAGGCGGTCCGCATCATGGACATGGCCGACCGCTTCTCCATCCCGGTGATTTCCTTTGTCGACACTGCCGGCGCCTATCCCGGCATCGGCGCCGAGGAACGCGGCCAGGCCGAGGCCATTGCCCGCTCCACCGAGAAGGGCCTCGAACTGGGCGTGCCGAACCTGGCCATCATCATCGGCGAAGGCGGCTCGGGTGGCGCCATTGCCATCGCCACCGCCAATCGCGTGCTGATGCTGGAAAACTCGATCTATTCGGTGATCTCGCCCGAGGCCGGCGCCTCGATCCTGTTCCGCGACGCCGCGCGCGCCCAGGACATGGCCACCGCCCAGAAGATCACCGCGCAGGACCTGCTCGGCTTCGGCGTCATCGATGCGATCATCCCTGAACCGGCCGGCGGCGCCCATCGCCACCACGCCACGGTCCTGGAGGCCACCAACGTGGCCATCAGCACCTTCCTCAAGGATTTTGCCGGCAAGTCGCGTCTTGAAACACGCGAGCACCGCCGCGAGAAATTCCTCGCCATCGGCACAAATCTCTAGGCCGCATTGCGCCGTCAGCGCCATTGATGAAAATGCCCGCGGGTTCCGGCCAGCGGGCATTTTCATGAGCGCGTGCCCAACACATCCGTGTGATCTGCACCCGCTTCCGGCTCCCGGGGCCGCGTGGTAAAGGCTTCGTTCACCGCGCCGGGTGATACTGCGCTAACCATTCGCCCGCTCCCGGGCCTTCAGTGACGAGCCGACAGTCTTGACCGCCACCTTTTTCCACCGCCTCGGCGCCTTCGTGATCATTCTCTGGCTCGCTGTGGGCCTTGCCGCCTGTTCCAATTTCGTCAAGGGCGGCGATAACCGGCATAATATTCCGCTCTCGGGCGGCGTCGTGCAGGGCCTGCGCAATATGGGCTCGTCGCCGGCCGACGGCATGGTCGTGCGCATCTTCAAGGAAGAGTCGGTGCTCGAGGTCTGGAAGAAGACCAGTTCGGGCACCTACAAGCTTTTCAAGACATACGAAATCTGCGCCTATTCGGGTGACCTCGGGCCCAAATTCAAGGAGGGCGACCGGCAGAGCCCGGAGGGCTTCTACACGATCACGCCGGGGCTGATGAATCCGCGTTCGAGCTATTACCTCGCCTTCAATACCGGCTTCCCCAACAAGTTCGACCGTGTGCATGGCCGCACCGGGAGCGACCTGATGGTGCATGGCGACTGCTCGTCGCGCGGCTGCTACGCCATGACCGACGCAGGCATTGCCGAAATCTATGCCCTGGCCCGCGAAACCTTCAGGGGCGGCAATCCGAGCTTCCAGCTGCAGATCTTCCCCTTCCGCATGACCACGTCCAACATGGCCAAGCATGCCACCAGCCCGCACATGGACTTCTGGAAGGACATCAAGGAAGGCCACGACTACTTCGAACTGACCAAGACCCCGCCGGTTTGGGACGTGTGCGAAAAGCAGTATATCTTCAATCCCTCCGGCACCGGACCGCTCGACGCCGCCGGCATCTGCCCGCCCTCGGTGCACAATGCTGCCCTCACCGCCAAGCTCCAGGCCGACGAGGCCGATCTGGCCGGCAAGGCTGCATCCGCCCAACAGGCGGCCGAGCGCAAGGCAGCCGAAGAGGCGGCACTCAAGGAACGCACCCAGGCGCTCAATGGCTTCTTCACCGGCATTGGCGGAATGTTTGGCGGCAATGCCGGGCAGAACCCCAATATCGCGCCAGTCATTTCGGGCAAGCCGGCGACCCTGCCCACGCCTTCCGCCCAGCGGCCATAGACAGAAGCGGCGCGACATTTGCGCTGCCCGGGCCTAGTGTCCTGGGGCACTTGTGCCTGCCCTGCTTCGGCCCCACTTGGGTGAAAGGGCTGTTCGAGCCCAATTCGGAGACGCAAAGTGGACCCAGCAGTGAGCGCGCCAGAACCGGACAAGGCCCGGATCACGCTCACTCCGGACATGCGTCCGCTTGGCGCCGACCGGCCAGCAGAGACTAGGCCGGAAATGCCCGCATCGCCCCCCCGACGGCGGGGTGGGCGCTGGGGCGTGGCGCTGGGTCTGCTCGGCCTTGTCGCGGGACTGGGGGCGCTGGCTTTCTCCGCCTGGACCTATGACGAGGGGCAGAAGGAAATCCTGCGCCTCTCGACCGAGCTGGCGCAGCTGCGCGTCAGCCTTGACCTCTATGCCCGCAATGGCACCAGCACGGCCGAGCTGACGAGTCTGGACCAGCGCGTCGAGGCGCTCGAGCAGGGGGCGCTGGGAACCACCGTCCCCATGCCTGCCAGCGCGCCGTCCACCCAGGCAGCGGACGTCGCCATGCCCACGGCGACCGAGGATTGCCTGCCCTCGGGCATGCGCCTGCTGGTGGCCTCGGGCGACAGCTACCCCATTTGCGGCCAGACCGCCGAAGTCGCCATCAGCGCCGTGGCCAATGGCTATATCACGCTGGGCGACGGGACCTCGGTAGCCTCGGGCGGCACGTCGCCGCTTCCGGGCAATCCGGCCTGCACCCTGGCCGTGACCTCGGGCGGCGACGAAGGGCTCACCGGCTATGCGGAAATTCGCGTGACCTGCTGAAAAAGGAAAGGGCGGCCGGAGCCGCCCTTTTGACCGGGTCACCGCTGACGATCAGGCAAAGGCCCCGTGGCAGTGCTTGAACTTCTTGCCCGAGCCACAGGGACATGGCGCGTTGCGCGAGACGCCCACCAGCAGCTTGGGATCGATTGCAGCCAGATCTTCGCGTTTGACGACAGTGTCGCCCGCCGCATCATTCTCCCCGGTCAGCGGATCGATATGGGTTTCCGTAAGCAGGCTCGGATCGGGCGCCTGCGGCGCGTCCGGCTGGCGGATCGTCAATTCGACATGGCTGATCTGGGTGGTCACCAGCTCACGCAGGTTGCCCAGCATGGCCTGGAACAGCTCATAGGCTTCCTGCTTGTACTCGTTGAGCGGGTCGCGCTGGGCGATACCGCGCCAGCCAACCACCTTGGAGAGGTGGTCGAGCATGACCAGATGCTCGCGCCAGAGCCCGTCGACCGACTGCAGCAGAATGGACTTTTCCACCTGCCGCATGATCTGCGGCGAATATTTCTCGGCCTTGGCAGCGATATGGGCATCGGCTGCGGCGCGGATGCGCTCCTCGACCTCTTCGGTGCCGATGCCGTCTTCCTTGGCCCATTCGGCGGCAGGGATGTCGATATTGAGATAGGTCTTGGCGGCTGCGGTCAGCTGCTCGGTATTCCACTGTTCGGGGAAGGAGCGCGGCGGGCAGGCCTTGCCGACGATATTCTCGACAACATCATGACGCATCTCGGCGATCGTCTCGCTGACATCCTCTTCGTCCATGAATTCGAGGCGCTGTTCGAAGATCACCTTGCGCTGATCATTCATCACGTCGTCGTATTTGAGGATGTTCTTGCGGATGTCGAAGTTGCGCGCCTCGACCTTGCCCTGGGCCCGTTCGATGGCCTTGGTCACCCAGGGATGGGTGATGCTCTCGCCCTGTTCGAGCCCCAGCTTGCCGAGCATGGAATCCATGCTTTCCACCGGGAAGATACGCATCAGGTCATCCTGCAGCGACAGGAAGAATTTCGAATGGCCGGGGTCACCCTGGCGACCCGAGCGGCCACGCAGCTGATTGTCGATGCGGCGGCTTTCATGCCGCTCGGTGCCGATGACCATCAGGCCGCCGGCGGCCAGCGCCTTGGCCTTGTCCTCGGCGATCTTTGACTTGATCTGGGCGATCTTGGCCTCGCGCGCTTCGCCCTCGAGTTCGCCGGCCTCGCGCTCGATGCGCATTTCGAGATTGCCGCCCAGCTGGATGTCAGTACCGCGGCCGGCCATGTTGGTGGCAATGGTGATGGCGCCGGGCAGGCCGGCATCGGCCACGATATAGGCCTCCTGCTCGTGATGGCGCGCGTTGAGCACGTTCATCTGGCCAACATTCTTCTTGCGCAGGATGTCGGCGAGCATTTCGCTCTTTTCGATCGAAGTCGTGCCGACCAGAACCGGCTGGCCGCGATCCTGGCACTCCTTGATCAGATCGGCGATGGCGTCGAACTTTTCTTCCGCCGTACGGTAGATCGCGTCGTCCTCGTCGATACGCTGCACCGGCAGGTTGGTCGGCACCGTGGTGACGCCCAGGCGATAGATGTCGGCAAATTCCTCGGCCTCGGTCGCAGCCGTACCGGTCATGCCGGCCAGCTTCTTGTAGAGGCGGAAATAGTTCTGGAAGGTGATCGAGGCCAGGGTCTGGTTCTCGGCCTGGATCTTGACGCGTTCCTTGGCCTCGAGTGCCTGGTGCAGGCCTTCCGAATAGCGGCGGCCCGGCATCATGCGGCCGGAGAACTCGTCGATGATGACCACTTCGTCATTGCGGACGATGTAGTCCTTGTCGCGACGGAACAGCTTGTGCGCCCGCAGCGCTGAATTGGCGTGATGCACGAGGGCGACATTTTCCACGTCATACATGGAGCCGCCCTTAAGCAGGCCGGCCTCGGCCAGAGCCGCCTCGAGCTTCTCGATGCCCTGATCGGTATAGGTGGCGGCGCGGTGCTTTTCGTCGACGTCGAAATCGCCTTCGCCGATGATCGGCATCAGCCCGTCGATCTTGATGTAGAGCTCCGAGCGGTCCTCGGAGGGACCCGAAATGATCAGCGGGGTCCGGGCCTCGTCGATGAGGATGGAGTCCACTTCGTCGACGATGGCGAATTCATGTCCGCGCTGCACCATCTGGGCGCGCGTATATTTCATGTTGTCGCGCAGATAGTCGAAGCCCAGCTCGTTATTGGTGCCGTAGGTGATGTCGGCGGCATAGGCGGCCTTGCGCTCGGCATCGGTCAGGCCATGGACGATGACGCCATAGGAAAGGCCGAGGAAATTGTAGATCTGGCCCATCCAGTGGGCGTCGCGCTTGACGAGGTAGTCGTTGACGGTGACCAGATGCGCGCCCTTGCCGGTCAGCGCATTGAGATACATGGGCAAGGTCGCCACCAGCGTCTTGCCCTCGCCGGTGCGCATCTCGGCGATCGAGCGGTCATTCATGACCATGCCGCCGATCATCTGCACGTCGAAGTGGCGCATGCCCAGGACGCGCTTGCTGGCTTCGCGCACGGTGGCGAAGGCAGGCACGATCAGGTCATCGAGACTGGCGCCCTGTTCGATCTGGCGCTTGAACTCATCGGTGCGGGCCTTGAGCGCATCATCGCTCAGCTTGACCAATTCCGGCTCGAGGGCGTTGATTGCCGCAACCTTGCCCTGATACCGCTTGACCTGCCTGTCGGAGGGTGTCCCGAAGATTTTCCGGGCAAGCGACGCAAGTGCCATATGTGTGGTCCTTTATGTGTGAGCGGCGGGGCTGGTGGGGCGGGCTGCCTGCAGGAGCGGGCGCTGGCGGGCCTCGTTTCGCCTCGTCACAACTTGGGGAACCCCTCTCGGTTCCCGAATACGGAATTGCGCATGTCCGGCACCGTCCCGATGGGACGGCCTTCCTTCCATGCTCCATGAAAAGCGGGTGAGATGTAAGATTGGGGGTCAGGCTTGTCAACGTATCCGAAATCGGCCACACCTTCGCAACCTTTTGGCCCGCGCGGTATTAGGCTCGGCAGATGCCGCCGGCCATTCGCTGGCTGGCCGGCACATTCTGGCCAATTTGGCATGCGAGCGGGTGCCAGATATTTCTGACACAGCCGGTCCCCATCGGGCCCGGCCAAGGAGCAAGTGATCCCCATGCTGAACCCGACCCAGCGCCTGCTGCGCGCCGCCAGTCTCGCCGCCATGCTTGTCGCCACCCCGGCGCTGACAGTCTTCGCCCAGGACGCCGCCGCGCCTGCCGCCGAAGCGCCGGCCGACGCTGCCGCGCCCGCTGCGGTCGATCCGGCAACCGTCGTCGCTACAGTCGGCGATCAGACCATTACCGAGGGCGACCTGGCCTTTGCCGCCGAAGACATGGCGCAGGACCTGGCCCAGATGCCGCCGGAAGAACGCCGCGCCTTCCTCGTGCGTATTCTCATCGACATGAAGGTCATGGCCCAGGCGGCCCGCGATGCCGGCATGGACCAGACTCCGCTCTTTGCCCAGCGCCGGGAATATCTTGAAGAGCGCGCCCTGCGCCGCGCCTTCTTCGCCGAAGCCATTGCCGGCGCGGTGACCGAGGAAGCGGTGCGCGCCAAGTATGACGAATTCGTCGCCGCCTTCGAACCGGCCGACGAAGTGCGCGCCAGCCATATCCTGGTCGAGACCGAGGAAGAGGCGAACGAGCTCAAGGCCGAGCTGGATGGCGGCGCCGATTTTGCCGCCCTGGCGCGCGAGCATTCGATCGATCCGGGCGCGGCCAATGGCGGCGACCTCGGCTTTTTCGGCAAGGGCATGATGGTCGCGCCCTTCGAGGAAGCGGTCTTCGCCCTCACCGAACCGGGCCAGCTTTCGGCCCCGGTGCAATCGCAGTTCGGCTGGCACATCATCAAGCTCGACGAAAAGCGCCAGTCGGCCCCGCCCGCCTTCGAGCAGGTTGCCGCCCAGATCCAGAACCAGCTGCTGATGGAAACCTTCTCCCAGAAGGTGGAAGAACTGATGAGCGGCGTGAATGTTGAAATCACCGACGCAGATCTCAAGGCCAGGTTCGACGCCCAGGAAGCGGCTGAGGCTGAAGCTGCCGGTGCCGCCGAAGGCGAGGCCGCCCAGCAGTAAGTGACACTGGAGCCATGAAATTAAGGGCCGCCCGGCTTGTGCCGGGCGGCCCTTTGATTTGGATCGGTCAATGACCGGTCGGCCTACCTGGCGCTCCTGTATCCGGCGCAGCCCATCAGCAGCCCATCGACCACCGGATCGATGACCTTCATCGCCTCCTCCACCCGGCCGATCAGCAACTGGTGCCAGGCGAAGGACACGACCATGTCGACGATAAGGTCGCCATTGACATCATCCGCCAGCTCGCCACGCGCCTTCGCCCGCTCGATGATGATGGCGGTCCTTTGCTTGCGTTCGGCCTGATAGGCAAACAGCACTTCCGCTGCATCCGGATCGCTTTGGGCTTCCGCGATGATGGCCCGGTAGACCGTACCGCAGAGGCTGTCCTTCCAGAAGCCAAGCAGGTGGTCGGTGAGCAAGGCCACAAGATCGCCGCGCAGCGTGCCGGTATCGGGGAAGCTGCGGGCATTCTTGAAGCGCCGGTAGACGTCGAGCATCAGCGCGGTGCGATTGGGCCACCAGCGGTAGATGGTGGGCTTGCCGGCGCGAGCGCGGCGCGCCACCGCTTCGATGGAAAATCCGGCAATGCCGCTTTCGCTCAGCACCGCTTCGGCCGCGTCGAGAATGGCTTCCTGGCTCGCCGGATTGCGCCGCGCGCCGATCGAGCGGCGGGCGCTCTCCTCTGGGTCGTCGTCTGTCATGTTCATGGCTGCAATATCGGGCATATCAGGCGCGAAGAAAAGACTTGAACGAAACGGCTCGTTTCTATATATAACGAAACGTACCGTTTCTATTGAGGTCTTTCATGTCCTATTCCGCCCGCGCCCGCATGGCCTTTCTCATGAGCTTTGCCGTCTATCCGGTCGTTGTCGCCTACGCGACCCTGGTCAGCCTTCTTACCCCCGGCTGGGAATTCTGGCAGCGCAGCTTCATCATCGTGCCGCTGATGGCCACGACCATCGTCTTCTTCATCGTCCCCTTCATCACCACCCGCTTCGGCGCCTTCATCGCCGGCCGCAAGAAGGCGACGGCCTGAGCCGGGGAAGATTTGCTCCGTGATGGCCCTTTGTGAAGGGCGGGATGAGGAGGGGACAGTCTGCTCTTGGATCTGCCGGCAAAGAGAGCAGACATTCGACGACTGACGAACTTGGAGCCAAGGGCAGACCTGCGGCTTTTTGCTGCTGGACTCAATGGCGGGCGAGACCTGATTGGGCACAGCCAAACCTCTTCTTTCTATTCGCAGTTTGGGCGTGCACCCCTCCGGACCAATGTGATTTTTTCATCCCCTTGTCCCGTGGTAATATTGTCGCTCCTTAACCCGGACCGAGCGCGGCAGGTTCACTCAACCCCAACGAGGAGGTTGCCATGCCGCGTGCTTTCCAAGGCAAGATCGAGCTCGACATCCGCGACTCGCAGGCCGATTGGGATGCCTTCCTTGACACCCGGGCGCCGGAAGCCGCGCCAAATGTCCTTGTGATCCTTTATGACGACACCGGACAGGCGGCCTGGTCGCCCTATGGCGGGCGGATCAACATGCCCACGCTCGACCGGCTGGCCAAGGACGGGTTGACCTACACCCAATGGCACACGACGGCAGTCTGCACGCCGACGCGGTCATGCTTCCTCACCGGCCGCAACCATCATGCCAACGGCTGCGGATCGATTTCGGAATCGGCGTTAGGGTTCCCCGGCTATTCCGGCCATATCCCGCCCGAAAATGGCACGATCGCGCATATCCTGCGCAATGCTGGTTGGAGCACGTTTTGGATCGGCAAGAACCACAATGTGCCCGTCGACGCCTTCGGCATGTCGGCAAGCCGCAAATCATGGCCTCTGGCCCTGGGCTATGACCGTTTCTACGGGTTCATTGGTGGCGAGACCAATCAGTGGTACCCCGATCTTGTCGAAGACAATCACTATGTCGAGCAGCCCAGCCAGCCAGAGGACGGATATCACTTCTCCAGGGACATTGCCGACAAGGCCATCGGCTTCATTCGCGACACCAAGCAGTCCGATCCGCAAAAGCCTTGGTACCTGTGGTTTTGCCCAGGGGCGAACCATGCCCCGCATCACGCGCCCCAGGACTATATCGACAAATACAAGGGCAAGTTCGACGACGGCTACGAGGCCTATCGTACCTGGGTCCTCGCTCGCATGAAGGAGCGCGGTATCCTGCCCGAGGATACCGAACTGACGCCGATCAACGCCATGCCATCAGACATTCTGCCCGAAGCCGATAGCGTCCGTCCCTGGGACACGCTCAGTGCCGATGAGAAGCGACTGTTCTGCCGCATGGCCGAAGTCTACGCGGCTTTCTCCGAATATACCGATGTCCAGATCGGCCGGATCATCGATTATCTCGAGCAGTCGGGCCAACTCGACAATACGGTGATCTTCTACTGCGCAGACAACGGCGCCTCGGGCGAGGGCTCCCCCAACGGCTCTGTCAACGAGAACCTCTTCTTCAATGGCTATCCCGATGACGTCGAGCGCAACCTGGCCATGATCGACAAGCTCGGATCGCCCGCAACCTACAATCACTATCCCACCGGCTGGGCCACGGCCTTTTCCACGCCTTACCGCATGTTCAAGCGCTATGCCTCCTATAGCGGTGGCACCTGCGATCCCCTGGTCATCCATTGGCCTGCCGGCATCAAGGCGCGCGGCGAGCTCCGTCACCAATACCACCACTGTACCGACATCGTGCCGACCATCCTCGAATGCTGTGGCATTCCCATGCCCGAGGAAATCGACCGCATTCCCCAGGCGCCACTGGCGGGCGTGTCGATGCGATATAGCTTTGACGACGCCAACGCCCCGACCACCAAGCAAACCCAGTATTATGAAATGCTGGGCACCCGTGGCCTCTGGCACCAGGGCTGGAAAGTCGCTTCCGAGCATGCGCCGACCCCCTCGGACCAGGGGCATTTCGAAAAGGACAACTGGCAGCTCTTCCATGTCGACAAGGACCGGTCCGAAGCCCATGACCTCGCCCAGCAATATCCTGAAAAACTGGAGGAACTGAAGCAGCTCTGGCTCGAAGAAGCCAAGAAGAACAACGTCCTTCCTCTAAGTGACCTGGGCGTGGTGGCGCTCCACGCCGCCGAGTATCATGCCAAACCGTTGCCCGGCGGCCGATATGTCTATTATCCGGGCACGACCGAAGTGCCTGAAGCGTCAGCCGCCAGAACTCTGGGGGCATCCTTCAAGGCGTTGGCCGAAGTCGAATTCACCGGCGACAGCAAGGGCGTGATCTTCTCCCAAGGGTCCCGGTTCGGCGGCTATACGCTATTCGCCAAGGACGGAAAGCTGGTCTTCACTTACAACTTCCTCGGCATCCCGCCCGAGCAGCGATTGGTCTGCGATGCACCAAAACTGGGCAAGCACATTGTCGGCGTAGAGTTCGCCAAGGATAAGATCGGCGAGCACCACGAGGCCTTCGGCCACATGAAGCTCTACGTCGATGAAGCTGTCACCGCCGAAGCCGATTTCCGCACCCAGACGGGACGCTATGCCCTGTGCGGTGAGGGCCTAGCCATCGGCAGGGATACCGGCGACCCCGTCAGCAGCGAATACGGCTCGGACTTCACCTTCTCGGGTGGCAAGATCGAAAAGGTCGTGTTCGACATTGCCAACGATGCCTACATCAATGTCGAGCGAGATCTGGCGGCGGCGTTGGCGCGTGACTGATCTTCTAGAAAGGGCGGCGCTAATCCGCGCCGTCCTTCCGTTGGCCTTGGCTCGCATTTATTAGTCACTTTCGAAGGCGCAAAACATCGTGACGACCAGGATGAAAGCGCCTTACAGCTTAGGAGAGGCAGCTTTTAGGATTTTGGGCGCAAGGCTGTGATGACCGACATGGGGGCGCCTTCTGTCAGCAGGGGTAAAGATATCCCCGTCCCCAAAACCTGCTCCATACTCTCCCTATCACCCGGCGCGGCGGCCTGCAGGCGAACAGTGGCCGGGTGAGCCGGGTGGGGCTTTTGCCTGTCCCACAGGTTCCAGTCCGGCCGCGACGGGACGAGCGATCCCCCGCCGCCGGTCAGTTCCAAAAACCGGCGCCCCGAGGCGGTTCGCGTCTCATATTATTACTCTCCAGGGGCGCTGGCCGCCTCGGGGTCCGTCGAACATCCGACCAACCGGAGGCTTTTCGCCGACCGGCCAAACAACTTGCCTCGGGCCCGGTCCTGCCTTGCGCGCGTCACACCTTTGAGGCACACCGGAGCACCAATCGTTCGCAAGGTTCTGACCATGGCCGCAATTCCGGTTTCCCCCCTCGCCCCCAAATCCTATCCGGACCTGCCCGAAATCGATGGCGTGCGCTTTGCGACTGCCGAAGCCGGCATCAAGTACAAGAACCGCACCGACGTCCTGCTGATGGAATTTGACGAGGGCACCACTGTTGCGGGCGTGCTGACCCGCTCGAAATGCTCTTCGGCCGCCGTCGACTTTTGCCGCGCCAACCTGCCCGGCGGCAAGGCGCGCGGCCTTGTGGTCAATTCGGGCAATTCCAATGCCTTTACCGGCATGAAGGGTCGCGAAAGCGTCCAGCACATTGCCGATATCGCCGCCAAGGCACTCGGCTGCTCGGCCGCCGAAGTGTTTATTGCGCAGACCGGCGTCATCGGTGAACTGATCGACGCCAGCAAGTTCGATGGCGTTCTCGATGAGGCTGCTACCCGGATGAACGCCCGGCCATGGATCGAGCCGGCCAGGGCGATCATGACCACCGACACCTTCCCCAAACTGGCCGGCGCCGTGCTCGAATTCGACGATGTCGAGGTCCGCATCAACGGCATTGCCAAGGGGAGCGGCATGATCGCCCCTGATATGGCCACCATGCTCTCCTTCGTCGTCACCGACATGCCCATCGCTGCCGATGTGCTGCAGGCCCTGCTCAGCGAGCATGTGCAGAAGAGTTTCAACTCCATCACCGTCGACAGCGACACCTCGACCTCCGATACGCTGCTGGCTTTTGCCACCGGCAAGGCCCAGGTCGAGCCGATCACCAGCCTGTCCGACCCGCGCGCGCAGTTCTTCGGCGAAGCGCTGTTCGACGTGCTGTTCGAACTCGCCATCCTGACCGTGCGCGACGGCGAAGGCGCCACCAAGCAGGTCTCGGTCAATGTCGAGGGCGCCGTCTCGGACGAAAGCGCCTTCCGCATCGCCAAGGCGATCGCCGACTCGCCGCTGGTCAAAACCGCCATTGCCGGCGAGGACGCCAATTGGGGCCGCGTCGTCATGGCCGTGGGCAAGGCCGGCGAACCGGCCGACCGCGACAGGCTCTCCATCCGTTTCGGTGACCTGCTGGTCGCCAAGGATGGCGAGCGCGCCGCCGGCTACGACGAAAAGGCCACCAGCGCCTACATGAAGGGCGAGGACCTGGAACTGACGGTTTCTCTCGGCCTCGGCGAGGGCCAGGCGACCGTCTATACCTGCGACCTCACCCATGGCTACATCACCATTAACGGCGACTACCGGAGCTGATATGAGCCTGCCTGGTGTCGAGACCTTCGAGCGGGCCGGCCTAAAGGCCTGGCCCGGCATCGAGGAAAAGTGGGATGGGTCCTGGATCCGCCGGGCCGCCGGCGGCTATACCAAGCGCGCCAATTCCACCCAGTGCTTCGACCCTGACGACTTCGAAGATGCCGATATCCGCGTGATTTCGGCCTCGACCTGGATGGTGATGCGCAAGATCAAGCCGGTCTTCCGCATCACGCCGCTGTCGAGCCCGGAGCTCAACGCGACGCTGGACGAGGCTGGCTGGGTCGAGATTGACGCCAGCCACCTCTATGCCATGGCACTGGACGACCACGAACCGGACGCCGAGGCGGACTATCTGCCCGTGCTCGACCCGAAATTCCTCGCGATTGCGCAGCGGCTGCAGGGCTATGACGAGGCCGCCATGACCGGCATGAAGAACCTGCTCGCCGTCCTCGACGTGCCGGCCATGGGCGTCGTGCTGACGCGCGATGGCGCGGCGGTCGCCTCTTCAATCATGGCCGTGGCCGATGGCATCGTCATCACCGGAAACGTCGTGACCGACCCGGCCCGCCGCCGGCAGGGTCTTGCGGCTGCCATGATGCGTTCGGGCCTGGCCTGGGCGAAGCGCGAAGGCGCCAGGTTTGCCGCCCTCAATGTCCAGGCCGACAATGACGCTGCCAAGGCCCTCTATGCCAGCCTCGGCTACGCCCATCAATACGACTACTCCTACCGTATTCCCGGAGCGCCCAAGTGAGTGCCAAACCCCTGCTTCTGGTCGTTGCCTGTGCCCTGGTCGATGCCGACCGCCGGGTGCTGATCGCCCAGCGCCCCGAGGGCAAGTCCATGGCGGGTCTGTGGGAATTTCCAGGTGGCAAGGTCGAGCCGGGCGAAACGCCCGAGGCGGCGCTGATCCGCGAGCTCAATGAAGAGCTGGGGATCGACACGAAGGAAGCCTGCCTGGCGCCGCTGTCCTTCGTCAGCCATGCCTATGAGAACATCCACCTGCTGATGCCGCTCTATGTCTGCCGGCGCTGGCAGGGAACGCCCGTCGCGCGCGAGCATATTGCCCTCAAATGGGTGCGCCCGCAGGCCCTGCGGGACTATGACATGCCACCGGCCGACGAGCCGCTGATCGCCGCTCTCTGCGACCTGCTCTGACGGCGGCGCCGGAGCGCCATCGACCCGGGTTCCGCCCTCAGGGGCGTGCCACGACCTTGTAGCGCTGACCCGGCACCAGCACGTCGCCGGGATAGAGATTGTTGATGATGAAGAACAGGTCGCGGCCGCCCGGAATGTCCGCCATCTGCGTGGCCAGCCGGTCGGCCGTGTCGCCGGCCCGCGCCGTCACCAGACGGATCGACAGCTTGCGGATCTGCGCGAGGTCGGCCGCGGTGGCCGGGCGGAAGCTCTCGATGGTCGACATGGCCCCCTGCTGGAAGCGCGGACTGTCGGCCTTGGCCGCGAAGATGAAGCGATAGACGTCGCCATCGTGCCGCATCACCGCCACGCGGAAGAACCACTCATCGGTCTGGGCGAGGCCGGAGGCCATTTCCAGTCCATTGTGGGTCATGGCCGTCACCGTCTCTGCCTTCAGCCCGGCAATCCAGCCGGACTTGAGGTAGTCGGTCAGGGACATGTTCTCCTGCACCTGGGCACTGTCGAAACGAACGGCCTCGCCGTCTCCGGCAACGCCCACGACCGCGCTTTGCGAGGTCTGCAGGGAATAGCCTTGCGGCACGGTGAAGGTGAACTTGCTGGCCGGATGGATAAAACGCTGGCCCACGACCGAACCCTGCGCCGGGCTGTCACCGAAGGTCAGGCCCGAAATGGCCGAAAGATAGGCTTCGCGGTCGCTTTCACCAGCTTCGGCCGAGCCGAACATGCCCCGCGCCGTGCTGAGGGCGGTTTCGATCCGCGAAGGCGTCGAGGGATGGGAGGACAGGAACCCGTCGCCGCCGCTGGCCGCGCCCGCCGAAAAGGCGGCAAACCGGCTCATGACCCCGAGGAAACGGGCGGCCGCCTGCGGATCATAGCCGGCCTTGCCGGCAAACTTGATGCCTTCCTTGTCGGCATCCAGTTCCTGCCGCTGGCTGAAGGCCGCCAATTGCTCGCGGGTGCGATTGGCCGTGGCATCGGTCGAGGTGTCGCCGCCGAAAATGCCGGTAATGACGCGGTCGACGATCTGGGTCTGGCGCGTCCGGTCGGTCCGGGCGCGGGCATGGCGCAGGGTGACGTGGGCAATCTCGTGCGACAGCACGGCCGCCAGCTCGCTCGTATCGGAGGCCAGCGCCAGGATACCGCGCGTCACATAGATATAGCCGCCGGGCAAGGCAAAGGCATTGACCTCTGACGTATCGAGGATAGTGACCTGGAATTCGGCATTGGGCTGATTGGACGCCGCCAGAAGGCGCCCGACTATGCGGGCAACCATGATCTCGGCCTGGCGATCCTCGTAGACGCCGCCATAGGCCGCCACGATGCGCGGATGCTCGCGCAGACCCAGCACCTTGTCATCGGGATCAGTGCCCTGGGGCACGACGGTCGGCGCCGGATTGTCACCGGTGCGGGCCACGTTGACATTGGAGCCGACCAAAGAGGAACAGGCCGTCAGAGCCAGAAGGCTGACGGTCAACAATCCCATCCGCAATACCTGTTTACCCATATGCGCGGTCATGGCCTCGCGAGAACCTCGATCTGCTCGGGATGCGTGATTTCGATGCGTGGACCATCCCGGACATCCACCCAACCGCGCACCCTTACGAGTGCGCCTTCCAGCGCCAGCGGATCACGACCATCTCCGGAAAACAGCTTCAACGCCGGGGCTTCGATCACCGCGGTGAAGTCTTCCTTCCAGAACCGGCCGAAATTGAGATAGACCCGCGAGCCGCTTTGGTCAGCCAGGAGCACCCGGCCTTCCACGAGCTCGTAATGCCCTGCCAAGTCTAGCAATTGGGAGGGACGATCCGCCGCACGCACGCTGTAATAGGGATCGGCCCAGATTCCAAGCCGCTCGCTGCGCGCCTGCGCTTCTGCCGCAAGCAGTTGCTCAAGGCATGCCCTGTTGTCGGGGAAGGAATAGACCCGCGCCAACCCGGTCGCGACCATGTGCATCTGCGCCCAGACCGTTCCGGTTTCTCCAGTATCGACAAAGACATGCGCCAGTGCCCGCTCGTAGCGGTCAACCTCTTCACCGCCATAGCCGAGCGAAACCCGCTTGTTGAGGGCCAGAGCTGCCAGGCTCGACTGGGCCTCGGGCGCCAGCGGCCAGGTCGGAAAACCCTCGCGCCCGAGCGGCAATTTGGGCGCCTGCGTGCCGATCATGCGCACCACCAGGCCCGAATCAAGCACCAGCGTGTCGCCGTCGGTGACCTGCGTGACGACGCCACCCGGCACCAGGCGCAAGCCCTCGCAGGCCAGCGCGGCAGCCGGGTTCAGGCCGACCAGCATGGCGGCAGTCAGGCGGGCAATCGTGGAACGGCGCAAACAAACGACCCTTGGAAACGTCCGTCTCACCATGCACGCAATTGCGGCAAAAAAGGACTGCCGTTTGCGTGAGCGCGCGTTTCCGCAACACTTTCCTGCCCGACCATTGCCATTCGGCCACGGCAAGGACAAGTTGAGGGCCCGAGGAGACCCCACAATGAGTACAAAAGGGACCGTTCGAACCGGCACGGCCGGCTGGGTATTCGAGCCCTGGCGCGGCACGTTCTTCCCGGAAGGGCTGGTGCAGAAAAAAGAGCTGGCCTACGCCGCCAGCCATCTCACCAGCATCGAGATCAACGCCACCTTCCGGGCCAACCAGAAGCCGGCAAGCTTTGCCCGCTGGGCCAGCGAAACGCCCGAGGGTTTTCAGTTCTCGATCAAGGGCCCGCAACTGGTGACCCATATCAAGCGGCTAAAGAACTGCGGCGAGCCGCTGGCCAATTTCTTCGCCTCGGGCCCCCTGGCGCTGGGCGACCGCCTTGGCCCCTTTGTCTGGCAATTGCCGCCCAACCTGACCTTTGATGCCCCAAGATTCTCCGCCTTTCTCGCGCTTTTGCCCAAGGATGTGGAGAGCTATCTCGCAATTGCAGGCAAGGCCGATGGGGCAAAGCAGGAACCCTATCTCGATGCCAAGGGCGTCGGCAGAATCCGCCACGCCATCGAACCGCGCCATGCCAGCTTCGACAGCGCGGAAGCCAACGCCCTGTTGGCCATGCACAATGTGGCGCGGGTGATTGCCGATACCGCCGAAAACCCCTCGCGCGCGCTGACCGCTGACTTTGCCTATTGCCGCCTGCAGGGCCCAGCCCGGCCCGGTGCAACCGGCTACGAGGCGGCCGATATAGCCGACTGGGCCCGGGAGATGGACGGGTGGCGGGCCGCAGGACGGGACGTCTATGCCTATTTCGTGCACGAGGACAAACTGCACGCCCCGGCCAATGCCACCGCCCTGCGCAAGGCCCTCGGCATCAGCCTGCCAACCGATTGATCACGGACGCGTTTGCGTCTGGATTTTGCCGCAAGCTGAGCCTATTGGCCTTGCCCAACAGCGTCACACCGAGTGCCTCACATGACCACTGCCCGTCCCCTCGACAAGATTTTTGCCGGCCTTGCCTTCGTTCTGGGCCTCGCGACCATTCTGGGCGCGCTCGGATCACAGTATTTCGGCGGGCTGCAGCCCTGCGCGCTCTGCCTTGAACAGCGCCTGCCTTATTATTGGGGCCTGCCGCTGCTGGCGCTGGTCATCGTCTTCTGGAACCGCCTGCCGCTGCCGGCCTGGTATATGGGCATGGGCCTCGTGACGGCGCTGTTTGCCTGGGGCACCTATATGGGCCTCTATCATGCCGGGGTCGAATGGGGCTTCTGGCCGGGCCCGACCTCTTGCACCGGCACCGGGATCGGGGGCAGCATCTCGCTGGAATCGCTGAGTAACCTCCAGCCCATCATCGGCTGCGACGTGGTGCAATTCCGTTTCCTCGGGATCTCGCTGGCCGGCTACAATGCGCTGATCTCGGCCGGCATTACCGGCCTGCTGATCGCAAGCATGGTGATCCAGTACCGGCGCGCCAGGTAAGGTCTCAAGAGAAGACCAGAAGCCAAGGCCGCGCAGGTCTTAAGCTGAATGGATCATCGGATCAGGGCTCGAGCTCGATATCCCAGTAGAGATAGTCGAGCCAGCTCTGGTGCAGGTGGTTGGGCGGGAAGGCGCGGCCATTGTTGTGCAGGTCATGCACCGTCGGCGCGTAGGGCGCCTGATGCGGGAACATCTTGATTTCGCTGGGCAATCTGTTGGCCTTCTTCAGATTGCAGGGCGCGCAGGCAGCCACGACATTCTCCCAGGTGGTCAGCCCGCCCTTGGAACGCGGGATGACGTGGTCGAAGGTGAGCTCATGGGGTGAGCCGCAATATTGGCACTGGAAGCGGTCGCGCAGGAACACGTTGAAGCGCGTAAAGGCCGGGTGCCGCGCGGGTTTGACATATTCGCGCAGCGACACGACGCTGGGCAGCCGCATCTCGAAACTGGGCGAATGAATGACCGTATCGTAATGCGAAACGATGTTCACGCGATCGAGGCACACCGCTTTTATCGCGTCCTGCCAGGACCATAGCGACAGGGGATAGTAGCTGAGCGGCCGGAAGTCGGCGTTCAGTACAAGGGCGGGACAAGCCTCAGGCGACACATGGATAGTCACTTGAGTCTCCCGAAACGGGAATCGCGTAAGTCCATAGCCCTCTTATACTAAGCCCTTTGTGTCGGGCGTGTGAAGCGGGGGCCGGGGCCTTATTTTGCAAGCCGTTCGATGAACCGGGTGGCGAAAGCCAGCCCGTCCGGGGCGATGCCGTGGCCGACGCCGCGGCTGACGTGATAGTCCACCGCAAAGCCCGAATTCGTTAGCAGACTGTTGGCGTCAGCACTCTCATTGGGGTCGACCACGTCATCCATATCGCCATGAACGAGGCAGATCGGCGGTTTTGCCAGCGCCGACCCGCCCAAGCCCTCGGGCGGCAGCAAGGCCCCAGAAAATCCGATGACACCCATAAGGGTCTGCTCTGCCGGCAGCGAGGTACCGACATGCAGCGCCATCATCGCGCCCTGGCTGAAGCCGGCAAGAATGGTCCGGTCGGGGGTGAGCCCGGTCTGGGCCCAAAGATCATTGAGGAACTCGACCAGTACAGGCCGCGTCGTCAGGACGCCGGTCTGGCGGCTGGCGAGGCGGTCGCCGGTCCAGTCTATGGCAAACCACTGATAGCCACCCATGCCCAATGGGGTCGGCGCATTGGGCGAGACGAACAAGGCGCCGGGCAAGGCCTGCTGCCAGTGCGGAGCGAGGCCGATGAGGTCATTGCCGTCGCTGCCATAGCCGTGCAGCAGCACCACCGCGGTGTCGGGCGCCTGGCCATTGGCGGGCGGCAGCATGGGTCCGGAAAGCTTGGTGGTCATAAAAGGCTCGATTCCCTTTGCTTGAGCGCCGCGAAATAGCGCCAGAACAGCAGGGCGGCGGCCGAGCGATGCGGCGACCAGTCCTGCGCAAGGCCGATCATGTCCTTGATCGTTGGACGAGCGTCAAGGCCGAGCCCCTGATGCGCCGCCTTGAGCAGCGCCAGATCGCCGGCGGGGAAAATGTCGGGATGGGCGGCGCAGAAGAGGAGATAAACCTCAGCCGTCCACGGCCCGATGCCCTTATGCGCCACCAGCTGGGCAGCCGCCTCTTCCGCGGGGAGTCCGTCGATATGGGCGAGGTCCAGCTCACCCGTCGCAATGGCCTCGGCAACCGAACGCAGGGTCAGGAATTTGCCGCGCGAAAAGCCCGAGCCGCGCACGGTCTCCTCATCGAGAAGGAGGTAGGTTTCCGGCTCCAGCGCCCCGGGCAGGACCGAAAACCGCCCCCAGATGGCAGCTGCGCTCTGCACCGAAATCTGCTGGCCGCAGATCACCTTGGCCATGCCGGCAAAGCCCTTGGGATTGATGCGGGGCATGACCACGCCGACCGTTTCCAGCATGGGCAGGAGCCGGGGATCGCGCGCGGTCAGGCGTCCCAGATGCCAGGCGACGCCTTCGGGCGTGTCGATGCGGGGGGTATCGGCCAAAATTTGTGTCTCGGTCACCGGATCATCCCCGTGCATGCGGGAACCTCTGTTTCAATCAGTATATCCCGAACAGGGGTTCCCGCTTTCGCGGGAATGACCCTGTGGGTTAGATAGGGCCATGTCCGCGCCCATGCTTCGCTTCGCCCCCAGCCCCAATGGTTTTCTGCATCTCGGTCACGCCCTTTCGGCGCTGGTGACCTGGAAGGCGGCCGAGCTGCTTGATGGCACGGCGCTCTTGCGCATCGAAGACATCGACCTTGCCCGCTGTAAACCCGAATTTGCCGAAGCGATCATCGAGGACCTCACCTGGCTCGGTCTCACCTGGCCTCAACCAGTCGTGGTGCAGTCCGAACGCTTCGACATCTATGCCGCTGCCGCCAACCGGCTGCGCAATGCCGACCTCCTCTATCCCTGCTTCTGTTCGCGCGCGGAAATCGCGCAAGCAGCAGAGGGCAAGGACCCGGATGGCGCCCCGCTTTATCCCGGCACCTGCCGGCACCTCTCCAATGCGGAGCGCATCGAGCGGCTGGAACGCGGCGACCCGGTGCAATTCCGGCTCGATACCGAGACGGCCCTGGAGCGCACCGGCATGCTGACCTATTCGGTGATCGGCCCCACTGTGCGGGACCGGCCGCAGATCCGCTATGCCCGTCCTCAGCGCTGGGGCGATGTGGTGCTGCAGCGCAAGGATACACCAACCAGCTATCACCTCAGCGTCGTGGTCGACGATGCGGCGCAGGGCGTCACGCATGTGACGCGGGGCCGCGATCTCGAAGCTGCCACGGACATTCATGTGCTGCTGCAGATGCTGCTGGGCCTGCCGACGCCCATCTACCATTTCCACCGGCTGCTGCTGGGTGACGATGGCGAAAAGCTTGCCAAGTCGAAGGGCTCGCCGAGTTTGAGGGACTTGCGGGCGCAGGGCTGGACGCCCGAGGATGTGAAGAGGGCCGTGGGGATTTAGTTGGCCGCACCCTTCCCACACCCACGATTCCGCCCTCGGGCCTGACCCGGGGACCTCGCTGCACAGCGCGAGGCTCCACAGTGTGCCCGTTGCCAATGGCCCTCGGGTCGAGCCCGAGGGCGGCACGGCGGTTGAGAGGAGCTAGGCGCTTCGCTTCCCGATCCGCCCCAGATGCGTATCCTGGAAACTGGTTCCGGATTTGAGCCCGTAGCCCAGCATCCGGTCAAAGCCGGAATGAGCGAGCCAGATGGCGCCGAGGCCGGCGAGGAGGGGCATGGCGATCAGCATGCCCACAGCCAACAGGCCGAGGCCAAGGGCATAGACATGGACTGTGTTGTAGACCCATGCGCCGATGTGCGGGCCAAGGGCATAGGCGAAGAAGCTGAGATCGGGGGCGAAGAAGATCGGCAGCGCCGCCCACCAGGGCAGGCCCGAGCCGCTCAGGGTGAAGAGAACGAGGCCCGCCACAAAGACCAGAGCCCCTTCGGCCCGCTGCCAGAGAATGGTGTCTTTCATTGCATGATTCCAATTTTTCGCGATGTCACTCCGGCGAAGGCCAGAGACCATTTGCTGTGTCGGGGTATGGATCCCGGCCTTCGCCGGGATGACTTGGGGGGGTGCGGGGATGGCGTGCATCGCGATCGCGACGCCGCTTCTCCTTCGTCATGGCCCGGCTGACGATGGGGGAAACGGCCGAGCGCAGCATATGGCGCATTGGCAGGGTTACGCCGCCTTCTTTATCGAAGACCTGGCCTCGACAAGTTCGGTCACTGTCGCGGCGACAGCCGCCTCGAAGGGCGTGGCGAAGCCGGGACCGAGCAGCGCGTCGAGACGGGGATCGACCAGTTCCATTTCGTTGAGCCAGAGATAGCGCATGCGGAAAATGTCGCGCATGACCGGATTGACCAGGCCCATGGCCCCCAGCATCCACCAGGGGAGCGGCGAAACCCTGAGGGACTGGCCGAGACCCGACTGAACCGCTGCCATGACCTGAGCATGGCTGACCCAGTGGCCGGCGAAATGGAAGGTTTCGAAGGCGCCGAACTGGCCGCGCTTTTCGGCCAGCACCGCAAAGGCGCGGGCAAGGTCGGGCAGGTAGGCCCAGGCATGGCGCAGGTCGAGATCACCCATGTGGTAGAGCCTGCCCCGGGCAAAATCCATGAACATGCCGGCATCGTACCAGTCATTGCGATTGCCCGGTCCGTAAAAATCGCCGGCCCGGATCACGATCACCTGGAAACCCTGATTGGCTGCCGCCCTGCGCAGCATTTCTTCGAGCCGGATGCGGATTTCGCCACGCGGCTTTTCTCCGCTCTGGCGCAGGCCCGGGGCAATGGTGCGGTCGCCGGCGCGATAATTGTAGATGGTGCCGGGAAAGAGCAGGGTCTTGCCGCTGCCGGCCATGGCATCGATGACGACCTGCAATTGTGCCTCCGCGGCGCCATTGCCCCATTTGTCATAGGGCAGGTGCAGCGCCTGGACGACGATATCGGCATCGGCGACCGCGGCTTTCACCACGCCAAGGTCATTGGCATCGCCCTGGACGAACTGCGTCTGCGGCACGGGACGCCGGTTGGATCGCCCGAGACCAGTCACCGCGAAGCCGGCATCGCGAAAGGCGGTCATCGCGGCATTGCCGATATGGCCATTGCTGCCCAGAACCGTCACTTTACCCTTGGTCATTTTCAGCTCCCTGCTGTTGCTGGAGAGCAAAATCGTCGATACAATGATGAATATCGATTGGCGAAAAATCTGGATTTGATATTCAATAATGAATAGGGAGCCAGACTGGGCGCTGTGGCGCAGTTTTGCCGCCGTGATTGCCGAGGGGTCGCTCTCGGGCGCGGCGCGCAGCCTTGGCCTCAGCCAGCCCACAGTGGGGCGGCATGTCGAGACGCTGGAAGCCGATCTGGGCCTCACCCTGTTCGAGCGGACGCTGACCGGTCTCAAGCCCAATCCGACGGCCCTGCGCCTTTACGACCGGGTGCGCGTCGCCCAGTCATCCCTCGCAGAAGCGGCGATTCTCGCCGCCGGGGCGCAGGACGAGGATGGCGGCACGGTGCGCCTCACCGCCAGCACCATGATTTCCAACTATGTGCTGCCCGGCATATTGCGCGACGTCAGGGCCCTGCATCCGCGCATCGCCATTGAATCGGTGCCCTCCGATTCGGCCGAAAACCTCTTGATGCGCGAGGCCGACATCGCCATCCGCATGTTCCGGCCCACCCAGCTCGAACTGGTCACAAGGCATCTGGGCGATATCGCCCTCGTCCCGGTGGCGCATGAAGACTATCTCGCCCGGCGCGGCACGCCGCGCACGCTCAACGAACTCTGGACTCATGATGTGCTGGGCTTTGACCGCTCGGACGCCGTGGTCCAGCATGCCCGCTCGCTCGGCTTTACCGTCGCACGCGAGGATTTTGCCCTCCGCTCGGACGACCAGACCCATCTTTGGGAATTGCTCAGGGCCGGGCTCGGCATTGGCTTCGGACAGGCCAATCTGGCGCGCCGCACGCCGGGCCTTGTCATCCTGCCCATCGATCTCGCCATTCCGCCGCTGCCGGTCTGGCTCACGACACACAGGGAATTGTTCACCTCGCACCGGATTCGTGCCATCTATGACGCAGTGGCGGACGGCCTCACTGCCTATATTAGGGACGCATAGCGCACTCAAATCCGGGGCGCAGCATGCGTCTCGACAAACGAAAAGGCTAAGATGCAAACCCTCTACAATATCGCCATCGCACTGGCGTTGCTCTTCGTGCTCATCGTGCTCGGCATGGGCCTGTGGAACATGCTCAAGGGCGGCCCGGGCAATACCAGCCAGCGCCTGATGCGCCTGCGGGTCATCGGCCAGGCCGTGGCGCTCGCTCTGCTCCTGGGCGCCCTGTTCCTCTTCGGTCGCGGCGGCTGACTGGGCCGGGCGGGAACGCAGCATGGTGAAAATCAACAAGATCTACACACGGACCGGCGACACCGGCACGACCGGCCTCGTGCGCGGGCCGCGTCGGGCCAAGCATGACCTCAGGATCGAAGCCTATGGCACGGTCGAGGAAGCCAATGCCTATATCGGGCAGGCGCGGCTTTCGGCCGCCAACCAGCCGCGCGTCGACGCGGTGCTTTCGCGCATCCAGAACGACCTTTTCGACGTCGGCTCGGACCTGGCGACGCCGGGGGAAGACGATCCGGATGCCGAATATCCGAGCCTGCGCATTAGACCCGTGCAGACCGAGTGGCTCGAAAAGCAGATCGACCATTTCAATGCCGACCTCTTGCCCCTGACGAGTTTCATCCTGCCCGGCGGCACCCCGCTGTCGACAGCCCTGCATCTCGCCCGCACGGTGACGCGCCGCGCCGAGCGGCTGGTGGCGGCGCTTGCCGAGGCCGAACCCGATACCAGCCCGGAAGCCCTGCGCTACATGAACCGGCTCTCGGACCTGCTCTTCGTGCTCGGCCGCGTCGCCAATGCCAATGGCAGCAAGGACGTGCTGTGGGTGCCGGGCAATTTTGGGGATGTGAAGAACTCCGATCCGTCCCGCCAGGGCTGATCGTTCCGGTGGAACGATCAGAGGTGAGGAGGCCAGGAGAGCTGCGCTCGAATGGCCGGAGCCCCTCATCCGGCGCTTCGCGCCACCTTCTCCCACGAGGGGAGAAGGAAGAGGCGGTAAGGCTGGGTAATAATTGAGCCGGGAAGCCCGGCGGGAATGGATGGATCAAGAATGTTCCTGCCTCTGCATGACAGCAATCCGATCCGGCATATCCCGTTCCCCTTCGTCAATTACACCCTGATCGGGGTGACGCTGCTGGTCTTTGCGGTGCAGTCGGCGCTGCCGCAGGCCAGCTTCGATGCGGTGACCATCAATTTCGGCATGATCCCCATCGTGGTGCGCGATCTCTATCCGCAGCCGGTGGCCTGGCTGCCCGACTATGCCAATCTCGTCACCTATGCGTTCCTCCATGCCGACTGGATGCACCTGCTCACCAACATGCTGTCTCTCTGGGTGTTCGGGGACAATATCGAGGACGCGCTGGGGCACTTCAGATACCTGGTCTTCTATCTCGCCTGTGCCGTCTTTGCGGCCTTGGCGCATCTGCTCTTCAACCTCGAGGGCAATGGACCGCTGGTGGGCGCCTCGGGCGCGGTCGCCGGGGTGATGGGCGCCTATATCCTGCTCTTTCCCCATGTGCGGGTCTTCGTCCTGGCGCGTATCGTCTGGCTGATCCCGCTGCCCCTGCCCGCCTTCTGGATGCTGGGCTTCTGGATCCTGACGCAGTTGTTCTTTGCGCTGGTGGGCTCGGACGAGCCGGTGGCCTGGTGGGCGCATCTGGGTGGCTTTGCCGCCGGGCTTGTGCTGGCGCCGCTGCTGAAGCGCCGCGACGTGCCGCTATTGGGCGGTCGCTGAAAGCGTTGCGACAAAATTCACTCTCCCGGGCAAGCAAAAGTTAACCCGGCTTAACTAGGGTTGAATGACCTCTTTCCACCGGGACCGCCATGAACACGGACCTTGCCAGCAATCTCCTGACCACGCGCGCGTCGATGACGCAGCAATCGGTGCAGATTGCCGTGGTGAAAAATGCCCATGACATGCAGATGGACCTGATCAATTCCCTGATGCAGACCGCCCTCGCAGCCCCGCCGCCCGGCCAGGGGACGCGGGTCGACAAGCAGGCCTGAGGCCGGGCGATGGGAACCGGCATCGGCATTGCCCCATCGATCATGATCAACCGCATGGTGCATGAAAAAGGCGTGCCGCAAGGCGGACACCTGCTCGAAGTCGCCCGCCTGCGGGCCGAGCTGATGCAGGCCCAGGCGCAAAACGCCACCTCGCCCGTGCCCACGACCAAGCCAGACGAAGCGCCGCTCAACGGGGCGGAAGTGGATTTGCTGATCTAGGCGTTTGCCCCTATGCGGTCTCCATCACCGCACCGCCCTCGGGCTCGACCCGAGGGCCACTCAACACAGGCATTGTGCTGGCAAGGAGAGGTCCTCGGGTCAGGCCCGAGGACGGCATCGTGTGTGCGGCCGGTTATCAGCCCCGCAGGCCGATCAGCGCCTCGACCACAGCCTTGCCATCGTCATGATGCCATTCGGCCGGACCCTGCAGCACCGCCAGCTCGCACCCTTCCGGATCGAGCAGCAGCGTGGCTGGCAGGCCGATGGCCACCGCTTCGCGCTTCAGGCGCTCAAAGGCGGCAAAGGTGTTGTCGGCATAGAGCGGCAGGTTTTCGAACTGCCCCGCATCGAGAAAGTCCTGCGCCTTGGCGAGGCCACCCTCGCCAATGTCGAGATTGATGGGCAGGACCATGAACTTGTCCGAATTGTATTCGGTGGCGACGGCGTCGAGCGCCGGCATCTCCTCGCGGCAGGGCACGCACCAGCTGGCCCAGAAATTGACCAGCAGGAATTTGCCGGAAAAGTCGGCGACGCTCATTTCCGTCCCGGCCTCATCCTTGAACGCCATGTCCGAATAGCCGCGGCCCTCGCCGGTGCCGTTGAGCGCGGCCAGCTCACCGGTGGCGGCGGCATCGATGATCTGCGCGGCGGCCAGCTGGGCCGGACACTCATTGGCCGACCCGGCATTGCCCAGCATCAGCCATGCAGCTATAGACCCACCAACAACGACCACCCCGGCTGCCACGGGCAAGGCCCACTTCACGGCAGCGCCGGGACCATTTGAGTGGGTATTTGCCATGGTGTCTCCGTCTGACAAGGCTCTGAGCAACAAGATGTGGGGCGGCCGCTTTGCCGAAGCGCCCGATGCCATCATGGAGGAAATCAACGCCTCCATCGGCTTCGACCAGCGTCTTTACCGCCAGGATATTGCCGGATCGAAAGCCCATGCCACAATGCTCGCTGCGACGGGCATTCTGACGCAGGCCGACCGCGACGCCATCCTCGCCGGTCTAGACGAGGTGCTGGCCGAAATCGAGGGCGGCCAGTTCAAATTCTCGCGGGCGCTCGAAGACATCCATATGAATGTCGAAAGCCGGCTCCGCGAGAAAATCGGCGATGCCGCGGGGCGCCTGCATACCGCGCGCTCGCGCAATGACCAGGTGGCCACCGACTTCCGCCTTTATGTGCGCGACCATATCGACACGCTGGTGGGCCAGATCCGCGGCCTGCAGCTGGCGCTGGTTGAGCGCGCCGAGGACGAGGCGGAAACCATCCTGCCCGGCTTCACGCATCTGCAGAATGCCCAGCCGGTGACCTTTGGCCATCATCTGCTGGCCTATGTCGAAATGCTCGGCCGCGATGCCGGAAGGCTCGAGGATGCGCGCAAGCGCCTCAACGAGAACCCGCTGGGCTCGGCCGCTTTGGCCGGTACGCCCTACCCGATCGATCGGTTTGCGACCGCCGAGGCTTTGGGCTTTGACCGCCCGACCGCCAATTCGCTCGATGCGGTCTCGGACCGCGATTTCATCCTCGAAACGCTTGCTGCCGCCTCGATCTGTGCCATGCACCTCTCGCGCTTTGCCGAGGAAATGGTGATCTGGAGCTCGGCACAGTTCGGCTTTGTGAAGCTCAGCGACAAGTTCACCACCGGCTCCTCGATCATGCCGCAGAAGCGCAATCCGGATGCTGCCGAACTGGTGCGTGCCAAGATCGGCCGCATCATGGGGGCGCTGAATTCCCTGCTCGTGGTGATGAAGGGCCTGCCACTGGCCTATTCCAAGGACATGCAGGAAGACAAGGAGGTGGCCTTCGACGCGCTCGACGCCCTCTCCCTGTCGCTGGCCGCCATGACTGGCATGGTCAAGGACATGCAGCCCAATCGCGAGCGCATGCATGCCTCCGCTTCGGCCGGCTTTTCGACCGCCACCGATGTCGCCGACTGGCTGGTGCGCGAACTGAACATCCCCTTCCGCGATGCCCATCACATTACTGGCCAGATCGTGTCATTGGCCGAGCAGAAGAACTGCGGATTGGAAGGCCTCACCATCGAGGACTTCAAGCTCATCGACCACCGCATCGACAGCCGCATCCACAAGGTGCTCACCGTCGAAGCCTCGGTGGCGGCGCGAAAATCCTATGGCGGCACGGCGCCGGCCAATGTGGTCGAGCAGGCAGCGCGCTGGAAGTCGGCACTGACCGGGGAGACGCATGAGCCCCGCGCGCTGAAGGCGAAAAAGCATGGCGGCCATGGCGATGGCGGGATTGCGTAGGACCTGAGGATGGGTCACGATTCCCTTCTCCCCTTGCGGGAGAAGGTGACGCGCAGCGCCGGATGAGGGGTCCTGAGCGGCCCGTTGGTCCGGCGCATGCCACGAGAACCCCTCACCCGCCCTTCGGGCACCCTCTCCCGCAAGGGGAGAGGGGGAAACGGATAACTCGGTGCGTAAACTCCCGCGACAGATGCGTCTCAGCCCACGCCATGTCGCTTATCTCCAGCCCAGCGATGTCAGCGAAGAGATGCCGGCCCCACCCGAGGGCATGCGGGCGGCCACCGAGGACGACCATAGGGCGACCATCGACGAGCTCATGGCGGGGCATGACGATCCCGGTGAAATCTGGTTTTTCGCCTATGGCTCGCTGATCTGGAAACCGGCCTGCGACTTTGTCGAGATGCGGACCGGTCTCATCCGGGGCTGGCACCGGGCGTTCTGCCTGGGGTGGAACAATCGCTGGCGCGGCAGTGACGAGAACCCCGGCCTGATGCTGGCGCTCGACCATGGCGGTTCGTGCAAGGGCGTGGCCTATCGCCTGCCGCCCGGCCGGACGGAAGAGAACCTGATAAAACTCTTCGAGCGCGAAATGGCCTGGCTGCCCTCGGCTTTTCCCCCGCGCTGGGTGAATGTGAAAAGCGGCGAGCGGACCATCAGGGCGCTGACTTTCTGCATCGACCGCCATTCGGGGCGCTACGTGTCCGGTCTCGACGAGGCCGCCATTGCCGACGTGCTGGCCAAGGCGGTGGGCTCGCGCGGCTCGATGGCTGAATATCTCCATGCCACGGTCGATCACCTCGAACAGATGGGCATTCACGATCCCCATCTGTGGCGCCTGCAGCAGCTGGTCGCCGAGCGCATCGAGGCCGCTTATGAGGCGGATCGATAAGTCTGGCTTTTGTTTTTGGCGCGCTCGGTTTAGATCACCGGGTCCCCTTCTCCCCTTGTGGGAGAAGGTGGCGCGTCAGCGCCGGATGAGGGGGCGCGGAGCGTGGTGGGAACCCCTCACCCGCCCTTCGGGCACCCTCTCCCACAAGGGGAGAGGGGAAGACAGGAATATCGGGGCAAAAATGGTCCACCACTTCAATCACCGCGATGGCGTGCTCTTTGCCGAGGATGTCGACCTCAACGAACTGGCCGAGAAGGTGGGGACGCCTTTCTACGTCTATTCCAGCGCCACATTGCGCCGGCATGTGCGGGTGGTGCGCGAGGCGTTTGACGGCATTCCCATGCTCATGGCCTATGCCATGAAGGCCAATTCCAACCAGGCAGTCTTGAAGCTGATGGCCTCCGAAGGCTGCGGCGCCGATGTGGTGTCGCTGGGCGAACTCGAACGGGCCCTCGCCGCCGGCATTGCCCCGGAAAAGATCGTCTTTTCCGGCGTTGCCAAGACCGAGGCGGAAATGCGCCGCGGGCTCGAAGCCGGCATCAAGTGCTTTAACGTCGAGAGCGAGCCGGAACTGGAGCGCCTGTCGCGCGTGGCAACGGCCATGGCCCAGACGGCCAGGGTCTCGGTCCGCATCAATCCCGATGTCGACGCGCGCACCCATGCCAAGATCTCGACCGGCAAGAGCGAGAACAAGTTCGGCATTCCCTATAAGCGCGCCCGCGAGGTCTATGCCCGCATCGCCCAGCTGCCCAATGTCGAGGCTGTCGGCGTCGACATGCATATCGGCAGCCAGATCACCGATCTCGAACCCTTCGGCAATGCCTTCGGCCTGATGGCCGAGCTGGTCAAGGCCCTGCGCGAGGACGGCCACCATATAGAGCATGTCGATGTCGGCGGGGGCCTCGGCATTCCCTACAATATCGATGAAGAAGCGCCGCCTCACCCGGAGGCCTATGCCTCGGTGGTGCGCGACAAGGTCGGGCGGCTGGGCTGTTCGCTGGTAATCGAGCCGGGCCGGCTCCTCGTCGGCAATGCCGGGATCATGGTCACCAAGGTCGAATATGTGAAGCAGGGCGAGGCCGACTTCATCATTGTGGACGCGGCCATGAACGACCTTATCCGCCCCACGCTCTATGAGGCCCATCACGGGATCGAGCCAGTCAACCAGTCCAACCTGCCGCCGATCACCGGCGACATCGTTGGTCCGGTCTGCGAGACCGGTGATTACCTGGCCAAGGGGCGCACCATTGCCGGGGTGAAGGAAGGCGACCTGCTCGCGGTGATGAGCGCCGGCGCCTATGGCGCGGTCATGGCCTCCACCTACAATTCGCGGCCGCTCATTCCCGAAGTGCTGGTCGATGGCCCGCGCTGGCATGTGATCCGCCCGCGCAAGTCGCTCGAGGAATTGCTGGCGCTCGATAGCGTGCCCGACTGGCTTTGAGCTGACGCCGCCAGCCTGGGCGGACTGAACCAGGGCCCCTCACCCGCCCTGCGGGCGCCCTCTCCCCCAGAGGGAGAGGTGAGGAGGGGTCTCGCGCCCAGAACCTCGACTCCTGCGCATCCCTCCCCTTGAGAAGGAGGGAATGAGGCTGGGGTGGCCACGCGCGCGATGCGAGAGAAATCACTCCACCCCAGCTTCGCTGGGGCCAATGGCCCAGCGACGCTACCCTCCCCCTCAAGGGGAGGGAGCGAAGGAACCGCTGCGCTAGAAGTCAGACCGCCGCGCCAGCGGCACCACTTCCACGGGAACGCCGTTGAGCGCGTCATCGACCTTGGCGATGAGGTCCGCCAGGGTAAAGGGCTTGGCGATGACGTCGTAGATCAGCGCATCGAGCCCATGGGCGCGTTCGCGCTGGTCGGCAAAGCCGGTCATCATCAGGATGGTGACGTCGGGATAGGTCGCACCCACCTGCAGCGCCAGCGCGATGCCATCCATGACCGGCATCTTGATGTCGGTGAGCAGGAGGTCGAAGCGCCCGCCCTCGGCATCCATGGTTTCGGCGGCAAGGCCCCCGTCTTCTTCGGCCACGACGTCGTGGCCCTTCATGGTCAGGGCGGAAACGACAAAGGCGCGGACCGAAGGATCATCTTCGGCAACGAGGATGCGGGCCATCTGGCGCTCTCCTAATGGTGTTCGGTGGCCGCCGGCGCGGGCGCATGGGCCGGTTCGGCAGCGTGGTCAGTGGGGACGACGGCCGTAGCCGCGTGGGCGTCCGGCGCTGAATGCTGTGTTGTGGCCGGTTCTGCAGGGTCACCGGCCGCCGGGCCTGCCCCGGCGCCATGATGGGTCGCTTGGGCGGAACCGGCAGGAGAGACGCCACCGGTCGTGGCGCTGCGGCCGGCAAAGCTGAGGCGCACCCGCACCGCCTCACTGGGCGGCAGGGAGAGCCGTGTGTCAAAAGTGGCGCGCTCGCCCGCCATGAGGTCGGGAACACGGGGGCTGACGCTCCATTCGTAGACGGCGCTTCCCGTCGCATCGAGCAGGCTGATGACCACGGGCGGCACCGGCACCGGACGCGGTGCAATGCCCACGATCTGGGCCGAAACGGTCAGCACTTCATTGCCGCCCGACAGGGCGTTCAGGGTTTTCAGGTCGGAGAATTCAAGGCCGACGACATTCACGCCCAAGCCGACCTGTTCGTAAAGGCCGGCCAGATCCGGGTAGCGTTCGACAATGGCAACCCGGCCGAACCAGGCGCCGCCGATCAGCCCGGCCAGCAGGACGACGCCCACAAGGCGCGCCGCCCGGCGCAATCGCGCCAGCGGCAGGCTCGAACTCATGGCATTCTGGCGCTTCTTGAAAGCCTGCTGGCGCTTCTGCTGCTCGGCCGCATCGACGCCGGGCGGCGGCGGCGCAGGGCTATCGGGAGCCGAAGCGGATTGCGAAGCAGCGGAGCGGGCGGCAACGGCGCTGGCCTCGGCCTCCATCACTTCGTCAAGCGCGTCCTCAGCCATCTGCTCGAACAGCGTGTCGCTCTCGGCGCTGGCCTTGTCCTTCCGGGCGGCGGCGGCGGGACGGGGCGCGGCGGTCGGGTCCTGGTTCCAGGCCTGGTGACACTGGGCGCACTGCACCTTGCGACCAGCCGAACCGATGGCCTCATAGGTCACCTGGTACTTGGTCTGGCAATGCGGACAGGTAATGATCATCAGGCGTGGTGCGATCCCGGAATGGAGACCGACCCTATCCCCCTCGGGGTTAAAACTCCTCAAACCCAACCGGAAAGGCGCGCCATGACCAAAATTGTGCCGCTTTCCCCCGGCCAATGACCACCCCATGCCACGGGGATTGTGCGTCGCTGCTATGATGCCGCCAAACGCTGATTCGCCGTGATGATGCCAATGCCACCGGACGAGCTGGGGAGCACCCGTTCTTGATCGAGTTTTCCGATGTGGGCCTGCGCTATGGCAACGGTCCCGAAATCCTCAAAGACCTGACCTTTTCGATCGAGCCGGGCTCGTTCCATTTCCTCACCGGTCCTTCGGGCGCCGGCAAGACCAGCCTGTTGCGCCTGCTGCTGCTCTCGGTCCGCCCCAGCCGCGGCAAGGTCACCATGTTCGGCGAGGATGTGGGCAATCTCGACCAGGATAGCCTCCTGCAGATGCGCCGCCATATCGGCATCGTCTTCCAAGAATTCCGCCTGCTCGACCATCTGACGACCTTCGAGAATGTTGCCCTGCCGCTGCGCGTGCTGGGGCAGCCGGAAAGCGAATACCGCCCCAATGTCACCGAACTGCTCGAATGGGTGGGACTGGGCGAGCGCATGCATGCGCTGCCCACCCTGCTCTCGGGCGGCGAGAAGCAGCGCGCGGCCATTGCCCGTGCCGTGATCGCGCGGCCCAAGGTGCTGCTCGCCGACGAGCCCACCGGCAATGTCGACCCGGACCTGTCGAGCCGCCTCGTGCACTTGTTTGCCGAGCTCAACCGCACGCTGGGCATGACCATCATCCTGGCCACCCACGAATTGCCCCTGCTCGACCGCTTCCCTTATCCGCGCATGGTCCTCAACAAGGGGGAGCTTGCCATCCATGATTAGGCAATGGCTGTCCAAACTCCCGCGCCGCAGCGGCGGGGCGCCCATCGTGCCCGAAAAGAGCGTGGCCGGCCGCACCCTGCTGCTGCTCGTCACCATCATGGCCTTTCTCTCGGCCGTGACTCTGGGCGGTGTGGTGCTGGTGCAGAAATCGGCCATTGCCTGGTCTGCCGATGTGGGACGGGAGCTCACCATCCAGATCCGCCCGGTCGAGGGCGAGGTGATGGAGAGCAACCTGCGCACCGCCGTGTCGCTGGCCCAGTCCACGCCGGGCGTGGCCGGCGCGCGGGCGCTGACCGTGGAGGAAAGCCAGGCCCTGCTCGAACCCTGGCTCGGCGCCGGGCTCGATCTCTCGGCCATCGAAATCCCACGCCTTGTCGTGGTGCAGCTCTCCGACCCGGCCGAGGCCGATATCGAGCAGTTGGAGCGCAATCTCACGGCCATCAAGGGCGCCAGCCTTGATACCCATGCCGCCTGGCGGCAGCAGCTCAACACCATGGCCGGCACGGTCGTGCTCTCGGGCGTGCTGGTGCTGGGGCTGATCGGCGTCGCCACGGTTCTGGCCATCGTCTTTGCGACGCGCGGCGCCATGGCCACCAACCGCGAAATCGTCGACGTGCTGCATTTCATCGGCGCCTCCAACAAGTTCATTGCCGGCGAATTCCAGGGGCGGTTCCTGTCCATTGGCCTGCAGGGCGGCTTCCTTGGCGGCCTCCTGGCCATCCTGTTCTTCCTGCTCATCAGCGCCGCTGCCGGCAGTGTCCTGCCCAGCGAAGCGACGGCCCAGGTCGGGGCCCTGTTCGGCACCTTCCTTCTCGGCTGGGACGGGGTGATCGTCATCCTCCTCATCGTGCCGGTCATGGCGGTCCTCACCGCCGTCACCTCGCGCCAGACCGTCCGCCGCTATCTGAGCGAGGCCTCCTAGGGCCTCGCCAAGCGGCGCGCGCCCGGCTATGAGGGTCAGAGGGCAGTCAACAGGCGCAAACCGGTTTGTTTGCGCCACAGCCCCGGCCGTCGGGCGGAGGACCATATGTCGATCAAGGCCGCGTTTCAGGCGCTCCGCACCGCACTGTTCTACCTGATCTTTCTGGGGCAAACGGTGATCTGCGCCATCCTGGCGGGCACGGTTGGCATAATCTTCGGACGCACGCGCTTCGGCTGGGCCATTGCCCGCTGGTGGTGCTGGTCCAATATCCAGTACCTCAAGCTGACCGGCATGGGCACCCATGTCGAGGGCGCGGAAAACATCCCGCCCGGCGGCTGCATCATCGCGTCAAAGCACCAGTCCGACTGGGACATCTTCGCGATTTTCCCCCATACCGGCCGGCCCGCCTATATCGCCAAGAAGGAGCTGATGCGCATTCCCTTCTTCGGCTGGGCCGCCCATTCGCTCGACTGTATCGAGATCGACCGTCAGAAGGGCGCCCAGGCCATCCCGGCCATGATCGAGCAGGCCAAGGCCGCCATCGGCCGCGGCTGCCGCATCGTCATCTACCCCGAGGGCACGCGTAAACCCGTGCTGGCGCCGGCCGAATACCGCCAGGGCATTGTGCGCATGTATACCGAACTCAATGTGCCCGTCGTGCCGGTGGCGCTGAATTCGGGCCTCTTCTGGGGCCGCAACAGCCTCATCATCTGGCCCGGCACGGCACGGGCCAAATTCCTGCCTGCCATCGAGCCGGGCCTCGCCCCGGAAGTCTTCCGGCAGCGTCTGCATGACGTGATCGAAGCCGAATCGACCCGCCTCACCCTCGAGGCCATCGACCAGGGCATCGGCAGGCCGCTCGACGATCGGCTGCGGGCACGGGTCGAGGCCGTGCGCGGCTCAACCCACTAGATATTGACGGAACTGGCGAACAACCCCATAGATGTAGGGTTCGCCTGCCGAGGCAGTTGACGCAGGGCAGGTTTTGTTCTAATTTTGTTCTTCTTCTGGGATGCAGGGGGAAGGTCATGGTGTTCGAGGGCAATGTTCAGCGCGTGGCGATGCGCAAGCCTGGCCTCAGCCATTGGCTCGGCCAGTCCGGCCGCGACTATGCCCTCAGCGCCGAGAATCTCGACAGCTTCGCCATGGCCGAAGGCGATCTCTATGTGATCGCCAAGGGCAGGCAGGTGCTCTGGGTGGGATCCACCGAGGATCTCGTTGCCGACCCGATGAGTCGCAGGCGGTTTCGCCTGGCGCTCGATTGCGCCAGCAATGTCTTCCGCATGCCCGCCCCTGAAAATCGTCTCACCACGATCTGGGATCTTGAACAGGCCGTTCCGGCACCGCCTTCAGTGGCTCAGGCCGCCTGACCGGCGCCTGTTTCGGGCGGGGCATCTCCCTCCAGCGCGCGCGCCAGCGTCATCAGCGCCTTGTCGCGGATGCCCAGCTGCATCAGGTGATGGGCGGTATTGAGCACATAATCGACATTGCGTCCGGAAATGCCGACGCCGGCCCGGATCATGGCCAATTGCTGCTCGACACTCAGCGGCCCGGCAAACTGCTCGTGGGTTTCGTCCACCACATAGGTGAGGGCTTTGACATGCCTGCCATCGGCCAGCGTCACCGGCCGCCAGACGTCACGATAGACCGAGGTGACGAGCTCGCGCGCATCGAGATAGGCCCGCGCCTCGGGCCAGGCCTCGGCGCCCACCTCGAACACCATGCCGCGGCACGAGCCGCCCCGCGTCAGCCCGAAGACCAGCCCCGGAATATCGCGCGTGCCACGATGGTGATGGGAAATGATCGAGAGCGAGCGATGGGCGCCGCGCAGCAGCCCCAGCTGGGCGCTGAGGAAGGAAAAGCCCGGATTCCAGATCAGCGAACCATATCCAAAGACCCAATGCCGTCCATCGGGATCGACGTCATCCATTCCATTCGCCATAGCGCAACCACTTTCCTCGCTAGGCTAGCGCCGCGCATCGGGCCCGGCAAGCAAGAGCCGCGCATGTCTGATGCACGGCAATAGAGCGCATGCAAACCCGCTTCTGACAGCGCGTCGCCAGAGGTATGAAGAGGCTATGAAAAAACGAATCATCATCCTGGGCAGCCTGGTCCTGCTCGTCGTTCTGGCCTGGACTGCCGGCTGGTTTTTCATCGCCGGGCAGGTGCGCCAGCAGGTCGAACGCCTGGCCCTGGGCGATGGCGAAACCAGTCCGCAGCTGCAATGCGGCACGCTCGGCGTGAGCGGCTTCCCCTTCCGCTTCGACATCGACTGCACCGATGCGACGCTGGTTTCGGCGGACATGATGGTCGAGCTGCCGGGCATCCGCGCCAGCGCCATGGCCTGGCGCCCCACCCATATCCTGGCCTCTGCCATGGGCCCGGCCCGCGTCTCGGACGCCTTTACCGGGCTCCGGCAGGCCGTCTCCTGGTCCGATCTCGAGGGCAGCCTGCGGCTCGAGGACTGGCGCATTGCCCGCCTGTCGCTGCAGGCCAGCGACCTCGCATGGTCCGACCAGCTCTTTGGCGATACCCTGATCGCCAGCGCGCCGCAGGCCGAACTGCACCTGCTCGACATGCCCGAACAGCACGATGCAGAAACCGGCCGCTCGGCCCTGGCCGGCTATTTCAGGGTCTCCGATCTCGACGTATCAGGCATCGCCCTTGCCGACACCAATGCCGAGGTGGAGCTTGAGCTGACCGCCCTGCCCGACGATGTCAGGGACTGGGGCCTCGTGCCCTTCCTGCCCGACTGGCAACAGGCGGGTGGCACGCTGCGCGTCGTCGGCATCCGCGCCAATGACGGGGTAGCCGACCTCAATGCGACGGGTGAATTGCGGCTCGATGGCACCGGCTATCCTACCGGCAGCATCGCCGTGGATTCGCTCGGCGTGGCCGACCGCATTGGCCCCTATCTCGAAGAACCCTGGCGCACCCTGGTCCTGGGCGTGCCCGGCGAAGACGGCCGGCACAAGAACCAGCTCAATTTCGGCGGCGGCGCCCTGTCCTCGGGCCTCGTGCCGATCGCCCAGCTGGCGCCGCTGTTTTAATTCTTCTCCGATCGGGGAGCAGAATGTGCGTCTGCTCCAGGCCGCGCCACTCGCCACTCCGCCCTTGGGCTCGACCCGAGGGCCCGTATCAACGCCCCCGCTGCTGACCGTTTGTCCGTGGAAGGTGGCCCTCGGGTCAGGCCCGAGGGCGGGCCGGTGGTTGGAGATCACGCGCCAGCCATTCAGGCGTTCAAGCATCATCTCCGCCGCCATGGTCGCGGACGACCGTGACTTCCGGCACCGGCGGGCTCTCGTGCGGGCGACCGAAATCGGGGGCGGCGGTTTCCTGGCCGGCATTGATGATCGAGCGGCGGATGGCGCGGGTGCGGGTGAACATGGCTTCGAGTGCCGCGCCATCGCCATTGCGCACCGCCCGCTGCAGCACAGACAGGTCCTCGTTGAAGCGCCCCAGCATTTCGAGCACGGCTTCCCTGTTGGTGAGGAAGACGTCGCGCCACATCACCGGATCGGAAGCGGCGATGCGGGTAAAATCACGGAAACCGGAGGCCGAGAACTTGATCACCTCGGACTGGGTGGCGGTTTCGAGATCGGCCACCGTGCCCACGATATTGTAGGCGATTAGATGCGGGATATGGCTGGTAATGGCCAGGACCATGTCGTGATGGGCCGCATCCATGCATTCGACCTCAGACCCCATCGCCTGCCAGAAGGCAGCCAATTTGTCGGTATCGGTCTGCGGGACGCCCGGGACCGGGGTCAGCACGCACCAGCGCCCGGCAAACAGCTCGGCAAACCCGGCAGAGGGCCCGGAATGCTCGGTGCCGGCAATCGGGTGGCCGGGAATGAAACTGACGCCCTGGGGCACATGGGGGCCAACGACCTTGACCACATGCTCCTTGACCGAGCCGACATCGGAGAGGATGGCGCCAGGCGCCAGATGCGGACCGATCATCTCGGCCAGCGCCCCATAGGCGCCCACCGGCGCGCAGAGGATGACGAGATCCGCCCCGCGCACCGCCTCGGCGGCATCGAGCGTGTAGATGTCACCGAGCTTGAGTTCGCGTGCCTCGTCGAGCGTTTCCTGGCGCCGCGTGGCAATGGAAATGACGTCCACCAGCCCCTGCCGCCGCGCCGCCAGGGCGATGGAAGAACCGATGAGGCCGATGCCGACCAGAGCCAGCTTCTTGAAATGCACGCTCATGCTGCCGCATCCATGGATTTGAGAATGTGTACCACGGCCCGCATCGCCTCTTCTGAGCCGATGGAAATCCTCAGGGCCTGCGGAATGCCATAGGAGACGCCGATTTCGCGCACGATATAGCCGCCAGCGGCCAATGCCTCGAAAGCCCGGGCCGCCGTTTCGGAACTGTCGAACAGCACCATGACGAAATTGGCCTGGCTGGGCACGACCCGCACGCGGTTGCCCGACAATTCCGACGTCAGCCAGTCGCGCCATTGAGCATTGTGCTCCCTGAGGCGCGCGGTGAAGTCGACATCGCGCGCCGCCGCGGCCCCCGCCATCTGCGCCGGCAGGTTGACGTTGAACGGCCCGCGAATGCGATTGATGGCATCGACGACGTGATCGGGACCCACCATCCAGCCGATACGGGCGGCAGCCAGGCCCATTTTCGAGAAGGTGCGCACCATGACGACATTGTCGTGGGCCTCAACCAGATCGAGCCCCACCGAATAGTCGGCGGCAGTGACATATTCGGCATAGGCGCTGTCGATGACGAGCAAAATGTCGGGGCGCAGCCCGGCATGCAAGCGCGCCACTTCGGCGCTGGTGAGGTAGGTGCCGGTGGGATTGTTGGGATTGGCCAGCCAGATGACCTTGGTCCGCGCGGTGACGGCCGCCAGCAGCGCATCGACATCGGCGCGATACTCCATCTCGTCGACCATGACAATGCTGGCGCCGGCGGCCTTGGTGATGATTGGATAGACCGAGAAGCCATAGCGGTTCATCACCGCCTCGTCGCCTTGCCCGAGATAGGTCTGGGCCAGCAGGTGCAGCAGATCATCGGAGCCATTGCCGCAGACAATGCTGTTGGGATCCACACCATGCACTTCGCCCAGCGCCTCGCGCAGCACGCGCGACGAGCCCTCGGGATAGATTTCAAGATGCGCGGCTGCCTCGATCATGGCGGCTAGTGCCTTGGGGCTGGCACCGAGCGGGGATTCATTGGCCGAGAGCTTGACCGACTTGCTGCCCGGCTTGCCGGACTTGCCCGGAAGATAGGGCGCAATGTCGAGAATGCCGGGCTGCGGAACGGGACGGCTGGGAGCGGTCATGACGCACTTCGTGACAGGCAGGAAAACCGCGCGGACCATAGTGAAAGGTGGGGGGAAAGGCAAAGCCTGTGTGAGCCCTTCTTTCTAGTCGCCCGCCCCCTTGAGGGCAGGGTAGTGAAGCTCGGCGAAACTGGACAGGGAGTAGGAGCCTGTGCCGCCGGTGCGCGGAAAGAGTTCACCCCACCCTCAATTCCTCCCCATCAAGGGGAGGGAGGCGCAGGCATCAGTCACTGGTGTTCATCGTCTCCCTCCCCCTTGTGGGGAGGGATCAAGGGTGGGGGGATGCCTCAGCACAACGCCAACTGAGAGTGCCCCGCGGGTCGAGCCCAAGGGCAGAACCGCTTTGGCGACGCTGCCCTACCCGCTGCGTGCCGTGGCCGTACTCAGCCCCGGCACGCGGACATAGCGGGCTTCGCGCTTGCGGCGGGGGATGGCAGGAAAAGCCTCCTTGCGGGCACGGATGCAGATGACGCCGCTCATGGCCGGTCCGAAAACGCGGCCGAAGCGCTCGAAGAAGCGCGGATATTTGAGCACCAGCCGCGACTGGAAGGGCGGCAGGAACAGCGCGTCGCGCCAGGCCTCGGGCACGAAGGAATGATCGCGCAGCAGCTTGTCGAGCTGGCCGCCCGAATAGGGATTGCCCTGGCCGAAGGGGGTATTGTCGCGCTGCGCCCAGATGCCCCGCCGGCGCGGCACGACGATCAGCAGGTGGCCATTGGGCGCCGTGATGCGCCAGAGCTCGCGCATCAGCTCCTCGGCATCGGCGACATGTTCGAGCGCGTGGACGACAACGGTCATGTCGACCGCCGCATCGGTCAGCGGCATTTCGAGCGGATCGCAGAGGACGGTGCGCGATGGACCCTCACGCGGCCAGGCCGAAGCGCCCTGTCGCTCCGGCATGAAGGCGAGGACCCGTTCGGCAGGCTCCAGCGCAAAGCGCAGATAGGGCGTCGCAAAGCCCAGGCCCAGCACCCGCTTGCCCTTGAGGTCGCCCGCCAGGGTGATGACCTGTTCGCGCACCAGGGCCCGGGACAGGCGTCCCAGCGGAGACTTGTAATATTCGATGAGGCGGACAACATCGGTCATGGCGCGACCTTGCCAAAGGCACGTGAACTTGTCCAATCCGGCATTGTCTTTGCCGCCCCCGATCCCTAGCTTGCCGGCGACTTGAAAGAAGGAGACATGAAGATGGGCCTTATCGTGGACGTCTTTGCCGCCCGCAGCGACAATTTTGGCTACCTGGTACATGACCAGGCCACCGGCCGCACCGCCGCCATTGACGCACCGGAAGCCGGCCCGATCCGCAATGCCCTGCTTCATCGCGGCTGGACCCTCACCGACATCTTCATCACCCATCACCATATCGACCATGTCGAGGCGATTGCCGAGCTGAAGGCCGCCTTCGGCGCCCGCGTCGTCGGCCCGCGCGCCGAGGCCGACAAGATCGATGGCCTCGACGAACTGGTTGGTGACGGCGACGTGATCGAACTGGGCGACAGCCGCTTTGCCGTCATCGCCACGCCGGGCCACACGCTGGGGCATATCGTGTTCTACAATGAGGACGGCGGTCATCTGTTTTCGGCCGACGCACTCTTTTCCCTGGGTGTCGGCCGCATGTTCGAGGGCACGCCGGGCCCGATGTGGGAGGGCGTCAAGCGCCTGCGCGACCTGCCCGACGCGACCCTGGTCTATTGCGGCCACGAGTATACCCAGAACAATGCGAAATTCGCCCTCTCCATCGACCCCGACAATGCGGCCCTCAAGACCCGCGCCGCCGAGGTGGACCAGCTGCGGGCGGCGGGTCGCCCCACCATCCCGTTCAATCTGGGCGAGGACAAGAAGGCCAACCCGTTCCTGCGCGCCGATGCACCGGAACTGGCGGCCCATTATGGAATTGAAGGCGCCGATCCCGCCGAGGTCTTCGCAGCCATCCGCAAGGGCAAGGACAATTTCTGACCGCTGGCAAACGCCACACGCCATGAGGGCCGCTCCGCAAGGGGCGGCCCTCAGACATTTGCCTGTGCACCAAATCCTCTTTGGGATCGAAATATCTTAACGAAACGTTACCATCTGGCACGGTGATTGCCCCTTAGGGGGTATAGACCCGCAAGGCCTGTGCCATTCCGGCACAGGACGGGCCAAAATGGTACAGACCATGTCCGATCTGGCACAAAGCGAAACAATCCGGGCGGCCCTGCCCCTGTCGCAGGACCCCGCGGGACCGCGGCCGTCGCTGGCTTTTTCGGCCCCGTCAGCCGCCTTTGTCAGCCAGCTCATCGCCGCCCGGGCCCATCTGCCCATCCAGCGCGCCCGCCGCATCGGCACATCGGAAGGCGCGGCATGCGCCTATGGGCAGACGGCCAAGCTCACCCAGCGGCGGATGCCGCAGGGCTATCGCAAGACCATTGTCGCCTGAGAAAGACCTGACCGGCGTCAGTTCATCGACACGTCGCGGCTGGCACTGGTGATCGAGACGGTAAAGCCCGCCACCACGTCGATGAGGCTCATCACCATCAGGAGGAAGAAGACCGAGCTGGAGGCGGCGCCCACCAGCAGGAATTCGACGAGGAAGACCACGAAAACCACCATGGACAGCATGTGCTCGACGATCGAGGAGCGCGCCGTATTGGTGGATTTGAGCACTTCGACAAACAGCAGCATGACCCCGACCACCAGGAGGAAATCCCCCGCGGTGATGGCCCAGGGCATGCCTGAGGGCATGGGCAGCGAGAACAGGCCCGCACCCCAATTGGCCGGATTGCCGCCAAAAAAGACCAAGACCACTAGATTGTAGAGCACCAGCGGCACGGCCAGCAGCGGGAAGATGAACCCATTGCTGCGCGGGCGCACGGCATGGGGGTGGGGTACCATGACGGTTTCGGTCACGTGTCGGGCCTCCGGTTCGTGGGGTCACCATGCCAGAGGATCCTCCCATGCGGAAGGGCTTGTCGAAGCAGCACGGGCTGGAACGTCGCATCCTTGCCGGCCATTGTCAGGCAGGCACCAAGCGAGGAGGACGACCCCATGGCCCAGGCCAAGAACACGATCTGCATCTGGTATGACAAGGACGCCGAGGCAGCGGCCAGTTTCTATGCCGCCACCTTTCCCGACACCCACGTGACCAGCGTCCACCGCGCGCCCAGCGACAATCCCTCGGGCAAGGCGGGCGAGGTGCTGACGGTTGAATTCACCGTCATGGGCATTCCCTGTATCGGCCTCAATGGCGGCCCGGCCTTCAAGCATTCCGAAGCCTTTTCGATGCAGATCGCCACCGAAGATCAGGCGGAAACCGACCGCTACTGGGACGCCATCGTCGGCAATGGCGGCGAGGAAAGCATGTGCGGCTGGTGTAAGGACAAGTGGGGCATATCCTGGCAGATCACGCCGCGCGCCCTGTCCGACGCCATGGCCAAGGGCGGCGAGGCCGGAAAGCGCGCTTTCGAGGCGATGATGGAAATGAAGAAGATCGACGTGGCGAAAATCGAGGCGGCGGTTCGCGGCTAGCAGGTCGCGGCTGAGCCAAAGGTTGTGATGGAACGCCATGGCCGGGAGGAGTCTTGTCCCAGTCCCTTTAGTCAGCATTGATCTGGTCATGCTTTTCGATTCCGAACGTGCCCTGGAAGAGTTCATCAGGGACCCCGCCTTTCCCTGCGTCGGCGCCAAGTCGGCGCTGGGGAAAGGCCAGCTCAGGACCTATGTCGCCCGCAGCATCGACAGCGCCTGGAACGATGTCGATATCCACGATCGGCTCATGCAGTTCGCCTGGGACTACAAGGAACAGCCGGCGCTGTTCACCAGCTTTGCGGTCATTTTCGAGGGCCCGCTGGACCTCGGGGAGGCCGAGTTCGAGCAGTTCTTGTGGGCTCGCGTGCAATCGCTGACGGAAAAGGACAGCTGGCGCGGCCAGCCGCCCGATCCGCGCGTCAGCACCGACCCCGACGACCCGCATTTTTCGCTGAGCTTTGGCGGCGAGGCATTCTTTGTCGTGGGCCTGCATCCCCATGCCAGCCGCCCGGCGCGGCGCTTCGCCCATCCCACCATGATCTTCAATCTTCACGACCAGTTCGAGACATTGCGCGAGCAGAACCGCTACGAAAAACTGCGCAGCTCGATCCTCGAGCGCGATATCGATCTGGCCGGCGATATCAATCCGATGCTGGCGCGGCACGGGACGGTTTCGGAGGCACGGCAATATAGCGGTCGCGCGGTTTCCGACGAATGGGCCTGCCCCTATCACCGCGGTGAGGCGAGGCCCGAAGTGGTTGATCCCTTGGCCGAGCGGGAGGATCTGTGATGGCAGTCGAAATCCCGCCGCGCTCCGGTTCGGCCTTCGAACTATCGGCCGGGCAGATCCTCACGGTCATCGATCCGCTGGGTGGTCAGGTTGCCGACCTGCTGGCGATTTCACCCGCCGATACCCGGGAAATGATCTCGTCGGGACGGACTCTCGACTATGCCGAAACGATTTACCTGACGACCGGCAACAAGCTCTATTCGAACCGCTCCAATGTGATGCTGGAGATCGTCGAGGACACGGTGGGGCGGCACGACTTCTTGCTGACGCCATGCAGCGAGGCGACATTCCGGCTTTGCTACGACAATGAACCGCCCCATCAGGGCTGCCATGGCAATCTCCATCATGCGCTGGAGCCGTGGGGGATCGCCGAGGACGCGATCCCGGTGGCGTTCAACTGTTTCATGAACGTGCCGGTGGATGGCGAAACGGGGAAATTCAAGGTCCTCCCGCCCCTGAGCAAGGCGGGAGACTATATTCGCTTCCGGGCGGCGATGGATCTGGTGATCGGATTGACGGCGTGTTCGGCACCGGCCAGCAATGGCGGGAGCTTCAAGCCCATTCACTATCAAGTGGAAGGCTAGCTGGCATGGGCAGCCATCACCCCACCCCGGCCCCACCCCATCAAGGGGAGGGATCAAGGGGTGGGGGCACAACAGGCGCCGAGAAGCGGCGCCAGACTTACTTCTTGAGCTTGAGCGGTCCGACCATCTGTTCGGGCTTCACTTCGGCGTCGAACTCCTCGGCGGTGAGCAGGCCCAGCGCGATGGCGGTTTCCTTGAGGGTGGAACCGTTCTTGTGCGCGGTCTTGGCGATCTTGGCGGCATTGTCGTAGCCGATCTTGCGGTTGAGCGCGGTCACCAGCATCAGCGACTGGTCGACCAGCTGCTTGATGCGCTTGTGATCGGGCTCGATGCCGATGGCGCAATTGTCGTTGAACGACTTGGCCGCGTCGGCCAGCAGGCGCACCGACTGCAGGAAGTTGTAGGCAATGACCGGCTTGAAGACGTTGAGCTCGAAATTGCCCTGGCTGGCGGCAAAACCGATGGCGGCGTCATTGCCCATCACCTGGGCGACGACCATGGTCATGGCCTCGGACTGGGTCGGATTGACCTTGCCCGGCATGATGGACGAGCCCGGCTCGTTTTCCGGAATGGTGATTTCACCAAGGCCGGAACGCGGGCCGGAGGCCAGCCAGCGCACGTCATTGGCGATCTTCATGAAGGCTACGGCGAGCTGCTTCAAAGCCCCGGACGTGCCGACAAAGGCGTCGTGGCCGGCGAGCAGCGCAAACTTGTTGGGGCCGGTGACGAAGTCGCGGCCGGTCAGATCCGCAATTTCCTTGGCCACGGCCACGGCATAATCGGGGTGGGCGTTAAGGCCCGTGCCGACGGCGGTGCCGCCCAGCGCCAGTTCCTTCAACTGCGGCATGGTCGCCTTGATCGCGGCCATCGCATAGTCGATCTGGGCCACCCAGCCGGAGATTTCCTGGCCCAGGGTCAGCGGCGTCGCGTCCTGCAGATGGGTGCGGCCGATCTTGACCACATCCATGAACTCTTCGGACTTGGCATTGAGCGTGTTGCGCAGCAGTTCGACGCGCTCGTAGAGATAACCCTCCACCGCCTCGACCGCCGCGATATGCATGGCGGTGGGATAAGTATCGTTGGACGACTGGCTCATATTGACGTGGTCATTGGGATGGACAGGCTTTTTCGTGCCCATCGTGCCGCCGGCCATTTCAATGGCGCGGTTGGAGATGACCTCGTTGACATTCATGTTGGACTGGGTGCCCGAGCCGGTCTGCCAGACCACCAGCGGGAAATGATCGCCGAGCTTGCCCGAGATCACCTCGTCGGCGGCAGCAACGACCAGATCGCGGGTCGCTTCGTCCATCAGGCCAAGCTTGTGATTGGCCAGGGCCGCGGCCTTCTTGAGAATGCCGAAGGCGGTGATGATCTCGGTGGGCATCTTCTCCCCGCCGATATCGAAATTCATCAGGCTCCGGGCGGTCTGCGCACCATAGTATTTATCGTTCGGAACCTCGATCTGGCCCATGGTGTCCGATTCGACGCGCGTGCTCATATTGCCCTTGGCTCCCGGTTTGGCCGCATACATTGGCGGCGGAAAAACAAAACGGCCGACCCTTGTGGGGGCCGGCCGTCGAAATATCAGAAAAAGCGCATCAGCGCCCGCTCGCCTTTCGGCTTAGTTCTTTGCCGCGAGGATCTGGCGACCGCGATACATGCCGGTCTTGAGATCAACGTGATGCGGACGGCGCAGCTCACCCGAATCCTTGTCTTCGACATAGGTGGGGTTGGCAATCGCGTCGGCCGAACGGCGGAAGCCGCGCTTCATCGGCGAGGTCTTGCGTTTTGGCACTGCCATGGTCGGTACTCCGAAATTCAAAATCGTTGCGCCGCCGAAAGCGGCCAGAGACGGGTCTCTCTGCAGGATTGGTGGGGTCTATAGAGGAGAACGGCGGGCTTGGCTAGGGGTTTTTGCGCCAGTTTTCCCCGCTCGACCGCACTATAGCGCCAATTGCCCATTCTGGCCCACGCAGCTGGCCCGCTCGCCATATTGGCGGGCCCGGTCCTCGACAATGGCCGCGACCCGCACAAGCCCCGCATTGGGACGGGCCGGATTGCGCAGGATCGGGTTGGGCAGCGTGACGGCCAGGAGGCTCGCAGTTTGCCAGTCGAGGTTTTGCGGCTCGCGCCCGAAAGCGCGCAGCGATCCTGCGGCGACGCCGAATTCGCCATCCGGCCCCCATTCGGCGATGTTGAGATAGATTTCCATGATCCGCCTCTTGGGCAGGACGAGATCGATATAGAACGCCAGCGGCACTTCCAGCGCTTTTCGCACCGCGCTCTGCCCATTCCAGAGGAAGAGATTGCGCGCTACCTGCATGCTCAGCGTCGAAGCGCCGCGCGCCTCGCGTCCGGCAAGGTAGTTTTCGACCTCCTCGCGCAGCGCCACCAGGTCAACCCCCCAGTGACGGCAGAATTGTCCGTCCTCGGAGAGGATGATCGACGCCTTCAGCCGATCCGAGACATCGTCGATATCGCGCCAATGACGGGTGACGGTCTGGCCGGTCAGCATGCGCGACAGCATGGGCACCGAAACCGGCTGCATGACGAGATAGAGCGGGGTCAGCACCAAAGGAATAGTGACCAGCACGGCGAGGATGCCGAGCGGAATGCGGATGATCCGCCAGAGGGTTTTCTTGCGCCGGGGCATGGGTGCTGTGTATCGGCATCGCCGTTGCAGGCCAAGGCCCCAACCTTGATCCTTCTCCCCTCAAGGCTCTCCACCGGAGAGACTTGCCCATTGGGACGGGTCGAAGCCCACAAGGGGGAGGGAGACGATGAACTCCGTCATTCGCCCCTGCGCCTCCCTCCCCTTGATGGGGAGGGAATGAGGGTGGGGTGAACCGGGGCGCAGAGGGGGATTGCCCCGCCTCCTTCGGCGGGCTAGCAACAGACCCATGTATGACTTTTCCGCCGACAGTGCCGATTGCGCCCGTTCCGTCGAGGCCGGGCTTTCCGACTATCTGGTCGCAGCCCGCCTGTCCGGTCCCGGCCCGGCATCGGACCGTGTGGTCGCGGCCATGCGCCATGGCAGTCTTGAGGGCGGCAAGAGACTGCGGCCGCTCCTAGTGCGACAAGCGGCGGCAATCTTTTCGGTACCGCGCGACCAGAGCCTGGCCGCCGGCCTCGCCGTCGAAATGGTGCATTGCTATTCGCTCGTGCATGATGACCTGCCGGCCATGGACGACGACGATATCCGGCGCGGCCGCCCGACGGTCCACAAGGCTTTTGACGAAGCCACGGCCATCCTTGCCGGCGATGCGCTGCTGACCCACGCCTTTGCGGTGCTGGCCGACCCCGCCACCCATGCCGATGCCCATGTGCGCATCCGCCTTGTCGCCGAACTGGCCGCCGGCAGCGGCACGGGCGGCATGGTTGGCGGGCAGATGCGCGACATCGAAGGCGAAACCAGCGGCTTCACGGAAGTCGAGATCGCCGTGATGCAGGCGATGAAGACCGGGGCGCTGATCCGCGCTGCCGTGCGCATGGGCGCCATTCTCGGCGGCGCCGAACCGCGGGCGCTGTCGGCGCTGACCGCCTATGCGGAGGCGGCCGGCCGCGCCTTCCAGCTGGCCGACGATATTCTCGATGTCACCGCCACGCCCGAAGCCATGGGCAAGGCGACCGGCAAGGATGCGGCCCTGGGCAAACAGACCGTGGTGGCACGGCTGGGCGTCGACGGCGCCCGCAAGATGCTCGACGCCACGGTCAACGAAGCGCTGCTGGCTCTGCGCACCTTTGGCCCCAAGGCCGATGGCCTGCGCGCCACCGCCCGCTATTTTGCAGCCCGGGAGAAGTAGCATGGCGTCGCTGGTCGCCGTCTGTATCGGCAAGGCCGAGCATATCGAGGGTTATGCGCCCCTGACCGGCATCAACAAGCGCCCGGCTTCCGGCCCGGTCCGGATCGGTGAGCTGGGCATTGCCGGGGACGCCATTGTTGAGCGCAAGCATCACGGCGGGCGCGACCAGGCCATCTATGTCTATTTTCAGGACGATTATGACTGGTGGGCCCGCCAAGGCGTGACGCCATCTCCGGGCCTCTTCGGCGAGAACCTCGTCATATCAGGCGCGGCCAGCGCCACTACTGCCATTGGCGACCGTTTTGCCATCGGCGATTGTCTTCTGGAAGTGAGCTATCACCGCACGCCCTGCATGACCTTCGCCGCGAAAATGGGCGACAAGTTCTGGGTCAAGCGCTTCCACAGGGCTAACCGGCCTGGCGCTTATTGTCGTGTACTGAGGGCGGGCAGCGTCGAGGCCGGTGACGACGTCGCCATCACGCCCTATGCGGGCGAGCGCATCACCGTGTCCGACCTGATGGAATTCGATGTCATCAAGGACATCCCGCTCGACTTCATGCGCCGTGCGGTCACCACGCCGATCCGCGAAAAGACACGCTTCAAATATGAAACGCGACTGGCGGATCTGTTTTGAGCCTCCTTGCTCCCATCCCAACCACCGTCCCGCCCTCGGACTTGATCCGAGGGCCAGTTGCCAGTTCCGCAGTCGTTTCGACTGCTCCTCGGGTCCAGCCCGAGGACGGCGCAGTGTGTTTTGATCTCTCCGTTTTCAGGACCATTTCATGAGCCTTGCCTCCGTTCGGACCGATCTCGCCGCCCGCGCGCCTGACCTTGCGGTCATCGTCACCGACCATTCCACCGCGACAGTGCAACTGGCGGCCCAGGTGCATGGCGTGGAGCCGGGCCAGATCGCCAAGACGCTCTGCATCCGCGTCAAGGACGAGGAAGTGCTGCTGGTGACGCGCGGCGATGCCAGGCTCGACAATCAGAAGTCCAAGAGTGCCTTTGGCGGCCGTCCGCGCATGCTGGGGCCGGAAGACGTTTTGCGTTTGACCAGCCATCAGGTGGGCGGGGTTTGTCCATTCGGCCTGCCCGCGCCGCTGCCGATCTATCTAGACAGCTCGCTGAAGGTCTATGACCTCGTCATCCCCGCCGGTGGCGATACGCATGCCTCGGTCAAACTCAGCGTCGACAGGCTGGCCGACCTCTGCGGCAATAACTGGGTGGATGCGTGCCAGCTCCCGGAATAGCGAGCGCGAAAGCCTTCATCCGGGAGCGCATGGTGCTGCGCGCCCTGCCCTTTCAGCCGGACATTTCCATTTACATGCCCACCCCGCAAAGCGGGCTCAATGCCTGGCTTGCCGGCGAGGGCCTCGATGACCACCCGCCCTATTGGGCCTATGCCTGGGGCGGCGGGGCGGCGCTGGCGCTCTATCTGCGCGATCATCCCGAGGTGGTTGCCGGCAAGACAGTGCTCGATTTCGGGGCCGGCTCGGGTCTTGTCGGCATTGCCGCGGGCAAGGCCGGAGCCGGGGCGGTAATGGCTTTGGAACCCAACCCGATCGGACAGGTGGCGCTGGCTCTCAATAGCGAGGCAAATGGCGTGGAACTGACATTATGGGACAGGCCGGGCCTGCCCAAAGTGGACGTGGTGCTGGCCGGCGATGTGTTCTACAGCGCCGAGGTCGTGGCCGAGACCCTGCCCGTGCTGACGCAGCTCAGGCAAAGCGGCGCCAATGTGCTGGTCGGCGATCCGTTCCGGAAGGACCTGCCGCTGGACCGGCTTGCGCTCGTGGCGCGCTATGCCGTGCCGGATATGGGCGGCCCGCACCCGGTCGATGCCGCAATCTTTGCCCTGCGCCCCGGGCATATCGGAAATGCCCCATGAACCTTGCCCCCCGCGTCGGGAGGTCCTATATCCCCGGCCAAGCGAGGACGGCCTCCGCCACTATGGGCACAGCGTTCGGGACGGCCCGGAATTCACCAAGGGGAATTCCATGCGCACCACCGCTGATCGTATCCGCCACGCCATTTCCTTCGAGATCATCGGCATCCTGGTCGCGACGCCGCTGGCCGCCTTTGCCTTTCACCTGCATGCCGGCGACAGCGCCGTCATCGTCGTGGGCAGCGCCACCGTCGCCATGCTGTGGAACTATGTCTACAACCTCGTCTTCGACAAGACGCTGAACCGCTTTGCCGGCACGACGCTGAAATCGGGCCCGATCCGGGTGCTGCATGCGGTGCTGTTCGAGATCGGCCTCCTGCTCATGCTGATGCCGCTGATCGCCCTCTATCTCGGGATTACGCTGTGGCAGGCCCTTGTCATGGATATGGCCTTCGCCCTTTTCTACATGGTCTATGCGCTGGTCTTTAACTGGGCCTATGACCGCATCTTCCCGCTGCCCGAATGGCAACAAAATGCGTGATTGCGGAATTAGGGCAGGTAGATCAACAGCCAAGGACAGACCATGCTGAAGCCGCTCGCCCTGATCGCCCTTACCCTGGCCGGAATCGGCGGCGCTTCCGCCGCCTCCGGCGACGCCTGGGCCGAATTTGCCGCCGAGGGCGAAGAGGCCTGCCGCACGGCGACAGCCGACTATCTCACCCATGCCAGTGTCGTGGTCGATCCGTTCGGCAGCGAGAGCTTTGGCCTCGCCATTGTCTCAAACCAAGCATCGAGCATTGTCTGTGTTTTCGACAAGCAGAGCAAAGCCGTGGAGATCGGTGGCGAACTGCCGGTCACGGTGACGGCCACCGAAACGCCTGCCACCTAGCCCGGCAATCGCGCCAGCAAGGCCGCGCTGTCGGCCGCAAAGGCAACGGCGCGGTCATTTTCCTGCATCACCGCAAATCCCAGACGCCGATGCAAGCGCAGGGAGGCTGCGTTGTTGCGCCGGACATGGCTTTCGAGCCGGACCGCGCCGATGTGCCGGATGAGGCTCGCCATTTCCCGGCCAAGCGCAGCCGTCACGGGCGCAGTGCGACAATCGGGATGGATGGCCAACCCACCGACAAACCAGCTGTCGCCATCCGGAAGCGGCCAAAGATAGCCATAGGCGACCAAGGCTCCGTCGCGGTGAACCGTTACCCATTCCGAGCGCGGTATGGATTGTTCGAGCGCGACACGATGCGCCTCGGCATCCAGCGGCCCGCCCTCGGGCGCCTCGAGGCAGAGAAGGTCCAGCGCCAGCACCTCGTCCACCTCGGGTCTCATCCCAGGTGGCCGGTCCATTTGAGGACGCCGAGCACGATGATCAGCATGGCCAGCCAGAACAGGCGGCGTTGGTTGCGCTCGGTCATTCCGCGGCGTTCTGCTTGCCGGTGCCGAACTTGCGCTCGATATAGTCGGCGACCATGACCTTGAACTGGTCGGCCACGTCGGCACCGCGCAGGGTCGCGACCTTCTCGCCATCCACGAAAACCGGTGCAGCCGGCGTCTCGCCGGTGCCCGGGAGCGAAATGCCGATATTGGCGTGCTTGCTTTCCCCCGGCCCGTTGACGATGCAGCCCATCACCGCCACCGATAGCGTCTCGACGCCGGGGTAGCGCTCGCGCCATTCCGGCATGGAGGTGTTGAGGTGATCCTGGATATCCTTGGCCAGCGTCTGGAACGTGGTCGAGGTGGTCCGCCCGCAACCGGGGGCAGGCGGCAACCACCGGCAGGAACTGGCGGAAGCCCATGGTCTGCAGCAATTCCTGCGCCACCTTGACCTCGGTGGTGCGGTCGCCGCGGCTCGGGGGTCAGGGAAATGCGGATCGTGTCGCCAATGCCCTGCTGCAGCAGAATGCCCAAAGCCGCCGAGGAGGCGACAATGCCCTTCGATCCCATGCCCGCTTCGGTGAGGCCCAGATGCAGCGCATAGTCGCAGCGGGCCGCCAGATCCTGATAGACCGCGATCAGGTGCTGGACGTCGGAAACCTTGGTCGAGAGCAGGATTTGGTTGCGCCGCATGCCCAGCTCCTCGGCGCGCGCCGCCGAGAGCAGAGCCGACTGGATGATCGCCTCGCGCTGTACCGCAGCCGCCGAAATCGGCGCAGACGAGGCAGCATTCTCGTCCATCAGTCTTGTGAGCAGTTCCTCATCGAGCGAGCCCCAGTTGACGCCGATGCGCACCGGCTTGTCATACTTGTTCGCGATCTCGATGAGGGTCGCGAACTGGGTATCGCGCTTGGCCTTGAAGCCCACATTGCCCGGATTGATGCGGTATTTCGCCAGCGCCTCGGCACAGGCCGGATGGTCGGTGAGCAGCTTGTGGCCGATATAGTGGAAGTCGCCCACCAGCGGCACGTCATAGCCCATGAAGGCGAGGCGGTCGCGGATGATCGGCACGGCGGCCGCGCTCTCATCCCGGTCGACGGTGATGCGCACGATTTCCGAACCGGCGCGGGCCAGTTGCATGACCTGTTTCACCGTCGCGTCGATATCGGCCGTATCGGTATTGGTCATGGATTGCACGACCACGGGAGCGCCGCCGCCCACCATGACGCCACCGACATTGACACCCACCGATTGCCTGCGCGGCGCTGGACCGGCCATCTCTAACCTCGAAAATCGCTTCCTCTTGGGAAATAGGCTTTCCCTCTACACCTGGCAACCGGACATTGGCATGACGGGATGCGCCATTTCGTGATCGGGCCGATCTTGAATCGGCGTTCAGCGGGGCCATTTTAGGGTCATGATGAACATGCTCCTCCCCCGCCTGATCCTGTTCCGCAAGGAAGTCGTGCTGCTCTGGAAGGCCTTCTGGGCCCCGCAGACGCCCTTCTATCTGAAGGCCGCAACGCTGTTTGCCGCCTTCTACCTGGTCAATCCGATCGACATCCTGCCCGATCTCATTCCGGTCCTGGGCTGGGTCGACGACATCGTGCTGGTGCCGATGATGGTGAGCTGGATCGTCTCGCGTCTGCCGGTCCCGGCAAAGGCTTATGCCGGCAAATATGGCCCGACGGTGGATGGCCGCTCGCGCCGGCTGTAGCGGTCCGGCGCCGATTTGACTTTGCTGGTGATATGGCCATGATGGCGCCCATGAACGCCTTTCCTGCACCAGACTGCCGCTTTTTGACTCGCCTCAGCCAGGCAGGCTGATCGCCTGGTGTTGCCACCTGCCCCAGGGCAAGCGCGACACCAGGTTTGCTGAACAGTTTTCCAAAAATGTTCCGGCATGCCCGCTCCATGCGCCTTGCGCAGGGAGGCCTCGGCATGCCCCAGCAAGGCGACAGAGATGACCTTCAAATATTCCGTAACCCTGCCGATCAGCGGCAGCCACAAGCTCAACCGCTTCCGCGCCTGGGCCGACACCAACCTGCCCGCGCTCAGCTACAGCCTGCCGCCCCAGACCCCCATCAAGACCGAGACCATGACCATCCGCCTGCGCTCGGTAGAAGACCGGGCGCTGGTGCTGCAGACCCTTGCCGCAACGCCGCTGGCCTGAGGGAGGGACACAAAGTGCAGATCCTGCGCTATTGCCGGTCCTGTACCGGCCCGCGCCCCCGGGCGGCTCGCCGCTGTCCGTGGTGCCATCGGCCCTATGGCATGCCGGCAGGTCCACCTGAACACCTGTTTGCCAGTTTCGAGCGCAAGGCTGGGCCCACCCAAGGAGGCACGTCATGACCACGATTTCGCTCGCTGACTGGACCCGATCGCCCGACATCGTCATGGGCAAGGACGAGCACAGGCGCCTGACCATCGTGGCGCTGACCGATCTGGGAGAGCGCGGGGACAATACCGATTTCCTGCTCTACGAGCTCGATCGCGCCACGCTCGTGCCCGACAGCATGCTGCCCTGCGATGTCGTGCGCCTCGGCTCCATGGTGCGCTATCGGCCCGTGCCGGGCCTCGAACGGATGGTGAAACTGGTCATGCCCGACGGTGCCGCGGGCGGGGAAGGCTATCGTCTCTCCGTCACTTCGGAACATGGCGCCGCCCTGATCGGCACCCGCCCCGGCCATATCATGGCCTGGCTGAGCCCCGACGGCACGATGCAGCGGCTCGAAGTGATCAAGGTGGCCAATACCGGTCCGACACCGCCCGAGCCGGACGACGACCCGGGGCCACGGGCGGCCTGAACGCGAAAGGCCCGGATTGGTCCGGGCCTTTCAATCCACCCGCTTCGCCTGGCCGGCGCGAAAACTGATCCAGACGAGATAGGCCTCGATGGCGCCAAAGAGCGCAATGGGGGCAATGGCGCCGGGCCAACCCGCCTGTTCGTAGCCAAAGCGAGCCACCGCGATCAGGAGGATCACCATGGTCATGGCCATGCCCACGAGCCCCGGCGTGCGCCATTCAAAGCTGCGGTGATAGCCGACCCAGAAGACGAAGCGCAGGGCGATCCATACCACTGCCGTGGCGGTGACAGCGCGCAGATCCTCGCCCGATTGCGCCTGCCAGGCCACAAGCAGCAGCGTGGGAATGAAGATCACCAGCTGTTCGAGCGTATTCTGCAGGTAGCGCAGATTGACCTTGAGTCGGGCGCTTTCCGCTCCTGCCAGGGGGTTGATCGCTGGCGTGAACAGGCGCTCATGCGCCACCGCCTCGACGCCGCTGAAAAGGGTCAGCAGGGTCGCCACCCCCAGCCAGCCCAGGGCAAAGCCGATCCGGTTGATCGGCTCCTCGGCCCCAGCAAGGGGTGGCGTCAGAACATAGAGCGCGACCCAGGCGCCCAAAGCGAGCGGCACGACAAGCGCGATGCTCGCCAACATGCGACGGCGGCTGGCAGCGACATCAATGTCCCCGCCCGCCGCCATTTTCTCAGTCCAGCCTGACAAGCAGGTCCTTGGCGTCGATCTGGTCGCCGGGCTTGATGAGGAGTTCAGCCACCACGCCGTCGACTTCGGCATGGATGGCGGTTTCCATCTTCATCGCCTCGATCGAGCAGAGCACGTCGCCGGCTGAAACCTTCTGGCCTTCCTTGACGGCAAGTGTCGAGATGACCCCCGGCATGGGCGCGCCGACCTGCTTGGGGTCGCCCACCGCAGCCTTGGCACGGACCTTGACCTCGCCGGCCTTGAGGCGATCGGGCACGACGATGGTGCGCGGCTGGCCATTGAGATCGAAGAAGACGCGGACTTCGCCCTTTTCATTGGTCGGCGCGCGACCCTGATAGGTGACGACCAGCGTCTTGCCCTTTTCGATGTCGACCAGCAGTTCGTCGCCCTCGTTGAGGCCGTAGAAATAGACCGGCGTCGGCAGCACTTCGGTCGGGCCGTAGCGATCCTGGGTCTTTTCGAAGTCTGAATAGACCTTTGGATACATGAGATAGGAGGCGAGCCTGAAATCATCGACCGGCATGCCGATCTCGTCAGAAATCTTCTTGCGCTCGGCTTCGAGGTCTATGGGCTTCAGATAAGAACCCGGACGCTCGGTGAGCGGCGTGCGCCCCTTGAGCACCTTCTTCTGCAGCTTTTCCGGGAAACCGCCCGGCGGCTGGCCGAGATCGCCGGCAAAGAAACCCACCACCGAGTCGGGGAAGGCAATGTCCTTGTCCGGATTCTCGACATCGGCGCGCGAAATGCCGGCCGAAACCATGGCCAGCGCCATGTCGCCCACCACCTTGGACGAGGGCGTGACCTTGACGATATCGCCGAACATCTGGTTGACGTCCGCATAGGTCTGGGCGACCTCGTGCCAGCGGGTTTCCAGACCCAGCGAGCGCGCCTGTTCCTTGAGATTGGTGAACTGGCCGCCCGGCATTTCATGCAGATACACTTCCGAAGCGCCGCCCTTGAGATCGCTCTCAAAGGCCCGGTACTGGGTGCGCACGGCCTCCCAATAGAACGAGATCTGGCGGATCGCCTTGGCGTCGAGGCCCGGGTCCCGGTCGCCATCGGCGAGGGCCGCGACCAGTGAACCGAGGGTGGGTTGCGACGTGGTGCCAGAAAGAGCATCCATGGCCGCATCGACCGCATCGACACCGGCATCGACGGCCGCCAGCACCGTGGCGGCAGCAGCGCCCGACGTATCGTGGGTGTGGAGGTGGATCGGCAGGCCGATCTCCTCTTTCAGCGTGGCGATGAGCTTCCTGGCCGCAGCGGGCTTCAGGAGCCCCGCCATGTCCTTGAGGCCCAGCACATGGGCGCCGGCGGCTTCGAGTTCCTTGGCGAGAGCCACATAGTATTTGAGATCATACTTGGCCCGGTCTGGGTCCAGCATGTCGCCCGTATAGCAGACCACACCCTCGGCAACCTTGTTGGCCTCGATGACAGCGTCGAGCGAGACGCGCATGTTCTCAACCCAGTTGAGACAGTCGAAGACACGGAAAATGTCGACGCCGCCCTCGGCCGCCTGCTTGACGAAGAATTTGACGACATTGTCCGAGTAGTTCGTATAGCCGACACCGTTCGAGCCGCGCAGCAGCATCTGGGTGAGGATGTTGGGCGCACCGGCCCGCACCTTGGCCAGGCGCTCCCACGGGTCCTCGTTGAGGAAGCGCATGGAGACGTCAAAGGTGGCGCCGCCCCAGCATTCGAGGGAGAAGAGGTTCGGCAGGCCGCGGCTATAGGCCTGGGCGATGCGGGTAATGTCGAAGCTGCGCATGCGCGTCGCCAGCAGCGACTGATGCGCGTCGCGCATGGTCGTGTCGGTGAAGAGCACGCGCTTTTGCGCCTTCATCCACTTTGCGAGGCCCGCCGGCCCGTCGCGGTCGAGGATCTGGCGGCTGCCTTCCACCACCGAGAGCGGCGGGAATTCCGGCACGAAGGGCGCAGCAGCATCGGCCGGCGGCCGGGGACGATCGCGCACTTCGGGATGGCCGTTTACGGTGACGTCAGCAATATAGGAAAGAAGCTTGGTCGCGCGGTCCTTGCGCGGCTTGAAGTTGAAGAGATCGGGCGTCGTGTCGATGAAGCGCGTCGTGTAGCGGTTCTCGAGGAAATCGGGATGGGTGATGATGTTTTCGAGGAAGGCCAGGTTGGTGGCCACGCCGCGAATACGGAACTCGCGCAGGGCGCGATGCATGCGGGCAATGGCCTCGTCCGCCGTCGGCGCCCAGCAGGTGACTTTTTCCAAGAGCGGATCGTAGTAGCGGGTGATGACCGCGCCCGAATAGGCAGTGCCGCCATCGAGGCGCACGCCAAAGCCGGTGGCGCCGCGATAGGCGGTAATGCGGCCATAGTCGGGAATGAAATTCTGTTCCGGGTCTTCGGTGGTGACGCGGCACTGGATGGCATTGCCGTTGAGCTTGATATCTTCCTGCTTCGGCACGCCTGACTCGGGGGTGCCGATGACGGCGCCGTCCAGCAGGTGGATCTGCGCCTTGACGATGTCGATGCCGGTGACTTCCTCGGTGACGGTATGCTCGACCTGGATGCGCGGGTTCACTTCGATGAAGTAGAACTTGTCGGTATCGGCATCCATGAGGAATTCGACCGTGCCGGCGCCGCGATAATTGGCGGCATTGCCCAGCCGCACGGCGGCATCGGTCAGCTCCTTGCGCACCGCGTCGGAGAGATAGGGCGCGGGGGCCCGCTCGACCACTTTCTGGTTGCGCCGCTGCACCGAGCAGTCACGCTCGAACAGGTGGACGAGATTGCCATGATCGTCGCCGATCAGCTGCACCTCGACATGGCGGGCGCGCTCGATCAGCTTTTCGAGATACATCTCGTCCTTGCCAAAAGCGGCCTTGGCCTCGCGCTTGCCTTCGCTGACTTCCGAGACCAGCGTCGTCTCGTCCATGATGCGGCGCATGCCGCGGCCGCCGCCGCCCCATGAGGCCTTGAGCATCAGCGGATAGCCGATCTCGGCGGCCATGCGCTTGACCTCATTCATGTCGTCGGGGAGCGCATCGGTGGCCGGGACCACCGGCACATTGGAGGCGATGGCCATGTTGCGCGCGGCAACCTTGTTGCCGAGGTCGCGCATGGTCTGCGCGCGGGGCCCGATGAAGATGATGCCGGCATCCTCGCAGGCATCGACGAATTCGGGACTTTCCGACAGGAGCCCATAGCCGGGATGGATGGCATCGGCGCCGGAAATGCGGGCGATGCGGATATATTCCTCGATCTGAAGGTAGGCTTCGACCGGGCCCTTGCCCTTGCCGATCAGATAGGCCTCGTCGGCCTTGAAGCGGTGCAGCGCCAGCTTGTCTTCTTCGGCATAGGCCGCGACGGTCTTGAGACCCAATTCATTGGCGGCGCGAAACACGCGAATGGCGATTTCGCTGCGGTTGGCGACGAGGATCTTCTTGATGGGCATCGATTTCAGTTCCGAGCAGGAGGGGGCGAGGACCCGCGAAGGGTCCGGCTCAGCAATTGCCGACGGAACGGACGGTTGACCGCCCAACCGCCGAAAACTTCAAATGTCTATTTCTGGCCGAGATATCCGGCCAGATGGCTCATGTCGTAACCCGCTTCGGCCGCCTGGGAGATGATCTCCGAAGCCGGGGCGTCCCCGGCCTGGCTCAATGCCCAGAGTGTCGTCGAGCGCGTGCCCGACCGGCAGAAGCAGAACACCTTGCCGTCGCTCCCCTCGAGCACGGCCTTGGTGGCATTGACGAGGTCGGGATTGACCCCTTCGCGACCCAGCGGAATGAAGTGATAGGCGAGCCCGGCAGCCTTGGCGGCGGCTTCGATTTCGGCTCCGGCCGGCTGGTCCGGCGACTCCCCATCGGGGCGATTGTTGACAATGGCGACAAAGCCCAGGTCCTTGAGCGTTTTCACGTCTTCCGGCTGGATTTGTCCAGAGACGCTGACGTGATCGTTGATCCGCTTCAATTCCAAGGCTGTTCTCCCAATAACCCCCGCAGCGCCGCCCTCTTGCACTCTGAGGACGAGCCGCAGACACGACGCTGGCGCACGCTTGGCCCGTTATAGCCATGCGCTTGGTGCCGACGCAACTGGGGCGGCATGCATTCCTGTCATGGAGCTGTCGCAAACCCCGCTCAGGCCGCCGAGACGAAGTGCGGCACGACCAGGGGGCGCGGGCGTCCCAGATAATAGCCCTGCATCGCCGTGCAGCCGGCCGCCGCCAGCTGCTGGAACTGTTCCTCGGTCTCGATCCCCTCGGCGACCACCTCGAGCGCCAGCGTGCGGGCAATGTCGCAGACCGCGGTGACGATCATGGCATTGACCGGATTGGCCGAGAAATCGGCCACATAGGTGCGATCGATCTTGATGATGTCGAAGGCGAAATCCCGCAGATAGTGCAGGCTCGCATGCCCGGCGCCGAAATCATCCACGGCCACGCGGATGCCCATGGCGCGCAGGGCCCTCAGATTATCCATCTCGACGCTGCCGGCCTTGAGCGGCGCATTCTCGGTGATCTCGACGATGATGCGCCCGGCATCGGAACCGGTCTCGACGAGGATATCGGAAAAGGCCTCGGCGAAGTCGGGGCGCCGCAGCTGCACCGGCGAGACATTGACCGCCACGGACGCTTCGAGCTGGGCGAGATCGGCGCAGACCCGTCGCAGCACCCATTCGCCCAGCCGGTCGATGAGATTGCTCTGCTCGGCGACCGGGATGAACTTGTCCGGAGCAATGGTACCGCGCACCCTGTGGCGCCAGCGCACCAGCGCCTCATGCGAGCGCACCGAGCGGGTCAGGCTGTCAAAGACCGGCTGGTAATGCAGTTCCAGCTCGTCCATCAGGATGGCGGCGCGCAGCTCGCGCTCGACAAAGCGGCGATGCCGCTCGTCGCCCAGCATGTCGGGATCAAAGGGCACGACACAGCCGCGCCCCGCCTGCTTGCCCTTGTAGAGGGCAAGATCGGCATTGGCGATCAGCTCATTGGGGTCGGTGCTGTCGAGCGGAGCCAGCGCCACCCCGATCGTGGCCGAAAGCCTGGTCATGCGCCCGGCAACGGCATGGGGCTCATTCAGCTGGCGCAGCAAGTGCTCGCCCAGCCGGCACAGAGCCGGCTTGTTGTCGTGGCCCGGGATCAGCACCCCGAATTCATCGCCCCCCAGCCGCCCGATAATGGCGCCGGGCATCAGCTTGCGCATTTCGCGCACCAGCGCCACCAGGGCCGCATCGCCTGCGCCATGGCCGGCGCTGTCATTGAGGACCTTGAGATTGTCCATGTCGATCTGCAGATAGCCAACCGCCGAGAGCGAGCCGCGCTGGGCGAAGCGATTGAGCTCGTCGAGAAAGTAGGAGCGGGTAAACGTGCCGGTCAATGCATCGCGATGCGCCGAGGCCAAGGCCTCGGTGACCGAGGCCTGCACGTCGGCAAGGCGCTGGCGCACCAGCCTCTGGGTCAGCAGCAGCATGAGGGGAATGGCGCTCGACAGGCCGGCCATGGTCCAGGCCAGAACCGGGTCCCAGGGTCCGCCCAGGGCAGTCACCAGGCTCAGCACCAGCAGCGCGCCGGCCAGGCAGCCGACGACGATACGCAGCCGGTCATAGGTCTCGACGACCAACGCAAAAGTGGGGCGAAGCTTCATGAAGCAACCTTGCTGCGCGACATTGCCACCACCTTGCCAACACAATCATGAATCAAAGCTAAAGGACTGAAAACACGAAATTTATTGGCGCGGGCAAACAAACGGGGCGCACGCTAGGGTCGCTCTGCAACAGGCAGATGACACTACGTGCGCCCCGATCAATCAGGACTAACAGCCGGTAAACGGCCTAACTGTCGCCAACTCCCGGCGTGTAGCGCGCCAGCGCCTGGATCACCCTTTTGGCGGTGACGCGGCCGATCTGCACGCCTTCGTCATTGGTGACGCCGACCCATTGATGCTCGGCGAAATAGGGCAGCACATCCTCGCAGCGGGCATTGGCCGGCACGGTGAACTGGCAGGGCTCGAAGGTGCCCCGCTCCATGATGGTGCGCACATGGATGGCGCGCGCCTTGTTCACCTCGCGCACGAATTCCTCGATATGTTCGTTGGCGGGCTTGAGCACGATATCCTCGGGCCTGCCCTCCTGCTGCACCGCGCCGTCCTTGAGTACGGCGATGCGGTCGGCGATCTTGAGCGCCTCGTCGAAATCGTGGGTGATGAAGAGGATGGTCTTGCCCAGGCTCTTTTGCAGTTCGACCAGCTGATCCTGCATGCCCGAGCGAATGAGCGGGTCGAGCGCCGAAAAGGCCTCGTCCATGAGGATGATGTCGGTATCGAGTGCGAGGGCCCGGGCGAGGCCGACGCGCTGCTGTTGTCCGCCCGAGAGCTGGCGCGGGCGGCTGTTTTCGTAACCGGCGAGGCCCACGGTCTCGATCCACTGCGCCGCCTTTTCCAGCCGCTCGGCCTTGACGACGCCCCGCGTTTCGAGCCCATAGGCGACATTGTCGATGACCGAGCGATGCGGCAGGAGGCCGAACTTCTGGAACACCATGGCCACGGTATTGCGCCGATAGGTGCGCAATTGGGGCAGGCTCATGGCGGTGACGTCGCTGCCATCCACGACAATTTCTCCCGATGTCGGGTCGATCAGGCGGTTGACGTGACGGATCAGCGTCGACTTGCCCGAGCCCGACAGGCCCATGACCACGAAAATCTGCCCGCGGGCAATGTCGAGCGAGACATTGTCGAGGCCCACAACATGATTGGTCTCGGCCTGGACTTCAGCCTTGGACTTGCCCTGTTCGAGCAGCGCCAGCGCGCCCTCGGGGTTGTCGCCAAAAATCTTGGTGACCCCGCGCATGCGGATGGCCAGATTGGTATCTGTGTTCATGTCGTGCATGTCAGCGCGCCTCCATCAGGCCGATGCGGGCCTGCAATTGCTTGCCGAAGGATTGGGTGATGCGATCAAAGATGATGGCCAGCGCCACGATGCCGAGACCGGCAAACAGGCCCCGGCTCACTTCGAGCCGGCCGATGCCCTGCAGCACCTGGTAGCCCAGGCCGCCGGCGCCGATCATCGAGGCGATGACCACCATGGAAAGCGCCATCATCGTGGTCTGATTGACCCCGGCCAGGATCGTCGGCAGCGAGAGTGGGATCTGCACGCCAAAGAGACGCTGGGTCGGCGTCGTGCCGAAGGCGCGGCTGGCCTCCATCACCGCCGGATCGACTGAACGCAGGCCAAGGTCGGACAGGCGCACCAGCGGCGGAGCAGCATAGACGATGGTGGCGATCAGCGCTGGGATCTTGCCAGGCCCAAAGATCATCACCGTGGGAATGAGATAAACAAAGCTCGGCAGGGTCTGCATCAGGTCGAGGAGCGGGGTGATCACGCCGCGCACCCGGGCCGACCGGCTCATCCAGACCCCGATGGGGATGGAGATGACAATGGCGGTGAGCGTTGCCGCGATCATCAGCGCCATGGTGGTCATGGCGTCTTCCCAAAGATCCATGATCCCGAGAAACACCAGCGAGACGAGGACGATGACCGGCAATTGCCAGCGGCGCGTGGCCAGCCAGGCAATGCCCACCAGGATCGCCATGATCAGCCACCAGGGGGTGGCGATCAGCACGTCCTCGATGAAGTTGAGCAGCATGAGCAGCGGATAGGCCGCGGCTTCGAATTCATCGCTCCAGTTGCGCACGACCCAGTTGAGGGCGTCGTCAATGGCGCGGCGCCAGGGGCGCGTGTCGATCAGTTCAGGAAACATGTCTTACTTCTCTTGGGGCGTCCAAACCCGAAGGCAGGTACGCGAGCCTGCCTGCCCTGGGGATCGAACGCGGAAAGCGGCCGGGTCGAAACCCGGCCGCCGTGAGGAAAGCTTTGGCGCCTTGGCCTAGCCGAGGGCGGCCAGCACCTTTTCGGCCACTTCAGCCGGAACCCAATTGGTCCAGACATCCTGCTTGGTCAGGAGGAAGTTTTCGGCAGTGGCTTCGGCGTCAGCCTGGTTCTCGTCGCCATAGACGAGGAGCTCTGAAATCTCCGCATTGGAGAGGCCGACCTTGGAGAAATACTCGGCCACGACAGGGGCTTCTTCCTGGATCCATGCAGCCGCGCCAACAACGGCGGGGCTCGAAGGATAGGCAGTGACGCCGGCTGGCTCGTCGCAATCGGGATCGGTATTGCAGGCATAGACTTCGGGCTTGGTCTCGCCCAGGTCGAGCTGCACGGCGGGATATTTGCCCAGGATGGCGGTCGGGCCCCAATAGTAGAAGAGGATAGGCTCTTCGCGGGTGAAGGCACGGGCAATGGACGCGTCCAGCGCACCGCCAGACCCGGGCGAGAAGAGGTTCCAGGTCTCCTCCATCCCATAGGCTTCGAACAGCGCCGACGTCGAAAGCTCGCAGGCCCAGCCCGGCGGGCAGGAATAGATCCGGCCCTGGCTATTGTCTTCCGGATCGGCGAACAGCTCGGGACGCGCAATCACGGCTTCGGCCGTGGTGAGGTCCGGATTGGCTTGCTGGGTATATTCGGGGATGAACCAGCCTTCCACCGTGCCATCGGTGATGGCGTCGGCCAGCTGGACGACTGTGCCCTCTTCGATGCCCTTGGCCCAGGCATCTTCGATGGCGCTGGTCCAAAGTTCGGGCGCCACGGCGGGCGTGCCGCGGGTCAGCATTGAGGAGGAGGTCGGCACGGTATCCCCGGTGACGATCTCGACATCACAGCCATATCCTTCGGCAAGGATCGTCGCATGGATATGCGCCAGGGCTGCGGCGGAGGGCCAGGTCATTTCGGCAATATCAATGGTGCGGTCGGTCCCGCACTGGGCGGCATCAGCTTCCTGGGCAAGGACGGGAAGGCTGCCAGCGGACAAAAAGGCAACGGCGATCGCGGCGGCAATGCCACCGGATTTCAAAATCATCAGGTCAACTCCTGCGGTTACGGAATGGAGCGGACCATAAAGGTGGCAGAATTGTGTGTCAAATCGAGCAATATTTTATCAATAACAGACGTCGCCACGCCTTTTTTCTTGATCGGATGATTGCTTGATTTGATCGGCAAACTGATGAAATCGGAAAACTTGACTGCTCAAGTCGCCACAACTCACGAATTCAACTATTTTCAAGTCAAAAGAATCTCAAAAAATCACCCGAGCTCCGGATCAGGGAGCGATGGCGACCCAGCTTTCCCAGAGGTCGGCCCGCTCGGCAACGAAACGGTCCGCCACCGATTCCACGCTCGCCCCGGTCTCGTTGAGCTGGGCGAGGAGCAGGTTCATGTCCTCGAGCGTAAAGCTGGCACGCTGGAAATAGGCGGCCACATCGGGCGCATCGGCAAAGACACGCTCGGCCAGGGCGATCACCACCGTTTCGGTGGGAAAGGCCGACGGCTGGGGATTGGCGCAGATGCGGTCGCCCAGGCACTGGGCCGCGTCTTCACTATATTCGCCCATGTCGAGGGCGACGAAATCGAGCTGGGCGAGAATGGCATTGGGTTGCCAATAGTAGAACAGGAAAGGCTCGCGCCGATTGACGCCCTCGGCAATCAGCCGGTCCATTTCCAGACGGTTGGCGGGTTCGACAATCTCGACAAGGTCTTCGAGACCATGTGCCGCGATCAGGTTGCGGTTGATGATCGAACAGGCCCAGTCGAGCGGACAGGAAACAAAGCGCAGCGGCTCGTCCAGCTCCAGCTCGGACAATGCCTGAGCGAGGTCGGCGGCCTTGGGTGTGGCGGTAAAGTTGCCGGCCAGCGCCGAAGGCATAAACCAGCCCTCGAACTGGGTCTCGACATAGCTCGTTGCGGCCGAACGGACCTGTTGGCCTTCCATCGCCCCATTCCACAGATCGGCAACGCGATTGACCCACATTTCAGGCGCCACCTGCGGCTGCCCGGTCGAACCCATGGACGAAATGGCCGCGCCGAGGTCCGTCTGCACCACCTGCACTGCGCAGCCGAATTCGCTGGCCAGGATGCGGGCATGGATTTCGGCGAGAAGCGCGGCGGAAGGCCAGCTCATGCGGGCGATGGTCATTGGTCTTGTGCCGCAGGGGGACGGCGGCACGGCGCCCTCTTCGGGCCGCGCCTGGGGCAGCGGTGGCGCCGCCTGGTCCTGGGCGCTGTCGAGCACGGTGACCTGCGCCAGCGCCGGCTGCGCGAGCATGGCCAGACAGACCAATGCGATGACATGGCGAAGAAATGGCATATCCGACCCTTGCCGTCCGTCCCGGAGCATGGGGCCAGTCTATGCCCAACGAGAGTGCGTTAAGCAACCGCAACGGCTAATGGATTTGGCGCGCAATCCCCGGTGACAGCTCTGCCCAGATTGTGCAACAGTCGCCTCCCAGCGGGGCGCGCATCGCGCCCCCTTGCCAGTTGCAGCGCCGCAAGAGGAGGTCGATCAAGACCTTCCCGGTGCGCAACCTGAAACAGAGGGACACGCATGTTCAAGAAAACCCTGACCCTGGCGGTTGCCGCCACTGCCCTGACCGTTGCCGCACCGGCACTGGCCCAGGACACCGGCGCCACCATCGGTTTCGTCGGCGGCCTGACCGGCCCGATCGAATCGCTCGCCCCGCCGATCCTGGCCGGCGCCCAGCTCGCTGTGACCCAGGTCAACGAACAGGGCGGCATCCTGGGTGGTGAGCTCACCATGATCTCGGCCGACAGCGCCTGTGACGCAACCGGCGGCGCCACCGCAGCCGACAAGGTCATCAATACCGACAACGTCGTTGCCGTCGTCGGGGGCCTGTGCACCGGCGAAACCATCGGCGCCTTCAACGGCTCGGGCCTTTCGGGCGGCGTGGTATTCGTTTCGCCGGCCTCTTCGGCTCCGGCCCTGACCACGCTGGAAGACAATGACCTTGTCTACCGCACCACCCCGTCCGACGCACTCCAGGGCGTGAAGATGGCCGAGCTGCTGCTCGCCAAGGGCATCAACGACATCGCCATTACCTATGTCAACAATGACTACGGCAAGGGCTTTGCCGACGCGCTGGCCGCTGCCTACACCGCCGGTGGCGGCACCGTGGCTGCCAATATCGCCCATGAAGAAGGCAAGGCCGACTACCGCGCCGAGCTGGGCAACCTGGTCGCCTCGCAGAACCTCGTCATCCTCGCCTATGCCAACGCCTCGGGTAACACCGTGCTGCGTCAGGCTGTCGAGAGCGGCAACTTCACCACCTATGTGGGCGGCGACGGCATGGTCGGCGACGACCTGCTGACCGGTATCGACGCTGCTGCCGTGGAAGGCCTGATCGCCACCCGCGCCGGCGCCCCGACCGGTGAAGCCGTGGACATCTACAATGCCTTTACCGGCGAAGGCTTCACCGCCAACGCCACCTATGCTCCGCAGGCCTATGACGCCGCCTTCCTGCTGGCTCTCGCCATCGAAAAGGCCGGCTCGACCGACCGTGCCGGCATTGCCGCCGCCCTGCGCGAAGTCGCTTCGGCTCCGGGCGAAAAGATCCTGCCGGGCGAATGGACCAAGGCCAAGGAACTGATCGCTGCCGGTACCGACATCGACTATGAAGGCGCCGGTGGCGCGCTGGACTTCGACGAAGCCGGCGACGTGGACGGCATCATCGTCGAACTGGCCGTCGAGGGCGGCTCGTTCGTCGAAAAGGGCCTGATCCAGTAACTCTGCTTCATCCGGCGCTTTGCGCGCAGGGCACGAACGCTCGATACACAGAGGCCCGGGAGCAATCCCGGGCCTTTTCTTTTGGAGGCAGATGGTGGCTGACGACGACACACTCCGCTTTTATGCCGACAATGCCGCGACCTATGCGCAGCACCGGACACGTCCGAGCGGCCCCCATCTCCACGCCTTCCTTGCAGCGCTGCGACGAGGTGCGCGCATTCTCGAACTGGGCTGCGGCAATGGCATGGACGCGGAGCACATGCTGGCACAGGGCTTTGACGTCGACGCCACCGATGGCACGCCCGATCTTGTCGCAGAAGCCCGAATGCGGGTCGGCGACAGTGCCCGCCTCATGCGCTTTGAGCATCTTGGGGCCGTGGCCGAATATGATGGGGTCTGGGCCTGCGCCAGCCTGCTGCATGTGCCGACGATGACCCTGCCCGATATTCTGGCCCGCATTCATCGCGCTTTGCAATCCGGCGGGGTGTTTGTCGCCAGCTTCAAGGCGGGCACGGGCGAAGGCCGGGATGGCCTGGGGCGGTACTATAACTATCCCACACCAGAAGGTCTGAATGCCGCCTATCGTGCGGCGGGCTGGACCGACCTCAGCCTCGAAACGAACATGGGCAGCGGCTTTGATGCGCTGCCCACTGAGTGGCTGTCGATGACGGCGAGGCGATAGCACCAGGGATGGGCTCGGCCTCGCCTTCCCTTCGGCATTGCCGGGCTTGTCCCGGCAATCCATCTTGTTGAGGCATCGCGTGGACCACCGGGACAAGCCCGGTGGTAACGTTGAACATGGGTTGCGCAGATGGGGACGTTCCCCAACCCCTACCCCTCGCGCTTGACCACTTCCGGAATAAGCCCCTTGGGCGCGAACCTGAGCGCAATGGTGACCACAAGGCCGAGCACGAAGACGCGCATCTGCGCCGAGCGGGCCTCGATTTCGGGGATGGCGCCCCAGCCCATATTGGTCGACCAGTAGCTGACAAGGTCGAACACGGCCTTGGAGAGCGGCTCTGAAATCACCCAGATCAGCCAGAGCAGGACCGCGCCGAACAGCGCACCCCAATTATTGCCGGCGCCACCGACAATGACCATGACCCAGATGAGGAAGGTGTGATTGATCGGCTGGTAGCTCGAGGGATCGAAGATCTGCACGAAACTGACCAGCATGGCGCCGCCAATGCCCATCAGCACCGAGCCGAAGACAAAGATTTCGAGCTGGCGGGCGGTGACATTCTTGCCCATCGAGGAGGCGGCGATGTGATTGTCGCGAATGGCGCGCATCATCCGGCCCCAGGGGCCGGCATAGGCCCGCGAGATCAACCACATGACCAGCGCCAGGATGACCACGGCCAGCACCAGGAACCCGGCGCGGGCGGCGATCAGCGAGGTGGCAATATCCATGCCCTTGGCCTGGTATTGCTGCGGCAGCGGCGTCGGCCACGGAATGGGCGAGACGGTCAGGGTGCCGCGGGTCAGCCAGTCCATGTTCTTGATCAGCGCGCGAATGATCTCGGAAATGCCGATCGTGGCAATGGCGAGATAGTCGGTGCGCAGCCCCAGGCAGATCTTGCCGATGATGAAGGCTATGCCGGCTGCCAGCACGCCGCCGAACAGCCAGCCCAGGATCGGATGGCCGCCCAGGCCGCCGACCCAGCCGCCGCCCGTCGATTCGATATAGGCCGCCGCCGGATCGATCTGGCTGCGATAGAGCACATAGGCGGCGAACCAGGCGATGACGATCAGCGCGCCCCGCCACTTGCCTGATATGCCGATGCGATGCACCTGCCGTGCGGCCAGCACGATGAGCGCGCCACCGGCAAAGGCGAAGAGCGCGCGGCCGAGCATCATGGGGCCGTCCGAATTCCAGAACGCAGGATTGACCGGATAGGAAATGAAGGTGACGGCGGCGCCGCCCACCATGAGGAAACCCATGATGCCGAAGTTGAAGAGCCCGCCATAGCCCCACTGGATGTTGAGGCCGAGCGCGATCAGCGCATAGGCGGCCGCTTCCACCAGGCGCGAGGTGGTGAAGGGCAGGCCCATGACCCAGCCGATGACGAGGATCAGCACGAAGAGGCCGCCAAAGAGCGCCAGGGACCGCTGGATCATGACGAGGCTCCCTTGAAGATACCGGTGGGTCGCACGAGCAGGGTCACCACGAGGATGACGAAGGCCACGGTGAGCTTGTATTCGGTCGGCACCAGCGCCAGCGTCGCCGGCAGCTGCATCCAGTCAGGCAGGATCGCATTGAGCGGCCGCAGCAGCATGGTCCAGTTGAACACGGCCAGCGTTTCGGCAAAGCCGATGAGCAGCCCCCCGGCAATGGCGCCATAGGCCTGGCCCAGGCCACCGACAATGGCGGCAGCAAAGATCGGCAGGATGATGTTGAAGGCGAGGTCCGGCTTCAGCGTCACGTCGAGCGCCAGCATGGTGCCGGCCATGCAGGCCAGTGCCCCGGCAATGACCCAGGTGACGCGCACGACCAGCGCCGTATTGATACCCGAGACCTGCGCCAGGTCGGCATTGTCGGCCATGGCGCGCATGGCCTTGCCCAGGCGCGAGCGGGTGAGGAAGAAATGCAGCGCCACCACCGAAATGAAGGTCACGAGGATCATCAGCACCTGCGGCTCGGTGATGACAAGCGGACGGGTCGAACCGAGGGCCGACATGTCGATGCGGAATACTTCCTTGGGCTCGGTCTCGAAGAAGGAGTAGGAACCGGCGCCGAAGAACAGGCGGATAAGGCCCTGGATCATCAGCGTCACGCCGATGGAGGCGATGAGCAGGGTCACCGGCCTGGCGCCGCGCTTGCGCAGCGGGGCATAAAAGCCCTTGTCGATACCCAAAGCCAGGATGGCGGTCAGCACCATGGCGATGGGCAGGACCACAAAACCCGTCGGAATGGGCGTGACAATACCCCAGGCGGCAAAGGCCGAGGCGAGCAGGAAGGCGATGAAGGCGCCGCCCGTCATCAGCTCGGAATGGGCAAAATGCGCGAAGCGCAGGATGCCGAAGATCAGGGTGATGCCTATGGCGCCCAGCGCGTAGATGCAGCCGAGCACGAGGCCGGAAATGACCACCTGATTGATGAAGAAAACGAGTTCGGTCATGCGGAGACCCGGATGTTCTGTGCGAGTAGGGACACACCCCTCATCCGGCGCTGCGCGCCACCTTCTCCCGCAAGGGGAGAAGGGTAAGAGGGGCAAGATGGTGCCACATCGCCTTCTCCCCTCGCGGGAGAAGGTGCCCGAAGGGCGGATGAGGGGGAGCAAAGCCGCATCATGACATCAGCCCCCCAGAAAGCTTTTGGCGACTTCAGGGTCGGCGATCAGCTCGGCCCCGGTGCCGGTATAGCGGTTCTGGCCGCTGGCGAGCACAAAGCCCTTGGTGGCAAAGGCCAGGGCCTGGCGGGCATTCTGCTCCACCATGAGGATGCCGACGCCTTCCTGGTTCACCCGCTGGATGGTCTCGAAGATTTCAAGGACATAGCGCGGCGACAGGCCCGCCGACGGTTCGTCGAGCATGAGAAGGCTGGGTTTGCTCATCAGCGCGCGGCCCATGGCGACCATCTGCCGCTGTCCGCCCGAAAGTTCACCGGCCGGCTGGCGGCGCTTTTCGGCGAGAACCGGGAACATCTGGTAGACCCAGTTCATGGTGGCGCGGAAATCGTCCTTGCGGGTAAAGGCCCCCATTTCGAGGTTTTCCTCGACGCTCATCGAGGTGAAGACGTTCTTTTCCTGGGGCACGAAGCTCAGGCCCTTGGGAACCAGTTTGTCAGGCAGCGAATTGGCGATGTTCTCGCCGCCGAAGTCGATAGTGCCGCCGGTGACCTTCAAAAGCCCGAAAATGGCCTTGAGCGTGGTCGACTTGCCGGCACCATTGGGGCCGACGATGACGCCGATATCGCTCTTGTCGATGGCGATATTGACGCCGTTGAGAATGGGCGCACCGCCATAGCCGCCGACGACGTGTTTCAGTTCAATCAGCGCCATGGTCATGCCACCTCGGCAGGCGAGCCGAAATAGGCTTCGACGATTGCGGGATTGGCACGGATTTCGGCCATTGGGCCCTCGGCGATCTTTTCGCCCTGCGCCATGACGATGACCGGATCACAGAGGCGACCGATCAGGTCCATGTCATGCTCGATGACGAAGAAGGTATAGCCCAGTTCCTGGTTCATGCGCTCGATATTGGAGGCAAGGTCGTTGAGGAGGGTCTTGTTGACGCCCGCCGCCACTTCATCGAGCAGCACGACCTTGGCATCCACCATCATGGTGCGCCCGAGCTCGAGCAGCTTCTTCTGTCCGCCCGAGAGATTGCCGGCCAGCTCGTCGCGCACATGGCCGAGCTTGAGAAAATCGATGACGTCGAGCGCCTTCTTGCGCACCTCGGTTTCGCGGCTGCGCACGAGACCGGGGCGGAACCAGGTATCCACCAGATGCTCGCCCGGCTGGTCGCCCGGCACCATCATCAGGTTTTCCAGCGCCGTCATCTGCGAGAATTCATGCGCGATCTGGAAAGTGCGCAGCATGCCGATGCGGAACAATTGATGGGGTTTCAACCCCGTCACGTCGGCACCGTCGAAGATCACCTGGCCTTCATCGGGGACGATATTGCCGGCCACCATGTTGAAGAGAGTCGATTTGCCCGCGCCATTGGGCCCGATCAGCCCGGTAATGGAACCGCGCTTGACCGAGAGCGAGCAGTTGTTGACGGCTCTGAGGCCGCCGAAGCGCTTTGAGACGTTGCGAACGTCGATGACCAAGTCAGAGGACAAGTGTTTGAAAGCCCCGATTTCCTGAATTTGCCGTGCCCTTGTCAATTCGGGCGATTTTGGGGCATCTGCTCACAGACGCGCGCCAAATTCAACCATTGACTAACCACTCAGACAGCGGCGAGCACGGCGTCCGCAGTGGATTTGTTGTTGGCCAGAGGCACATCATAGAGCGTGGCCAGACGCGTCAGCGCCTTCACATCGACGTCATGGGGCTGGGCCGAGAGCGGATCGATGAAAAAGATCAGGACGTCGAGCCGACCTTCGCAGATCATCGCCCCCAATTGCTGATCCCCGCCCAGCGGACCGCTCTTGAGCAGGCTGACGCTCAATCCGGTAGCCGCCATGATCCGGCTCCCCGTGGTTCCGGTGCCCCACAATTCATGCTCGACCAGCTTGTGCCGGTGCGCCTCCGCCCAGCGGCAAAGGTCGTCTTTCTTGTCGTCGTGGGCCACTAGACCGATACGTGCCATGGCGCTGCGCCTCCTGTGCCGCGCCTTCATGCCCGGACGGCGCGGAAAGGGCAATGGCCAGCGCGGCTCAAACCGCGTGCCAGTGTGCGGCCATTGCCGTCTCGTCCGGCGCCGGCCAGGCTAGGGTTTCAGCCGTCGTTTGCGTGGTCCCGGCAAACGCTTCCGACAGCGCGACCAGCCCGCCCGCCGCCGCCAGGCTTTGCGTCAACTGCGCCACGATGGCGCCGCCCTCGCCCGTCCCGGACAGCAGCGAAACGGTCAGCGCCTGCATCTGGGTTGCCCCGGCCAGGAGGCCCGAACATTCGCATGCCAGCCCTTTCAGCACGTCAAGTTGGTCTTCCAGGGCGCCCAGGACCTGTTCGGGAAACGCCAGCAGGTCAGGATCCGCCGCTGCCCCATCGGCCCGGTCGCTGTCGGCCCGCAAGTGTGCGGACACCTGCGCCAGGCCGGCCGCGAGGGCCCGCAGATCGGCTGCGACCGGCTGACCCTGCGCCAACCGCGCCGCGACCAGATTGGCGGCAAGGCCAAGCGCATCGACCTGCTCGACCAGCGCCCCGGCCTTGTCCACAGCCGGCTCCTGCCGCGCCAGATCGCGCCGCAGCTTGCCGCCACGCCGCTGCAGCGCCTTGGTCTGGCGCGCCACCGCGTCGAGCCCGCGCGCAAGCTCTCCGGCCTGCCGGAACTGCTGCGCGGCGGTCCGGCCAAGCTGATCAAGGCCTTCGTTGCAGGCGACACCATTGGCCACCAGCGCCTCTCCGCCGCGCAGAACGTCTGCGGCCAGGGTTTCCGCCGCCCGGCCCGCCACCTCGAGATCCGCAACAAGGCCGATCACCCGATCTGCCAGTTTTTCAGCGCCAAGCCGCAAAACCGCAAGATCGGGATCGTCCTCGGTGAGGCTGGTGTCGCACTGCCCCTCGGCGGCGAGAGCCAGCATCCTTCCCGCCGCTTCCACGGCCTGGGCGAGCTTTTCCTGCTCGGCCGCCAGCCGCGCCTCGGATGTCGGCCGGTGTGAAATCGTCGCCCGCCAGATAGGCGTGACGGGTCAATTGCGCTTCGGCAATGGCCAGCAGCCGGTCAAGGGCCGCCAGCGCTGCAGCAATGGCTGCCGGATCCTGCCTGCTGGGCGCGGTGCGGACCACGCGCCAGAAGACCGGGCCGGTAAAGCCCAGCGTCACATTGAGCTTGGCCCATTCGGCCCATTTGTCCACCTGGGCACGCCGCGAAGGATCGGAGGGCCAGAAGGTGTCCGACCCATAACGGCTGGCCAGGTAGCGCAGGATGGCGCCGGTCTCCCAAAGCGGATCATCGTTCCCATCGCGCAGCACCGGAACGGTGCCATTGGGGTTCATGGCCAGGAATTGGGGCGTGTCATTGCCGCCATGGACATGACCCACATCGTGGCGCTGGCATTCGAGGCCCAGTTCGCCGATGCACCACATCAGCGCCTGAACATTGGATGATGTCTTGCGGCCCCAGACGGTGAGCGTCATGACGACCCTCCCAGCACATCCTTCATGCTGACCGTGGCGCTGCCCGGGCGCAGCGGCTTCTGCTGGCTTTCATGCGGCACCCAGCCAGCGAGCCAGATGATTTCGAGCGTCGCCCGCACCCGTCCATCGGGGTCGGCGTCGCGTTCGGCATAGGCCTCTGCCGCCGCCGCCAGCAGGGTCCGCGTTGCAAAGCGGCGTGGACGGTCGGCCAGCGGGTTGCTGGCGCCGAGCGCCTTGAGTTCAGCCATCAAGGCAAAGGGCGTGGCATAGCGCACGCGATGGGTTTCGACGTCGGCGACCGGCAGGGCAAAGCCGGCGCGCTGCAGCAGCGCCCCCGCGTCGCGCACCTGCGCCATGGGCGCCACCCTTGCCGACGCGCCGCCCGAGACCATGAGGTCGGCCGTCAGAAAGGCTTCGCGCAGTTCCGCCAGGCTCTCTCCGCCCACAAAGGCCGCCATAAGCAGGCCATCGGGCCTGAGCAGGCGCCGCAGCCGGGCCAGATGCCCCGGCACGTCGTTGACCGCCTGCAGATGCAGCAGGGTCACGATCAGGTCCTGTTCGCCCTCGGGCAGCTCCGGAAAGTCCGCGCCGGAAAAGGCCTCCACGCGCTGGGTGGTGACCGGGCCATTGGCGGTGAAAAGCGTTGCCGGCAACGTTGCCGCATCGGGCCCGATCAGCACGGCGCGGGAGAAATCGCGCTTATAGGCACTGAGCCGATCCGCCAGATCCTCGAGCACCAGATCGCGCACGAAGTTGTCGCCGCCTCGGCGCCGGGCAAGGTTGCGGGCGATCTGGGCGGTGTCGAAGAGGCGGGGCGGATTGGTCATGGATTTGGGCTTTCGCCGGAGCCGGACGAGGGGCAATATCGCCCTTATGGACATGGGTTCCGGGGAAGTCAAAGACATCGGTCCGGGGGCGCGGCTGGGGCAGGGCCTTGTCGCCCTGGGCCGTCTCGTGCTCGACCAGCTCTATCCACCTGCCTGCATTGCCTGCCAGGCCCCGCTCATGGGCGGCGATTGCCTGTGCCCCGCCTGCTTTGCCGGCCTCAGGCAGATTGCCGCCCCGCTCTGCCCGGTTCTGGGCATTCCCTTCGATGCCGATCTCGGCCCCGAGGCCCGCTCGGCCGAGGCGCTCTCCGATCCGCCGCCCTTTGACCGGTCCCGCGCCGCGGTCCGCTATGGCGAAATTGCCGGTATTCTGGTCAGCCGCCTCAAATATGGCGACCGGCCCGAGCTGGCCCGCTTCTGCGCGCGGCTGATGGCGGTGGCGGGTCGGGACTTCTGGGACCGGCAACCGGTGCTGGTGCCGGTGCCGCTGCATGCAAGCCGCCTGCGGTCGCGCCGCTACAACCAGTCCATGCTGCTGGCGCAGCAGCTGTCCCGGCTGACCGGTTGCTCTGTCGACCCTCACCTGGTGCACCGGCATCGCCGGACGCGCCAGCAGGTCGGCCTTTCCGGCGACGGTCGCCTGCGCAATGTGCAGGGGGCATTTTCCGTTCATCCGCGCTTCCTGGAGCGGGTCCGGGGACGGCCGGTCGTGCTGGTCGACGATGTCTATACGACGGGCGCGACGGTCAAGGCGGTGACGCGGGCCCTCAGGCGCGCCGGGGCTGCCGAGGTCAATGTGCTGACCTTCGCCCGCGTTGTCATTGGCGAGGAATCCCCCATATAAAGGGGCATGCCCTTTGATTTCCGGAGCCGATCCTCATGGCCAAGGTCGAAATCTACACGACGCCAACCTGCCCCTATTGCCACGCCGCCAAGTCCCTACTTGCAGACAAGGGCGTGGACTATACCGAGATTACCGTGCTCGACCCCGATCTGCGCGAGCAGATGACCCAGCGCGCCCATGGTCGCCGGACCGTGCCGCAGATCTTTATCGGCGACACCCATGTCGGCGGCTATGACGACATGGCCGCGCTCGACCGCCAGGGCGGTCTTGACCCCCTTCTGGCCCAATAGAGCCCATGAAAATCGCTGCCATCCAGATGCGATCGGGTCTCGATCCCGATGCCAACCTTGCTGCGCTTTCACCGCTCTTGGCGGAGGCGGCCGCGGCCGGCGCCAGCTATGCGCTGACCCCTGAAGTTACCCTGATTTTCCCGGAAAACCGCGATCAGCTGCGCTCGGTCGCGGCGCCGTTCGAAGGGCATCCGCAGCTGGCGGCAGTGGGCGAGCTGGCGAAACTGCATGGCATGTTCGTCCATATCGGCTCGCTGCCCATCCCGCTCGCGGATGGACGCTTTGCCAATCGCTCGGTCCTGTTCGGGCCTGACGGTCAGCAGGTCGCCACCTATGACAAGATCCACCTCTTTGATGCCGATATTGCCGGGCTCAATGCTTACAGGGAAAGCGCCACCTACAAGGGTGGCGATCGGGCGGTAACGGCGCCCCTGGGCGATTTCACCCTCGGCTTTTCCATCTGCTACGACATGCGGTTTCCGCGTCTCTACAACGCGCTGGCCAATGGCGGCGCCAATCTCATCGCCGTTCCCGCCGCCTTTACCGTGCCCACGGGACAGGCCCATTGGCATGTATTGCTGCGGGCCCGTGCCATCGAGACGGGCTCCTATGTCATCGCCGCGGCGCAGGGCGGCAGCCATCCCAATGGCCGCGCCACCTATGGCCATTCGCTGGTGGTCGATCCCTGGGGCAAGGTCATTGCCGAGCTCGACCACGACGAGCCGGGCGTGCTGCTGGCCGAGATCGATCCCAATGCTGTTTCCGAGGCACGCGGACGGGTTCCGGCCCTCGCCAATGCCCGCGATTTTGCCCCGCCGGGTTTGCAGGCCTGAGGCCTGTGCCTATATCTGGGAAACAAGGGCGCTCCGGCGTCACAACCAAACGCGTTCAGTCCAGTGATCCAGTATTCGCTTCAATGCTCCAAGGGCCATCACTACGAGGCCTGGTTCAAAAGTGCGGCCGCCTATGACGAGCAGCAGGCCCGCGGCATCGTGACCTGCGCCCAGTGCGGTGACGTGCATGTGGAAAAGGCGCCCATGGCGCCCAATGTGGCCCGCACCGATTCCGAGCGTGTGCCGCTCAGTGCCGCGCATCCCGATGCCGCGAAAATCCGCGAGATGTTGCGCCAGTATCGTCAGAAGGTGATGAGCGAGGCCGAGAATGTCGGCCCCCGCTTTGCCGAGGAAGCGCGGAAAATCCACTTCGAGGAAGTCGAGGCCCGCGGCATCTATGGCGAGGCCACGCATGACGAGGTGGCGAGCCTGATCGAGGACGGCGTCGATTTCCTGCCGCTGCCCGATGTGGGTGACGACAATTGAGCCTGTTCGCACGACAGGGGTTTGACGCGGCGCTGTCGACCCTGCCGGGCGTGAGTTTCGTCGATCAATGGGACGCCCATGTCGCCAAGGTCGGGAGCAAGGTCTTCTGTCTTCTCTCCGACGCCGTGCCGCACCATCTGGTGTTCAAATGCGGCGAAGAGAGCTTTGATATTCTCACCGCCCTCGATGGCGTTGCCCAGGCTTCCTACTTCGCCAAGCGGCAATGGGTGAGCGTCGCCGAGGGTTCTGACCTCACCGAAGCCGACCTTTTCGCCTATGCCGGCCGATCCCATGCGCTGGTCGCCAGGGGGCTGACCAGGAAATTGCGCATGGAACTGGGCATCGCTTAGTTCCCTTAAGTTATTTCCATTGGAGATTTGACATGACCACACTCGACGCCACTCTGTCGGGCCGCTTTGCCATTGGCGGCGACCTCGAGGTCAACCGCCTCGGTTTCGGCGCCATGCGCATCACCGGCAAGGGCATCTGGGGTCCGCCGGACAGTCACGCCGACGCCATTGCCGTGCTCAAGCGCCTGCCCGAGCTCAATGTCGATTTCATCGATACGGCCGAAAGCTACGGCCCCTATATCAGCGAGGAGCTGATCGGCGAGGCGCTGGCGCCCTATGACAAGGGCACCGTCGTTGCCACCAAATCCGGTCTCACCCGCACCGGTCCGGATGAATGGCATCAGGTCGGCCGCCCGGAGTTTCTGCGTCAGGGCGTCATGACCAGCCTGCGGCGCCTCAAGCTCGAACGCCTCGATCTCTGGCAGTTGCACCGCATCGACGCCAGGACGCCGCGCGAAGACCAGTTCGGCGTCATTGCCGCCATGCAGCAGCAAGGGCTCATCCGCCATGCCGGCCTCTCGCAGGTCAGCGTGGCCGACATCAAGGAGGCTTCCAAATACTTCAAGGTCGCGACCGTCCAGAACCTCTACAACTTTGCCAACCGGCAGAGCGAGGATGTGCTCGATTATTGCGAAGCCAACGGCATCGGCTTCATCCCCTGGTTCCCGCTCGCCGGCGGTGATCTGGTGGAGGGCCACGACAAGGCCCGCTCGATCATGGACAAGCATGGCGCCAGCGGCAGCCAGATCGCGCTGGCGTGGCTCCTGAAGCGCAGCAAAGTCATGTTGCCCATTCCGGGAACGGGCAAGGTCAAGCATCTTGAGGACAATGTCGCTGCAGCCGCGATCGACCTCAGCGACGAGGATTTTGCGGTCCTTGACGCGATCGGCAGGCGTTGACGATTTTGGGGTTAGGGTCGGCCCGATAGGGAGGGTGGAATCCCCGCTATCGAGCCTGACCAGACCAGCGAGCCTTGGCAGGCCGCTGAGTGGCTGGGCGGGGTATTAGCACCGCCAACAGGGCTTGTCACGCGATTGTCGCAATGGCGGTTTGACGCATACCATCACGATGCCGTCCTCGGGCCTGACCCGAGGACCACTCGCCACTCATGCAACGCTTCAACTGGCCCTCAGGTCAAGCCCGAGGGCGGAACTGTCTGCAGGGCCCCGTGGCTCAGTTCCAGAGCTTGTCGATGGCTGCCGTGTCGCGCACGGCGCCCTTCGAGGCCGAGGTCACCAGGGCTGCATAGGCCTTGAGGGCGGTCGTCACCTTGCGCTTCCGCGGTTCGGCCGGCTTCCAGCCCCTGGCGTCCTGCTCGGCGCGGCGGGCGGCCATTTCGGCATCCGAAACCAGCACGTTGACGGTGCGGTTGGGGATGTCGATTTCGATGATGTCGCCTTCGCGCACGAGGCCGATGGCGCCGCCCTCAGCCGCTTCGGGCGAAGCGTGGCCGATGGAGAGGCCTGATGTGCCGCCCGAGAAGCGCCCGTCCGTGAGCAGGGCACAGGCTTTGCCCAGGCCCTTCGACTTGAGGTAGCTCGTGGGATAGAGCATTTCCTGCATGCCGGGGCCGCCCTTGGGGCCTTCATAGCGGATGACGATGACGTCGCCTTCGCGGATCTCGTTGGAGAGGATGGCCTTGACTGTCATGTCCTGGCTCTCGAAGACGCGGGCCGGGCCGGTGAATTTGAGAATGGATTCATCGACGCCCGCCGTCTTCACGATGCAGCCATCAAGCGCAATATTGCCCTTGAGCACGGCCAGGCCCCCATCCTTGGAGAAGGGGTGATCAGGCGAGCGGATGGCGCCATTGGTGCGGTCGGTGTCGAGTTCGGTCCAGCGATTGGACTGCGAGAAGGCCTGCGTGGTGCGCACGCCGCCGGGCGCGGCCATGTAGAAATTGCGCACGGCTTCGGAATTGGTCCGCGAAATGTCCCACTTGTCGATGGCGTCGCCCATGGTGGCGGCGTGGACAGTGTGTTCCTTGCGGTTGATGAGGCCCGCGCGGTCGAGCTGGCCCAGAATGGCAAAGATGCCGCCGGCGCGGTGCACGTCTTCCATATGGACGTCATTCTTGGCCGGGGCAACTTTCGAGAGCACCGGCACGCGACGGCTCAGCGCGTCGATGTCGTCCATGGTGAAGTCGACGCCGCCTTCATGGGCGGCCGCCAGGATATGCAGAACCGTATTGGTCGAGCCGCCCATGGCAATGTCGAGCGCCATGGCATTTTCGAAGGCCTGCTTGGTGGCGATGGAACGGGGCAGCACGGTCTCGTCGTCCTGCTCGTAATAGCGGCGGGCGAGGTCGACGATGAGGTGGCCGGCTTCCTGGAACAGGCGCTTGCGGTCCGAATGGGTGGCCAGGGTCGAGCCATTGCCGGGTAGGCTGAGGCCCAGCGCCTCGGTCAGGCAGTTCATGGAATTGGCGGTGAACATGCCCGAGCAGGAGCCGCAGGTGGGGCAGGCGGCTTCCTCGACAGCCTGCACTTCCTCGTCGGTATAGTGGTCGTCGGCGGCCATCACCATGGCGTCGACGAGGTCGAGCGCCTGCAGCTTGCCCTTGACGATTGCCTTGCCTGCTTCCATCGGGCCGCCCGAGACGAAGACCACGGGAATGTTGAGCCGCATGGCGGCATTGAGCATGCCGGGCGTGATCTTGTCGCAATTGGAAATGCAGACCATGGCGTCGGCAGTATGGGCATTGACCATGTATTCGACCGAGTCCGCGATGATGTCGCGGCTGGGCAGCGAATAGAGCATGCCGTCATGGCCCATGGCGATGCCGTCATCGACCGCAATGGTGTTGAATTCCTTGGCGACGCCACCGGCGGCCTCGATCTCGCGCGCGACGAGCTGGCCCAGGTCCTTCAGATGCACGTGGCCGGGCACGAACTGGGTGAAGGAGTTGACCACCGCGATGATGGGTTTGCCGAAATCGCCGTCCTTCATGCCGGTGGCGCGCCAGAGGCCACGCGCGCCGGCCATGTTGCGGCCGTGGGTAGTGGTGCGGGAACGATAGACGGGCATGGTGAAATCCTCGGTGCGATACCGGTGGGGCCGGTTTAGTGTGGCGATTGGTTTAGACCCATTCCATGGCGCGAGCAAGGAATTTCCGTACCGTACCGTACGGTACTCTCATTGCGGTGAAGCCGTTCGAGAGGAGGAGGCCACGAGAGCCGGACTCGAATGGCGTGGCGAATATTTTGTGTACCCATCGGTACGGTTGTTGTCGAAATCCTCTGCACCAGTGCGTTGCTGGCGTATCATTATCGCAAACCGCGCCCCAAGGAGGCCATATCATGCGCTATTTCATGAGCATTATTCCCCCCGCCGATCTCAAGCCCGAAGACATTTCGCAGGGCCTGATGGACGCCATGGGGCCCTGGATGGAGAAAAACCTCGCCTCGGGCGCCCTGGTGTCCACCGGCGGCCTGAAGGACGCCGGGGAGGGGCGACGCCTCAATGGCCGGACCGGCGTGATCATCGTCACCGACGGGCCGTTTTCCGAGGCCAAGGAAGTGATCGGCGGCTATGCCGTGTTCGAGGCGCCCGACCTTGAAGCGGCGACGGCACTGGCCGGCGAGTTCATGCAGTTCCATATCGACAACGGCATTTCCAACCTCGTGCTGGAGCTGCGCGAGATTGCCGGCGGGGCGAATTACTAGCACGGCAGCGGCCGGCACCCTTGCTGCGACGCGCTCAGCTGCGCGTGGCAGCAAGGGTCCGCCGGTCACCCCGCGCCGCGGGGCAGCAGGTCGAACCATGGTTAAGGTCAAAAAGGCCTTTAAATCCAATGCCCTGATCCGGACTTAACCACATGACTTTACCACGACGAGGAGCCAGTCGGCATGTCATAGGTAGAAGTTCGGATTTGCCGGCGAGACGATCGCCCGATGCTCCCAATCACGGTGGCACACGCCATCGCCTCATGGGAGATGATCATGTTGTACAAGCGTATGATTGCGGCCGTCATGGTGTCGGTCGTGTTGATGCCATCCATCGCTTCGGCCGAGGGCCTGCTGGGTGGCGTATTGGGCGGCGGCTCGGATGGGTCGAGTGTGCTGGGTATCATTGGCGGCGGCGAGAGCGGCGCCCTAATCACCCTGGAATCGGGCAATGCCGGTGACTCTGGCCTGGTCAATCTGGGCATCGGCGGCAGCGAGGGTGTGGTCACCGCCAATGTCGGTGCCAATGATCCGGTGGTCGGCGCCCAGGTGCTCGGTCCCCAGGGCATTGTCGATGTCGACCTCGACCTGGGTGATATCGGCGGCAATATCAATGTCGGCGGTCCCAACCTGATCGACATCGACCTCGACCTGCCCAATGGCGGGAACGGTGGCAATGGCGGCAATGGCGGCAACGGTGGAAACGGCAATGGTGGCAACGGCAATAACGGTGCCACCGGCAACAATGGCAACAATGGCAATAACGGGTCGATCTTCACCCGCAACAGCCCGTCTTCGAGCCATGGGGGCATGACGGCTGCCTGCGCCGGCTACAATACCAATCAGCTCGTTGCCCTGTTCAGCAACAGCACCAGGCGCGACTGGAACCGTGCCAGCGGCATCCAGCTCGTCCCGATCAAGGTGTGCGCCGATCTGCGCCGCCAGGTGGCGGCGTGGCTCGCAGCCAATGGTGACTATCATCAGATGATCGGGGCCGTGGCCCAGGATCCGCTGATCAACGCCGCCCTCAGCCGCACCCAGTACCGGCCAGGCCATGTGCTTGGCGTTCACCGGCAGGGGTCGACGCTGATGGTCTACGTGTTCTGATCCTGCCTCCGGTCAGGCCGTAGCGGACCGGCTGTCTTCCCCAGGGCAGCCGGTCTCATTGCGTCATGCGGCCGGCCGTTCGGCCAGCACCATGTAATTGACCCCCATGTCGGGCGAGGCGCGCCATTCATCGGCCAGCGGATTGAAGCTGACGCCGGTCTGGTCGATCACCCTGAGGCCATTGCGGCGGAGCTGGGCGCCGATCTCCTCGGGGGTAAGGAACTTCTTCCACTCATGGGTGCCGCGCGGCAGCCAGCGCAGCACATATTCCGCGCCGACAATGGCCAGCGCGAAGGAGCGTGCGGTGCGGTTGAGCGTGGCGGTGAACATCAGCCCTCCCGGCGCCACGAGGTCGGCGCAGCTCTTCATATAAAGCGGCACATTGTCGACATGCTCGACCACCTCCATGTTGAGCACGACATCGTAGCTTTCCCCGGCGGCCACCAGCGCCTCCGATGTCGTGGCGCGGTAGTCGATGGCGAGCCCCGCCTGCTCGGCGTGAATCCTGGCGATGGCAATATTGCGCTCGGCGGCATCGACCCCCGTCACGGTTGCGCCCAGACGGGTCAGGGGTTCGCACAAGAGCCCCCCGCCACAGCCGACATCGAGGATGCGCAGGCCCTCGAAGGGCCGGATCGAATGGGCGTCGCGGCCGAACTGGCGGATCAGATGATCGCGGATATAGCTCAGGCGCACCGGATTGAACTTGTGCAGTGGCTTGAACTTGCCCCTGGGGTCCCACCACTCCTCGGCCATGGCCACGAACTTGGCGATCTCGGCGTCATTGACGGTGCTGGCGGTCTCGGACATGGCGTGGCTCCTTATTGCCCCCTTATCGCGCTCCACTCGGCCAGGGGCAAGGCACGCCCTGTCGCAGGAGGTCCCGGCTGCGGCCGCATGCCCATTGATCGGCAGCCGCCTTTGTCGTATGTCCGCGCCCAACAACAAGCGTACCGTCGGGTTCGGCGGCGAGCATCTTAGATTTCCGGGGAAGCAAGTGGCCCGTATCGTCGTCAAGTTCGGTGGCACCTCCATGGCCAATGTCGAACGCATTCGTCATTCGGCGCGCCATGTGAAGCGCGAGATCGATGCCGGCAATGAAGTGGCCGTGGTTGTTTCGGCCATGAGCGGCAAGACCAATGAACTGGTCGGCTGGGTCAACGAGGCCAGCAAATTCCACGACGCCCGCGAATATGACGCCGTGGTTGCCTCCGGCGAGCAGGTCACTGCCGGTCTCATGGCGCTGGTGCTTTCCGAAATGGGCGTGCAGTCGCGCAGCTTTGCCGGCTGGCAGGTGCCTATCCATACCGACGACTCCCACGGTGCCGCCCGCATCACCGACATCGATCCCACCGAGCTCGACAAGCGCATGAAGGATGGCTGGGTGCCGGTCATCACCGGCTTCCAGGGCATTTCCCCCCATGGCCGCATCACCACGCTCGGCCGGGGTGGCTCGGATACTTCGGCCGTGGCCGTGGCGGCCGCCGTGGGCGCGGATCGCTGCGACATCTATACCGATGTCGATGGCGTCTACACCACCGATCCGCGCATCGTGCCCAAGGCCAAGCGCATGACCAAGATTTCCTTCGAGGAAATGCTGGAAATGGCTTCGCTCGGCGCCAAGGTGCTGATGATCCGCTCGGTGGAAATGGCCATGGCGCACAAGGTGCGCCTTCTGGTCCGCTCCAGTTTTGATGACCCGGACGCGCCGCAGATCGCGCCCGATGGCACTCCCGGTGTTCCCGGTACTCTTGTCTGCGATGAGGAAGAGATCATGGAAAAGCAGATCGTTTCGGGCGTGACGCTCGCCAAGGCCGAGGCCAAGATCACCCTGCGCGACGTCAAGGACAAGCCGGGCGTGGCCGCCGCCATTTTCGGCACGCTGGCCGACAAGGGCATCGTGGTCGACATGATCGTGCAGAACATTGCCGATGATGGCGCCACCACCGACATCACCTTCACCGTCCCTGACAGCGAGTATGACAAGGCGGTCAAGGCGCTTGAGGACAATGGCGGGCGCTTCGAATATGCGCGCCTTTCCGGTTCCAAGGGCGGGGCCAAGGTGTCGGTCGTGGGCGTGGGCATGCGCAGCCATGCCGGCGTCGCCTCCTCGATGTTCAAGGCACTTGCCGACAAGGGCATCAACATCCAGCTCATCACCACTTCGGAAATCAAGACCTCGGTTCTGATCGACGAAGAATATGCCGAGCTTGCGGTTCGCGCTCTGCACACCTATTACGGTTTGGACAGACAGGACGCCTGACCGAAGTCGAGGGGACACGGGTCGCGTCCTTGAGAAGGGGGGCGGCTTTGCGGGTCGCCTGGTAGAGGCATGGTCACGACCATAGGCGGCCCTCGGGTGCTGCTGCGGCAATTGCGCGAGACGATGGCGGAGCCGCTGGCTTCGCAGGAACGTCTCGACAAGATCGTCGCCCTCATCGCAGAGAACATGCGGGCCGACGTGTGCTCGTTCTATGTGCTGCGCGATGACGGTGCGCTGGAGCTTTTCGCCACCCGTGGCCTCAAGGCCGAATCGGTTCACCTGACCACATTGCGCCTGGGCGAAGGCCTTGTCGGCCTGATCGCGGCCGAAGCCGAGCCCCTGAGCCTCGACGATGCGCCCAGCCATCCGGCCTTTGCCTATCGCCCGGAAACGGGCGAGGACAAATACAATTCCTTCCTCGGCGTGCCGGTGCTGCGCGCCGGCCAGACCCTTGGCGTGCTGGTCGTCCAGAATGCCGAGCGCCGCCACTATGGCGAGGACGAAACCGAGGCCATGCTGACCACGGCCACAATCCTGGCAGAGATGATCGCTACCAGCGATTTCGACAATCTGATCAAGCCTGGATCGGATATCGACCTCAGACGGCCTCGCATGTATTCCGGCGTCAGCTTTACCGACGGCATTGCCCTCGGGACCGTGGTTCTCCACGATCCCCGCGTCGTCGTGACCAATTTCATTGCCGAGGATACCGACGCCGAAAAGCAGCGGCTCGATACGGCGCTGGCCTCGATGCGCGTCTCTATCGATGCCATGCTCGATCACGGCGACATGCAGCCGACCTCCGACCATCGCGAGATCCTCGAGACCTATCGCATGTTCGCCAATGACCGGGGCTGGGTGAACCGGTTGATGGAAGCCATCGACAATGGCCTTTCGGCCGAAGCGGCGGTCGAGCGGGTGCAGAACGATACGCGCGCCCGCATGCTGCGGCAGACCGATCCCTATATCCGCGACCGGCTGCACGATCTCGATGATCTGGCCAATCGTCTCCTGCGGGTGCTGACCAATTCGAGCCAGCCGGCGCATCGCGAATTGCCCGACAATGCCATTCTCGTCGCCCGCAATATGGGGCCGGCGGAATTGCTCGAATATGACCGCAAGAAGCTGCGCGGCGTGGTGCTCGAAGAGGGCGGCGCCACCGCCCACGTTGCCATCGTTGCCCGCTCGCTCGGCCTCGTGGCCGTCGGGCAGGCGCAGTCCATTGTTTCGATGTGCGAGACCGGTGATGACATCATCATCGATGGTCCCCTGGGCCAGGTGCATTTGAGGCCGACGCCCGATATCGAGCAGACCTATGTCGACAAGGTGCGCATCTCGGCCAAGCGCCGGGCCCATTATGCGGCGCTCAAGGACAGGCCGAGCATCACCAGGGACGGCATCGAGATCACCCTGCTGCACAATTCGGGCCTGGTCGCCGATCTGCCCATGCTCGACGATACCGGCGCTTCGGGTGTCGGCCTTTTCCGCACCGAACTGCAGTTCATGATCGCCAGTCGCCTGCCGCGCCTCAACGAGCAGGTCGAGCTCTATGCCGAGGCCATGGAAATCGCCGGCGACCGGCCGGTGGTCTTCCGTCTCCTCGATATCGGCGGCGACAAGGTCGTGCCCTATCTGCGCTCGGCGGCCGAGGAAAACCCGGCCATGGGCTATCGCTCGATCCGGCTTGGGCTCGACCGGCCGGGCCTGTTGCGCACGCAGATCCGCGCCCTCCTGATGGCGGCGCGCGGACGCCCGCTCAAGATCCTCGTGCCCATGGTCACGGAAACCTTCGAATTCCGCCAGACCAAGCTGGTGCTGAGAAAGGAAATGGAACGTCTCGCCCGCGCTGGCCAGATCGTCCCCGAAAAGGTCGAGATCGGGGTGATGGTGGAAGTGCCCTCGCTGCTGTTCGAGCTCGACCAGATCATGCCGGAAAGCGATTTCGCCTCCATCGGCTCGAACGACCTTGTGCAGTTCCTGACGGCGGCCGACCGCGCCAATCCGCGCGTCTCCAAGGCGTATGACCCGATTGCGCTGCCGCGTCTGCGGGCGATCAGGCTCGTCGTCGACGCCGCCAAGCGCCACAACAAGCCCGTCACCATGTGCGGCGAGCTGGCCGGCAAGCCGATGGAAGCGCTGGCGCTCATGGCCATCGGCATGACCAGGCTCTCCATGGGGCCGGCCTCGATCGGCCCGATCAAGGAACTGGTGCTCAATGTCGAATTGAAGCCCATTCAGGACGCGGTTGCCGCCGCCCTCAGTGTCGGCGCCGACGGACAGACCATCCGCCAGGTCCTCACCGACTGGGCGGAAAGACAGAACCTGCCCATGGGGTGATACTCCCGCAAGTGCTTGATGTTGGCGTCCAGCCTCATTAAACGCTCGGTGTCACCCCGGCGACGGCCGGGGTCCATGTTTTGAATCATCCGCAAGTCCGGCGCCTCGCGCCTGGATTCCGGCCTGCGCCGGAATGACTGAGCGGTTGTGACGAGGGCGTTGGCCCACAGGAATAGAAGATGCCCAGCCTGCCCCAGGACAAGCTCGACGCTCTTGAAACCCGCTTCCAGTATATCGAAGCGGCTCTGTCCTCGGGTGCGAGCCCGGATGAGCTTGCCAAGCTCTCCAAGGAACATTCCGACCTCAGCGAGATCGTGGGAAAGATCAGCGCCTACAAGAAGGCGCAGCGTGATCGTGCCGAGGCTGAAAGTCTGCTCAAGAGCGGCGACAAGGAAATGGCTGAAATGGCCGAGGCCGAGATCGAGGACCTCGACGAGACGCTGGAAACACTAGAGCAGTCCATTCGCATCCTGCTGCTGCCCAAGGACGAGGCGGACGAAAAGTCCATCATCCTCGAAATTCGCGGCGGCACCGGCGGCGACGAGGCGGCCTTGTTCGCGGGCGACCTCTTCCGCATGTATGAGCGCTACGCGGCCAACCGGGGCTGGAAAGTCACGGTGATGGAAGAAAGCCCCGGCGAAATGGGGGGCTTCAAGGAAATCATCGCCAATGTTTCGGGCAAGGGCGTCTATGCCCGCATGAAATATGAGTCCGGCGTGCATCGCGTGCAACGCGTGCCGGCCACTGAAGGATCGGGCCGGATCCACACATCCGCCGCCACGGTCGCCGTGCTGCCGGAGGTGGAAGACATCGACATCGAGATCCGCAACGAGGACATCCGCATCGATACGATGCGCGCCTCGGGCGCGGGCGGCCAGCACGTCAACACCACCGACTCGGCCGTGCGCATCACCCATTTGCCCACCGGCATTGTGGTGACCTCGGCCATGAAGAGCCAGCACCAGAACCGCGCCCAGGCCATGATCGTCCTGCGCTCGCGCCTTTATGAAATGCAGCGCGAGGAACGCGACAGCGCCCGCTCGGCCGAGCGCAAGGGGCAGGTGGGGTCCGGCGACCGTTCCGAGCGCATCCGCACCTACAATTTCCCGCAGGGCCGCGTGACCGACCATCGGATCAATCTCACGCTCTACAAGCTCGACAAGGTGATTGCGGGCGAAGCGCTCGATGAACTGATCGAGGCGCTGATCACCGAGAACCAGGCGGCGCAGCTGGCCGCCATGGAGCAGGTCAACTGATCGCAGGCATCAGCATCGGCGCGCTCTGGCGGGGCTGGCGCGATGTTCTCACCAAGCAGGGCTTTGTCACGGCCGCGCTCGACGCCAAGCTGCTGACCGGCCATGCCCTTGGCCTCGACGCGCTGGCGCTCGCGACACGCGAACAGGAGCCAGTCTCGGACGCCGATGCCGCCCGGATCGCGGACCTGCTGCAGCGCCGCATGGGCGGGGAATCAGTGGCGCGGATCATCGGCGAGAAGGCGTTTTACGGGCTCCCGTTCCGCCTGAGCGCCGCGACCCTGGAGCCGCGTCCGGATACCGAACTGCTGGTCGACCTGGCCTTGCAGCACCTGCCCCAGGGCGGGCGGCTGCTCGATCTTGGCACCGGCACCGGCTGCATTCCCATTGCCATTCTGGCCAGCCGCTCCGATGCAACCGGCATCGCCACCGACATCAATCCTGATGCGCTGGCCATGGCGCAAGACAATGCAGCACTGAACGGAGTCGGCGATCGCCTGAGCTTTGCCCAGGGCAACTGGTTCGATGCGCTTACCCCCACCCTAACCCTCCCCCTGGAGAAGGGGGAGGGGACCCAACGGCCGGCTCTTCCTTCCCCTCCCCCTTCTGCAGGGGGAGGCCGGGTGGGGGTGCCTGGGATGAAATTCGACCTCATCACCTCCAACCCGCCCTATATCGCCACCGCCGTGGTGGAAACCCTTTCGCCCGAAGTGAAGGACTTCGATCCGCGTCTGGCGCTCGACGGCGGCCCGGATGGTCTTGCGCCCTACAGGGTCATCGCCGGTGAGGCTGCGCACTATCTGCGGCCGGGCGGCGCCGTATTGGTGGAAATCGGCTATGATCAGGGAGCGGAGGTGGCGAATTTGTTCGCTGAACACGGATTTGCCGATATTGTCGTTCACAAGGACCTCAATGGCCTTGATCGTGTGATCTTGGCGCACCACTTCAAGGACAAGTAAACAGCCCTGTTAAGGCAAAGCGCAGTTTGTGCTGGCCAAGTCCGGGCGAAGCGGCTAGTTTGCCGTTGCTGTCAATGGCGCATCATGGGCGCCGCAGCGATCACCCGATCCAAAATGTATGTAGCTGCGACAAGCAGCGCGACTCCGGCGAGCCGGAGTGACGCGAGGGACGGGACGGACTTTTCCGTAGGTCGCTGCCGACCGCATTCGGTCTTCATGAAGCCAGACCAATCCCCGCACGGTGCGCACTTACCACCGCCGGGGTCACGGGCCGGATCGGGCCAATTTACCGGTCAGCCCCATGATGTGACGCTTAACTTCTAGAGTTAGACAAAGCGACCCGATGAGACCTAACCAGAACAAGAACCGGCAGCGCGGCCGGAATGGCGGACGCAAGCATGTCAATCCGCTGTCGCGCAATTACGAGAGCAATGGACCGGACGTGAAGGTGCGCGGCAACGCTGCCCATATCGCCGAGAAGTACCTGCAGCTTGCCCGCGACGCTCAGTCCTCGGGGGACTCGGTAATGGCCGAGAACTACCTGCAGCATGCCGAACACTATTTCCGCATCGTCTCCTCTGCCCAGCAGGCCATGAATGGCGCCCGTGACGGACAGAGCCAGGATGATGTCGATTTCGACGATGACAGCAACGACATCAATTCGCGCTTCTCCTCGCCCCAGCCGCAGCAGCATGTGAGTCAGGGCAGTGACAATGAGGCCGAGGGCAGCCAGCCCGATGTGCAGCCGTCGCAGTCCTCCGAGGAGCCGGCTGCCGTGGCCGCCGCATCCGAAGGCGAAGGGGAGCAGGCGCCGCGCAAGCCGCGTGAACGTCGCCCGCGTCGCCGCCGTCCTGCCGGTGGCGAAGGTGCCGCCGACGCCGGAACGGCGTCGGGGACCGAATTGCCCGCCTTCCTCACCGGCAATGTTGCCGAATAGAATAAAAAATGCCGGGCCCAGTGCCCGGCATTTTGCTTTTCTGTTGCGGCATCGGCCTAGCTGGTTGCGAGCGCCTGGGGCACTGGCGCGGGGCTGTCCTGCCTCCGGGCCCCATCGGCCTGCATGACCTTGCCGACGCTCCACCAGACGAGGCTTACGGCGGCGATGGAAAAATATCCATCCACGGCATAGTGCCAGCCCAGATATACTGAGCCGATCTGGATGAGCCCGACATAGATCCAGGCGAAGATGCCCAGATAGCGGTTGAGATTGGTCAGCATGCAGGCATTGAGGGTGACAATGGCCAGATGCATGCTCGGCAGCGCCGAAATGCCGGTGCCCATGCCGGCGGTCTGGTTTTGGTAGTTCGCCAGCAGGTAGGCCGAGGCTTCGGTCATGTAGTCGCCAAAGGCGCTGGCCTTGATGGAGGCGACGAGCCCGGCGAACCGGTCAGGGTCGACGAATTCCGCATAGAAAATCGGGCCAACGGAAGAGAAGGCCATGGCGGACACGGTGCCGAGCAGGCAGACCGTCAGCGCCATCGACCAGAAATAGCGCGTCCGCAGCCTTTCATTGTCGAGCAGGCTGACAAAGGCCAGAAGGCCAAACCAGAGGCTGAACCAGATCGGCCCGTAGAGATAGGCGAGCGGATATTCGGTCCAGCTGGGCAATAGGGCGTGGACGATGGCGCCAGGGTCGCCGCCATGCAGCAGATGGTCGAGGTCCGCGAGGAACGCGTCCGCATAGAAGGGCACGAAGTGCGGAATGGCCAGCTTGAGCGAGGTGAAGCCGGATATGCCGATACAGAAGAGGGCGGTTACGGCGAGCAGACGCGGCGTGGCCGTGCGCAGCACTTCTATCATCATCGTAAAGGGTGCGCGGGGACGGAGCAGCACAGACGCTATAGGCAGGGCGACGCTCAGGAGAAATGGCAGGACCGCGACCTGAGTAAGGTAGGACCGGAATACGGTGCCGTAGACAGACGGTGACACCGCGATGGCAATGGCTGCGTAGGCCAGAATGGCCAGAGGCAGCATCCAAACCTTGATCCGGTTCCCCATCGCGTCCATCCGGTTGAGAGGGCGTTTCGCCCGATACCGAAGACCCTAGCCACAGCAGGTTGCCCGCCGGTTAATCGGAAAGCTGCAGAATTCTGCGCCTGCCGGTTGGCCCATTCCTGCGAGAAGCAGCGATATTGTTCCACCACCACTGTTGTTCGCCGCGACAGCACCTACATTAGTCACGAACGATGTGCTGATCCGGGCATTGTTCAAATCGACGCTTCCGCCGTTGTGCCGGTGCCTTTGATGGGCCGCGCGACGGACGAGACAAGGAGAGTTGCATGAACATCGAAAAATACAGCGAACGCTCTCGAGGCTTCATCCAGGGTGCGCAGACCGCAGCTTTGAGCATGGGGCACCAGCAGTTCACCCCCGTTCACCTGCTCAAGGTGCTGATCGATGACGACCAGGGCATGGCCAACGGTCTGATCGAACGGGCCGGTGGCGACCCCAAGGCTGTGCGCGCCGGGGTGGAAGCCGCTCTCAACAAAATTCCGAAAGTGTCCGGCGATGCCGGTCAGCTCTATCTCGGGCGCGAACTGGCGCGCGTCTTCGACACGGCCGAGCAGGCCGCGCAGAAGGCCGGCGACAGCTTTGTTACGGTCGAGCGGCTGCTGCTGGCTCTGGTGATCGAGAAGGACACCGATGCCGGAAAGATTCTGGCCTCCGCAGGCGTCACCGCGCAGGGCCTCAATACTGCCATCGAAGCGATCCGCAAGGGGCGCACGGCCGATAGTGCTTCGGCCGAGAATACGTATGACGCGCTCAAGAAATATGCCCGTGACCTTACCGAAGACGTGCGCGAGGGCAAGCTCGACCCCGTGATCGGTCGTGACGAGGAAATCCGTCGTACCATCCAGGTCCTTTCCCGTCGCACCAAGAACAATCCGGTTCTCATCGGCGAACCCGGCGTGGGCAAGACGGCCATTGCCGAGGGCCTTGCCATCCGTATCGTCAATGGCGATGTGCCCGAGAGCCTCAAGAACAAGAGCCTGCTTGCCCTCGACATGGGCGCCCTGATTGCTGGTGCGAAATATCGCGGCGAATTCGAGGAGCGCCTCAAGTCGGTGCTGTCTGAGGTGCAGGCGGCCGAGGGCCAGATCATCCTGTTCATCGACGAGATGCACACGCTGGTTGGCGCCGGCAAGAGCGAGGGCGCCATGGATGCGTCCAATCTGCTCAAGCCTGCCCTGGCGCGCGGCGAACTGCATTGTGTCGGCGCGACGACGCTCGACGAATACCGAAAGCATGTCGAGAAGGACCCGGCTTTGGCCCGTCGCTTCCAGCCGGTCTTTGTCAGCGAGCCGACCGTGGAAGACACGATCTCCATCCTGCGCGGCCTCAAGGAAAAGTACGAGCTGCATCACGGCATTCGCATTGCGGACTCGGCCTTGGTGAGCGCGGCGACTCTTTCCAATCGCTACATCACCGACCGTTTCCTGCCCGACAAGGCCATCGATCTCATGGACGAGGCGGCTGCGCGCCTGCGCATGGCCGTCGACAGCAAGCCAGAAGCGCTGGACGAGCTGGACCGCAAGATCATGCAGCTCAAGATCGAGCGCGAAGCCCTCAAGAAGGAGACCGACGAGGGTTCCAAGACGCGCCTCGAGCGCCTGGAGCATGATCTTGCCGGGCTCGAAGAGCAGGCTCAGGTGCTCTCGGCCAAGTGGCTGGCGGAAAAGGAACGCCTGCAGGGCTCGACCAAGATCAAGGAAGAGCTCGATGCGGCTCGTTCGCAGCTCGAAATTGCGCAGCGCCAGGGCGATCTCGCCAGGGCCGGCGAGTTGGCCTATGGCGTGATCCCCGATCTCGAAAAGCGCCTCAAATCCGCTGACGATGCCAACGGTGATGGCAAGCCTGATCCAATCATGGCCAAAGAAACGGTCGAGCCCAGCGACATTGCCCAGGTCGTTTCACGTTGGACCGGCATTCCGGTCGACCGGATGATGGAAGGCGAGAAGGAAAAGCTCCTCCATATGGAAGCCTCGCTCGGCGCCCGCGTCATCGGGCAGGCCGAAGCGGTCAAGGCCGTCTCCAAGGCGGTGCGCCGTTCACGGGCGGGCCTGCAGGATCCGAACCGGCCGATTGGCTCGTTCATGTTCCTCGGTCCCACCGGTGTGGGCAAGACCGAGTTGACCAAGGCCCTGGCGCAGTTCCTGTTCGATGACGAGACAGCCATGGTGCGACTCGACATGAGCGAGTTCATGGAAAAGCACTCGGTTGCCAGGTTGATCGGTGCTCCTCCGGGCTATGTCGGCTATGACGAAGGTGGGGTGCTTACCGAAGCGGTGCGGCGGCGGCCTTATCAGGTCGTGCTCTTCGACGAGATCGAAAAGGCACATCCGGATGTATTCAATGTTCTCCTGCAGGTGCTCGATGACGGGCGCCTGACGGACGGGCAGGGCCGGACGGTCGACTTCCGCAACACGGTCATCATTCTGACTTCCAATCTTGGGGCCGAGTATCTGGTCGAGCTCAAGGATGGGGAATCGGTGGAGCTGGTGCGCGGCAAGGTGCTCGATGCAGTCAAGGGAGCCTTCCGCCCGGAATTCCTCAACCGGATCGACGAGATTCTGCTGTTCCACCGGCTCGGCCGTGAGCATATGGGCAATATCGTCGATATTCAGTTTGGCCGCCTCGAAGCCCTGCTCAGGGATCGCGACATTGCGCTCGAACTGACGCCCAGGGCCCGCGAATGGCTGGCCAATGAGGGCTACGATCCTGCCTATGGTGCGCGCCCGCTCAAGCGCGTCATCCAGCGCGAGGTGCAGGACGAGCTGGCCGAGGCAATCCTCTCGGGCAAGGTCGCCGATGGCAGCCGCGTCGTCGTCGATGCCGATGAGAGCGGAATCGTCCTGTTGCCAGGCGGCAAGAACGAGGCCGACGCCGCAGCCTAGGCGCAATCTGCATCCTCAGGGAGGGCCAGTCTTGGACTGGCCCTCTTTTCGCTTGCCCCCTATGGCGCTTCGCACTAGAACATAAGAAGAACAAAGTGGGCGAAAGAATGCATAGCACCAACTATTATGACACGCTCATCCTGCCCTCGCCCGATTGTCCGGTGACGGTTGCCAGTTTGCCGGGCAAGCCGGGCACGGTCGTATCGATGCAATATGAACGGCTTTCGGCCAGCCCCTATGCCTTCACCAGCGACGACCTGCAGTTCGAGATATTTGCTGATCGCAGGGAGATCGAGACGAACGAGCGCGGCCCGGCCCGCATGGAGTATTTCTCCAAAGGGCAGCCCTGCCTTCGGAGTTCTCCGCTGGTCAAGACGCTGGGTTGGGCACTGCACCATGATGCAGAGGGGCGGGTGGCCCTGGTCGATCCGGACAGTCCGGAGTTTGAGGTGCTCATGACCAGGCAAGACATCACCAAGCGACCCGGGCTGCGTTCCAAGCGCGCCTGAACAAGGAGAGATCATGACCGACCGCCTCGACTATATCGAATTCCCATCGGCCGATCGGGAGAAGAGCAGCACATTTTTCAAGCAGGCCTTCGGCTGGGGCATTACCAGCTATGGGCCTATCTATGACGGCATCGAGGGGGCGGGCATCGATGGGGGCATCGATGCGAGTGCCGAACGCGTGACGGCAACCATGGCCATCATTCGAACCGATGATCTCGACGCTGCCCAGGAAAGGGTCATTGCCGCGGGCGGTACGATCACGCGCGCGCAGTTCGATTTTCCTGGCGGTCGCCGGTTCCATTTCCGCGAGCCGGGCGGAAACGAGCTGGCCGTCTATATCGGCGTGGCCGAATAGGGATCAGTTTGCCGCAGCCACCGAGACGGGAGCCGGTTCGCGTGCCATCAGCTCATTGACCTGGGCGATGGTCTGGTCGAATTCCTCTCGGTATTGCGCGGGCAGGACATTGTCCTTGGGGAGCTTGACGCTGAGCGGATCGACGAGATTGCCGTTGATGAGGATTTCAAAATGCAGGTGCGGACCGGTCGATTGGCCGGTGGAGCCTACATAGCCAACCAGCTGTCCCTGCCGGACCT